>CAXXNJ010000006.1:0-433776 GCA_963663555.2 Dehalococcoidia bacterium
TGACGTTGCGCAGTTCCAGCCCTTTGCTGCCGTTCGTCACGATGCCGCCCCTGCTTCCTGGTATAGGTGGCACGCCACGCTGCGCCCCTGCGTCGCTTCCTGGAATAGCGGCGAGACTTGGGAGCAGTGGTCCATGGCGGAGGGGCATCTCGGATAGAAGACGCATCCCGGGGGCAGGTTGATGAGCGGGGGAGGCAGACCGGGAATTCCCTCCAGCCGCTCACGCTTCTCCTGCAAGTTGGGCAGGCTTTCGATCAGCAGTTTCGTGTATGGGTGGAGAGGCTCTTCGAATATGCGGTCGACCGGGCCTATCTCGACCAGTTTGCCTGCGTACATCACGCCCACGGTGTCGGCAAACTGGGCCACGAGGCCCATGTCGTGGCCGACCAGTATGACGGCGGCCTCCAGCCCTTCCTGTAGTCTGCCGAGCGTCACCATCACCTGTCGTTGCACCACCACGTCGAGCGCGCTGGTGGGCTCGTCCGCCACGATGACGCTTGGGTCCAAGGAGGTTGCGGCTGCGATTCCGACGCGCTGCTTCATGCCGCCGCTCAGCTCGTGCGGGTACATGCTGGCGACGTTGCGCGAGAGTCCCACGCGCTCAAGCAACTCGCCAATGCGTTCCAGCATTTCCGCCTTCGTGCCCTGTACGCCGTGGTCCTGGAGGGCGCCTATCACCTGGTCGCCCACCCTGAGCACGGGGTTGAGCGAGTTCATGGCCCCCTGCTGCACCAGCGCTATCCCCGCCAGGCGGGTCGCCCGCATCTCCTCCTCTCCGAACTCCAGCAGGTTGCTGCCGTTGAGGAGTATCTCTCCGCCGACCACGCGCCCGGGAGGGCGGGTCAGGCGCATGAGTGACATTGCGAGGGTGGTCTTTCCGCAGCCGGACTCGCCCACAAGGGCGAAGCGCTCGCCGCGCCGCAGCGTGAAGTTTGCGCCGTCTACCGCCTTCACCTCCCCGTCGTCCGTCCCGTACTGGATGCGCAGGTTGCGCACCTCCAGGACGACTTCCTTTTCGGACGCCGGCGCCGGCGCGGCGGGGGCATCGGCCGGAGTAGTGGTCACACGCGCCGCCTCAGCCTCGGATTTGCCCACTCGTCCAGTCCGGCCGTCACGAGGAACAGGCCGACGAACAACAAGACGATGATGACTATGGGCGGCGCCCACCACCACCACAGGCCGAGCAGGAGCGACCCAAAGTAGATGTTCCAGTAGATCGTCATTCCCAGCGTGGGAGACTCCAGCGGGCCGAGGCCGAGGGCCTCGAGGCCTATGGAGGCCAAAATCGCGGCGGCCACGGCGAGTACGAAACTGGCCACCATGTACGGCATGAGGTTGGGCATCAACTCCTTGAAGATGATCTCTATGCCGCTCATGCCGGACTGGCGGGCTATGTCAACGTAGGTCCGCTCTCTCAGCGTCAGCACCTGTGCGCGGATCGTCCTCGCGGGCGTCACCCACGCAAGGGTCGCGATGATGAGGGCCATCTGGTCGACGGTGAGGCCGCTGCGCACCGACGCGGCGATGATTATCAGTATCAGCAGCCCGGGCACCGTCTGAAGCGTGTCGACGGCGCCGCGGATTATGGTGTCGGGCAGGCCGCGGTAGTAGCCCGCCACGAACGCGATCACCGCTC
The DNA here is from genome assembly GCA_963663555.2 of Dehalococcoidia bacterium. Classification (GTDB taxonomy): domain Bacteria; phylum Chloroflexota; class Dehalococcoidia; order Lucifugimonadales; family Lucifugimonadaceae. The sequence continues at coordinate 1,637 of CAXXNJ010000006.1, forward strand.
CTATGCCCACGCCCACGGCGCCGGCGATCAGCCCGATGCGCAGGGTGAGCGCCGTCCCCGCGATCATCACGGCAAGTATGTTCCTGCCGACCTCGTCGGTGCCGAGCGGGTACTCCATCGACGGGCGCAGACGTGCAGGCGCCGATAGCGGGCGCGTCTCGTCAATCGGTAAGAGCAACGACCCTATCGCCCAGAACAGGAAGAGGGCCAGCAGGATGGCCAGGCCGCCGACCAGCAACGGGTTGCGCCGCATGTAGCGGTAGACGAACAGCGGATTTCCGCTGAGATACCGCTCTATGCCGAACCTGGACGGCGAGACTGCGGTCGTCATCTCTAGGCCCTCTGGTAGGTGATGCGCGGATCGATCAGCGGGTAGACGAGGTCCATGAGGAGCATGGCCAACGCTATGGCGAGAATCACCATCAGCACGATGCCCGAAATCACGAAGTAGTCAAACTCCCGTATCGCCAGGTAGAGCAGGGTGCCGATTCCGGGGTAGCCGAATATCACCTCCACCAGCACGGCGCCGGAAACGACGTGACCCAGTGAGAGCGCAAGCGCGGTCGACTGCGGCAGGATGGCGTTCCTGACCGCGTACTTCCAGAAGATGCGCCTGTCTCTCAGTCCAAGCGCGTCGGCCTGCACCATGTAGTCCTCGCCCTGCATCGTCACCATCATGGCCCTCATTCCGAGCGCCCAGAAACCCACTCCGGCGAGAACTATGGAAAGCGCCGGAAGGAAGGAATGTTTCAACACGTTCACGACAAAGGCGAAATCCCAAGCCGGGAATGTTGCGATGTCGTACCCCCCGAATATCGGGAACCACGAGACCTTGAAGGCCAGTACGTAGAGAAGTATCAGCCCCAGCAGGTAGTACGGCACGGCGGACAGGGTGAACAGCGCCGGTACCAGTGACTTTACGAAAGTGGGCGCGCCGCGCCATGAGATATAGGCCCCAAGGAACGATCCCAGCACAAAAGCCAGCATGGTGGCCGTGCCCAGCATTCCGATCGTCCACGGCATGGCGTCCACCAGCAACTGGTTCACGGTGACCGGGTACTGCGAGATGGAGTGGCCCAGGTTGAGACTGGCCGTGTCGCCAAGAAAAGAGAAGTACTGGAGTATCAGCGGCCGGTCGAGTCCGAATTTCTTCTGGTACTCGGCGGCCATCTGCTGGTAGCCGGACTGCAGGTAGCCCGCATTGACCGCCGCCTCATTGATCAGCTTCTCGATGACGGGGTCTCTTCCCCCGATTCTCGGCACGAAGAAGTTGATGGTCGCGGCGAGCCACACCACTACCACGAAGAGCGCGATGCGCTTTATTACGTACTCGGCCCTCACGGGACCGCGCTGCCCCGGCGTCGCGCCGGCCTATCGCTCCATGCCGTCGTCATTAGAGGAACTCACCGTTTCACTTATTCACGTGCCGGTCTCACGGACGAAACGCGTACGAAGGGCCCGCACCCGCTCGCGACTTCACGCCGCAGTCCGTGAGGCCGCTGCCCGGCTCGACTCGCCGCAGCATTGCCCCGCGCTGGAAGCGTGGGGCGCGGATTGTGACGCCCGCGCCCCGCACTCTTCTTCCAAGAACCGCCCGGCGGTTCAGGCCGCCGGGCGCCCTATGGATCTTCCCTAGTTGCAGCCGCCGGTGTGTTCCAACAGGGTGAGCGTCGAGATGTTGAAGGTCAGGTGACCCGTGCCCGACATGCCCTGCCTGCCATTCTCGTATGACGGCCAGTTGTCCCAGTAGCAGGTGTTGATGGCCGGGGCCTGGTAGAAGTCATGCACCTGGGCGTCCGGCAGGTCGTCCAGCCATATCTCCATGGCCTCGTACGTCAACTCCCTGAGAGTCTCCTGGTCGGTGATCGGCACTTCGGCGATCTTCTCCACCACTGCGTCGAACTCGGGGTTGTTGTAGCGGTAGATGTTGTCTACGCCTGCGCCCGATTCCGAGAACTTGGACAGGTAGAGCTTGAAGGTGAAGAACGGGTCAGGCCCAACGCTGCCGCCGTGGCCGTAGAAGCCGCAGGTGTAGTCACCTCCGCGGAATCGCGTGCCGAAGTCGGGCGGCATGCTGAAGGTGGACCTGATTCCGTGGCGCCTCAGCTGCTCTGCCACCACCGGCCCCTGGGCCGCGTAGCTGGAGTAGCTGATGATGTCGCAGTTCAGTTCCTGGCCGTCCTTCTCCCAGAATCCGTCCGAGTTCTTCTCCCAGCCGGAGTCCATCAGCCGCTGGTCGGCAGCATCGGGATCGTAGGCGTCGGTCGGATACGGTCCGCTGAGAAGGTCTTCGATCCGGTCTGTGAACGGTTGTAGTCCGGCGAACGCGGGCCACGGAACGCGTGAGATGCTGCCGACGCCGTTGAAGGCCACGTCGATCATCTCCTGGCGGTTGATGTACATGCTGATCGCCCATCGTACGTTCTTGTCGTCGACGGGGAACGCCTCGTTGTTGAAGGCGATCGAGGATGTCCACCAGTTGAGGAATCCGTAGGGCTTCTCCCTGAGGTTGTGCGTCACGATCTCAGAGTTCTGCGCCTGGATTTCCTCATGCGTCGAAACCGAAAGCAGTCCGCCCGGTCCGGCGGTCTCTACCTCGTTCTTCACGAGGGCCTGTGCGGCCTGGGTCGCTCCAACCAGCGGAAGCTGGATGTAGCGTTCCACCTGCGGGAAGGGCCATACGCCTTCACGCGATGCCCACCAGTCGTCGGAGGTAGCGACGCGGTCAAGTAGCACTTGCTCGGGTGAGGCTGCCACTACGCGCCACACTCCGGTGGTGAGCGGCCAGCCCTTTTCGAGGTCGAAGTCTAGGAACTCGGACCAGTCGCCAACGCCGCTGTAGACGTGCTCCGGCACGATGTGCACGCCGATGTCGAACTTGTAGCTGATGAAGTGGTGCCACTTGGGCGCGGGCCGCTTGAAGTGCATCACCACCGTGTAGGGGTCGGTGCACTCGGCGTGGTCCATGAACTGGTTAACGTCCGTGCCCCACCTGACCGAGTCCCCGAACTCAACGAGGCTGTTGTAGGTGAATGCCACGTCGTCGCAGTTGAACGCTTCCCCGTCGCTCCACGTCACGCCCTCGCGCAGCGTGTATGTGAGCATCGTGAAGTCGTCGTTGTACTCGTGGCTCGTGGCGAGCCATGGGATCTCCTTGTTCTCGAACGCGGAGTAGTAGTAGAGCGGCTCTCTGAGAAGGGCGTTGTGGACGGCGCTCGGTCCGGTACCCGCGTAGGGGTTCCAGATCTCGTGGTCTACGAACTTGCCTTCCCGTCCGCCGATTATGTGCCGCACAGTGCGGTCGCGTGGCACGTCCTTCACCTCACCCGGCTCGGCGGGGGCGGCCGTTGCAGGCGGCGTGGTCGCGGTTGGATCAGGAGCTGCGGGCGTGGTCGCGGTAGGCTGCGGCGCAGTGGTGGCAGTCGGATCTGCCCCGCCGCCACAGGCCACCGCCGCTCCCAAGGCGAAGGCGAGCAACAACCCTAGCCCATACAGCGTCAATCTTCGCCTCATAGTACCCTCCCTCTCGTGGAGTCTGCCCTGGAATCTCAGGGCTTCATGGGATTCAACGCATACGGCGCACATAATACCCTGTTACGCGCCACTGGCAAATCCCGCAACCCCGGCGCCCGCTTCGTCATTCCCAACCATTGCCGGAAATCCACGGCGCGGCGGGATTTTGTCCCTTCCCCCTTGCCGGGGAAATCACCATGGCCTCGGCCAGGCCGGATACGAGAACGAAGATGAGTCTGTGCCGGGCGGCGGGCGGCGGGCGTTCACACCCCATCTCAATCTTCCACCTCAAAGGGGAAGAGGTAAGAGAAGGGGGGCCCTTGCCGCCGTGGAGGGGGAGTCTCCATTTTCACGGGAAGGCTAGCCTGCCGCGACGTGGCCGGCCAGACCATTCCCATGGCGAACTGGGTTACGCGAACCCGCCGGTAGGGTTGATGCCGGGCTGGGGAGACTGGTGGATCCGCCGGGGGTCTTGCGCCAGCGCGCCCAGCGGGGAGCTTATGTGAACGCGGTCGGCCGGGGCTAAGGACTTTCATCTGGACGTGCTGCAACCTGACAATCTGCCGTGGCGCAACTTGACAATCTGCCGAGACGCAACCTGACAATCTGCCGTGGCGCAACTTGACAATCTGCCGAGACGCAACTTGACAATCTGCCGTGCTGGAAGGTTGCGACTGGCCTCACTGCCAGGAAGCCGGCCTTGTCAAGACGTAGCCGTTCGGCTTGGCCTCGCTCTCAGGGAGTTGGCTGTCCCTGAGTAGGTCGCGTCCAATCGTGAAGTAGCCGGTCGCCACCTTCTTGAGTGCGGCAGAGTGCCGGTCAGGCGGAAAGGCTACGACCACCGGTCTCTTGTGGTTGCGCTGACGGACGGCCTGGATGGGTCCTGCCAAATCGCCGTCACCGGATATGACGATCGCCGTGTGGAAAGCGTCGTCCTCGGCGTCGCAGAGCAATTCCGTGGCGATGTTGACGTCGGTCATCTTTTCCTCGTAGGTATTCGACGCCTCGCCGCACTTGGGCAGCGCCGCCTCTTTGCTATGTGAAATCCATAGTGGATGCGAAGTCCGGAAGGGTCGCCAAAACCTCCAGGTAGGTATTCTGCCGCTCCCACTTGTCCTGGTCTTCAGGCGTTCGGGCCACTCTGGCGGTGAAGTAGCGCACGGCCTCCAGCCGCTGCCCGGGGCGCAGCATGTTGTGGGCCATGCGCCGGAAGTCGAGCCACAGGTAGCGGCGCCACCCCCTGGACCTGATGCCCTAATACAGGTTGAACCCGTCTATGTAAAAGGCCACCCGCTGCACTAGAGTGACTTGGCTCCTACCTCGCGCCCGCCGCAAGTTGAAGGGCGCACTGAAAGACGCAGGCGCTATGGTATATGGTCTATCGACCAACCCGGCAGACATTGTCGCTGGCAAGATGTCCACCCGGCGGCGGGTCTCTCTTTTGGCCTCCCCCGCACAGTCGAATCGTAGGGGCGTCCCTTGTGGGCGCCAGGCACAGTGCACCGGTTGGCAGTCGTCAAGTATCTTGACACAGCTAACAGGGTTGTATACAGTTACACATACCACCCCAGCGATAGCATCTCTGGGCCGACGTCCCCCCAGCGGGGGCGTCTCTTTTTGGTCGCCCTCTGCGCCATCCCCAATATTCGCTACCGGCTACTTGTACTTAAAGGGGTTTAGAAAATCGGCCCCAAGCAGTTCGAAGTCCCTGACGTTGCGGGTGACCACGGTCAGCCGGTGTACCTTGGCCGTGGCGGCAATCATGGCATCTCCCCACAGGCTATCCGTCTGCCTGTGCATGAGACGGGGCCACTCCATAAATGCGGCCGCATCCATTGGCAACACCCCGTGCGAGGCCAAGACCCCGTCCAGCCAGTCTTCCAGTTCACGGGCCTTGTCCCTGTCTCGTTCCCGGGTTATCTCTATGCCAGCGTAGATCTCGCCAATAGTGAAGGCGGAGACGAAGAGCCGGTCCGCTGGAACATCGGTGATCCAGGCCAGCACAGCCTCATGCGGACGCGGGCGCCTCAGTTCCGAGACCACGTTGGTGTCAAGCAGGTACAAGCCTTACTCCAAGACCGGGGGCGGGCGGCGCCGGAACTGCCGGCGTGGAGGCGTCAGATCCTCGGTGCGGGCTCCAGGGGCCATTAGAAGGTCTTTCAAGCTCGGCCTGGTCATCCGTTCCAAGCGGCGCCACTCGCCGATCGGGAGAAGCACGGCCGTCTCCACCCCGCGCTTGGTCACAATCTGAGGTCCCTCCGCGATCGCGACTTCCAGAAGTTCGCTGAACTTGGCCTTGGCCTCTTGTACAGCCCACTTCTTGCTCACGCGCGCCTCCTGTTCTTGCAAGCTGACTAGATAACAGACTAGTCCGTTTTACAAGGTTGTCAAGGTGAGAAAACGCGGTGGCAAGAGGCGCCGGCTGGTAGGCGGGCGGGTCACAGCGGGGCTACGTAGTCTACGAAGACGGGGCTGGTCCAGGCCATTTCCATGTCAGACTGGGTTACGCGCACCCAGTAGGGGTTGATGCCGGGCTGGGGGCACTCGTCGGTGAAGTCGAATTCGACGCGCTCCGGCCCCGGCTCGGGGGCCAGTTCCAGCGTGAATTTGCGGTCGAGGACGCCGAGGTCAATCTGCCTGGGGCCTTCCGCCAACGCGCCCAGCGTGGAGCGTATGTGCACGCGGTCGGCCGGGGCCAAGGACATTCGCTGGGGCGCGTTCTCACCGTGTCCGCCGTAGCGTGCGCCCGATATCGTGTCACTGGATATCGTTGCGGCGAGCTCCGTATCGGGGCCGCCGTCGACGTCCACCACCAGCCCGCTCCGGTAGCCGCAGGTCCACGAATGCCATCGCAGTCGGGCGTCGTCGGACTCCGTTATCTCGGACCTTGGGCTGTCGAAGCGGATCTTGCTTGCGGCTGTAATCCTGCCGCCGGACAGACTTAGACCGCCGTTCCAGACGACGCCGGAGTAGCTGGTGCGCCTGCTGGCGCCCTCCCAGGTGACGCGTACGCGGCCGGGGGCGCGCGCCGGGGACATTTCTTCTGCGTGGATGAGCTCCAAGCCGCGGAACAGTTCCACGCGTTCGATCGGGCCGGTCCCGATCGCCTTGACGGAGATGGTGGGATGTGTGTCGGTCGAGTACTCGGAACCCATCATGTTGCCGTCGGCGGACACGGCGGCGATGATGCGGACGCCGGAGGTTGCATAGACGCGGCGAGCCTTCATGGCGGCGAGAACGGCTTCCAGGCTCAGTTCGGTGGCGTAGAGTCCGGTCAGGCCGGCCTTCTGGTAGCGCCGCAACTGGTGGCCGGGATGGTCGTCGCCTGGCCGGCCGGTGTAGCAGTCGCTGCCGCCGACGAATCCCATCCGGTACTTCCGCTCCAGGGATTCCCTTAGGAACCACTCGAACTGGCCGTGCGACGAGGTGATTTCGAGTGCCGGTTCTATCGACGGCTCATGGAAGCGTAGGTCGGCTGCGGTACCGCCCACGTGCGGCGTAACCACGACGTCGGTGTGGCGGAACTCGGCGTGCATGTCGGTGACGTGCGGCAGGTCCGTGTCTATGTCGGAGGGGTCAACCTCGCCCCTGTGGCCGCAGCGCCTGATCTGCTGATCGAACCGCCGGAAGTAGATGTTGTGGTGGCCGCCCATGTCGGAGGTGGCCGACCACTCGTAGCCGGGCAGCGGAATGAACCGGCCTGGCTCGTAGTGCCGCCGCTCTTCCTGCTGCTGCACCTTGTAGGCGCCTGTCGTCATGACGTGGTCGTTGCGCTGGAAGCCGGCGAAGTGTATGGCGGCAACGTCCCGCGCATAGGCGAAGAAGTCGCCTATCTTGTAAGGGTCTACGACCTGCCCGCCGTGGGGGTCGCCCCAGTACAGGCGGTACTGCGGCCGGTCCTCAAGGGCTATGATCGAGTTGCTCTCCGCATCGAGGTCGGCATTGTCATCCCTGGCGGCGATGCGGTACTCCCCCGGCTCCGTGACGCTGCATCCCTCGATCCACGCCGCGCCGCCTGCGTCCTCGTCGAACCGCAACTCCGCCGCGCTTAGCCGTATGCCGGATGCGCTGACGCCGACCGTGCCCCGGTATGCCGTTGCGGGATTGCCCCATCGGTCTTCCGCCTTGACGCATACGCGAAACTCCTCGCCGGCCACGGCGGTAGACGGTGCGACGACGACCAGCTTCGCGGCTTGCCCGCCTTCTATCGACAGTTCCGGCAAGTCCGGCAGGGACGCATAAGACCCGGAGCCGTTGGTGTCTACTTCAAACCAGAAGTAGCGGCGGGATTCGATGAAAGTCTGTGAGCGCGATCCCGGCCCGCCGCCGGAGCGGTCGCCGTAGGTGATCGACACCTCGTCGCCTTGCGACAGGTCCCTGCCGGTGTTGATGACGATGACGGTGATGTGGTCCGGTATCAGCAGGGCTACCTCGGCGTCGGCCGGGCACGCTGCCGTCATGTACTCCTCACCTGCGGGATCGTCCAACTGCGGCCATCCCCAGTCGGTATCGGAGTCGGTGACGATCCTGACCGAGCCGCCTTTTGCGAGGCCCGTCGGCCCGACGGTGTAGACGAGCCGCCACGTGCCGAACTCGCCGGCCACGACGGGTTTGGTCTGCACGATGCGCGGGCTTCCCAGAGAGGCATCTTCTTGCCCGGCCATTCTGAGGGTGTCCATCGTCTCCGGCATATACGGCGCTCCAGTCGGAATCAGGTTGAGGCTTCTCTGCCCTGAGCATAGCCAAAAACGGCGGCCTGGGTTGTCTGAACCGGGATTTAGATGATGGGGGGGCGCGCCGGCCCGTCGCTAACCGGATTCCGGCGGCTCACTTCGGAACAGCAACTTGATCCTTGCCCAGTCGATTGCGATGACGCCGAGAGCCAGGCCGAAGTAGAGGAATGAGAACTTTAGGCGATGCTCCGGCGCGGGTAGGAACAGGTGGGCCGCGAAGAGGGCCAACAAGACGGCGCCGGCGTTCCAACTCACGACGCGCTTTGCGATAAGCGCTAGGGCGGCGACCGAAACGGAAGCGGTCAGCAGGAACTCTATCGTCTGCCTGTCGTCCAGGGGAAGGCTCAGGATGCGACCGGCCGAGACGCTGAACAACAGCGCTACGCTGCCCACCAGCAGCGTTAGCTGGTTCACCCCGGCGGAGATTAGCGCCGTCAGGCCGGCCACTGGGTTCATCCTGAGGCTGAACAGCACGGCGACTATGATCTCCGGCGACTCGGAGGCGATGGGCGCTATCCACTGTATGAGGATGAATTCGTCAATGCCGAATCCCTCTCCGGTCTCGACGAGGCTATCGACGAAGGGCTCTGCCGCTATGATTATCACGGCTGCGGCGAAGAGGAAGAGGAACACGACCATCGCACGCCGCCGCCAGACCGGCAGTGAGCCGATGAGCGCCGCGGCGCCGATCAGTTCCGGCTCCCCAGCCTCCCTCGTGGAACTGAGCCACAGGTAGCCGGCGTAGAGCGCTATGAGGCCCGCCGCCAGCGCAACGTGGACCTCGTGCATGAAGAAGACCGCAAGCGTGGCCAGCGTCGCGAGCGCAAGCGCCGTGATCTCGAGGCCCAGTTCGCCGCGCACGTCGAGCGGGCGCCTGCGCTTGAACCAGTAGATCAGTATGACCACCGACCATCCCAGGCCGATTAGCAGCCTGTTGGAGCCGGTGACGTTCGCGCCGACCCGTGAACTCTCAGCGGTGACGGCCCCCGACACTGCGTCGAAGGAGGCGCCGGCGTCCCAGGCGAGTACTGCCTCGACCATGTACTCCGGTAGAACTGCTATCAGCGCCACTACGGCGATGGCCAGCGACGCCGAGATGTCTATCTGTGCGACCTCGGCGGCCCAGGAGAGCAGGAACGCCCCCGCCACGATGCCCACTCCGAAGACCGCAGCGGCGGCCACCGGGTCGACGTGAATCCCGGAAAAGCGGATGACGGCCCCCGGCGCTCCCAGCGTCATGAGCGCCAGGATGATCAACCACAGCCGGTATCTGCCGCTTTGCCCTTCCACTCTCAGCTCCATCGGGTTCTCGCTCATGCGCACCAGCGTCCGCGGATAGAAGGGTAGGCGCCTGCACGGGCTGAACCGGCCAGCGCGGGCAGTCCTTGCCGGGCCAGCCTCATGCGCATCCTACAATCCGGCAAATGCCGGTTCAGCCATATCCCCGGATGCTAGAGTCTGAACATCGTTGACGGAAGATCATTTCCGGTATGAACGGGGGAATCGAGGCGAGATGGACGACAGACCGTTACAGGGAAAGGTTGCGATAGTGACCGGCGCAGGCAGCCCCATCGGCATGGGACGCGCCATGGCGCTGGCGCTGGTGCGGGCCGGGGCTCGGGTCGCAATGCTGGACGTGAACGAAGACTGGCTGGAGCAGTCGGCCGATGAGGTGCGAACTGCGGGCGGCGATGACTGCGTTCTACCCTTGGTCTGCGACGTCTCGGATGCTGAGAGCGCTGAGGACGCGGTCGGCAGGACGATAGCCGGACTCGGCGGCCTGCACGTGCTGATCAACAATGCTGGGATTACGCACCTGCTGGCCCTCGACGGGCGCACACCCGCAAACTTCTGGGACATTACGCCGGCTGCGTGGGACAAGGTGATGGCCGTGAACCTTGCCGGTTCGTTCTACATGGCACGGGCAGCGGTCGGCCACATGCTCGACCAGAAGTGGGGCCGCATCATAGGTGTCACGACGAGCGTGGACACGATGTACCGCGCGGGTATGTGTCCTTACGGGCCGTCGAAGGCCGGCCACGAGGCGCTGGTCGCACTGATGGCGCGCGAATTGGAGGGCGCCGGAGTTACCGCCAACGTGCTCATTCCAGGCGGGATGACCGACACAAACATCCTTCCTGAGGACTTCGCCTACGACAGGGCGTCGCTAATGCGGCCGGAGATAATGCAGGCTACGGCAGTCTGGCTGTCGTCGGAGGAGTCGGACGGTATCAACGGGATGCGCTTCAGCGCCTACTACTGGGATGAAAACCTGCCCATCGAGGAGCGGCTGGAGAAGGCCGCCGCGCCCGCAGCATGGCCGCAGCTGGGCAACCAGGCCATCATCCCCCACCAATAAAACCCTTCCCCCTCTTACCTCTTCCCCCGTCTGCGAGACCTTTGCATAAATGTCTCGCGACCCTCTCCGGTAGTTGTAGAATCGTTGGCGGCCGGCGTCGCGGGCCTGCGCTTCTCCCGCTTTGGCCGGTTCTGCCAAAATGAGGCGCACCGACGCATTTGGCTGAGAGGCACACATTCGAGGAGGCCGGACTGTGGCAACCAAGACCAAACCTGAAGTACCCACGGTGATCCGAGGAGCCGGACCGCCCGGCGAATGGGCGCACACTCCCGGAACCGAACCGCAGGCCCCCATGGTGGTGCACGGAACCCGCCCGGCGAGCGAAACGGCGCAAACTCCGGGGCTGGTGCGCCGGCCGGCCATCGACTCGAAGGCGGTCGGCGCCAGCAAGATATGGTTCGGCAGCGTCACGTCCGCTCCCAACCACACCGGCCCGCCGCACCAGCACGGCGAGGCCGAGACGGCCGCATACGTAATTTCGGGCCACGTGCGCGTCTACTACGGCAAGGACTTCAAGGAATGGGTAGAAGCCGGCCCCGGCGACTACCTCTTCGTCCCCGCCCACACCTGGCACATCGAAGAAAACCCCTACGACGTACCCTCAGAACAGTTCCTCGCCCGCGGCCCAGACAACATCGTAATCAACATGGAAGAGTAGGGGGCGCCTTCTGAACTGTTGCCACAGGCGTTAGTTATCCGACGGGGCATTTTGTGGCGCACAGCGTGTTGGTGAAGACGGTCGCAGTTTTGCTGCTGGCGGTGGTGATCTGTGCGGCTTGCAGTGGTGAGGTGCGGCCGGAGGCCACGCCGGATCCGGGCGATGACCGGCTGGACATCATTATTCAGAGGCTTGAATCTATCGAAACCGCCGTCGCCAATCTCGACGCCGGCTCAAAGCCCGACCATGACGCCGGGACCGTCCGCCGCTCCCAAGGCCGCTGAAACGCCTCCGCCGACCCCTAGTCCTCTTCCGGCGGCAACGCCTGCGCCGGTTCCAACTGCAACGCTGACGCCAACGCCGTTGCCGACCGGACGAGAGGACATCTGCTACCGGGCCTTGCCGGTGCAAGAGAGTCTTTTGGACGAGTTCTCCGGACCGGACCTCTGCGCGGCGATAACCGTGGGCGAGCTGTTCCGGCTGAAAGAACTTGAAGTGAAAGCCAAGGGCTATTCACTCCGGAGAACCGACTTCTCCGACATGCCCAACCTCAAGAGCCTAGGCGTTTCATCAAACATAGACGGCCTAGCGCCCGACGTGTTCCATGAATTGACGGGGTTGGAGGACCTTCGAATCGAGTTGCATTTGCAAGGCAACCAAGCAATACCGACGGGCCTGCTCAGTGGTTTGCCGCCAAGTCTTAAAGAACTCGATCTCAGAATAACCGCCTACCGGGAAGATGACGAGCGAGCCCAGCTAGTGACGATTCACAATGGCTTGTTGGACACCGCGACCGGAATTGAGCGTCTGAAGATCTACTTAGATGGCGGCAGTCACTGCTTGAAGCTAGACCCGGGCGCGCTCACTGGACTGAGCCGGCTGGAACATCTGGCCTTAATGGCCGGTAATGGAATTTGGCCGATTCCTCGTGAGCTGTTTGCCGACCTGACGGCCCTGGAGTCGCTAAAACTAGACGGTCCCTCATGCAGGCGGCAGGACGATAAATATGAGTGCAACTACGACGATGGCGGTCAGCATCGTCTCTATTTCCCGACGCTGGATGTCCTTCTAAAGATGGCGGACTATTGCAGCAACTACGGCTACTGTGAGGCCGTAGGACTGACGGAGCAGTGAGGAATATCGTGAGGCGACAGGTCAATATCTTCTGAAAGTCTAATTATCGTTCTGCCGTCATTTATGTTATCGAGCGGTTGGCCCCCGATCTCCCATCGGTTAAACTGATCTCGGACAATGCGACAAGGCGGATCGAGTTGCGGTTGGCCCCCGATCTCCCATCGGTTAAACTAGAGCTCGCAATTGTCTGCGTCAGGCTCTAGTTGCGGTTGGCCCCCGATCTCCCATCGGTTAAACTTCCATCCCTCGTAGAACGTGTCCAGCAACTGTTGCGGTTGGCCCCCGATCTCCCATCGGTTAAACTCCGTGTGCATGTGATAGCGTGTAGTCACGTGTTGCGGTTGGCCCCCGATCTCCCATCGGTTAAACTTCGGCGCCGCCCAGGACGTCAACCGGTTTAGTTGCGGTTGGCCCCCGATCTCCCATCGGTTAAACTCCACGGCGAGCTCAATGGCCTCGTCGGACAGTTGCGGTTGGCCCCCGATCTCCCATCGGTTAAACTGGAGGGCCTGTCCGCAGGCCCTCCGGCCCGTTGCGGTTGGCCCCCGATCTCCCATCGGTTAAACTCTTGGCGAGCTTGTAAAGCTCCGTGTCGCCGTTGCGGTTGGCCCCCGATCTCCCATCGGTTAAACTGGAGCTCGGCATCGACGCCAAATACCACTAGTTGCGGTTGGCCCCCGATCTCCCATCGGTTAAACTTGATGCCGGTGACTCCCTCGGATTCGAGGGGTTGCGGTTGGCCCCCGATCTCCCATCGGTTAAACTCGACGACGGGCTGTACCTGCCTGCGCTGCAGTTGCGGTTGGCCCCCGATCTCCCATCGGTTAAACTTCTGCTCCGGTACATCAGCAACCTCAACCTGTTGCGGTTGGCCCCCGATCTCCCATCGGTTAAACTAAAGACCGCCGCCGCACGATCATCTATGCGGTTGCGGTTGGCCCCCGATCTCCCATCGGTTAAACTTAAGCGCGCTATGTGCTTCTTTCCCTGTATGTTGCGGTTGGCCCCCGATCTCCCATCGGTTAAACTGAGGGCCGCTTGCACCATCGGGGTGGCCGCGTTGCGGTTGGCCCCCGATCTCCCATCGGTTAAACTAATAGGCGCTAGCCTCCCCGCTCCGCTTACGTTGCGGTTGGCCCCCGATCTCCCATCGGTTAAACTCTGCCACCAGCGCCGGGCAGTATTACATCCGTTGCGGTTGGCCCCCGATCTCCCATCGGTTAAACTCCGACGACTTTCGAACGCCAGCGCTCAGCGGTTGCGGTTGGCCCCCGATCTCCCATCGGTTAAACTCTGCTGAGCGTTGAGGATGTCGTCCGTGTGTTGCGGTTGGCCCCCGATCTCCCATCGGTTAAACTGATACCATCTCGCTTTGGGTGTGAGTGTGTGTTGCGGTTGGCCCCCGATCTCCCATCGGTTAAACTGGCTGAAGGAGATGGCAGCGTGACCGGGTGGTTGCGGTTGGCCCCCGATCTCCCATCGGTTAAACTGCGATTGGAAATGTCGTCGCCGCCAATACAGTTGCGGTTGGCCCCCGATCTCCCATCGGTTAAACTCATCCGCCATGCTGATGCGATCAAGGCCCTGTTGCGGTTGGCCCCCGATCTCCCATCGGTTAAACCGGGCGGGGCATCGACCTGGCTCCGCTCCTGTTGCGGTTGGCCCCCGATCTCCCATCGGTTAAACTAACACAGCCGACGTGCTCACTCGGTTGCTGGTTGCGGTTGGCCCCCGATCTCCCATCGGTTAAACTCGAGCACACCCTGGAGGCCTTTGACGTGGTGTTGCGGTTGGCCCCCGATCTCCCATCGGTTAAACTGCCTGGAGTTCCTCGCGCGCGTATCTGCGGTTGCGGTTGGCCCCCGATCTCCCATCGGTTAAACTCCAATCTCTTACAGGGTCGCATCGCCTAGTGTTGCGGTTGGCCCCCGATCTCCCATCGGTTAAACTAGAAGGAGGAACAATCATGACTGAGACGACGTTGCGGTTGGCCCCCGATCTCCCATCGGTTAAACTACCTCTCCATTCGGAGAGGTGCTCGATATGGTTGCGGTTGGCCCCCGATCTCCCATCGGTTAAACTCGTTACACAACCTATCCGAGGAGGAGTTTAGTTGCGGTTGGCCCCCGATCTCCCATCGGTTAAACTCCTAACGGACAGCAACGTTCGAAGCTTTTCGTTGCGGTTGGCCCCCGATCTCCCATCGGTTAAACTCTGCCGTGTCGATCACGATTGTCTTGAACGGTTGCGGTTGGCCCCCGATCTCCCATCGGTTAAACTATGAAACGTTTGACCGCAGGCGCCGTGGGGGTTGCGGTTGGCCCCCGATCTCCCATCGGTTAAACTAGGCAACCCTGACCCAGACGACCCTACCCTGTTGCGGTTGGCCCCCGATCTCCCATCGGTTAAACTGTAGACGTTGACGACGATCTGGTGTCGAAGGTTGCGGTTGGCCCCCGATCTCCCATCGGTTAAACTCATTCGTACAGCCCGTCCAGCCAGCCACAGGTTGCGGTTGGCCCCCGATCTCCCATCGGTTAAACTCGGCGTGCACAAGGTCAGCGTGGGTTTTTTGTTGCGGTTGGCCCCCGATCTCCCATCGGTTAAACTATGCTATTGGCGGCGCCAGGCCGGCCGCCTGTTGCGGTTGGCCCCCGATCTCCCATCGGTTAAACTTTCCCGCCGACGTGTATGCTTCCACGTCGTGTTGCGGTTGGCCCCCGATCTCCCATCGGTTAAACTACAGACACAGGCGGCGGCGCTGTCAGCCTGTTGCGGTTGGCCCCCGATCTCCCATCGGTTAAACTGGCCAATCTCACACCGAGTACCCCAGCGCTGTTGCGGTTGGCCCCCGATCTCCCATCGGTTAAACTAACGTTCGGTCATGATGGGGCCATGTACGTGTTGCGGTTGGCCCCCGATCTCCCATCGGTTAAACTCTCCCGTTGTGAAGGCGGGCGGGTGGCCCAGTTGCGGTTGGCCCCCGATCTCCCATCGGTTAAACTGTCGCAGAGACTCAACGGGTGTCAGCGCTGGTTGCGGTTGGCCCCCGATCTCCCATCGGTTAAACTGCATCGGCTGATCGCCCCACTTGGAGACAAGTTGGGGCCGGAGGCCCAGAAACCGCCAAAAAGAGCCGCGAGCGGCATCAGAACAGCGCGAACTGTTCCGGATTTTTGTTGGCTGGGCGCCGTCGCCGGCCATCGAAGCTGACGATGTTCTCATACTGCTTATCGGTGAAGTATAGGATCTGCACGTTGCCGGACTCCGGCAGCGCGGACCGCACCCGGCGGGTGTAGACCTCAGCCTGTTCCTTGCCGGCGCAGAAGCGCAGGTAGACCGACAGCTGGCACATGCCGAACCCCTGGTCCAGCAGGAACTTGCGGAACTTCGTGGCCGCCCGCCGCTCCTTCTTCGTGAGCACGGGAAGGTCGAAGATCACCATCATCCACATGAGCCTGTAGCCGGAAAGCACAGCCCATCTCCTAGTCTCCCATCTCGACGAAGCCGGTAAGCGGCCGCCCGGGAGAGACGAAGGCCTGCTTGCCACTCTCGAATGATTGTGCAATCGACTGGGCGGCGCGCTCAATGCAGGTCTGCAACGGAGTTGTGCCTCTATTCGTGGACATGTCGGTCGTTAGCACGGCGGCCAGCGCCTTCTTCGCATCGGTGTCCACCTCCTCGCGCCCCGCGCTGACGAGCCGGACGACGACGTAGTCCACCATCGGCCTGAACGGCTCCATCAGGTCGTCGACAAGACACATCGCATTGGCGCGGTTGCTGTGGTGAATGCCGATGGAGGGGTGTAGACCGGTGGAAACGACGGCGCGCGCCACGGCGGACCTGAGCACCGTGTAGCCGTAGTTGAGGAAGGGATTTGGCCCTGCGCCGCGCCGGTTCCGCCTGAAGTCTTTTCCAAAGAGTAACGGCCAGTAGCGGCGCGCAGCCTGGGCCTCGACGTTGTCGGGGTCGCCCGACTTGACGCGGCGTATCAACGCGTCGAAACCGTCGCAAGGCAGCTGGAGCAGATCGAGCATGTTCTTCTGCTGTGTGATCTTCGCTCTGACCACAGCCTGCCAAAGCCGCTTGCAGAGCGGCTTGGACGCCTCGAGCTGGTTGCGCATACGCAGGGCCTGGACGTGGTGGCCTTCCAGCGGCCACAGCCAGGCCACCGGCACGTAGTTGGGCCCGCACAGGACGACCGCCGCGCCGCGCTGGGCAAGCTCCGTCATGAGGCTGTTGGAGTAGGTGAGGCCGCGTGCGTTGCACAGCAACACCCCAATGTCGTCGAGTGGGACCCGGCCGACCTCCGCGCCGTCATCGGAAACCGTCATGAAGCCCCGCGAACGCGCCAGGTGACGGCTATCGCTCGCGACCTCGATGACTCGACCGATCATGTCACTTTAGCGGCCCGGGATCCCTTACGCGCCCTATCTCGTCCACGCCGATTTTGCGGAAGCCAAGTCTACGAAGTTTCTGGGCAGAGAACACTTCCTCTTTCATGCCAGTGTCTACGCCCGTTTCCCTTCTCATACGCATGTCTTGCTTTATACGATCAGGAACATTGGCCTCGTTGTGGTCGTCCATGACCACTCGGCCTCCACTGCCTGCATCGATCTTCCGCACTCGCACAATGCGGCGACTCTCACCCTTTCCAAGTGCGCCCATGTCATCAATCTGGAGCCGCATGAGCTTTTTTGCGGCAGGGTGTGGGCGAAACTTGGTGGGGTCGAATCCGGGTTGGTTGGCTTCGAAAGCAGGTACGACGACCGTCTTCCATTTTCCGTCGAGCATCCGCCACACTTCGGCGAACTCGTTGCCGCCCGGCAAGTAGCCCTTGTACGTCTTCCCCGATTCGTTCTTGATGGGTATGACCCTCTGCTTGTCGACGACTCGCACGCGCCGCACGCGCTGACGCTTACCGGCAATCAGGACTCCCTTGGTATTTGCCCGTTCCGCGAACTTGGCAGGGTTCGCTTTGCCTTCCAGAGATTCCACCTCTTCCCATAGGCGCAACAGAGCCTTCCGCAACAGAGGGTCCCGTATTGCATCGGACTCAAGGTCCTTTTTCTTCAGTTTGTCCAAGTTCTTGCGGATCACTACCTTGTACGAGCCGTCTTCCAGAGGCTCGATCAGTCCATACGCCGTCGCATTGTGCAGTTGTCCGGTCGTGCTGAGGCCGCCGCGCGTTCCATGGTCCTGCTTGTATGAAACCACCATGCGGTCCAGAAACGGCTGCACCTCGTTCCTGTGAAACCCGTCCCAAGGCAATGGGACCATGCTAGCCAATCGTTCAGTCGCATCCGCGCTATCTGCGGAAGCGGAGGCGGACGCAAACTGCTGTAGAAGCCCTTGAGTAGTGTTCGCTACCACAAGAGCGTCTATTGCATGGTGGCGGTGGTCATCCCGAGACTTCCGCGGAGGCTCGCCATTTTCTGACTCCCGCAGCATCCCCTCAATGCCCCAGCCCCGCCTTAGCAGCGCAGTCATGCGGCCAGGTATCACGCGCACCCGCTGCCTGCCGCTGGTCTTCTCGTCGTAGAGATGGGACAAGTAGGTACGCGCTGTGCGGGACAGGTACTTCGTCTCGTTCAACTGGCGATCAAGGAATGCACTTTCATCATCAAACCGCTCCATGGCGTCTTCTTTGAAGCGCCACTTCTTGTTGTCGGGCAGCTTGTCGGACCAGGCCAAGATTTCTTGATAGTCGTAGCCCGGCGGATTGTGCCCGAAAGCCTCGTACGGCGACCTATCGCCTTTAGTGCGATTTGTACCCGCAAGGCAAAGGACTTTGTTAGAGATGGAGTTGTCGAGCGTTTTGCTGAAGGGAAGTATGTGATCGACCTCGGTACGGCTGGAGACGGCCATCTCAAAGGAAATAGGCTTGCCCGTATAGGGGCACAATCGCGCGTGCTCAGGCCCTTGCTCTTCCCACAAGCGAAGCCTCTGTAGAGTGTCGGCGCTCAAACCCTGCTCAGCCGACTCCAGCATCTCCCGAAAACGTTCGTTCCGCTCCCCGCCTTCTCTATTACGCCTTTCCAATTCCCGGATCTGGTCTCTATTTAGCTTCAACTCGCGCGCCAACTCTACGACGATTTCTTCCGGCTTGCCGTAGACCTCGATGAGCCGGTTGACGACGCGCCTGATCTGGCCGAGGCCGATGTGTACGGTTGGGTTGGCGATGCGGCCGTATCGTGCGACCTCGCCGTCTTTCTCAGGATCTTTGGTGGGGTCGGCGCCGACGGCGTCGCGCTCAAGTACCTCTCCGTAGTAGGGCAGGCTGTCCTGCGCTTCACCCTCGCGAAAGTCGGAGTGGTGTGAGTAACCGGCGGCTTTAACGGCCTCGGAGTAAACAAGCCCACTCTCCAGGTGCGGGAGCAGCTTCCTCATCGCCTTCTCGCTCAGGTTTGCGTAGCCATCCGGCAGCGAGATCTCCGAGAGCGCTTTGGCCTGCGCGTCGTTCAGCCCCCAGTCCTCTCTGGCCTTTTGGCGGACTGCCTCCGGTTCCTCAGTATCGATCAAGAATCCAGCGATCTCATTGCGCTCGTCAAGGGAGAGTGCATGCCAGCGACTACCAAAGATGTCTTTCGCTTTTCTCTCCCCCTTCTCTTTCTTTGCAGTCACAAGGCGGGCAGACGTCTCGTCGCCCTTGACCGATTTACGTCCTCCTATGGACAAGTTGAAGGTGGCGCCCACTGGCAGACGGAGGTTCTGCGTTGGCTTTTCCAAGTTGATGGGATTGCCTGCGCGCAGTCTTTCCAGAGCTCGCGCCCTTTCTTCGTCGTTCAGCGGACGCTCCGGCTCAAATCCGACCACAATCTTGAGGTTGTTGACCTCCTGCAACATACGGAATTCCTGGGCGATGGGGAGGGCTTTGGCGGCGCGCTTCTCCCCCCGCTCGAACAGGCACCAGCCGGGATCTACAGGCTTAAGAGGCCGCTGGAAGAAGATGATGTCCTTTAGGCGGTCCCACTGGCTATCGCTCAAGTTTGGATGGTGCGGCTTTTGCGCACAGCGTATGGCGTCGAATTCGGCTTCGTAAAGAGCCCGGTCCGGATAGAGTTCATGGCCGGGCCGTGCGCGCACCGTTCCGTCCTTCTCGCCTTTCTTGCCCTTCTCATGGCGTTCTGCCAGAAATTCTCCAAGGGTCCGCGCTTCGCTTTCTCTGATGGATTTGCGCAACGCGTCTATCTCGGCGCGTGTGGTCTGCGCCTCGCTTTCGTCATCACCGCCAGCCTTGCGGTTCGACTTGAATCCCCGGCGCTGGTTCAGGTGAAAGAGCGCCCGCCCCAACTCAAAAGGTCCAAGCGGACGGTCACGGTCAAGTGCGCCGGCCCTGCGTTTATAGGGGTCACTTTTGGCCAAGCTCCCACGCTCTTCCTTGCCGGCCGGCATCAGGCCGAATTCGATTAGCGTCTTGATGAGCTTGCCGCGCCGCTTGAGATAACGGTCCCGCCGCCGCCGTTGGCCGCGAGCAAGGCGGCGATTGACTGCGTTGGAGGTCTTGTCAGTCGGGTTGCGCCCGTCGGGAAAGATGCGGACGCCCATGTCCAGGATGCCGCAAGGCTTCCCGTCCCCGTCGAGGCTGATCGCGGCCCAGCCGATGGAGTTCGTCCCCACGTCGAGACCAAGCCTGTATAGCGTGCTGCTTTCGACTTCAGTATTCATATGTTGCCCTCACTCCTAGGATCATGATATATTCAAAATGTCCGAAAGACACGGCTTTTGTCCGATGGGAGATCGGGGGCCAGCCGTTAACAAGCTGAGGGGCGCTTCCCCCTGAGGGCAGCACTCCAAGATGCACAAAATGAGGGAGCAGGCTACGGCCTGCTCCTTGCGCGTCTGCCTACATCACTACCCGGCTAGACCCGCGCTTGCGCTCTACCCATCCGGCCCAACACCCCGGCCCCGCAAACCACAGCCCCTTCCCCCCTACCTCGTAACCGGCTCCGCCAAAGCCGCCTTTATAACCTCCGTATCCAGCCGTTCGGCGATCAGTCCGGCCATGCAGTCCACCTTGTCTGGGTGGTCGAACGGGATGCTCGGCAGCAGCGTGTCCAGCATTGCCGCCGTCTCGTGGGTATCGCCGGGCGCCACGATGATCGGCGCCCCGCGCACCTTCGCCTCGTAGTACACGTACTCGATGGGCGGTATGCCCTTCGTCAGCGCCAGCGCTTGCACCGAGTCCGTCTGTAGCGCCGCCAACTGCACGTCAGGCCGGTCGCCACGCACGATGACTCCGACGTTCTCCTGCGACGAAAAGTAATGAGGGGCCCAGTCCAGCACCAGCCCGCCGATAAGGAAATTGTCGATCAGCCGCCGTCCGTTCTCGGGACACATCACGACGTTGCCGTCGAGGTGAGCCGCTACGAGGTCAACTGTGGGCGCCAGCAGCCGGCGCGTCTCCGGCAGCCATCCCAGCAGCCTTACGCCCGCCTCCGACAACGCAGACGCCAATCGCGTCTCCACGTCGTGATGCCGGTACTGCGGCACGTTGTTGACGACCACCCCGGCCAGCCGGCCGCCGTACGCCGCAGCCTCCTCTACCAGGTCGTCGCCGTACGCGCCTACCAGCAATACAAGGCCGTCCACCTCGGCGGCCAGCCGCAGGTCTGCCACGGGCGTACCGGTCGAACCCTCCACCACCACGGCATTGGCGCGTCCCTCGGCTTCCCGTATTGCGGCGGCCGAGCGGTCGAGCGCATCCACCGCGCCGGAGTGGGCGTGCACCACCTCGACGCCGCCGACTATCGAAGCCAGTTCATTCTGCGCCTCCGCTGACGGCGCGCCGAGAGCAGCGTTAACTCCGTCCTTCGCAAGACGGGCGGCCAGGCCCGCGGCCACGGCCGTCTTGCCCGTCCTCGGGCCTGTGGAGGCGACTATAAGCGTTGCCATGTGGATCGGTCCCGTTGCTGGATCGAGGGTGAGTGGTGAAAGGCCTGTACATGGTAACTTGGGCGCCTTGCCTATACCACCCCGCTGGCCTACGATGGTACCTAAGGGCCGAGGTAGCTCAGTTGGTAGAGCAATGGACTGAAAATCCATGTGTCGGCAGTTCGAGTCTGCCCCTCGGCACCAACCGAACACCTATGGGCCATCCCCCCCGGCCGCCCTCCACCGTACGGACGTCCCTTGCCACACGAACCGTAGGGGCGATCCCTTGTGGCCGCCCTCCTCGCCGTAGGGGCGATCCCTTGTGGGCGCCCTCCCCCCCGTAGGGGCGATCCCTTGTGGCCGCCATCCTCGCCGTAGGGGCGATCCCTCGTGGCCGCCCTCCACCGTACGGACGCCCCTTGCCACACGAACCGTAGGGGCGATCCCTCGTGGCCGCCCTCCTCGCCGTAGGGGCGATCCCTTGCCACACGAACCGTAGGGGCGATCCCTTGTGGCCGCCCTCCTCGCCGTAGGGGCGATCCCTCGTGGCCGCCCTCCACCGTACGGACGCCCCTTGCCACACGAACCGTAGGGGCGATCCCTCGTGGCCGCCCTCCTCGCCGTAGGGGCGATCCCTTGCCACACGAACCGTAGGGGCGATCCCTTGTGGCCGCCCTCCTCGCCGTAGGGGCGATCCCTTGCCACACGAACCGTAGGGGCGATCCCTTGTGGCCGCCCTCCTCGCCGTAGGGGCGATCCTTTGCCACACGAACCGTAGGGGCGATCCCTCGTGGCCGCCCTCCACCGTACGGACGTCCCTTGCCACACGAACCGTAGGGGCGATCCCTCGTGGCCGCCTGGCGGGGAACGGGGCGGGGAATCGTCGCCCACCAACACGCGCAACGCCGCCAACAACGCGCCACGCCACAAACCGCAGGAACGCACCCTCCTAGATTCCCGTTTCCAAGGGAAAAACGATGGGGATGCCGGTTTGCCTTGCCGCCGGATGGTGGTTGCACTAGAGTTAAAATACTGAAAGGAGGGCGCTATGGCTCAGCAAGTATGGTATGGCCTTCTGGATGCTGACAGGCAAGCCAGATACTTCCAACGTCTTTCCGACAAGTTTCGATGGCGGAATCGCATTATCCTCCTTGTTCTGTTCGTCTCCGCATCCGGCGCCGCTACAAATCTGCTGGCCAGCGGGCCTGAGATAGCTTCCGGCCTCATCTTCTTGGCCACGGCCGCCGCTTCTGTGTGGCTGTACCTGGCCGACTATTCCGGCAAGGCGGCAGCGTCGCGATTGTTCTCCAACCAGTATTCGGAACTGGCGGCGGAGTGGAAGCGATTGTGGTACGAAGGGGAGACTCCCGAAGAGGTCCATGCCTTGCAGCGCAGGCAAATCTCGGTTGCTAGTGGATACACGATCAGCGTCGACCACGACTTGAATGAGAAATGCGCCGGAGAGACCTATGCCGTCCTCAAGGCAGAATTCAACGCCTAAGACGACGCAGTTGGCAGGCGCCGATTCTGCACCGCCAAGACCGCCAAGACCAGCCCCGCCGCCACCGCCGCCAAGACCAGCGCCGCCACCGCCGCCGCGTCAAACTAGCGGCGGGTCTTAATCAATAAGAAGCGGCCGTTGCCTCGTTGATATGGCGCGCCGGTAGGGCGCGAATAGTTCGTTCCAGAACGCCCCTAAGATGCGGCTGACAAGGCACGTGTTGGCGCGTGTCCCGCGTCCACGCCCCTCTGGATTCCCGATCGGGGTCGGGAATGACGGCGTGGTGGGCCGGGAATCACTATGGCCTGGCTTAGGCCGCACAAGGCGATGAAAATGGGACGTCCCCGGCAGAACCGTAGGGGCGATCCCTTGTGGCCGCCATCCTCGCCGTAGGGGCGATCCCTTGTGGCCGCCATCCTCGCCGTAGGGGCGATCCCTTGTGGCGCCCTCCTCGCCGTAGGGGCGATCCCTTGTGGCGCCCTCCTCGCCGTAGGGGCGATCCCTTGTGGCGCCCTCCTCGCCGTAGGGGCGATCCCTTGTGGCCGCCATCCTCGCCGTAGGGGCGATCCCTTGTGGCCGCCATCCTCGCCGTAGGGGCGATCCCTCGTGGCCGCCCTCCACCGTACGGACGTCCCTTGCCACACGAATCGTAGGGGCGATCCCTTGTGGCGCCCTCCTCGCCGTAGGGGCGATCCCTTGTGGCCGCCCTCCTCGCCGTAGGGGCGATCCCTTGTGGGCGCCTGGCGGGGAACGGGGCGGGGAATCGTCGCCCACCAACACGCGCCCTCCGCAGGGCCATCCCCTACCACCTCTTCCCCCCTCCCCCGCGCCGTCATTCCCGTTTCCACGAAAAACACGGCAAGCCCGCTTTACAACGGCTAAGCTTACGCCCACATATTCCTCCCACGACCCGGTTGGCGGCGACGACTGAGGCTGAGCATGGCCGTAAGCGGCAGACAGTTGAATAAGGCGGTCGAGGACTACCTCGCCGAGTTGGCGCGCGTGCGGCATACCGGCGGCGCCACGGGCGAGCGGTCCGCCTATGGGCCGCTCGGCAACCTGCTGGACGCCGTTGGAAACGCCCTCAGGCCGAAGGTGTTCTGCGTCGGCGAGATGGCCGACCAGGGCGCAGGCCATCCCGACTTCGGCCTCTACTCCGCCAAGCAGGTGCAGCGCGGGCGGGTACAACGCCGCCGGCCGAAAGACGGGCAGCCGCCTGAGCGAGGCGTCGTCGAGGTCAAGTCGCCGGACGACGACGCATGGCTGACCGCCGATAGCCGCCAGGTGAGCAAATACTGGCACAAGTACCGGCTCGTGCTGGTCACCAACACCCGCGACTTCGTGCTGCTGGGCGAGGACGACGATGGCAGGCCGGCCAAGCTGGAAACCTTCCGCATGGCCGATTCCGGGGACGAGTTCGACAAGCGGCTGGAGGCGCCCCGCACATTTGCCCGAGACACCGGCGCACGGCTCGGCGAATACCTATACCGCGCCCTTTCCCACAGGGCAACCCTTGCCGAGCCGAAGGACCTAGCATGGCTGCTCGCATCCTACGCACGCGACGGCCTGTCACGCATCGAAGCCGCAGGCGACGCACCATCCCTGTCCGCCGTGCGATCGGCGCTGGAAGAAGCGCTGGGCGTACGCTTCGAGGGCGAACGCGGCGCGGCATTCTTCCGATCCACCCTCGTACAAACGCTGTTCTACGGAGTCTTCTCCGCATGGGCGCTGTGGGCCCGCCAGTCGCCGCCGCCCGCCGACAGGTTCGATTGGCGCACAGCCGTTTGGCACCTCCGCGTACCCGTGCTCCGCTCCCTGTTCCAGCAAATCACAGACCCCGGCAGGCTACAGCCGCTCGGCCTGGTCGAAACACTCGACTGGGCCGCAGCGGCGCTCGACCGCGTAGACCGTCCGTCATTCTTCGCCAAGTTCAACGAGGGAGAGGCCGCACCCTACTTCTACGAGCCGTTCCTGGAAGCCTTCGACCCAACGCTCCGAAAGCAGCTCGGCGTCTGGTACACCCCCGCCGAGGTGGTGCGCTACATGGTCGCACGCGTCGACCGCGCCCTGAAGGACGACCTCGGCATAGCCGATGGGCTGGCGGCGGAGAACGTATACGTGCTGGACCCATGCTGCGGCACCGGCGCATACCTCGCCGAGGTACTACGCCGCATCGCCGCCAACCTCGAAGGCCAGGGCATGGGAGCGCTGGCGGGCGCAAGGGTCAAGCAGGCGGCCACCGCACGCGTATTCGGATTCGAAATCATGCCCGCCCCGCTCGTCGTCGCACACCTGCAGGTCGGACTAACCATGCAGTCGCTCGACGCAACACTCGCAGACGACGGCGAAGAACGGGCAGGCATCTTCCTGACGAACGCACTCACCGGATGGGAGCCCAGGGTGCAGAAGCCGCTGCCATTCCCCGAACTGGAGGAGGAACGGGACCGCGCAGAGCGGGTGAAGCAGGACAGGCCGGTACTGGTGATCCTCGGCAACCCGCCCTACAACGGGTTTGCGGGCATGGCCGTGGACGAAGAGCGGGAACTGTCCGAGGCGTACCGCACGACCAAGCGAGTGCGCAGGCCGGAAGGACAGGGGCTGAACGACCTGTACGTGCGCTTCTTCCGCATGGCGGAACGGCGCATCGCCGAAAAGACCGGCCGCGGCGTCGTCTGCTTCATCTCCAACTACTCGTGGCTCGACGGCCTGTCGTTTACCGGCATGAGAGAGCGCTACCTAGAGTCGTTTGACGCCATACGCATCGACTGCCTGAACGGCGACAAGTACAAGACCGGCAAGACGACCCCCGACGGCGCGCCCGACCCGAGCATCTTCTCGACGCCGGAAGACCCGGTGGGAATACAGGTAGGCACCGCCATCGCAACGCTGGTCCGCAAGTCCGACCACGCGCCGAGCAAGACCATAGGCTTCCGGCATCTGTGGGGACAGTCTAAGCGCACAGACTTGACTTCGACAGCCGCAGCCGAGCCGCAAGCCCTTTACAAGAATCTCAAGCCGAATCTATCGCTGGGCCTGCCGTTTGCAGAGACCAAGGTCAGCGACGGATGGGAAGACTGGCCATCGCTACCCGATCTGTTCCCAACCTCGTTTCCGGGGGTAATGACTGGGCGCGACTCATTTGTTGTCGACATCGACCTAGATCGCTTGAATAACCGCATTGATGATTATTTCAATGCAGAAATTAGCCATGAAGAGATTGGGAACCATTACCCAACTGCACTGCGTAACCCGCGTGAATACGACGCCCGTACAGTTAGAGAGA
Organism: Dehalococcoidia bacterium; assembly: GCA_963663555.2. GTDB lineage: Bacteria > Chloroflexota > Dehalococcoidia > Lucifugimonadales > Lucifugimonadaceae. The sequence continues at coordinate 27,692 of CAXXNJ010000006.1, forward strand.
GACTCCTGAAACTTGGCGGGCCTGTGAAGGAAAACTATGTGCGATATGCTTATCGGCCATTCGATTATCGCTGGCTATATTGGGAACCGCGAGAGAAACTACTGCTTCGTCCGCGCCCTAACTATAAGCCCCATGTGTTCAAGGGGAATCTATGGATTGTCTCAGCGCAGCACTTGCGAAGAGGTGAAGCAGAAGCTCAGACCTACTTCACCAAGTACCTTGGCTCACCGCACCTTATAGAGCGTGGAGCCGCAATGTTCCCCGCATACCTCCGTGACGACGGTCTTGGCAGCGGCGGAGATGGCCCGCGTCGCCGGCCCAACCTGTCGCCGGCGGCGCAACGCTACCTCGACCGGCTTGGCCTCGACGTCGAGGACCTGTTCCACCATGCGCTGGCCGTGCTGCACGATCCGGCCTACAGGGAGGCCAATGCCGGCGCGCTCAGGATGGAGTGGCCGCGCATACCGCTGCCGGGATGGCCGGACGGGGATGCCCACGGCGCCGCGGACGAACTGACGGCATCCGCGTCGCGCGGCCGGAAACTCGCGGCGCTGCTGGATGCGGACACGCCGGTAGCCGGCGTCACGACGGGCGCACTGCGGCCCGAAGCGGCCGCCGTCGCCGTGCCGTCGACGTTGGACGGACGCAACATGTCGGGCGATGACTTCGCCGTCACCGCGGGCTGGGGTCGCCTCGGCCAGGGCCAAACCGTCATGCCCGGCCAGGGCCGCGCCGTCGAGCGCAACTACACCGCACAGGAACGAACCGCGCTCGCCGCCGCACTCCCGGCCCTCGGTAAATCCACCTTCGACGTCCACCTAAACGACCGCACCTACTGGCGCAACGTCCCGGCCCCGGTCTGGAACTACAAGCTAGGCGGCTACCAGGTGTTGAAGAAGTGGCTGTCGTACAGGGAGGAGCGGGTGCTGGGTCGCAGTCTGCGTCCGGAGGAGGTGCAGCATTTCGCAGAGACGGCGCGGCGGGTTGGGGGCGTCTTGGGGGTGGTGTCTGGCTTATGAAACGTCTGCTTGATTCCGGCTACTTTTGGATAGCCCTGTCGTCCCTGCTTTTGTCGGTTGGTGTTGCCCTCATCATCACCTTCTGGTCTTGGCCGCACCCCGAGGCGTCAACAACAGAATCCAACAGCGAAACAATCCGGAACGTAGGCCTCCTGCTAGCAGGTGTACTCGCCTTTGTGTTTGCGTTGTGGCGCGCTTGGGTGGCGGAACGCCAGGCTGCCACCGCCCGAGACCAGGCCAAAATTGCCCAGGAACAAGCCGCCACGGCGGAACGCGGTCTGCTGAACGAACGCTACCAGAAGGGCGCGGAGATGCTGGGCAGCGATGTTCTCTCAGTACGCCTGGGCGGCATCTATGCCCTGCAACGTCTGGCCGATGAGCAGCCTAAGCAGTACCACGTTCAGATAATGCGGCTGTTCTGCGCGTTTGTACGTAATCCTAACACTGGACGAGAACAGGCTACAAGGCCAAGAGCCGCAACCACGTCAAGATGTTTATGCCGTAATGCATGCGATCGGTGCACGCGGTGAAATTCAAATGAACCTCGAAAAAGAATCAGAGTGCATATTGGATTTACGTGATGCAGATCTCAGTGGTCAGAATCTATACGGTCTAAATTTGTCAAACATCGTACTAGGCTATTCATCTCTCACACATGCTTTATTATTCGGCACTGACTTTTCCCACACCAACCTCGTGGGTGCAGATCTTTCGGCTGCACACCTTGGAGGTACGAATTTCACAGATACTACGCTAACTGATGCAAACTTATCTTCTATCAAGGAATGCTACGGTACCGACTTTTCAAATGCACTTCTGCTTAATGCCAATCTGAGTGACTCAAATTTATCGAATACAATCGTCGCTAATGCAGATTTTAGTGGGGCAAACCTCGCTAACACGAAATTCTATGACAGGAATTCTAGAATACAGGTAGAGGGTTTGACACAGAACCAAATAGACCTCGCCATGGCAATACCGGAAGATAAACCACCGCATCTTGATGGTGTTATTGACGAAGAGACTGGTAAAGAAATTGTTTGGCGCCGCAAGGGGTCTACGGTCGTCGACCGCGACCCAGAAAAGAGTGATTTGGATTCTTCGCTGCGCTCAGAATGACGGCGAGGGGATGCCGCCGGGGCCCCGCCCCTCTGGATTCCCGATCGGAGTCGGGAAAGACGGTCGGGCGCCTTGCCCGTGCCCCTTATGCTGTATTCTTCTGCACTACGTACGCCCAGCTTGAGGAATGACTGAACATGCCGGAAGAGAAAGAACGCCCGCTGCTTACGGACGAGGTGAAGGCCCTCATCGGACAGGAGACCGGCCTGGAGGAGATGTACGGCGAGGTGGACAGGGAGACGGTCCGCCGCTACGTCGTCGGCGTGCCCGACCAGGACCCGCGCCACTGGGACGAGGAGCTGGCCTCTCCAAGGTTCGGCGCCACCACCACGCCCGCCATGATGGTCCACTACATCTCCAACCGGAAGCCGCCGTGGGAGGAGGACGAGATGCCGCAGATCATGGCGGACGACCCCTTCAGCGACGGCGGCGGCGGAATGGGTAGGCGCGAGAAGTCCCTCACGCCCATCCGCGACGTGGCGCCCACCCGCAGCCACCTGCACGCCGGCGATGAGGTCGAGCTGTACCAGTACCCCAAGATCGGCGACCGCATCTTCTACAAGTCGCGCTGGGTCGACTTCCAGGAAAAGCGCGGCAGGGACGGCAGGCCGTTCCTTGTCACCGTGCGGGAGACCAGCTACCTGAACCAAAACAACGATCTGCTGCTCAAGGTCCGCGGCATAGGCATCGAGCGGCCATAAAGCGGCCCCGCGCCTGGACGCTGCCCAACTTGTCATAGGGAACGATGATGGCCATACCGGTTGAACAACTACTCACCCTGGGCCCCGACGGGATGCTCAAGCACGACGAGACGCCCAACGTCGAACAGCTGCGCAACGCCAAGCAGACCTACTTCGAGGACGTGAACGTCGGGGACGACCTGCCGCGCTACGTCCACCGCCTCTCGGCGCCGGAACTGGCCCGCTGGTGCATCACCATGGAGAACACGCACCGGCTGCACTACGACCTAGCCCACGCACACAACCACGACAACCTGCCCGGCGCACTCTTCCACGGCACCTGGCGCATGAGCATCATCTCCAAGTGGCTCAAGGACTGGTCGCTGCCAGACGGCTGGTTCTGGAAGGCCAGCTGGCAGGTGCGGGAGATGGTGACCGCAAATGAGACCATCGCGCTGTGGGGCAAGGTGATAGACAAGCAGGAGTACGGCAAGTACGGCGTAGTGCACGTCGAGTTCGGCATGGTGAACGAAGAGGGCTGGGAGGGCGCCCCCGGCGCCGCCTCCGTCGCCCTGCCATATCGCGGCGGCGAGCCCGTACCCTATCCATTCACGCCGCCCGACGCCTGATACCTCTTCCCGCCACTGAGACACACCCCCGGCAGCCCACCTGCGGAGCCCACCAAGATGCCGAGATACATTGCGATTGCCGATAAGCCGGGCCTCACCGCCGAGGCATTCAGTGAAGCCCTGGACCGTACGGGCAAGTGGCGCTTCGCCAAGCGCGCCTGGATCGTCAAGGCCTACTGCGTCCTCGACCCCGGCAAGCTGGTAATCGAGTGCGAGGCGCAGGACAAGCGCCAGTTCACCGAGTGGCTAGACGCCAACGGCTGGAGCACGCCCGACGTCCAACGCGTCGACTTCGTCCAAGAAGCCGGCGAAGTCTGGCCAATGCGCTCCTGACCCGTAGGCCCGTAGGCATAGGCGTAACCGCCTGCGTCCCGGCGCGCGTCGAACGCAGCAATCCTGGAGGCTCATAGGTTGCCGGACTCGAATCGACGGAACCTGCTTTTCATATTGACCGATCAGCAGCGGCAGGACTCGATGCGCTGCTATGGCAACGACTGGATCTCTACGCCCAACCTCGACCGGCTGGCGGAGTCGAGTTTCGTCTTCGAGAACGCGTACGTTACCCAGCCGGTCTGCACGCCCGCTCGCGCATCCATCATGACCGGCCTCTACCCGCAGGCGACGGGGCTGGTACGGAACAACATCCCGCTCAGCCGCAACATTCCCATGCTGCCGGAACTGCTGCCGGACGACTACGCGTGCGCGCACTACGGCAAGTGGCACCTCGGCGACGACCACCTGCCCCAGCACGGATTTACCGACTGGCTGAGCGTGGAGGACCACCACCGGGACCGCCGGACGGACGGAGAACGTCCCGACCGCGAGGCGGACTACAACCTGTGGCTGAGGGAGCACGGCGTCGAGCCGCCCGTCTCGCCGGTCACGTACGAACGCTGGCTGCCCGCACAGGAGCTGCCGGAAGAACTTACGCAGGCCACCTACCTGGGCAATGAAGCGTCCCGCTTCCTGCGGGAGCACGATGCAAGCCGCCCGTTCGTCCTCTACGTCAACTTCTTCGAGCCGCACCCGCCATACACGGGGCCGCTCGATGGCCTGTACGACCCGCAGTCGCTGCCCGTAGGCCCCGGCTTCCTGCGGCGGCCAGACGACGGCCCGCTCGTCAATCGCGCACGTGCCGACTACTACATGTCGGGAAACCTCAACCCGCTGGGTGCGGAAGGCGGCGACGTGCACGATCTGACCTCGGAGGCGGGCTGGCGCAGGCTCAGGGCGCAGTACTTCGCCAACGTCACGCTGGTCGACCGCAACGTCGGCCGCATCCTGTCGGCGCTTGAGGAGAACGGCCACGCCGACAACACCGTCGTCGTGATGACGAGCGAGCACGGAGAGATGGCCGGCGACCACGGCATGTTGGAGAAACGGTCTCTCTACGAAGAAGCGTCGCGCGTGCCGATGCTTATGCGAGTCCCATGGCTCAACCCGGCACAGACGCGCCTCCCCGGCAGCGTCAGCCAGGTCGATCTAGCGCCCACGCTGCTAGACCTGCTCGACCGGCCGCAGCCCGGCCGCTTCCAGGGCGAAAGCATAGCCTCCGTCCTGACGGGCGAATCGTCGCTTGCGGACAACGACGTCTTCCTACAGTGGAACGGCATGGGAGACCGCAACCTGGGGTCGCCGCTGATCAACCGGATGGTCTCGCTGCCCTGGCGGTCGGTGGTGAGCGGCGACCGCTGGAAGCTGAACCTGTGCGCCGGCGACCGGTGCGAACTGTACGATCTGAACGGCGACCCCTACGAACTGAACAACCTGTTCGATGAGCCCTCGCAGCGCGACCGCATCAGGGACATGGCCGCCCGCATCAGCGTGTGGCAGGATGAAACCGGCGACACGGCGGCGCTGCCCACGCTTTAGCTTGTGACACCGGAGGAGCGGGCATGGACTGTCCAAGGTGCGGAACTAAGAACGACGGGCGGGCGAGATACTGCGGCAACTGCGGCGAGTCTTTTAGCGGCTCCGCCCAGTCCTACAGGCCGTACACCGAAGGAGGACAAGGCGGGATGCAGGCCGAGAAGCCCCCGCAAAATTACCTGATCCCGGCGATCCTGGTGACTATCTTCTGCTGTCTGCCCACAGGCATCGTGGCGATAATCTACGCGGCCCAGGTCAATGCAAAGTTCCACGGAGGTGACGTGAAAGGAGCGCGCAGCTCGTCCGAAAGTGCAAAGCTCTGGTCAATCATCTCTGCCGCCCTGGTAATAGTGCCGTTGCTCATCATTGTCTTTTTTACTCTTATGGACCCGGCAAGCCCAGAACCGTGATAGCGGCCTTCACGCCTGACTTTTGGCTACCATCGTGACCTCTCACAGAATCGCCGGCCCGCCGGCGCTCCTACTAAGAACGGCAGAGTTGAGTTCTGCGCTCGCCGCCTCTCCGAGGTTCCTGTACGCGGGCATCGCCTTGCTGGCGGCCGGCGGCGCGGCCGTGCTGTACCTGTTCGACCCGCGAGAGACGGCCTTCTACCCCTTGTGCCCATTCTTGGGCTTAACCGGCTATCACTGTCCAGGCTGCGGCACGTTGCGCGCCCTGCACGAGCTTCTTCACGGCAACCCGATCAGCGCGCTTGGATACAACCCCTTCACGGTATTGTCCCTGCCGTTCATCGCGTACTCTCTCTTCGCCGGGGGGATGAGAGCCTACCGGCTTCCTGCGCCGCGTGCCGTTTTCCTTCATCCCCTGTGGATATGGTCGTTGCTGGCTGGGATAATCGCATTTTGGGCCCTTAGGAACGCGCCTGTCTGGCCGCTGAGCGCGCTGGCGCCGTAAGGTCAACGCCGCAGAGAGGAATGAATGACGATGAGCGGTAAGTACGACGTGATCGTTGCCGGCGTGGGCGGAATGGGATCCGCGACCGTCTACGAGCTGGCAAGGCGCGGCCTGCGCGTGCTGGGCCTCGAACAGTTCAACATACCGCACGACTTCGGGTCCTCCCACGGCGTAACCCGCATCATCCGCCTGGCATACTACGAGCACAACTCCTACGTCCCACTGCTGCGGCGCGCATACGAACGATGGCGGGAGCTGGAGTCGGTCTGCGGCGAAAAGCTGCTGTACGTCACCGGCTCCGTGGACACCGGCCGGGAGGACAGCCGGGTGTTCGGCGGCTCACTACGATCCTGCCTGGAGCACGACCTGCCCCACGAGGCCCTGACGAGCGCCGAGATGACACAGCGCTTCCCCGGCATCCGTATGCCCGGTGACTGGATGGGCCTGTACCAGCCGGAGGGCGGATTCTTGGCATCGGAGCGTTGCATAGTCAATCACGTCCTCGCGGCGCAGGAATCGGGCGGCGAGGTGAGGGCCCGCGAGCCGGTCAAGGAGTGGAGCAGCGGGCCGGACGGGGTGAGGGTCGAGACGACTAAAGGCACGTACGAGGCGGAGGCGCTGGTCGTCACCGCCGGCGCTTGGGCCGGGCCGATATTGCCGCAAATAAGCCACCTGGCAGTACCCGAACGGCAGGTACTCGCCTGGTTCCAGCCACTGCGCCCCCAGCATTACGCCCTCGACCGGCACCCGGTCGTCAACAGCGAGCTGGACGAGGGGCACTACTACTCCCTGCCCATATTCGGCATACCGGGATTCAAGATAGGCAAGTTCCACCACCGACTGGAGAACACAGCCGCCGACGAACTCGACAGGGACTGCACGCAGGAGGACGAAGAGGTCATGCGCCGCGTCGTGTCGCGGTACTTCCCAGACGCCAACGGGCCGACCATGGCGCTGGTGGCCTGCATGTTCACCAACACGCCCGACGAGCACTTCATCATCGACGCACTGCCCGGCGCGCCGAACGTCTTCGTCGCCGCAGGATTCTCCGGCCACGGTTTCAAGTTCTGTAGCGTCGTCGGAGAGATCATGGCCGACCTGTCGACGCAGGGAGATACGGCCCACGACATTTCGCTGCTCCGCCTGGATCGCTTTGGCGCCGCAGCCTGATTGGCAGTAGACTTGACCTATAAGGCCTGCCTTGCATATGGTGAATTGACCCAGCGGAAGTAGCTCAGTGGTAGAGCACAACCTTGCCAAGGTTGGGGTCGCGGGTTCAAATCCCGTCTTCCGCTCCACTATCTTCCGTCCCGTGCAACGTGTCGCGCGCCGGCCCCAGACGGCGGAGAGAGTTCGCAGCCGCTGCGCGGACCACTGCAAGACGCCGGGCGAGTACCGCATGACCGACGGGCCACTCCACTACCTCTTTCGCAACCGCCGCTCCGTTGGAACAACCTTCCGGCGGATGACGCGGCTGCTCGCGGCCGTAGCGTCGGCCGCGGCGGTGTTCGCGCTGCTCGGCCTAGACTGCGCCGCGTCGGGCGGCAGGACCACGGTTGAAAGAGCCGAACTGGACGTGGCCCCCGGCGCACTGATCGAGATCGCGGCAGAGGCCACCGAGATCAACCTAACAAGGTCATCCGGCCGCACGCTGAGCGTCACCGCGTCGCTCTACCACCGTGAACGCATCTACTACCTCGTGCGCCCCATGACCCCTGCACCGGCGGAACGGCTGCGCGTTACGGTTGACGTCCTGCCCGGCAACGAAGACCGGGCCGGCGCCAGGCTGGACATCGCGGCGCCGGACGACGTGTCGCTTGAAATCGTAACGACGAAGCGCAAGGTCAAAATGACCGGCGTCTCGCTCAAGTCGGCAGCCGTCACGACGAGCAATGCCGGCGTATACGTGGCGGACTCGGAGGCCGCACTGTCGATTTCTACCAGCGGGGCCGCGGTAGACGTAACCGGCCACAGCGGAACGATTAGCGTCGTCACCACGAACGCCAACGTCACCTACGCCGGCCTGCTGTCAGGCGACGCCCACAGCTCATTGCAGACCTCCAACGGCTCGATAAAGGCGCGTATCGACCCCCGGTCGGACGTGACGGTGCGGGCCGAAACGGGCGCGGGAGTCGTCAAGGGCCGCGGCCTGTCGGAACCGGAGCAGAGCGAAGGCGTACTGAGCGGCAGGGTCGGAGACGGCGGCGGCACCCTGCAGCTGACCACGTCCGTAGGCAACATAGACGTTGTGGCCGGTATTGGCGCCGTTGGCCTCCTGAGCGGCCCATGACCGACCTGCCCAAAAAGCTTCGCGCCGTACTCCGGGACAGCTTCTACATCCGCACGACCATGACGCGGCGCAGATCGGGCGGCCAGCGGACCGTCGAGACCACCTACTACTGGAACGGCGCCGACGAGGTGGTGCTGTCGGGCTACCCGGGCCGGCGCGACTGGGTGGCGAACATGGCCGCCAAACCCGTCGTCACGCTTCACACAGTCGAGTTCGAGCCCTGCTACGACATACCGGGCAGGGCCAGGGTACTGTGGAATACGGACGAGAGGCTGCCCCACCTGTTCAACTTCATCGGCCGGTGGGCAGAGAGGCCCGGCTTTCCCAGGCGCCGCTTTGCGCTGGCCCTCGGCGCCATCAAGCTAAATAGAAAGCTGCGGCTGCCCTGGTGGGGACCTTTCTGGTTCGCACGGAGGGTGCTCGACGCCATGCCGTGCGTCGTGGTGACCTTCACCGGCCCGCCGGAACTCAGGCCGGCCGGCCCGCCCCCGTTGTCAGAGCCGCGCGCTCACTGAGCGGCGGCGAGGCGAGCTCTACTCACGCGTCGTCGCGCTTCGGGTAGTCGCCTCTCAGAGCCTGTTCGGCGATGCGCCTCGATTCGGCGCCGAATTCGCGGTTCTGGGACATCCACTCCAGGTAGTCGGATTCTCCCTTTACAACGTCGGCCAGCCGCCTGCCCCTGTGCTTGCCGAAGTTGATTAGCGGCTCTCCCTCGGACGACCAGACGAACTTGCCCTCAGGATCGACTGCGTCGTCGTCCACGCCTTCCGCCCATGCGGCCAGACGGCTTGGCGCGCCCGGCAAGTGGGCGTTGGCCGACAACTCGCCGGCAAGTATCTCCGCCGACGCACGCACGGCGGTGTCAGGCTCGCGCACGTCTCCGATCTCGCTGCCGGTGAATTTGCGGTATGCGGTTTTGAGGTCGCGAGGCTCCAGGCGGTGGAATATCGCCATGGCGTCTACGATAGCGCGCCCGGCCAGCGTGAACTCCACGTGCGCCCGCCGGAACTCAGCCGCCAGCAGGGGCGCGTGAAACCGCTTGGCGCCGAAGCCGGCTAGGTCGCAGTCGCCCAGGTGCTCCGCCAGCGAGCGGGCATACGCCGCGAACGGAGGCGCGTCGGCCACGTCGTCGTCCGTAATCCCGTGCACCTGCGTGGCGCCGGGCGGTATGGGCATACCGGGATTGACGAGTACGGTCCTGACGCGCTCCGTGCCGTCGGGATGGAGTTTCAGCGTCGCCAGCCTGACTACGCGGGCAGACCTCGTATCGAGGCCGGTCGACGCCAGGTCGATGAAGGCGATGGGCCGGTCCAGTTCGAGGCGGTTCAGCAGAGATTCGGCAACCACTTGAGCGAAGCCTGCCCGCGGCCCCGGTCGTTCATGCGACCGGGGCAGGATGCGGTATTAGCTCATGCTGAACGGCGGGTACTGGTCGGTGATGAGCAGGCTGGTGTAAGCGCGCACGCGCCAGTTCCAACGTTCCACGCCGACCACAAAGTCGAACAGTCCTCTCGGGTAGTTGCCGGTGAATAGGATCGCCAGCCAGGCTACCAAGGTGACCACAATGAGGACCGCCCAGAGTACCCCCAGGATGATGTAGTGCGGTATCGCCAGCAGCCACTTTATCAACGGCAGGAAGCGGTTCAACTCCGCAGCGTTTGGGTAGTCGAAGTCGAGCCTAACGCTCTGAGCATCGTCCGTCGATGGATAGCGGTCCGTCAGCAAGGACGTGTAGGCTGAGACGCGCGCCGCGAACCTCGATCTCTCCAGGTTGTAGTCGAACCACCAGCGAGGGTACTTCTGCCTTAGCAGTAGGAGCGCCACGAGCGGCAGCGTGACCGTAGCCGCGAGAAATATGTCAAGAATGTAGAGCGGAATCGAAAAGGGAATCCGCAGGAGGGTTGTCAGGCGGCTGAGCCCCTGTTCGGGATACTCAACGTCGAACGTGAGGGGGAATGATCCCGTCGACTGAGTTGTCATCTTCATCTCCGTGAAACCACAGCGCGGGAGGTTCACGCTGCCTAACTAGCTGCATACTTCCAACAGCGGGACGCCGGCAAGCATAGCACGGACAGCCCAACTCGGTTCGGCGCCGGCCCGCCAGCCCGCGCAGGCGCACAGTTCGGCAAGATGGAACATTCAGGGCGCGCTATTGCACAGTCCGGCGGCCCAAGCAACTCCTCCACGTTCGCCAAGATGGAACATTCAGGGCGCGCTATTGCCGTCGGCAGGGCGTATCCTGTCAAGGAAGCCGAATCGCGTCGGCAGGGCGTATGCTGTAAGAGAGCCGAAGTGGCGGAATGGCAGACGCGACGGTCTCAAAAACCGTTGGGCATACAAAGCCCGTGTGGGTTCGAATCCCACCTTCGGCACCAAGCACAGTAGGGGCGATCCCTCGTGGCCGTCCCCCGTACGGGCGTCCCTTGCCACACGAACCCGTAGGGGCGATCCCTTGTGGCCGCCCCCCGTGCGGGCGTCCCTTGCCACACGAACCCGTAGGGGCGATCCCTTGTGGCCGCCCTCCGTAGGGGCGTCCCTTGCCACACGAACCTGTAGGGGCGATCCCTTGTGGCCGCCCTCCGTAGGGGCGTCCCTTGTGGGCGCCTGGCGGGGCCCGGCGGGGGGAATCGCCGCCCACCACAACGCGCGCCATTCACCCACCACGCCCTTTCCGTCATTGTTATGAAAATAGATCCCCGTGAAAACGGGAACCCACCGGACGCGCCCCCGTCCCTCTGGATTCCCGATCGGGGTCGGAAATGACGAGGGGGTGGGAATGACTATGCGGCCGGCCCCTTCATCCAATACTGCTCCAGTTGGTCTTCGGGCTGCCAGCCCAGGATGAGCCTGGCCTTTTCGCCCGTGAACTTCTGGTGCGGCAGGTCGGGGAAGACGAAGAATATCTCCGACCGGGAAGGCAGCCGTTCGAAGTCGACGTCCAGCGCGCAGTTGAAGCTCTCCGCAGCGTCCTGCCAAGTCACCGTGTAGGGCACGAGGTCGCGGCCCACGGTCGCTATCGGCTGCAGGCCGCCGCGCTCGTGGTCGCTCCTGTCGAGGAACATGTAGAAGAGCAGGTCGATCACGTAGATGTCGTGCTGCGTCGTGAATACCCTACAGATCTCCTGCCCCAGGCACTTTGTAAAGGAATACAGGAACGTCCCGGGCTGTTGCGGCGCGTCCGGGCCTACGAGGTGATCGAACCGCTCGTAGGTCGGCCCGGCGACTGCGTAGAAGGGGCCGGTGTTGACGACGCGGCGTATGCCGTGCTCGACGGCGGCCGTCATCATGTTGTAGCAGCCCCTGGCGCTCACGTCGAAGGCGAGCTGCCTGTCCGTCCGAAGCACGGACAGGTTGATGATGGCGTCCATGCCCTCGGCGGCGGCCACCACCTGGCCGATGTCCGAAACGTCCACCTTGAAGTACTCGTGCGGCGAGTCTAGATCGTTGATGTCGGTCAGGCGCAGTTCGTGTTTGCCCTCCAGCGCCTTGATCACGTGAGGCCCCAGCATCCCGTTCGCGCCCAGTATCAGGACTTTCATGCGCCCCCTCCCAATCCCGCTTGACCGGACCGATTGGCAGCGGCGAATCCGAGGTCGGACGGCGGGAAGTCGTCCGCGCTGTAGTACGGCTGGCCGGTCAGGAATCTTGCGTTCGGAACGTCCGACTGCACGTGGAATATGTCGAGCCATCCGGAGTGGCCGCATACCAGCGACCGGGATACGGCCTGCACGGCGTCGTCTTCGTACAGCGCCGTGGTCGAAGGTTCCGAGGCGCCCTTGAGGGTCAGCTCTCCGAGCCTCAGCACGGTCACCTCGACCTTCTTCTCCCGTGCGAACTCCCGGCACACGATCTCTCCCAGGTGCCAGCACAGCACGGCCGGCTCCAGCGTCGGCGTGGTCTTCCACCTTTCCGTAACCGCGTAGCCGGGGTCGTAGCCCTCCATGAGACGCAGCGAACTGAGGTAGACGAAGCGGGGCACGCGCTCTTCGGCCGCGGCCCACAACACGTTGTAGGTGCAACGCATCTGGTAATCGAGCTGCTCCGACACGCTGGCGCCGGGGTATACGTCTCCGGAGTGGATGATGGCGTCAACGCCGCGTACCAACTCATTCGTAGCTGACGAATGGTCCAGCGTAGACCGTACGAACGGGTGAGCCGACTGCTGGTCATCCCTGTCGGTCAGCAGCACGTCGTGGCCGTCGCTAGCCAGCGAGTCTGCAAGAATCTTCGATAGCGGGAAGGCCGCGGCGGTTATCAATATCTTCACGTTGCCGCTCCTTTCAGGCCCAATCGCCTCGCCCGATTCTGGGCAAGGCGGGCTAAGAGGTTAACTTACTTGCTTGCGCCGGTTGGGACAAGGATCACGCGGATTCCCAATTGGGATGGTGGGTGATGGCGCGCCCCGCAGGGGCGATCCCTTGTGGGCGCCTGGCGGGGAACGGCGGGGCAACGTCGCACACCACCACGCGACGACGCCACCAACACGCGCGACCAGGCGCATCTTCCCCGCAGGGGATACGACCGTAGGGGCGATCCCTTGTGGGCGCCTGGCGGGGAACGGCGGGGCAACGTCGCCCACCACCACGCGACGACGCCACCAACACGCGCGACCAGGCGCATCTTCCCCGCAGGGGATACGACCGTAGGGGCGCTCCCTTGTGGCCGCCCTCCGTAGGGGCGATCCCTTGTGGGCGCCTGGCGGGGAACGGCGGGGCAACGTCGCACACCAACACGCGACGCCACGAACCCGCGCGACGCGCGACACGCGCCCCGTAGGGGCAATCCGTAACATGCCCCGCAGGGGCAACCGTAGGGGCGATCCCTTGTGGGCGCCTGGCGGGGAACGGCGGGGCAACGTCGCACACCAACACGCGACGCCACGAACCCGCGCGACGCGCGACACGCGCCCCGTAGGGGCAATCCGTAACATGCCCCGCAGGGGCAACCGTAGGGGCGATCCCTTGTGGGCGCCTGGCGGGGAACGGCGGGGCAACGTCGCACACCAACACGCGACGCCACGAACCCGCGCGACGCGCGACACGCGCCCCGTAGGGGCAATCCGTAACATGCCCCCGCAGGGGCAACCGTAGGGGCGATCCCTTGTGGGCGCCTGGCGGGGAACGGCGGGGCAACGTCGCCCACCACCACGCGACGACGCCACCAACACGCGCGACCAGGCGCATCTTCCCCGCAGGGGATACGACCGTAGGGGCGCTCCCTTGTGGCCGCCCTCCGTAGGGGCGATCCCTTGTGGGCGCCTGGCGGGGAACGGGGCGGGGCACGGTAGAGAGGGGGCGTTTTGACATTGGGGACTAAGAAAGTTAACGTTGCGGCGCAGTCAGGCATTCTCTGCACACTTCTGGAGGTTTACCGATGTATTCGTTACGAACGAAATTTTCACTATTGCTTGCTCTTTCGCTCGCATTGGCCGGCGCGATCTTCGCCGCCTGCGGCGGGGAGACTGAGCGCATCGTTGAGACCGTGATCGTCGAGAAGCCCGTTACGCAGGTGGAGACGGTCATCGAGACGGTTGTGGTCGAGAAGACGATTGAAGGCAAGACCGTTACGGTCGTCGAAACCGTCGTCGTCGAGAAGCCTGTCACTCGGGTGCAGAAGGTGGTCGAGACGGTCATCGTCGAGAAGACGGTCGAAGGCAGGACCGTCAAGGTCGTCGAGACGGTCGTCGTCGAGAAGCCTGTTACGCAGGTGGAGCAGGTGGTCCAAACGGTTGTGGTGACGCAGGAGAAGATCGTCGAGAAGACGGCTCCCCTCAATTACTTCGGCGAGGTGGTCGCGAACAACACCGACACCCCGGCGGCGAAATTCACCAACCGCGTGCCGCTGCACTACCTGATGCACTACTACGGCTTCACCGAGCCGATACTGCGGGCGAACTACTCGCCCCCGCCGCACTACGACCCAGGCCCCGGCACCGGCGGCATCGCCGAAGCGTGGACCATCTCCGACGACGGAAAGAAGATCACCTTCCAGATTCGCTCCGGCGTACAGTTCCACGACGGATGGGGCGAACTGACGGCCCACGACATCGCATGGAACTTCGACGAGTGCTACGTGGAAGGCATCACCTGCGGGACTCGCGCAGGGTTCGAGCAGTGGGTGGACAGCTGGGAAGCGATAGACGACCGGACGTTCGTCATCAACATCAAGGAGTCCGGCCTGACCAACCTTTCGCTCACACGTGAAATGAGCAACGTCGGCTACCAGGCGCTCGAGCTGTTCTCCAAGAAGCTGTTCGACGAACTGGGCTACGACCAAGCCGTCGACGTGCCCGTAGGCACAGGCCCCTTCAAGGTGGTCGAGTGGGTTGCCGACTCCCACATCACGCTGGAACCGGCCTTCACGACGCCGCACTGGCGGCGCACGCCAACCCTCGCCAGGGTCACAGTCCGGGAGATGCAAGAGGCCTCCGTGCTGATCGCTGCGCTCAGGACCGGTGAAGTGGACATAGGCAAGGTCCCGTTGAAGTTCATCAACTCGGTGACCAAGGACATACCCGGTTCGAGAACGCAGCAGCTGGGCGTGCCGAACAACCAGACCTTCATCTTCGCCGGCAACTACTGGGCGGACACCGAAAAGGACACCGGCAACACCGAGGACAACCACGGGCCTATCGCCAAGCGAACCGGCTTCCTGCCGGACGACGACCACCCGTGGATCGGTGACCCCGACGACGCAGACCGCATGGAGAGCGCACGCATGGTGCGCGAAGCGATGAGCATCGCGATCGACCGCGACACCATCGTCGCTAAGATCCAGTCCGGCATCGGCAGGCCGTACTACTCCAACATGAACTCACATCCCGGCGACGAGGCGTGGAAGGACGAGTGGCGGATTCCGTACGACCCCGAAAGGGCCAAGCAGCTGCTGGCCGACGCGGGATATGGGGACGGCTTCAAGTTCACGACTCACGTGGCGCCCGATAGGGAATGGGAGCCGGAGGTAGGCGCTGCGGTGGCGCAGTACTGGCGAGAGATCGGCCTGGACGTCCAGATCGACAACACCACCTACATCACGGCGAGGCCAAAGCTGGTTGAGCGCAGCAAGGACAACCCGTGGATGATCCACACCGGCACCGGCCAGAAGATCGATGACGCCGGAGTGTTCGCATGCTGCTTCAGGGCCACGTCAGGCTTCAACTTCGGCCTCGAGTTGGAAGACGAGATCTGGCAGCTCGCTCAGAAGAACCTCGACGTGGATGGAACGACGCGGGAGGAACGGATAGCGAACAACCAGATGGTGCAGGACTACTTCTCCAAGTGGTGGCTCACTGCGCCCATCTCGCAGCTCCCCAACACCTACGTCATCCGGCCGGAGGTGGCGGAGTGGACTCCATACATGGCGGAGACGCCGGAGTTCAACTCGCCGGAGACCATCATCGTCAACCGGTAGAGCGCTCTACCGGCGAAGCATCGAATGCGCGGGCGGCGGCCATTCTCACAGCCGCCGCCCGACGCTTTTCAGAAACAGAAAACCCGCTGCGACCACGCCAGGCCCATGAGCGGCCCGACCGTCCAGCGGCAAGAAACGGACAGTCCCGGCAGTGGCAAGCTTTCTGATTAGGCGATTCCTGCTGGGCCTGTTCGTCATGTGGTTCGCCACCGTCGTGGTCTTCTCGCTCTCACGAGCAGCCGGCGACCCGCGCTACCTGTTCGTCAGCGAGTACTCCACGCAGGAGCAGTGGGACGAGTGGGGAGTACGGTTCGGCCTCGACCGGCCATATCCCATGCAGTACCTGATATGGCTGGGCAAGGCCGTCCGGTTCAACTTTGGCGAGTCGATCTACTTCAATGACGAGCCAAAGGAGATAATCGGCGAGCGCTGGCTCGCGACGGCGCAACTGGCGCTCGGCGCATACCTGTTCGCCATGATCGTCGGCGTGCCGCTCGGAGTCTGGTCGGCCATCGCGCGGGGATCGTTCCTCGATCTCATCGCACGCGCCGTGGCCCTCGTGGGACAGGCTATGCCCGGCTTCTGGCTGGGCATCATGCTCATACTGCTCTTCAGCGTGGAACTGAACCTGCTGCCCACGTCCGGCATAGGCGGATGGAAGCACTACGTCCTGCCCGCCATAACGCTCGGATGGTTTCCCGCCGCCGGCATACTGCGCCTGATCAGATCGTCGATGCTGGACACGCTCGATTCGGAGTACATCAAGTTCGCGCGCGCCAAAGGCGTGCCGGGCCGCAAGATCATCTGGAAGCACGCACTGCGCAACTCCGCCATCGTCCCCATGACATACGCCGGAGTCCTGCTCGCATTCTTCATCACGGGCGCCGTGGTGACAGAGACCGTCTTCTTCTGGCCAGGCCTCGGACGGCTCTCCGTGCAGGCGGTCTTCAATACCGACTTCCCGATGCTGGGCGCGCTGGTGCTACTGTTCACCGCGACATTCCTCGTCGTGAACCTCGCCATCGATCTGCTCTACCTCATCATCGACCCGAGGATAAGGATCAATTGAGCTCCCGGACCGCGACCGCAGAGAGCTATGCCGGCGATGACGGCGGCGGCATCATCGCGAAGACCCTCTACGTGCTACGCCGTTGGCCGCTGTTCCCGTTCTTCATCATCACGCTCGTCACCGTATCCGCCACCTTCGCCCCCCTATTGGCGCCTCACGACCCCCTGCTGGGAAAGCTGATCGACGAGCGCATCCCTCCCGTCTGGCACGAAGAGGGCAGCGCCAAGTTCATACTGGGCACCGACCCGCTGGGGCGCGACATACTGAGCCGAGTCATCTTCGGGGCGCAGGTGTCTCTCAAGCTGGCCGGCGCAGTGCTTGCCGTGGGCACCATCGTCGGCACGCTCGTCGGACTCATCGCGGGCTGGTACGGAGGCGTGGTAGACGACGTGCTAATGCGCCTTGCGGAACTGAACTTCGCCGTGCCGTTCGTACTCGTCGCCCTCGCCTCCGCCGTGGTATTTGGCCCGAGCTTTGGGCTGATGGTGATCCTGCTGAGCATCTACAGCTGGGCGGCCTTTGCGCGCCAGATCCGGGCGGAGACGCTGCGACTCAAGGCCACCGACTACGTGGCGCTGGCCCGCGTCGCCGGCGCGTCGGTGCCGCGTATTCTCTACCGCCACGTCCTGCCGGGCGTGGTCAACACCGTGGTCGTCCTCATGACACTGAACGTCGGCCAGCTTATCCTTGCGGAAGCCGGGCTGAGCTTCCTGGGAGTCGGCATACCGGGACCCACTCCGGCGTGGGGGAGCATGGTCGCAGACGGCCGCAACTACATCTCGGAGAACTACTGGATAGCATTGCTGCCAGGCCTTGCCATATTCTTCGTGGTCTACGCCATGAACTTCTCCGGAGACTGGCTGAGGGACAGATGGGACCCGAGGCTGCGGCAGCTCTGAGAACGGGCGCCCACAAGGGACGCCCCTACGGAGGGACGCCTCTACGGAGGGACGCCTCTACGGGGGGACGCGCCCACCAGGGACGCCCATACGGGGGAAGCCCCTAGGGTTCGCGCCGGGGGAGACGCCGTTACGGTTCGTGCCGGAGCACGCCCCTACCGGGGACGTCGTTACGGGTGTACGCCCCTAGGGTGCGGGCGACAGTCTTGAAAGGACATTGAACGATGACACAGAACGGAACTGGGCTAGCGGGTGCGGCGACGGTTAGCATCACTCCTCCTTATCCGGTGCCCACGTACGGCGGGCAATACCTGGTACGCGGCAACGAGGACAGCGACATACTGGCGCACGCCGTCGTATTCAGCGACGGCGCACAGACCGCGGCGGTCGTGTCCGCCGACGTCCTGGTCGTCGACAGGTCCACCGTCCTGTGGATCAAGGAGCTGGCCTCTCTCCGCACCGGCATACCTGCCGGCAACATCTTCGTGGGGGCCACGCACACACACTCCGGGCCAGCCGTGTCGCCGACGTTCCGCGCAGGCGAACAGCCGGACCCGTTCTACACCGACTTCTTCGTTACCCACATAGTCGAATCCATCGTGTCGGCGCACGCCGAGATGCGACCTGCACGCATTGCGGCGGGGGACGCTCCCACCGAGGGGCTCACCTTCAACCGGCGCCTGCTCAGGCCGAGCGGCATCGTCATACACACAGTGGTGTTCCAGGAGAGGCCGGACGCCAATGACCTAGACCCGAACTTCCCGCCCGAGGGGCCGGTAGACGAGGACGTGGGCTACGTCATGTTCGAGGAGCCGGACGGCTCGCCCATCGCCTGCCTGATGAGCTTCTCCTGCCACAACCACTCGTCGTGCGCCAAGTACTTCCACCGAGACTTCTTCGGGCGGACGGGCGACATGGTTAGGAGAAGGCTGGCGCTCGATATTCCCACGCCTTTCCTTGCGGGCGCCTGCGGGGACACGATGTGGGTCAACCCAAAGGCCGGACTGCCCGACGACCAGCTCGCCTACACCTGGGAGCTAGGCGAGAAGATCGCCGACGCGGTGCTGAACGACGCAAAAGGCAAGCCACGAGTGGACTTGACCGACGTCAGGATCGCCTCCCAGGTGATGGAGATACCGGACAGGTCACTCGCGGACTCGGAGTTCTGCGAGGAAAACTGCCGGGGATGGGACATCGCCTCGCGCCAGTTTGCCACCAGCAGGTACGGGCCGGAAAAAGTCGTGCTGTCGCAGCGTGGAGAAACCGCCTGCCTCGTCGAGATCGGGGCGGTGTCGCTGAGCGATCACGTGGCGATCTCGACCAACCCCGCCGAGCTATTCGTCGCCTTCGGCCTCGAGATCAAGGACCGCTCGCCGTTCGACGTGACGCTCATCTCCGAGTTGACCAACGGCTACTGCGGCTACGTACCCACGGAGAAGGCGTTCGAGGGCAAGGGCTACGAGACTCACCGAACAACCTTCCAGAGCAGGCTGGTCCACTCCGGCGGCCGCACCATCACCGACAAGTCTGTCGAAATGCTCAGCAGGTGCAAAAACGGCGCCTGACCTCAGAAACTCCCAATTCATTCTTATGAAAATAGACCCCCACGCAAACGGGAACCCACCTCCAACATCGTCATTCCCGCGCAAACTGGACCCCACCGGCCGCGCCCCGTAGGGGCGATCCCTTGTGGCCGCCCCCCGCAGAGGGCGTCCCCCGTAGGGGCGATCCCTTGTGGCCGCCCCCCGCAGGGGGCGTCCCCCGTAGGGGCGATCCCTTGTGGGCGCCTGGCGGGGAACGGGGCGGGGCGACGTCGTCCACCCCCACGCGCGACGCTGCCAACAACGCCCCCCGCAGGGGGCGTCCCCTCCTACCTCTTCCCCCGTCTGCGGGGGAAGATTGAGATGGGGGTCTTCCCGCGCGCCGCCACCACAACGCGCGCCATCCACCCATCGCCCCCTTCCCGTCATTCCCGTGAAAACGGGAATCCAGAGGCGCCTGAAATTAGAGACGGTGGACTTGTGAGACAGTCTCACAAGGGACTCCCCTACGAATCGCGCGCTCAGGGAAGCCCATACCAGGCCTGACGCGCCGCCGGATTGACCGGGTGTGCCTCCTTACGTGCGCGGAATTTGCAGCGCTATAAGACGTACAAAATCCGGTCCATTTTCAGGTGTGCGCGGCAGTTTTTCGGAGTAGAATTCCGTACCGGCGATGACGAACTCTTGCCGGTCATGCAAGCGGCAATAGCGCGGCGATACCGGCCGCGCCCAGTTCCCCGCCGCGCTCGCTGAATGCGAGTGGCGCATTCCGTTGGAAGGGATGCAAGAAATGGCAAACAAGCCTTTTCCGACTCACGCCAGGGCGGTCATCATCGGCGCGGGCATCGCCGGTTGCAGCGTCGCCTATCACCTGACGAAACTGGGATGGCGCGACGTCGTGGTCGTCGATCAGGGGCCGCTGTTCGAGACGGGCGGCTCCACCTCACACGCGCCCGGCCTCGTCTTCCAGATCAACCCGTCCAAGACCATGACGGGCTTCGCCCGCTACACGGTTGAACTGTGGCGGCAGCTGGAACTGGACGGCGCCCCGTGCGCCAAGGCCGTCGGCAGCATGGAAGTTGCGTGGACGCCGGAGCGCCTTGCCGACCTGAAGCGCAGGTCGGGCTACGGCCGCAGCTGGGGCGTCGAGAATCACCTGCTGAGCGCAGGCGAGGCGCGTGACCTGCTCCCGCTGCTGTCCGACCGCATCCTGGGCGCTCTGTACGTGCCGTCGGACGTGCACACCAAGGCGACCAGGCCGGCCGAGGCGATGGCCAGGGGGGCCGAGCGGAACGGCGCGACTTTCCACGGCCACGTAAGGGTGACCGGCTTCGGCATAGAGGGCGGCCGTATCGCTTCGGTCGAGACCACTCGCGGGCGGATCAAGACCGACTTGGCAGTCGCAGCGGCCGGCATCTGGGCCCCGAAACTAGGCAACATGGCTGGCGTGCCCATCCCGCTGTCGCCGATGCAGCACCTGTACGCAGTGACCACGCCCATAGACGAACTGGCGGACGCCACGGAAGAGATTTCGCTTCCCCTGCTGCGCCACCAGGACAGGTCGATGTACTTCCGCCAGGAGGGCCGCAGCGTCGGCATCGGCTCTTATCTGCACGAACCGCTCGTTGTGGACTCCAACGACATCATCGACCACGAAGAGGCTTCGATTCCGCCCGCCGAGATGCCCTTCACGCCGCGGCGCTTCGAGAGAGCAAGGGCGGCGGCGGGCGAACTGATGCCCAGTCTCAGAGGCGCCGGACTGACGCGCACGCTCAACGGCATATTCTCGTTTACCACGGACGGCTTCCCGATACTGGGGGAGTCGCCGCAAACACCCGGATTCTGGTCGGCGCAGGCGGTATGGATCACGCACGCCGCGGGCGTGGGCAGGGCCGTGGCCGAGTGGATCGTGGAAGGCGAGCCGTCCGTCGATCTTCGCGAAGGCCACATACGGCGCTTCCACGAGCACGCGTACAGCCGCCCATTCGTACTCGCTCGCGCGTCGCAGCAGTACCGCGAGGTGTACGACGTCATCCACCCGCAGCAGCAGCCGTCCAGCCCCAGGAACCTGCGGGTGACGCCGTTCTTTCAACGCCAGAAAGAACTGGGCGCCGTCTTCTTCGAGAGCGCCGGCTGGGAGCGGCCCCAGTGGTACGCGGCCAATGAGAAGCTGTCCGGCTCGGTCTCCGTAAGCGGAGAATCGCGCTCAGGCTGGGAGGCGCGTGAATGGTCGCCCGCAATCGCATTCGAGCACGCGGCTACGCGCGAGCGGGCGGCGCTGTTCGACCTCACCCCATTCGCGCAGTTCGAGGTGAGCGGGCCGGGCGCGCTCGACGCTCTGCAACGCCTCGCCGCCAACCGGATGGACAAACCCGCCGGCGCCATCACCTATACCTCCATGCTCACCCCAAGCGGCGGCATAAAGTGCGACCTGACGGTGACCCGCCTGGACAAGAACCGCTTCATGGTCGTGACCGGCGGCGCGATGGGGCTGCACGACCTGGCCTGGATTGAAGCGCACCTGCCCGGCGACGGCACGGTCAGCGTGACGGACGTATCGGCCGACAGGTGCTGCCTGGCCCTGTGGGGGCCGCGGGCGCGCGACATACTGAGCCAGGTAACCGGGGACGACGTTGGCGATGCGTCGTTCCACTACATGACGGCAAAGGCCATCACCATCGCAGGGATACCGGCGCTCGCGCTGCGCATTTCGTACGTTGGCGAACTCGGCTGGGAGATATATGCGCCCGCAGAGCAGGGGCTGCGGTTGTGGGACGCGCTGTGGGAGGCAGGCCGGCCGCACGGATTGATCGCAGCGGGCGGAGGGGCCTTCGACTCACTCAGGCTGGAGAAGGGCTATCGGCTCTGGGGCAACGACATACACACCGAGTACAACCCGTACGAGGCGGGACTGGGTTTCGCCGTAAAGATGAATAAGGGTGACTTCATTGGCCGCGAGAGCCTTGAGGCGATTCGCAGGCAGGAGCCGTCGGGGAAGCTGTGTTGTATGACGCTGGACGATCCGGACAGGGTCGTCATGGGCAAGGAGCCGGTCATGCACGGGGACGTGGTGTTGGGCTACGTGACGAGCGCCAACTACGGCCATTCCGTGGGCAAAAGTATTGCGTACGGCTACCTGCCTGTGACATACAGTAAGGCCGGAATGGGCGTGGAGATCCTCTACTTTGGCGAGCGCCTTAAGGCGACGGTAGCCAGGGAGCCTCTCTACGATCCCAAGGGCACGAAGATGAAGGTCTGAGTTCCCAGCCAAAGAAGCTGGGAGGAATAAGGGGCCCTCAGATGGCGCAGCAATTGATTATCGATGGTCTCAAGCGCCGACGGTTGCCGATAAACCTGAGGCAGAGCGGAAACAGCGACGCAAACATCCTCATTTCGACGCGCATCAGGAAATCGCCCTGGTGGCACATGTCGAAGGCCGCGGGCTGCCGTGCATACACGGTGTACAACCACATGTACCACCCGCGTTCTTACGTAAAGCCGGAGGACGGCGGACTGCTGGCGGAGTACCAGTTCCTGACCGAACACGTCAGCATGTGGGACGTGGCGGTGGAGCGCCAGATACAGGTCAAAGGCCCCGACGCAGCCGCCTTCGTCGACTACGTCATCACGCGCGACGTGGACAGCCTTTTGCAGCCAATGCAGGCCCGATACGTCATCCTGTGCAACCAGTACGGGGGAGTCATCAACGACCCGGTGCTGCTCAGGGTGGCCGAGGACGAGTTCTGGTTCAGCATCTCCGACTCGGACGTTCTCCTGTGGGCGCAGGGCGTCAACTCCGGCGGCAGGTTCAACGTCGATATACACGAAATCGACGTGTCGCCCGTGCAGATACAGGGGCCGAAGTCGGTAATGCTGATGGAGAAGATGTTCGGCTCTCACGTCAGGGAAATACCGTACTACCACGTCATCAACGACACCCTGAACGGCCACAAGGTGACCATCTCGAGAACCGGCTTCTCGGCTGAAGTCGGTTTCGAGATCTACCTGCACGACGCCATGCGCCACGCCGATGACGTCTGGCCGTACATCCTGGAGCAAGGCGAGGAGTTCAACCTGGGCGTGATTGCGCCGAGCCACATCCGCCGCCTAGAGGCGGGCATACTGTCGTACGGCCAGGACATGGACATCGAGAACAACCCGTACGAGGTGAGGCTAGGCTGGCAGGTGGACCTGGACAAGGGTGACTTCATCGGCAAGGAGGCGCTCGCCAGGATCAAGGAAGAGGGCGTGAAGCAGCGCCTCGTCGGACTGAGAATGGGCGGCGAGCCCATCACCTGGTACAACGAGGACTTCTACTTGGTCTCCGACAAGGACTCCGGCGAAAACGTCGGCCACGTCACCAGCGCCTTCTGGTCGCCCAACCTGCAGTCCAACATCGCACTGGCCGCCATGCCGCGGTCGCACTGGCGCCGCGGAACACAGGTCAAGGTCACGCTCCCCAAAGACGGGCCGGTGGACGCAGAGGTGGTCCGCGTGCCGTTTATCGACCCGACGAAGGAAGTGCCAAAGACGGAGTTGTGAGGCGGGGCACGGCGGCAAACTAGCCACTGGTCACTGACCACCGGCCACCACCCCCCGCCCTACGCCACCCGGTGCGGCTCCAGCGCCTCGTAGTTCAACTCGATGCCCAGGCCGGGTTCATTCGGCGCGTACACGTACCCGTCCTCGATCTGGAGAGTCGAGGTGTAGATCTGGCCGTGCAACGGGTCTACGGAGTCGCGGTAGTACTCCAGAATGAGGCCGTTGGAGATGGCTGTCACCAGGTGTATGTGCACCTCCTGCGCGCCGTGCGGGGCGATGTCCAGGTCGTGCGCCTGCGCGAGGGCCGCCACCTTCATGAACTCGGTGACGCCGCCCATGATTAGCGCGTCCGGCTGGAGTATGTCCACGGCGCGGTGGTCGATCATGTCCCTGAAGCCGTAGCGGGTGTACTCGTTCTCGCCGGCGGCGACCGGAATCGACGTCGAGCGAGTTATCTCCCGCTGGCCTATGTAGTCGTCCGGCTCCACCGGCTCCTCGAACCAGAAGAGGTCGTACTTCTCCGCCTTGCGGGCGAATTCGATGGCCTGGTAGTGGCGGTATGCGTTGTTGGCGTCCACCATCACCTTCACGTCCGGCCCGACCGTCTCCCGCACCACGCGCACGCGCTCCACGTCCTCATTGATGGGCACGGCCCCGATCTTCATCTTGACGGCCCGCGCGCCCAGGTCCATGTTGGCCTCCATCTCCTCGGCGAGCTCCTTCAGGCCCTTCCCCTCCTCGTAGTAGCCGCCTGCGATGTAGGTGTCGATCTTGTTGGAGAAGCCGCCGAGCATCTTGTACAGGGGCAGCCCGGCGATCTTGGCCTTCAGGTCCCACAGCGCAATGTCGATGCCGGAGATGACCCTGGTGGATATGCCGCGGCGTCCCACGAGCTTGGGCCGCCACATTTCGTACCAGTGCCGCTCGGTGTCCAGCGGATCCCTCCCGATCAGTACCTGCTTCAGGTGTTCGACCATAGCGACGCCGACGTCCGGCCTGTCCTGGATGGATGCGCCGAGGCCGAGGCCGCTAATGCCCTCGTCGGTCTCTATGTGGATCGGGTTGATGCCGCTGTGGGTGTAGGTGTACAGGCCGTTGGTGATCGGGACGGCCCGCGGCCACCGGAACGTCTCTGAGCGAACGTCTGTGATCTTCAAGGATCATTCTCCGTAACTGGAAGGCGGATGGCCTCATGCAAGGCGCAGCGGAAATGGAGCGGTCATCACCCGGCGCACCCGCCCGCGGTTGTCATGGAAAGTGAGTTTAGCGCCGGAGAGACGCCGGGGTAGAGGAGGTGAAGGACACGATCGGAGCGTTCACGCGTTCGACCAAGGATTTATCACGGGTATCCCGCATCCCTGGAAATCGTTTTCGTCACCGGTTGCAACTGCCGCTCCGGCAGCGCGCGCGATCGCTGCGATCTGGCAGTCGAACTGAGAGATCGGGCGGCCTGCGGCACGGCGCGCGGCCATTATGGCTGCGTATGTGCGTGCGGCTCCACTGTCGAAAGGCAGGATGCGTTGAGCGAACAGCGAGCCGAAGGTATGTTCGGCCGCGGCTGCCAGTCCGCGCCGACGCCTGCCGCTGGGCAGTAGCGCTATTCCTGCCCGGATCTCGGCTTCGGTGAGAGAGGTGATGAACAGGGAACTAGTGGGGTGCTCGTCCAGCCATGCGACTACATTTGAGTTCGGATTTTCCCGCATGAGCTCTGAGACCACGTGGGTATCCAGAATGACCATGCCGGAAGTCAATCGAACCGAGGGGGTTCGCGCGTAGGTTCTCTGGCGGGGACATCCAATTCCACGACGCCGAAAGGCTTGAACAAATCGTGTATGGCAGTGCCGAGATTCCTAGCCGGGGCGGCATCCTCATCAAGCGCTTCCCGCAAGATGTTGCGCACCTCTTGTTCCATCGAGCGGTTATTTTCTGCGGCCCTGATGCGTAGCCGCCTCTTCAGCCCATCGTCGAGATTGCGAACCGTGATGCTGGCCATGATTACACCTCCGCATACATCGCTATCATGTTATCGCACGATTGCATTGCAATCAAATCTTGCGGCATCAAGGGAGACCCTCGACTCTGCGCACAGCCCCGCGGAGCCGCATGTACACTTGACCCTAGACCTTAGACCCGCCCGAATTTTCAGTCAGGAGGCGACATGCCGATACTCACCTATCTGAACTTCAGCGGCAACTGTCGCGAGGCGTTTGACTTCTACAAGACGGTCTTTGGAGGCGAGTACGAGACGGTCATGACCTTCGCCGGGGCGCCGCCGGAGATGGGCGTGCCCGAATCAGACCGTGACAAGATCATGCACGCATCCCTGAAGATAGGCGACAGTAAGCTGATGGCCAGCGACGTGCCGTCCAACTTTCCGCAGCCCCGCGTCGCCGGCAACAACTTCGCCCTTTCTTACATGACGAAGAGCCGGGAGGAGACCGACGAGTTGTTCGGCAAGATATCGGAAGGCGGGACTGTGAACATGCCCCTGGAGGACACCTTCTGGGGCGCGTACTTCGGCATGTGCACCGACAAGTTCGGCATCCACTGGCAGTTCAACTGCGACCTACAACAGCAGTAGACGCTACGCGCTTTCACCGCTGGAGGGCATGACTATAAGAGTGCCTCCCGCCTGCCCTCCAGCCATCGCAGCCTGACCCAACCCGCCGTACCTGGCGTGAGCCGTCTAGAACCCAGCTCTTGTTAGTTGTAGGTCGGGGATGCCTGAGAAGTCCCGGTCGTGGGAGGCTAGCGGGCACTTTAGGAGCAGGGCCGTGGCCGCGATCCAGGCGTCAGTAGTTGCAAGCCTCCGACCTACCTATGGCTTCCTGGTCGCAGCGCAGTTGGGCGGATATTTGCACCAGTTCCGGTGACGACTCGATCACCCTGTACTGATCGAGATGTTTGGCCAAGCGGTTCTTCCGAGCGTCACCCCAACCCGCCTTATATGCACCGAACCACAACTCTTCCGCAGTCTGGAAAGAGATTACGGCACGCCTCCCTTTGATCTGTTCCTGATAGTGGGCTGTTAGTTCCATGCTGCTTCTGCGTATGAATATCGAGACAACGCTGCTATCAACGACTACTAGTCCGGGGTCTGGCGCAAGCAGGCATCCCTGCCTTCATTGATAGCTCGATGGAAAGACTCCCACTCTTCATCTGTAAGGTCGATAGTGACCACCTTCTCGGGATCGAAGACCCTAGGATTGGGCTCGTTCAGGAACGCGTCTAGGTCGAACGGCTTACCTACAGGAGCGCCACTGATCTTCTCGACGCGAACGGATGCCCAGTTGTCATTCTCGTCGAACCGGCCATCGCCTCTGACCTCGACGTGCCGTGTAGCAAGCCGGCGCATGTCGTCATCCAGCTCGGCATCGAACCGCAGCGGCACGTGCTGGGCGCCGTACCGGTGAAGTTCCGCGGTGCGAGTGTGCCAGTTGACCGCCTTGAGAGAGCCGTACAGG
The DNA here is from genome assembly GCA_963663555.2 of Dehalococcoidia bacterium. GTDB lineage: Bacteria > Chloroflexota > Dehalococcoidia > Lucifugimonadales > Lucifugimonadaceae. The sequence goes on from CAXXNJ010000006.1 coordinate 55,138, forward strand.
ATCGCCTCTTCGGCCTGCGATTTCAGTGTCCTAGCACGATTTATCCGCTTGACTTCGGTCCTGCGGGGATTCTCAGAGTCGCCAAGCCAGAGACGCATCTCATCCGGCAACTTGGAAGGGATGCCGTAGAACTTGCCGGTCACCGCCGCGGGCAGGGTTGAATTCTCACTGCCATCCCAATTTGCCAGCGCGTCGAACGCACGTGGCCCGTAGGTGTCCGCATCGCCTGGGCCGTCCGGCATCGGATCCAAAGGCAGTTCCAAGACGACGGAGTCTTGGCGAATGAGAGATACGCGCAGGGCGCCCTGGTCTTGCAGCGGCCTGGAGGGTCGGCCGGAAACAGGTTGACTGCCTGCGAGATGTTGCACCATCAGCCGCATGGCCCCTTGGACGCCTTGCAGTGCGGCGACGAAACCGGCTACCGGCACGCCGTCCTCACTTGTCCGGGGGCCCTCGAACGTGACGTAGAGCCGTTCCATCACTGTGGCCTCCTTACCGGAACCTGAGCGCGGGGATGACGCTTACTTGAACCACTAAGAATTATACGGGCGCACATCCGCGCCCGCTTACCGCTGGCGCGGACGGCGCGGGAAGGCGCTCTGCCTCGTCGTGACGCCGGCGGCTCACGGCAGAGAATATGCTGGTAAGATGGACTGAGACGTGCCGAGGTGGCGAAACGGTAGACGCGCTACGTTCAGGGCGTAGTGCCCAGTAGGGCGTGTGAGTTCGAATCTCACCCTCGGCACCACGTCGCCGCCAACTCCACGGCGTTCCGCGCGCTTGTAGCTCAGCAGGATAGAGCGCAGCCCTGCGAAGGCTGAGGTCGTGGGTTCGAATCCCGCCAAGCGCGCCATCTGACCACCACCAAGGGCGACGCGTTACAGGTGCGTTACAGGAAGTGATAGGCTGTCGATAGTGAGGTGCGGGGCTAAGCGGCCTAGCGCTTTGTGGGTAACCTCGCAATCTCACGGCCAACTACGGCATCACGGCCTATTTCATAGTAGTCAATTCCCGCGCCACTGCCCCACAGACCACGGCGCAGTCCCGGCGCTTCCTACGTAAAACCCACGCAGCCGCTCTCGCCTGAACAGCCTCCATCCCCTCCGGCCCCAACGCCGGACGCAAGCCAAGCAGCCAAGCATGGAACACGCGAACCGGCATTCGCGGGCCCGGAGCGCCTGTAAGGATGGCGACGCGCCGCTCCCGCGGAAGGCGCGCGGCGGCTGGCTCGGTCTGCCCGACTTTGACAAGCAAGGGCAAGTTAGTTAGCTTGCCATAGGATTCGCGCATTGCCGTTGCCGAAAAGTCCCGGCGCTTCCAGTATCTCGCTTGGCGCAGTAGTCGGGCTGTCGAAAGAGCGAGGGGAACATCGAAGGCGGGACGTACGAAACGAAGTGAGGAGCGCGCCGCAAGATTTTGGGTGCGGGCGCAGCTCACGACCAAGACGGCCTGAAGCGTTGAACGAAGGGTGATCCTAGGCACGGGTCAATTTGCCTAGCGCCACTTAAGTGGCCCCGACTGGCTGATACGGTCTGACTGACCGGAGGAGAAACATGGATATATTGACATCACGCTTTAGGGTCTTGAGCGCACTTCTGCTCGGCATCGCAGCGGCGATTGCGTTCGCAGCCTGCGGTGGCGAGGGCACGACCGAGACGGTCATTCAGACCGTCCTCGTCGAAAAGGAAGTCACCAAGGTCGAGAAGGTAGTCGAGACCGTCGTTGTGACCGAGCAGGTCGCCGGCAAGACGGAAACAATCGTCGAGACCGTCGTCGTCGAGAAGCCTGTCACCAGGATCGAAACGGTCGTCGAAACGGTCGTCGTTGAAAAGCCGGTGACCCGAATCGAAAAGGTGATCGAGACCGTCGTAGTCGAGAAGCAGGTCGAAGGCCAGACGGTGACGGTCGTCGAGACAGTGGTCGTCGAAAAGCCGGTGACCCGGGTCGAAAAGGTTGTCGAGACGGTCGTGATAGAAAAGGTCGTCATAGCGACCGCGCGTCCTGAACTTCCGCCTACCCCGACGCCCGTTCCTGCCGACAAGCCAGCCCCCGACTCCAAGAGCCCTGAGGGCACGCTCATCTTCGCCGTTGCCGCGGTGTCCGCCGCCACCGGCACGGGCTACAACGCCGGCGGATTGTGCTGCGCGTCTAAGAGCCTGAGCGTGACTGAGGCCCTGTGGAAGCCCACGAACGAGGACTCCGCAACGCCGCTCATAGCGGAAAGCTGGGAGATTGCCGACGACACGCTTTCTGCGAACGTGAAGATCAAGCAGGGCGTTCCCTTCCACACGCACCACGGCGATTTTGGCGAACTGACTGCCGATGACGTGGTGTGGAGCTACAACGACACCAACCCGAACACCTCCGAGGAGTACGGGACTGGCACGATCAGCATCACGGACGGCAGCGGCGGCTGGGCAGGCTTCCTGGGCCAGGTTCCGCTGGAAAAGGTCGACGACTACACCGTGAAGATCGGCTGGCCGGCATTCGACCCGCGCTGGCAGACCTGGTTCTTCGGTCAAGACGGCCTGAGCGCAAGCATCGTATCCAAGCGCGCTTACGACGAGATGGGCAAGGAGTGGAATACCGACAACCTCGTCGGAACCGGTCCTTACATGATGACTGAGTGGGTCCGGGGCGACCGCGTAGTGGTCGAGGCAGTATCTGACCACTGGCGGCAGACCGGACAGGTACAGAAGATCACTCAGCTGGCCGTTCCCGACGAGACCGTCCGGCAGGCGATGCTGACGACCGGCGAAGCCGACATAGCCGACATTGGTCTGCGCAACATTCCGGCCATGCAGCGCAACGGCATGACGACCGCCACAGCGGGCGTCGCCAACATGTGGTCCGTCATGTTCGCCGGCAACCTCTGGGAAGAGTTCCACCCGTACACCGGCGAGAAGCTCGAGATCAACACCGTCGTCCACGACATACCGTGGATTGGCAACCCGGGCATCGCCCGCGCGCCGCGCGACAACAACCCGCCCGGCATGGACGACATGGAACAGGCGAGGCTGGTGCGGCTGGCGATGTCCGTCGCAATCGACCGTGACAAGGTGAACGAAGTGGTGTTCGGCGGTCTCGGATGGCCGGTCTACAACTCCTACTTCGACATCAACAACCCGAACTGGAACGACAAGTGGAAGGTCGAATACGACCCGGCGAGAGCCGAGGAACTGCTCGACCAGGCCGGCTACCCGAAAGGCGATGACGGCATCAGGTTCGAAGCGCCCTTCTACTCCTGGGAACTGCACAGGTCTTGGGCCGGCATCGGTGACGCCGTGGCCGCTTTCTGGGAAGACATCGGCATCAAGGTAGAGGTGCTCCACTACGCCTACTCGGTGTGGCGGCCCACGCTGGTCAGCAAGTCGGCAACCGCCCCGTACATCGACGGATGCGCCGTGGGCTGCCGGGCGGCATCCCCTTGGGACTGGCCGCGCGAGAACCAGGCGAGCGCGATTGCACGCGGAGGCAAGAGCAACTCCATTGAGATCCCGTTCATCACGGAGACCTTCCTGGCGGTGTCCGCAGAGCCGGACAGGGACAAGCGCATCGAGCTCAACAACGGCCTGGCCGACTACCTGCACGAGTGGGTCACCTCGGCAGGCACGGTTGCAGAGCCCCTGCGCGTAACGCTGAACCCGAACTCCCTCGAATGGCCGATGGAGAGAGGGCTCAGGTTCCGCTTCAACACGCCTGAGAACATCGTTCTCAAGTAACACTGCATCCACGCGCCGGGTCCTCGCAGGCCCGGCGCGTGAGTTGCGGGCCGTTCCCGGCCGCGGGGCCGCCATACCGGTGCGCCGGTACGGCCCCGTCCGCCGCTAGGGGACGGACGACGCCAGACAGGGGACGATAGCAGCCACGATGCGGACATTCCTCATCCGGCGGGCCCTGCTCGCGTTAGTCACCCTGTGGGGCGTGACGATCGTCGTCTTCATCCTGTCGCGTCTGGGGCCGGACCCCTTGCTCATCTTCGTACGCTCGGAAACTTACGGGCTGAACGAGGAGACGATCCAGCGGCTCAAGCAGAAGTGGGGACTGGACCGGCCGCTGATCGTCCAGTACGGCATCTGGCTGGGGCGCATGGCTAGGGGAGACTTCGGCAGGAGCATCGGCGCCGACAGGTCGGTTAGCAAGATCGTCCTTGAAAAGTTGCCTGCGACTTTGCAGCTGGGCATCGCGGCCTGGATATTCTCAACGGCGGTCGGCATCCCGTTGGGCGTGCTGTCGGCCGTGAGACGCGGCACGCTGTGGGACTACTTTGGCCGCTTCATCGCGCTCATAGGCCAGGCGACGCCCGCATTCTGGCTCGCAATAGTGCTCATACTGATCTTTTCGGTATGGCTCGACCTCTTGCCCACGGCGTCGAAGGGCACGGGGTCCTTATGGAACCAGGCCAAGTACTTCGTGCTGCCCACGGCCGTACTCGCCTTCGACCCGTGGGCCACATATTTACGCCTAACACGCTCGTCCATGCTGGAGGTCTTGGACTCCGAATACGTCAGGCTGGGCCGCGCCAAGGGAGTAACCGGATGGAAGATCATCTGGAAGCATGCCCTTCGAAACGCGCTGATCCAGCCCATCACCACCTCCGCACTGGTATTCGCCGCCTTCATCACCGGCGCCGTCTTCGTCGAGACGATCTTCGCTTGGCCCGGCCTCGGCCGGCTTGCCGTGCAGTCCTCGCTCGACAATGACTTCCCCGTGCTCGCCGCCGTGGCGCTCATGTTCGGCGTGATCTACGTCGGCCTAAACCTTCTTGCCGACATGGCGTACGCAGTCATCGACCCGCGCATCAGGTACAGCTGAAGACGACATGGCCCAAGCCACCTACTCCATACCCCAGCCCTCCGGCATATTCTCATGGCCGGTCAGGGCCTTCAACTTCACGCGGCGCTATCCCATCATCGCAGGCATCATCCTGACGCTGCTCGCAGTCGGCGCCATATTTGCGCCATTCCTGACGCCTTACGATCCCGGCAAGCGAATACTGGACGACCGGGAGATTCCGCCGGTCTGGCTGACGGGAGGCAGCTTCGACCATCCTCTGGGCACAGACCACCTGGGGCGGGACATCTTTAGCCGCGTCCTGCACGGCGCGCGCATTTCTCTGATGGTGGCCGGCATCGCCGTCGCGGTCGGCGTTGTCGCCGGTACCGCTACCGGCCTAATCGCCGGATACTTCGGCGGGTGGGCCGACGAAATCCTCATGCGAGCCGTCGACCTGTGGCTCGCGCTGCCCTTCCTGTTACTCGTCCTGGTGGTAGCGGTGAGCCTCGGATCCAGCCTGTTGACGGTGATCTGGCTACTGGCCGTCTCTTCCTGGTCGACCGGCGCCCGTAATATCCGCGGCGACGTGCTGACGATCAAGACGCGCGACTACGTCGCCATATCAAAGGTGGCCGGCGCGAACCACTGGCGGATCATCATCAGGCACATCCTGCCCCAGGTCGTGCACATCGTGATCGTAATAACCACTCTCCGCACCGGGCAACTCATAATCGCCGAGGCCGGTCTCAGCTTCCTGGGAGTCGGCGTACCGTCGTCCACGCCCACCTGGGGCATTATGATTGCCGAAGGCCAACGCTTCCTGCTCACCAGCTGGTGGATCGCCATCCTCCCCGGCCTCGCCATCTTCTTCACCGTCATGGCATTCAACTTCCTGGGTGACTGGCTCCGCGACTACTTCGACCCCGTCCTACGCCAAATCGGCTAACAAGCCAGCCCCCGTAATTGTTATGAAAATAGATCCCCGTGAAAACGGGAACCCACCGGCACATGCCCCGCAGGCGCCCCCCGCAGGGGCGATCCCTTGTGGCAGCCCTCCGTAGGGGCGATCCCTTGTGGGCGCCTGGCGGGGAACGGGGCGGGGCAACGTCGCCCACCCCCACGCGCGACGCTGCCAACAACGCGCCCCGCAGGGGCGCCCCCTCCTACCTCTTCCCCCGTCTGCGGGGGAAGATTGAGATGGGGGTCTTCGCGCGCGTCACGCCTCCATCTTCATTGTTAACGGCGCGCGCGTTGGTGGTCGGCGACACCCCATTTTCATCATCTTGTGCGGCCTAAGCCAGGCCATAGTGATTCCCGGCCTCTTCCTCGTCTTTCCCGACCCGATCGGGAATCCAGAAGGGCGGCACACGGCGGCACACGCGTAAGAAACGCAGCCCCGGAAGTTGCTAGAATCCACTGACCATGCCTGAGTTCAGTCCCAACACCCTGTACTACGGGGACAACCTGACCGTACTGCGGGACTTCCCGCCGGAGTGCGTCGATCTCGTATACCTCGATCCGCCGTTCAACTCGAACCGCTCCTACAACGTTCTCTTCAGGGAGTCGAGAGGCACGGAGTCGGAGGCGCAGATACAGGCGTTCGAGGACACCTGGCACTGGGGCAGGCCGGGCACGACGACCCACGAGAGCTTCCACGAGGTGGTCTCAAAGGGCGATGAAGTGGCCCGGATGCTGGGCTCCTTCGTCGAGGCGCTTGGCCGCAACGACGTCACCGCATACCTCACCATGATGACGCCGCGCCTGGTCGAACTTCGGCGCATCCTGAAGCCGACGGGATCGATCTATCTCCACTGTGATCCCACGGCGGGACATTATCTAAAGGTGCTGATGGACTCTATATTCGGCGCAGTGAACTTCAAGAATGAAATCGTGTGGCAACGTACCAGCTCGCACAATGACTCTAAGCGATTCGGACAGGTAACGGATACAATTTTCCGGTACTCCAAGGGCGCCATCAGCGCTTGGAATCCGGTATACGTACCCCATGATGAGACATATGTATCTAACTTCTACCGCTTTGAAGACGAAAATGGGAAATACAGACTTCACGAAATCATACGAACCGCGTCTATGGGCCCAAGGCCAAATCTCGCCTACGAATATAAGGGCTACACGCCCGAGTGGGGTTGGCGCATGGAGCGCGGTAGGCTGGAGGCCCTGGATGAAGAAGGGAGACTAGTGTGGTCGGAAAGCGGGCGCCCATACCGAAAGATGTACCTGCCGCCCGGACGTATACCCACAAACTTATGGACCGACATCGGAAATGTATCCGCCCAATCCAGAGAACGCCTCGGCTATCCCACCCAAAAGCCCGAAGCCCTTCTTGAGCGCATCATCCAAGCCTCCTCCAATCCCGGCGACGTCGTGCTCGACCCGTTTTGCGGGTGCGGTACCGCCGTTGTGGCGGCGCACAGGCTGGAACGCAAGTGGATAGGCATAGACATCACCTTCCTGGCGGTCGACATCATGCGCAACCGGCTTGCGACGACGTTTCCGGACGACTTTGGTGACGACATCGAGGTGGACGGCGAGCCTGCGGACGAGGCGGCGGCGCTCGCGCTGGCGGAACGTGACAAGTTCCAGTTCCAGTTCTGGGCGGTCGCAAAGCTGGGCGGCACCTCGCGCGGCGGACAAAACAGGAAGGGCGCGGACCAGGGCGTGGACGGCGTTCTGGCCTTTCCGGAGATCGACCCCGACAAGTCCGGCGCGGCGGCCGTCGACTACAAACGGGTGATCATCTCGGTAAAGGGCGGCGCCACCGGCCCGTCCCACGTGCGCGACCTCATCGGAACTGTGCAGAACGAGCAGGCGGCGTTGGGCGTGTTGGTGACAGTGCGCCCGCCCACGACGGCCATGGAACAGGCGGCCGCATCGGCCGGGGCCTACGTCAGCAACTACGACGGCGGCGCCTACCCGCGCATACAGGTACTCACTGCCGGCCAGATAGTCGGCGGGCAACGAATCGACATGCCGTCGCGACAGCTCCCACCGCAGTACACCCCCGCCCCGCGCGCCAAGCGCGGCCGCCAGGAACGGCTGGTCTTGGGTGACGCCTGATTCAGTACCTACGGGAACTGGGGATGAGGCGGGCAATGGCGTTAGGATAGGGCGCACACTGGAGGAAAGAAAATTTGGCGACGTATGACCTGCTGCTGAAGGGCGGCCACGTTATCGATCCGGCGAACGATATCGACGGGCCGCACGACGTCGGCATCGCGGGACGCAGTATCGGCGCCGTGCAGAAAGAGATACCGGAGTCGCACGCGCGGCGAGTCGCACGCGTCGACGGCTGGTACGTCACGCCCGGCCTCATCGACCTGCACGCGCACTCGACGGGATTCTCACTGGCAATGTTCCCGGAGGAGATGTGCTTCCAGAACGGCGTCACGACGATGGTCGACTGCGGCGGCTCCGGATGGCGAACGTTCGACGAGTTCGATAGAGAAGTCGTCCAGAAGTCGGAAGTGCGGGTCTTCGGGCTGCTCAACATAGTGGGCCAGGGGATGCAGTCCCCGGCCGAGCAGGACATCTCCGACATGGACGCGGAGCTGACCGCCGAGATGATCATGCGCCGCTCAGACGTATTGGTCGGCGTAAAGGTGGCGCACTACCGCGGAGTGGGCTGGGAGCCGGTCGACCGCGGCGTAAGGGCGGCTGAACTATCCGGCGCCTTTTGCCTGATCGACCAGAACCCCAAGTCCAGCCGCACCTTCGCACAGATGATGCTCGAACACATGCGGCCAGGCGACGGCGTTACCCACTGCTACGCCTACAGCTACGCCATGATCGGCAACGACGGCAAAGTGAAACCCGCCTTCCTGGAAGCCCGCGAGCGCGGCGTGACCTTCGACGTGGGGCACGGCAACAACAGCTTCTCATACTCCATGGCAGTGCCTGCGATACAGCAGGGCTTCCCACCGGACACCATCTCGACCGACCTGCACCGCATGAGCCTGCACACGTCAAGGGCCGCGATGCCGGAGGTGATGTCCAAGTTCTTGGCGATCGGAATGCCGATGCGGGACATCGTGGAAAAGACTACGGTCGCCCCTGCCAAGAAGATCGGACACCCCGAACTGGGAACCCTCACGCCCGGCGCGTTCGCCGACGTCGCTGTCCTTGAATACGTAAAGAGGCCGGCGGGCCTGAGTGACTGCGGGCCCACCGGATACCGGATAATGAGAGCGGACGGGCGGCTCATCAATCAACTGACGATCAAGGACGGCGTCGTGCGATTCGACTACGACGGCGTGACGAAGGACAATTGGTCCGAGACGCCCAAGACAGACCTTTCCATAGCGGAGAGTTAGCCGGTGACGTCGATGCACCGCCACCCGGCCTCCGATCGTCCGGTTCCACTCTTACAAGCCGCTCCAGGTGAATGAAGTTGGCAGCAACCGAAACTAGCGTCCAAGTCGCTGACGGCGCGGACGCATTGTCGAGAACGGCCAAGGCGAGGCCGTCTACGCCGCCCAGCCAGAGGCTGCTGTTCGGACTTTCCGCTGGCCACGCCGTCAAGCACTTCTACCAGCAGGGCCTGATCGTCATACTGCCCCACATCAAGGACGGCCTTGGCCTGAGCGACATAGCGGTCGGCGGCATAGTGGGCGCTCGCGCAGCCGCCATGGGCGCCATGAACGTGCCGGCAGGCATCTTCACCGACATGTTCCGCAGGCGCATCGGCCTAATGCTCACCGCCAGCATGGCCTGCCTCACCTTTGGCTACCTCATCGTCGGCATAGCCCCGTACTACTGGATGATCCTGCTTGCGGTAACCGTCGCGGGCGCCGGAACATCCATGTGGCACGCGCCCGCCTTCTCGACGCTTGCGGTGCGATACCCCGGCCGGAAGGCATACGCCTTCGCCGCGCACAGATCGGGCGGGTCAATTGGCGATACGTCCGGCCCGATCATAGTGGGCCTGCTGCTGGGCGGCCTCAGCTTTTGGGGCCTCAACTGGGCCGGGTTCGGCTGGCGCACCGTTGCCCTGCTGCACGTAGGCCCGTCTGCATTCACGGCGCTTGCCGTGCTCTACTCGTTCCGCGCGCCGCCGCAGGATTCGGTGAACGCCCCATCCTTCAAGCGCTACCTCTCTTCAACCCTGCCCATGCTGCGCAACACCGCCGTGCTTGGCATGGTGGCGGTCAGCGCGCTGCGAGGCATGGCCCACCAGTCGTTCGCCGTCTTCCTGGTGCTGCACATGAAGGAGAACCTCGCATACAGTGACCTGACCGTGGGTCTGCACGTCGGGCTGCTCACCTTTCTCGGCATCCTGGCGGGGCCTATCTTCGGCATCATCTCGGACCGCACCGGCAGGCGCTGGGTCATCCTGCTGGGAATGACGGCCATCTCCGTCATCGTGTTCAACTTCCTGTGGGCCGATTCGGGCGTGTGGCTGACCGTGATGCTGGGGCTGCTCGGCATATTCGTCTTTTCCATCAACTCCGTCATGACCGCAACTGCGATGGACGCCATAGAGCCGGGCACTGAGGGATCGGCCGTGGCGATGATATTCACGGGCGGCGCAATAATCGGCGCGGCCGCACCCGTGCTTGGAGGCTGGGTCAACCAGATCTGGGGATTCCAGGGCGTCGTGGTATACGCCGGCTCTATCGCCGTCCTCGGCGCGCTAATAACATTGGTCGTGCCAATTCGAAGCGCCGTCGGCCAAGCTCGCCAGTGAGACGACTCAGCGGACGACGCTAAGCAGGAACTCCCTCAACTCGCGTTCATATCGCTCCGAGTCTATGTACCACGCGTCGGCGTGGCCCCCTTCGTGATAGACGCTGTACGTCACAAGGTCGGGCCGCCGCTCGGCGAGCGTGTTGCTAGTGTGGATGGGTATCCGCTCGTCGCGCTCGGAGTGGATGAGGAGTATGGGCGCGGCGAGGAGGTCCACGTCATTCAGGTAGTTCATCGCCTCCCAGTCCACGCCGAACCGCATCGTGGCGACCCACTTGACCGTGGCGACGATGAAGCCCGGCAGGTTGAGGTTGCGGGCGCCGAGGTCCACAGGCGCCTTGAAATCCAGCATCGGCGAGTCCAGCACAACGCCTTTCACCCTGGCGGCCAGCGGTGACTCGTACAGGAACTTCGTTGCTATCCCGCCGCCCATGCTGTTGGCGATTAGCACGACGTCCTCCGCGCCGGGCTGCGACAGCGCGTACTCCACGGCGGCGTGGACGTCCTCCCACTCCGTCAGGCCGTACTGGTACCTGCCGCTCGGGTCCGGCGGCTGCCCCGCGTCGTTCCGGTAGGTAATCAGCAGGGCCGGCATGTCCAGTTCTTGCAACACGGGCAAGGTCGGTATGCCCTCGCCCGGCACCTCGCGCAGGCCGTGGACGAAGACCGCCCACGTGCTTCCGGCGCCGTCTAGCCGCATTGCGTCCTGCGCTCCCAGCGGCGCATCGTACTGCACCGTTTCGTACTCAAGGCCCAGGAACAACAACGGGTCCGGCGGGTACAGGTCGCTCCACACCTCCGCCTGGAACGACTGCGGCGGCTCTCCCGTTACCGGCGTGAATCGCCTGACGAGGAAGCCGTCTCCTTGCTCCACGATCTCCCCGACCATCCCGTTACCGCCTTCCCAGACGATTCCCCACCTGCCGGGCAGACTCCACTCTGCGCCTTCCGGCCCATCCTCCAGTCTGACGAGACCGTCACCCGCGAGCGAGGCCGCAATGGCGAAGTCCGGCTCGTCCTCCTTTATGACGAACGCCTCCTCGTTCAGCACGCCGGAGTAGTACCAGGCCACCAGCAGCACGAGCACGACCAGCAGCGAGACGAGCGAAACGAGCGGGACGTAGACCCACTTGCGGGTGAGTATCCGGATTACCGGCAGACCCGCGAGCCATTCCAGCCTGCCGCGCCAACTCTGACCGCCCGGCGCCTCTTTCACGTCTTCACTCCTGTCTGTACGGTAACGATGCCCCGCTGAGTTTAACCCGTGCGGCCAACGATAGACGGCGGCCGTTTTGCTACAGTCGGGTAATCGTCTAGCCTACCGCACGTGTCGTCATGTCTGAATCCACCGTTCCCGAAACCGCCTACTGCCCCTACTGCGGCCGCAGGCTGAGGCAGAGGAAAAACGCTCCGCCGCGGTGTCCGCCCTGCGGCAGGACCCTCTACGCCGATCCCAAGTTCGCGGCAGCCGCCATCATCCCCCTCGACGGCGGCATAGCGCTCGTGCAGAGGGCCATCGAGCCCGGCCTCGGCAAGTGGAGCTTCCCCTCCGGCTACGTCAACCGCTGGGAGCGCCCGGAGCGGGCCGTCGAGCGAGAGACGCTCGAGGAGTCCGGCCTGGAGGTGACCGCCAAGTGGGTCGTCGGCGTCTACTCCACGCCCCACAGTCCCGTCGTGCTATGCGTCTACCACGCCGAAGTCCGCGGCGGCACGCTAATCGCCGGAGACGAGACCCTAGCCGCAAAGATCTTCCCCGTAGACGACCTGCCGACCATGGCCTTCCGGTACGACCACCGCATCGTAGAGGACTGGCTGTACGGGCGTAGGTTGCGGGGTGAGGCGGGCTGAAAGAAGGTCGAACTAACCGTCCTGCGACGGCATAGGATTAACCATCTCGTAACCCAGGGTCTCAGGGAAAACGGCCGCTATCTCCTCCGCCGTCCACCGGCCTTCCTTATATATCGACTTCGCCGGCTCCGGATGGTTCATCACGCTAACCGTGTTTCCGGCGCAATGGACGATCTGGCCGGTGACGCCGGAGGCGGCGTCCGAGGCCAGCCACACCACCATCGGCGCCACTTCGTCAGGCTCCCTGGTGAGCATTCCCTCCGGCGCGGGCGGGAAGTCGCCTGCCCGCCTCGACCTCGTAGAGTCGGGCACGCTGGCCGTCATGCGCGTGTTGGCGCCCGGCGAAATCGTGTTCACCGTCACACCCCGGCGGGACAGCTCCTTCGAGACGACCCTGGTGAACCCGGCGATGGCGTCCTTGGCCGCGCCGTAGTTCGACTGGCCGGAGTAGCCGTACAGCCCAGACACCGAACTGAAGGTGATGATCCGCCCGCTGCCCTGCTCCCGGAAGATGCGCGCCGCCGGCTGCGCCACGGCGAACGTCCCCTTCAGGTGCACCGCCATCACCTCGTCCCACTCCGCCTCCGTCATGTTGAAGATCATGCGGTCCCGAAGGATCCCCGCCGCCGTGACCACTATGTCGAGCCGCCCGAACTCGTCCAGCGCCTTCTGCACGATGTTCCGCCCGCCCGCCGCGGTTGCTACCGACTCCAGGCTGGCGACCGCCCGCCCGCCGAGCTCGGCGATCTCTTCCACCACCTGCTGCGCCGGCGCGGCATCGGACCCCGACCCGTCCAGCGCGGCGCCGACGTCATTAACAACCACCGAGGCCCCCTCCATCGCAAGCGCCCTGGCGATGCCGCGCCCTATTCCTCGTCCGGCGCCCGTCACGACTGCAACCTTGCCAGCAAGCCTCTTCGCGGGCTGTTCGTCAACGCCGCCGGAAGGCGGACCTTCAGCGGTCAGCTGCGGCGCCTGCTTGTCCAAGTCGGCCAAGCTCCAGCGGCCCGGCGGGTTGGGGTTGTAGATCGTCTTGATGCGGCGGGGCTGCGACAGCAGGATTATCCGCCCCCCGTATACGAGGAAGAACTGGCCGTTCACCGGCGCCGAGTAGTCGCTCGACAGGTACGCCACCAGCGGCGCTATGTCATCAGCGTCCCACGGCCGTTCGCCCGGCGCCGGCATCAGCCCCTGCTCGACGAGCGCCTCGCGCGCTTGGTCGGGGATGGTCTCTACCATGCGCGTCCCAGCCCGCGGTGCTATGACGTTGGCGGTGACTCCGTACTTGCCGAGGTCGCGCGCAACGACCTTTGTGAACCCTCCGATGCCGGACTTCGCCGCGCCGTAGTTGGCCTGTCCGGGAAAGCCGACGAGGCCGGACTCCGAGGAGAAGGTGACGATCCGTCCGCCTCGCTGTTGCCTGAAGTGCGGCGCCGCGGCCCGGACGACGGAGAAGGTGCCCTTGAGGTGCACCGCTATCACCTCGTCCCACTCCTGTTCCGACATGTTGTGGAACATCCGGTCGCGCAGGATCCCGGCCGCCGTGACTGCTATGTCGATGCGGCCGAAGTTGTCGAGCGCCGCCTGCACGATGCGCTGCCCGCCGGCCATCTCGGCCACGGAGTCGGCCACAGGCACAGCCTCTCCGCCGGACGCTCGTATCGACGCCACAACCTCGTCCGCGGGCGTGGACGAACCATCGCCGCCGTGCACCCCCACTCCGGCGTCGTTGACCACCACCCGCGCACCGCGAGCGGCAAGCTCGATGGCCACGCCCCTACCGATGCCGCGCCCCGCCCCGGTGACGACGGCCACCCGCCCCTCCAACGCCAATGGAAATTCCTGGATTTGATCTGTCATGCCTGTCTCATCATCCACCAAGTGAATCACGTGTCCCATTTCACGCTCTCCCGCCCCAGCCGGCCCCAACCATCCAGACCGTCCAGCACATAAGAGCACACGCCAAGTTTAGCCTGAGCGGAGCAACCCTCGTCATCCCCAAATCCCCTTCCCCGTCTTTGTTATGAAAATAGAATTCCCCTGAAAACGGAAACCCGTAGGGGTGTCCTCCGGCAGGAACCCGTAGGGGCGATCCCTTGTGGCCGCCCACCCGTATGCGCGATCCCTTGTGGCCGCCCACCCGTATGCGCGATCCCTTGTGGGCGCCTTCCGTAGGGGCGATCCCTTGTGGCCGCCCTCCGTAGGGGCGTCCCTTGTGGGCGCCTGGCGGGGCACGGCGGCGGGGCACGCGCGAACACCTACCAACCCGGAATACACCTACCAACCCCGCAGGGACGCGATCCCGCGCCCCCCGCAGGGGCGCCCCCTCCTACCTCTTCCCCCGTCCGCGGGGGAAGATTGAGATGGGTATAGACTGGCGACATAGGTAACGCTAGACTTGGCAGATGGGTAACGCATCATGGGATTGGAACGGCAATCCCAGGAGGAAAATGCGTTGCCTTGGAAGAATACGAGCCCACCATTGGAACGTCTGCGGTTCATAGAGCGCTGCGCTGCGGGAGAGGAGTCCATCTCCGATCTGTGCCGGGAGTTCGGCATCAGCCGCAAGACCGGCTACAAGCTGATTCGACGGTATGAGAAATACGGCGAAGACGGCCTTCTCGACCGGAGCAGGGCCCCCCACAGCCACCCCAACAAGACGCCCGACGAGACCGCAGAGCGCATCATCGAGGAGAAGCGCGCCCGCCCCACGTGGGGGCCCAAGAAGATAATCGCCCGTCTGCGGGAGATCGAACCCGGTACACGCTGGCCGGCCCCCAGCACGGCGGGACGCATACTGGACGGCGCCGGCCTGGTGAAGCCTCGCAGGCGACGGCGAAAGACTGCGCCCTGGGACGAACCCTTCGCCAACGCAGAAAACCCCAACGACGTGTGGTCGATCGACCTGAAGGGCTGGTTCCGCACCGGCGACGGAATACGCATCGACCCCCTAACTGCGCAGGACGCCATGTCCCGCTACCTGCTGGTCTGCGACGGGCTGGCGCGGCCCACCGGGCCGGAGGTCAAGCGAGTCCTAGAAAGGGCCTTCCGCGAGTACGGGCTGCCCCGGGCCATCCGCACGGACAACGGGCCTCCGTTCGCCAGCGTTGGCCTGGGCGGTCTGACGCCGCTCTCGGCATGGTGGGTCAAGCTGGGCATAACGCCGGAGCGGATCGAGCCCGGGCGCCCCGAACAGAACGGCCGCCTCGAGAGGCTGCACAGGACTCTCAAGGCGGAGACTGCCGCTCCTCCAAAGTCCAACCGGCGGAGTCAGCGGCGCGCCTTCGACGAGTTCAGGCGTGGCTACAACGAGGAGAGGCCGCACGAGGCTCTCGGCCAGCGGCCACCCTCCCGTATCTACGTTCCGTCGCACCGCCCCTATCCGGCCCGCGCCGTCTCGCCTGAGTACGGGGCCGGCGTCACCGTTCGCAGGGTCCGCAGCAACGGCCAGATCAAGTGGAAGGGCGAACTGGTCTACGTGAGCGACTCCCTCCGCGGCGAACCCGTCGGCCTCCTGCAGGAGGCCGACGGCACGTGGACCCTCCAGTTCGGCCCCCTAGTGATCGGGATCCTCAGAGAACCCGCGAAGAGGGTCGACAAGACACCTTCAAAAGTGTTACCCATGTCTAAGGTCTAACCGTTACCCATGTACCCGGTCGTACAGAGATGGGGGTCTTCCCGCGACGCCGCCACAACGCCCGCCATCCACCCACACCCCCTGACGTCGCACCCACCACAACCTACACCATCACCTCCACGCCCCGTCCTCCGGCCAGGCGTCCGGCCCTATCAGCGGCACGAAGGCGCACCTGAACAACCTTTGGACTTTGCGGCCAAAGCGCCCCCGTATCACCACAAGCAGTTGCTGCCCGCCCCTGCCTCCGACGGGGATGACCATCCGCCCGCCGGGCGCGAGTTGACGGTACAGCTCGTCGGGCACCGACGGCGCCGCCGCTGCCACGATTATCCCGTCGAACGGCGCACCATCCGGCCATCCTAGAACCTCTCTCGCCTGCTCTATGCGGCAATTGCCGTAACCCAGGCGTTCCAGCCGCCTGCGCGCAGCCAACGCCAGGGCCGGAATCCGCTCCACCGAGACGACGCTGGCCGCCAGGTACGACAGCACGGCGGCCTGGTAGCCGGAACCTGCTCCGACCTCCAACACCCGGTGTGTCGGCTGTGCTTCCAACAGCGCAACCATCTTGGCGACCAGCGAGGGCTGGGAGATCGTCTGTCCCGCGGCGGTCGGAAGCGCAACGTCCCTGTACGCATCGTTCCTATATGAATCCGGCACGAACTCTTCCCGCGGAGTCTGCGCAATGGCATCAAGCACAGCGTCGGGAACTCCCTCCCGCCGGATGTTCTCCAGCAGTCGCAGGCGGCTCCGCTCAAGGCCCGGCTCACGCAGCCTTTCCCGCGGAACACACGGGCGGGCGGGAGACGGCCCTCCCGGTCCGCCTTTCGGCCCTCGTCTGGGTATCTTCATGGCAACGTGAGATGCGGAATCGTCCGCGCCGGTCTCTCCCAAGACTCCTTCATCGGCCTTCGCAGTTTCGCACACACACAAAACCGCATTCGCAATTACGAAATTCGTTGACACCCGTTCTAGCCGTGGCTAGCATAATGCTGACTGTATAAGTCAAGAATTCACCTGCGCGGCACAATGGCCGCGCGTCCGCGCCCCCTCTAAGTGAGACCGGCCTGCGACTAAACCGGAGGCACACCGCTTGACCACCGCTCCAAAGACCATATCAAGGCACTCCGACCTGACCACCTCGGAGTACCAGGACTACAAGTGGGGCTTCGTCACCGAGGTTGACACAGACCTCGCGCCAAAGGGCCTCAGCGAGGACATCGTACGCCTCATTTCGACCAAGAAGCGGGAGCCGGAATGGCTGCTCGACTGGCGGATGCAGGCCCTCGCCTACTGGCAGAGGCTGGCAAAGGACGAGGGCGAGCCCCAGTGGGCCATGATCTCCTACCCAGGCATCGACTACCAGAACATCTACTACTACGCCGCTCCAAAGGGGCAGGAAGACAGGCCCAAGTCGCTCGAAGAAGCCGACCCGGAGATGCTGGAAGCCTTCGAGAAGCTGGGAGTGCCCCTGCACGAACGCGAGAAGCTGGCCGGCGTGGCCGTAGACGCCGTGTTCGACAGCGTATCGGTCGCCACCACCTTCGAGGAGCACCTCAAGGAACTGGGCATCATCTTCTGCTCCTTCAACGAGGCGGTGCGCGAACACCCCGACCTGGTGCAGAAGTACCTCGGCTCAGTCGTCCCATACACCGACAACTTCTTCGCCACGCTCAACTCAGCAGTATTCAGCGACGGCTCGTTTGCGTACGTGCCGCCGGGAGTGCGCTGCCCGGTTGAGCTGATGACCTACTTCCGCATCAACACCGAGGGCACTGGCCAGTTCGAGCGTACGTTGATCATCGCCGACGAGGGCGCATACGTCAGCTACCTAGAGGGCTGCACGGCGCCCGTCAGGCAGACCAGCCAGCTCCACGCCGCCGTCGTCGAACTGGTCGCGCTGGAAAACTCCGAGATCAAGTACTCCACCATCCAGAACTGGTTCCCAGGCACCAAGGACGGCAAGGGCGGCGTATACAACTTCGTAACCAAGCGCGGCGCCTGCGAGGGAGACAACTCCAAGATCTCATGGACCCAGGTCGAGACCGGCTCCGCCATCACCTGGAAATACCCCAGCGTGATGCTCAAGGGGGACAACTCCACCGGCGAGTTCTACTCGGTGGCGCTCGCCAACAACCACCAGCAGGCCGACACCGGCACGAAGATGGTCCACCTCGGCAAGAACACCAAGAGCACCATCGTCTCCAAGGGCATATCCGCCGGCAAGGGAAACAACACCTACCGCGGGCAGGTCAAAGTCATGCCCGGCGCAGACATGGCAACCAACCACACGCAGTGCGACTCCCTGCTCATAGGCGACAAGTGCGGCGCACACACCGTCCCCTACATCGAGGTGCGCAACCCATCCGCCAAGCTGGAACACGAAGCATCCACCTCCAAGGTGAGCGACGACCAGCTCTTCTACCTCATGTCGCGCGGCCTCTCGGAAGAGGAAGCCCACCACATGATCATCACCGGCTGGAGCCGAGACGTAATCAAGGAACTGCCCTTCGAGTTCGCCGTCGAAGCCGGACAACTGCTCAAGGTCAGCCTAGAAGGCGCAGTGGGCTAAGGCAGGTCGAAATCTCAAACATGCTCAGCGTAAGGAACCTTCACGCGGCCGTCGCAGACGGCCCGGAAATCATCAAGGGCCTCGACCTAGACGTAAACGCCGGCGAGACCCACGCCATCATGGGGCCAAACGGCTCAGGCAAGAGCACGCTTGCAAACGTCCTAGCAGGGCGCATCGACTACGAGGTCACGGACGGAGACATCCTCCTGGACGGCGAGAGCCTGCTGGAAATGCCGGTCAGCGACCGCGCCCTGCGCGGCATGTTCCTGGCCTTCCAGTACCCCGCAGAGGTGCCCGGCGTCCGCCCGTGGCAGTTCCTCAAGGCGGCAAAGGACGCGCTGGCCGACTACCGGGGCGACAGGAAGATGAGCGTGCGCGCCTTCTCAAGGCTGTTCGACGAGAGCGTAGAGAGCGTCAAGATCGATCCCGACCTCGTCAAGCGCTCGCTCAACGAGGGCTTCTCCGGCGGCGAAAAGAAGCGCCACGAGATGCTACAGCTGATGGTGCTCGAACCGCGGCTCGCCATCCTAGACGAGACCGACTCCGGCCTCGACGTCGACGCGCTGCGGGTGGTCGCAGAGGGCGTCAACCGGATGCGATCCCCGGACAGGGCATTCGTCATCGTCACCCACTACCAGCGAATCCTCAACCACGTTACCCCCGACTTCGTGCACATCCTCGTCGACGGCCGCATCGTCCGCTCCGGCGGCCCAGAACTGGCCCGCGAGGTCGAGCAGTCGGGCTACCAGACGTTTGCCAAGAGCCCCGCAGGGGTCTGAACGACAAGCCCCTGCTATTGCAAAGACGCTCAATGGTCACAGAGCAGCGCGCGCCAATAGCTGCCACTCATGGCGGCCAGTACCTGGCCGACTATCTCGATCTGTCTGCCCGCGCAGGCAGGAACGGCCAGGACTGGCTCACCCCTCTCCGCGAGAGCGGCTGGGCGGAGTTCGCCAGGCTGGGATTCCCGACGGCCCGCCGCGGCAACGAGCCGTGGAAGTACACCAACGTACGCCCCATCGAGCGCGTACCGTTCCGCACCGCATACGACGGCAATCCCGCGGACGTGACCACAGCCGCATTGCAGGACGCCGCGCCGCATGGCGACGAGTGGAATACCCTCACCTTCACGGACGGACGCTACGACGAATCCCTGTCATCGCCCGTGTCGAACGGCCTGACCGCCGCCAACTTTGACGACGCCGCGGGCGCCGGGCGCGCGCTCATGGAACGACACGTCGGCCGTCTCGCTCAGGTTGAAGGCGACGCATTCGCGGCCCTCAATACAGCCTTCATGCACGACGGCGCTTTCGTACACGTTCCCGACGGCGTATCAGTCGAAACCCCCGTCCATCTCCTGTTCGCCTCATCGAACTCCGCCGAAGACAGCGCTACCTACCCGCGCGCCCTCGTCGTAGTAGGACGCGGAAGCAGCCTAACCCTCGTCGAGACCTACGCCAGCCTAGGCCAGCAGCGCGGATTCACCGACGCCGTCGCCGAAATCGTGCTGGAGGAAGGCGCCCAGATCGACCACTACCGCGTGCTCACCGAAAACGAAAAAACCTTCCACATAGGCATCACACGCGTCTACCAGGCGAGCGACTCCAACTTCCGCTCGACCTCCTTCGCCACAGGCCCGGCAATCGGCAGGAACGACCTGCACGTGCTGCTCGACGGCGGCGGCTCCGAGTGCACCCTGCAAGGCCTGTACATGACCGCAAACCGCCAGCACCTCGACAACCACATCAGCACGACCCACGCCAAGCCGCACGGCACGAGCCACCAGTTCTACAAGGGCATACTCTCAGGCCGCTCCCGCGCCGTCTTTAGCGGCAAGGTGGTCGTCGAGCGGGACGCGCAGAAGTCCTACGCAGAGCAGAAGGACCTCAACCTGCTTCTTTCAAAGGGCGCCGAAATCGACACCATGCCCAGCCTAGAGATCTACGCCGACGACGTACAGTGCTTCCACGGCGCTACCGCCGGCCACGTGGACGAGAGCGCACTCTTCTACATGGAGTCGCGCGGCATAGACCACGAGACGGCGATGGCCATGCTCATACGCGGCTTCGCGTCCGAAATCGTCCAGCAGATGGGGCCGGAACCGCTGCGGGAATACGTGGAGCGTACCACCGACCGCCTGCTGCCCCAGTTCAGCGCGAGCGTCGGGTAATCGTCTGCCACCGTGGGACGCGGACCGTGCTGGACGTAGAGCGCATAAGGCAAGACTTCCCGATACTGTCGCGGCAGATAAACGGCCGCCGGCTCGTCTACCTCGACAACGCCGCCACAACACAGAAGCCCCGGCAGGTGATCGACTCGCTGATCGACTTCTACGAGCAGCGCAACGCAAACGTACACCGCGGCGTGCACACCCTCAGCATCGAGTCCACAGACCTCTACGAGGAGGCGCGCACCAAAGTACAGCGGTTCATCAACGCGCCCGTGCCCGAATCGGTCATATGGACAAGGAACACCAGCGAGTCGATCAACCTCGTCGCACACACCTGGGCTGCGGCCAACGTGAAGGCCGGGGACAACATCGTCACGACCGCCATGGAGCACCACTCCGACATCGTGCCCTGGCAGCAACTGGCCCGCCGCGCCGGCGCCGAACTGCGCTACATACCGTTAAGCGAAGACGGCCTCGTCCGGATGGACGAAGCAGACCGGCTGATAGACGAGCGTACAAAGATCGTCGCCGCCGCTCACGTCTCGAACGTCCTCGGCTCCGTCACGCCAGTAGCCGAACTGACGGCCATGGCCCACGCCGTAGGCGCAGTGATGCTCATCGACGCCGCACAGTCGGTCCCGCACATGCCGGTCGACGTGCAGGCGCTGGACTGCGACTTCCTCGCATTCTCCGCACACAAGATGCTCGGCCCAACCGGCATAGGCGTCCTGTACGGCAGACCGGAACTGCTAGAGGAGATGCCCCCGTTCCTATTCGGGGGCGACATGATCATCCAGGTCACTTACGAGGACGCCCGCTGGAATGACCTGCCATACAAGTTCGAGGCGGGCACGCCAAACATCGCAGACGCCGTCGCAACCGGCGCCGCCGCCGACTACCTGACCGGCCTCGGCATGGAGAACGTATTCGCCCACGAGCGGCAGATAACCGCATACGCCCTAGACAGGATCCGAGAGATAGAGGCGATAAGGATATTCGGCCCCGCGGACGCATCGCTCAAGGGCGGCGTCATCTCCTTCGTGCACGACGCCATCCATCCCCACGACCTCGGCACCGCCCTCGACCGCATGGGAATCGCCATACGCACCGGCCACCACTGCGCCATGCCGCTCGTGCGTAGCTACAACGTCGTGGCCGCCGCACGCGCCAGCTTCTACATCTACAACACCGAGCGGGAGGTCGATATGCTCGTCGACGGCATAAAGGAAGTTGAGGAGTACTTCGCCAATGCGGGCGCTCGGTGAACTGGACGAGCTCTACGAAGAGATAATCCTCGACCACTACCGCAACCCGCGCAACAACGAGGAACTGGACGACCCCGACGCAGAACTCGAGGCCGACAACCCCTTCTGCGGCGATGAGGTGAAGATACAGCTCAAGTTCGAGGACGACAGGATCGCCGGCATCGGCGTCACCGGGCGCGGCTGCGCCATAAGCCAGTCCTCGGCATCCCTGCTGTCCGAACTCTCCGAAGGCCGCACCATCAAGGAAATGCTCGATACCGTAACGCTCGTCCGCCGCATGATGCGCGGCGAAGACCTAACGGACGACGAATACGATGTCCTCGGAGACCTGGAAGCCCTGCGCGGCGTCCGCAGGTTCCCCGTTCGCATAAAATGCGCCCTCCTCCCCTGGGCCGCACTACAAGACATGCTGGAAGCGCGCGCGTCATAGAATAGTTAGGCACGGGAGGCGGTTAAGACACGCTTTCCCTTGGCGGGCAAGTGACGCAGCCAGCCGCAGTTAACGAAATGAGTGCGCGGATAAACACCCCCGGACATTGGAAAACGGCCCTGATCGCGCTGGCGCTTATGGCCGCGGTTGTATTGGCCGTGGGCTGTACCTCAGGCGGGCAAGAGACCCCGGCAGAGCAACCCACGTCAGCGCCAACGCCCACCGTCGCACCGGATCCGACTGCTACAACCAAGCCCGCGCCGACACCCACCGCAGCCCCCGCTCCTACGGCCGTTCCAAAAGCTACCCCTGCGCCCACGCAGACAGTCGCACCCACAGTCGCGCCGACCGCCGCTCCCAATAAAGAGCCCACTCCCACGCAGGCCCCCGCAGCTACCGCTGTCCCCACGGCGACGCAGACAGCTCCTCCCACAGCCGCGCCGACTGCCGCTCCTACCGTAGATCCCACGGCTACCGCCGTGCCTGTACCGGCCGACACGCCAACGCCGGTACCTACAACGGTGCAAGCGGTTGCTCCTGCCTCTACGCGCCCAAAAATCGGGTTCTCAGACGATGATGGCGTACTGAGTCCGTATGAAGTGTCCGCCGAGAGCGACGGGGCCGGGAGAAAACTGCTGGCCATCTACATGGTCGGCAGCGACTTGGAAGAGGACGACTATGCTGGCTCGAAAGACCTTGGTGAGTTGATTGAAGGCTATTTCTTCCTACCCGACCCTGAGGCAGTAGAGGTTGTTTTGGCCTTTGGGGGAGCCAACAAGGACGGCTGGCGCGGCATGAAGTTCGCTGACATGCAACAGATCATTGACGACGCCCAAGATTGGGAATTCGGGAACGAGACCGGTCCCGACGCCTATCTCTACCAAGCTGACGGCGCCAACATGGGAGACGAAAGCTCCCTCAAGCTGTTCCTAGACTACTTACGAGACCGCTACTCGGACTTCGACCAGAGATTCCTCACCTTTTGGGACCACGGAAATTCCTATAGAGGTTTTGGCGGAGACACCAACTTCAACCACGATGACTTATCCATGGACGAGATCGAGCGGGCATTTCAGAGCAGCCAAGCTGGAATCTTCGACCTCATCGGCTTCGACGCCTGCCTCATGGCCTCGGTGGAAGTAGCTAAGGTCATCGAGCCTCACGCCGAATACATGATCGCCTCGGAAGAATTAGAGCCGGGGCATGGATGGCTTTGGAGTGAGGTGATCCGCCTGTACGCCCAAGAGGACGACATCGTACGTGCGGGCATAGGCATGGTGGATAATTTCGTCCAGAACGTGCATGGATCAAGCAAGTACGACGGAAGAACCCTCTCCTTGCTTGACTTGGGCCAGTACGACGAACTCATCGCGGCCCTGAACCCGGTGGTCTCGGCCTATGGTGAGCAACTGCTCTTCAGCGATGAATTTTCCAGCAGCCTGATTCATGGCGACAGGCAAGTACGGGCCTACGGCGAAAAGGAAAGAAACGACTCCCGGGCTTCCATCGACCTGAAGCACTTCGCTGAGCTGCTGTCGGAAAATGCTCCGGACGCACAGGTCGATTCGAATTTGAATGAGCTGATGGACGCTATCGACGAGTTCGTTGTCCACTCCGCCCATGACGGCTCCCTCCCCAACTCCTTCGGCGTTGCTATAGACGCGCCGGAAAACACAGATGCGAAGTACGAGGCCTACAAGGTCAACGAAACGTGGTTGGACTTTCAATGGGCATATGCGGAGTTGCGCCAAGGCGATACCGCGCCGCCTGAGCTGGAGGCGTCCGCCGTTGACGTTGACCCTCAGTCGCTCCTGCTAGACCCCGGCGCACCCGATGAACTGGCCGTTGGCACGTTGGTCGCCTTCAAAGACGACAATCTGGCCCAAGTCACGTCCCTGTACGGTTTCATCGAGCCCGTTGAGGGCGAAGATTATTTCATGGTCGTCGCAGAGATGGAGACCTACCTGACGGATATCGCTGGAGAGTACTTTGCCCCCGCGTGGGATCAGTGGTGGTTCACCGTGGAGTACGATCCGGCAGAGGAAACGGCCTGGATACCAGCCTCTTTCAGTGACTACTTTGAAGAAGACGGCCAGGGATACTGGGTCTACACGGCTGAAATCGACTATGCGCCCTATGGCAGCGCTTACGCCGATTATGCCGTGCTGACGCTCATAACGGATGAATATATGGAAGTCGTGTACCACGACATCCAGACCTACCAGTACGTCTACTCAGGCCCTGACGATGAGGAGGGCACGGTCCAGTTCGACAAAGCAACGTGGTACATAGAGCCCGGAGATGCCGTCCAGTTCTGGAATTTCGGCTTCAACCTGGACGACGAAAGCCTGGACGACTGGTTCCCTGCAAGCGACTTCATAACGTTCACCCATGAGCCGTTCTTCTCGTTGGAATTCCTTGAATTCTCGGACGAATTCGGCCAATTGATAGAGTACGAGCAAGCAATATGGGCCGAAGACATAAGCGGAAACGCCTCTCTCTACGGCCCCGTTCCGGTCGAACAGTAGACATCTCCTGAGCGTGAAGAGCGCGCCTCCCAGTAACCAATGACCAAGCAAATCGGCCTGCACCCCAAAGACGGCAAGCCGCTTCTACTCGTCGAGACGCAGCACGACTGGCGCGACTGGCTGGAGCGCAACCACGAACAATCGACCGGTATTTGGCTCGTCGCCTGGAAGAAGGCGACCGGCAAGCCCTTCATCCCCTTCGGCGACGCGGTGGACGAGGCCCTCTGCTTCGGATGGGTCGACTCCAAGATCAACAAGCTGGACGAAGAACGCGCCATGCGCCTCTTCACGCCGCGCAACCCCAAGAGCCTGTGGTCCCGCATCAACAAGGGGAAGATCGCGCGCCTCACGCAGCAGGGGCGCATAGCCCCGGCCGGCATGAGGCTGGTCGAGGGCGCCAAGTCCGACGGCTCATGGAACGTCTACGACGAAATCGAGGACCTAGTCATACCGCCCGATCTCGCCGCTGCACTGGCGCGGGACAGTGACGCACAAGACCATTTCCACCACTTCCCCAACTCGTCCAAGAAGAACATCCTATGGTGGATAAAGTCGGCGCGCAGGCCGGCAACGCGTGAAACCCGCATCTCCAAGACCGTCGCCCTCGCCGCCGAAAACCGCATGGCCAACCACCCCGCCGGCCGCGACAAAGGCCCAACGCGACACTCCGGCTAGCGGTCTGACGTTCTCGTATCGGCCAGCAGGCGGGGGATATGGCCGGAGTTGGTGGAACTAGCGCTCCGGAGGACGCGCCTATCCCGCCAGCACAGCGCCTTCCCACTCGTCCACGCGTGCCGGATCCAGGCGGGTTATGCCTGGGATCCCGTCGAAGCCCTTGTCTGTGGACACGATCCTTTGGACCCCAAGGCGCTGCATGACGGCGGCATGCATATAGTCTCTAGCGTCGCTGCCCGGGTATCTGCCCGCCAAACTCGCCGCGGCGAGGACGTCATCTGCGTAGACCGGCTCGATCCGGCGCTGCATTATGTAGGTGAATTCCTTTAGGACTTCCATGCCTAGCGGCCAACGCCTGATGGCGATGTAGCGATGCAGGATCTCCTGCAACGTCTCGGCGTCCGTGAAGAACGCCTGCGAATTCTCTGCGGCCAGCATGAGAATCCTAGCGCACGGCCCCTTGTACCTGTGCTGACTACCAGCCGCGTACATGGGCACGCTGGTGTCAATCAATGCCGCCGGGCTCATAAGTTGCCGCCAGATGGCGCGATAGCTCGTCCGGTTCCGGCATGTCCTCCACCTCCAGGCTGATCAGCCGCTTGGCCGCCTGTACGCGGCGCTGCTGGGTGAAGACCTCATAGGCGTCATCGATCAGGGCGCGCACCACATCGGAGATGGGGGCTTCCTTCTCCTTGGCGAGCTCTTCAAGCATGTACCGCCGATCTTCATCGAGCCGCACCTCCAGCCGTGTCATGTCCGTTTCTCCTTGTCCGTTCTTCCTTGTCCGTAAACAATTGTACACCACCACCTGTACACTTACAACCGCCTATATTTATACGTAAGATATTGTACGCCTTTTTCCATACGTTCAACTTTGCCGGTGATCTTTAGCAGTACGCGCCTTACCGGAAGCGTCCTACCGGCTGACCGCTCACTTCTCCTCCGGCCGGCTGCTGAGCCACGTCGTTGCGAAGAAGTGGTTCTCCCCCCTGGCGATGTTGGGCGCAAAGTCCTCCACGTAGTCCCACCACATCCAGTTCTCGGCGTACGCCGAGAGATTGACCCGGTAGGCGTGCGACAGGATGAGCCGCTGGATTGCCAGCGCATGCTCCTTCCTGCGCGCTGGATCGAACTCCCGCGCCTGCATCTCGATCAGTTCGTCCAGTTCCTCTACGTGGTGCAGCGTGGTGTTCAGCCCGCCCCGGGAGTGGTGCACGGCCAGCAGACCGCCGGTGAGGCTCTCTACCGGAGGCAGCGCGCCGATTGCCGCCTGGAAGTCACCTTCCACCCACACCCTGTCGCCGTACTCGCGGGTCGAAACTTCCCTCAGCCGCACGTCCATGCCCGCATCGCTGAGAGACTGGACTATGAACCGCGCCTGGGCCAGCATGGGTTCATTGAACTGGCCCGCGGTGATGATGACTGGACTGTCAGCCGCCGCCGCGAGCAGCGTACGAGCCTCGGAAGGCTTGGCGAATGCGCCGCCGTAGTCGTCGCGCGGCAGCAGCCAGTCCGGCGACGGCAACCTCAGCCCCAGCGTGGGAGCCGACTGGCCGTCCACAAACCGCTTGCTCATGGTCCACGGATTCAGCGCGAGCAGCGCCCCGCGTCTCACGTCCGTTGACTCGAAAGGCTTCCAGCTCGTGTTCATTACGAACTCGACGCCGGCGCCGGGATCCAGGTGCACGGACGACTCAATGCCGGGAAACGCCTGCTTTGCATCCGCCACCTCTTGGTACGCCACCCTAGCCAGATCGAACAGACCGTTGCGCAGCGCCGCCGAGCTCACGTCGTCCCCGCTTACCACCTGCACGTCCAGCCCGTCGAGATACGGAACGCCATCCTCGAAGTAGTCGGCATTGGCCTCGTACGCCGCACCTTCGCTCCCAGTGCGCACGACAACCCACGGGCCGGTCCCAACCGTGGGGCCGCGCAGCAGGTCGCCATGTTCCTCCACGGCCTCCCTGGCCACGATCTTGCTGTGCCCGTCGGCCAGTCCCTGCATAAACTCCGCCTCCGGCTGCAGGTACGTCACCAGAAGTGTGCGGTCGTCTAGAGCCTCCACGCCGGAGACGTTGACCAGCAGCGCGGCGTTCGGCCAACCGGCGGTCTTTTGCCTCTCGTAGCTGAAAGCCACGTCGCCCGCCACGAGGTACCTGCCGTCCACCGGGGGAAGCGAATGCCAGCGCACGTTACTCCGCAGCGTTACCTCCAGCGTCGTCGGACCGAGCAGCCGCCACGACCGGCAGAGGTCGCACTCGACGATGGTGTTCGGGGACGGCGCCCCGCTTCCGGTCGCGAACCTGAACAGCCGGCTATAGGCAAGGCCGGCCCCCCAGGTCGTCAGCAGCGGCACGTGCGTCTGGTGCACGTCGAGATGTGGCGGCGGCCCGGGCGCCGCAAAGCGCAGTATGCCGCCCCTTACCAGCCCGTCAGGCGCCGGGGCCTCTACGGCCGCGCCGGAGTCAATCGGCTCCGGAGTCGCAGTCGCGGCGGGAGATGCAATGGCCGTGGGGGCCGGCCGTTCGATGGTGGGGCTGGGCTTCGCCGTGGCGGTCGCCGTGATTTCGGCCGGCGTGGCTGTTGGCGTGAGAGACGGCGGCGGTGTCGGCGTCGATTCAGGTCCGCTGCAGGCGGCCAAAGCCATGACCGCCGCCAACCAACACAATACATTTCGTCTCAAGAGTAGCCCCGTCAGCTATATTTGCGGGCCGCGCAACCGTTACCAAGTATCTTATCGCCTACCCGCCCCCGCCCACTTCCGTCCGAAACCACTCCACAGTCAGCCTTAGCCCCTCATCTAATGAGGTACTCGCCGACCAGCCCAGTTCACGTCTTGCAAGCGCCGCGTCTAGGCTGATGTGCCGCAGGTCCCCGGGCCTCCTCGGGCCATGCAGAGGGAGAGTTTGGCATCCCGTCAGCCTCGACAGCCTCGCCGCCAGATCGTTCACGCTGACGCCTACGCCCGTGCCTATGTTGTACGGGCCCGTTCCCGCCGTACTGCCGGCTCGCAGCATGGCTTCCACCGCATCGCCCACGTACACGTAGTCCCGCGTGTCCTCACCGTCGCCGAAAATGCGCACCGAGCCGCCGCTCAGCATCGCCCTGGCGAATATCGCCACGACGCCCGCCTCCCCGTGCGGATCCTGGCGCGGCCCGTAGACGTTCGTCAAGCGCAGGATCGAAAAGCCGATGCCGTACAGATCCCGGAACACCGGCAGGTAGTTCTCGACGGCCAGCTTGGAGGCCCCGTAGGGCGCTCCGGGCCTGGCCGCGGCGCTCTCTGGCGCAGGCAAAACGTCCGGCTCGCCGTACATGGCGCCGCCAGTCGACAGGAAGACCATCTTGCCGCCGCCCGCCCGTCTCATGGCGCGCAGCACGTTCAACGTGCCCATGATGTTCACGTCGGCGTCCAACACCGGCTCGCGCGCCGAGACCGACACGCTCATCTGCGCCGCAGCGTGATACACCATGCCGGGCCGGTGCGCCGAGACGACCTCACCGACCGCCTCGTCGCGTATGTCCATCTCGTAAAGCCGCGCGGCCGGGTTAAGGTTCCGCATCTTGCCGCCCGACATGTCATCGATCACGGCCACGCGATCGCCCCGCTCCACCAGCGCATCTACGAGGTGCGAACCGATGAAACCGGCCCCGCCGGTGACGATTGCCGTCGTGTGGTCTGTGGTCATGCCGGAATGAACGTGCCGGAGGGCGCCCACAAGGGACGCCCCTACGCATGGGGAAGCCCATGCGGATGGGGAAGCCCCTACGGGTGGGACGCCCCTACGTGCCTGGGCGGTTGTGCAAAGATCTCATAGTTGGAAGAGAATTCCCTGCCGGCACGCGCCGCGGGCTGCCAACATTATAACTTGGGCGGCAGCGTAGCCCGCGCTAGAATGCACCGGCCGACCCCGGAGCGCATCGCCGCCCACCAGCTCGAAAGGTTCCGCCGTGACCGAAATCAGGATAATGGTCTCCCGCCATTCCGCCTTCTACAGCCCGCTCATATCGACCATTGCGGGAGGATTCCTGGAACGGGAGGGCCTGTCAGGCACATACTCCGTCGTGCCCGCCGGCAGTACCACCCCTGCCGAGGCCGCCGCAGGCAGGGCCGACGTGGTGCAGGCTGCCGTCTCCGCCTCGTGGACGCCGCTCGAACGAGGCGAAAAGCCGCCCGTGAGCCACTTCGCACAGATCAACCGCTACGACGGCTTCTTCATCGCAGCCCGTCAGCCCGACCCGTCGTTCTCGTGGGAAAAACTGCTGGCAGGCCGCTTCATGTACGTCCACGGCGCACAGCCGGAGGCGATGCTGCGGTACGCAATGCACAAGCGCGGCGTAGACCTCGACGACGCCGACGGAATCGACAAGCCCACAACGCCGGAGATGATGGAGGCGTTCCGCAACGGGGAGGGTGACTACTTCCACGAGCAGGGCGCATATCCCCAGCAGCTGGAGCACGAGGACGTAGCTAGCATCGTCGCCTCGGTCGGAGAGGTCATAGGCCCCGTCGCATTCAGCAGCCTCGCAGCGCGCAGCGAATGGCTCGACACCGACGACGCCCTCCGCTTCACCGCGGCATACCGCGCCTCTCGCGAGTGGGTCAACACCGCCGACCCCTGGCAGGTAGCCGCCGCAGAAGCCGACTTCTTCCCCGGCATGGCCCAGCACGCAGTCGCACAGTCCATCCGCTTCTACCAAGATCTGGGCGCCTGGTCCGGAGACATCCCGGTCGAGCGCGATCTCTATGAAGCCGCCCTGGACGTCTTCCTGCACAGCAACCTGATCACCACCAGGCATCCCTACGAAAAGGTGGTAGTCCCCCCGCCGCAGGTGTGAAATACGCAAACCCGGGCGAATGCCAACACGGATGAACAGGACTAGGAAAAAAGACGGCGGCCCACGTGCGCCCTTACCGTGAAAATAAATTCCCGCGCAAACGGTAACCCACTACCAACATCGTCATTCCCGTCACCGCCACCGTCTTTCCCGTGAAAACCGGAATCCACCGGACACGCCCCGTAGGGGCCATCCCTTCTGGCCGCCCGCCGTAGGGGCCATCCCTTCTGGCCGCCATTCCCCCGTAGGGGCCATCCCTTGTGGCCGCCATTCCCCCGTAGGGGCGATCCCTTCCGCCCGCCCGCCGTAGGGGCGATCCCTTGTGGCCGCCCGCCGTAGGGGCGTTCCCTTGTGGCCCCCCCCCGTAGGGGCGTTCCCTTGTGGCCCCCCCGTAGGGGCGTTCCCTTGTGGCCCCCCCCGTAGGGGCGTTCCCTTGTGGCCGCCCGCCGTAGGGGCGTTCCCTTGTGGCCCCCCCCTAGGGGCGTTCCCTTGTGGCCCCCCCCCCGTAGGGGCGTTCCCTTGTGGCCCCCCCCCCCGTAGGGGCGTTCCCTTGTGGCCCCCCCCCCCGTAGGGGCGTTCCCTTGTGGCCCCCCCCCGTAGGGGCGTTCCCTTGTGGCCGCCCGCCGTAGGGGCCATCCCTTGTGGCCGCCCTCCGTAGGGGCCATCCCTTGTGGCCCCCCCCTAGGGGCGTTCCCTTGTGGCCGCCCTCCGTAGGGGCGTTCCCTTCTGGCCGCCCGCCGTAGGGGCCATCCCTTCCGGCCGCCCCCCGTAGGGGCCATCCCTTGTGGGCGCCCTCCGTAGGGGCGATCCCTTGTGGCCGCCCGCCGTAGGGGCGTCCCTTGTGGGCGCCTGGCGGGGAACGGCGGGGGGAATCGTCGCCCACCAACACGCGCGACGCCGCCAACACGCGCCGCAGGGCCGTCCCCTCCTACCTCTTCCCCCGTCTGCGGGGAAGATTGAGATGGGGGTCTTCCCGCGCGACACCACCAACACGCGCGACGCCACGAACCGCAACGGCGCAATCCGACAGGATTCGCAGGAACGCGCCCCTATGATTCCACCGCCTCATCGGTGAAGTGAAGCGTGTACGAGGCTTTGGCGGCGGATTCGCGAGTTACCGCACTGACTATTACCACTACTTTCTCCCCCTCTTGCACGTTCGCCAGACGCAGCTCGCCGGAGCCGTCCTCGTTGACGTGCAGGCGGTGCATCCCGGCATTGGCGCCGCCGGGGCTTTCGCGAATTACCTGTACCAAGAACTCTTCCGGCA
The DNA here is from genome assembly GCA_963663555.2 of Dehalococcoidia bacterium. Taxonomy (GTDB): domain Bacteria; phylum Chloroflexota; class Dehalococcoidia; order Lucifugimonadales; family Lucifugimonadaceae. Next base: position 86,848 of record CAXXNJ010000006.1, read on the forward strand.
CAAGGTTGTTGACTCTTACGAACCCGTCGGCAGCCCATCCGCCATCGGTCTCCGCGTCGTCGTACCAGCCGATTGCAGCCACCGAAAGATCATCCAGGCAAAGTCCCCGGCCGTGGACCGCGTCATCCGTTACGTACTCGAACCTCAACAGCGCCTCCTGCCCGGCGTACGGGGTCAAGTCCACCGAGTCGTCCACCCAACCGTCCGACTCGCCGGTTATGCCCGGCCCGTAGCTGTTCCCATTCGGGTTCGCCATCGTGGTCAGCGCCGTGTCGAGGACCGTCCAGGTCTCACCGCCGTCGACCGACGCCTCCACGTAGGCATAGTCCCAGTCCTCCTCTATCGAGTGCCAGACCTTGTACTTCAGTTCCGCAGAGCTGACGTCTGACAGGTCGAGACGCCGCGTCAGCGTGGCGTCTATCCCGTCGCCGTCGTTGCTCCACCAGCAGGCGTTGCCGCTGTGCGGCGCCACGGGGATCAGCTCGGCCGCCGGGTCTCCCTGGAACGAGATGACGAGTTCCTCCGCCGGGATCTTGGCCAGATAGTAGTTGGCCGCGAACTGCCCGACCGACCCCTCAACGCTGCGCGGCTCCAGCACGAAGTCGACGGCTACCCGCAGGCCGGCGCGCAAGTCGCGGTCCCCATACGAGTACCTTCCGGCCGGGCTGTCGAGATAGTTCGCCGCGACCCAGTCCCTGAAGACGTCGAGCGAAGTCACTCCGGCGCCGAGCCTGTCTAGTGCGCGGTCGACCGACTCCAGTCCGTCCGCCGGATCGTTCACCAGTTCGGCGATCAGGCGCTCTCCGCCGTAGTGTTCCGCCAAGTACTCCAGGAAGAGCCCGGCGGCGCCGTATGAAGGGCCGGTGTTTTCGCCCGTGGCCGGCCAATGGGTTAGAGACGTGTCCGGCCTGAGCAAGAACGCTTCCGCACGCGGCTTGCCCCAGCCGACCACGGACTTGGCAAGCTCCGCCAGTCCCTCGTTCAGCCAACTCTCCTCGTCCGGGTCGGCGGCCCAGTGGACCGCGTGCTGTAGCTCGTGCGACAGCACCGAAAGGTAGGAGCTCGTTCCAACCGGCACGTTGTCTGAGATGTAGATCGACTCCCGCTCGTTGCTGAAGCGGTGAAGCTCATCCGGCAGTTCGTTGACGCTGGAGAAGTACCCGGCCGCGCCGCGCCACAGACCGGTGTGATAGATGAACAGGCGCGCATCGCCATCCACCCCCGGAGTCCATATATCTCCAAAGACGCGGGTGACCTCCGGCCATATGCCGTTCTCGAAGGCATCGATGGCTCTCGACAGACCGCGCTCGTCCACCTCTGCCGAGTTGTCGAATATCCACACTGCGTTCTCGCTGACCGCCTTCACCGTGCCGTCGACCTGCACGTAGCCGAGGTTTCTGCTAACCCAGAAGCTGGTGTCGTCCCCCACCTCGAGTTGAGGCGGAGGCGGGTCCGCAAACCTGGGCAACGGCTCAGACGACTTATGCTTCAGCCTCCTGGCTAGGTCGTAAACGTCTCTCGCCGGCGGTCTGGGAATCTCCTGGCGGCGAGTGACCGGGCCGGGAGTCGCCTGGGACGCAGTTCTTGGAGCCGTCGATTTAGGTGAATCCGGCGAAGTGACGGCGGTTGGAACCGGCGCTGGAGTGGGAGTCTTCGTCGGGTAGGGAATCTGCTGCGGAACAGGGCCGCCGGGCCGGGGAGTGGATGTTGACGTTGACGATCCACTTGTCGCAGCCGTCGCGGCTGTGGGAGAAGTCTGCCCGGCAGCCGGAGTTTCCGCCAAGGCGGATGCCGGTTGCGGCGTATCCGAAGGAGTCGCAAGGGTAGAGGTCTCAGGCGTGGAGGATACGCAAGCTGCGGCGCCCATCAACACGGCCAACGCGAAGATGGACGCCGCGCCTGGCACTGGCCGGAATAGACGGCCGGAGCTGTCTCTAAAACGATGGGCCATTGATCTTCAAAGCCGGTTCCCGGCGCCTCCTTTCCGTCATTGTTATGAAAATAGATCCCCGTGAAAACGGGAATCCACCAGCCGCAACCCGTAGGGGCGATCCCTTGTGGCCGCCTCCCCCGTAGGGGCGTCCCTTGTGGGCGCCTCCCCCGTAGGGGCCATCCCTTGTGGGCGCCTCCCCCGTAGGGGCCATCCCTTGTGGGCGCCTCCCCCGTAGGGGCGTCCCTTGTGGGCGCCTCCCCCGTAGGGGCGTCCCTTGTGGGCGCCTCCCCCGTAGGGGCGATCCCTTGTGGGCGCCTCCCCCGTAGGGGCGTCCCTTGTGGCCGCCTCCCCCGTAGGGGCGTCCCTTGTGGCCGCCTCCCCCGTAGGGGCGTCCCTTGTGGGCGCCTCCCCCGTAGGGGCGATCCCTTGTGGGCGCCTCCCCCGTAGGGGCGTCCCTTGTGGCCGCCTCCCCCGTAGGGGCGTCCCTTGTGGCCGCCTCCCCCGTAGGGGCCATCCCTTGTGGCCGCCTCCCCCGTAGGGGCGTCCCTTGTGGGCGCCTCCCCCGTAGGGCCATCCCTTGTGGGCGCCTCCCCCGTAGGGCCATCCCTTGTGGGCGCCTCCCCCGTAGGGGCCATCCCTTGTGGGCGCCTCCCCCGTAGGGGCGTCCCTTGTGGCCGCCTCCCCCGTAGGGGCGATCCCTTGTGGGCGCCTCCCCTGTAGGGGAGATCCCCTGTGGGCGCCTTCCGCAGAGGCGTCCCCTCCTACCCCTTCCCCCGTCTGCGGGGGAAGATTGAGATGGGGGTCTTCCCGCGCAACGCCACCAACACGCGCGACGCCACCCAACACGCCGCCTTTCCCGTGCAAACGGGAATCCACCCCTACCGACTTCCCCCGTCCCCTTGTCGTCACTTCCCCCGCGGTCGTTACACGGCCGGCTGGGAGGTGTTGAAGACGTTCATCGCCCGGTCGATGCCCTGCTCCACAATCGCTTCGACCGCACCGGCAGCCCGCGACACGGCGCCGTCCACCAGCTCACGATCTTCGTCGCCGAACTCGCCAAGAACGTGATCGACCTGGCTGCCCGGTGAACTGGGCCTGCCGACGCCGATTCGCACTCGCTTGAATTCGGAGGAGCCAATGACGGCGATGATCGACTTCAGTCCGTTGTGGCCGCCCGCTCCACCGCGTCCGCGTATACGAATGGCGCCCGGCGGCAGATTTATATCGTCTACGACCACGATCAGCTTCTCCGGCCCGCAGCGGTATCTATCCAGCAGGTACTGGACCGCCTCGCCGCTCACGTTGACGTAGGTGCGGCTGACGGCCAGCACGGTGCGTCGCCCTGCCAAGCGTGTCTCGGCCAGCCGCACGAGGCGCCTTCCTTCAAGCGGCGCGGCTGCGGCACGTGCCATCTGTCTCACGCACCAGTGGCCGACGTTGTGACGCGTCCCGGCGTACTCGTCCCCAGGATTGCCGAGACCGACCACCAACCATGGCGGCTCCGTTTCGACCTGCTCCTCCGGCTGACGACGCGGCAGCAGACGTTCCAGGAAGTCCCTGAAACTCAACCGCCGCCGTCCTGCGCCGTTGCAGCGACCGCTTCGTCAAGCAGGCCCTGCCCGGCCGTCTCGGCTTCGAGCGCCTCGCCGTCCAGGGCCTTCAGGAATGCCGCCTCGTCGAGAACCGGCACGCCCAGCCGGACCGCTTTGTCGTATTTCGAGCCGGCCTCCTCCCCGGCCACGAGATAGCCGGTCTTCTTCGACACGCTGCCCGTCGCCTTGCCGCCAAGCGCCTTTATCTTGGACTGCGCCTCCGCTCTCGACATCGACTCAAGCCGTCCGGTCACTACAACGGTCTTCCCTGCCAGCGGATGGTCTTGCGGCGGTGCGGGTGTGTCGTCGACCGGGTCTACGCCGGCCTCGCGGAGGCGACGTAGCAGGTCGCGGTTGTTGGAGCTAGACATCCAGGCCGAAACGGTCTCCGCAATCACCGGCCCTATGCCGTCAACCTCCAGGAGCTCCTCCGCGGTGGCATCCTGCAAGCCCGAAAGCGAGCGGAAGCGCCGCGAAAGCCACTCGGCAACCTCCGAGCCGACGCCGATTATGCCCAGTCCGAAGAGGAGTCTCGGCAGCGGCTGCGACTTCGCCGCCTCTATGGCCTGCAGGAGGTTGTCGACGCGCTTTTCACCCATCTTGTCGATTGCCAGCAGCTCGTCTCGCTTGTCCTTCAGCGAGAAGAGGTCTGCCACGTCTTTCGCCAGTCCACGACGAGCCAGGTCCTGGGCTACCCGCTCTCCCAGACCCTCCACGTCCATGGCGCCGCGGGAGGCGAAGTGCTGGAGCAGCCGCTCAAATTGGGCCGCACAGGCCGAGTTGACGCAGAGCGTCACGGCCTGGTCTTCCGGCTCCACCGTCGGCCCGGAGCAGACCGGGCAGCGCTCCGGCAGCCGGTATACCTCGGCGGCCTGCTCACACGTGAGAGGATCTGCCGGCCCAACGACCTGCGGGATGACGTCGCCTGCGCGCTGGACGATCACGTCGATGCCCGCCCTGATCTCCTTTTCGTTGATGTCCTGGGCGTTGTGGAGAGTAGCCCTGCTCACCGTGACGCCGCCAACCACGACCGGATCAAGGATGGCGTAGGGGTTGAGGGAGCCGGTGCGCCCGACGTTGATTCCGATCTCCACCAGGCGCGTGCGGACCCGTTCCGCAGGAAACTTGTATGCCGTAGCCCACCTGGGATCCCGTCCCACGGAGCCGAGCCGCTCCTGCAGGTCGAGCCTGTCCACCTTCACCACCATGCCGTCTATGCCGTAGTCGAGGGCCGGCCTTTCGGCAGCCGCCGCCTCGTACGCCTCGACCGCTTCATCCACGCTGGAGACGCGCCGGGCCCAGTCATTGGTCTTGCCGCCCCATCGCCTGATCGCCTGCAGCGCATCCCATTGGGTGCCGGGCAACGCGCCTTCCCCGTATCCGATTGTGTAGAAGAAGACCTCCAGCGGCCTGTCGGCAGTCTTGCGGGAGTCCAGCTGGCGCAGTGCGCCGGATGCGGTGTTGCGGGGATTTACGTAGGTGGGTTGCCCAGCCTCTTCCAACTCCCTGTTGAACCTGTTGAACGCCCCAATTGGGAAGAACACCTCGCCGCGCAACTCGACTATCTCCGGCACGTCATCGCCGGCAAGACTGAGGGGGACGGTGCGGATGGTTCGCACGTTGGCAGTCACGTCCTCGCCGCGCAGCCCGTCGCCGCGGGTGGCGGCGCGGGTCAGCAGCCCGTTCTCGTAGGTGCAGGCGATTGCAAGTCCGTCGATCTTGAGCTCGCACACCATTTCAAACTCGTCGATTTCGAGCAATTCCCTTGCACGCCTGTGCCACGCCTCGAACTCTTCGCGGTCGGCCGAGTTGCTAAGACTGAGCAGCGGCGTTGGGTGTACCACCTCGGCGAATTCCGGCGCAGGCGGCGCCCCGACGCGCCGGCTGGGCGAGTCTGCCGTGAGCAACCGGGGAAACCGCCGCTCGATGGCATCTAGCTCACGCAGCAGGCCGTCGTACTCATCGTCGGACAACTCCGGACTCTGCTCGACGTAGTAGAGACGGTTGGCGCGATTTAGGACACGGCGCAACTGCGCAGCCCGCCCTGACGCGGCAGTCTCGCTCGATGGAATTGAATCGCCGGCGACGGTCATTGAAGTGGGAACGTCTTGATTGGAAGAGGCTATTTCCGGGAAGGCTCAAGGACGGAATCAGTATATCAACGGCAGATTCTCATAGGCCGCAAGCGGCATCGGCGGCAACGTGAAGCGCCGCATATCGCCGTATCCGGCTTACCATTTGCTAAGCTGTAGAGAGCGCGGATTCACACGGCCGGATCTTACGGCCTGGAGTCCGGCGCCTTCGTCTCACTGGCGCTTCGACCAAACGGGAATCCGGCTGTTAAACGAGGAAAGATGGCTGAAGTAAAGCCGTTTCGCGGCATTCGATACAACACGTCCGTGGCAGGCAACCTGGGCCTGAACGTCTGCCCGCCGTTCGACATGATAACGATGGCGTTCCAGGAGCAACTCTACCGCCGCTCCGGATACAACCTCGTGCGGCTGGAATTGGCGAGACGGGGCCTCGACGCCCGGGACCCCCACGCCAGCGCCGCCGAAACGCATCGAGAGTGGATGTCCTCAGGCGCACTCGTCAGGGACGAAGAGCCGTCCATGTATGTCACGGAAGAAAGCTTTTCCTTTCAGGGCAGGGACTATGTGCGAAGGGGCGTGATCGCCGCAGTGCGCACGGAGGAGTACGACCGCCACGTGGTGCTTCCCCACGAAAACACGCTGGAACAGTGGGTTTCCGACCGCATGCGCCTCATGACCCTCGCGCGCTTCAACTACAGCCCATTGCTCACCCTGTTCAGGGATGACCTCAGAAATACCGTCACAGGCATACTCAGGGCAGTCGCAGGAGGCAAGCCGGACGCCGTAGCCACGCCGCCCGACATGCCCGAACTCCGCATGTGGCAGGTGACAGACCCCGGAACTCTGGCCACGCTAACCGACACGTTCTCGGACCACCAGCTCTACATCGCAGACGGGCACCACCGCTACGAAGCAGCGCTCCGATTCCGCAGCAGGGTGCGCAGCGAGCGGGAAATCGATCCAAGCGAGTCCCTCAACTACCGCATGATGATGCTGGTGTCCATTTTCGAGCCCGGCCTCGTAACCCGCGGCTATCACAGAATCCTGGAGGGCGCGACAGGTGAGGAGCGCGCGGCATTGGTCTCTTCCCTGCGAAAGGCCGCCAAGTTGACACGCTGGGAGTACAACGGCTCCACAATCGACGCCGTACCCGGTCTTTTGCAGGAACTGGCACGAGCTCCCCGCGACGAGGTTGCGTTCGGCGTCTACGGCTTGGAGCCGCAAAAATTTCACGTCGCACGCCTGCCCGCCGCTCCGCAGGAAGCAAACGACCTGGAGAGATCGGAGTACTATCGGCTGCACGACGTGGTGATAAGCCCCAACTGCACACCGAAGCGGGAGGAGGAAATCCTCAGGTTCTTCTACGACCCGCAACGCGCCGTGTCGGTGGTGGACTCCGGCCAGTCCCAGATGGTTTTCATAATGCGTCCGATGCCCATGGAGGAGTTCATGGCGATAGTGACGCGCGGCTGGCGGCTGCCGCCAAAGGCCACCAACTTCTACCCCAAGCCCGCGGCGGGATCCGTCATGCAGGCCCTGGAAGGGCCCCTCTAGAAAACCGGACGGACGGCCTACAGTTCCCTGAGCCGCTCCACAATCGTATTTGCCGATACCTGGTGACGATAGTTGCTGCCGATATCCTGCCAGCGCAGCGCTCCGGTCTTGTCGATCAGGAAGACCGACGCCGAAGCCAGCCCGTCGCCGTGCAGATTGAATACCCCGTACTCCTGCGGCACCGACGGGTCCGTGCTGGTGTAGAGCAAGGGAAACTGCAGGCCAAACGACAAAATCAGGGTCTCTGAACCCTCCAGGTTGTCGGTGCTTATGCCAATGGCAACCGCGTCTTGCCCGGCTATCGATTCGTAGTTGTCACGCAACTCGACGAGCTGCTCCCTGCAATACCCTCACCAGAAGGCGCGGTAAAAGACCAGCACCACGTTCTTCTCGCCGAGGTAGTCGCTCAGGCTCACCTGCCCGCCGTGTGCATCCGGCAGGGAGAAGCCGGGCGCCAGGCTTGCTGAATCGCCGGGACTGTCATCCTGGGCGGGAACCGGCGTATCGACTGGCGCAATCGTCGATTCGGGGGTGGGCGCTGTCGAAACCGACGCGTCGTCGTCGAAGAGGCTTCAGGTCGGCGTGTCTTGAGAATCGGGCGCGCACGTCGGCTCGGGCTCAGGCGTGGCCGTCGGCTCAGGAACGGGTGTGGCCGTCGGTTCAGGCGTCGGCGTGGCCGTCGGCTCAGGAAAGGGCGTGGCCGTCGGTTCGGGCGCCGGCGCGGCCGTCGGCTCAGGAAAGGGCGTGGCCGTCGGTTCGGGCGCCGGCGCGGCCGTCGGCTGGGGCGTTGGCGTCGCCGTCGGCGTAGCCGTGGGAGGCGGAGAGGGCGTTGCCGTCGGCATAGGGGCGGGAGTCGGAGTGGCGGCGGCGGACGACAGCTTCTCCAGTTGCTCCACGATCTGGGAAGCCGTAACGAAGTGCGAGATGCTCTTCCCAATGTCCTGCCAGGCCACCGCGCCGCTCTTGTCGATTATGAACACGGAAGCCGAGGCCAGACCGTCGCCGTGCAGGTCGAACACCTCGTACTGTTGCGGCACCGAGGGATCTTCGCTCGAGTAGAGGAGCGGCATACGGAGGCCGGCCGACGAAATGATCTGCTCCGTGCCTTCGAGGTTGTCCGTGCTGATCCCAAGCACCACGGCGTCCTGCGACGTCAGAGCGTCGTAGTTGTTGTTCAGCTCGACGAGCTGCTGACGACAGAAACCTCACCAGAACGCCCGGTAGAAAACCAGCACCACGTTCTTGTCGCCGCGGTAGCCGCTCAGCGTCACCTCGCCACCCTGCGCGTTGGGCAGCGTGAAGTCCGGGGCGAGGTCTCCGGACGAGTCGAACTCGATGTCCGAACCGGCCGCTGGCGTCTCATCCTCCCCCGAAGCCGGCGTCTCGGTTGGCCCGGTTGCCGTCGTGGCCGTGGGGTCGGGCGCGCTTGTCGCAGTGGGCGGAATGACCGGCGTGGGCGCGGCCTGCGTGAGAGCGGGCGGAGGGCCGGACATGTGCTCACGTACAACGAGCAAAATGTCGTTGGCGTCCGGCCGGTCTCCGGCGTGCTGTCCGATGTGGGCCGCCACGAGATGACCTTCCGGCGCAAATACGAAGGTCGCCGGCGCGGCTACGTTGTCTCTCAGGAGATCGAACACGCCCCAAGAACGCGTCACCACTGTTGTGGTGTCGTACAACACCGGAAAATTCAGCTTGTTCCTATCGACTATCGACGCCGCGTCCAGACGGTTGTCGACGCTGATGGCCAGCAGCTCCACGTCGAGAGCCTGTAGTTCCCTGTACCTGTCTTGCAGCTCGACGAGCTGCGCGTGGCAAATCCCTCAGAAATTGCCCCGGTAGAAGACGACGACCACCGGCTGCTTTCCGATGTAGTCCTGGCTGTTCAGCTCGCCGCCGTCCGCCCTGGGCAGCGTGAATGGCGGGAACGATTCCGGGTTGTAGCCCCGTACCAGTCTCAGCGTCTTCGGGGGCTGTGCCGTGGGCGTCGACCGGGGAACCGGCGACGTAGCGGTCGCATCCGAAGCGGCCGGGGCGATTGTGGCCGCCGGTTCGTCCGAGGCGCAGGCGAGGACCGCCAACGTCGCGGCAAGAAGTCCGGCCAACGCAAAGGCGCGGCCAAAAGGTATTTTCGCGAACACTGCGGAATTCATGGAAGACCTTCCCGGTCTGCGCTTTGCCGGCTGCCTATTCTACGTTCTCATAGCCCCGATGGTTTTACCAACGGCATCCAGAGCGTCGTCGATGTCGGCCCAGTCTACCCAGCCCATGTGGCCGATGCGGAAGATCTTGCCGGTCAACTCCTGCTGCCCGCCGCCGAGAACAATGCCATGGTCCCGCCTCACGCGGGCCACCAACTCCTTGCCGTCTACGTCGTCCGGCACCTTCACCGCCGTCACCGTGGCCGAAGAAAATCGCTCCTCCGGCAGTATCTCAAGTCCGAGAGCCTGCGCGCCCCGACGCGTCTTCTCCGCCACCATCTGGTGCCGTGCAAACACCTCCTCCACCCCCTCGCCGATCATCCTCTCCAGCGTGCGGTCGAGCGTGTACATGGCAGGCAGGCAGGGAGTGAAGGGCGGCTGGCCGATTTCGAGATAGTCGCGGTACTGCGCCACGTCGAGGTAGTACTTCGGCATACCGGAAGTTTCATACGCCTTCCACGCCTTGTCGCTGAACGACACCATGGCGATGCCCGGCGGCGAGACCCAGGACTTCTGGGACGCGGTCGCCACCACGTCTATGCCCCATGCGTCCACCGAGATCTGGACTCCTCCCGCGCTGCTCACCGCGTCGACCAGCACGAGCGCGTCGGAATTGCCGTGTACCGTGGCGGCGATCTCCTCCAGCGGATTCGTCGTGCCCGTGGAGCTCTCATTGTGCGTGAACAGCACGGCCTTGCAGCCCGTCATGCCCGCCAGCGCCTTGGCCACTTCGTCCGGATCGGCCGGCTGCCCCAGCGGAAATTCCAGCCTGGTAACGTTCGCGCCGTAAGCCTCGGCGATCTCCGCGAACCGCTTCCCGAACACCCCTATCACGAGCGAAAGAACTTCGTCCCCCGGCGACAGCGTGTTGACGACGGCCGTTTCCATAGCCCCCGTACCGGAGGAGGTGATGAAGTAGACGTCTCCCGCGGCCCCGAACACCGTCTTGAGATTGGCAGTCATCCTGTCGAGCATCTCGGCGTACTCAGGCCCGCGGTGGTTGATCATCTGCGAACCCGCCAACTCCAACACGTCATCCGGCAGGGGCACCGGCCCCGGTATTCGTAGGTTCACACCGCTATCGCCGTTCACGTTCGTCTCCTTGATTGAGTTGCGCCGGATTTTGGGCGGCCGGCGCAGCATTGGGCCGCATCCGCTCCAGCGCGCCGCACGAAGCCGTCACTTCACTCTAACCAGCCGGTGGTCCTTCGAACCCCGCCGCAACACGAGCACCCGGCCGTCGATCAGGTCGTCCACGCTAACCGCACGCCGCGAATCATCGATCCGCACGCCGTTAAGGTACAACCCGCCCTGCTGCACGAGGCGCCTGGCGTCTCCCGCCGAAGAGCACAGTCCCTGGCCGATTGCCATGCTCTGAAGCGTGACCGCGGCATTGTCGATTTCATGCTTCAAGATGTCCCCGCCGGGCGCGCCTTCGAATACCTCTTCCACCTCGTCAGCCGTCAGAGTCGTCAACTCCCCGCCGAACAGGGCGCGCGTCACACGCTCCGCCTGTTCCAGCCCGCTCCGGCCGTGCACTAGCAGGGTAATGTCGCGGGCCAGTCTTCTCTGCACCGCCCGCTTGTGCGGTTCCACCAAGACGGCCTGCTCGAATTCGGGCAGTTCATCCGGGCCAACGTCCGTAAAGAGCTTAAGGTAGCCGATAGCGTCCGAGTCGGCGGTATTCAGGAAGAACTGGTAGAAGCGGTAGGGCGAGGTGACCGCCGGGTCGAGCGTGGGCGCGCCGCCGATGCTCTTGCCGAACTTCTCTCCCGACGACGTGGTGATGAGCGGGTAGACCATGGCGTGGACGGCGCGGTGGCTTCCTGGGGAATCTGCGTTCACCCTGCGAATCAGGTCCACCCCGGCCAATATGTTTCCCCACTGGTCGCTGCCCCCCATCTGGAACGTGCAACCGTGGTATCGGTACAAGCGCAGGAAGTCGTACGCCTGCAGCAGCATGTAGCTGAACTCCGTGTAGGAGATGCCGCTGTCCCTCGATAGCCTCGAACGGACCGACTCCTTGGCAAGCATGTAGTTGACTGTGAATCGCTTGCCTATCTCCCTGAGAAAATCTATGAGTTGCAGGTCCATCAGCCAGCTGGCGTTGTCCACCAGCTTTGCGGGGTTCGTCTTGGCATTGAAGTCGAGGAACTGCTCCAGCTGAGCGCGGATGCTCTCCGTGTTTCGCTCCACCTGCGCCTTGTCCAGCAGCGCCCTTTCGCTCTCGCGGCCCCCGGGGTCGCCGATCATGCCCGTGCCGCCGCCCACGACGACTATCGGCGTGTGGCCGTGGCGTTGCATCCGTACCAGGCCGAGTATGGGCACTAGGCTGCCGACGTGCAGGCTGGGCGCCGAGGGGTCGAAGCCGACGTAGCACGCAACCTTCTCCCGGCTGAGCGCGTCCATAGCCCCGCTGGTCGTGTCATACACCGAGCCACGCCACTCAAGCTCGCTGAATGCGTTGGCGAATGGACTGCTCATAAAGCTGCCCCCAGCAGGGCGCGGGTGTCCGCCACGTCCCGCTCGATCTGCTTGGTCAATTCAGATAACTCCGCAAAGGCTATTTCGTCCCGCAGGCGCCGGACAAAACGCAGCGTAAGACCGCGGCCGTAGATGCTCTCTCCGAAGTCCAGCAAAAATGCCTCGATCGTCCTCTCGCAGCCGCCGAACGTTGGACGAAATCCAATGCTCGTGGCTGCCGGAAAATGCCTGCCATCGTCCAGGACGGCGCGCGTGGCGTATATCCCATCCGCCGGAAGCGCGCAGTCCTGCGGTACCGCAAGGTTGGCAGTCGGGTAGCCCAGGTCGCGCCCGCGGCGCTCACCTTGGACGACCGTTCCGTACAGGCTGAACTCGCGGCCAAGCATCTCCGACGCCCGCTCCATCATCCCGCTCTCCAACGACTCCCTTATCAGCGACGACGAGACCGACGCGTCATTCAGCTCCGCCGGCCGGGCCTGCGCCACGACGAAACCCATCTCAGAACCCAGCGCGATCAACTCCTCGCTGCCGAGACGGTCGCGGCCCTGCCTCGCGCCTGGCCCTATGACCAAAACCGCCATTCCAACCGTGTCCATCACAAGGCGCAGGAACTCGGAAGCCGTGAGATTCCGCACGCTGTGGTCGAAGTCAACCGGTGTGACGTAGTCCAAGCCTGTCTCTTCGAGCAGCTGCAATCTCTGCTCCAGCGGGCACAGGTAACGAGCTGCATGGCCAGGCTGGATCACGCTCCTGGGCTGCTGACGGAAGGTTATGGCGACCGACGCAAGCGAGCGGTCGGCCGCTATCCTCATCACCTCGTCGAGCAGGGCGCGATGCCCCAGGTGCACCCCGTCGAACGTGCCAACACACACCGCCGACCTGCGCCCCAAAGGCGCGCGGGCGGACAGTTCGGCGCTCAGCTCCATTTGAGTCAACCCCGCAGGCGGCGCGGCCCGAAAGTATCCATCGGCCTAAGTCGCCAACACGGCGGCCTTCCGGCTGAGCTCCTCGTGCGCCTCCAACAGCAGCTCTTCAGTGGTTGCCCAGCCAACGCACTCATCAGTTATGGAGACCCCATACCGCAGAAGTGAGGGATCGTCGCCTAGAGTCTGGTTGCCCTCGAATAGGTGGCTCTCCATCATCATCCCCACGATGCGCCGATTGCCCGCGGCACGCTGCCGCATGACGTCCCGGAACACCACGGGCTGCATCCTGTGGTCCTTGCCGCTATTTGCGTGAGTGCAGTCTATGACCAGGTGCGGGTTCTCGCCCGCCCCCTCCAGCAGACCGATGGCCTTCCCGACCGATTCGGCGTCATAGTTCGGCCCCGTCGTTCCGCCCCGCAGCACAATGTGGCCGGCAGGATTCCCAGTGGTCTTCACCATGCTCGCTCGTCCGTAGTCGTCCACCGAAATGAACGCATGCGGCGTACGCGCCGCCAGCAACGCATCCACGGCGATCTGGATCGATCCGCCCGTGCCGTTCTTGAAGCCTATCGGCATACTCAGACCGCTAGCCAACTGCCGGTGCGTCTGGCTCTCCACCGTCCGGGCCCCTATGGCGCCCCAGGACACGATGTCCGCAAGGTACTGGGGCGTTATCGGGTCGAGCCACTCCGTGGCTGCCGGAAGCCCCAACTCCGAAACTTGGAGGATGAACTTGCGCGCACGCGTAAGGCCGGTGACGACGTCGAACGTGCCGTTCAGGTGAGGGTCGTTGATCAGACCCTTCCAGCCGATCGTAGTGCGGGGCTTCTCAAAGTAGACCCGCATCACTACCAGGATGCTATCGCTCAACCGGCCGGCTAGGTTCGCCAGCCGCTGCGCGTACTCCAGCCCCGCCGTCTCGTCGTGGATCGAGCACGGCCCAACGAGAAGCAACATGCGGTCGTCTTCTCCTGAGATGATCCGCTTGATCTCCTCGCGCGAGCGGTACACCGTCTCGGAAATTTCCGGAGTGATGGGAAACCGCTGGACGAAGCCGTCCGGCGGTTCGAATGGAATGATGTTGTCGATGTTCAGATTTGAGGTCCGGCGCAATGTCATCGGGCGGTTCCTATCCTGTGTCGTCGCTTGGGGATTTCCGGCGCGGTCTTCATTGAGGTTCCGGTTAACCGGAGATCGCGCGTAGATAACCGGAAATTGAATGAGGCTGTACGGGTTGCGGACGCTCCGGGCAGCCTCAGCTGCTATAGGAACGCCCGTCGATAAACAAGAACGCCGTGCTCCGGCTGGCGGAAACGGCGGCGCGCGCGGCGACTGCTGGTAGGTTCATGTACTTACGTGAGGCGTTCATTTCGCGGCTCTACCCTTGCGGGAACGCAGGCCGACGGCTTCTCTCAAATAGACGTGCCTGATCTCCCGCTGGGACTTTCCCGTATTCCAGAGTATCAGAATTCTTATGCAACGTACCTGCCCGTCAGGCACGTCTATCTCCTGACTTGAGTGCAGAGGCACCTGGTACCAGCCCAGCCGCTCGCGGGCCGCAGCGGCCGGATAGTCGGCGACAAGATCCGGGCTGGCCGTAAAAAACGCAGCCACGACGTCCGACGGATCAAGCGAGTTCGCATCGACCATCGCACGCAGCAGCTCCTCCGTGGCCGAAAGAACCGCCTCGCTCGTACAGTCGCTGGCGGTGGTGGCTCCTCTTATTCCCCTCATGGTCTCCGGCCGGATGCCCCTTTGTGCATTGTGCGCAGGCAGGTGAATCCCTGCCCGTGCAAAGTCTACCGCAGGAACGCTAACGCGCCAAAACCTTGGAAGCCACAGAACAAAATTCACATACCATCCTCACCAGCCCCCAAACTGGAACCTACACACGCCGACCGTCTTTCCACCTCCCTCCACCTGGAACCCGCACACGCGCCATTAACGTAAACTCTCCGCCTAGGCCATCCTCCCAACCAACAATTTCCAAGTGACCCCCACCCAACAATCCGGCGCCAAGCACGGCGTTGTCGTCGCCAAACACATGGCGCCTATGCGCGACGGCGTTCGGCTCGCCACCGACGTCTACCTGCCGGCGCAGGACGGCGAGCCGATGCCGGGCCCGTTTCCCGCCCTGCTGCACAGGACCCAGTACGACCGTCGCGCCGTCGAGCGCGGCCTAGGATGGTGCCGCTGGTTCGCCCAACGAGGGTACGCCGCCGCAATACAGGACAGCCGGGGATCGTTTGAGTCCCAGGGCGTCACGAACTTCCTCTTCCCCGAAGCCCAAGACGGGCACGACACAGTAGAGTGGATGGCCGATCAGCCCTGGTGCAACGGCAAGGTCGGAAACTGGGGCATATCGTGGGCCGCATGGACACAGACCGCAATGGCCGCACTCGGATCGGACCGCATCGCCGCACTCGTGCCAACATTCAGCGGCTCCAACGGCTACACCAGCTCACTGCGTCACGGCGGCGCATTCGAACTGAGAATGATGGCCGCCGCATTATGGGTATCCGCCATAAACAAGCCATACCTGCAACGACTCGGCAAGCGCGTCGCACCCGCCCTAAACCTCGGCGCGCCCGCAGTCTCCGACTGGCTGCAACGGATGCCCATAAAGCGCGGCCAAACTCAACTGGCGCTCACCCCGGAGTACGAGAACTGGCTGTTCGAACTGATGACCAGAGCCGACTACGACGACGTGTGGCGAGACCCCGGACTCGCCCCGCTGGAACACGTTGACGCCTTTACCGACTGCCCCGTACTTCTGGTAGGCGGATGGTACGACCCATATTCCAGGGCAACCTTCGAAAACTACCTCGCCCTCAGTGAGCTGAAACGCGGCCCAATACGCGTCCTAATAGGCCCGTGGACGCACGCCAATGACTCGCCGGAGCGCAACTGGGCCGGCGACGCCGACTTCGGAGAAGAAGCGGCCGTAGAGTGGCGAAACATCCACCTCAGGTGGTTCGACCGCTGGCTAAAGGGAATCGACAACGGCCTCGACGACGAGCCCGCGTTGCGCCTCTTCGTCATGGGCGGCGGAGACGGCAAGAGAGCGGTAAACGGGCGCATCGCCCACGGCGGCCGCTGGCGCAACGAAAACGAGTGGCCGCCGGCACGCACGCGCTTCACCCCCTACTACATGCACCATGACGGCTCATTGAGCCAGCAGCCGCCCGATCAAGATGACTGTAGTACCACGTACACCTTCGATCCCGGCAATCCCGTACCCACCATCGGGGGCCAGCTGTCGGCCTTCTACGACGCAGGAAGCCTGCCGACGGGCATTGACGACCCCGAAGTCGTACCCAGGCAGTCCCGCGTCAAGGAACTCGTCCCCGCCGGCGCCTTCGACCAGGTGGAAGGCCCGGCCATCTTCGGTTGCAGTCCCCCCTACCTGCCGCTGGGATCCAGGAGAGACGTCCTCGTCTTCCAGACCGAGCCGTTAGAGAAGGCCGTCGAGGTGACCGGCCACGTCAAGGTCGCGCTATGGGTATCCACAACCGCACCAGACACCGACTTCACCGCCAAGCTGATCGACCTCTACCCGCCCAGCAAGAGCTACCCATACGGCTACGCATTCCTGCTGTCCGACAGCATCATCAGGCTGCGCTACCGCCACGGAGACGGCAAGGCCGATCCGCTGCCGCCGGACGAAGTCGCAAAAATCACAATCGAACTGCCCCCCACAAGCAACCTCTTCGCGCCCGGCCACCGCATCCGCATAGACCTCTCCAGCTCCAACTTCCCCCGCTTCGACGTAAACCCCAACACCGGAGAACCCCCCGGCCTCAACCGCATCCAGTCCCCCGCCGACAACACCATCCACCACAACCGTGCCAGACCCTCCCACGCCCTACTACCCATAATTCCCCCATAACCATCATTCCCACCCTCCCCTTGACCGTCTTTCCCGTCTCCCTTCGCCGTCTTTCCCGTGAAAACGGAAACCCGTAGGGGCGATCCCTTATGGCCGCCTGCCCCGTAGCGGCGATCCCTTGTGGCCGCCCTCCCCGTAGGGGCGATCCCTTGTGGCCGCCCTCCCCGTAGAGGCGATCCCTTGTGGCCGCCCGCCCCGCAGGGGCGATCCCTTGTGGCCGCCTTCCCCGCAGGGGCGTCCCTTGTGGCCGCCTCCCCCGTAGGGGCGATCCATTGTGGCCGCCCTCCCCGTAGGGGCGATCCCTTGTGGCCGCCTGCCCCGTAGGGGCGATCCCTTGTGGCCGCCCTCCGTAGGGGCGATCCCTTGTGGCCGCCTCCCCCGTAGGGGCGATCCCTTGTGGCCGCCTCCCCCGTAGGGGCGATCCCTTGTGGCCGCCTCCCCCGTAGGGGCGATCCCTTGTGGCCGCCTCCCCCGTAGGGGCGATCCCTTGTGGCCGCCTGCCCCGTAGGGGCGTCCCTTGTGGCCGCCTGCCCCGTAGGGGCGATCCCTTGTGGCCGCAACCCGTAGGGGCGATCCCTTGTGGCCGCCTGCCCCGTAGCGGCGATCCCTTGTGGCCGCCTGCCCCGTAGCGGCGATCCCTTGTGGCCGCCTGCCCCGTAGGGGCGATCCCTTGTGGCCGCCTGGGGCGGGGAACGGCGGGGGGAATCGCCGCCCACCACAACGCGCACCAGCAACCCCCACACCCCCAAATCGCGTAATCTCTTACCAACGCTGATTTCAAAGGAGCATCGACGATGAGCGGCCGGCAGGTCAGACCCGAAGCCAAATTCAGCTGGTTCATACCGATCGACGGCGACGGCGAACACATCGGTACGCTGGCCGCCGAACGGCCGCCTACGTTCGAGTACCTGCGCCAGGTCGTGCAGACCTCCGAGGACGAGGGCTACTACTCCCAGCTCATACCAACCCGCTTCGCCAACGGCCTGTTCGACGAGGCCGCCCCGCTGGCCGAGACCTGGACCACCGCCACCGCACTGGCCGCCGTCACGTCCCGCATACGATTCCTCATCGCCATCAGGCCCGGCTTCATCGCACCCGGCCTATTTGCCCAGATGGCCTCCACCCTCGACAACATCGCCGGAGGCCGCATAGACGTAAACGTTGTCCCCGGCGGAATACAGGGCGACTTCGAGCGATTCGGCGTCGAGACCAGCCACGACCAACGCTACGCACTGGCGGCGGAGTTCATAGAGGCCTGCACCCGCATGTGGTCCTCCAACGACCCCGTCAGCTACAACGGCGAGGTCGTCAGACTCAACGGCGCGCGCGTATCGCCCGGGCCCGTAGGCGACGGGCCGCGCTGGTACCTCGGCGGAGCGTCCCCCGCGGCGCTAGACCTCGCGGGAAGGCTCGGCGACGTGCTGCTCATGTGGATCCAGCCCCTGGACGCAACGGCCGCCCTCATGGAACGCGCCCGATCGTCGTTCGACAACTACGGCCGCAGCGCCGCTTTCGGACTGAGAACCCACCTCATCGTGCGGGATACCGAGCAGGAAGCGTGGGACGCCGCCGGTGAACTTCTCTCCAAGGCCGAGAACACCGTCCGGCAACAGCGTCAGGCGCAGGTGCGCGGCACGGCAATGGCCGGCGCAGCCATACAGGCCCGACGCTACGAGGAACACCGCGTCGGCGAGCGCCTGTGGAACGGCATTTCGACCGTGCGCGTCAACTGCGGCACCGCCATCGTCGGAACGCCACAGCAGGCCGCAGAGGAACTGGTCAACTATTGGCGCCTAGGCATCGACGAATTCATACTCTCCGGGTATCCCCACGTCGAAGAGTCTCAGCGAGTCGCAGCGCAGGTCATCCCGGCGTTCAGAGACCTCGTTGACTCCCACACCTAGCCGTTCTCGCCGCCCGCGCCGGTTCTTGAACGTACAGGCCGCGTCAGCCCGCGATACGGCCCCATGAGTCGGCCGTCAATATATCTCGCCAACGTCGGCGCGAACTCATCGCACCGCTTCATCAGCCCGCTGTTCGACGATGGACGGTTCGAGTTCATCACCATCCCGGAGCAGCCGCTGGAGCCCGGCCCCAACTCGGTCCGATACCGCGACCTAAAAAGCCACTACGACCCGTCGAGATCACTGGCCCAGTGGCTGCCTGAGCGAGCGCTCGACGACGCTACCCACTTCGACC
The DNA here is from genome assembly GCA_963663555.2 of Dehalococcoidia bacterium. GTDB lineage: Bacteria > Chloroflexota > Dehalococcoidia > Lucifugimonadales > Lucifugimonadaceae. Next base: position 105,716 of record CAXXNJ010000006.1, read on the forward strand.
CGGAGTTCGTCACCAACACCTACGGCGACAACTGCGACCGCGCACCCAGGGCCGCAGCCCTGAAGGCGATGCAGCCCGGCGACCTCATCTTCTTCTTGGCCCGGCTGGCCAACTGGAACGGCGGCAACTTCTCCGGCCAATACGGCTTCTACCTCATCGGCTTCCTGGAGATCGAGAACATCCTGCGATCGGCATACCGACCACCGGACGACGACGCACTGGCCAGGTTCGCCGCCAACGCACACGTTCGCAGGGCCATGAACGACCGACGAAACTGGGACGGCTTCTGGGTCTTCGCAGGCACAGACCGCTCACAGCGCTTCAACTACGCCGTGCCGGTCGACCGAACTTTCGCCGATACCGTCCTTCGCACCGCAACCGGAGACCGCTACGCCTGGCCCGCAGGCCGGACGGAACTACAGGTCATCGGCTCATACACCAGGGCCTGCCGCCGCATCATCGCGCCCGCAGACGCAGGCGGGGCCGAGCGCACCGCAGCCCTCAGACAGGCCGTGGAGCAAGTCAACCCCGGCGCACTCGCCCCCATCCTGTAATTCCGCCAGAGAATCGGCGCTTCCATAGGGAAACCTATAAACTGCGCCAGCGGCTTACCTAGACGAAGTTCCGCACTTACCCATGAAGTGAAGTGGCCGGCAAAGTGCCCAGATGGTGTTGACGAAGAGCCCAGACCTGCGCAACGGCCGGGCGCGTCAAGTCACCGGCCCGACGCTGTTCGACGCCGAATACCGCCAGGTCACTGCGCCTCCTCCATCCACAGGGCCGTTCACCTTCGCCGACCTCTTCTGCGGAATCGGCGGGTTCCACGTCGCCGGAACCAACCTGGGTATGCGGCCTGTATTCGCCTGCGACGTCGACGAGGCCGCGCGCAAGGCCTACAGCGCGAATTTCGGCATGGATCCCGCCGGAGACATCACCGGGATCAGTGTGGACGATATCCCAGACCACGATTTCCTCTTCGCCGGATTTCCCTGCCAGCCCTTCTCGATTATCGGCAGCAGGCGCGCCTTCGCAGATCCACGCGGCACGCTCTGGTTCGAAATAGTCCGCATCATCGAGGGAAAGCGCCCACGCGCAATCGTCCTGGAGAACGTCAAGCAGCTCACTACCGTTGATCGAGGCGCGGTGATCAAGCAGATCATGGACGACCTAACCGGACTCGGCTACTACGCCGACTACCGCGTCCTGAACGCGCTCGACTTCGGACTTCCCCAGAAAAGAGAGCGCACCATAATCGTCGCCACCCTAGACAGCTTTGAGCGGTTCCCCTGGCCGGGCGAGCCGGTCACGATGCGGCCTCTGTCCGAGATCCTAGAGACCCAACCGGATGCTAGGCACTACGCATCGGAACACATCAGGCGCAAGCGCCGCGCCGCCCACCGCTCCGACATCACGCCCGCCCTCTGGCACGAAAACAAGGCGGGAAACATATCGAGCCACCCCTGGGCCTGCGCGCTAAGGGCAGGCGCCTCATACAACTACCTGCTAGTCGACGGCGAGCGCCGCCTAACCCCACGGGAAATGCTCCGCCTGCAGGGCTTCCCCGACGAGTTCAAAATCGTCTGCAACTACTCGCAAACCCGCAAGCAGGCCGGCAACGCCATACCCGTCCCCATGATAGAAGCGGCGATAACGGGTGCGTTGGAGATAATCCGCACGGCCAACGCGCTGAGCGCCATCGGTTACAAAGATGACTGGACCGAAATCCGGAACACTTGAGACGCCGGCGCCTTACCTTGCCGGCCCCGGCGTCAGCCACACAAGCCGGCGCGACCATCTCACCGTCGCAGAGCGTTCCGCGACAATGCGGAAGGTCAAGGGACGCAACACCAAGCCCGAAATGACGCTCAGGCGCGCCCTATGGGCTGCAGGAATGCGCTACAGACTCCACTGCGCCGACCTCGCGGGCAAGCCCGACGTCGTGTTCCGCAGCCAGAAGCTGGCCGTATTCGTAGACGGCGAGTTCTGGCACGGCAAGAAACTCAGCCCAGAACGTCTAGCCGAGATGAAGCCCTACTGGCAGCAAAAGATCGCCCGCAACGTGGAGAGGGACAAGATCAACAACGCCGCCCTCGTCCGCGACGGCTGGAAGGTGGTGCGCGCCGGAGAGTCCCACGTAAAGCGCGACCTCGACGGCGTCTTGAACGTACTGGCAGACCTGCTGGCGGGCCGGAAGGCAAACTCCGTCCCCGCCGGACTCGAGATTCACCTACCCAAGAACGATTAAATGCCAGCGCGCAGCACGACCGGCTGCCTAATTGGAGGGGCAGGACAAACATGAAAGTACTGATAACCGGCTCAAGCGGCAACATCGGCTCAAAACTCGTGAACCTGCTAGGCAATGAATTCGAGCTGAGCGGACTCGACAGGACGCCGCCGAGGAAAGGCTCCGAGCTTCCCGCGACTATCTCAGACGCGCATGAGGTCGAAGACCTCCGCCCCGCGCTTGCGGGCAAAGACGCCGTGGTGCATCTCGCAGGCAATCCCGCCGTCGAAACCCCGTGGCCCCTCGTGCTGAGAAACAACATCACCCTCACCCGCAACGTCTACGAGGCGTGCAGGCTGGAAGGAGTCCGGCGCGTCGTCTTCGCCAGCTCCAACCACGCCGTCGGCCTGTTCGAGGACGACGAACCCTACGTGCGCATCAGGGCCGGCGACTACTCCGGTCTCGACCCCGACACCTTCCACCGCGTCGACCACCTAGTGCCAATCCGGCCCGACAGCGACTACGGGGCCAGCAAGGCGTTCGGAGAGGCGATGGGCCGCTCCTACTCCGAACGATTCGGCCTCGAGGTGGCCTGTCTCAGGATCGGCTCCTTCACCGAAGAGAACGACCCCACTGCGAACATCAGGATGCGCGCCACTTGGTGCAGCCACAGGGACCTGGCCCAGCTGGTGCGCCTATGCCTCACCAGCCCCAGCCTCAAGTTCGACATCTTCTACGGCATCTCCGGCAACACATGGCGCTTCTGGGACACCTCCCACGCCAGCCAAGCCCTAAGCTACAACCCCCAAGACAACGCAGAAGAACACTACGCCGCATAGCGGCCCGCCCCCTTCCGTAGGGGCGATCCCTCGTGGCCGCCTTCCCCGTAGGGGCGATCCCTTGTGGCCGCCCTCCGTAAGGGCGATCCCTTGTGGCCGCCTTCCCCGTAGGGGCGATCCCTTGTGGCCGCCCTCCGTAGGGGCGATCCCTTGTGGCCGCCCTCCGTAAGGGCGTCTTTTGTCCCATGAACCGTAGGGGCGATCCCTTGTGGCCGCCCTCCGTAAGGGCGATCCCTTGTGGCCGCCTTCCCCGTAGGGGCGATCCCTTGTGGCCGCCCTCCGTAAGGGCGATCCCTTCTGGCCGCCTTCCCCGTAGGGGCGATCCCTTGTGGCCGCCCTCCGTAGGGGCGTTCCCTTGTGGCCGCCTTCCCCGTAGGGGCGATCCCTTGTGGACGCCCCCCGTAGGGGCGATCCCTTCTGGCCGCCTTCCCCGTAGGGGCGATCCCTTCTGGCCGCCTTCCCCGTAGGGGCGATCCCTTGTGGCCGCCCTCCGTAAGGGCGATCCCTTGTGGCCGCCTTCCCCGTAGGGGCGATCCCTTGTGGACGCCCCCCGTAGGGGCGATCCCTTCTGGCCGCCCTCCGTAGGGGCGATCCCTTGTGGCCGCCTTCCCCGTAGGGGCGATCCCTTGTGGACGCCCCCCGTAGGGGCGATCCCTGGTGGCCCCCATCCGTAGGGGCGATCCCTTGTGGCCGCCTTCCCCGTAGGGGCGATCCCTTGTGGACGCCCCCCGTAGGGGCGATCCCTTCTGGCCGCCCTCCGTAGGGGCGATCCCTTGTGGCCGCCCTCCGTAGGGGCGATCCCTTGTGGCCGCCCCCCGCAGGGGCGATCCCTTGTGGCCCCCTTCCGTAGGGGCGATCCCTTGTGGCCGCCCTCCGTAGGGGCGATCCCTTGTGGCCGCCCTCCGTAGGGGCGATCCCTTGTGGCCGCCCTCCGTAGGGGCGATCCCTTGTGGCCGCCCTCCGTAGGGGCGATCCCTTGTGGGCGCCTGGCGGGGAACGGGGCGGGGCAACGTCGCCCGCCACAACGCGCGACGCCGCCAACAACGCGCGCCAACCACCACGCGCGCCCCCCGCAGGGGCGTCCCCTCATACCTCTTCCCCCGTCTGCGGGGGAAGATTGAGATGGGGGTCTTCCCGCGCGACGCCACGAACCGTGCGCCATGCCCCATAGGGCATCCGTACGGACACCCCTACCACCCCACTAAAAACTAACAACTAAAAACTGCCCACTCCCAACTCACACATACTCCGCCAACCGCGCCAGCAGGTACTCCTGCGGCCTGTCTCCCTTGATCCGGTTGCAACTCGAACACAGCAACTGGAGGTTGTCGAGGTGGTCCGTCCCGCCCCTCGAACGCGGTATCACGTGGTCAACCTCAAATATGCGGAACGGAAACTCCGTCCGGCAGCCGTTGCAGATACCTTCCTGCCGGCCGAACAGCACGTGCTTGTTCTTGCGGTAGGGAATGGGAGCGTCTACGTCCGTCCGGCGTGGAATGTCGGTACGGGCCGTCACGTAGCCGTGGTGGAACAGCGGACCAATACCCAGTGGCGGAGCCTGCTGCAACCGCTGGTTAACCAGCTCGATCGCCTTCGGCGAAAGGTCTATCCCCACCCACTGGCGACCAAGCTTGTCGGCGGCAACGCACGCCGTCGCACACCCACAGAACGGATCGAGCACCACGTCGCCCTCATTGCTGCTGGCCTTGATGATGCGCTCGAGAAGGGCCAAAGGCTTTTGCGTTGGGTAACCGGTACGCTCATCGTTCTTTCTGGGGAACCATCCGGCCGATCCGTACAACTGCATGATATCCGTCCAAGTATTTGACAGTGGTACGCCCGGACTCTCATCGAGGTACTGGCGAGTGATTTCGCCGCCGCGCGACCTTGTCCGGTACTTCCTGCCATCTTCATCTAAGTGCCTGAACCAGTTCTCAACGTACTTCTCACTGTAAGGCGTGTACTGCCGGTTATACCTGTGCTGACCGTAATTCTTCGCGTAGGCCAGTAATGTCTCATGTGTCTTGACAGGCTTCTTGCCGCTTACCCGGCCGCCGGACGGTGTTCCGTAGTTCCAGACGATCTCGTCAATGAAGTTCTGTATCCCAAACACCGCATCCATCATGGTCTTAAGCCAGGCCCCGGCAGTCGGGTCGCAGTGCAGGTATAAGCTACCCGTAGGCCGCAACACACGCCGCATCTCCAGCAAGCGGATAGCCATCATGGTCAGGTACGACTGCATCCCCTTGCCGTGCGCTGCACGCGCGGCCAGCAGAACCTTGTGGATCGCCGGCTGCTCATCGGCCACCATACCCATCCACGCAACGTCCAAGTCGCTGAGCGTCCAGGTGTCCTTGAAGGCCGCGCCCGCCGCCTTGCTACCGATCGGGGCCTCATAGTTCCGGTTCGAATTGAACGGCGGATCCAGGTAGATCAGATCTACCGTCTCCGAGTTCATGCCCCGCATGACGTCCAGGTTGTCACCCGTCCACAGGGTGCGATTCGCAAAGTTCAAAGCCGCCATACCGTCCGCTCACTAAATGGCCTGCCAAAGTTTTACGCCATCCCCCGCCAGCCCGCAACCTGCGTGTCGCGCCCAACCACCCGCACGTACGCCCGCGCCCCCTACAACCCCCTCACCACTACCGCGCGTAGATATCCAGCAGCTTACGCTCCACCTTCTCCGCGCCCACCTTTTCCAGCACCCGGTCCAGGCTGTCCAAGTCCCACTCCGCCACGAAACTGATCGCCGTGCCCCGGTTGCCCATCCGAGCCGTCCTGCCCACGCGGTGGACGTACTCCTCCGCAGTCTCCGGCAGGTCGTAGTTCAGCACGTGAGTGATGGTCGGGATGTCCAGGCCCCTCGCCGCCAGGTTTGTAGCGACCAATATCCGAAGCGAGCCGTCGCGGAACTTCTTCATGACGCTATTCCGCTCGCCCTGCGACATGCCGCCGTGGATGCCCTGCGCCGGAAAGCCTGCCCGCTTCAGGTCGCGGGAAAGACGGTCCACCCCTATCTGCATACGCCTGAATATCAACACCTGGGCCTCTTTGCCGGTCGCCGAAAGCACCTCTTTCACCGCTTCCGGCTTGTCCCGTTCCGCCACCTCGTAGTACGACTGGTCCACCTCGTCAACCGTGTCCGTGGCATCGAACCCGCTCACCAGTTGCACCCACTCAGGGTCCTTCAGGTAGCGGTAGATCAGCCGCATGATAAAGCGCGGGATGGTTGCCGAAAACAGCGCCGTCTGCCTGCTGTCCGGCGTGCGGCGCAGTATGTACTCCATGTCGTCCGCAAAGCCGATGTCCAGCATCTCGTCAGCCTCGTCCAACACCGCGAACTTCACGTGCGAAAGGTCGAGAGTGCGGCGGTTCATGTGGTCCTTCACCCGCCCAGGCGTGCCGACCACTATCTGCGCTCCGTCCGACAGGACGCGTATCTGGCGCGCTATCGGCTGGCCACCGTAGACCGCCAGCACGCTGACGCCTCGGGTCTCGCCGATTCTCGAAAGCTCCCCGGTCACCTGCATCGCCAGCTCACGCGTCGGCACAAGAACCAGTCCCTGCACCTGCCGGGACGAGGTGTCGACAAACTCACACATCGGCACGCCGAAGGCCGACGTCTTACCCGATCCCGTGACGGCCTGGCCGACCAGGTCGCGCCCGTCGAACAATGGCGGTATCGCCTTTTCCTGTATCTCCGAAGGAGACTCATACTCCATCGCCGCCAGCGCATTGGAGATGGGTTCCGACACGGTGAGCGTCCCCCAAGCCGAATTTCTCGGCAACGGCTCACCGCGTGCAAGGCCGGGGGGGTCGGATTGAACTGCGTGGGCGGGCGCCGACGTCTCCCTATCGGACGCGCCGCCCGTCCTCCGCCTTCCCCTCCTGCCGCGCCGTCGCGGCTGCTTTATTAGGGGAGCTGCGCGCGCCGTACCCTGCTTGGCCGTCTCACTAGGCGCCTCAGGTTCAGCCTGTGCCGTCGTCCGGCCGTCCTTCTGCGTCGCCTGCGGCCGACCGCGGCGGCCGCCGCGGCGACGGGATGAGCGGGCGCGCGGCGACGGGCCGGAACGGCCCGCAGGTTCACCCGGCTCGCCGGAATCCGCCCGGGCAGGAGGGCCGGGAACGGGACCCGCGGCAGGGCCGGGGTCTGTGGCGCTGTCTATGCGCAGTAGGCGGCGGGTGAAGCCGAGTACCGCTCGCCAAGCGGAAAATCTGGAACGACTGGATTGAGGCATCTCTTACACCGCGAATTCTACGGAGTGTGAGGCCGCGGGTCAACGAAATTCGTAAACAATCGGGCTCCATCACGTGAACGACGGGAAGTCGCAAAAAGGCGCTTCAGTTTGAAAGTGCGTTAAACACCCCTTTATTGCTACGTTCGGGGGGATGAACACCTACGACCAATTCCGAGAGTCAGAGAGTCGTACGTGGCCGGTCCGCGCCGCAGTTGTGGCTGCGGCTCTAGGCGCCTCGATATTCTTCTCCTTTGGGGAAGCGCCGATCGCCCTCGCGCTGGCGGTCCCCGCCGCCTACGCCGCCTGGTTCGCTTTCCTCCGACTGTTTGCGCTGGCCCGCTGCCGTTCCACCGGCCGCATCTACGCCATGCTCGCCGGCGAGGCTGCGCTGGCCGCATTCGCCTTGTCGGTCTTTGGGCCGGGCAGCGCCGCCATAGCCCTTGCCCTCGTCCTCGCCCCCTACTTCGCGCATCTGCTTGGCAGGAGCGGCGCCGCCTTCGCCATCGTCGCCAGCCTGGCGGCCCTCTTCGCCGTAGCCCCGCTTCAAGGCACGCCGGACTGGGAAATGGTCGCCGCGCTGGCAATCGGCATCGCAGCAACCGGCCTTCTATCCGCACTGATCGCACAGAACGGCTTCAGAGAACGCAACGCCATCGAGGCCGCCGCAGAGGGAGCCGAGCGGGAGGCGGGATGGAACCGACTGCTGCAAGCCATCGCCGGGATATCGTCCGCCAAAGGCGCCGACGGCGTGAGCCGAGCCCTTGCCGACGGTATGCGGATAGCGACCGGATACCCGGCCTCCGTACTGCTGACCTACAGGACGAGTGACAACGCATTTGCCCCCGCCGCGGTCAGTTCCTCCAATCCGAACCTGACCGCTGATTCGATACGCGCCGTGTCGATGGACGACGACGGCGTGGCCGGGATGGCCGTCAAGCAGGGCGCCGCCGTCTCCGTTGGTGAAGGCGGGGTCGACGCAGCAGCTCTGCCGGAGTGGGCGGCGGCTTGCGGCTACCGCTCCGGAATCGTCGCGCCGGTCAGCCGCGGCATGAACGTGACCGGCATCGTCCACGTACTTAGAAACGATGCGCCGGCTCCCGGCGTCGAAGAGCTGGAGCGCGCCGAGATGCTGATTGGATTCGCCGCGCGGATGCTGGCAGCCATTCCCGCCGCGGCCGAGTCTCCTCCTGCGCCCGCGGCATCCCTCGGCGAGGTGTTGTCGGGCATAGGCAGGGCCTCTTCGACCGGGCGCAAGGAGCCCATATCCTTGCCCGGCATGACGCTCGACCCGCTGACCGAGCGGTCCGTGGTGGGCGGTGTCGGCGTTTCGCTGTCACGTACCGAATTTTCGATGCTCTACGCGCTGGCCACGTCAGCCGGCAACGTCGTGGCGCCGTCCAACCTGCTGAGCGAGTGCTGGGAGGACGGGCCTGCCCCCAATTCCGGCGCAATCGACGCCACCGTCTACCGCCTGCGGCGCAAATTGGCGCGGGCCCCTGCGGGCAAGGGAATAGTCCGCACCGTACGCGGCAAGGGCTACATGCTTGTGCCCCCATCCGCCGTCGCCGGCTAAAGGGCCGAAATTAGAGAGACGGGCAGCGCAGTTAAAGGAGGCTAAAGTGCGCTGCCCGCCCCAGTGCGCACGGCCCTTTCCAGCCCGGGCCGCACTCGTGAGCGGCTCCGTACCGTTGCCGCGCGTAACGCAGCCGCCTCTAACCGCCGGCTCAGCCTAAGGCCCAGCGGTCTCCGCACATCCTAGCACACCTGTTCGCCACACGTCAAATTGCAACGTCGCTCACCGAACTCCCCGACTAGAAGACGTAGAAACACGACGCAGCGCGAGCCTCCGCTCTTTTCTCTCAACCTTGCCGACGCTTGCGTTAACGCGTTCACTACACTATCATAGTGTGCACGATAACAGTGCACACTTTAATAGTGTGATCCAGCGCGGGTGCGAACGGATGCGGAACATAACACTGAGCGCCAACGAAGAACTGATAGCGGCGGCAAGGGCGAGGGCCTTGCAAGAAGGCTCCACCCTGAATGCCAAGTTCAGGCTGTGGCTCGCCGACTACGCAGGAGGAGCTCAGCGCGCCAGGACCGCTATGGCCGCCATAGAAGCCCTGAAAAGCCAAATCTCCACCGGCGGGCGCAAATTCACACGGGAAGAGATGAATGAGCGCTGAAGACTTCATAGACACCAACGTCCTCATCTACATCTTCGATGAGACCGACGCCGCCAAGCGCCAGCGCGCCGAGTCACTGGTCCGCCAGAGCATCGAGAACAGATCCGGCTGCATCAGCTTCCAGGTTGTCCAGGAGACCATCAACGTAGTCACGCGCAAGCTCGGCGCGACCCCGGACAATGCCCGCTTGCTGCTCGACGAGGTCCTAACGCCCCTCTGGCACGTCTACCCCACCCCCTCCCTCTACAGGCGCGCCCTCTTAATCCAATCCCGCTACCGCTTCAGCTTCTACGACTCCCTAATCATCGCATCCTCCCTACAAGCCGGCTGCACCCGCCTCTACACCGAAGACCTCCACCCCAACCAACAAATAGAAACCCTAACAATACAAAACCCATTCACGTGAAACATTGAGGGGCCCCATACGGCCAACCCGCACCATCCGACCGCAGGGCCACGCGCCCCGCAGCGGCATGTCGTAGGGGCGATCCCTTGTGGCCGCCCTCCGTAGGGGCGATCCCTTGTGGCCGCCTGGCGGGGAACGGCGGGGGGAATCGTCGCCCACCAACACGCACGCCATCCACCCACACGCCCTTTCCGTCATTCCCGTGAAAACGGGAATCCAGAGGGGTAGGGGCCAGCGGGGCACGCGCGATCACCCACCAACCCGGAATCCACCTACCCGCCCCGGCCAACCCACGCCACCGGCCCCGCAGGGGCATGTCGTAGGGGCGATCCCTTGTGGCCGCCCTCCGTAGGGGCGATCCCTTGTGGGCGCCTGGCGGGGAACGGGGCGGGGAATCGTCGCCCACCACAACGCGCGCCATCCACCCACACGCCCGTCTCCGTCTTTCCTGTGGAAAGCGACACCCGCCCTTAGAGTTCCCCAACAAAGACGCGAAAATACACACGCCAGATATCAAACCTTTCTCACAACGCACGCGGAGTAAATAGACCGATGGCCGGAATCAAGCGGCGCAACGAGTCTAAGTTGACCGGCTCGCTCAAGCGGGCGGCTTGGCGATGGCTCTATGAGGTCGCAGGTTGCAAAGCCATCGCCTTCGAAGTACGCCTTGAGGGCCCGCGCGGGCGCATAGCAGACGTAGTCGGCATCGGCCCGGGCAACCGCGTATACCTCGTCGAGGTCAAGTCATCCCGGCACGACGCCGCAAGGGACGACAACACACCCAAAGCCGCAGCCAAACTGGCGGCTAAGATGACCGCCAGGGACAACGCAGTGGAGCTGACCGCAGGCATCCTAGAGGCTGCGTCGAACAGTAACGGGCGGAGAGATGCCAACGGGCCCGAACTGGCGCAGGCGAAGACCGACTACGAAAAGGCCGTGAAGCGGCGCGACGCCCACTCAAGGCGCGTCGCCAGGCTCTCCACCAAGTTCCACGACGACGCATACCTCCGCACGGCCCACTGCCACTACATCATGGCGCCCCGAGGCGTAGTGCGGATCTCGCAGTTGCCGCCATACTGGGGGCTGCTGGACGATACCCCCGCGGTGGTCGTCGAAGCGCCGGTCAAGCAGGTCAAAGAGGCCACAACTCAGGTGTTGAGGTCCATAGCAAGGGCAAACACCCGCGACATGATGGCCGCATTTAGGGAGTTGGCCGCCGGTGAAAAAACCGTCCCCCGGCCCTGAAGATCACCCGCCCAGCAATGCCCTGATGCGCCGGACGGCCTCCTCCAAGTTCTCCACCGAGTTTGCAAAGGAGATGCGCACGTAACCGTCTCCGTACTCCCCGAAAGCCGTGCCGGAAAGCAACGCCACTCCCGCCTCTTCCAGGCAGCGGTCCGCAAACTCCCTGCTGGACAGGCCGGTACCCTCCACGTTGGGAAATGCGTAGAAAGCCCCCTTCGGGACGGGGCAGCGGATGCCGTCGATGGAATTCAAGCCATCCACCACCACCTGACGGCGCCTCTTGAACTCCGCCACCATCTCTATTACCGAGTCCTGCGGAGATTCCAAGGCCGTGATGCACGCTATCTGGGAAAAGCTGGCAGTCTGCGAAACGCTGTTCGTGATCAGCCGCGAGACCGGCTCCACAAGCCAGTCCGGCATCACGCCGTAGCCCGTGCGCCAACCCGTCATGGCATAGCTCTTCGACAGGCCGTCCAGTATGACCGTCCTCTCCCTCATGCCCTCGAAGCGGCTGATGGAGGAATGCTCACCCTCGTAGTAGAAGTCCTTGTATATCTCGTCGCTCAGCACGACGGCGTCCACGTTCCTCGCAATGGCGGCGATCCGCTCCAAGTCCGGGTCGGGAACTACGCTGCCGCAGGGGTTGTTGGGCGAATTGACGATGATCAACTTCGTCTTGTCCGACGCCCTGGCGCGCAGATCGTCCACGTCGACGCTGAAGCCCGACTCCTCGGCCAGTTGCATCGGCGCCGCTTCGCCGCCCATGAAGTTGATCATCGACTCGTATATCGGGAATCCGGGATTCGGGTAGAAGACCTCATCGCCCTCTTCTATCAGCGCCATGATCAGGAAGAACATCACCGGCTTGCCGCCCGGCGTGAAGACCACGTTGTCCGCGCTGACCTCATACCCCTGCCGCTCCGACTGGTGCCGGGCCACCGCGGCGCGAACTTCCGGCAGGCCGGGAGACGGGCCGTAGTGGGTGTAGCCGTCGTCCAACGCCTTCTTGGCGGAGGCACGGATGTGGTCCGGCGTGTCGAAGTCCGGCTCGCCGATCTCCAGGTGAACGATGTCGCGCCCCTGGGCTTCCAACGCCTTCGCCTTCGCAAGCGTCTCGAAAGCCGTCTCCGTGCCGAGGCGCGCCATGCGGGACGCCAGGCGAGTTCCTGTTACTGTAGCTGTCATGATTGAAATGTCTTCGGGCTGTCGGCCGAGCTCACGTCAGGCGGCGGTCTGATCCATCCGTGAAGTCTTACCAAGCGCGCTACCTATGTCAACCGGAAGAGCCGTCCTGTCTGCGCGCTGTCACTTCGTCGAATGACGACGCGCCACGGGCCATGCTCCGGTGTTAAGGCGAACCTTAGGACGCTTCGCGGGATCCAGCGGGCCTAGTGCGGGGCGCACGGGAGCCCGTCGGCATGGACTATGAGCAGTGGGCGGAGTGGTACGACGTCTACTACTCGACGGCCCCCCGTTCGGAGACCGACTTCTACGTCGAGCTGGCGCGTGAGTCGGGCGGCCCTACGCTGGAGATCGGCGTCGGTACGGGGCGCGTCGCCATACCCGCGGCCAAGGCCGGCGTCGACGTGACCGGCGTCGATCTGCACAAGCCCATGCTGGAGCGCGCAGCCCGGAAAGCCCGGGCGGCGGGCCTGCCCGACGGAAAACCGGAACTGCTCCAAGCCGACATGCGCTACCTCGACCTCGGTAGGCGGTTCCGGACCGTAATGATCCCCGCCAACACTCTCCTGCTGGCCACAAGCCAGGAAGACCAGCTGCGCGCACTACGCAGAGCCGCCGCGCACCTCGCACCGGAAGGCCGACTGGCGTTCGACGTCTTCGTGCCAGGCCCCGACTTGCTGGCCGACGATGAGCGCACGCCCTTCATTTGGGGAGAGACGGTCCACCCGGAGACCGGCAACCGCGTCGTCATGTCGGCCGTAAACAACACCGACGGCGCGACGCAGTTGAACCGCGAAACGCAGATATTCGAAGAGTTCGACCACAATGGCAGCCTCTGCCGCCGCGCCGAACTGCCGATAGCGCTCAGGTACCTGTTCCCCGCAGAGTGCCACGCGCTAATAGAAGAGGCCGGCCTCGTGGCCGAAAAGGTCTACGGAGGCTTCGACCGCTCGCCGCTCGCCGGCGAGAGCGAAGAGCACATATACGTCTGCCGCTTAAGTGGCCGGCCTGCCGCTTAGTACCCCGCCTTCTTGTCGCACACCGCCACCAGCGGCTCGCCCGCAAGGAAGCGGCGCAAGTTGACGCGGAACGCCTCCCGCCTCCCCTCGTACAGGTCCGGCGTGAGAGCCGAGGCATGCGGGCTGATGAATACCTCGTCAAGGTCCCAGAGCCTGCTTTCCTGCGGCAGCGGCTCCACCTCCGTGGCGTCGATGCCGGCCCCGGCCAGATGCCCCGAGCCGATCGCATCCGCCAGCGCTTCCTCATCCACTATGCCGCCGCGGGATATCACCACGATGTACGAACCACGCTTCATCAGCCCCATACGCCGGCTGTCGATAGAGTGCCGAGTCTCCGCAATTATCGGCGCGGCGATCACCAGCCAGTCCGACACCCTGCACAGCTCATCCAGACCGTCTGTTCCCCAGCATTCGCTAACGAAGTCCGGCGCCTCCGACGGCCCCGGGTCTACCGCGTAGATCGGCATGTCGAACCCCGCAGCCCGGCGTCCGATGGCCCGCCCAATGGCCCCAAGACCGTAGATACCCATCGTCCTGCCCGAGATCTCCTCGAAGGAGTTCTCGTACTTGTCCGCACCGCCCCAGTGGCGGTTGTCCTGGTCGCGCACCATCTCCTTGAACCGGTGAGTCAGGGCCACCATCATGCCGATTACGTGGTCCGCCATCGGATTGACGTGCGGGCCCGGCGCGTTGGTGACCGGAATGTCCGACTCGACGATCTCAGGCACCGCGATCAACCTGTCTATGCCTGCGCCGGGACAGTGGATCCACTTGAGTTGCTTGGCCGCAAGGAAAGCCTCCCGTCCGGGCCAGCCCATGAACACCTCGGCGTCCACGATTGCGGCCGGATGGTCGGCGTCATCGTAGGCCGCCACGAACTCCACGTCCGGAAATGCGTCGGCCAGTTCCTCAATAAACTGCTCGCCCGTGTGATGTGTGCCTATGACCACCTTCATTTGGCTCTCCATGCGCTCCGTGGCCGGACGGCCCGGCCGGCGACTTCAATGCTGCGTCCCGCAGGACTCCGCGCTCCCGCCGCCCGATATTACTGCGGATGACGCATCCATGCGCCCCGCGGCCGGCCACGCAGGGAACGCCTGCAGCCGCTCAGCCCGGCGTTGTGGTGTAAGTTGACCTGCGATAAGCGAAGCGCAACAGCTCTTGTCCGAAACGGAGGATGAGCATGAAGGTAAGTCAGATCAGGAGCTTCCCCGTACAGGATGAAGCCGGCAACGGGTACTTCATCGTCAGGGTGGATACCGACGCCGGCATATACGGCCTCGGAGAGGTCGGCATAAGGAACTGGGGAGCGGCCATAGCCACCGCCATCGACCACCTGTCGGAGCTGGTAATAGGCGAAGACCCGTGGGAAACCGAACGCCTATGGCAACTCATGCTGCGCGCCGGATTCTTCCCCGCCGACAAGGTCTACTCATGCGCCATCAGCGCCATAGACGTCGCCCTGTGGGACATCAAGGGAAAATCGGTCAACATGCCGGTGTACAAACTGCTCGGCGGCCCGGTCCGCCCAAAGGTCGTCTGCTACCCGCACGCCCAGGGCCCGACCACCCAGGCGCTGGTAGACAACTGCCGCAGGCTGGTCGACGAGGGATGGCGTTTCGTCCGCTGGGGCCAGCCGGAGACCTCCGGCAAATTCGAGGCCCGCGGTGAAGCCGTACTGGAACCGCGCAAGTCGATGGCCATCGCGGTCGAGCAGATGCAGGCCGTTAGAGAAGCCGTCGGCCCCGAAATCGAAATGTGCTTCGACGTACACACCAGGCTCGACCCCCCGCACGTGATTCAGATGTGCAAGTGGCTCGAAGAGTTCCGCCCCTTCTTCATCGAAGACCCCATCCGCTCGGAAAACCCCGCCAGCTACCGCAACCTTGCAAGGCACATTTCACTCCCCATCGCAGCCGGCGAGCAGTGGGCCACAAAGTGGCCCTTCAGGGAGGTGATCGAGGAGGAGCTGATCAACTACGCCCGGATCGACCTCTGCATCGTGGGAGGACTGACCGAGGCGCTCAAGATCACCCACTGGGCGGAGACGCACTACATAGACATCGTGCCCCACAACCCGTTGGGCCCCGTCAGCGCGGCGGCCTGCGTTTCGCTGTGCATGGCATCCACCAACGTCGGCGTGCAGGAGATGCCCAAGCGGCCCGGCACGTTCGCCACCGGCCTGTTTCCCAAGCAGATCCACTGGGAGGACGGCTTCGCATTCTGCCCGGATGAACCCGGCCTGGGCGTGGACTTCGACGTAGAAGTTGCCGAGCAGTCGCGAAGCGACCCCAGGGGCTGGCCGACGCGCCTCTATCGTGAGGACGGCGCGTTCACCAACTGGTAGGCCGGTCTATCCGCACACATGGGACGGCAAGGGCATACCATCACCCCCAACCTAACCTTCCTCTCAAAACAGCCACCCCACAGGGGCGATCCCTCGCAGCATGAACCGTACGAACATCCCTCACGCGCCACCCCTCCGCAGCGGCGCCTTCCCCCCGTAGGAGCAATCCCTCGTGGGCGCCTTCCCCCCGTAGGGGCGCTCCCTTGTGGGCGCCTTCCCCCCGTAGGGGCGATCCCTCGTGGGCGCCTTCCCCCCGTAGGGGCGATCCCTTGTGGCCGCCTTCCCCCCGTAGGGGCGATCCCTCGTGGGCGCCTTCCCCCCGTAGGGGCGCTCCCTTGTGGCCGCCTGGCGGGGCCCGGCGGGGGGAATCGTCGCCCACCCCCACGCGCGACGCCACGAACCACGCGCGCCGCATAAACATCTTCCCCGGGTATAGACTGGCGACATAGGTAACGATAGACTTGTCAGATGGGTAACGCATCATGGGATTGGAACGGCAATCCCAGGAGGAAAATGCGTTGCCTTGGAAGAATACGAGCCCACCATTGGAACGTCTGCGGTTCATAGAGCGCTGCGCTGCGGGAGAGGAGTCCATCTCCGATCTGTGCCGGGAGTTCGGCATCAGCCGCAAGACCGGCTACAAGCTGATTCGACGGTATGAGAAATACGGCGAAGACGGCCTTCTCGACCGGAGCAGGGCCCCCCACAGCCACCCCAACAAGACGCCCGACGAGACCGCAGAGCGCATCATCGAGGAGAAGCGCGCCCGCCCCACGGGGGGGGCCCAAGAAGATAATCGCCCGTCTGCGGGAGATCGAACCCGGTACACGCTGGCCGGCCCCCAGCACGGCGGGACGCATACTGGACGGCGCCGGCCTGGTGAAGCCTCGCAGGCGACGGCGAAAGACTGCGCCCTGGGACGAACCCTTCGCCAACGCAGAAAACCCCAACGACGTGTGGTCGATCGACCTGAAGGGCTGGTTCCGCACCGGCGACGGAATACGCATCGACCCCCTAACTGCGCAGGACGCCATGTCCCGCTACCTGCTGGTCTGCGACGGGCTGGCGCGGCCCACCGGGCCGGAGGTCAAGCGAGTCCTAGAAAGGGCCTTCCGCGAGTACGGGCTGCCCCGGGCCATCCGCACGGACAACGGGCCTCCGTTCGCCAGCGTTGGCCTGGGCGGTCTGACGCCGCTCTCGGCATGGTGGGTCAAGCTGGGCATAACGCCGGAGCGGATCGAGCCCGGGCGCCCCGAACAGAACGGCCGCCTCGAGAGGCTGCACAGGACTCTCAAGGCGGAGACTGCCGCTCCTCCAAAGTCCAACCGGCGGAGTCAGCGGCGCGCCTTCGACGAGTTCAGGCGTGGCTACAACGAGGAGAGGCCGCACGAGGCTCTCGGCCAGCGGCCACCCTCCCGTATCTACGTTCCGTCGCACCGCCCCTATCCGGCCCGCGCCGTCTCGCCTGAGTACGGGGCCGGCGTCACCGTTCGCAGGGTCCGCAGCAACGGCCAGATCAAGTGGAAGGGCGAACTGGTCTACGTGAGCGACTCCCTCCGCGGCGAACCCGTCGGCCTCCTGCAGGAGGCCGACGGCACGTGGACCCTCCAGTTCGGCCCCCTAGTGATCGGGATCCTCAGAGAACCCGCGAAGAGGGTCGACAAGACACCTTCAAAAGTGTTACCCATGTCTAAGGTCTAACCGTTACCCATGTACCCGGTCGTACACCCGTAGGGGATAGAACCGTAGGGGCGATCCCTCGTGGGCGCCTTCCTCCCGTAGGGGCGATCCCTTGTGGCCGCCCTCCCCCC
The DNA here is from genome assembly GCA_963663555.2 of Dehalococcoidia bacterium. Taxonomy (GTDB): domain Bacteria; phylum Chloroflexota; class Dehalococcoidia; order Lucifugimonadales; family Lucifugimonadaceae. The sequence goes on from CAXXNJ010000006.1 coordinate 123,213, forward strand.
GTAGGGGCGCTCCCTCGTGGGCGCCTTCCTCCCGTAGGGGCGATCCCTTGTGGGCGCCTTCCTCCCGTAGGGGCGATCCCTCGTGGGCGCCTTCCTCCCGTAGGGGCGCTCCCTTGTGGCCGCCTGGCGGGGCCCGGCGGGGGGAATCGTCGCCCACCCCCACGCGCGACGCCACGAACCACGCGCGCCGCATAAACATCTTCCCCGCAGGGGATGGAACCGTAGGGGCGCTCCCTCGTGGCCGCCTTCCCCCCGTAGGGGCAATCCCCCGTGGGCGCCTTCCCCCCGTAGGGGCAATCCCCCGTGGGCGCCTTCCCCCCGTAGGGGCGCTCCCTTGTGGGTGCCTTCCTCCCGTAGGGGCGATCCCTTGTGGGCGCCTTCCTCCCGTAGGGGCAATCCCTCGTGGGCGCCTTCCTCCCGTAGGGGCGCTCCCTTGTGGGCGCCCCCTCCTACCTCTTCCCCCGTCTGCGGGGAAGATTGAGATGGGGGTCTTCGCGCGCGACGCGCTCCCAAGCTCATCGTCAACGGCGCGCGCGTCAAGGGCCGGCGACGCCACATTTTCATAACAATGACGGACAGGGCGACGGGAAAGGCCGTCGGGTGTCCGCTGCCCTCTCGGCTGTTCTATGCGTCGAATAGGGCTTGTATGGGGGCTGTAAAGCCGGGAAGGACGTCCGCGCCGTGGAGGTTCTCGGCGGCGGTCAGGCTGCGTACGGCGCGGCCTTCACGGTGTTCGTCCACCGTCCTGGCGCCGGGGTGCACTACCCAAACCAGCCGCACGCCGTAGCGCAGCCACATGAGCGCCTTGTCGTTGGCCTGCTGAAGGCCGGTACTTGGAGAGGCGATCTCGACCACCAGGTCGGGCACAACCTCGGCGTAGCCCGTGATCCTGGCGTCCAGCGGTATCTTCTCTGCCGAAAAGTACGCGACGTCCGGCTCCCGGACCGTATCGGGATCACGCTCCAGCCAAACCCCCGAATCCGAAGCCGTTACCGTGCCAAGCCTCCGTGGCTTTACGAAGTTCCTCAACTCCGCTGCCAGGTTCACTACTACTATGCCGTGCTCGTATCCGGCTGGCATTGTCTCGCAAAGAACTCCACGAACCAGTTCGCCGCGCACTCCCTGCCCGTCCATCCGCAGAAGGTCTTCCGCAGTCAGCAGTCTTTGCGCTGTGGTCGTCATCTCCGGCCCTCGTACCGTCGTTATACCGATGCAAGCCAGGATTATATTGGAACGGCGAAGTATGGGCGCGGCAACGCTTTCGGCAACAAAGGCGCGACGTTGGCGAACGTCAATGCAAACATGCCCGTGGCGACCCGGAGACGCGTCTTTGCGCGCCTTACATCCACTGCGCTATTTCTTGTACGGGGCGACGTTCTATGGTGGGAAAGGACTTCGGGTAGCCGGCGTAAAGGACGCCGGCGGGAGTCCAGGACGCATCCGCTCCCAGCCTTTCGGCGAGGTCAACAGGCTTGATGGGCCTGCCGGTGGACCAACCGACGGCCACGCCGTGCGCGTATGCGGCAAGCTGCATGTTCTGGATGGCGCAGCAGGTGGCGGCGTAGTTCTCCGTGGTGACCTCCTCAGTGGGCCCCGGCACGGAGTAGACGTATATGAAGCACGGCGCGACCAGGATCTCCTCCCTGATCGACTCCGCCCTGCTTTCCCTGCGCCCCGGCGCCGGGTTCTTTACGTTGTCGTAGGTCCACTGTGCGATTAGGTCGGCTATCTCGCGACGCTTATCGCCTCCGCGCTGTAGGACGAATATGCGCCACGGCTCGGTGTGCCTGTGGTTCGGCGCCCACCGCGCCGCCTCCAGCATGTCCTCGATGACGTGCCTGGGCACCTCGCGCTCCTCGTAGTCCCTGCTCGTACGCCGGTGGCGCAGGGCCTCCAGGACGGCTGCCGTCTTGTCGTCTCGTGTTGTCATCACAGCGCTCTTTTGGATGTACGGGACTAGCGTCCGGCGACCTTTTCGAGGAACTTGGGCGCTGTGGCTGCAACCCAGTTGAGGTAGGCGATGCCTATGCAGCGGACGCCCAGATCGAGGTAGTGGTCTACGTTCTGATCGGTAACCAGGGTGCCTGCGATGCGGCCCGACGCCACGATCTTCCTGATGGTGTCGTCGATGGTCTTGCGGACTTCGGGGTGGTTCAGCTCTCCGACGCGGCCCATGCTGGCCGCCATGTCGGAAGGCGCAACGTAAAAGACGTCGACGCCGTCCACCTCAAGCAGTTCCTCGATGTTCTGCGCCGCCTCGTAGTCCTCGAGTAGCGCCGTACAGGTCACCTCTTCGTTGGCCCGCTTGAAGTAGTCGGCCACGCCGTACTGGCGCCTGTTGCCGGCCACCCCGCGCACGCCTTCCGGCGGGTAGCGGCAGGCCGCAGCGGCGTGTCGCGCATCCTCCACCGTGATTACGTGCGGAATTACCACCCCGCTCGCGCCCTGGTCGAGCGTGCGGAGTATCTGCGCCTCGTCGAGCTTGTTGACCCTGACGATGGAGGCCATGCCCCACAGCTCGCAGGCGCGGGTGATGTTCGAAAGATCAGCCCAAGAGACGCCGCCGTGCTCGAAGTCTATGAACGCGGCGTCGAAACCGAACTGGCCTATGTAGTCGCACATGTCCGGCGTATTCTGGCCGTTGGCGATGACGCCCACGCCGCCCTCGGCGATCTTCTTCCTCAGCTTGTTAACAGCGAGTTCTGCCACTATTGGTCAACCTCCGCGCAAATGGTCACTGGCCGCCGAGTCTAGCACGGCGCGCCCGTCGCACATAAACTCTTGCTTTACCGCCCGCTTGGCCGGTGGCCGGAAATCTCCAACGCCAGGCCGGCCGGCGCGCCGCCACATTCTAACGACAGAAGGACACTCATGCGAAACCGCAATCTGGGAAGGAACGGGCCGGAAGTTCCGGTCATCTGCTTTGGCGCCTGGCCGATAGGGGGCGGCATGGGCCAGGTCGACGTGGAACAGGCCGTCGCCACCGTCGAGGCCGCCATCGACGCAGGTTGCACCTTCATCGACACCGCAGAGGGCTACCGCACCAGCGAGAGCGTACTGGGCCGCGCACTTGCCGGACGCCGCGATGAGGTGTTCCTCGCCACCAAACTGTCCGGCGACCACTCCGCGTCTCACATCACGCAGGCCCTCGAAAACAGCCTCAGGTCGCTGCACGCCGACTACGTCGACCTGTACCAGATCCACAGCCCAAAACCGCAGTGGCCCATCGAAGACACCATGTCCGAGCTGGTGAGGCTTCGCGAACAAGGCAAGATTCGCCACGTCGGCGTCTCCAACTTCTCCGCCGAACAGACCGCCGCCGCCGTAGCCCATGGGACTGTCCAGAGCTCACAGCCGCGCTACAACATGGTGCAGCGGAGCGAGGAGGAGGCCCTTGCGTACTGCCTGGAGCACGGGATAGGGGTGATCGCGCACTCCCCGCTGGCAAAAGGATTCCTCACCGGCAAGTACCGCCCCGATCACAACTTCCCCGAAGACGACGAGCGGCGAAACCATCCGGTCTACCTGCTGGAAATGCGGAGCCGGGCCATCGCAGCGGCTGACCGGCTGAGGGGCTGGGCAGCCGACCACGGGCGCAGCCTGGCAGACCTCGCCATAGCGTGGACGCTGGCGCATCCTGCCGTCACGTCCAGCATAGTCGGCGCGAAGACCCCTGAGCAGGCCCGCCAGAACGCAGCCGCGGGAGACTGGGAACTGAGCCAAGACGACGTGGCGGAGATAGACCGCCTGCTGGCGGGAATAGTGTGAGATGACGAGGTACGGCAGGGCGCGCGCCAGGCCAACGGTGGAAGGGCGCCGCGCCGTACTGGAGGCTCTGCGGGCCGGGCGGAAGGTCGAACGGATCCTGATGTACAGCGACGCCCAGCTGGGGCCGCAGCTGCGCGAGATCGTCTTCCTGGCGGACCAGGCCGGCGTGACGGTGGACGCCGTATCGCGCCGCGACCTCGACCGCAACGCGGCTACGAAGAAGCACCAGGGCGTCGTCGCGCTCGTGCCCGACCGGCGGTACGTCAACGTGGAGGAGATCATCTTTCGTGCCGACGGGCTGGACGAGGCGCCGCTCATCGTCGCACTGGACGGCATACAGGACCCGCACAACCTAGGCGCCGTGGCCCGCACGGTGGACGCCGCGGGCGGCCACGGCATCGTCATACCCACGCGTAAAGCCGTGGGAGTTACCGCCGGCGCCATCCGAGCATCCGCAGGCGCGCTGGAGCACGTGCCGGTCGCACGCGTCCACAACGTCGCTAAGACCGTGCAGTACCTCAAGACGCTGGGCGTGCAGGCCGTCGGCCTAGACGCAGACTCGGAAGCCGACTACACCAGCGCCGACTACACCGTCCCGACGGCAATCGTCGCCGGCTCGGAAGAGCGCGGCATGTCGCGCTCAGTACGCGACGCCTGCGACGCGCTAATCGCTATCCCCCTAAAAGGCCAAGTAGCATCCCTAAACGCCTCGGTCGCCGCCGCCATAGTACTGTACGAGGCCGTTCGCCAGAGAGGCCCCAAAACAACCTGAACCGACCTTTTCACCACCCATCTTTCCCGACCCCGATCGGGAATCCACGGTTTGCATATTCCAATGGCCCAGCAGGTATCGGGTACAAGGGCACGCTGTTGATTGGCAGGTTACGCCGCAGGCTGTAGCAGCGGTTCCGATTGGCGTTGAGAGGTTTGAGCAGGCTGGGCAACTGCGTCTCCGGCTCCCCTGTTGCGCCTCTTCATTGCGTGGAAGTCGCGATGCTCTTGGGGCTTCACATAGCGCCACGACTGCGGGACCACGAAGTTCTCATACATGTCCCGTAGAACGCTCAGATCCATCGGATTCTCATACTCCCATTCGTCCGTGATCTCCAGGGCGCATGCAAGATCTCGGCCGGAGTAGTATGCCTCGAATTCCGACTTATCGACGCGCACTTCTTCCGAGACTTTGCTCCAAATCTCTTCGGGGGGTCCAGTCAGTACCTTTCCCACGCGGAATCCACCGCGCAGCTTCATCACCGGGCTGCTAACGTACACGAATACATCGCGCCCTTCCATGCGGCGCAAGTCCTGAAGCCTCAGCCCGCCTTCTTCAAGCCGTCGAAAATGAGATCGGCGTAGCGGGGCTTGAGGGAAATGAGCAAAGGCGGCTTCGATGCGTTCATGACCCCTCCGGGTATCCACGTCGAAACAGTTCTTTGAATGCCTTCGGCGGTAGTCTGCGTGGAGATTGCACAGATCGGCCTACTCCGTTCCGGTCGAACACATCCCAGATCTCGGCCAGTGGAACAGGTCTCTTCAAAGGGAAAGCGTGCGAGAATTCCAAGGCCATGAGCTTCTTTTTTATATCTCCTCCACACATCTTCTCGAGCTCTTCCCACCGCAGAGTCCCGTACTTGCTGAACATCCGAAACAATTCCTTGGCATTATCGATCACGACCTTATCAAGACTAGATACACATACAATCTCTCCACGGTTTCCACTTACGTACCAAAGAATTCTCGCGGGAGTCTTTATCATATTGTGAAAAGTCGCTGCCCGGTAATACGCATTGCTCCAGCGAAGCAGTACGTCCGGATTGCCTCCGAATAGATCGCGAGATGACTGCTGTCTATCAAATAAATTAAGCGCATAGCCCGGGCGAATTGGAATCAAAAAGTAGTTTTGATCCGTCTCTGAAAGCAGCGGTGAACAGTAACGCTCAAATTGTGGACCGGCCATTTCGCGGTAAGTGTTTGCCACTTGTGGAGCCATGTCCGCAATTTTGCACAACGCTTCTTCGCGTTCAAGATAACGCGCAAAACAGAACCTTATGAATTGGTCGCCGTATCTTGTAAATCCCATGTCGGAAAGACCGCGTACAAGGCTTACAGGTAGAGCGGATTCGTCGAACGTGACCATATTAAGATTCTTGTGAATGGCCACGTAGACTGTATCCGAAATCAGAAAACGCCCAAGCAGCTTTAAGTCTTCAGACTTAGCTAGTCTGCCCAATGCTATCGTAAGTGTTTGCCTTTGGAGGTCATATTTCATAACCCGTAGGGCGACAGGTACACCATCCTACCATAACGCTTCGACTTCAGTCTGAGCGGAATCAACAAGTAGCGAACTCACCGTTTTCTCAAGGTCGTTCAATCTTTCTTCCTGCTCAAGAAATCGTTCGAATGGAAATTCCTCAAATTCAGCGGACTCCAACCTTCGCCACTGGAGCCTAAATCCCGAAACACGGTCCGGCTCGCGCGCCTGCCACTCGGATAATTCCCGTAGTTTAAGAATTAACTCTGTTGGCGACAAGACCTTTATATTCACTGATCTGGCAATTCCGGCGGCCTTCTTCACTAGTGATTGATCTCTGGTAGTGATTAATCTCTGGTGACGAATAGTCTAACTTCAGAGGATGCTGTCTTAGCCAAATGTTTGATGATAGAGACTTGACGTTCGTTGTCACTAGGCAGAATTTGTTGGAGCGCTTGGGTGAAATTGCCAACTAAAAGAGGGTCGTACAGAAGGTAGCCTATGAGTTGACCGTCCCCAGTCTTCGATCCCAGCACAGACTCTTTACTGAGATACTCCTCAAGGGCCGCACGCGGCAGGAAGCCGAGCGTAGCGCTATCTCGCTTCATCAGCGCGTCAACTGCATCAACGTCGGCAACCGCCAGCGTCTCGATATTGATCTTGGCCTCTTCAGCCATCAGGCACGTTACCCAAATCTGGTCTTTGACGTTCGAGCAGCATTGCCCTAACTTGCCTATCCGCACAGATGTTCTCAAGCCTGTGAGGCGTTGTCAATAGGTATGTGGCGCTAGTATTCGGCGATTGTGCATAGACTCCGCCATCGGCGCGCCACGCCGTCACAATGACGAAACAGACGCAGTAGCGAGGCTAAACATCCTTGGCCGCAACGTCCGAAAGAGTTGAAGCGGCGCCTGCCGCGGACGACAACTACAAGTGGAAGGCGTTCGCCGTCGTCGGCGTCGCGCTGTTCACTATGGTGATGGACGCGTCCGTCACCAGCATCGCGCTGCCCACGATATCGGCCGACTTTTCGGTTGGCCTGCGCGTGGTGTCCTGGGTGGCGCTGGCCGCCTCATTGACGATAACGGCCGCGCTGATGCCGCTCGGCAGGCTGGCCGACGTCATGGGGCGCAAGTGGGTGCACCTGACCGGCATCGCGCTGTTCGCCGGAGGCTCCATCTTCTGCGCCGTGTCGCCCAACCTGCCGAGCCTGCTGGGAGCCAGGGTGGTCATGGCGCTGGGCCAGGCCATGGACCAAGCGCTCGTAATGGCCATCGTCACCTCGGTATTTCCGCCTGCCGAACGGGGCAAGGGCCTCGGCATGATCACCATGGCCGTGGGCGTCGGCGCCATTGCAGGCCCGGCTTTGGGAGGGCCGCTGGTCGAACACTTCGGTTGGAGATCGGTCTTCTGGTTCCTGTCGGTGCCCACGCTGCTCTCATTCCCCGTCGCCTTCGTGATCCTCGACGACAGCCGCATCGGGTCCAACCGCGGCCCAAGAACCGGCGGGTATGACTGGATCGGCGCCATAACCTCCGCCGGAGCGCTCGGCCTGGCGATCCTCGCGATCACCAACCCGTTCGAGCTGAGTTGGACGTCCGCGGGCGTAGTCGGCACTGCCGCGGGAGCGGCCGCGCTTGGCGCAATATTCGTAATCTGGGAGCTGCGGACGAGTCACCCGATGTTCAACCTGCGGCTCTTCAGACTGCCCCAATTCTCGTGGAGCACAGTCGCTAGGCTACTGGGATTCTTCGGAATGTCTGCGGTGTGGTTCCTGATGCCGTTCTACGTGCAGAACGCGCAGGGCTACTCGGCAACCACCGCCGGGCTGGTGATATTCGTCGGAGCGCTTGGCATGGCGGTCACGGGCGCCTTTTCCGGACGGCTGTCCGACCGCTTCGGCGTGAAGGTCTTCACCTTGGCCGGGCTGGCTATAACCACCCTGATGGCCCTCATCTTTGCCTCGTTCGGACTGGACACGCCGCTTTGGCTGATAATGCCGACGCTGCTGGTCAACGGGATCGGCTCCGGGCTGTGGATGGCCCCCAACATGAGCGCGACGCTTGGAGCGGTGGAACACTCCTACTACGGAATCGTGAGCGCATTCCTCAACCTCGTCAGGAACGTCGCGACGGTCAGCGGAATCGCGCTCACCACGACGATCGTGGCGGCGGTGATGCTGGGCCGCGGCGTGGAGGCCAACCCCGGCGCCATCGCCGTCGCGGGAGACGAGACGGCGGTCGCATTCGTGGCTGGAATGCGCCTCGCCTTCATCATCATGGCCGGGGTGACGCTGGCCGGCTTCCTGGCGGCCCTCAAGACGCGAAACGTACAGGCCTGATTCCCCCCTTCGAGGAGGAAGGGATAAGAGAGGTGGCTTTGCTCCGGCGGGGGGATGTAAGTTGAAGTACGTAGCGCCTTCTTACGTGCGACAATCGCTCAACCGAACGAGTCTTCAGGATTTGACTGGAAAGAAGGAGTAGTGGAACGAGATGGGACAACTTGAAGGAAAGGCGGCGATCGTCACCGGCGGCGGCACAGGCATAGGCAAGGGCATAGCACAGGCCTTCCTGTCCGAGGGCTGCAACGTGGTCATAGCCTCCAGGAACGCCGAGCGGCTCGATGAGGCGGCCAAAGAAATGGCCGCGGACGGGGTGCGAGTCGTACCCGTCCCGACCGACGTGACGGATGCGGCGCAAGTCAAGTCACTGTTCGAAAGGACGATGGCCGAGTTCGGACGGCTCGACATCCTCGTCAACAACTCCGGCGCCTTCGACGGAGGCCGCGTCGACAAGGTCTCCCTCGAGGCCTGGAACACCGTCATAGACACCAACGTAACAGGCCCGTTCCTGTGCACCCGTGAGGCGTTCGCCATCATGAAAGACGCCGGCGGCGGCCGCATCATCAACATCGGCAGCATCTCGGCGCAGCGCACCAGGATGCACTCCGCGCCATACGCCGCCAGCAAGAACGCCATCTGGGGGCTCACCCAGAGCACCGCGCTCGACGGACGCGAGTTCGGCATCTCGGCCAGCTGTCTCCATCCCGGCAACACCGAGGTCGAGCGGCGCGGCCCGGCCGGCGGGTCCGCCACCGGCGTCGACGAAGGGCCGGAGCCCATGATCTCGGTCGAGGACATGGCCCGCACCGCGCTCCTTATGGTCACCCTGCCGCCGGAAGCCAACATGCTGGAGGCGATAGTCCTGCCCGTCCAGCAGAAGTACATCGGCAGGGGATGACGAGCCGCACGGCGCCATACCGGTCGGCCAGCTCATGCCCTGTATACTGCCGCCAGCCAATAGACCGTCGTCCAACGCACGGGACGCCGCCGCGCCGCGCACGCGCAGGGAGCCAAGATGAACATCCTGATGGTACGCATCAAGGTCAAGCCGGAGAGGCTTGACGACTTCATCGCCGAGATGATCGGCGACGCCAAGGGGTCGGTGATGAACGAGCCGGGCTGCCGGAGGTTCGACATCGTCCAGGACGTGGACGACCCCACGTCGCTCGCGCTGTGCGAGGTGTACAACGACGCCGACGCCATAGACGACCACCGCACGAGGCCGCACTACATCAAGTGGCGGGAGGCAACGGCCGACTGGCACGAGAGCATCGAGGTGTCGCAGTGCAAGCCAGTGTTCCCAAGGGGCGACGCCAACTGGGACTCATACAGGCCGGACGCGGTGGAAGACCCGGCGTTCGAGGGCGGCCTGCACATCATCCATGCCCCGCTGCCCGTAAAGCCCGAACGCGTGGACGACTTCATAGAGTCCCTCAAGGGAGACGCGCTCGGCTCGACGCACCAGGAGCCCGGATGCCTGCGCTTCGACTTCTACCAGAACATCGACAACCCGGCCGAACTGTACCTCTACGAGGTCTACGTCAACGAGGCCGCCTTCGACTACCACACCAAGACGCCGCACATAAAGAAGTGGCGCGACACCGTGGCCGACTGGTACTCCGGAGAGCGCACCGGAGGCCGCCGAGGCGCAAACATCTGGCCCCCCGACAACTGGAACTGGAGCTCAGGCCGCCCCGCCAACTGACGCCGCGCGCCGCGCCCCCGTCCCTCTGGATTCCCGTGAAAACGTGAACCCGTACGGGCGATCCCTCCTGGCAGCCCTCCGTACCGACGTCCCTTGTGGCCGCCCGCCGTACGGGCAACCCCCGGCAGAACCGTAGGGGCGATCCCTTGTGGCCGCCCGCCGTACGGGCGATCCCTCCTGGCCACCCTCCGTACCGACGTCCCTTCTGGCCGCCCGCCGTAGGGGCAACCCCCGGCAGAACCGTAGGGGCGATCCCTTGTGGCCGCCCTCCGTAGGGGCGATCCCTTGTGGCCGCCCTCCGTACGGGCAACCCCCGGCAGAACCGTAGGGGCGATCCCTCCTGGCCACCCTCCGTAGGGGCGATCCCTTGTGGCCGCCCTCCGCAGGGGCGATCCCTTGTGGCCGCCCTCCGTACGGGCGATCCCTTGTGGCCACCCTCCGTAGGGGCGATCCCTTGTGGCCGCCCGCCGTAGGGGCAACCCCCGGCAGAACCGTACGGGCGATCCCTCCTGGCCACCCTCCGTAGGGGCGATCCCTTGTGGCCGCCCTCCGCAGGGGCGATCCCTTGTGGCCACCCTCCGCAGGGGCGATCCCTTGTGGCCGCCCTCCGTAGGGGCGATCCCTTGTGGCCGCCCTCCGTAGGGGCGTTCCCTTGTGGCCGCCCGCCGCAGGGGCGATCCCTCCTGGCCACCCTCCGTAGGGGCGATCCCTTGTGGCCGCCCGCCGTAGGGGCGATCCCTTGTGGCCGCCCGCCGTAGGGGCGATCCCTTGTGGCCGCCCGCCGTAGGGGCGATCCCTTGTGGCCGCCCGCCGTAGGGGCGTCCCTTGTGGGCGCCTTCCGTAGGGGCGTCCCTTGTGGGCGCCTGGCGGGGCCCGGCGGGGGGAATCGTCGCCCACCACCACGCGACGACGCCACCAGCGGCGTCCACTCCTACCTCTTCCCCCGTGAAAGAAGAGGTTTTCTTCAGATAAAGGTTAGGATGGGGGTGAGGGGCAAGAATGAACACGAAATCATCAGACGCAAGCAACTACCTCGCAGCCGCTAGCGAGCTGGCGCCCAGCGTGAGCGCCGCAGCCGGCGGCATCGACCGCCAGCGGCAGATACCCCAGGACCTGTTCGACGAACTCGCAGGCCGCGGCTTCTTCCGGCTGCTCGTCCCTCGCTCCCTCGACGGCGCCCAGATGGAGTTGCCCGGATACCTTCGCATCATCCGCACATTTGGCGAGGTCGACGCATCCGTGGCATGGTGCATCAACCAGAACAACGTCTTCGCAACCAACGCCGTCCGCATGACGGAAGAGGCGGCAAGGGAGATATGGAACGACCCCCGAGCCGTACTCGCCAACGGGCCTCCCGACCGATCGGCAATCGCCGTGCCGGTGCAAGGCGGATACCGGCTGAGCGGACGATGGAACTTCAGCAGCGGAATCCGCCATGCATCCTGGGTGGCTGCCGTGGCGCCTGTGGCCGGGCGCGACACGCCTGGCGACCCTGAGGTACTGCGGCGCGGTCTCGTACTACTCGTCCCCAAGCAAGAAATAGAGTTGCTGGACGTCTGGCAGGTGAACGGCCTTCGGGGCACCGGCAGCTTCAGCTTCACGGCCCGAGATGTCTTTGTGCCCGAACGGCGCACCTATCGCGTAGACGCGCCAGCGCGCGAAGACGGCGCGGTCTACGTACTGCCCACCGTGCTGCTCTTCGCCGCAGGGTTCGCCAACGTCGCGCTCGGAGCCTCACGCGCAGCCCTCGACGCAGCGATAGCGCTGGCCGGCACGAAGACCCACGCACACGGGACCTCGACCCTCGGCGAAATGGACACCACCAGGCGGGCAGTGGGCAGCGCAGAGGCCGAATGGCGCTCCGCATTGGCATTCTTGCGGGAGGCCGCAGACGCGGTATGGAACGGCGCACAGGCGAAAGCCAAACTCACCGTCGAAGAACGCATACACCTAAGACTGGCCGCAACCCACGCCATCCGCAGCGCAGCCGCAGTGGTCGACGCAGCCTACGAACTCGGCGGCTCAAACTCCATCTTCGAAAGCAACCCCATCCAGCGCCGCTACCAAGACGTACACGCCATCACACAGCAGATACAGGGACGCGCCACCCACTACGACACCGCAGGCGGCTTCTTCCTGGGCCAGGAGCCGAGGGGGATTTTCTAGGCCGGGCGCCCAGCGGGAACACTGCCCCACAACCGGGCTGTCTTTAGGATCAAGGCGACAGGTACCGGCGGGCGGCAAGCATTCAAACTTCAAGGGGGCCAAGAAACATCTTGGCCCCCTCAAATTAGCTCCAACTAGATCGCCTTCACCTCAAGCCGGAGGAACCGGGGCGCTCACTCCAAAGCCGGTTCAGGCATTACCTCGATCTCGCCGCTGCGGAGCCATACGCCGGCCGGTATCTCCGCGGGCAGGTAGCGGATACCGGGCGTGATCGCCTCGTTCGAGGTGGCCAGGAAGCCCAGTTCGACGCGCCCATCCGCCAACCGCCGAGATCGGATCCTCCCGATCGGGTCGCCGTCCACCTCAACGTCGCTGCTGTACAGCCACACGTTCGTCTTGGCGTCGGCCGAAAGTTGCCGCCTTGACGGCAGTATCTGCTCTCCGCCGGACAGTTCGACCCCGTGCTCGATCCTGCCGTCCTCGCCCAGCCTGGCGATGATCCGCAACCTGTGCGGCCGCGGCGCGACTTCCGCTACAGACGGCTGCTCGTAACCGAACATCTCGAGGATTTCCGTGTCGTCGTCGATCGAGAGGCCCTCCAAGAACAGCGTGTTCTCCTCATCCGCGTCCGCCGCCGCGCACAAGGCGGCGTCCCGGCCAAGACCGTATACGGGCAGCGCAATGCGCACCTCCGCATCAAGATTCAGCAGTCCCGCGACGTCCGCCGCTCCCGCCTCCTCCAAGGCGCCTCGCAGCGACGCCTCAGCGCCGCGGCAAGAGGCCCGCCCTTCAAGGTCGTCGACCATTGCCTGCACGTCGGGATCATCCCAGCCCATCTCGGAGGCGCGGGCGGCCTCCACGATCTTCCCCGCCGTCACCGATGGAGAGACCACGCGTTCAGCGTATGCAAGCTGGGAATGGACGGAGAACGCATCCTCGAACGACAGCGTTTCGCCGTCGTCGAGCCCGTCTTGGAGTGCGCTCCAGGATTCGGCCAGAGACACGAATTGCGCAGCGGCAGCGTCCGCTATTTCGAGCGTGAGGTCTTCGATTGCAATCGGGTTGAGCATCTCTTCCGCAGTCAGCGCATCGGCCAAACCGGACGCAGACACAGAGCCCGTGTACCGGTCGGCGAACCGCTTTAGAAGGTCGCTTGACGACGGACTATCGACGCTGACCGACTCCGCCTCGCCCTCGACGTCCAAGACCTCGATGCCCGGCCTGTCGAAGATGCCGTTCAGAGCCTGCGTGTGCACCCCTGCCGCGTAGATGGCCTTGGCACGCACCGACGAATCCACGTCAGCGTCGGGATCGTCGACGGCGCTTACCGAGGTCGTGACGATCCCGTCCACGTCGGCTTCCGCTGCGACCGAATGCTCCACGCCGTCGACGTTGACGGTCACCTCATCGAACGTCGTACCGCTCAGGACCATAATGTTCTTCCATTGGCCGTGGAATCCCACCTCTTCGCCGGCCCAGTCATAGGTGATCACGGCTACGAACACCCAAGAGGGGCCAGCTCTCGTGAGCGTGACCTCGAACGGCGTCACCTCGTCGATGGAGATGCTTGTATCGGTCGCAGTTTGCGGGCCGGTGTGGTACGAGACCCCGCCTTGCCAACGATCTTCCGATGCCGCTATGGGAGCGATCCATTCGTACACGCGCGGGCCTACGACGTACAGGTTCGCTCTTCCGCCGACCTCGTCCAAGCCGCCGCCGCCGAGATTGCCGACGCGGAAATGGACGGGAAACGGTTGGCCCGCGACCGCGTATTCCGGCGTATGAGCCTCCTCTATCTTCAGCAGGAAACTCTCCTGCTTCGCCTTTTCGTCGATGAGGCGGACCAAGAGGTTGAAGTCGGCCATCAGAGGCTGATAGTCACGCTCCAAGTAGGTGGTCGCCTCTATCCGGTAAGTATCCGCTTGCAGGTAGGTTTGAATCCGGGAATTGCGCCTCTCGCCGCCGTCGTCGTTGGCGGCGATCAAGCCCTTTGAGAGGGAAGCGAGCGAGAGCACGGGGTCGCCGTTCTCCGACATCAGGTCTATCCGCACGCGCCCGCCCTCGGGCAAATCGAACAGGTAGTTGTATGCGGGATGCTGAACCACGAAGGTGGAGCCGCAGGTGTCCAGCGTCCAAGAGCCGGATGCCGTCAGATCAACGCCCGGCTCAAGCGAACCCAGGTGGACCGGCTCGCAGCCTGAGGCGCGGCTGATGGAAAGTGAGAACTTCGCAGCCCCGCGGCCCCGACCGCCAACCGTGGTCGCCTCCACCAAGTAGACGCCCGGCTCTAGATCCTGCTCGACGCGTGCATCCAGCCCGGCCCCGCCGTCATCGTTGTCCGTTATGCGGACGCCGTCCTCATCCAGCAAGTAGAGGTGGGAGTCTCCATCGTCGGACGTCAGGTCTACCCTGATCCTCCCACCCTCGACCACCTCGAACCTGTAGGTGCGGGCATCGCTGCCGGGCCTGAAGCGCGAGTCGCAGCCCGCAGTCGTCCATTGCCCGTCCGAAGCCAGCTCCGCACTCGCATCTGCGCCAAGCGTGCCGAGGTCGGTCACCGCGCAACCCGGCCCTCCCTGCGCCCACGCGGCGCGAAACGGTCCCATGACCAAAAAGGCGGCAGCGAGCGCAAGCAAGGCGCAAGCTACTGCCAGCCTGCGCCATCCGAGCTCTACCGCCGGTATTGCCAGCGTTCTGCTGCTGTTATCCAGGTTCACGCGCACAGCGCCTCCTTCACTTGGACGTTTTAAGACTGAGTATCATTCAGCTTCAAAGATACCATTCGGCCCTTGACTAGTCAAACAAAATTAAGGACATGCCTACACTGCAAGGCGGCATATTTATAAAATTTAGTACCATAGTTAGCATCTATAATCTGCGCCGAGACCACCTAGACTATCCGGTCTCTTAGACAAAGAAATACGCCACCCATTCCGGCTCAAACCCCCACGGGCGCCCCATGTCGCTCAAACCCCCACGGGCGCCCCCCTGTCGCACGAACCCCACGAGCGCCCCCGCCATGCCCCGCAGGGGCGTCCCCCCTACCTCTTCCCCCGTCTGCGGGGGAAGATTGAGATGGGGGTCTTCCCGCGCGTCCCACATCCATGTTCATTGTCAACAACGCGCGAATCGTACGGCCATCCCCCGGCAGGATTCGCACGGCCGCCCCCCGGCAGGATTCGCACGGCCGTCCCCCGGCAGGATTCGTACGGCCATCCCCCGGCAGGATTCGCACGGCCGCCCCCGGCAGGATTCGTAGGGGCGTCCCTTGTGGGCGCCTGCCGCGGCACACGCGCCGCCACCTACCGCCCTACGCCCCCACTAAAAACTCAAAACTTAAAACTGACAACTACCCGCAAGGAACGCGCCTCGTTACCGCTTTCTCGCCCAGATGGTCTCGTACTGTTCGCCCCGGATCAGCGCGGCGACGTGCTGGCGCTCAAAGCGGAGAAGGTCTTGCAGGCAGGCGTTCGCCGACGTGGCCGCGGACTGGTGTCCGGCCGTTTCCAGCCTCTCTATCAGCCGGCCCCAAATGCCATGTGCGACCAGGTTCTCGACGTAGGTCGCCCACGGAATCGCCACCACGCCGGCCGGGCGCGGAAGATGCGGCCGCAGACGCTTGAGGCTGCGGATCCGATCCGACGCCGAACGGGCCAACGGCATGACGCGCACCATCGGGCCCTGCCCCGCCGATTCGCGCATGTCCACGACGAGCGACCGCCGAAGCATCGGAAAGTAGATCGAGAGGGTTTCTGCGTTCTCTACGTGGTGGATGATTGTGTCGAGATCCGGTCCGAACATTCCTTCAACTTCCGTCCCGTCTTGGCGCACGCACGTTCAGCGGGCCAGCAGGTCTTGCACCGTGGCGATGAACGCAGGCAGCGCCTGCCGCCAGTCCGCCACCACTCCGTAGCGCGCATCCCGAAAGATGTTGGCCTCCGCATCGCTGTTTATGGCGACGATGTTGCGGGAGCCGGTACAGCCCGCCATGTGCTGGCTGGCGCCCGATATCCCAATCGCCAGGTAGAGAGACGGCGTCACCGTCTTGCCCGTAAGCCCAACCTGGCGATCATGTTCGATCCATCCGGCGTCACACGCGGCGCGAGTGGCGCCCACGGACCCGCCCAGCAGACCGGCCAGCTCCGCAAGCTGGACGAACGGCTCCGGCCCGCCGAGACCCCTGCCGCCGCTTATCACGACGTCGGCATCCTGTAACGGTACACCCTCGGAGGCCGCCGCGACAGTCTCCACCAGCCTCGCCCGGCGTGCGGAAACGGCTCCGCCGGGGTCGAAGCGCGCCACCTCCGGCGTGCCGCCGCTGATACTCGCACCATCGAAGGAGCCGGGCCGCACGACCGCCACCTGCGTCGTACCCGCTGCGAACTCGTACACCGCCATGGCATTGCCGCCATACACGGGCCGGGTTACCGATAGCCTGCCGGTCTGCGGATTGACGGCAAGATCCACGCAGTCCTGCGCCGCGCCCGTGCCAAGCCTGGATGCGAGACGCGGCCCTACGTTGCAGCCATAGTCGGTCTTGGCGAACAGGACGACCTCCGGCCCTTCCTGCCCGCAGAGGCTCTCCAGCGCATCGACCGGCGCGTCGAAAACTCCCGCGTCGCCGTCCTCTAGCTGTGGATGCGACACCAGAAAGACCTTGTCGACGGGCAGAGCCGCCACGGCCGGCTCAACCCCCGACAGGTCGTCCCCAACGAGCGCGACGCACCGTTGGGAGCCCGGCGTACCTTTGACCGCGGCCGATATCAGCTCCAGCGACGAGCCGGACAGGCCGCCCTCTTCCAACTCGGCGCAGATCAGGGTCTTGGGCATTTCAGGCCGGTCTTTCCATTGCTACGCCCCTCGACGCTTGACCAGCGCAGTCCGCCATGCGGAATCGGCGCATCTCATATCAGCTGGGCCTCTCTCAGCCTTACGGCCAGCCTTCTTCCTGCGTCGGCGTCGTCCTCTCCCGCGATCATCTCGCAATCGCCTCCGCTTTCGGGCACGAACAACCGCTTGAGCCGCATCGCCGGTGAAAGCTCAGCGTCCGTGAGGCCGAGGCCGGAGAGAGAGTGTCGCGTCGGCTGGCTCCTGGTTGCCGACATGATGCCCCGCAACGTCGGGTAGCGCGGCTCGCCGTACTCATTGCTGACGGTCACCACCGCAGGCAGGCCGGTCTCGATCACCTGGTAGCCGTCGGGCAGCGCGCGGTGCACCCGCAGCGAGCCGCCGCCGTTCACGTAGAGGTCTCGTGCGAAGGTGATGCACGGCAGGCCCAGCGCCTCGGCGATTCCCATCGGCACGTGCGCTTGATCCCAGTCCGACGCCTGCCTACCGCACAGCACCAGGTCGAACGGGCCCTCCCGGCGGATCACGGCGGAAAGCACGCGAGCGGCTACTCCAGCGCCGGCCCCTTCCAGGGCGGGGTCATCCACCAGCACGAGCCGGTGGGCGCCCATCGCGAGCGGCTTCTTCATCACCTCCATCACGAAACCGCTTCCGGCCGAGATGACGACGATCTCGTGCTCCGCCTGCCTGCCCGGCTCCGTCAGCCTGATTGCCGCCTCCGCAGCGTTCAGGTCGAAGCCGTTCATTACCGGCGGCACACCCTGCGGCGGTACGACTCGTAGCGCGTTCTCGTCCACCTCGAAGCGCGAGGCGGGTATATCGGGATCCGGGACCTGCTTGGCGCAAACTGCAATGCGCAAAGTACGCCGCCCTCCTTGGCCATCCGTCGCCGCTCCGTTCGCCGGCCCGTCCGGCAACCGCGCAACCCCGAAACGTAACACCGCACCCACCATCGGTCAAACCCCACCGTCGGCGCGCTCCGCCCCCGCGTACCCTGCCGCCCACCACCACGCGCGACGCCACACAACTGCGCGCCCCACCTCGTCTTTCCCGTGAAAACGGGAATCCAGAGGGGCCGCACACGGCGGGGCACGCGCGACCACCTACCCACCCCGCAGGGACGCGATCCCGCGCGCCCCGCAGGGGCGTCCCCTCTACCTCTTCCCCCGTCTTCGGGGGAAGATTGAGATGGGGGTCTTCCCACGCGTCCCACATCCATGTCCATTGTCAATAACGCACGAATCGTACGGCCGTCCCCCGAGATGCCCCGCAGGGGCGTCCCCTCCTACCTCTTCCCCCGTCTTCGGGGGAAGATTGAGATGGGGGTCTTCCCACGCGTCCCACATCCATGTCCATTGTCAATAACGCACGAATCGTACGGCCGTCCCCCGAGATGCCCCGCAGGGGCGCCCGTAGGGGCGCTCCCTTGTGGGCGCCTGGCGGGGAACGGGGCGGGGCAACGTCGCCCACCCCCACGCGCGACGCCTCCAACAACGCGCCCCGCAGGGGCGTCCCCTCCTACCTCTTCCCCGTCTGCGGGGGAAGATTGAGATGGGGGTCTTCCCGCGCGTCCCACATCCATGTCCATTGTCAATAACGCGCGAATCGTACGGCCGTCCCCCGAGATGCCCCGCAGGGGCGCCCGTAGGGGCGCTCCCTTGTGGGCGCCTGGCGGGGAACGGGGCGGGGCAACGTCGCCCACCCCCACGCGCGACGCCTCCAACAACGCGCCCCGCAGGGGCGTCCCCTCCTACCTCTTCCCCGTCTGCGAGACCTTTGCATAAACCTCTTTGGGAAAGTCCATACTGCTTGCGAGCCGTCGTCAGAGTCGTCTTTAAGGAGCGATGCCGTGCACCGCAAGATGGGCCAGCCCTCAGTGATTAACAGTTTTTTGCAGGGAGGGTTGGGCAAGAACAAAACGCTTGAACGTCTGAACCGGGAGTTGGACTGGGACAGGCTGGGAAGTCTGATGGACGGGATGTACCCGTCCCCGAAGGGCCGGCCAGCCTATCCTCCCCTGATGATGTTCAAGGTGTCGATACTCCAGCAGTGGTACGGGGCGTCCGACCCCGAGATAGAGGCGGCGCTGCTGGAACGACTTTCGTTCCGCAGCTTCGTGGGTCTTGAACTCCATGACCAGACTCCAGACCACTCGACGATCAGCCGTTTCCGCAAGCAACTGAGGAAACGGGGCCTGGGCAAGAAGCTGTTTGAGGAGGTGAACCGCCAGTTAGACGGTAAAGGGTTGATGGTGAAGAAGGGGACTCTGGTGGACGCCACTCTCGTGGAATCTCAGGCCCGCAGGCCTTCCTCTCCCAAGGGTTCTGCGGAGAAGAGCGACACGGACCCCGACGCAGATTGGACCAAGAGGCCGGGGCGCTATCACTTCGGCTACAAGGTTCACCTGGGCGTTGATCAGGGATCGCGCCTGATACGCAAGGCTGCTCTTACGCCTGCGAACGTGAATGACACCAAGATGGCCGATGACCTGATATCCGGCGATGAGGAGGCCGTGTACGGTGACCGGGCATACAGTTCTAAGGATAGGCGGGAGCGGCTAGAGGCCGTAGGGATAAAGGACCGCACGATGCAGCGGGCCAACAAGCATCACCCCATACTTTCCTGCTTGGAGCAGAAGCGCAACCGGTTGATCTCCAGGGTGCGCATGCCGGTCGAGGGGGTGTTCGGGACTCTCAAGCGCACCTACGGCTACGCCCGCGTGCGCTACATGGGACTTGGGCGCAACGAGACGGAGATGTGGTTCAAGTGCATTGCGTACAACCTGCGGAGGGCCGACAAGCTGATTCTCAGCGCTGCGTAGTCCCTTGTCTCACCGCGCCCAAAACGGGGCTAGGCCCCCCAAGCGCGGCCAAAATACGCCCGTAAATGCGGTTTCAGGGCCGTTCTGACCGTCAACAGGCCCTCCCGGAGCGTCAAACAGGTCGATTCCAGCCCAAAACCAAGCAAACCGCAGGTCTTCTCCGTTTGTGCAAAGGTCTCGTCTGCGGGGGAAGATTGAGATGGGGGTCTTCCCGCGCGTCCCACATCCATGTCCATTGTCAATAACGCGCGAATCGTACGGCCGCCCCCGGCACAACACCTACGGGCGTCCCCGACACGAACCGTACGGGCAATCCCTTGCCACACGACCGTAGGGGCGATCCCTTGTGGGCACCTTCCGCAGAAACACCCCTACGGGGAGACCCTTACCTTCTCGTAGCGGGTTACAAGCTGGTCGGGCCGGATGTGCAGGGGATCTATTGCCCGTTTAGCGGCATACTCCACGTAGGAAGATTCTGTGTCGTAACCGACCGCAAGTCTATCCAAGCAGTTAGCGACCTTAGTTGTCTGTCCGGAACCTACGAAAGGGTCCAACACGGTGTCCCCGGCGTAAGAGTACATGGTGATTAGGCGATATGGGATTTCTTCAGGAAACGGACACGGGTGGTCGATCACTCTAGGCGGGACCGGTGCAATATGCCACACGTTATTGGCGATGTCTCTCTTGAATACATCGTCTATTTGAAATCGGCTCGTTTCGCGAGCGCCATTTAGGTTGCGATAGATTCTCGGGCCGGGCTTCCGAAATAGCAGTATGTACTCCGTCATGATGTTCGGGTAGAAGTAGCCGGGGTAGGGCTTCTGGATGGCGGAACCGGCCCTTCGGACGCCGGCCGTCGTCTTGTGCCAGACGATGTCCTGGTGGAATTCCCAGCCGACGTCCTCATGGCACAGCCGCGCTGTGAGGTCAAAGGGCACAGGTATGTGGCGGCCCTTCATCAGGACCGTTCCGATGACCACCGCGCAGAAGCCGCCGGGCTTGGTGACGCGATTCACCTCTGTGAATATGGTGGCCAGAAGGTCTAGATATCCCTCGTAGCTGGAAAATCCTTCATCGTACTGGCGGGTGCGGTACCACTCGGCCCCGTTCCCGTTGGCGTGGATGTCGTAGTCGATGGCGTTCCAGTACGGAGGCGAGGTGACGGTCAGCGCCACAGAGCCATCGGCAAGCTCAGGCATCCGCTCGCTGCTGTGGCAGTAGAGCTGGGGTACGAGGACTGTGCGCGGTGTCATGCTTCTCGGTCTCCTCGTCAACTAGGGCGAAGGCGCCTTTGGTTCGGACAGTCCTCGTCCAAGCCTTTTCCCGCGGCAGCATCTTACGCCGTCGGACACCCCGTCACAAATTCAAGTAGCCCGCCCGATAGCTGCCCGCTTTTCTCAGCCCTACTAGTGTGGTGGGGCGTTTGGGAAACGGCGGACGCTGATAGAAGCGCGCTGAGCCTCAACGTTCGCCGGTCTTTGCGCGGTAGTAAGCTAGGGCAGGCGCCTCCCCGCGCCGGCGCCCCTAATGCCACACGAAATGCCCATGGACAAGCTGCAACATGCCGCCGAATACGCGGGAGTCCGCCTGGATGAGCGCCAGCGCGCCCAGTTCATGCGATTCGCCGAACTGATCGAAGAGTACGGAGCCCGGTTCAACCTTACGGGCGTGAAGGGCCGGGACCGCATCTGCGAGGAGTTGTTCATCAGGTCGTTGCGCATACTCACACCCGCGGCAGGGGGCTACGTCTCTCCCGCAGGCTGGTTCGACGGCCTGAGGGTACTCGACGTCGGGTCCGGCGCGGGGATACCCGGCATCGTGCTCAAGATAGCCTGCCCGGGAATGACCCTGTCCCTGCTGGAAAGTTCCGCCAAGAAGTGCGAATTCCTGGGACAAGCGCTGGATGAACTGTCGATGGAGCGCGTGGAAGTGATATGCGCCCGAGCGGAAGAGGCCGCCCATGAGGCCCGCTACAGGGAGAGTTTCGACATCGTGGTTTCGAGAGGCGTTGCAAAGCTGCCCGAACTGGCGGAACTGACGCTTCCCTTCGCCTCCGTAGGCGGCACCGTCATATCCGCCAAGGGCCTGTCTGCCGAGACGGAGGTGGCGGAGTCGGAGTACGCGGCATCGGTACTCGGCGCCGCACCCGCCGTCACGTCGCAGGTGGAGTCGCCGGGCTGCGCGGCCCCCGACCTGCTCCTCTACTGGCTCAAGATCGCGCCGTCCCCGTCGCGCTATCCCCGCCGCAACGGAGTGCCTCACGCCAGGCCATTGACCAGCCCGGGCGTTGCCCTACGAGCATGAATCGAACTCAAGAACCGCCTATCAGCCCAGGCGCGCTCAGGCGCAGGGCCCTATCGCCTCCCACCATTGCGATGACGCTGTTCGTCGTTGCACTGTTGGCGCTCACGTTCGTCAGGGTGTTCGACATCGACTGGAGCGACCTGTGGAAAAAGATAAGAGGCACGGACCCGTTGTTGTACGCCGCGGCCTTCGTGCTGTACTACCTCAGCTTCTGGGTGCGGGGACTCAGGTGGCGGCTCATCTCCAAGACGGCCGGGCTGGAACGGTCGTTGAGCGTAAAGGTGCCTGGCGGCATCAGCTGCGGGGCCATGATCCTGATGGGCTGGTTCGTCAACTCCGTTGCGTTCCTGAGGCTCGGCGACGCATACCGCGGCTGGATCATGTCAAGGGAATCGGGCGCAGGATTCGCGCCCAGCCTGGGCACCGTGCTGGCCGAGCGTGTGCAGGACATGCTCGTCGTGCTTCTCATGGCCCTCGCCGCATCGGCGCTGGTGGTGGTGGCCGGAGACGTAGAGGTGCCCTGGATAGTCATCGCCGTCGCAGCGGCTTTGGTGGCCGCCCTGGCGGCCTTGCTCGCAGTGATGCGGCTCCACTGGAAGGCCATATCGGTCAGGTTGCCGCGCCGGATGCGCAGAGCGTCGCAAAGATTCCAGCTAAGCACCCTGCGGAGTTTCCGGGGACGCGACCTGCCGCTGCAACTCGCGCTGGGCGCCATAGGCTGGATGCTGGAGGTCGGCCGCTTCTATTTCGTAGCGCAGGGCCTCGGCATCGAGGTGGGGTTCGGCATCGTCATGTTCGCCGCCCTGGGCAACGCCATGCTCAGCACCATACCCACGCCAGGAGGATTCGGATTCGTAGAAGGCGGACTCACCGGCCTGCTCATACTGCTGGGCGTCAACGACACCGACGCCCTGAGCCTCACCGCGGTCGACCGCTCCATCAGCTGGATCAGCGTCATAATATTCGGCGGGCTAACCTTCTTCCTATGGAGACTGCTCAAGCCCAACCAACCCACACCCAAAAGCGCACCCTAAGCGCCCCCCCAACGCATCCCCCGACAGAACCCGTAGGGGCGATCCCTTGTGGCCGCCCTCCGTAGGGGCGATCCCTTGTGGCCGCCCTCCGTAGGGGCGATCCCTTGTGGCCGCCCTACCCGTAGGGGCGATCCCTTGCAGCGCCTGGCGCGCGCCCGCAACCAAAAACCAACAAACCGAGTAACATACTCACCCACGTAGACAAGGTCAGCCGGAGGTTGGAACGAGCCGTGTCTGAGACAGTGAGAGTCGTCCATTTCCTTAACCAGTTCTTCGCAGGCGTAGGCGGCGAAGAGAAGGCCAACTTGCCCGTCGAGGTGCGAAGCGGCCCCGCCGGGCCGGGACGCGCCCTGCAGGCCGCGCTGGCAGGCTCCGGCGAGGTTGTCGCGACCATCATCAGCGGCGACAACTACTTCACCGAGGAGAAATCCGCCGCCGCCGCCGCCGTACTAACCGCACTCGACGAACTCAAGCCCGACGTGGTCGTCGCAGGCCCCGCTTTCAACGCCGGGCGGTACGGACTGGCCTGCGGCGAGGTCTGCCTGCTCGCCAACGACACCGCAGGCATCCCCGCCGTCACCGCCATGTACCACGAAAACCCCGGCGTGCTGGAGTACGACACCCGCGCTTACATCGTGCCCACGGGTGAGACCCCGGCCCAGATGCAGCAGATCGTGGACCGCCTCGCCGGGCTGGCCGTAAAACTCGGCTCCGGACAGGCCCTCGGACCGGCCGAGGAAGAGGGCTACCTGCCGAGGGGCATACGCCGCCCCGGACTACGGCCCCACTCGGCGGCAAAGCGCGCGGTCGACATGCTGACCGCCCGGATGGCGGGCCGCGAATGGGTAACCGAACTGCCGATACGGATGCCGGACGCCATAACGCCCGCTGCACCCGTCGCCGATCTTTCCAATGCCCGGCTCGGCCTCGTCACAACCGGCGGACTGGTGCCCAAGGGCAATCCGGACGGACTCGTGCGCGGCGGCTCCAGCGAATATCTCAAGTACTCAATCGAGGGAATCGATTCGCTGTCGGCGGACGACTGGGAAAGCGTCCACCGCGGCTTCTACACGGCGCTGGTAAACGAGAATCCCAACTACGTGATGCCCCTTGAGGCGATCAGGCAGGCCGAACGCTCCGGCGCCGTCAAGTCGGTCTACCAGTGGTTCCTCACCACCAGCGGAGTGGGCACCGCCGTCGCCGAGGCGCGCAAGATCGGCGCAGGCATGGCCGAGGAGTTCAGGGAGGCAGACGTGGACGCCGCCCTGCTCGTCGCCACCTGAGGCACCTGCAACCGTTGCGGCGCAACGGTAGCGAAAGAGATCGAAAAGGCCGGCATCCCCGTCGCAATGATCTCCGCAATCTTCTCACTGGCGCTCACCACCGGCGCCCCGCGCGTCGTCAGGGGAAGCAGGATAGAACACGTCTGCGGCAACCCGTCCCTCGGCCCGGAAAAGGACAGGGCATACAGCAGCGAGATCGTCGGAACGGCCCTGAAAGCCCTGTCCACCGGCGTAAGCGAGCCGACCCTGTTCGAACCGGCCACCGCCTGACTCCAACCGCAACTCACAAGACAGCATTCAACCCGCGCGATACGACGCAAGAGATACGAGAGACCGAACGATGAGACTGGAAATAGGCAACTTCCCGGTAACCGACGTGTCCTTTGGCAACGAGACGAAATGGTCCGCCGGCTCCCTAGCCATCGACCGCGACGGACTCACGGAGAAGATCCTGGAAGACCCGCGCATCCTGTCGGCGGAACTAGACCTGGCCAGGCCGGGCGAGTCGGTCAGGATCACCCTCATCCGGGACGTCATAGAGCCGATGGTCAAGATCTCCGGGCCAGGAACCGTATACCCGGGCGTGTGCGGCCGCCCCGTCGAGACCGTCGGCAAGGGCCGGACGCACAAGCTGGCAGGCGCCGGCGTCGTCGAGGTGTCCGACACCCCGCTCTACCTCGGGCCCGGCATGGGCAACTACACCGACCGAGGTGTGATCGACATGCGGGGCAACGGCGACCTCAGCCCCCAGCACACCAAGCTGAACAACGTGTGCGTCATGCTGGACACCGACCCGTCGCGCGACGTGCTCGACAGGAACGACGCCGCACACTCCGCCGCGCTCCTCGTATCGGACGCCCTGGCCGAGGCGGTGAGAGACCTGGAACCGCCGAAGATCGAGGTGTTCGAACTTGGCGAGGTGGACCCGTCGCTGCCCAAAGTGGTCTACATCCTGTGCCAGCACTCGCCGGAGCACCACGCCGGCTCGGTGAGAGGCTGGGGAGACCACCTCTACGGCATCACCCGCCTGCACCCACCCTGGGTCATACACCCCAACGAACTGATGGACGGCGCCCTCTGCTTCGACAACTCCTGGGGATTCGCAAACAACCCCATGCTGCGCGAGCTGTACGACCGGCACGGCGTGGACGTCAACTTCATAGGGTGCATCGTCATACGGACGCGCTGGAGTTCGCAGCTGGAGAAGAACGTGGCCGCGCGCCAGTGCGCCAAGACTGCCAGGATGATGGGGGCCGACGGCGTGATATGCGTCGGCATGGTCGGCGGAAACGACTTCATGGAGGCCGTGCGGACGGCGCAGGCGTGCGAACTGGAGGGGTTGGACACCGTGTTCATAGTGCAGGAAGACGAGCCAACCGAGGGCGGCCCGCCCATACTGGAGCCGTTGCCGGAGGTGAAGTCGATCGTCAGCGTAGGAGTCGGAAGAGCCGAGATGAACCCGGCCCCCGTCGGCCCGGTCGAGCGCGTCATCGGCCGCCGCAACATCACGCTGAACGTGAGCACCGGCGTCGGCGAAATCGACGCGCAGGGAGAGCTCCCCTTCGGGCGAACCGGCCTGGGCTGGTCGTCCCTCGACACCCGCACCAGCTGCCACGAGGTCTAGCCTGCGGCCTCTCCCAACCGCGAGGTTAGGGGCCTACATCTTCTCCGTCAGCTTCCGTATGGCATCAGTGTTCTGATGGATGGCCCTGGCGTTGAAATCTATCCGGGCCTCTAGCCTATCGAAGCCATCCCTGGTCGCGCTGGCAAGGCTCTCAATGTTCTCTGTCAGCCTACCGATGGCTTCAGAGTTCCGATCGATTCGGCGTTCGACCCTCTCGAATCTATCGCTAGTCGCACGGATCAGGTTCTCCATGTTCTCCGTCAGCTTGCTTATGGCTTCAGAGTTCTGATTGATAGCCTTGGTGTTGAGATCGATACGGGCGTCAAGACCATCCATTCGGACATCAAGACCATCCATTCGGACATCAAGACCATCCATTCGGACATCAAGACCATCCATTCGGGTGCTGAGCTCGTCGATTCGGCGCTCAAGCCTGCCGAAGCCATTCCTAACCGCAAGGCTCAGGTCTTCAATGTTCTCCGTCAGCTTCTTTATGGCGTCGGAATTCTCATTGATGGCCCTGGTGTTGAAATCGACCTTCGTCTCCAAATCGGAGAATTCCGACCTGCTGACCGGATGATCCGCAGTAGTCACCGTGCCTCCTTGCCGCCGGCCAAGCCGGAGATTGTCATTCCTGCACGCATCCCACGCGCGCTGGCCTGAGTATACGGCCTACCGGCTCCGATGTTGAAATCCGGTTGTCGCCCCGGCATTCGTGAAGTGAGCGCACCCCCGCCCGTGGATTCCCGATCGGAGTCGGGAAAGAGACGCTAGTAGGCGGATTCCCGATCAGGGACTGGAATGACGGGAAGGTGGACGGGAATCACCATGGCCTTGTTGCTAGGCCGCACAAGGCAATGAAAATGTAGCGCCACCAGCAGAATCGCAGGGGCGATCCCTTGTGGCCACACTCCCCGTAGGGGCGATCCCTTGTGGCCACACTCCCCGTAGGGGCGATCCCTTGTGGCCACACTCCCCGTAGGGGCGATCCCTTGTGGCCGCCCTACCCGTAGGGGCGATCCCTTGTGGCCGCCCTACCCATAGGGGCGATCCCTTGTGGGCGCCCTACCCGTAGGGGCGATCCCTTGTGGGCGCCTGGCGGGGAACGGGCGGGGCGACGTCGCCCACGACAACGCGTGACGCCGCCAACAAAGCGCCCCGCAGGGGGCGTCCCCCCCTACCTCTTCCCCTAAGGGGGAAGGAACTTTCCTACCTCTTCCACCGTCTGCGGGGGAAGATTGAGATGGGGTCTTCCCGCGTCGAGCCTCCATGTTCGTTGTTAATAACGCGCGAGTCGTAGGGGCGATCCCTTGTGGGCGCCCTACCCATAGGGGCGATCCCTTGTGGCCGCCCTACCCATAGGGGCGATCCCTTGTGGGCGCCCTACCCATAGGGGCGATCCCTTGTGGGCGCCCTACCCATAGGGGCGTCCCTTGTGGGCACCCTACCCATAGGGGCGATCCCTTGTGGCCGCCCTACCCGTAGGGGCGATCCCTTGTGGCCGCCCTACCCGTAGGGGCGATCCCTTGTGGCCGCCCTCCCCATGGGGGCGATCCCTTGTGGCCGCCCTACCCATGGGGGCGATCCCTTGTGGCCGCCCTACCCGTAGGGGCGTCCCTTGTGGCCGCCTGGCGGGGCGCGACGTCAGGCGGCGCGCGATGCTACCCACCACGCCGTCACTCCCGGCGCCGTCTTTCCGTCATTCCCCTAGAAACGGGAATCCAGATGGACGGCGCGCACGCCGCGCGGTTCATGACTTCGCGCGTATTGGCGGGCGACGATTCCCCGCCGGCCCCGCCAGGCGCCCACAAGAGACGCCCCTACAGGTTCCCGTTTTCACGGGAATCTATTTTCATAACAATGACGACTTACGAGGACGACTTACGAGAACCGTAACCTAGTATCCAAACGCCGATTCTCTCGTAAAACCATAGCGGTCCGCCCAGGCGATTGCCGATAGAGGCCCTGCCGCGTCGTACTTGACGTACTCGTTGGAGACGGGGTCCACGCGCCATATCTCAGGCCGGCCTATCACTCGCTCCGGCGCCGCCAGCTCGGCCACCCGCCCGCCTGCCGCGCCCTGGAAGCCGGTGGACACTACTGCGTCCGCCTCCGGCAGCGGCTCAAGCAACGGCGGCCCGCCGCTCAGCGGGCTCTCCTCCATGGTCAGGAAAACCGTCTTCACGCCGGCCTTCTCGCACGCCTCGATGGTGCGAATCACCTCCATGAAGTCGTTCCCGCCGGAGTCCCAGCCCACCACGGCGCCGTCGGCCCTCAGCGTCCGGCAAAGAGACGCCACCTGCTGAGCCGTCAGGAACTTCTCGCTCTGCGCCGACCACCTGGTGCGGATGATGATGCAGCCGACGAAGTTGATGTCCTTGCCGTGCCGCTGCGACAGGCCCCAGGCGACAGGGTTGTTGACGATCTCCCATGAGGCGCGGCCCGACACCGCGCCGTCGAAAAGCTCGTTCGGATTGAGCAGCCAGGGAGGAGTCAGCCGCGTTATCCCGTAGATGGCCGTCCAGTGCGCGTACTGGGAGTTCGAGTAGTGCTCCGGCGAGCGCAGGGACATGACGTACGCGACACGCGGCAAACCCGGGTAGTCGCCGCTCAGGTCCGACACCTCCACGGACGCCGGCTCCAAGTCCCTCGTGGTCTCCGCTATGGCGTCAGAGACCTTCAGCGTGGCGCCGTGTATCGCCTGGTTCTGGTCCTCTACGTGCACTCCATCTCGAGGAGTGATCGTCATGCACAGGTTGTGCAACGAACCGAACGGCGTAGCCTCGCCGCCCGGCCCGAACATGTCGAGGTAGGTCTCTACGTCCCCGTCATGGCCCGGATACCAGCGGGTGTCCGACACCTCGAAGATAGACATGCCGCGCAGCACGTGCGTACGCCCCGCGCCCACCGCGTCCACGGGCCGGCCATCCAGGCCGGGATATACCACCCCCTGACCCTGCACCTTCACGCGAGGTTCCACCTGGTCGCGGACGGTAGTGACGCGCACCTGGTCTCCGGGATGCACCGCGTCGAACTGCACGTCGCTCAGGCGTATGTCTTCAAGCAGCGCCTCGCGCAGGCCGCCGGCGTCCACCTCCACCACGCCATCCTCATAGGCCGTCCTACCGCCCAGCCGGACGTCCTCAACCGGGAAGACGCCCAGCTCCAGCTTCTTGTCAGGCTCGCTCATATTGCATCCCAGCGTTCGCCGCGCTTGCGGAAAGATGTACCCGGCAGTATCAGGTGACCGCAGGCTCGAACAGCGTCGGTTCGCCGACCTCAGTCATCAGGGAGTCCAGCGCCGTCTCTACGATGCTGGTCGAGTAGGCGAGGTCGTCCTCCGCCGAGAGCCGGGGATTGCCGCAGACGTGCTCGATGCGCGCCCCCTTGACGACCCGCGGGGCGCCTGTTGTTAGCGCCAGGCTGAACAACGCTGAGATCAAGGCAACCGGAATTCCCGCCCGCTCTATCTCTTTCGCTATCGTTGCGCCGCAACGATTGCAGGTCCCTCAGGTGGCCACCATCACAACGCCGTCTACGCCACCCTCCCGCAGAACGTCCGCCATCTCCTGGCCCATGCGCCGGGAGTCCGCAACCGTGGTGCCCCTGCCGGACGTGGTCAGGTACTCCGGATATACCGACTCGATGACGCCGCGGTCCTCCAGCGTGCGCATCACGTTCAGCGGCAGCACGTAGTTGGGATTCTCGTTCGTCACGTCGGTGTAGAAGCCCACGTGCACCGACTCCCACTTCCCCGCCTCCATGCTCGACAGGCTGCCGATGTCGTACCGGTACCACACCTGCGACGGCCCGCCAGGCATCCGGTCGGGATTGCCGGCAGGCACCAAACCGCCGGACGTGACCAGCCCTATCCTCGCGCTTCCGAGGTCTGTCAGCGGATTCGCCGGCTCTACGACCTCCGGCAGCTCTATCGGCAACTCCGTGACGAAGGGCTCCCCGCGCACCTTCTTCAAGATCATCTCCACGGCGCGGTCTGCGGCCCTAACGTCGCGCCGCCCTGCTCTCCGAATCCCGCGAGGTATATACCCCTCCTCGTCCGCAGGCCCAAGCTCCTCCCCGCGCGCCAGCTTCAGCCCGATAGCGGCTACCGTAGCCACGGCCTGAGCCATGCCGCCGACCCCCTCCGTCGTCGGAACGATGACCACCTCAGACTTGTAGGTCAGCGTGCCGGGATTCTCCTCGAACATGGCCGTTACGGCCGGTATGCCGTCGGCCAATGCCAGGTGGCACACCTCCGCGCACGCCAGACCGTAGCGGCCGGCGTTGAACGCGGGCCCGGCGATCACGAGGTCGGGCCGGTACTTCGCCAGCGCGTCCACGACGGCCCTCACCGACGGCACGCGCTCCTCGTTGAAGTAGTTGTCGCCCGCCACGATCGTGGCCACGATCTCGGCGTCGTCCTTGAACACGCCGCGAAATGCGTTGCCCGGGCCGACCGGCCCTTCGCGCACCTCGATGGGATGGTTGGCAGCCTCTTCGCCGCCTATGCCGGCGAAGAACTGGTTAAGGAAATGAACGACTCTGAACTTTCGCTGACCCATTACCGTCGATCTCCTTTCAGATTCATTTTCAGGCCGTCCCGACAATTATGGAAAGGCCGGAATTCAAGCGCGCTTGCTCTACGATTCGCCTATCTTCAGTCCACCTGCCGCAGCCTCGGGTCGAGCCGGTCGCGCAGCCAATCCCCAAGGAAGTTGCTTGCCAGGACCAGCAGGAATATCGCCAGCCCCGGGAAGAAGGCGATCCACCAGGAATTGTCAAACCCCAAGTAGTCCCGCCCGTCCGCCACCATCACGCCCCAGGCCGGTGTCGGCTTGGGGATGCCTGCCCCCAGAAAACTCAAGATCGCCTCGGAGAGTATCAGAGAACCCACCCGCAACGTCGCCACCACCGTCATCGTGTTGATGACGCCCGGGAATATGTGCTTCCACATGATCCACAGCGTCGACGCTCCGGCAATCTGCGACGACGCCACGTAGTCGGTCGTCTTGATCTGTAACGCGTCGGCGCGTATCTGCCGCGCAAACCCGTTCCAGCTGAACACCGCAAGCAGACCGACGACTATCCAGAAACTCTGGCCGAACACGATCACCGTTACCAGCGCAACCAGTATGAACGGCACCGCCAGCGTGAAATCCACCATGCGCATGATGAGTTCGTCGATGTGCCGGCCGTACCAGGCCGCGATGATCCCAAGCGCCGTGCCAACCGTGCCTCCGATGGCGACTACGGTCGTGACTATCACCATCGATATCCGAGCCCCGAAGATGACCCGACTCAACAGATCCCTGCCCTGCTGGTCGGTGCCCAGGATGAACCTGGAGGTGCCGTCCGCGTACCAGATCGGCGGCTCCTCCCGGTCTCCAAGGTAGCCGAACAGCGGGTCGTGAGGCGCCACCAGCGGAGCGAAGACGGCGCATATCAACATCACCAGCATGATGAACGCCGGAATGACCGGATACCGGTTTATCTCGTGTAACAACCCGCGAATTCTGCCGCGCCGAGGCACGCCGACGATGGGTTCGTCCGCCGTCGTGGCAATGGGCTGGACGCTCATTCCAGCCTGATCCTCGGGTCGATGACGGCGTAAAGCACGTCAGTAAGGAAATTCACCACCACGTACAGGATGGTCAGCAAAAGAACAACGCCGGACAGCACTGCCAGATCAAGGTTGTTCACCGACGTGACCGCCAGCCTTCCCAGACCGGGCCAGGCGAACACAGTCTCGGTCACCACCGCCCCCGTCAGGAACGCCACGAATACCAACGCGGAGTAGGTGAGAGGGGCGATGAGGGCGTTGCGGAAGGCGTGCTTCCAAACGATGGTGTTGCCGCGAACTCCCTTTGCCCTGGCCATCTTGATGTACTCCGAGTCGAGCACCTCCAGCATCGCCGAGCGCACCAGCCGCAATAGCCCCGACGCCGTGAGCCAACCCAGCGTGATGGACGGCATTATGAAGTGGAGTATCCCCTCCCGCCGTCCCGTCGGAAGCAGGTCCAGCTCCACCGAGAATATGAAGATCATCATGATCCCCAGCCAGAACGGCGGCAGCGCCTGTCCGAAGAGCGCAATCGTCCTGCCGAAATAGTCCCAGCCGCTGCCCCGCTTGACCGCCGATATCACTCCAAACGGCAGGCCCAATCCCACCGCAAATATGAAGGCGCCCATAGCGAGCTGGATCGTCGCGGGCGCGCGCTCCAATATCACGTCCCGCACCGGTCGGCTCTCCCTGAGCGAACTGCCCAGGTTGCCCGTCAGCGCCCTGCCAAACCAAAGGAAATACTGGGCGATAAGGGGCCTGTCGAGGCCCCACTGGCGGCCCCACTCGTCCCACTGTTCTTGCGTGGTGTACTCGTTGAGAAATACGGTCCGGGGGTCTCCCGACGCCCGGGACATGACGAATACGAACAGGGTGACCAGGATCACTACGACGATGGCGTAGAGGATGCGCCTTACGAGAAACTTGGCCACCTAGCGGTCTCCGTCTCTAGTCATCTCATCCTATGCATGGAGGTCGCTGGACTGTGACCCCCTTGCAAGCATCGCGTTCGTCCGGCGCAAGCGGTTCCGGCGGCGCCGGCCGGGGTGAGTCAAACCCCGGCCGGCAGCCCCGTCACGTCTACTTCAATACGACCGACTCGAATGTGCCGGCGTAACCTGCGCCTTCAGTGAACGGCGTCCACTCCAAGACCTCGGAACTGACCGCCCAGAGGTTCGACACGCCCACTACCGGCGCCACGACCATCCAATGGTTTGCAAGGTCCTCAGCCTCGACGTTCAGGGCGATTCGCTTGGCCTGGTCGTCCTCGCCGTCAACCTGTTCCCAGATCTCCAGCACCCACGGAAGCTCCATGCCGCGGTTCCATCCCTTGGAGGGAATCACGCCGTGGCTGTGAGCCCGGTCCACCTGTCCGACTGCGGCGTTGGACACCCACATCCATACGACGTCGATAGACCTATCGACCATCGTCGGGCGGCGGGCCTGGTACGCGGTGTTCTCGATCTCAACGTCCAGTCCGATGTTCCGCCACATCTGCGCGATCGCCTCGCCGATCTCGACGCTAACGATAGCCGGTACGTCGGGCGGCAGGTAGAACGGCACCTTGAAGCCGTCCGGGAAGCCCTGCTCCGCTATCGTCTGCTTCGCGCCTTCCGGATCGTAAGGAATGATCCACTCGTCCTTGAACTCAGGGTTCGTGCCCTTGTCGAAGCCGTACCAGGTGTACTGCGCCGAACCGAAGCCGTCCAGTACTTCCGTGTTGATCAAGTCGCGGTCTATCGCCCTGGCCATAGCGTGCCTGATCAGCCGCGCCCGCTCCATGTTCGCCGGGTCGTCAGGGTTGCCGATCCACGGGTGATCGTCGTCCGCATTGAGGCCGGGCCTGGGGAAGATGTTCTCACCGGTCGTGTGGTCGGTCTTCATCCAGTAGTTGCCGGCGTATGCGACGTGCTTGCTCTGCGGATTGCCGATCTGCTGGAACCGGCCGTTGGTCGCCTCGATGGCCTCGCGAAGGAAGTTAGTGGGCAGCTCGGTGATGTGGATCTCGCCGGTCTTGAACGCAGCCAGGCGGGCCGCAACCTCGGGGATCTCCACAATCTTTACAGACTCCACGTTGGGCGTCTGACGCCAGTGGTCCCGCACCGCGCTCAGCTGGACGATGTCGTTCGCCTTCCACTCGTCCACCGAGAACGGGCCGGTGAAGACGGGCGTAAGCACGGCCTCGTCGTAACCCAGATCGTCGAAAGCCTTCTTGCTCACCATCGGAACGGCGCCGGTGTTCTGGTACATCCACTGGTACCACAGTGCGCTCCACTTTTGGAACTGGAACTCCAGAGTGCGGTCGTCCACCGCTACCGATTCCGACATGAAGTCACCCATCTCGATGCGGGCCCAAGTGCTGCCGTCGATCTGGGTCTCGTTGAAGCTGAATGCGACGTCATGGGCGGTCAACTCGCCCCAGCCGTCGTGGAACTCAACGCCCTCCCGGATCTTGAAAGTGATCTTGGACAGGTCCGGCGCTATCTCCCAGCTGGGGGCTATGCCCTGGTCGCTCAGCGGGCCTTCCGCCGGGGGAGGCGCGTACTCAGTTCGTACTAGGCCCTCGCCGACGCCCCACGAGATGATGTTCAGGTTGCCCGGCCACGGGATCTTGCTCGGCAGGAAGTTGCCGGGCGTGATCAGCGCCACGCCTACGGCCAATTCGCCCGTCGGGCCGGTTGGCAACGGCGTCGCCGTCGGCCTGGGCGTCGCCGTCGGCTGCGCCGGCGCCGGAGTCGGAGTGGACTGGATCGGCTCGATGGTCGGAATGACCACCGGCGTGCTGGTGGCAGTAGGCTCTTCGGCCGGCTGCGCCGTGGCCTCCGCGGGCTTGGAGGTCGGCGTTGGGTCTTCGCTTCCTCCACACGCCACGGCGACCGCTGCAATTGCGATGCCGGCGATTATCAGAATTCTCTTCAGAAGCACTGTGTGTCCTCCATGCTCAAATCTTGACGCCATCTGCGCCATCGATGAGGCCGCGCCCCGTTAGACGGAAGGCAGCCGCACCATTGCTGACTAGTTCTCCAGCTGGAACGTCTCAAACGTGCCCGCGTAGCACGCGCTCACGGACAAGGTGTCCAAGTGAACCAGTCTTTCGAGCCGCTATCTTACCTGTTTTCGCGCCTGCAAGTCTTACATTCATATAAATTCACCTGAAAGCGGTACCAGATAACGAGCGTGTAGGTGGTCGCACTGCCCCGTCCATGCCCCACCCTAGCGCCATCTCAATCTCCCCCGTCACGGAGACCTTGCGAGAACCCGTCACGCGCAAACCGTAGGGGCGATCCCTTGTGGCCGCCCTCCGTAGGGGCGATCCCTCGTGGCCGCCCTCCCCGTAGGGGCGATCCCTCGTGGCCGCCCGCCGTAGGGGCGATCCCTTGTCGCCGCCCTACCCGTAGGGGCGATCCCTCGTGGCCGCCCGCCGTAGGGGCGATCCCTTGTCGCCGCCCTACCCGTAGGGGCGATCCCTCGTGGCCGCCCGCCGTAGGGGCGATCCCTTGTGGCCGCCCTCCCCGTAGGGGCGATCCCTTGTGGCCGCCCTCCCCTTAGGGGCGATCCCTCGTGGCCGCCCGCCGTAGGGGCGATCCCTTGTCGCCGCCCTACCCGTAGGGGCGATCCCTCGTGGCCGCCCGCCGTAGGGGCGATCCCTTGTGGCCGCCCTCCCCGTAGGGGCGATCCCTTGTGGCCGCCCTCCCCTTAGGGGCGATCCCTCGTGGCCGCCCGCCGTAGGGGCGATCCCTTGTGGCCGTCCTCCGTAGGGGCGATCCCTTGTGGTCGTCCTCCGTAGGGGCGATCCCTTGTCGCCGCCCTCCCCGTAGGGGCGATCCCTTGTGGCCGCCCTCCCCGTAGGGGCGATCCCTTGTCGCCGTCCTCCGTAGGGGCGATCCCTTGTGGCCGCCCTCCGTAGGGGCGATCCCTTGTGGCCGCCAGGCGGCACACGGCGCGGGGCACGCGCGCCCACCACAACGCGCGACGCCACACAACTGCGCACCCAACCTCGTCTTTCCCGTGAAAACGGGAGCTCAGAGGGCGCTCACTCTTTGGCAGAGGACCGCCGCTTGCGGTACGAAAACTAGTAGCTGAAACAGCTTCGGTAGCCGTATCCGTAGTGGTCTTCCGATTGCAGAGTCGCCAACTCGCTGTGCGCGTCCAACGTAATCAGAGGCTCGTTCGGCCCAAAGTTCAGCTGCACCTCAGGCGCCCCGACCACCCGATCCACCGCAGGCATGGGCGTGCGCTCGAACCACATGTTGGAGCCGATCCCCGAACTCACCACAGCCGTCATCTCCGGCAGCGGCTCAAGCAGCGCCGGGCCCTCATTCTCCTGGCTCTCTTCGCCAGTCAACAGAACGGTGTCCACGCCAGCACGCTCACACGCCTGCACAACTCGCGCCACCTCCATGAAGTCGTTGCCGCCCGCGTCCCAGGAGACGACCGCACCGTCGGCGCCCAGACCCCTGGCGATGCGCGCCGTCTGGTTCGACTGCACGTTCTTCTCCGCCTGCGCGGTCCACCTCGTGCGCACGGTGATGACGCCAAGGAAATTGCACTCCCCTCCCCGGTGCCTGCGCAGCAGGCCCATAACAACCGGGTTGTTGACCATTTCCCAGCTGTAGGCCCCACAGATCGCACCGTCCACGACTTCAGTCGGACGCAGTACCCACGGCGGCGTCTGACGCGTCAGACCGTAGATGGCCACGCCGTAGGCGTTGAGGCTATGGGAGTAGTGCTGCGGAGAGTTCATGCAAGCCACGTAGACGATGCCGGGCGCCCCTTCATTGAGAGGCAGACTCCACAGATCCTCCGATTCATCCGGCTCCGCGTCCAAGGTCGTCTTTGCCAGCAGATCCGACACCCTCAGCGCTGCGGCGTGAATGGCCTCGTTCTGATCGTCCAGGTGAAGCGACGGGCTGGCGCTGAGGCTCAGGCACAGGTGGCGCAACTTGCCGTACGGCGACGCATCCGCACCAGGGCCGCTCATGTCGAACAAGCTGGAGGCTGGCAAGACCTTCCCGCCAAGGTTCTCCTGCGCGGGATCGTCCAGCTCGTAAGTCCTTAGCGGGCTCAACGGCGTGACCGCAACGCCCGAAATGCGGTTGGTCCCGCCCCTTCCCACCGCCGTCACAGGGCGCCCCGTGACGCCGGGATAGACCTGCCCCGGCCCCGACGTCTTCACGCGCGGCTCGATGACGTCCTTGATGGCCGTAACGCGCGTTGACTCGCCCGGATGCACCAGTTCCGCCTTTAGATCCACAATGCGAGGGTCGGAACGGACCTCCCGGCTCACGTCGTCAAGCTTCACGGTCAGACGGCCCGACTCCAGTGCGGTCTTGGAACCGAACTCCAGCGAGTCGGCCCTGTACGTGTTCAGACGCAGTGAGTCATCCGTGGCGTTACTCAAACGCTTAGACCTCACTTCCCTTTCTTTTCGCGGGGCTTCTTCTTAGTCGATTTCTTAGTCGACGCCTTGGATGCGTACTCCCCTTCGAACAGACCGGTACCCTTCGGCACGGCCTCGTCGATCGTCTGCTCGAAGTCCTCACCGGCCTCGTATGTGCGAAGAAACTCTTCGCTTACGAAGAACATTCATATGCAGAAGCCGTCACGGATGATGTCCTCGTGGTGCCTGTCGCACGGGCAGATCTTCTTGCGGTCCTCCACGGGATCGCCGCTGAGGGGCATTCAAGGACAGTACCGGTAGCCGTGTTCCACCTGGTTTTCCGCCAGGCCCTCCTGCACCACCTTGACCACCTCGGCGTCCGGGAAAAACTCGTACGGCCCCCGCTCAACGTACTTCTCAGAGAACTTGACCGCTCCCTCGAACGCCTCTTCCTGCGTCAGCTTCTTCTTGGGCATCGCGAACGCTCCTGCTGGTTGAAATGGGCGCCGGTGTCGCCCGGCTGCCCAATCTTAATTGAACTGCCGCGTCCTGAGTCGCTCGTGTGAAAGGCAAGACATCTGCTTGAAGTGGTCCCGCTGCCGCATCAACCGGTCGAGCAGCGCAGGCATGGCGCGCGCCAGATCGTCCTCCGTCTTGTCGGCTGCAACCTCCACGCTCAGCACGGCCGACGTGCCGCAGTCGCACCTCGCGCCAAAGTAGACCTTGGTAAAGCCCATCCCCCCGGGAGTGGGCACGTTGAGGCGCGGCAGTGGAACCAAACCGTGATCATCGGGCAGCGCAGCCGTCACCGTATCCAATATCTGTTTCCGTTCAAGCATGGGATCGGGCAAATCGTATCGAAATAACCGCGCCGGCGCCGCATCCTGTATGCCGAAAACACGGTGGCAAGGGTCCGTTTGGATATACAATCAACCTAACCGGTTTCACGACGAGACCGGCATTTACACCCTGGAGATGGGAAAACATGATCGATCCGGACGCCATCAAGGTATTCACTTCTAACGGCTGAGGCCCCTGCCACATGGTGAAAGTGTACCTTTCACGAAAGGGTGTGCCGTTCCAGGAGCACAACGTTTCCATAGACGACGAAGCCACCAAGTACCTGCTGGCCGAGGGCTACTCGTCAACACCGGTCACCTTCATCGGCGACGAGAGGGTCGTCGGCTACAAGCCGAAGGACATCGACGCAGCGCTGGCCGCCGCAGGAGCCTAACGCAAAGGCCTCCTAGCGCAAACCCGGCCGGAGAAGCCCGTGCTTGCGAACCGACACGGCGGCCTGAGCGAGTACCTGAAACTGCTGGGCTACCGGCGGTTTCATTACCTCTGGTGGCCTAAGAGCGCCGCGCCGTTGGCCGTCCTGCTACACGGCCTAAGCGAATGCGCCGACACCTTTGGCCCCTTCGCCAGGAGCCTGCGACGATCGGCGGAGGTCATCGCCATAGACCTCCGAGGCCACGGCGGCGCCCCGTGGGACCCGGGCGGCCAGTACGGATTCGAAGACTACCTGGACGACCTGCGGATACAACTGGAGTACTGGCAACGCCCCGCCGCCCTCGTCGGAACGGGCTACGGCGCCCTGATAGCCAGGGAGATGGCCCGAAGATGGCCCGATAAGGTCACGGGCGTAGCCGTCATGGGCCCGCTTCCAAGCCCAGGTGCAAAGACCATGGTGGAAGTCGTCTCCGCCGGCGGCACACTGGACCGGGACTGGGAAAACGCCGCCTTAACGCCCAACGCGTTGCTAGAAATGCTCACCTGGGCAAGACCGGGCGGCGCAAGAGCGCCAAAGTGCGACCCGGAGGCCATCGCGTCATCAACTTTCCCCGGCGCAGTCGCCGAAGCCCCGCCCGACACCCCGGCCATCATCGTTGGCTCAGACGAATCCCGGCAGGACGAATGGCCCGGCGCTCAACTGGCCGCCATTCGCCAGGCCGGCCGATGGCCACACGTCGGCAACGCAGCCGGCGCCGCCGACGTGGTAGGCGCATTCATAGAGGGACTCTAGAAAGTTCGCTGCGGCATTATTCCCAAACGGGGGGCCGCCGGCTCAGGCGCCGTTGTTCTCTCTAACCTTGCGCACGGCGCCCTGGATATCGTCAAGCTCCAGTACCATCTCGGCAACGCCCACCTCATCGTCGTAGACGCCCGCGTCAGCCTGCTGCTTTACCTCGTCCTCAGTCACGTGATACACCGGCAGGCCGTAAGCCGTCCCCGCAAGAGCGCCCGCCCAGGAGGGGTCCCCGTCCACCATCGTGGTGGCGTAAAGCTCGGAACTCTCAGCCGTTGGCGTGCCAAGTATGACCACCAAGTCTTCGGTGCCGACCTTGTCCACCGTCCGCTTGATCTCGTCTTGACCTTCCAGGTCAAGGGCGCCCGCGGACGTTCAGACGAAGCAGTGCGTAACCTCCAGCACCACCTCGGCGCCGGCGGAGCGAGCGACTGTCGCTATCGAGTCCCCCTGGATTCCGTCCCGCTCACCCAGTGCGATAACTCGTTTGCCCTTCAGGTCCATTTCAAGTCTCCTTGCCCCGTCCGGCTCCAATACGTTCAGGGCCTCCAAACGGGCCCTTGCGGTTACTTCCCGGCTGGCCATCGCCGATGCGTGCCGGGTGGCGAAGCGCCGTCAGTCAGTCATTCGGCTCCATGATAAACGACAGGCCGTCAGACATTTGAGTCATCCTGCCCAGGAAAAGGCTCCCCTTGGCAAGGAACATTACCCGGTTGAGGCTGCCGTCCGAAAGGCCGTCCACCGCGTGCGGCATGAAGGGAATCGCCGAAGCGATGTGTCCCTGAGTCGGCGAAAAGCCCGGCATACCGTGACGCGCCACGAAGTCCGGCATCTCGTTCCTCGCCAGCTGTCCCGCCCTCACGGCAAGGGCCGCGATCAACTTGTAGTTCAGCTCAGGCACGTTGCCTGAGCCGGCCGGTTCCGTCACCTCAGGGTTGTGCATCTCCGTGGCGTACTTGTCAACGTCGGAGTAGGTGAGACCGAGACGCTCCAGCGGCTTTGTGACGAGCTCCCCCAGTATTGCCGGCTGGGCGCCGCCCGCCCCGACGTCGTGCTTCCCAACCGAGTCGAGCCGCACCACCGGGCTTGCGCCGTCGTTCTTCTCCATCAAAATCGCAGAACCCGCAAGAACGTCCTCCAGCACCGGCATGTCATTCCTGACGTGCCCCTGGTACTTCATGCCCAGCTTGGCCAGCGAGCAGCCCCCGACCACTATCAGCCTCTCGAATAGCCCGGACGAGATCAACGCCGCTCCCAGCAGGATGGCGTGGTTCGGCCCGGTGCAAAATGCCTTTACGTCCGAGCCGGTCGAATTCACCATGCCGCTCTCTTCGGCAATCGCCTTGGCCAGGTTCCCACCGCCCCTCTGGTAGCGGTCTCCCACCGCCTCTTCGCCGCTGTTCAATATGTAGGGAAACGAGAGCGGATCGAGGTCGAGGTCCTTCAGCAAAACCTTGACCGCCATCACCGCCGCCGCCTTGCAAGCAAGGTTCTCAAGCAGAACGTCCGCAAAGAGAGAGGCGTCCTCCGAGTGCGCGGCGTTCAACACCCCGATGGGCCCGCCCTCTCTCAGATACATCGGCAGGTTGCCCGAGCCCTCTCCAAGCTGGCCCGCGATCTGCCCCATCGG
Source organism: Dehalococcoidia bacterium (assembly GCA_963663555.2). Taxonomy (GTDB): domain Bacteria; phylum Chloroflexota; class Dehalococcoidia; order Lucifugimonadales; family Lucifugimonadaceae. The sequence goes on from CAXXNJ010000006.1 coordinate 163,957, forward strand.
CACGCCGGATTTGAGCTTGGACAACTGCTTGTCAGTCCAGTCACCGCTTTCGCCCAGCGTGCCTGCAATCCTTTGGCTGAAACCCTCATCGAGCCACAGCAGATCGAAATCGTCCATCATCTTCATCACGCCGTAGAACTCGTCCTCCGGCATGATGTGACCGTACGGCTGGGAGCGCACCGCGTCGCCGTCCAGCGAGTACCAAGGCTTTTCCGTGGCGGCCAGATCCACCGGCGACATGCCGCCCAGGTAGGTCATATTCGGCGCATAGGAAGCCGCCTGCTCGAACGTGCGCAGCCGCTCGGTGATCACGCCGGCCACGTCCGGGTTGTTGTTTATGTCCCGTGACGGACGAGAGCCGTGCCTTACCAGACCAGGCGTGTGGGCCAGGAAATTCCTTGCGCCGCTGATTACGACGGACCGGGAGTCCAATGTCATACGCTCCTTGTCCGTTGGCGGTCTAAAGCCTGTAAACGCACGCCGGTCGGACGGGCAAGTAGATTAACATCCTGATGTGACTCTATGGCCCGGTTGCATGAACGGCAATCGCGGCCTTTCCAGGCAGACAGGTGAATCACGGATAAGGTGAACATGGAAGCAGACCGTCCGAAAGTAGTGGTCGCAGTGGGAGTTATGGACCCCTCAGGCTGCGGCGGCCTAGCCGCAGACCTGCGTACACTCGCCGCAATGGGCGTGCACGGCTCCGCCGTAGTCAGCGGCGCCTGGACCTCTTACGACGACCGCCGGGAATGTTTCCCGGCCCCGGCCGAACTGATCGCCCGGCAGATCGAATCGTCTCTCGAATCTACCGGCGCCGGCGTGGTCAAGATCGGCGGGCTGCCCAATGCCGAATCCGTGCAAAGCGCAGCACAAGCCCTGCGCCGCGCTCCCGTGTCCAAAGTCGTACTGGACCCCGATCTCACGCACCCGGAAGATGACCTGAAAGACGCCCTCAAGTCTGAGCTGCTTCCCATCACGGAGGTCGTGACCGTCAGTATGCCGGAGGCGTCCGCGCTGCTTGGAATACCCGTCAAGAACTCGCTCGCCCTCAGGGCGGCCGGCAAGCTGCTGGCCCGCGCAGGCGCCGCAAACGTGCTCGCCAAGGGCGCACACGTGGCAGGCGATGAGTGCGTCGACGTGCTCTGGGACGGAAACGACTACCTTGAGTATCCCAGCGACCGCATCGACTCCGCACACGACGAAGGGGCCGGATGCGTTCTGGCGTCGGCAATCGCCGCAGGGCTAGCCCACGGCCGAGACCCAGCCGAGGCCATCGCTATCGCAAAGATGTACGTCACCGAGACCCTCAGGAACTCCTACCCGGTCGGCGCGGAAGGCGGGTCGCCCAGCCAGCTGTACCAATGGTGGAACATGGGCGGCAGAGACGGATACGGGGGATGATTCCCAGACCGGCGCAGCATTGACATCGGCAAACCACGCCATTGTGCCCCTAGAACGGATTCTCCGGGGGCAGGACAAGCGAAGAAAAAAATGATCGTAGACGTTCACACTCATAACCCCACACACGAATGGACCGTGCCGCCGGACGAAATGCGGGCCGAAAGCATCATGCGCTCCGGGGAATCGGTCCAGCTGACCAACAGCGTGGACGACTACCTGAAAGCCATGGCCCCCGTCGACAAGGCGTTCGTCTTTCCCGTAGCCCCGCGCCCGTGGAAGAGCGACGAAGCGGTCGTGGGGCTGGGAGCGCAGGGTTGGCCGGCTCACGTGAACGGCAACGACGTCGCCGCAGCCGTGGCAAAGCGCGCTCCCGACAAGATCACCCCATTCATGTCGCTGCACCCCCTCGACCCCAACGTAAACGACGAGTACGACCGCTGCGTCGGTGACCTCGGCAGCAAGGGCATAAAGATGGGCGCCAACTACCAGGACTTCGACCCCAACGGCGAGGCCGCATACCGCCTATACGCACGGCTGGAAGCGGACGGCATCCCCATCATCTGGCACGTGGGCACCTCGCCCATGCCCGACGCACCGATACTGTACGCACACCCCCTGGCCTTCGACCAAGTAGCCGCCGCCTTCCCCAGGCTCAAGATGATCATGGCGCACCTCGGCCACCCCTGGCACGTCGATACGCTGTCCGTCTGCCGAAAGCACCCAAACGTATGGGCCGACGTCTCGGCGCAGTTCTACCGCCCCTGGTCGTTCTGGAACGGAATGAGGCTGTTCCACGAGTGGGGCGTAACCAACAAGATCCTCTTCGCTTCCGACTGGCCGGTAACTCTGCCGCAGGACAACATAGACCACCTGCGCGGCCTAAACAAATTCGCCAAAGACCACCGCCTCCCCGGCATCCCGGAAGACGAAATCGAGGGAATCATCAACAGAGACGCGACTGAGCTACTCGGCGTTTCGTGAGAGCTCCCGCCGTTCGCGGCGGCCCATCGGCGTATCTAAAGACTCGTTCGCCTGGCTGAGGCTATCTGCAAGAGATCCCTGCCAACCCGGTCGAGAAACACAGGGCCGGAACAAGTCGGCCCTATGCCCTAATCAATAAATCGCAGCCCAAGAAGCAAGGCCGCGACTGAGGTGAACATAATCACGGCTTTCCAAAGCGTCTACTTAACCATGCCGCTCCTGATCTCGGCCCTAAACTTACAGAATTCTTCCCTCATCGCCTCTTCAAATTCAATAAAGCTATTCTCTAACCGGTTGAAGGATTCCTTCAGATCAGCCCACGGGTTAGCGACTCTACTCTCTACCCGGCTGATGTCCTCCTTCACCTCTGCCCGTAGGCCAGTGATCCTGCCCTCTACCCGGACGATGTCCTCCCTCGTATCGGCGCGCAGCTCGGCAAAGCTGCTTTCCATCATGGCGATGTCGCCGGAAGTCGCGAGATGATCGTAAGACCCTTCAAGGCGGCTGACGCGTTCTCCAAGGTCTGTGTGGTCATCGGTTCCCTCTCTGGGCATGTATTCTATTGCCACAACGTCCTCACTGGCAAAATTGAATGCCATACACCCCAACCGCGCCGCATCGTGAACGCGACCCGTTGTCCAGCATGGAGAAGTTCCGCAGGAGAGTTCCAAGTCTACGGCGCAGATCTATGGCCCTAGGCCATCCATGCCCGGCGCGCCCAAGAGGGCCTAACATCGCGCAAGGACTTCGCTCACGTGCAGGACACCCTGTAAGACCGATGAGACCAACATGACTCTCAAGTTTCTGGAGAAGATTGCAGCCCGCCCCTTCTACGGCTGGTACATCGTCGGCGCGCTCTTCTTCTCAATGTTCCTCGGCGTCGGCGCCAGGCAGGGCTTCGGCATCTTCGTGGCGACCTGGGAGGAAGAGCTCCATGCGTCGGTGGCGACGATATCTATCGCCGCCGCCCTCGGCTGGTTCATAAACGGCGCCAGCCAGGTCTTCTTCGGCAGGCTCGTCGACAGGTTCGGCGGCCGCATCGTCATGACGCTGGGCCTCATTGCGATGGGCATCGGCTCCATGGCCATAGCCGCCGTGGGCAACGTCTTCGCCCTCATAGTCCTGTACGGCGTGGTCGTATCTTTCGCATCAGGCGCCCTCTCCGGAGGGCCGCCCGGCGTCCTGGCGGCCCGCTGGTTCCGCAAGAGCCGCGGCAAGGCGATGAGCTTCATGGCCGCAGGCGGGTCGGTCGGCGGACTGGTGTTCGTGCCGTTCCTCGCCTACCTGCTCATATGGACCGACTGGCGCACCTCGTGGCTCATAGCGGGAGGCATCGTCCTGCTGCTTGGAGCGCCGCTCGTCTGGCTGGTGGTCAGAAACGACCCGCGCGAAATAGGGGAGATTCCCGACGGCGCGCGCGCCGGGGCTGCCGACGGCGCGATGAGCCGCGGCTCGTTCACCCCGCTGGAGGCCAAGTCATGGAGCGGAGCTTTCCGCTCGGCGCCCATGTGGCAGCTGGCCGCGGGCTACCTCGTGTGCGGCATAACTACCGGCTCCATATCGGTGCACTTCGTCCGCTGGGCAATATCCGAGGACATCCGGCCCGAAACTGCGGCGCTGGCATTCGGCCTGCTAAGCGGGATAAATGCCGTGGGAGTGGTACTGGTAGGCAGCCTCTCCGACCGCGTCGAGCGGCGCATCCTGCTCGGCGGCGTATACCTGATACGCGGCGTAGCCTTCCTGCTGCTGATCGTGCTGTCCGGCCCGGCCGCGCTGTGGGCCTTTGCCATAGCCGGGGGAGCCTCATGGCTCGCCACAGTCCCGTTGACCACCGGCCTGACTGCGGACGTCTACGGACTGCGCCACATGGGAACCCTGGTCGGCCTTGTCAACATGTCCCACCAGATTGGCGGCGCCTTGGCCGTCTACCTCTTCGGCGTGGTGTTCGACGCCTGGGGCACCTATGACCCGGCCTTCGCTGCGGGAGTGGTGACCCTCGTCTTCGCCGGCATAGTGTCACTCTCCATCAGGGAGCGCCGTTACTCGGTCCGCTACGCCCGGTCTCCCGGCCAGCCCGCCACAGCCGGCCAGGCGGCGGGCGAGTAGGCGCACTAAGAGGCGGCGGCGGCATGGCTGAAGCCCTGCGCACACTCCTCCATCACTCGGAGAGCGTAGACCCCACGCTGATCCACTGGATACGCGAACGCATCGACGCCATATTCGGCCTCGGCGCCGCAACTATAGTCCTCGCCCTCGGCCTGCTCATAGTCGTCTTTCCCATCGCGCTGGTGTGGCTGGCCCGCAGGCGAAAGCCCGCCGGTGACTGACTCGCGAGGCGCCATCCCGACCCGCCCGTCTTTACAATCGGGCAGCCTCATCGGTCGGCGGCGCGACGACAACGATATTGCGTTACCATCCCGACGTGGAAACCATGAGAGCGGCCCTAGACGACGGTACGGGCAGGTACGTAGTCCAGGACGTGCCGATGCCGGAGATGTTCCCGGGCGCGGCGCTGATAAGGATCCGCAGGACCGGCATATGCGGCTCAGACCTGCACCTCACCGACTCGCGAGCCGAACCGCAGACGCTGCCAACCGGCCACGAGGTCGCGGGCGAGATAGTCGAATTGCCCGCTGGAGAGACGCGCCTCAAGGTGGGCGACCGCGTGGCATTGGAGACCATCGGCGCCGGCCTGTGCTGCGGAAACTGCTTCTACTGCGATGACGGCCAGTTCAAGCACTGCCGCAACCTTGCCGAAGACACCGGCGGCGGTTTCGCCGAATACATGACGCGCAGGCCAACCGGACTCTTCCCGTTAGGCGACCGCATAGATTGGGTGGACGCCGCCCTCGTCGAGCCCATGGCCGTATCCGTGCACGCCGTCCGTTACGGTCGCATGGCCCCAGGCAGTGTCGTCGCAGTTGTAGGTTCCGCCACGATTGGACTCTCCTGCATCGCCGCCGCCAAGTACGCCGGCGCAAGCAAGATCATCGCATCCGCTAGGTACCCGCAGCAGCGGCAAGCGGCATATGCCATGGGTGCAGACCTAGTGACGGGAAGCGAGCCCGGCGAGCTCGAAGAGGCGTGCCGCGACGCCACGGACGGCCTGGGCGCCGACGTGACCCTCGAGTCGGTTGGCGGCAACAGCGTAGATACGCTGGCGCAAAGCGTTCGCTGCACCCGCACCCAGGGCCGCGTGGTGAGCGTCGGCGGAATCAAGAAGCCCGGAGCCTTCGACTTCCTGGAGCCGCTGCTAAGAGAGGTAGACCTCTTCTCATCCAACTGCTACAGCGTCATTGACGGCAGGCACGACTACGAGGTCGCCATAGACATCCTCGCATCGGGTGACGTGCCCTACAGAGACATCGTCACACACGCAGTCTCACTGGAAGACGTACAGCGGGGATTCGACACCGCATTCGACAAGTCGAGCGGATCGATAAAGGTCCACGTCGCGCAGCACGACTGAACGCGGGCAGCGGCCTTATAGTGGATTAACAGGATTGTGACAGCCTCATCGCGGCGCAAGCCGTCGCGTCAATTTAGCCGGAGTATTCGTTGACATTCGAAATCAGACAACGCACCGCAGAAGAGATCGAGGCATACCGGCGAGTATCTGAAATCGCATTCGGCGAGACGCCATCGACCGACCCCGCAAGCCTCGCAAGCTACGAGGCACGCCACGAGATCGATCGCGAGTTCGGAGCCTATGAGGGCAAGCGGATCGTGGGCGCCGCCGGCGCATACTCGGTGCAGATGACGGTCCCAGGAGGCGGCTCGATTCCGACCGCAGCCGTAACCGACATAACCGTTCTGCCTACGCACCGCAGGCTCGGCATAGCCACGGCGCTGGTACGAGACCAGCTCGAAAGGGTGAGGGATAGAGGAGAGACGGCCGCGGCGCTTTGGGCATCCGAGAGCATCATCTACGGACGATGGGGATACGGCATGGCCATCCAGCACGAAATGGCCGCAATAGACACACGGCACACCCGCTTCGCATACCAGCCGCAGGCAAGCGGGCGCATCCGCTTCGTCGATGCGGACGAGGCGATGAGCATCTTCCCCGGCATCTGGGAACGGGCGCGCCCGCAGTGGCCGGGCTTCATGACGCGCAAGACATCCTTCTGGGAAAGGAATATCCGGGACATCGACCACTCGAAAACAACCGGCGAGGGCGGCCCATTCTTCGCGGTCTACGCCGAGTCGGGCAGCGACGACGGCTTCGTCATGTACAGGACCAGGTACGGCGTCGCTGATGACACCGGGCACGATGAACAGGACGACGGGCGGACGGTCGCCGTGGAGCAACTGCTGCCCACCACCGCTGCCGCACACGCAGCGCTGTGGCGCTACTGCTTCGACATAGACCTGTTCTGGCGCGCTTCATTCGAGATGATGCCCGTGGACGACCCGCTCTGGTGGATGCTCGAAGACCCACGACGTCTGAAGCGCATCCCCTACGACGCAATCTGGCTACGGCTGGTAGACGTGCCTGCCGCCCTGTCCAACAGGAGATACGCATCCACCGGAAGGCTAGTCATCGAGGTCGATGACGAGTTCTGCCCATGGGCGGGTGGCCGCTTCGAGCTCGATTCCAGTGAAGACGGCGCCGGCTGCAAGCCCACCCGAAAAGCGCCCGACCTGTCGATGAGCGCAGCAGACCTGGCCGCGGCATACCTCGGCGGAACCCGCTTCACGCCGATGGCCCGCGCAGCACGTGTCGAAGAACGCTCCGGCGGCTCCCTACAAAGGGCCGACGCAATGTTCGCCGCCGACCGCGCGCCGTGGTGCCCCATGGGGTTCTGACCCGCCACCACCCGCCCATCCCTGCCATCTGAGAAGCAGCCCCAGACGGCGGCAAGAAACGAACTCGCCGGCGGACCTATACGTCCACCACCGGCGCAACGCATTCCGGCCGGCTCTTGCCCCCGTGCACCGACGGCTCCGCGCACCACTTCGCGGCGAGACGGCGCACTGCGCGGTAAACGTTCACGTCAAAGCCCAGCAGGTCGCACACCACCCGCCGGTCCAGCAGGGCGCGGTTCGCATCCGCGTCCGCCAAGTACGCAGGCAGCAACTCCCTGCCCCTAAAGTCACCGAATATCTCTTCCGCAACAGCCAACTGGCCGTCGCTCAAAGCTCGAAAATCCAGTACGGGCAAAGATTCAGCGGAGCGAATCGTCATGCCCGCCTTGCTCGACTGCTGACGGCTGGAGTGCCACCAATAGGCCAACAAGCCCAAAGTGGAGTTTCCCCACACCGAGAACACGTAATCGAACCTCGTATCGGAGAACGTCACGTTGGGCCATATCCTGCCCCCTAAGGACTCCGCATCGGTGAAGGCAACGGCAAGAGCTTGCGACCCGAACGTGAAGTCCCGGTTCAAGTGGGCCCGGCTGGCGGTCGACCAGATTTCCGCTGCTCTGCTCTCCATTTCAGGCAACACGCGCAACTGAGAATCGGGCTCGCACACCAGCCGCGTCTCATTTTCCGCATCGTGGTTCCAGAGTGACGGATAGGTCGCAGTTGGAGACGATGGCCCCCTCGTGAAGGGCCCCCGGTGAGCCTTGCTAATCAACAACTGAGAGTCCAGCCCTCGTTGCCCTATCTGATTCAGGTTAGTCACCGGTAGTTCGAACGGCCCAGGCTCCGCCGGCAACGACAACTTGCCTCTAGTGAGCGAGTGCGCGACCTGTGCCGTGGTGGCGTCCAAGATCCTGGCCGCTCCCCATCCGTTCAAGTATTCTCCGAGCGGAGCATCCAATACCTCCCCTTCGTCGGCGTTTCCGAAATTGATTGGAATACCGCCGTATGGCCCATCCTCCAGCCTGCGTACCGTCAAATCGCCGAGGATGCGCTTGCCGTATTCCGCCGCCGCAACAAAGCTAGCGGGACGACGCATGAGCGATACGAACTTGGCGCGACCCGCCGGCTTCTCCCTTCCGGAAGCCTTCCGCGCAATTACCAGACATTCCGCCATCCCCGTGTCGGACGAAAAAGACATCTCCCTACCGCTTGAGGCGATGCTAACGATGGTCACCTCGGCATACTGGGTAGCGATCAGCTCCCGGAACTTCGCCCACGACGCGCCGTTGATGGCGGTAAACGGCAGTACGAAAGCCGCAACCCCGCCGGGACGCAACTTCAAGTGCGCCAAAGCCGCAAAGGCTGATCCCAGTCCCGCGTGGCCGTGATAGCAGCTGTCCCTTGCGCTCTGACGCAGCCGGGTCGCCATCGCATCCTGCTCCTCGGCGGTCGCATCGAAGGCCGCGAATGCGGCGGCGTGCACTCCTTCCCGCGAGTCCCGGTGCTTCGTGTCGCTGGTAAACGGCGGATTCATGATCACCAGGTCGAATCCCTCATCCGGTATGTCCGCCACAACATAGGCGGCGGCTTCCTCCCTGACGCCCGTCGTGCGCAGCGCCGGATCGCTCGTGTTGAACAGCGTCATCGCCGCCGAGGACTGCAACAGTTCCAGCGAGCCGATCTTCACGCTGCCGTCGGACTGCCTGCCGTAGGCGAACGTGTACAGCCTCGACCTGCCGAACCCGATGGCAGGCTCCACCCCGGACAATGTGGAGCCGGTGATGTGAATCGCAGACGGCATCACGTCGCAGCCGTACAGCACCTCCTCCAGCATCATCCGGTGCAATGCGGCAGGATCGCCGCCCGCCCGCTCGTGCCGGGAGGCTATCTGCTCATACACCGCCGACAGCAACGCGCCCGTGCCGCACGCAAAGTCCGCTACGCGCAGCCGCCCGATGGCATCCGCGTCCGACCAGTCAACGTCGTCCTCCAGCTGCGCCACAGCAAGACGGGCCAGCAACGCCGCCGATGCAGGCAGCGTGTAGAAGGTCGCCAAATACTTCCGGTCGGCGATCAGACGCTGGAAGATGCGGCCCGTAAGGTCGTGCGAGTTCTCAACGCCGGTGACGTTCACCCGAACGGCCGTATCGTGCAGGCCCCGGAGTATCCTCGCCGCGTCGCCCGACGGCATCTGTTGAAGAACGTCCTTGGCTATGGCGAATATCGGCCAGTAGTTGACGTCCAGAATCTCGGTCCAAGCCTGGAGCGTGTCGCCAAGCGGGTTCGGAGACGCCGGGCCGCACACCATCGCAAGCGGCGGCACCTGCGTGTGCGTCCCCGCGATGCGCTCGTGGAACACCATGGCGTTCGCGATGATGGCGCACGCCATCCGCCGAGTCTGCGTCACGTTCGCCATGCCCAGTTGACGCGCTATGGAGGCCGTCACCGCAGGCCGCAGCTTGTCCGTCTCGTCGAGCATGCAAGAAGCGGCCTCTATGCCATCCTCGAACTCCGCAGCCGCCTTCTCCACCGCGCGCTGCGGCAAAGACGAAAGATGCACAAGGTCCGCAACGTCCTCGACCGTACCGTCAAGCCAGCCCGACGCAGGAAACCGCTTCACCCCGTCCGACTCGTCCGTAAAGACGCAGTACGAAAGCCGGGCCGCCCTAAGGGCGTCTGCAAGGTCCGGCGCGTCCCCAACCTCCTCCGGATAGCGAACAGCTATCGCCGCCTCTATCCGCCGACGGCTGGACGCCAGTACCAGACCCAGACGCGACCTAGCCTCCCCCTCCACCGTCAAGGCCGGCACATACTCCGCCTCTACCGCCACAGGCGAACGCCCCAACGCCGAAATCAGTATGTCGGGACGCAGCCCCGGCCGACCGGCGATTGCGCGCGTATTCTCCGACCGCACCTCACCACGGGACAGCATCCCGTCGAGCAGGCCGCCCAAGGCATTGTTGACGCTAGGCTCAGTATGACGTGGCATGACCGCGCCACAGTGTATGCCCTAGCCCCTCATAAACGCGAATCGGTTGGCACAGCCCGCAAGAGGCGCCCTTACGAACCGGCGCCCCCCGCCTTCCTGACCGCCTCGATCATCGCCTGGATGTAGCCGTTTGCAAACGCCCGCCCGCGGTGACCCCAGTCGGAGTCGCCCTCCGTGTGCGGCACGTGGTCGTCAATGAAGAAGCCCTCGTAGCCCGCCTCGTAGTAGGTCTTCATCGCACGGTACATGTCCACGTGGCCCGTGTTGACGAACTCCTCGTGGAACTTCTCAGGATTCGGCCCCGACACGTTGCGGAAGTGGACGTACAGGATCCTGTCCCGCTCCACCATCTCCCGAATGAAGCCGTAGATATTGTCCCCCGCCGAATCGAACATCTCCGAGATGGTCCCCTGGCAGAACTCTATCGAGTTATGCGGAGAGTCGTATATGTCCAGGTAGCGGCGGTAGCTGTCGTACGAACGGAAGATCTGGGGTACGCCGCCAAGCGACTCCACCGGCGGGTCGCAGGGGTGGATTCCCAAACGGATGCCCTCATCCTCCGCTATCGGCGTGATGATCTTGATCCAGTATTCGAGGTTCTCCCAGATCTCCTCCTCCGCGTACTCCCTGTCATGCGTCAGCGGCAAGTCCCGCACGAGATCGTAGTCGAACGCCGTCGCCAGCGCGCCGCCCCTGATCGCCTCCTCAGGCGTCCTCCAAGTCATCGAAGGCATCCAGTGGTAGCCGAAGATCGGTATGCCGGCCCGAGCCATGTTCCGGATGGTGACTATCATCTTCTCTACCTGTTCATCGCGCCTAGGCCCGTTCAGCATGATGTGGTCGTAAAACGGGATCGGCACGTTCTCTATCGCCGACAGCCTCATACCGTACCGCTCTATGCTCAGCCGCAGCTTCACAAGATCCTGGAGCGCCCACGTGCCGTCGTGCGAGGGCATCCCGGCCGTGCTCGGAATGATGTCCGTCGCCCCGAACTGCTGCGCGTACATGAGCGATTCCCGCGTCGTCGGAATGTTGCTGCCGAATCCTGCCCGCATGGTCATACCCTCCTTGGCGCGTCCACGTGCCACAGCCCTATCGCTGACAGCTAGTGGACTATAGAGTCTCCCCGATCATCGCGGCTCTCCCTCAGCGTCTTGAGTATTTCGGACGCTACGATGATCAAGAAGCCGATTCCCACCGGAGCCGCGATATCGCTTAGGAAAAGCCAGAACAATTCGAAGGAGGCGAAGGAGGCCGATCTTACGGCGCCGTAAATGTTTGGGACGAGACCGAGCATGATTGTGACTCCTCCCAAAATTCTGCCAACCGATATGGCGTCCATCCTTAAGCTGCCAATCTTCAAATCCATACCGCTCCTCCTCGTGTGGACCGCTGTACGGCGCACGGCGACTCCGCCCTGCGCCAATCCTACACGCCGCGGGCTTGGGGGATGGCGGCCAACGAGACGCCGGCGGCTAGCCGCTCCACGGCACATAGCGCAGACGTATGGCCTTAGAATGGTGACATCATGATTCCGGCATATTCAGACATCGGCCTCAAGGAGTGGGCCGTAACCGTCGAAGCCCTGGCCCGCGGCGAGCAGACGCTGCTGCTGCGAAAAGGCGGCATCCGCGAGGACAACAGGCGCTTCGACGTTGCGCACGACCAGTTCTTCCTATACCCGACCTACTACCACCAGGGCGCAGAACTGCTCAAGCCGGGAGCGCACCGACTCTTGGATACCGCCGAAGGCGAACCCGACGACCCCATAGTGACCCTCGGCGTCTTCGCAGAAGTCGAAGAGACCATCGAGATCGCCGGCGAGCAGGCCCTGGAGGCCCTTGACCCGTTCCACGTCTGGAGCGGCGCGTACATGGAGAAGCGGCTTAAATGGAAGCCGCGGGAGCCGTTAACCGCGCTGCTGCTCCGTTGCCACCTGCTACAGCAGCCCCAGGCCCTCACCGTCATGGAAGAGTACGGCGGATGCAAGTCATGGGTGCAGTTCATAGAAGAGTACCCCGTCGGCGTAACCACCCCCGCCTTGAACGACCGCCGCTTCAACGCCCGAACGTCCGAAATACGGCAAGCCCTATCCGCAGCAAAAGCCTAAGGCCCCAAGCCACCGTTCCCTACAACGCACCCCAACCCCCCGTACCGTCATTGTTATAAAAATAGATCCCCGCGCAAAACGGAAACCCACCGGACCCGCCCCCCAAGGGCGCGGTCCCCCGTAGGGGCGATCCCTTGTGGGCGCCCTCCGTAGGGGCGTTCCCTTGTGGCCGCCCTCCGTAGGGGCGATCCCTTGTGGGCGCCCTCCGCAGGGGCGTTCCCTTGTGCCCGCCCTCCGTAGGGGCGATCCCTTGTGGCCGCCCTCCGTAGGGGCGATCCCTTGTGGGCGCCTTCCGTAGGGGCGATCCCTTGTGCCCGCCCTCCGTAGGGGCGATCCCTTGTGGGCGCCCTCCTCCCGTAGGGGCGATCCCTTGTGGGCGCCCTCCGCAGGGGCGATCCCTTGTGGGCGCCTTCCGTAGGGGCGATCCCTTGTGGGCGCCCTCCGCAGGGGCGATCCCTTGTGCCCGCCCTCCGTAGGGGCGATCCCTTGTGCCCGCCCTCCGTAGGGGCGATCCCTTGCGGGCGCCTTCCGTAGGGGCGATCCCTTGTGGGCGCCCTCCGCAGGGGCGATCCCTTGTGGGCGCCCTCCGCAGGGGCGATCCCTTGTGCCCGCCCTCCGTAGGGGCGATCCCTTGTGCCCGCCCTCCGTAGGGGCGATCCCTTGCGGGCGCCCTCCGTAGGGGCGATCCCTTGTGGCCGCCCTTCGTAGGGGCGATCCCTTGTGGGCGCCCTCCGCAGGGGCGATCCCTTGTGGGCGCCCTCCGCAGGGGCGATCCATTGTGGCCGCCTTCCGTAGGGGCGATCCATTGTGGGCGCCCTCCGCAGGGTCATCCCTTGTGGCCGCCTTCCGCAGGGTCATCCCTTGCGGGCGCCCTCCGTAGGGGCGATCCCTTGTGGCCGCCCTCCGTAGGGGCGATCCCTTGTGGGCGCCTGGCGGGGGGAATCGTTGCCCACCCCCACGCGAAGACGCCACCAACCACGCGCGCCCAACAGGAACCCGCCCCGCAGGCGCGTCCCCTCCTACCTCTTCCCCCGTCTGCGGGGGAAGATTGAGATGGGGGTCTTCCCGCGCGACGACGCCGCCAAACCGCACGCCCGATCGTCTTTACCGTTCCCCATCTCCGTCATTCACCTTCACCGGAACCATTGGATGCTCCACGTCTGCGCCTGCCCCTTGAGCGGCGCGAGCCGCGCTGTTTCGCACCATCGCCCTTCTCCGGCCCGTTCCTCGCGGTCTCGGCGCTGGCATTCCGCGTCCGTTTCATCTCGCTTTCCAGCAGGTTGAAGTCCCGCTGCGGGATGATGTGGAGCATCCCAAAGAAGGCCAGATCCCAGTGCTCCGGCGCCCACTTCTTGACGTACTCCAAGCTCGGCCCTATCTGCCCAGCCTCGATGTACTCCTCCTCTTCCAGGACAATGTTCGGAGACAGCTTCACGCGGTGGGGAAAAGTCTCCCTATCGCGGTGATGCTTCCAAATCCGGGAATCGTCCCTGAAGTGCCCCGACGTCACAGTCGCAGTGGCGGCGAACTTGCGGCAATCCCGCACGTAGAACAGCACCCGATCCTCGGAAGCCATCCTTATCGCCCTGCGACGGCTACTCGTATCTATCCCCTGCACGTCGAATCCCCGCTCACGCGTGATATTGAAGTTCTCCAGGCTCAGAGCCAGCATCCAGTAAGTCTTGCCCATGATTAGCCCATTAGTTTGGAGATGAACGCCCGCAATCCGGCCGCGCCCGGCACGCCCATGATACATAACACCGCCGCCCACCCACACCCCCTTCCCATCATCCCCGCCGCCCCCTTATCGTCATTCCCGTGAAAACGGGAACCCACCGGCCGCGCCCCGCAGGGGATCGAACCGTACGGGCGCCATCCAACACAACCCGTACGGGCGCCATCCGACACGAACCGTAGGGGCGCCATCCGGCAGGACCCGTAGGGGCGCTCCCTTGTGGGCGCCTGGCGGGGCACGGGGCGGGGCAACGTCGCCCACCCCCACGCGCGCCGCATAGACATCTTCCCCGCAGGGGATAGAACCGTACGGGCGCCATCCAACACAACCCGTACGGGCGCCCCCGACAGAAACCGTACGGGCGCCATCCGACACAACCCGTACGGGCACCCCCGACAGAAACCGTACGGGCGCCATCCAACACAACCCGTACGGGCGCCCCGACAGGAACCGTAGGGGCGCTCCCTTGTGGGCGCCTGGCGGGGCCCGGCGGGGGGCAACGTCGCCCACCCCCACGCGACGCCACCACCAACACGCGCGCCGCATAGACATCTTCCCCGCAGGGGATAGAACCGTACGGGCGCCATCCAACACAACCCGTACGGGCGCCATCCGACAGAAACCGTACGGGCGCCATCCAATACAACCCGTACGGGCGCCCCGACAGGAACCGTAGGGGCGCTCCCTTGTGGGCGCCTGGCGGGGAACGGGGCGGGGCAACGTCGCCCACCCCCACGCGCGACGCCGCCAACAACGCGCGCCGCAGGGGCGTCCCCTCCTACCTCTTCCCCCGTCGCCCACGCCGTCATTCCCGTGAAAACGGGAATCCACACCCCTCCGCCATCCACCCCTTGACCAATCCACCCAACCTACCCCATCATAGAACGCATGTTCTCCGCCACCAACACACAAAACCGCCCGCCAACACTCGCCAACATCGTTCGCGAGGAAACAAACGACGGCAGGCTCATAATCCGATTCCTCGTCAAAGCCATGCAAGGCCGGCTCGAAAACGCCAGGCCATCACACCAGCTCGACGCAGCACGACAACTCATCCGAATCGGATTCAAAGACGCACAATCCTTCATAGACTCCTTCCAGTCACCATCAGGACGACCCGCGGCAAGATCCGCAGCCGCAAGGTCCACACGCGCAACCGGCCCGGCCGCCAACGCACTCCTCCAACAACTTGCCGAAATCGTCCGGCAAGAGACCGACAACGGCAGAACCGCCATCCGATTCCTCGTAAACGTCATGCAGGGCGAACTCAAAGGATTCAAGCCCTCCCACCGCCTCGCAGCAGCCAAAGAACTCCTCAACCGAGGATTCGACGACGAAATAACCCCCCGCGCCCCCACGCGCCAGCGACAATCCGCAACCCCCACGCGCCGGCCCACAACCGCCACGCGACAGCGCCCGCAACGGCCAGCGCCCGTCAGCCCCCCGCGCAAGCCAACCCCCGACGAACAAGCCTTCACCATCATCGCCCGCGAGTACTCCACCTACACCGCACGAGTCGCCATCGAGATGGTCAGAAGGTACAGGCTCGCCGAAGAGGCCACCGAAACTACCGGCCGGCCAAACCCACTCGAAGTACCCGAACAATTCAAGGGCATGCACAGCGAGACCTACAAGCGCCTCATCCAAAAGCCCTACTGGAACGAAAACGCCGCCGCCAGAGTCGCCACGGTTGCAGCATACGAGTTCCACCACTACACCCCGCACCTCTACTGCGACTACAAATTCGGCCAACCCGGATGCCCGCACGACACCAAAAAAGCCTTCGACCCCCTACAAACCCCACCACCCAAACCCGCCAAAACACAAACCAAGCCGCCGCCGCCGAGCAAACCGGCCGAAGCAAACAACGACTCACCGCCGACCAACCAGGCCCAAGAACAAAACCCCGCGCCCAATGACGATCCACCCGATGACAACCCTCCGGACAACCCACCCGAACCGGAATCCGAACCCCGCCGGGTCCCACTCCGAAACCTAATAGTCGAACGTTACCCCCTGGGAGGAATCGACCACAACCTCGACCACGACGACCCTGGCCCCACCGACAACACCTGGCCCGACACAACCGAACACGACCCCGGTGATACCTACGACCCGCCAAACCCCCACGACGTCATCACCCGCGTCACAGGACCACCCGCGCCATCCGCCGAACCCGAACCCTTCAAACCCTACGAAATCCTCCCCGGAATCCGCGTCACAAGCCCCCCCGTCCCAATCGAATACGACGACCTAGACGACCCCATCCCCAAAAACCCGTCGTGAAAAACCAAACCCCCGCGCCCCGCATGACGTCGCGCGTCCCCCACTAAAAACTCAAAACCGACAACTGGCAACTACCCGCCCGGCCACACCGGAACAGTAGCCACTGGCGCGGTATCATTCCGCCATGTATGTAATCGGAACCGCCGGGCACGTTGACCACGGCAAGTCCACGCTCATCCGCGCTCTGACGGGTATCGACCCCGACAGGCTGCGGGAGGAGAAGGAGCGAGGCATGACAATTGAACTGGGCTTCGCATGGCTCAGTCTGCCCAGCGGCCTTGAAGTCAGCGTCGTCGACGTCCCCGGCCACGAACGCTTCATCAAGAACATGCTCATGGGAGTCGGCGGCATAGACCTCGCCATGCTAATAGTCGCGGCGGACGAGAGCGTCATGCCCCAGACCAGGGAGCACCTCGCAATACTCGACCTGCTCCGCGTCCAAAGGGGCATCGCAGTCATCACCAAGACCGACCTCGTAGACGACGAGTGGATCGAACTCGTGGTTGCAGACGTTGAGGACGCACTGGAGGACACCACGCTGGCGGGATCGAAGGTGATATGCGCCGCCGCCGAGCAGGGCGCAGGACTCGACGAGCTCATATCGGAGGTAGACGCAGCCCTCGCCGGCGCGCCGCAACGGCCCGACTTGGGGCGCCCGAGATTGCCGGTCGACCGGTCGTTCACCATGACCGGGTTCGGCGCAGTCGTTACCGGCGCCCTGTCCGGCGGGATTCTGCGTACCGGCCAGCAGGTCAAGATAGCCCCGGGCGGCCGACGCGCCAGGATTCGCGGCCTGCAAAGTCACAAGGAGGCGGTCGAAGAGGCCATGCCCGGCGCCAGGGTCGCCGTCAACCTGAACGGAATCGAGCAGCACGAAATCAACCGCGGCGACGCAGTGGTCACCGGCGAGTGGCTGACGCCTTCCACGGCTTTCGACTGCTCCATAAGGACGATAAATGACTCGCCAAGACCCATCCGCCACAACCACCGCGTAACGCTATACGCAGGCACGTCCGAAGAAGCAGCCGTCGTTAGGCTCCTCGATGCGGACAGGCTGCTACCAGGCGAGTCCGGCTGGGCGCAAATACGCGCAGATAAGCCCGTGCCGGTGGTCAAGGGAGACTACTTCGTGGTACGCGATGCCGTCACCACCCTCGGCGGCGGACAGGTACTCGCGCCCAATGCGCCGCGGCCACGGCGCTACCACAGGCCCACAATCCGGCTGCTGGCCACGCTGCAGAACGGTTCAGAGGCACAAATGCTGGTCGCCGTCTTGGAGTCATCGGGCGCGGCCGGCGTCGCCCAACTGGCCCTGTCAGCCAACATGACCGAGGACGGCGTACTAGCCGTCCTCGACGGCTTGACGGCCAAAGGAGAGGTCGTTGGAATCGGCGAAGAGTCCGCCGCCGTCTACTTCACCTCCGCAGCGTGGGAGAACGTCATCTCAACGACGGCCGACGAACTTCGCTCGTATCACCGCGCCTACCCCCTGCGCGGCGGGGTGCCGAGGGAGGAGCTGCGAAACCGGCTGCGGATGAGTTCAGCGGACTTCAACTTGGCCCTGGAGCGCATGGCCTCCGACGGCGTTGTCGTCGAGACCGCAGCCACAGTCAGGCTGCCCTCGCACAGCGCGGAACTATCGGCCGAACAGCGGCGCACGGCAGACCGATACTTGGCCCAACTGGCCGGTAATCCGTATTCGCCTCCCACCGGCGCCGTGGTCGACCACGAACTCCTCCAAGCGCTCGACGATCAAGGCCGCGTCGTGCGCGTGAATGAAGACGTCGTGTTCCTCAAGTCGGCATACGAGGAGATGGCCGAAGGGGTCGTTGGAATTGCGAAAGAGAAGGGAGAGGTGACCATCTCCGACGTGCGCGAGAAGTTCTCCACCAGCCGAAAGTACACCCTCGCGTTGTTGGAGCACATGGACCGCCAGCAGATCACCAGGCGCGTAGGCGACAATCGCGTACTGAGATAGCCCCGCCGCACAACGCAACCGCCCCCGGAGCCGCAGACCATACGAATAGCCGCCATGACGCCGCAGACGACAAACCAGACAGACACGGGCTACAGCCTCACTCTCAGGCTAAGCTCCAATACCTGCTCGGTCTCCGCCCTCTCGTCGATGTTGCGGACGCTACAGGCCGCTATAAGGGACGCCGCAAGTAGAAGCCAAGCCGCCGAAAATCTCTCCACGCATCAGCCCGCCCCGCTGCTGATGGTCCGCACGTCAAGTCAAGGAGAAGCGCTGACGCTCTCCCTCGTATTCGCCGTAGGCGGCAGCGAACCGCTGGAGGACGTCTCAGCGGCAGCGTTCAGCGCATTCATGGAAGAGATCTCAGAGGTCCTATCTGCACAGCCGCACATGACTCTATGGGGCACACGGCCAAAGGCCGGCGGCGGACCGGCCAGCAAGCGGATGCAACTATTCCTAGACGACATCGTGCGCCTGGGGGAGGTGGAACTGGAAGCCCAGGGACACAGGGTGCGATTTACGAGTAGCGGCATAAGCATGGGCCAGGGATAGCCGCTCAGCCCAGGCCCATCTCGTGAAGCGCCTCGTCGGTAATGCCGAAGTGGTGCGCTACCTCGTGCACCACCGTTGTCCGCACCTGCTCCACGATCTCCTCGCGGTCCCCCGAATACTTTTCAATGGGCAACTGGAATATGGTGATCTTGTCCGGAAGGACCAGCCCGTATCCCTCGCGGTCAACCTGCGGTATACCCTCGTAAAGACCCAGTAGAGTCTCATCACCGGACATCCCCTGCTCCGCCAACTGCTCTACGGAAGGCTCACGCTCGACGACGATGTCGAGGTTTGCAAAGTGCGACAGGAACTCGTCCGGCAGGCTGTCCAGCGCCTCTACAACCAGCCCTTCGAACTCAGCCCGGCTCATGCTTGGGCCGCACATCGGTTGACCCCGGCCCGCCTACCCGCAGACGGCGGCGCGGATCCTCTTCAGCGCCTCCACGTTCGGACGATCCGGGCCCTTCTTGTCCAATCCAGGCACCTCCAGGTAGAAAGGCAAGTCACTGAATACCGGGTGCCCCATGATATTGTGGAACCCCTCCTCGCCGATCAGACCTTCCCCGATATTGTCGTGGCGGTCGACCGAAGAACCCAGGGGCCGCATAGAGTCGTTGGCGTGCACCGACCGCATCAGATCCAGGCCAATCTCCCGGTCGAACTCCTCCAGCGTCGCTTCAAGCCCACCGCTATCCGCAATGTTGTAACCGGCAGCCCAGACGTGCTGGGTGTCCAGGCAGACCGCCGCACGCGGGTTGTCGATCGCCTTGATGAGCCTCCCCAGTTCCTCGAACTTCGAACCAATGTGGTCCCCCGAACCCGCGCTGGTCTCAAGCATCAATAGCGCGTCGCCGGGAGAGGCGTCTAGAACTCGCTGCGCGTTCCCAACGAACTGGTCGAAGATCGCATCGAAGCCCTTGCCCTTGTGGCTTGCAGGATGGAATATCAGGCCCAGCGCCCCCAGCTGCTGCGCCGCATCGAGGTGGTTGACGAGCGACTGCACGCTCCTCTCCGCCAGCGCCGGATCCGGCGAACCGATGGCCACCAAGTAGCTCGCGTGGAGCACCGTTGGCCCCATCGACGCATCCGCAGCGGCTTCCCTGAACTTCACCGCGTTGGCATCGGGAATCGGCCTGAATTTCCACGTCCGGGGTGAAGACGCAAATATCTGGATACACTCCGCCCCGATGTCCTGAGCCCTGCCAACGGCCTTTTCCACGCCGCCGGCCGCCGACACGTGCGCCCCTATCAGCATATGATCCTCCCGTTTGGGGTCATTGCAATTGACTGGCCGGAAGCCGGGCCCCGCCATATCCCGCAGCCAGGCACTCTTACGCGAGAGGCAATCTTACGTCACCGCCCCGCCCTATGGCGCATCGCTTACGCGCCGCAGACTAAGCCTCTACCGCGGATCTACGCCTGAGCCGAGCCGGGACGAACCTGCCCAGCCCGCCCGACGCCTCCCAGGCCACGAGCAACTGCGCAGCCACGAATATCGAACTGTAAGTGCCCACGATCACGCCCGCCAGCAGAACTATCAGGAAATCCCGCAGAGATACGCCCCCGAAGAGCAGCATCGCCAGGATAACCGTCATCGTCGTCACGCTGGTGGCCAGAGACCTCGTGAAGGTCTCATTGATCGACAGGTTCACCGTCGACCGGTAGGCGCGGCCCGGAGCTATACGCACGTTCTCACGTATGCGGTCGAACACCACGATCGTGTCGTTCACGCTGTAACCGATCACCGTCAGGATGCCGACTATGAATATCGCGTTCACCTCGGCCGTTATCAGGACTCCGAGAATCGCGAACAGCCCGAAAACGATCAGCACGTCGTGCAACAGCGTGATGATCGCCACTATCGCGTAGCGGTACGAGTACGGAACAGACCGGAACGCGTAGAAGATGTAGAGCATCACGAAGACAGCGGCCACAATTACCGCCGTGAAGGCGTTTCTCACCGTGTCCTCGGCGACAGAGCGGCCGACTGTCGTCGTGTCCAGTACCGTGAACTCCGGCCCCAGCCGATCCTCTATCACGCCGTTCACCCCGGCGATGCCGTCCGCCCCCAAGTCCGTCGTCCTGACGAAGTAACGCGACTCTCCAAGGCTCTGGACTATCGCCTCCGGGTGGTCCGCCGCCCCCAAAGCCTCCTTGAGCGCGCCGGCTCCCGGGTCTTCCCCGCCGTCGAACGAGTACGTTATCGCGGTGCCCGAAACGAAGTCGATGCCCAGGTTGAGACCCTCGGTAACGAGGAAGACGATGCTGATCACCGCCAGCACGGTGGAGAAGCCGAGGTAGTAGCGTCTCTTGCCTACGATGTCCATCGTTACCTCGCCTGACCAACGCGTTCGCCCGTAGACGCATCCCGCACCGGCACGAACAGGTTCAACCACCTGCCGACCGGCGTACCTGCCACCAGTCTGAGAATCACACGGCTGGCGAAGAACGCCGTGAACATGCTCAGCGCCACTCCTATGCCGAGAGTGAGAGCGAAGCCCTGCATCATGCTGGTGCTGAAGCGGTCACCAAACCAGAACAACACTACAGCCGTGATTATCGTCGATATATTTCCGTCCCTGATCGAAGGCCACGCACGGTCGAAGCCCTCCGTTATCGCAGCGATCAGGCTGCGCCCGGTCCGCAACTCCTCCTTCGTACGTTCCGCGATGAGAATGTTGGCATCGACCGCAAAGCCCAGCGACAGCACTATCGCAGCCGCACCCGAAAGCGTCAGCACCACCGGTATGCCCTTGAAGATCGCAAGAAGCAGCGCTGTGTAGATCACCAGAGCGATGGCCGCCACCAGGCCGGGCACCTTGTAGTAGGCCACCATGAAGACGAGCAGGAGAATAAGGCCAATGCCGCCCGCTATAAGGCTTCTTTGGAGCGAGTCCTCCCCCAGCGTGGCGTCCACCGTGCGCTCTTGGATGAGTTCCAGCGAGACGGGCAGGGCGCCGGAGCGCAACTGGATGGAGACGGTCCGCGCACGTTCGGGAGTGAAATTGCCGTAGATGAACGCCCTGCCGCCCTGGATGCCGGCCGACGTCGCCGGAGCGACCAGCTCCTCCCCGTCCAGATAGACCGCCAGACGGCCCTTGGTACGGGAGATCCTGTCCGTGAGCACGTAGAACTCATCCGCCCCCTTGTCGTTGAATACAACGTTCACTACCGGCCCGAACGACGGCTCCACTCCGGCAAAGGCGTCCACCAAGTCATCCGCCAAAAGATTGGTCGCCTGCTCCTGGTAGTACCTCGCATTTGTGCACCGCTCGACTATCCAGACCTCGCTCGGCAGCCCGTCCTGCGGTTCATCCTCGTTCCCGCCGCATATCCTTTCACGGAACTCCAACTGCGCTATCGAGCCGATCAACTGCTTCGCTTCCAGCACGCCGCCGCCCACCGTCCACTGCGATATGTTCCCCGTCAAAAATGGGCTGTTCGCCGCAAGACTGCCTATCGCCCGCATCGCATCGGTGATCTTATCTACGTCGCCCGGTATCGGATTGCCCTCGTCATCCACGTCCGACTCGGCGATGCCGTAGAGCGTAGCCGTGAAAATGCCGTTCCCCGCCTCGGTTACTTCAGCGTCAGGCCGGCCTGCCGCCTCGAACGCGGCTATTACCTCATCGATGGTCGGCGTTACGAACTCGTGCTCGGGCTGCGGAGTAGCAGTCGCTTCCTCTTCCTGCTCGCCGGCCTCGTCGTCAGGCGGTGGAGTGGACGACGCGTCTTCGCCGGACTCCCCATCCGGAACGGTAGCCTCCGTGGAAATGACCGCGACGGGAGTGAAGGCGAGCGTCATAGTCGCGGCAAACCGCGCCTCGACCTGTTCCCGGTACTGGTCGGCTTCGGAAGGAGTAGTCACTTCTCCAGCCTGGTTCCGCACCTCGTCCTGTATATCGTTCATCTGCACTATCAGCGAGCCGTCGTCCGCCTGGCGAACCTCAGCGTCCTCCCGGCCAATCTCCTCCCTGAAGAACGCCTGAAACTCTTCCGGAGTGACGCCCGCCCCGGCAAACGAGACGGTAATGGAAGAGCCGCTCAAACCGGGCAACTGGATCATCACCCTGTCCGGCGGCGTGCCCAGCAACTGGACGGTCGGCTCGCTAAGGCCGAACTGGTTGACCCGGGACTCAATGATCCTGCGGACGCCCTCGAGGTCTTCCTCGGTCACCTCCCTCCCCTCCTCGGGCCTCGTCTCATAGACCAGGTGAGTGCCGCCCTGGAGGTCGAGACCGAGCGAGAGTCCAAGGAAGGTCTCCTCGTTGCCCCGCTCAAAGGTGTTGCCGAAGAGGCTGAGCCGGACTTGAGGAATGACCAGCAGCGCGCAGGCGGCGGCCGCCAAGGCGATGATGACGATGAGCCGCTTCAATTTGTCTTGCTAGTCCTTGTCCCACGCGTCCCACCGCCCTTCGCAGGCGGCAGCGTAACGGAGACTATATCGACGGGCTGGTGCGGCATGGGCGGAAAAGTACGCGCGAATGGACGGATGCGGGGAGTGAGATGTGTTGGAACAGGGCCTCAGAAGGCTAGAGTCCTGTGACCGTGGAACGTGGGAGCGTACGCGAATCCGGCCATTTCGTTGGCGAGTTTGACATAAAAACAGCTCCGACGCCCCAAGGGATTCGAAGCCGCAAACCAGTATAACACCGATATTGAATGACCAAGACCGCAGGGCTACGCCGCCACGGCGTCCCCGCCGGCGATGACTGCGGCCGCTCTACTTGAGCGCGATCCCAATATGCGCGGCGCAGTATTGTAAGTGGAGAGGAACACCGCAAGCTTCACCCCGCCGCCCCCCGTTCCCCCGCCTCGGAAGACGTCTGCGGCCTTTCCACGGCGCTCGACAGGTCGTAAGACAGGTCGCCCATCGAGACCTCCGAGGTCACGGCCGACAGCCTCGCCTTCACCGCCAGGATCTCTTCGTGAAGCCGGGATTCCTCCTCAGTCTCTACGCAGTCCCTGCCGGTTGCAGCTCGCGCATGCCGGTCATTCCCGCCACCGTCGAGAGGCAAGGCGTTGCCCTCGTTCGAGCTGTCGACGCGCACCTCGATGTTCACGTCGTGAAGGTGTGCGCCATTTTCCTCAACCTCCTCGTTCCTCCACAGGTCCTCATGGCTCTCCAGGTGGTCCAGGAACAGGATGCCGTTCAGGTGATCGATTTCGTGCTCTATAGCCTGTGCAAGCAGATCTTCGGCGCTAATCCTGAATTTGCTGCCCCACTCATCCAGCGCCCTCGCGCGAATCTTCACCGAACGGTTGATCAAGCCCGTATATCCCGGAACGCTAAGGCAGCCCTCATGCACCTCGCGCTCGCCCTCGCGCCTCGTGATCTCCGGGTTCACGAAAATGCGGGGATCCTCCTCCGGCAACTGTATGGTCACAAGCCGCTTGAGTACGCCCACCTGGTTCGCCGCCAAGCCAACGCCCTTTTCGAGCTGCATCGTCGCCACCATGTCCCGGGCCAACTTGCGAATGGAGTCGTCGACCCGCCTGATCGGGCGCGCCTTCTTCCTCAGCATCGGATCGGGAAATATGCGTACTTTGCGGATGCCCATGCGCCCATTCTCGCACTTTGCAGGGAACTCAGTCGACCATTCTGAGGCACGCCGGGGTCAGGCGAGACTGACCGGATCGACGTCCACGGTCCAGCCCTCACCCACCGGGCAAACGTCCAGCAGCCGCTCCGGACGCGGGCCCTTCACCACGATCTGCCAGCGGTACATATCCCTCACCCGCAGGGGAAACGCCGGCGTCGGCCCTGCAATGAGCGAGTCGGTCAGCCCGGTGTTTGACCGCTCCCGCCTCAGCCGGTTTGCCGTCTCCAGCGACGCGGCGTGCGCCTCGTCAAGGTCCGCCGAGGAGTGCATCAGCCGTATCATCCGGGTAAATGGCGGGTTGGCCAGCATCCGGCGAGTCTGTATCTCGGCGCGGTAGAAGGCCTCGTAGTCCTGCGCCGCGGCAGCCTTGATCGCATAGTGGCCGGGCTGAAAGGTCTGGATGATGGCCCGCCCGCCCCGCCCGCCGCGTCCCGAACGGCCCGTGACCTGCGCCAACAACTGGAAGGTACGCTCGCCTGCGCGAAAGTCCGGAATTGCAAGGCCGGTGTCCGCCGAAACCACTCCCGCTAGGGTGACGGACGGAATGTCGAGGCCCTTCGCCACCATCTGGGTACCCACCAGCACGCGAGCCTCCCCTTTCGTGAACTCGTCCGCGATGCGGGCGTGGTCGCGCGCCGTCCTCGCCGAGTCGGAGTCCCAACGGATCACGCCGGCCCGCGGGAAGTAGCCCTCCACCGCAGAGACCACCGCCTGGGTGCCGGGCGAAAGCCTGCGCATTTGACTGCCCCCACATTCGGCGCACGCCCTTTCCGCAAGAATGCGGTAGTTGCAGTAGTGGCACAAAAGCCTGTCGGGCTGGCCGCGCTCATCCTGCCGGTGGTAGGTGAGCGTGGTGTCGCACCGCCGGCAACCGCGAATCTCGCCGCACTCGCGGCACTGTATGAAAGACGCCGCGCCCCGACGGTTGATCAAGAGGATGACTCTACCGTCAGACGCAAGCGACCTCCGCATCTCGTCGATTAGCGGACGGCTGAGCGGCTCATAGTGGCCGGCGCGAAGCTCGTCCCGCATGTCTACGACGCGTACGCTAGCGCGCTGCCCGGGCCGGGCGGCCGTCTGCCCCGCGCCGCCGGATGAAACGATCCTCTCCGCCAGGCGTAGAAGCCCCGCACCCTTCCTCGACGCCCGCCTGTAGGTCGCAACGTCCGGCGTGGCGCTTCCCATCAGCAACACGGCGCCGAACAACCCGCTCAGCCGCGCAGCCACAGACCTGGCGTGGTAACGCGGCGCCTGGTCTTGCTGCTTGTAGGTCCACTCATGCTCCTCGTCGATTGCCACCAGCCCAAGGTTGTCGATAGGCGCGAACACCGCCCCGCGGGAACCGAGGACGATGGGGAAGTCGCCACGCCTTATGCGCCACCACTGGTCATAGCGCTGTCCGGCGGTCAGACCGGAGTGCTGAAGCGCAATTTTGCCCGGAAAGCGGGACGCGAAACGTTCAAGAGTCTGAGGCGTAAGAGCGATCTCCGGTACGAGAATGAGCGCCCGCCTGCCAAGCTCCAGGCAAGCCTCCGTTGCGCGCAGGTAGACCTCCGTCTTTCCGCTCCCGGTAATGCCGTAAAGCAGAAATCGTCTACTCGGTTCAAGATCAATGGGATGGACGGGCCGCTCCGACGGGCCTTGGAGTGAACCGGCGCTTGACGCCTCCATAGCCCGCACGATTTCCCCAATCGCCGCCTGCTGGTCTGCGGTGGGCTCATGGGCTATCTGCCGCTGGACGGCGTAGTTCGCCAGCGGGTCCCTCTCCACGCGCATCCGCTCGAGCTTCGCCAGTCCCTGGTCCAGTACGCTCTTGACGGCAGAGGTCCCGAATCGTCTGCCGAGCGCCGCCCGCGTCTCACCCCCATTTCCGGCGGCAAGCCACCGGAGAAGCTCCCCCATGCGTTCGCTGCGCGTCCCTGCCAGGGAGTCCGCCATGGAAAGGGCCTCCGCCGCCGGCGCGTCCAGCGTCACTACGTCCACGTAACGCGCGCTCACCCTGGGCCGTTCCCAGGAGTACGACAGGTCGAGGTGCCCGCGCCGCACGAGCCTCTCCACCACTGCCGTGCCGCCCTTTCCCAGCTTGCGCGCCACCCTGTCCCGCAGCGCCCGGCCCTCCTCCGGCACGTAGTCCATCGCCCGCTGCTCGCGCCGCCGAAACCCCGCGTCGATGGCTAGCCCCTGCGTAGGCCGTGTGAGCCAGCTGCGCAACCGAGTCGTCGAGCCCGGCGGCAGCATCGCCGTTGCCGCCATGTACAGCGTCGTCCGGTAGTAGCCGGCTATCCAGCGGGCCAGCTCCAGCCTGGCCGGGTGGATGAACTGTCCGCCCTCCGCCACACCGATGACCTCGCGAGTATGCTCAACGTCCGATTCTTCACTGATCCCGAAAACGATTCCCTGGAGCGAGCGCGCACCGAACGGTACCCACACCAGGCTGCCTTGAGGAACGTCCAGGTGGACGGGAATGGAGTAGGTGAAGGTATCCGTAAGGCTGGCCGGCAGATCGACCGCCACGTGTGCGTAACGCAAATCGCGTAGTTCCTGCCGCAGACTACAAACGCGCGGCGCCCGGCAACTCCACAAGCCGCCCGCCGGAAATAGACCGATCGATACGCGGCGAAAAGAGGCCGGCGGGCCGCTTCATACTAGAGTCTATCGGCCAGCGCCAGACGGCGCCCGGCCCGCTGGCAGGACTAGCGGCGTTCCTTGATGCGGGCCTTCCGGCCGGTCAGCCCACGCAGGTAGAAGAGCCGCGCCCGCCGGACCTTGCCCCGACGCGTCACCTTGACCGACTCGATCATCGGCGAGCAAAGAGGAAATATCCGCTCGACACCCACGCCGTACGAAACCCGCCTGACGGTAAAGGTGGCGCCCGGCTGAGGTACGTGGTCCTTACGGTGGGAGCCCACGATCACGTTCCCCTGGTAGGCCTGCACGCGCTCACGATTGCCCTCGCGGATGCGAACGTTCACTATCACCGTGTCGCCGGGCTGGAACTCTTCGATCGTGTCCGATGGCTTTATGTCCAGTATTTGACGCGCATCCATGGCGATTCGATCCTAGGTTTCTGGGAGGCTTCACGTTCCGGCGCGAAAAGGCGCGCCAAGCGCGCCGCGAGGAACTTCACCTACGAGTTTACATCCCCGCCGCCCCCCGTATCAACTTCCCAAGCGATTAGGCTTCCCACGCAATTAGGCTTCCCACGCAATTAGGCTTCCCATGCGATTAGGAACGTCTCCACTACAGACATCCCCCACCAGCCTCCATACCAACGTCGCCCACCGACGTCGCCCCATACGGACGTCGCTCCGTAGGGCGATCCCTTGTGGGCGCCAGGCCGTCCCCCGTAGGGGCGATCCCTTGTGGGCGCCTGGGGCGGGGCGCGGCGGGGGGAATCGTCGCCCACCTCCACGCGCGACGCCACCAAACACGCGCGACGCATCGGCGTCTTCCCCGCAGGGATGGAACCGTAGGGGCGATCCCTTGTGGCCGCCCTCCTCGCCGTAGGGGCGATCCCTTGTGGGCGCCAGGGGCGGGGCGCGGGGGGGGAATCGTCGCCCATCTCCACGCGCGACGCCACCAAACACGCGCGACGCATCGGCGTCTTCCCCGCAGGGATGGAACCGTAGGGGCGATCCCTTGTGGCCGCCCTCCTCGCCGTAGGGGCGATCCCTTGTAGGCGCCTCCGTCATTCCCGTGAAAACGGGAATCCAGAGGGGCGGCGCCCGCCGGGGCACGCGCGACCACCTACCAACCCGGAATACACCTACCCACCCCGCAGGGACGCGATCCCGCGCGCCCCGCCTGACGTCGCGCGTCCCCCCCACTAAAAACTCAAAACTAACAACTGGCAACTGCCCCACTACTCGCTGGGCCAGTCCCGCAGCAAGTCCGGCCGGCGGCGCTGCGTCCGCTCCACCGCCTGCGTACGACGCCACTCCTCTATAAGAGCGTGGTCGCCCGAAAGCAGCGCCCGAGGCACGCCCATGCCACCGACCTCTTCCGGCCTCGTGTAGACCGGCCCCTGCAACAGTCCTCCCATCCCGGCGGCAAAAGTGTCGCGGGTAGCCGAGCGGGCATCGCCCAGCGCCCCCGGTAGAAGCCGCGTCACAGCGTCCACCACCGCCATTGCAGGTATCTCCCCGCCGCTCAGGACGTAGTCTCCTATCGATATCTCCTCATCGACCGAGCGCGCTATGAAGCGCTCGTCCACCCCCTCGTAGTGGCCGCAGACCAAAAGGAGAGACCCTAGCCCGCTGAGCCTGACCGCGGCTGCGTGGTCGAACAGCGCGCCCTGGGGAGACATCAGAAACACGCGCGGCTCCGGCTCATTTGCATCCATGGCATCCCGCTTCAACCCCTCCACCGCCTCTATCAGCGGGGCCGCCTTCATCACCATGCCCGGCCCGCCGCCGTAAGGCTGGTCGTCCACCGTCCTATGCCGGTCCCGCGTGTAATCCCTCAGGTCATGCACCGTCAGGTCAACGATCCCGGCCCTGCGGACGCGCCCCGTGATGCTCTCGCCCAGCGGCGCCTCGAACATCCGAGGGAACAGCGTGAGGATTCTGATGCGGAGAGTCATATCGGCCTGCACCGGCCCAACCGTGCGGTCAGCCCGCGCAACATGGCTAGAGAGGGTGCGGGCCGGAATGGCGGTTCTGCAAAATATCCGCCGCGTGCTGAAGCGCCGGAAGTATCACCGCCAGCGTCTCCCTAACCCCGGTCGGGCTGCCCGGCAGGTTCACTATCAGCGTGCGCCCCCTGACGCCCGCCTTGGCCCGGCTGATCATCGCCATCGGCGTCTTGGAAAGTGTGAGCGAGCGCATCGCCTCCGGTATGCCGGGCGCCTCGAAGTCGCACACCCGCGCCGTCGCCTCAGGCATGACGTCGCGCGGCCCAAACCCGGTGCCGCCCGTCGTCAGCACGACGCCGGTCTTTCCGGAGCCGCACCACGTGACCAGCTGCCGGCTCAGCGCATTGACGTCGTCGGGCAATACAGCCCTGTCCACCAGCGTGTGTCCCGCGGCGTCCATCAACTCGACGATTGCGTCGCCGCTTGTGTCCACCCGCTTGCCCCGTGCGCCGAGATCGCTGCTTGTCAGTACCGCATAAGTTGCCATGACCCTACCCCCGTCTAAAGGATACCAGCGGCACGGTGAATACGAACCCGGCGCCAAATCGCCCTACTTCCACTCAAACGCGCTGGCCAATCGCCTATGAGATTCGCGAGCAAAGTTGTTAAAAGTTGAGGCAGGAGCGCGCAACGTCGGTCGGCGGCAGGGGAAATCCGCCTTTCCAAGCGCACTGCGCGGGAGGTCCGGCATCAAAGACCTGATTGACAACCAAAAATCGCTCTTCATCGGCGCGCCTAATGCCGGGGAGAACCGGAGTTGACCCTGATGGGCCTTGAACTCCATCACCGGCCGGTCCTCGTACCGGAGGCGCTTGAGTCACTCAACGTCAGGGCCGGCGGAAGGTACATCGACGCAACCGTCGGTGAAGGCGGACATGCACGGTCCATACTCAGCGCCACAAGCCCCGGAGGCCAACTACTGGGCTTGGACGCAGACCCGGAAGCCGTATCGGTCGCGCGCGAACGCCTGACCAGCCACGGCGACTCCTTCCTCGCAGTAAATGAGAACTTTCGCGACCTGAGAGCCGTGGCGCTACAGCTCGACTTCGTGCCCGTGCACGGCGTCCTGTTCGACCTCGGAGTGTCGTCGCTACAGCTCGACGCGGAAGCGCGCGGCTTCTCCTTCCGAAGGCCCGACCCGCTGGACATGCGCTTCGGCCTAAACCAGAAGACGACCGCCGGCGACATCGTCAACTCCTACTCGGAAGTCGATCTGGCCGACATCATCTACTACTTCGGCGAGGAGAGGAGCGCCCGGCGGCTGGCGCGCGCAATCGTAGGCGCACGTCCTCTCGCAACGTCCAGCGAACTGGCAGAGGTGATCGAGCGCACGGCGCCCCGGCGGCGGAGAAAGCTGCACCCCGCAACGCGCACCTTCCAGGCCCTACGCATAGCCGTCAACGACGAGCTCTCCGCCATCGAGACGGCCCTCGAACAGGCCGTCTCGCTGCTCGGCCACGGCGGGCGCCTAGTGGTGATCTCCTACCACTCCCTGGAAGACCGCATAGTCAAAAACTTCATGCGCCGTCAGTCCTCCGACTGCCTGTGCCCTCCGGGCATGCCCGCCTGCATATGCGGGCACCTCGCCACAGTGCGCCTTATCCATCGCAAGGTGGTAGTGCCCACGGCGTCGGAAATCGACGGCAACCCTCGTAGCCGCAGCGCAAAGCTCCGGACCGTGGAGAGGATCTAGAAGAACCAACCGGGAGCCCGCCCAAATGGGCCCCGCATCGAAGACAGGAACATGATCCAGGAAGATTGCCGGGCAGCGATAGACGTTGGCGACAGCAAGGTCGTCGCAATGCTTGCCGTTCGCAGACCAAACCGGCGCATTGAGCTGATCGGCGCAGGCGTCGTGCCGTCCGTCGGAATGAGCCGCGGCGCAATCACAGATCCCGCAGAGGTCGCCGCATCCATTCAGGATGCAATCGCAAAAGCCTCCGCACAGGCCGGTATGCCCATTGCCCGCGCATACGTGGGACTGTCCGGCAGCCACGTCGAGTCGTTCAACAGAACCGCCGACGTCCCGAGAAGCGGAAACGTCAGCCCCGTGACCGACCACGACCTCAACGCAGCCGTCCACGCCAGCAGCGCAATGGACCTGGGCCCCGACAAGAAGCTCCTACACGTCATCCCGCAGGGATACTCACTCGACGGCCTCCACGGTGTCCGCAATCCACTCGGAATGCACACGGCCGAAATGAAGATACACAGCCACGTAGCAGCCGGCTCCGAGTCATACATCGAGGCCCTAGACCAAGCCGTGAGGGCCGCAGGCATAGCCCCCTCAGAGTTCATCGTCGAACCCGTCGCAACCGGAGAGTCCGTGCTGGCGGCCGACGAACGCGATGAAGGCGTGGCCCTGATCGACATCGGCGCCGGTGACTGCGGCATATCCGTATACCGCGAAGGATCCCTCTTCCACACCGACTACCTCCCCGTCGGCGGACACCACATCACCAACGACCTCGCAATCTCATTCTCCCTCGACTATGCAGTAGCGGAGGAACTGAAGCGCAGCAAGGGAACTGCCGCCCCCGAACTGGTCAAGATGTCCGAAGAGACAATCGTCCACCCACAGGAAATGGATGAACCAGTGGTTGTGACAATAAGGGAAATCGGGCACGTGGTGAAGGAGAGGGTGCAAGAAATCTTCAGCATGATTCTTCTGAGGCTGGAAGAAGAAGAACTGCCCAACATGCCCATCAACAACATCGTTTTCACCGGCGGCGGATCGAAGTTGCAGGGTTTCGAGAGCCTCGCAAGGTACGTCTTCCAACGCAAGGTCCGCATCGGCCTGCCCAGAGGCCTCGAAGGCCTGCCGGACGAATACCGGGATCCCGCATACGCAACCGCGGCAGGAATAGTCCTATGGGGTATGCGAAACCTGCCCAGGGAAAACCACGTGGGCTATTCGTCCGAAGTCTCCCCCGTCGCGCCAGCCCGCCCGAAAGGGCCGGCCACGGGCATACGAGGATTCTTCCAAAGACTGTTCGGATGGCTGGGCAACGGCCGGTGAAATTCAACACTTCAACACGCGAACAATTTGGCAACAGCGCGCTAAAGACAGCGCAATAAGAGAGGACCGAAAAGGTCCCTTCTGGACAGGAGACGAGCAGGTGATGGATGGACAGGCTGAGTCCACGATAGGAAGAGCCAACGTCAAGGTAGTCGGCGTCGGCGGTGGCGGGTCCAACGCCGTATCACGAATGTACAGAGACCGCATACCGGAGGTCGAGTACATAACCATCAACACCGACGCACAAGCCCTCGTAAGCAATCCTGTGCCCATAAGGCTGAGGGTTGGGGACAGGACGGCGCGCGGCCTCGGAGTAGGCGGAGACCCCTCCAAGGGAAGAGACTGCCATGAAGAAGACCGGGATGAAATCGAGGAAGCCCTCGAAGGCGCAGACCTCGTATTC
This sequence comes from Dehalococcoidia bacterium, assembly GCA_963663555.2. Taxonomy (GTDB): domain Bacteria; phylum Chloroflexota; class Dehalococcoidia; order Lucifugimonadales; family Lucifugimonadaceae. The sequence goes on from CAXXNJ010000006.1 coordinate 196,453, forward strand.
ATAGCGGCAGGCATGGGCGGCGGTACCGGTACAGGCGGCAGCCCCGTCGTCGCAGAGGTCGCTCAAAAACTGGGAGCCCTAACCGTCGGCGTCGTGACCAGGCCTTTCGCCTTCGAGGGAGGACGACGACGAAGGCAGGCCGACGAAGGACTGATAAAGCTGCGAGAAGTCGTCGACACCTTGATCGTAATACCCAACGACCGCCTCCTGATCATGTCCGACAACAACCTCTCCATGGACATGGCCTTCCGCCTGGCAGACGACGTGCTGCGGCAGGGAGTCCAGTCCATCGCCGAACTGATACTCGTCCCCGGAGAGATAAACCTCGACTTCGCAGACGTCAAGGCCGTCATGGAAAAAGCCGGCCCCGCATGGATGGCCATCGGAACCGGAACCGGCCCAAACAGGGCCGTGATGGCCGCCGAAGCAGCAGTCGACAGCCCGCTCCTGGAAGTCTCCATAGACGGCGCCACCGGCGTGGTCTTCAACGTAACGGGCGGCACGGACCTCACCCTCGCAGAAGTCCAACAGGCATCCGAATTCATCTCCCAGATGGTAGACCCCGAGGCCAACATCATCTTCGGAATGGTCACCGACCCAAGCCTCGAGGACGAGGTGAAACTCACCGTCATCGCGACCGGATACCGCACTGAAGAATCACAGGCGGAGAGAGACCAGGAATCCAAGACCGCCCTCTCCGAAATCCTGGGCGACCGGAAAACCATAGACATTCCCCCATTCCTGCGGCACCACCCCTCAGCACGTCAAAGGAGAAGAACACCCGTCCTGTCCTAGTTCCCTAGACGCGGACCCTCCTCTCCGCGTCTAATGCTCCCGACGCCAGACCCCGCGGACGGAGCCACTCTCAGGGCCCGCCGGCCCCAGCCACCGGCGGGCCCAATTCTTTACCCCCCATCTGCGAGACCTTTGCATAAATGTCTCGCGACCCTCTACAGACCTCCAATTTTTCGATGGAAGAAGATGAGAATCGGGGTAATTAGGTCGGCTCTGAGGGGGCAGCTGGGATTTATGCAAAGATCTCGTCTGCGGGGGAAGATTGAGATGGGGATCTTCCCGCGCATCGCACATCCATGCGCATTGTCAATAACGCGCGAATCGCAGGGGCGCCCCCGGCAGAAAACCCGTAGGGGCGATCCCTTCTGGGCGCCCTCCCCATCCGTAGGGGCGATCCCTTCTGGCCGCCCTCCCCATCCGTAGGGGCGATCCCTTCTGGCCGCCCTCCCCATACGTAGGGGCGATCCCTTGTGGCCGCCCTCCCCATACGTAGGGGCGATCCCTTCTGGCCGCCCTCCCCATACGTAGGGGCGATCCCTTCTGGGCGCCCTCCCCATACGTAGGGGCGATCCCTTCTGGGCGCCCTCCCCATACGTAGGGGCGATCCCTTCTGGGCGCCCTCCCCATACGTAGGGGCGATCCCTTGTGGCCGCCCTCCCCATACGTAGGGGCGATCCCTTGTGGGCGCCCTCCCCATACGTAGGGGCGATCCCTCGTGGGCGCCCTCCCCATCCGTAGGAGCGATCCCTCGTGGGCGCCATCCCCATCCGTAGGGGCGATCCCTTGTGGCCGCCCTCCCCATACGTAGGGGCGATCCCTCGTGGCCGCCCTCCCCATCCGTAGGGGCGATCCCTTGTGGCCGCCCTCCCCATACGTAGGGGCGATCCCTTGTGGGCGCCTGGCGGGGCCCGGCGGGGGAATCGCCGCCCACCCCCACGCGCGACGCCACCCACCACGCCCATTCCGTCATTGTTATGAAAATAAATCCCCGTGAAAACCGGAATCCACCGGACCCGCCCCGCAGCGGCGTCCCCTCCTACCTCTTCCCCCGTCTGCGGGGAAGATTGAGATGGGGGTCTCCCCGCGCGCGTCGCCACCCGCCCAGCGCCCGGCTGGCCAACCACGCCCTCCCCCCGCGTCCCCATCCACCTGCTGCTTGTACCTATAATCCCAATATGGCCCCCGATGACATCCTCGCAGGACTTTCTCCGCCGCAGCGCCAGGCGGTGCAGCTGCCCGGCGGCCCCGCTTGGCATAGTGGCAGGGCCGGGCAGCGGCAAGACCAGGGTGATGGCCCACCGCGTCGCCTACCTCATCAGGCATCGCGGCGTCGCTCCGTGGCGCATCCTCGCCGTCACCTTCACGAACAAGGGCCGCCAACGAGTTGCGGGAACGGTGCCAGTCCCTCGTGCCCGACCTGATCGCCCCAGCGGCGGACGTCCTCCCCGTGCGCACCTTCCACTCCTTCTGCGCTTGGGAGCTGCGTAGGGACCCGCAGCGCGCCGGACTGGATCCCGGCTTCTCGATATACGACGACGACGACCAGCTGCGCGTCGTCCGCCGCGTCCTTGAAGAGCTGGAAATCGACCCCAAGCGGTATACGCCCAGGTCGTTGCTCGGCGCGATTTCAAACGCCAAGAACAAACGACTGGGCGTCGAGGAGTTCGCGGCCGATCCCGAATCGTATTGGTACGAGGTGGCCGCCAGGGTCTACGAGCGCTACGAAATTGCCCTACACACCGCAAACGCCGTCGACTTCGACGACCTGCTGCTGAAGTTCTATCGAGTGCTAGACACACAGCAGGAGGCCCTGGACTACTACCAAGACCGCTACGACCACCTGCTCGTCGACGAGTTCCAGGACACCAACCCGATCCAGTTCGACGTCGCCCGTCTCATCGCCGGCAAGCGCCGCAACATCTGCGTGGTCGGCGACCCCGACCAGTCGATCTACTCGTGGCGGCACGCAGACCCGGCCAACCTCATCGAATTCACCAAACTCTATCCGGACGCCGAGGTCGTCACTCTCGACCAAAACTACCGCTCAAGCCAGCTGATACTCGAAGCCGCCGACTCCCTGATCGCCAACAACACTGTGCGATTGGAAAAACACCTGTGGACCGAGAACGGCCGCGGCGAGCCGGTGGCGGTCACCGAGGCCTACAACGAAGACGAAGAGGCCAGCCTCGTGCTGGACGAGATCGACAGGCTGAAGACACAGGACGGCATCCAGCCCGGCGGAATCGCGGTGATGTACCGCACAAACGCCCAGTCCAGGGCCGTCGAAACGGCATGTAGCAGGCGGGCCGTGCCGTACCGGCTGGTAGGCGGCGTCAAGTTCTACCAGCGCATGGAGGTCAAGGACCTGCTGTGCTTCCTGCGCTTGGTGAGCAATCCCGCCGACGACGCAGCGCTGGAACGGGTCATCAACGTGCCGGCGCGTAGCATAGGCGCAAGGACCGTCGCCGAACTACGCCGGGCCGCCCGCCAGCACGGCGTGCCCCTGCTGGAAGCGGCGCTGTCCATCGACGGGGAGCCAGGCGCCGCGTCGGCCGGCGGTTCCGGCCCGTACGGTGTAAGGCTCAAGGACCCGGGCCGTCAACGCAGTGAGAGGCTTCGCCGACCTTATAAGGCTGCTCATCCAGCAGAGCATGACGCTACAGCCGCCGCAACTGATGGACCTCGTGCTGGAGCGCAGCGGGTACAAGCAAATGGTGAAGGATGACCCCGAAAGGGGCGAAGGGAGAGGCTCGACAACCTGCGCGAGCTCAGGGGCACGGCAGAGCAGTTCAGCGTCGCCAGAGGAGCCGGCCCTGAGAGTGAGCCGCGCCGGCTGCTGGCCGAGTTCCTCGAGAACGCCGCTCTCGTATCCGAGGTGGACAACCTCGACGGCAACGGACGAGGCGGAGACGCCATCACGCTCATCACCATGCACCAGGCGAAGGGCCTAGAGTTCGACGCAGTATTCATCATCGGCATGGAAGAAGGCCTGCTGCCGCATTCGCGCTCCGTGGAAGACCCGGCGCAGCTCGAAGAGGAACGCCGCATCTGCTACGTGGGCATGACCCGCGCCCGCAAGCGGCTCTACCTGCTCAGCGCATTCCAGCGGAACTTCCGGGGCAACTCCGCAGGTATGCCGTCCCGCTTCCTGGAGGAAATCCCCGAGTCCGCCATAACGCGAGACCGCATAAGGGGCATGCGCCGCCGGTCCACATACGCAGGCCCCGCCGTTGCATCGCACACGCTTGCCGACCCCGCGCCGCCGCCTGCGTCACGGCCGCGGCCCGACTACTCTCCCGGCGACCGCGTGCAGCACACCCACTTCGGTGACGGCGTCGTCATAAGCGCCAGGGAGGTCCGGGGAGACTCCGAGGTGACCGTCGCCTTCGACGGCCGGGGCGTAAAGAGGCTCATGCTCAACTTCGCCCCACTCACCAAAGTGACCGCCGGCGGCGATGAGGATGAGGCGGGAGTGGCAGCGCAGCCCGACTGGCCCGACCCATCCGTAGACGTCCCCTAAAAGCCAGCCGCCCCGCGCTCCATCCGGTGATTCCCGATCCCGACCGGGAATCACTATAGCCTCGCTAGGCCGCACAAGGTGATGAAAATGGGGCGCCTCCGCAGAAATCGTAGGGGCGTCCCTTGTGGGCGCCTGGGGCGCGCATAGGCGGTTGCGACAAACGAGTTTGACGTTGGCTGGGATGCTCTTTGATAATCCGGCCCAGTGGCCGGAGTTATTGGCTCTCCCGCCACGCCCGGCAAGCAAGGGAGGAGCATAGGTTGCGGCAGGCCGCCCCAGCGGTGAACTCGACGGGTACCGGACGGCGCATAGCTTCCCGGAAGAAATCCCGCCGCAAGCGCATGATCGCGTTCGCGTGGTACGGCGGAAAGTACAGCCACCTGGAGTTCATCCTTCCAAACATACCGGTAGACGCTACCCATTTTTGCGACGTGTTTGGAGGGTCGGCGGCGGTGCTCATAAACCGCGCCCCCGCGCCCGTCGAGACCTACAACGACATCGACTCCGAGCTCGTCAACTTCTTCGAAGTCCTGCGAAACCGGAGTGACGAGCTGATCAGGTCCATCACGCTGACGCCGTTCTCTCGCGATGAGCTTCTGAAGGCGTGCACCTACGAGCAGGGGCTGTCGGAGGTGGAACGCGCCCGTCGGTTCTACGTGAGGGCCCGGCAGACCAGAACGGGCTTGGCGCAGAAGAGCAGCGAGGGCCGGTGGGCGCACTGCGTGTTGACTTCGCGGGACAGCATGTCAGGCGCCGTGTCGCGCTGGCTCGGTTCGATAGAGGGTCTGCCGCAAATTGTGCAAACGCCTGCAGCGAGTACAGATCGAAAACGCACCCCGCCCTGGAAGTCATCGACCGGTACGACACGACGGAAACTGTGTTCTACCTCGATCCCCCTTACGTCCACTCAGCCCGCGGCGACACGTCAAGTTACATGTACGAAATGAGCGACGAGGACCATATCGAACTCGCAGACGTTTTGAACTCCATTCGTGGCCGAGCCGTCCTGTCGGGCTACCGGACATCTCTATACGACGACCTGTACAAGGACTGGCGCCGGATAGACGGCCCGGAACGTGTAGCCCACTCAGTGAGGCAGCCGCGCCGGGAATCCTTATGGGTGAATTTCGACTGATGGACAGTTTAGGCCATGGAGAATGAAGAACTTGCAACCTGGCTGGACGCGCGTTGGGACGCGGTCCTAGAGGAGGACGACTCCGGCGGCGCCGGGCATGAACTCGACAGGTTCGTGAATTCGCCGGTCTAAAGCATTCGCTACGCAGTACTTACCCAACTGCTAGGCAAGTTTGCCGAGCCAACTAGGGACTTGCTCTGCTTACAGAGGGGCGCTCCGACCGAGGGAGAAGACGCGGGGCAGTGGGATCCTAGAAGCTTCTGCACGAGAATCGTAGTGCCCTGGGTACAGAAAACCCAGTCTGTTCTGGGCGCAAGCGCCGATCCGTACGTCAGCAATCCTCTGCGCCGGCCTAGACTCGACGAAGGCACGGCAGCGTTGAAGAGTAAAGCTGAGTGGGAAGCTCTCACAGGATATCTTCGCGGTCTAGAAAACGCCGGCGACGTGAAAGCGGTGGAGAAAGCGGTCAATGACTGCCTGTTAAGCATCGCAAGAAGGCTGAGGATCTCCACTGTTGAATATCCGGTGCCCATGCGCATCAGCCTCGACCAGCTCTGCAAACTGCTTGGCGAATTTATCAGTACGCCCAGCGGAGGACTGAGACCCCTCATCGTCGCAACAGCGCTGATGAGAATCCTCGGTGAGGCGTTTTCCATCTTCCCAAGGGTGGACAGCCAAGGTCTGAATGAGTCCGACGCCGCAGCCGGAATGCCGGGTGACGTCATGTGCTATGGCCCAGACGGCAAATTGCACCTTGCGGTTGAAGTCAAGGACCGGGAGCTCACCCTCATCGATCTCGACAGCACGTTGACGAAAGCGCGGAACAGTCGGCTGGCGAACATCTTGTTTACAGTTCCTGGCTTATCGAGCAGAGATAACCAGGCAATTCGGGAACGTATCGAAAGTGAATGGAACAAGGGCATCAACGTGCACGAGATAACTCTCGAAGCGCTTGTCCGCGGCGCTTTCATCCTTCTCAAGGAAGAGTGGTGCGTGAAGTTCGCAAGGAGCATTGGCGAGGAGCTTGACGCCCGTGCCGCCCCCTATGCCAGCCGCAAGGCATGGTCGGAACTGCTGACCGGCATTTGACGAACGCTATGACCGCATGCGGCCGCCCCGCCGGGGGGCCGCGCCCGGCGGATTCCCGATCTGGGTCGGGAATGACGGGGGCACTAACTCACTCCAGTATGCCCGCCTCCCGGAAAGCCTCCGCAAGCTCCTCCGTCTCCTCTGGAGAAAGGGGCGGGGTGGGACGGCGGGGTGCTGTCGCTTCGTAGCCGAGCAGGTTGAGGCCGGCTTTTAGGGCTGCGACGCCATGCTTCATCCCTAGGTAGTCGGCGTTGATGATCCGCCGCTGTATCTCGCGGGCCTCTACGAACTTGCCCGCCATGCCCAGCTTCATGATCTCCATTGCCAGGTGCGGCGCCCAGTTGCCGAAGAACATGCAGGCCCCGTTCGCGCCCATCAGGGCGCCGGTCAGCAGAATCGTGCCGTTGGAAGTCCAGAACTTCTTGTTGGAGGGTACCAGCGGCCGCACCTTCCACTCGATGCGGACGTTGCCGCCCATGATGTACCCGAATACGTTGTCCATCGAGCAGACCTCCCCGATCTGCTCCGGCGGCGCGGCCATGACCTTATTGCCGAACACCTGGTGGATGACGATGACCGGCACGGGCGAGCGTTCGACGACCTCGCGGTAGTAGTCCACCACGCCGCCGGTTCCCCATACCGGAATCCTGACGCGCACAAAGTCGGCGCCGGCGCGGGCCATCGCATCCGCCAGCCTCAGCGTCTCCGCGCTGGACGGGTTGTCTATGCCGCCTATCACGAACCGCCGGCCGCCGTGGGCCTCCGCAACGGTCTTGACCGCCGCAACGCGTTCGTCGTCGCTCAGGAAGAACTCCTCTCCGCCCGCGCTGCCGACGACGAAGCCGGACAGCGGCGTATCGAGCCATCGTTCGATGTTGCGTGCGAGCGCGTCGTGGTCGATAGAGTCATCGGCCCGGAACGGATTCGGCGTCGGCGCAACTACGATCGGATCTTCCTTAAGTATGCCCATTTGACACTCTTTTCACTCAAGATTCTCTGCGGCACGCCGCCGCCGGCTGCGCGGCGCAGCCAGGGTCCCGCCGCGCCGGCGCTGGGGCAAGCGTGGCCGCTGCTGATGTTATAGTCACTCTAGGCCATCCGCCGCATTCGTGCGCTCACCAGGCACGCGGGCGGCCCCATCTTTCACCATGGACAAACGATACGAGGCCGTAATCGGCCTGGAAGTGCACGTGCAACTCAGCACGCAGAGCAAGATGTTCTGCGCGTGCGGCGCCGACTACCAGTCGGCAGAGCCGAACACGCGAGTCTGCCCCGTCTGCCTTGCGCTCCCAGGCGCCCTGCCGGTCGTCAACGCACGCGCCGTGGAGGATGCGATCAAGATCGGGCTGGCGTTGAACTGCAAAGTGGCGGAGACGACCAAGTTCGACCGCAAGAACTACGCATACCCCGATCTGATGAAGGGCTACCAGATATCACAGTACGACGTGCCGGTCTGCTACGACGGCTTCCTGGAACTGCCGGGCGATGAGCCCGTGCGCGTCGGCATCGAGCGCGTGCACATGGAGGAGGACGTTGCGCGGCTCATTCACATTGCCGGGCCAGACGGCGGGCCCGGACATACGCTGATGGACGTCAACCGCGCCGGTACGCCGCTCATGGAAGTCGTCAGCCGGCCGGACTTGCGCACCACGGACCAGGTGGAAGACTACCTGTCCGGCCTGCAGGCGATCATCCGCTATCTCGAGGTCGGCACGGCCAACATGGAAGAGGGATCGTTCCGCTGCGACGCGAACGTGAGCGTGAGGCCCACCGGTTCGACCGGACTTGGCACGAAGGTCGAACTGAAGAACATGAACCGGCTACGGGCGGTGACGCGCGCGCTGGACTACGAGATCCGCAGACAGATAGAGGTGACGAAGTCCGGCGGGCGTGTGGTGCAGGAGACGAGGGGCTGGGACGACGGGCGCGGCGTGACGGTCGTCCAGCGGTCCAAGGAGGAAGCGCACGACTACCGCTACTTCCCCGAGCCGGACCTGCCACCCTTGAAGATCGACCCAGCTTGGGTGCAGGAACTGCTGGACGGGCTGCCGGAACTGCCGGAACGGCGGAAGGCGCGCCTCCAGCGTCAGTGGGGCCTCGGCGAATACGACGCCAGACTGCTCACATCCTCCAAAACGACCGCCGACTACTTCGAGCAGGTGACTACGTTCGCCAAGTCCAACGGCAAGTCCGAGACGAACGGCTTTGCGAAGGAGACGGCAAACTGGCTGAACGGCGAGATGGCCCGCCACATGAACGAGGAGGGCCTGGCCAACGTCTTCGAGACGCGCATCACTCCCAAGAACCTCGCCGCGCTGGTCGAGAGCTTCCGCAAGCGCGAGCTGAACAACGCCACCGCCAAGCGGGTCTTCAGCGACATGTACCGCAAGGGCGCAGACGCGGCGGCCCTCATAGAACGGCAAGGACTCAAGCAGGTGAGTGACGCGTCCGAGCTGGACCCCATCGCCGTAAGCGTGATCGACTCGAATGCGGCGGCCGTCGCCGACTATCTCGGCGGCAAGGAAACGGCTATACGGTTCCTCGTGGGGCAGGTGATGAAGGCCACCAGGGGTAAGGCCGACCCCAAAGTGGTGGCAGGACTTCTCAAGAGCAAGTTGGACGCAGTGAAGGCTGGCAAGTGATGTACCAATTCCATGGCGGTTAACGGCGCAACGGCGGACACACTGCTCTACCCCCCAGCGAGCGAGGGCAACGCCCCGCGCTCCGGCGGCCCGAAGATCGCAGCGATCGGCGGCGGGACCGGCCTCGCGACCCTGCTCAGGGGCATAAAGGAGGTGACGGCCAACGTCACCGGCATCGTCACCGTCGCAGACGACGGCGGAAGCTCCGGCAGGCTTCGCAAAGAACTGGGAATGTTGCCCCCCGGCGACATACGCAACTGCATCGTGGCGCTCGCCGAGGCGGAGCCGCTCATGAAGAGGCTGTTCGAGTACCGCTTCACGGAGGGAAACGGCCTCGCAGACCACTCTTTCGGCAACCTGTTCATCGCCGCAATGTCCGGCGTGACGGGAAACTTCGAGCAGGCCGTCAGCGAGGCCAGCCGAGTCCTGAAGGTGACCGGCAGGATCGCGCCGTCTACGCTGGAGGACGTGCACCTCGTCGCCAGGATGACGGACGGCACGACGGTCTGCGGCGAGTCCAAAATTTCCGCTGCCGCCAAGCGAATAGCCAGGCTGGAGGTCTCTCCGGAGGCCCCTGAGGCGTTCGAGCCGGCCGTCAGCGCAATCCTCGGCGCCGACGTGGTGGTACTCGGGCCCGGCAGCGTATACACCAGCCTGATACCCAACCTGCTGGTGCCAGGAATCGCCGAAGCCCTAGTCGCGAGAACGGCCCCGCTCGTGTACGTATGCAACCTCGCGACGCAGCCGGGCGAGACCGACGGATACACCGTGGCCGACCACTGCCGGGCGCTGCAAGCCCACAGGCCTGAGCTGGCGTTCGACTACGTGATAGCCAACAGCGCCGCAAAGTCACTGGGCGCCGGCTTTCCGCTCAGCAAGCCAGTCGAAAAGGGAGACCTGTCCTTCCTGGAGGCCCGCCTGGTAGAGGCCGACCTGATGAACGACCAATTCCGCGGCCACCACGACCCGCAAAGACTGGCATCCACGCTGATTGATATCTACTATGAGACAATGAAGGCGACCGCAGCGACCGGAAGGGCATGAGCCGTTAACGGCAGGACCATGGACATCTCCACAATAATCCAGATCAGCGAGATAGCAGTCGCGGTAGTGCTGGTGACCGTGCTGCTGCTACAGGTGCGCGGCGCAGGTACCGCCCTGTTCGGCCAGGCGGAGAGTACTTACCGCTCACGCCGCGGCGTCGAAAAACTGCTGTTCCGTTCCACCATCGTCCTGGCCGCCGTATTCGTCGTAATAGCCGTAGTAAACGTACGCCTCGGCTAGGCACGCGGCGGAACCGCTACCACGCCAGCCCAAGCGCCCTCGTTAGGAACCCGGAAAACAGCCCGGCGGTTTTGCAGGCGTCTGCGTAGGCGTCGATGAAGCCGGGCTGACAGGCGTCGTCCTCGGTGAATGTGGTGACGGCGACGAATGACTTCCGCTTGAGGTGGTCGATTAGCGGGTGCTCGGGGTCTATGCCCTTCGGGGCGCGCTTGAGGGACTCGCCCTCCAGTTTATAGACCGACGTGAAGGCTTCTTCCTCGACGATGCCGGTCCACTCGTCGGGTTTCGCGACGATGGCGCCGCGTATCTTGCCGAGCGCCTTGGAGTCGGGCATCCAGATGCCCGCGCCTGCAAACACGTTCCCCGGCTCCAGGTGCAGGTAGAAACCCGGCCCGTGCACCTTGCGCCCGACCTCATGCCTGAAGTGCGCCCCGGCATTCGTCTTGTACGGGCGCTTGTCACGGGAGAACCGCACGTCGCGGTAGATGCGGAATATCGAACCGCCCGACAGGCTGGGATCGGCCACCATGTGCGGGCTGATCTCCCTCAGCCTGTCCCCGAAGTCCGCCACGAAGGCAACCAGCTGATCGCGGACGTCGCGGTCGTAGCGGGCCTTGTTTGCGCGGAACCACTCCCGGTCGTTGTTCGCCGACAACTCGGCCAGGAACTGAAACAGCGCCGGGGTGAAGTGACTGGACGATTCCATTCCGTCTCCTTGATTCAAGTTCGGAAACGAGTAGCGTTTCGCATCGTGAGTATAAGCGGGTGGGCATCGACGGCGCACAATATCCGCCGCTGCGCCGGCCGCGGTAAGGGCGCGCCTTGCATCCGGCGCTGAAGGCTGCTGCGCGCCCGCGTTTCGGGGCGGCTGTGCTATTCTGATTTGAGTACCGGTTGAACTGGAACAGCCGCCGCATCCGTTCGCCTGGAGCGTCTCACTGGCGCACCCGGAACGGGCCGCCGGCAGAACCCGGAGCGCAAGGGCCGCACTCTAAATGGAACCCGTATTCCGCGCAGCAGTCGAAGAATTGAGCAATGGCAGCGAGGTCGCAGTCGCGACCGTCGTCAGGACCTCCGGCTCCACTCCCCAGAAGCCGGGCGCAAAGCTACTCGTCAGGTCGGACGGATCAGGCGTAGGCACACTCGGCGGCGGATGCGTCGAGGGTGACATCTGGTTCGCCGCCCAGGAACTGATGAAGCGGGGCGGCCCCGCCGAAATGCGGGACTACCAGCTCAACGAAGACCTTGCCGCACAGGACGGCCTCGTCTGCGGCGGCACGATGTACTTCCTGATAGACCCCATCCGCCGGGCCAACGACTACCTCGACTATGCCGGCGAGGTGGTAGAGGCCTACGAGGGTGGAAAACCCGTCGCCATCGCCAACCTCATGATGGCGCCGGACGGCTCCCGCCTCACCGTCGGCGCAAAGATGCTGGTGCGAGAGAACGGCTCGGTCGAGGGCACGCTCGGCGACGACCGGCTGGACCGGCTGGCCGCAAGACGCGCCCGCGACCTGATGGCCATGGGCAAGAACGACTACGTCGTCGATGAGCAGGGCGCAGAGTACTTCATAGAGGCGTTCACCACGCCGCCGACGCTGGTGGCAGTGGGCGGAGGGCACGTCAGCAAGGCGCTGACAGCGGTCGCAAAGAGCGTCGGCTTCCGCCTGTTCGTGGTCGACGACCGCCCGGAGTTCGCCAACGAGGAACGTTTCCCAGACGCCGACGTCGTGATGGCAGGCGACTACGACACGGTGATCCGCGACCTGCCCATCAACGCCAACTCCTTCGTCGTCGTGGCCACCCGCGGCCACAAATACGACGACGCAGCCCTGGCCGCGGCGATGGACACGCAGGCCAGCTACGTCGGACTGCTCGGCAGCCGGCGCAAGACGATACTGATATACGAGGAGCTGCTGGAACGGGGCTGGCCCGTGGAACGCGTCCGCGCCGTACACGCCCCCATCGGCCTGAACATCGGCGGCCGCACCCCTGAAGAGATCGCCATCAGCATAATGGCCGAAATCCTAGCCTTCCGCCTAGGCGGAGACGGCGCCTCAATGAAGCTGGATGAAAAGCTGCTACGGCGCATCCAGGAGAACATGGGACGGCGTAGGGCAGCCGCCTCAGCCGCCGCCAGCGGCTAGGCTGCCACATAGTAATCGCCATGAACAGCGAACCTTCACGCTGGGAATACCGCTTTAGAAACTACAGCCGGGCCCTTAATCTGCTGAGAGAAGCCATAGACGCAATGATCGAGGCTGAAGCCAATGAAGCCGAGTTCACTCAGCTCGAAAAGGAAGGTACTATCCAAAGGTTTGAATACACCATGGAACTGGCTTGGAATGTTCTGAAAGACTACCTTCAGCATCAAGGCGTGTCCTTCCAAGAAGTAACCCCGAGAATAACGCTTCGCAAGGCATTCCAGGCCAACGTGATAGCTGATGGGGACACTTGGATGAGTGCACTAGACGCACGCAATAAAATGTCACACACTTATGACTTAGAGAAGTTCGAAGAAGTCATCAAAGACATACGGCGAAGATATTTGCCTGCACTGGAAGACCTTCACTCCTATCTCTTGGAAAAGGCGTTGAATGAAAGCTGACCACGGACTTTCTCAGCAACATATCGAGGTAATGAAGCGCATCTTTGCCCAGTGGGCAGACCGCATTACACTCGTAGCCCTGTTCGGATCCAGGGCAAAAGGCAAATACCGGCCAAACTCCGACGTCGACCTGGTTCTCTACGGAGACATACCCGACAAGCTTGTCGACCGACTATGGTCCCTATTCCATGAAAGCAGCTTGCCCTTTGCCGTCGACGTGAAAAGCTACGGATCAATCAATTACCCACCTCTCAAAACGCACATAGACCGGGTTGCCAAACCTTTACTCACACAACAAGACCTAGAGGGCGTGGCAAAACTATAGAAGAACGCGCCTGAAGAAGAAGATTGAGCAATTGCTCGGAAAGTAACTTCCACCTCGGCACTCGAACACACTGCAGGCCTCTGCACTGTAATGCGATTCCTGACGTATCATCGGTGAGGCGCTAGCAGGCCCTACTGCCAGCCGCGCTTGAGAACCATCCCTAGCGCTGGGCAGTGCGACGTGGAAGCGGACTGCCGGGTCGCACACGCACCTCCGCCTGCCACAGTGCGACAATAGGCGCACTACTCCGATGGTGACGCCAGATCCCGATAACCCTGCCCTGTCCCACCCCTCCATCGCCGCCGTGCTGCTCGCGGCCGGGGAGTCGTCGCGCATGGGTAGCCCGAAGCCGCTGCTGCCGTGGCAAGGCGTGACGCTGGTGGAATACCAGGCGGCGTCGCTCCTAAAGGGCGGCGTGGACGAGGTGTACGTCGTTACCGGCGCGGCTGGAGACGAGGTTGCGCGTCTGCTGTCCGGCGACAGGGTGCATCGCGTCCACAATGCCGATTACCTAGAGGGCAAGACGACCTCGGTCCGGGCCGGCGTGCGAGCTGTGCCCGCCCAGGCCGGCGCGATCGTGGCGCTGGCGGTCGACCAGCCCCGGCCGGCGTGGGTCGTCAGGCGCGTCATCGAGTCGCACCTCGCCTCCGGGGCGATGGTGACGTCGCCGCGATTCCGGGAGCGGGGCGGGCATCCACTAGCGTTCGACGGCGCACTGAGGCGGGAATTGCTGTCCATCACGGAGGAGAATGAGGGCATCCGTGAAGTGATGCGCCGGTACGAAGACCGGATGAACCGCGTGGAGTTCGATACCGAGATAGTGCGGCTCGATATCAACACGCCGGAGACCTACCGCCTCGCGGCGGCATCGTACGAGCGGCTGTCACGAGAGCCGTCCGTCTAGACGCGCCCCCGCCCGTGAATTCCCGATCGGAGTCGGGAAAGACGATGTTGGTGGGTGGATTCCCGGTTGCACGGGAAAGACGGAAGGGGGCGAGAATGGCGTGGGGTCGTGGCAAGTGGCCAACGGGTTGCGGGCGGTATTCCCCCGCTGGGCCTGTGTAGGGATACACTTTGCAGTGCATAGGCCCACGTCCGACAGCTTCACACAGCAGGGAGCCTTCCCACATGGCAACTCGTTCCTTCACCGGCAACCCGTCCGAGATCATCATCGAGCAGCTCGCAGCCTCGGGGGTAAACCGCCTCTTCTACAACTCAGGCTCCCGTGAGGCGCTGTTCTTCGACGCCCTGTACTCGAACCCCAAGGTGGACGGCATCCTCGCCCTGCACGAGGGTTCCGTCACGGCAATGGCCGGGGGCTATTCGCAGGTGCGCGGCGATCCGGCCGTGATGTCGGTACACCTCGGCGCGGGCCTGGCGCAGTGCCTAGGGCAGCTCATAAACATCTGCGAGGGCAGCCTGCCCGCCGTCATCATCACCTTTCACGGCGACACCGGCAGCTTCTCCGACCGCATCACGCTCGACCTGCGCCACGACGCCGGGCCAACCTCGATATCGGCTCCGTTCACGAAGGCCAACTGGACGGTCATCGAGCCGGAAGGACTGCCATGGGCGATCGAGCGCGCAATCATGGTGGCCAAGACGCCGCCGATAGGTCCGGTGCACGTTGCCGTCTACGACCGGCTGCTAGGCCCGGAAAAGTCCAGCGTGGAGATCGTGGAGGGCAGCGACCGCATCGTCCGCGCCGGCTATCCGTCGGATGACGACGTGGAACAGTTGGCCCGCGGCCTGCATGAGGCGAAACGGCCGCTCCTATATATAGGCGACGGGATTTGGAAGAGCGGCGCGCAGGATGCAGTCACCGCCCTTGCCGAGCATTTCGGCGCCGGGGTCGCCTCGGTATGGAACGACCTGCGCGGAGTGCCCGCGGCGCACCCGCTGCACAACGGCTACCTGCGCGGCCCGGCGCTCGACCTGGCTCCCGACTACGTACTGTGCCTCGGCGTGCGTCACGGCGGGACCGGCGGCAAAGAGGACTTCGCGCAGTTCGCCGGCGTAAGTCGGATGCACGCCGTCGGATCCGACATCGCCGTCTTCAAGAACATCCCCGGCCTCGACCTGGCGGTCTTTGCCGACGAGCGGCGCACCGTGGAACGGCTGAACGAGCTGGTCCGCAGCGAGTACGAGCCCGCCCGTTATGCCGAACGTCGTGAGGCGGCCCGGGCAGAGGCCGCACGGCTCCGGGCAGAACGACGCACGCAACTACAGTCGCCCGATCCGCAGCCCGGCTTCGTGCGGCCCCTGGCGCTGCTGGACGCCGTAGACGGCGCACTCGAGAAGGAGGGCGGCGGCATCGTCACCACGGAGCAGTTCGCCATACCGCTGGAGTGCGTCAACGCCAAGGAGAGCGGCGGCTCGGTCAGCTACCTGCGGCCTGCCGGCGGCTCGGAAGGATACGGCATGGGCGCCCCGCTGGGCGCAAAGCTGGCGGCGCCGGACAAGCCCGTCATCGGCCTCGTCGGCGACGGCTCGGTCTACTACGCAGACTCGGCATTCTGGACGGCGGCGCACCACCGCATACCCGTCCTGTACGTCATCCCCAACAACGCCTCATACGGCATAGTCGCCGGCGCATTCGACAGGGCGGGAGGCGAGATGAACCGCGACCGCAAGTACGCGGGCGTGGCTCTCGACGGCATCGACATCGTCGGACTTGCCCAGTCCTTCGGCGTCGAAGCGATGAGAGTCGATGACGAGTCGAAGGTGAAGGAACAGGTGGAGGCCGGGCTGGCGACGGTCGGCAGAGAGGGACGCCCACTCGTTCTAGACGTCAAGATACCCACCGGCCTGCCGGCCGGCGGACGGCCTGCGGAGCAGTTCCAACTAGGCTCGGACTGACACGCCAACCGCTGGCGGGAGAGGATTGCCCATGAACCCGCGTTCCATCGCATACATAGCCCTGGCGGGCGACAACAGGATCGCGTCGCTGGCCCTGGATAGCCGGACAGGCGACCTTGAAGATGTTGCCGATCTGGCAATCGGCGGAGGCCCCGGCCCGCTTGCCCTGTCGCCCGACGGCAGCCGGATGTACGCCGCGCTGCGGGACTCCTGCGAAATGGCGAGTCTCGCGGTTGACAGTTCGACCGGCTCGCTGCAAGTCATAGATACCATCAGCCTGCCGTCCGACCCGTGCCAGATTTCGACCGACCGCACCGGCCGGTTCCTGCTATCCGCCTACTACACGGCGGGGGCCATCTCCGTGCACGCCATCGACGAGCAAGGCGCGGCAATCGAGCCGCCGGTCGTGTGGCGGAAGACCATGCCCAAGGCGCACTGCGTACTGCCCGATCCGTCGAACCGCTTCGTCTTCCTGCCCCACGTTGGGGAGTCCAACGCAATCTTGCAGTTCGTGTTCGACCAGGAATCCGGCGGCATCTCGGACAACGAGCCTCCCGTAGTGCGGCCTCCCGCCGGAGACGGTCCGCGCCACTACCGCTATCACCCGAATGGCCAGTTCGTCTACTTCGACAACGAACAGGGATCCAGCGTCACCGCCTACCGCTTCGATCAGTCCGCCGGTACGCTGGCGCCGTTCCAGACCGTCCCGACGCTGCCGGAGAGCTACGACGGTGAGAACACGTGCGCGCAGATACACATAGCCCCGTCAGGCAGCCACGTGTACGCGTCGAACCGCGGGCATGACAGCATCGCCGTGTTTGACGTAAACAGCGAAACAGGCGAACTGCGCTTCGTCGACGCACAGCCCACGCTCCAAATGCCGAGGGCCTTCGTCATAGACCCCTCCGGCAAATACATGCTGGTCGGCGGCCTGGATACCGGCGAGTTGGCCATCTACCGGATCAACGCAACATCCGGCCGCCTAAAACACCTTGCCACGCGACCGATAGGGGAACGGCCGATGTGGGTACTCATGTCCCGGCGCCCTTAACAGTGCCCCGTGCTGACTAAGCTCACCATCCGCAACTTCAAGGTCTTCGACGAAGTCGAAATAGAACTCGGCAGTCCGGTCGTGTTCATCGGCCCGAACAATTCGGGCAAGAGGTCGGCCATGCAGGCGCTGGCCCTTTGGGACATCGGCCTGAAGCGCTGGAACGAGAAGCGGTCGGGGGACAGGGCGCCGCAGAGGCGGCCGGGCGTGACCGCCAACCGGCGGGACCTGCTGGCCGTTCCCGTACCCAGTGCGAGACTGCTGTGGCGCGGACTCCACGTACGGGACGTCCAAAGGTCAAACGGCAATCAACGGACCCGGAACGTCAGGATCGACGTGATAGTCGAGGGCGCTTCCGGTGGCTCCAAATGGACCTGTGGCCTAGAGTTCGATTACGCCAACGAGGAGTCGTTCTACTGCCGTCCGCTCCGGCTAGATGACTCCAAAGCGCCTGAGCGAATGTCCATACCAGAGGAAGCGCAGTACGTGCAGGTTGCCTTCCTGCCCCCTATGTCAGGTCTCGCGGCAACGGAGTTACGGCTCGATCCGGGCGCGGTCAACGTGCGCGTTGGCGAGGGCCGGACTGCCGAAGTATTGAGAAACCTCTGCGTCCGAGTTAGGGAAAACTCGCCGAAAGACTGGGCTAGATTCGTAGAGCAAATACGTCGATTATTCGGCGCGGAACTCGATCCGCCACGTTACGTCGCAGAGCGCGGTGAAATCGAAATGGGCTATAGAGAACGGGGAGTCCGGCTGGACCTCTCTTCCGCCGGACGAGGTATGCAGCAGACGATGCTCATCCTGGCGTACATGTACGCCAATCCCGGTGCGGTGCTGCTGCTGGACGAACCGGATGCACACTTGGAGATCCTCCGGCAGCGCCAAATTTACCGGCTGATAAGCGATGTTGCCGGAGATAGCGGCGGCCAGATCATCGCCGCGAGTCACTCTGAAACGCTGCTGAACGAGGCGGCGGGCAAAGACATGGTCGTTGCATTCGTGGGTCAGCCGCACCGTATTGATGACCGGGGAAGCCAGCTCCTGAAATCACTCCGCGACATAGGCTTCGAGCACTACTACCAGGCCGAGCAGAGGGGCTGGGTTCTCTATCTGGAAGGCTCGACCGACCTTGCCATTCTGCAGGCATTCGCAGAACGCCTCGGCCACGACGCGGCGGCTCGCGCGTTGGAGCGCCCATATGTGCACTACGTCGGCAACCGTATAGCAACTGCCCAAAATCACTTCCAAGGCCTCAAGGAGGCGCTTCCCGACCTAAAGGGCGCGGGGCTTTTCGACCGCGATGCGGTTGGCTCTCAGCAAACGGGACAACTGCGACGCCTGACGTGGAAGAGACGGGAGATAGAGAACTACATCTGTTCTCAGGCAGCGCTTGAGACCTATGCACGCAGGACGGCAGAAATGGACATGCCGGAGCCACTCCTGGCGTTGCTTGAAGCAGGCCGGCGAGTGGGCGCCATGCGGGAGGCCATCCAGGAGGTAGAGGCGGCCATGCAAACCCTTGGAAGAGGCTCGCCCTGGAGTGAAGACACGAAGGTTAGCGACGACTTCCTGAAGCCGTTGTTCCAGTCATACTTCCGCAAGCTCGACTTTCCGAATCTGATGAACAAGAAGGACTTCTACGAGCTGGCGCGGCACGTACCCAAAGCGGAAATAGACCATGAAATCAAGGAAAAGCTTGACGCAATTGCACAAGTTGCGGAGAGCGCGAGCCCCGGCGCGGCCGGAGACTGACGACCCCCTACGTCCTCGCCAAATGCCCGCCGTCCACCGTCAGCGTGGCGCCGGTGATCCACTCCGCATCGTCCGACGCTAGGAACACCGCCGCTCGCGCTATGTCGCGCGGTCTGCCCAAGCGGGGGAGGGGCACGGACTGCAGGTAGTTTGCGATGTCCTCCGGCGTCAGGTAGTCCTGTATCGCCGTTTCGATGTAGCCGGGCCAGATGGTGTTGGCCGTGACGCAGTGCGGGCCTAGTTCGACGGCGGCGTCACGCATCATGTTGGTCACTCCGGCCTTGGTGGCGGGATATGCCGGCCCCAGTCCTCCGCCGTAGCCGTGGATGGAGCCGATCTGGATTAGCCGGCCGTGCCCGGACCGCTTGAGATGCGGCGTCGCAGCCCGCATGGCGATGTAGGCGGCCCGCAGGTTGACGGCGATCACCCTGTCCCACGACTCGACCGGCATCTCCTCGATGCCGCCCGGCAGGTGGATGCCGGCGTTGTTCACGAGAATGTCGAGCGAACCGAACCGCCGTACCGTCGCCTCTATGCAGCGTTCCAATTCGGCGTCGCTTGAAACGTCGGCCTGGTGGAACATGGCTTTGGCGCCCAGTTGCGCCACCTCGTGCGCCGTAGTGGTCGTCACGTCTTGCTCGTGGTACTTGCCCCGTCGCGGCTTCTCCCGCACGTCCACGATCGCCACGTTGGCGCCTTCGCGTCCGAACTCGATGGCGATAGAGCGCCCGATGCCCGAGCTGGCGCCCGTCACCAGCGCAGTCCTTCCTTTCAACAGCATCTCGACCTCCGGTCCCGCATGATCCTGCCGCGCCTGGCCCGACGACTCATGCGCAGGTACTTCAGTATGCACGGACAGGATATCCTTGACGCGCCATAAGGTCGTTGACCTGGCATATGGGCGCAACTAAGCTGGAAAGCAGGCATCGGGCGGGCCGCAAGCGCGTCCGGTCCGCAATGCCGGTGCGCCCGGCACGACGGCGCGGTGGTAGCTCAGCTGGCAGAGCGCCTGCCTTCCAAGCAGGGGGTCGCGGGTTCGAATCCCGTCCGCCGCTCCACGTATGCCGCTTATCTTTTGGGGCCGCTTCGCATGAGGCCCCTTGTATATCGACGCGGCCCCATGGCTAGGAGTTCGGCTAACGGCAGGCCGCGCAGTGGGTCACTCTCCAAAGACGGCGTGGCGCAACGTGTCGTTGAGCCGCGACTGCCAGCCCCTGCCACCGGCGCGGAAGTGGTGCACCAAGTCGACGTCGAGACGGATAGTCGTTCGCGTTTTGGTAGGGATCTTCAAAGAGTTTGTCACATGGCTTCCCGGCCCAGTCGCTTCCGGCTGGATAGCCGCCGCTCCACCGGGTTGCCCGGCTTTACCCCGCCTTGGCGTTGTGCAGGGCTTGGCCGACTATGTCGACGCCGACTGTTTCGCCCCAGGCGGCGAGGAGCTGCTTGACGACCGGGCCGGGCTTGCCGTCGCCGATCTGGCGGTGGTCGGCTTTCGTGACGGGCATTACGCAGGGCGACGTGCCGGTGAAGAACGCCTCGTCTGCGTTGTATAGGTCGTAGGGCTGCAGGTCTTCCTCCACGGCCTCCACCCCGAGCTGGTCGGCCAGGTCGAGCACCATGCCGCGAGAGACCCCTTGCAGGATCGCCTTGTCGGTCGGCGTCCTGATCACGCCGTCCGTCACCATGAAGACGTTGTAGCCCGTGCCCTCCGTCAGGTAGCCGTCCATGTCCATCAGGATCGGGTAGCCGTCGGGATCGACGTCGCCCGCCTCTATGTCGGCGAGGTTGAAGTTGAGCCGGCTGTAGTGCTTCAGCTTGGGGTCTATCGTCTCTGCCGGATGGCTCCTCGTGCGGACGATGATGCCGTGCGCTCCGGTCTCGTAGAAGTGGGCGAAGCCGCCGAACTGCACGTGCTGGATGATCACCCCGACGGTCGGACTGCCCGGCCGGCGCGGCCTGCCCTCTATGCCGCGCGTCACAAACTGCCTGACCGTGAGGTCTTCCCACTCGTCCCGCAGGTGCGCGTTGCGACGGAGGGCCTCCTCGCTCAGCTCGATCATCTCCTCGGATGACATGCCGGGGTCTATGCGAACGAACTTGAGCGAGCGGTAGAGCCTGTCAACGTGCTCCTTGAGCCGGAAGCTCTTGCCGTTGAAGGTGCGGCCCAAGTCGAACACCACGTCACCGACCGTGAAGCCGGAGTCGAACGGATCGATCCGCACCTCGGACAACGGCATCCAATCGCCATTGAAGTACGCAATGTAGTCGCCGTTTGCGCTGCTCACCGTTTGCCTCCTGCTCTTTCAGTTCCCGGCTTGCCGCTCTTGTCTTGCCGTCAGCCCCTCAGTGTGCCAGCCAGCGGGCCGGATTGCCCACCCGCATGGCGTGGATGTCCTGCGCGGTTGCCCCCGCGTGGAGCAGTCGCGGCTCGACGTGCTTCGACAGGTGAGCATACCCCCAACCGCCGTACTCCACCATCAGCATCTTCCAGCATACGTCGTGCGACAAGAGTATGTGGCCTACGTATCCCCGCTCGATGGTGTCCATGACCAGCTTGATCCGATCCGTGTCACGGGGGAACTGGCTAAAGCCCCTGTCGTTGTACTGCTCCATCCCGAAGGTGTCGAACTCCACGAACGCGCCGCGGTCTGCAATCGAGGCCACGTAGTCGGCATCCGGCCTGGTGTCGAGATGGCAGATGGCGACGCGCTCGAGGTCGGCGCCTTCCTCTGCAAGTATGTCGAGCGCGTGGTGCGCCATCCGGTTGGGCCGGTAGTTGTAGATGTGCACCGACACCGGCGCGCCGGTCTCGACGTGCGCCCGGCCAGCCGCCCGCAGAACCTTCTCCTCATCGGGAACCATGTCGACGTGTTCCCGCAGGTCCCAGACTTCTGGCGGCACGGTATAGAGTGGCGCCCCGGTTGCGATCTCACCTATGACTCCCGCCCGGACGCCGGTATCGCCGATGCCCGACTCCAGCTCGCGCACCAGCTCCGCCGTCACGTCCTCCACGCTGCGCTCCGGCATGTCCGGCGGATGGCCGGCCACCTTGTAGTAGCCGCAGCCTGTGATGACGTTGACGCCCGACGACTCGGCAACCCGCTTCAGGCCGAGAGCGTCACGGCCCAAGCCCCTGGTGGAGACCTCGACGACCGTGCCGCCGCCCGCCTGCTTGAACAGCGTCATCTCGCGGGACGCCAGGCCGGCGTCGAAGTTGCGCCCGTTGTCCGGTATCAAGGCCGCCCTGCGCCGCAGCTTGCCCAGGTGGCGCATCTCCACCTTCGCGTCGTTGTACTTGGCCGCCTCTTCGTCCACCGGCCCGCGAACGTAGTCGATCTGGTCGAACAGCAGGTGCTCATGCGTCAGGGTCACGCCGAGTTCATCCGCGGCCACCGGCCCCAACACCGTCATAGCCCGTTTCTCGCTCAATCGACCTGCCTCACCATGAAGTGGTTGCGCGCCCGTGCTGACTGCGGGCAATCATCGCGGTTTGGCTGTGGCGCGTCTAGTGTGTGGCGGCGCCGCCACACATCCCCTCGCTGAGCTCTCGCCAGCCTCGTACCTGTTCGGCCTGCTACTGGAAAACCGAATCGTCAGAGGTCAACACTCAAAAATAGCGCAGGCTTGCAGCCAATGCGTTGATACTGGGGGTATGGGGCAGCTTTGTGGGCAATGATCACCGCTTGGGGCGGAGCGCACGGCGCGTGCATTCATGGCATCGCGCGTTGTGGTGTGCGACGTTGCCCCGCCCCGTTCCCCGCCAGGCGCCCACAAGGAACGCCCCTGCGGGGGGACGCCCCTACGGGGGGATGCCCCTTCCCCCGTCTGCGGGGGAAGATTGAGATGGGGGTCTTCCCGCGCGTCACACATCCATCTTCGTTGTTAATGGCGCGCGCGTTGGAGGGCGGAGCAATCCCCCATCCTAACCTTCCCCCTTCGAGAGGGAAGGGATAAGACACGCCCTGTTGATTCCCGCCCGGTAGCGGCTTTGCCTCAGCCGCCGCGGGGGGCGGGTTCGTCTCCCTGGCGTTCCATGCGCTCACGGGTGACGTCCATGAACTTGTCCTCGACGGCCTCGAATAGCTCGTCGTCCGGCGCGTCGGAGAGAGGGGCCGACTGGGCCTTTTCCAGCCAGGCCCATAGCGATTCGTGGGCCGCCCGCAGCTCGCTGATGGTCATCGCGGCGGGGTCCATGGCTTCGTAGTCGGGGAGTTGGGGCAGCATGTTGCGGTAGGCTCCGGCTATCCTGCGGTTTTGACCGAGTGGCCGCCGAACTGGTGTCTGAGCGCGGCCAGGACGCGCCCGCCGAGGGGATTCTCCTGCCGCGAGCGGAAGCGAGCTTGCAGCGCGGCGGCAATGACCGGGGCGGGCACTGCCAGCTCGACCGACGCATCGACGGTCCAGCGTCCCTCGCCGGAGTCTTCTACGTATGAGCTTACGGTGGCCAGTTCCGGGTCGTCGGACAGGGCGTCGGCTCCGAGATCGAGCAGCCACGACCGTATGACGCTGCCGTGGCGCCAGTTTTCGGCGATGCCGGCGAGGTCGAGTTGGAAGTCCTGCTTGGCGGCCAGCAGTTCAAATCCCTCGGCGTACGCCTCCATCATTCCGTACTCGATTCCGTTGTGCACCATCTTGACGTAGTGGCCTGAGCCGCTCGGCCCGACCCACATTTGGCCGGCATCCGGACTCGGGGCCAACGCCTCGAATAGCCGCAGGTTGCGCTCGTAGGCCGGTCTGCTGCCGCCGACGGTGAGGCAGTAGCCGTTGTCGAGGCCCCATACGCCGCCGCTGGTGCCGCAATCGAGCAGGTCTATCCCGGCTTCGGCCGCCGTGGCCGACCTCGCCTGGGTGTTCTTGTAGTTGGAGTTTCCGCCGTCGATGATGGTGTCGCCAGGCGCCATGAGACCGAGCAGCGTATTGATTATCGACCCGGTTGCATCTCCCGCAGGAGCCATCACCCAGACCGAGCGGGGCGCGTCGAGCCGGTCTACGACGTCTTCCAGCGATTCCGCGCCAGTCGCTCCCGCCTTCACCAGCTCAGCGACCGCGCCGGGGCTACTGTCGAATGCGACCACGTCGTGGCCGGCGTTCATCAGTCGCTTGCCCATCGCGCCGCCCATGCGGCCCAGTCCGACCATGCCCAGTCTCATGTGCCATCGCTCCCGTGGCTGTGGCTGCCTTCAGCCGCTTCCCTCATGCGGTCTTCGATCAGGCCGCCAAGCATTTCGTGCTCGTATGCTATCCAACGTTGCTCACCTTGCGGCCTAAGCCTAAGCGGCTCGGCAGTCCAATCGTTGGCGGCGCAGACCCAGCGGGCGCCGGAGGCCGCGGCGGCTTCCAGTCCGACGGGGGAGTCCTCAATGATGAGCGCTTCGTCCGGCGAGACGGCGAGCTGTTGCATGGCGTTCAGGTATATCTCAGGATGCGGCTTTGGATTGGATACGGAATCCCTGCCGAGGAGCAGGCTCAGGCATTTCAGTGCGCCGAGCGCAGTGAGGACGCGACGGGCCTCGTCCTTGTACGAGGAGGTGGCGACGGCAACCGCAAGGCCGGATCCGGCCGCCCTGTGCAGGGTATCGAGGACGGGCTGGAAGCGTACCCGTCTCAATTCCTTCGGCGCGCCGTGCGTCCGTAGGTATGCGGTCGTGCGCAGCCTGTGCAGGGTTTCCCAGGGCGATTCCGGTGAATCTGCGACGGAGGCGATGGGAGCCTCCAGGCGAAACGTATCGATCATCGACCGCGCTATGGCCTCGTCCGGTGAGCCGACTTTGGCCCGGTAGACGTCCAGGGCCCAGTTCTCCGGCCCGTCGCGGCGCAGTAGGCGGCCGACCACCTCGGCGTAGGCGCGGGCCTTGAGCAGCTCCGTCTGTAGCAGAGTGCCGTCCAGGTCATAGATGAAGGCGCGGATCATTGGCGTTCTGCTGGTCGTTCAGGAACCGGGGAGAGTGCGTGTTGAAGTCGCCCCGCGTCCCCGCCCCAGGCGCCCACAAGGGACGCCCCTACGGATGGGGAGGGCGCCCTGCGGAGCCTACCTCTTCCCCCTTCCGAAGGGGAAGATTGAGATGGGGGTCTTCCCATGCGTAGCGCCTCCATGTTCGTTGCTAATGGCGCGCCGTCGGAATCCCCCATCCTAACCTTCCCCATTCAAGGGGGAAGGGATAAGAGGGACGGTCGCATGGTTCACGCCGTGATTCCCGGGAAGCGCGGCTGCGGCGTGTGGCGGCCGGCGACGGTGGGGGTGTTGAAGCGTTGGCCCTCTAGGATCTCGCCGACGGTGAGGAGCTGCATACGGGGGTACTCGATGCCGAGTATCTCCAATCTACCCGCGCCGCCCATGAAGCGGTCGAAGTTGCGCTGCTTGACGGTTCCCAGGGGCCGCATGACTATGAGTCCTGCGATGAGGGCCGTATCGTCGTCCAGCACGCCTTTCAGGGCGCGCAGGTCGCCGATGGACACGTTGGCGCCGCCCTTCACCTCTATCACCATGCTCTGCAGGTCTTTGGCATCGGGCACGGCGAAGTAGAGGCGCCCGTCGATCCCGCCGTCGGCAGAGCGCTTGGTGGTGACGAATCCCTCGACCTGCTCGACCGCCCACTTCTGGAAGTGGTACTTATCGCGCTCCCACAGGTCCTGCGCGCCCTCGACCGTGCGCGGCACGCCCTCTATTACGTAGTCCTGCCCCTCGACGAGGCCCAGCCGCTCGTTCAGGCGGACGCGGGCGACGCGCTTGATGGCGTGGATGGCGATGTCGACGCCTATCCACTTGCGTTCCAACTTGTGCGCCGCCTCCAAGGTCGTGGCGCAGCCGCAGAACGGGTCTAGGACTACGTCGCCGGAATTGGAACTGGCCGCGATGATGCGCTGCAACAATGCGCCGGGCTTCTGTGTGTCATAACCCAAATACTCCCTGCCCGACACCGGTCGAATATCCCAGACCATGTCTTGAATTGAGATTCCTTGAGAAGTTTCCAAGTACCGCTTGAATCCCGGCATTGAGCCCCGTTTGGGCCAGTGGATCAGGCCGGCTGAGTCGAGCGCGTCAAGGCGTCCCTGCACACTCATCCGCTCATATTCTGCTGGACGACGAAAATGAGATGGAAGACCCCTGGCGGGGACTGCCCAGTGCCTGCCGGACTCAGTAGGGTTGACTCCCCGCCAAGGCTGTCCAGAATCCCCTTCCCGCGTTCCCGATCCGGTTAGGTCGCCAACTCGATATCTCCCATTTTCATCGGAAAACCGATAGAAGCGTTCGATGTAATCCGAGTCATGTTCTTGGTAAGTACGATTCCACGTGTATTGACCGCTGCGGGTGTAGAACAACAAAGTGTCGTGAATAGGGCCCCAGCGCCGTGCATTACTGTGCGCCGATGTTCTCTTCCATACGATCTCATTCCGGAAGTTCTGGTACCCGAAAATGGAGTCCAACAGCGCCTTCAGGTAGTGAGATGCCGTTGGGTCGCAGTGGAGGTAGATGCTGCCGGTGGGCTTGAGGATGCGGTGCATCACCAGCAGGCGTTGGGCCATGTAGGAAAGGTAGGCGAGCAGTCGGGGCTGCGTGCCGCGTAGTGCGTTCATCCATTGGCGCCAGAATTCCGCCACCTCGTCGGCGATGCCCGCCTCCCGCATGAGGATGGGCATCGCGCGGATGACTCGCTCCCGCTCCGGGTCGAGTTCCCACATGTCGGAGAACGCCTCTACCTGGTCGGGCAGGGGCCGTCCGGTTTCGTCCCTGTAGATTGCGCTGTACTGGCGGTCGGAGTTGAACGGGGGGTCCAGGTATATGAGGTCTACGTAGTCGGAGGGCCACTCCGACATGACGGTGAGGCAGTCTCCGTAGTAGAGGCGGTTCACGAGGTTAGGGAGCCGCGGCTTCACCGGACGCCGGAGGCCAGTCCCGCTTTGTGGTATGCGGCCCAGAGGTTGCTCAGGTATGCCGCAATTCCCTCGACGGCGGACTCCCGTCCGTCCGGCGAGCGGTCGATCTTTGCCAGGTGGCCTGAGAATGCGTGCGGGCCGACGATGATTCCGTCCACTCCCGCCGTGCGCGCCGCCAGGGTGGCCGTCACCCGGTCTTTCTTGCCGGGCCGCACCCGTGCATATGCGGGCTTTGGCCTCGGGCAGACTGCGAATAGCGTCGATACGTTCGTCCTGTCGTCCACGTGCGCCTGCGCTGCGAAAGTTGCCGCGGAGCGTGGGTCGAGCGGGGGCTCAGCAAGCCATATTCCGGCGTTGACGCCCATGTCTTGGAGCTCCCTCATCGATTCGACGAGGTACATGGTCCTCATTTCGGCGTGGTGTACTTCGGGAGGCGTTCCCGGTTCAGGCTCAGTGTCGGCAGGGGGTATCAATGCGACGGCGAGGGTCAGGCCCGACTCCTCGCAGCGGGCCGTGATCAGGCGCAGCCGTTCCAGCTGCCTTTGCCGCAAATCTACGTCCCTGAAGGGGTGGTAATTTACCGGCGCTATCACCGCCTTGGCTCCGAGCAGCGACGCGGACTTGATGGCGTCGTAAGCCTCTCCAAGCACGGCGGGTTCGCATACCGGCCGGGGAATGATCATGCCGGAGTTGAGAGACATGGCCCTTGCGCGCAGGTGGACGCCCTCGCCGAGGTCTGCGTCTGCCCAAAGGGAGGTGCGTGACTTTGGCAGCCCCGCCTCGATCGCCTTGACCAGGCCGTCGAAAGCGACCGCCTTTAGCGACGCGGCTCTCTGCCGCTCAGCCGCCGAGAGTTCGCGGCGGTAGCCCCGGACCTTGCGGCAGAAGTTGAGGCGGTCGTCTATGGCTACCCAAAATTGGGGGGAGTCCTCTTGCGCTTTCACTTTGCTCTTGCCCGGTAGATACTCCGAATGATGAGCCGGACGGTATGTCCGCAGTAATAAGGCTAGCCCATGCCGTGAATCAGCGCTGCGGCTTTGTCAACCGCCTCTGCGTAGTTTCCGCTAACGCGGGCCAGCGCGGCAAGGCGCCCGCGTTCGTTCATCACCTCAGCGTCCGCAGCAGCCTGCGCGGCACACAGCTCGCCGAGAGTGTACGACAGCCCGGGAACCGGTACGCCGCAAGAGTTGCCCCCAATCACCAGCAGCTGCCGGACCGACGGAGGGCCTCCCTTGTACAGCTGGCCGGAGGAGTGGAGATAGCGAGGGCCGTATCCGAACATGGTGGCCATGCCGGTGCGCGTCGATACCGCGGCCCGCAGGCGGGAAAATGCTGCGGTGAGCGCGTCCGACTCCGGCAGGAAGGCGCTGATTGCAAGGTACGCGCCGCTCTGCACGGGCACGTCGAGCAGGTCGCCCAGGGCTGAGTCGAGGCTGCGCGCCGCGACCTCGCCGCCGCCGTCCCGCACCAGCTCTGCGGCCTTCCGCTTGGCCGACTCCACGTCCGGCTCGTCGAACGGGTATACGCCCAGTGGTATGGCCGCCACGCCGCAGGCGAACTCCCACCTGAACAACTCAGCCCCTATGTCGTACAGGTCGCGCATGGCCAGGCGAATGACGGGATGGCCTGCGTCCTCTAGTTCGGCCGCCAGCCGGTCGGTCTCGCCGTTGCGGTCGCCGGAAAGGCGCAGGTAGGTGAACTGCCGGTCCGGCCCGTAGTCCGCAGTCCGAAGCCGGGGCTCCGACACCACGGGCACGACACTCCTGCCGTCCTTGCCGGTCGACTCAGCCAGCAGTTGCTCCGCCCAAAGCCCGAATCTGTCTAGCGCAGGCGAAGCGATGAGCGTCAGCTTGTCGCGGCCCTTTGCGGCAAGGTTTCCCATCGTTGCCCCAAGCCACAGGCCGGGGTTGGAACTTGCATCGGTCCGGCACGCCAGGGCCATTGCCGATGCGGTCTGCTCGATCCGCTTGATGTCTAAGCCCATCAGCGCTGCCGGCAGCAGCCCGAATCCGGTAAAGGCGGAGTAGCGGCCGCCAACGTCGGCAGGGGTCTCAAAATGCCAGCCGAACTGCTCGCCGGCGCGCTCCGACAGTGGGGAGCCGGGATCGGAAATGGCCACGAAGTGTTGCCGGGGATCTTCTACTCCGGCCGCGGCTACCTGAGCGCGGAAGAAGTTTTCGAGTACGAGCGTCTCGACGGTGGTTCCCGATTTGCTGGCTACCAGGAAGATGGTCTTCTTAAGATCCGGTTCCGCCGCCAGGCCGGCGATGGTTTCGGGGTCGAGTGTGTCGACGACGCGCAGCCTGAGCCAGCCGGGCGCGACTTCGAACAGCGCGCTGAACACCTCCGGCGTCAGGCTGCTTCCGCCCATGCCCAGTAGTACCGCGCCTGTGAAGCCCGCAGAGCGAATTCGCTCCGCCATGGACTCGACCTCGCGGCGCAGCGCCGGCATGTTGGCAGGCAGTTCGAGCCAGCCGAGGTATCTCTCCGGCAGCTCGGCTCCGGGTGACGGCGTGGTCCAGACCGAGTTGTCCCTGTCCCAGATGCGGCCCGCTATGCCGGCGCGGCTCATCCGGTCGACGCCTGCGTTCACGGCCTCCTCGTACTCCCCGAACGAGGCCCTGCCTCTTCCGCCGCCCAGCAGGTTGAGCTTGGCCTCTATGCGGTCCAGGAGGCTGTGCCAGGAGTCCGAGAAGGCTGCGATGCCGGCGACCAGCAATTCGTCCGTGATGGCGTCTAGCGATATGCCGCGCTCTTCGAGGGCATCGATCTGCGCCCTTGCCTCGTCCGCCCGTGCGGTCAGCCTGTCCCGTACGTCGCCGTGCTCCAGCAGGGCCGTTAGGGTGGCTTCCGGCAGGGTGTTGACGGTCTGCGGCCCCATCAGCTCGTCCACGTACATCGTGTCCGGGTAATCGGGATTCTTGACGGAGGTGGAGGCCCACAGCGGCCGCTGCGCCTGCGCGTTGCGTCCTGCAAGATCGCCGAATTGGTCTTCGCCGAATATCTCCTGGAACTCGCCGTAGGCTACGCGCGCGTTCGCAATGCCGATCTTGCCCATGAGGAGCGAGTCGCCGCCCCCGCCGGACTCTTCAAGCAGCTTGTCGGCCGCAGTGTCGACGCGGCTCACGAAGAAAGATGCGACCGACGCGATGCGGCTGGGGTCGCTGTCATCACCCGCGGCGTAGTCTCTCAGCCCGTCCACGTAGGCTGCCGCGGCCGCCTTGTAGGCCGCAAGTGAGAAGAGCAGCGTGACGTTGACGTTTATGCCTTCGCCGATAAGCGTTCGGACGGCGGGCATACCCTCCGGCGTGCCGGGCACCTTGATCATGACGTTGGGCCTGTCGATGGAATCGAACAGCCGCCGCGCCTCTTCGATCGTGCCGCCGGTGTCGCGGGCGAGCGTGGGGCTAACCTCTATGCTGACGTACCCGTCCCTGCTGTCCGTCGAGTCGTACACCGGGCGCAGCACGTCCGCAGCGTCCCGGATGTCCTCGACCGCCAGCCCTTCGAAAAGCCTCTGCACGTCACCGCCCCCGTCGGCGAATTCGGCCAGCGCCTCGTCGTAAGACGCGCCTTCTGAGACGGCCTTCTCGAAGATCGTAGGGTTGGATGTCACGCCCGACACGCCGAGGCTGACGAGCCTGGCCAATTCGCCGGAACGGACCATGTCGCGGCTGATGGAATCGAGCCATATCGACTGGCCGATCTCATTGGCCTGCGCTATGGCGTTCGGGGCAGGTTGCGTCATTGGTCTACCGGCTCCGGCTGGGCAGGTGAGAGGCTGCGGACTACGCGCCCTGCACGCCCACAGTCTGCTCTCTCTCGATTGCGTTCAGCTTGTCCAGTCTACGGCTGAATCGGGGGTGCGGGTCCATCTCGGCGTTCAAGAATGCCGTGACGATATCCTGCGCGAGGGCGATACCGACAATCCTAGCGCCCAGGCAGAGCACGTTCATGTCGTCGTGCTCCACGCCCTGCGCCGCGGAGTAGGTGTCGTGGCAGACCGACGCCCTTACCCCGCGGAACTTGCTGGCCGTTACCGCCGCGCCGACCCCGCTGCCGCAGATGATAATGCCCCGGTCCGACTCGCCGGACTGCACCGAGCGCGCAACGGGCGCGGCAAGGTCGGGGTAGTCGTCCGACGAATCGAACTCGTGCGCTCCCATGTCTGAAACGACGTGCCCCAGCGACTCGACGTGCCGGGAGAGTTCGGCCTTGATGGGGAATCCGCCGTGGTCGGCCCCGATGGCGACGCGCATCTCAAACGCTCTTTCCCAGCACGCGCCGCGCTTCGGCGGCCACGTTTTCCGCGGTGAACCCGAAATTACGCATGTTCTCGCCGCCCGGAGCCGAGGCGCCGTAACCGTCCATTCCTACCATCCCACCGTCCAGGCCGACGTACCGCTCCCAGCCGATGGCAATACCGGCTTCGACGGCGACTCTGGCGCGCACGGAGGGGGGCAGGACGGACTCGCGGTACTCCTGCGGCTGTGAATCGAAGAGCTCCCAAGAGGGCATCGATACGACGCGCGTCTTCACGTCTTCATCCTCGAGGGCCGCAGCCGCTCCCAGCGCGTGCTGCACTTCGGAGCCTGTGCCTATCAGTATGAGGTCCGGCGCTCCGCCGGAGTCGCGCACGATATATGCGCCGCGCTGGAAGTTGCCCCGGGCCGGACGCTGTGCGCCTGCGCTTGCCAGCGACGGCAGGGCCTGACGGGTCAGCGCCAGCGCGACCGGCCCGTCCTTGTGGTTCATCGCCGTTCGCCACGCCTCCACCGTCTCGTCTGCGTCTGCGGGCCTTAGCGTGGTCAGACCCTTGATCATCCGCAGCCCCATCAGTTGGGATATCGGCTCGTGCGTGGGGCCGTCCTCGCCAACTCCAATCGAGTCGTGCGTAAAGACCCAGATCACCCTGCACTCGCTTAGGGCGCCCAGCCGCATGGCGGCTCGCATGTAGTCGGAAAAGATGAGGAAGGTTCCCGCGTACGGAATGAAGCCGCCGTGCAGGGCGATTCCGTTGCAGACCGCTCCCATGGCGTGCTCACGCACACCAAAGTGAATCGTCCTGCCGAGGGCGTCTTCCGCCGAGAAGTCGCCCCTGCCGGGCACGGTCGTGTTGTTCGACGGCGCCAGGTCTGCCGAGCCGCCGACGAGGAACGGGGCGCGCTCCGTTATGGCGGCCAACGATTTCCCAGAGGCGGCGCGAGTGGCGAGGCTGTCGCCAAACGAGCCGGTCAGTCCGTCCAGCCCCGCGTCCCACTCCTCCGGCAAGTCTCCTGCAAGGTCGCGCTCAAATCCTGCGGCCAGCTCCGGGTGTTCAGAACGGTATGAGGACAGAGCTTTTTTCCACTCGGACTCCAGCTTGGCTCCCCGGTCGAGGGCCTCCCGCATGTGCTCCGTTACGTCTCCCGGCACGACGAAAGGCTCGTATTCCCATCCGAGGGCCTTTCTCGTGAGGGCTACTTCCTCATCGCCCAAGGCTTCTCCGTGCGCCGACGCCTTTCCGGCCTTGTTCGGGCTTCCAAACCCGATGGTGGTCTTCACGACGACCAGCGACGGCTTTTCGGTCTCGTCGACGCCCTCCCTGATGGCGGCTTCTATGGCGTCGAGGTCGTTGCCGTCCACAGGGCCTGCGACGTGCCACCCGTAGGCGCGGAACCTGTCCGGCACGCTCTCCCGAAAGGCGAGCCCGGTGTCTCCCTCTATGGTGACGTTGTTGTCGTCGTACAGGTACACCACCTTGCCGAGGCCCAGCGTGCCTGCCAGTGAGGCGGCTTCCGAGGCGACGCCCTCCATCAGGTCGCCGTCTGAGCAGATGGCAAAGGTGCGGTGATCGACGACGTCGTGGCCCGGGCGGTTGTACGAGGCCGCCAGCATCCGCTCCGCCATGGCCATGCCTATGCCGTTTGCGAACCCCTGTCCAAGCGGGCCGGTAGTGGCCTCCACGCCCGGCGTCAGGCCGCTCTCAGGATGCCCTGGCGTGATGCTGCCCCACTGCCGGAAGCGCATGATCTCTTCGATCGGCACGTCGTATCCCGTCAGGTGCAGCAGGCTGTACAGCAGCATCGACGCGTGGCCGGCGGAGAGCAGGAACCGGTCGCGGTCTGGCCACTTCGGATTGGCCGGATTGTGGCGCAGGAAGCGCGTCCACAGCACGTATGCCATGGGCGCTGCGCCGAGCGGGGCGCCGGGGTGGCCGGACGACGCCCGCTGTACGGCGTCCACCGAGAGGAAGCGGATGGCGTTGATGCTGCGCCGGTGGATGTCCGTACCGGAACCCAAGTTTGTCTCCGCTGACCCCGTCATGCTGTGTTTGCGCCTTGCGTGCTGGTTTCGATTGCGTAGAGTGCGGTGGAGGCCGTGATGAAGAGGGTCGATCCGTCTTCACCGCCAAACGTGCAGTTGGCAGTAGCCCGCTCCGGCACCAGTATCTTGCCGAGCATCGTTCCGTCGGGCGTAAAGACCTGTATTCCGTCAAACGCGCTGGTGAAGACGTTGCCCTCGGCGTCCACCTTCAGCCCGTCGGCAAATCCGGGGCTGATCTCGGCGAAAACCCGGCCGTTCACCAGTTCCGTTTCGCTGAGCACGTCGAACGCCCGTATGTGGTGCGGCCCGTTGGGCGTGTGGCTCCCACCGGTGTCGGCGACGTACAGTACCGACTCGTCATGCGAGAAGGCCAGGCCGTTCGGCTTGTCGAAGTCGTCGGCAACGATGGCCAGGCTGCCGTCGTCGGGGTCTAGGCGGTAGACGAAGTTGCCGCCGAGCTCGCTATCCCGTGCGCTGCCCTCGTAGTCGCTCAGGATGCCGTACGGCGGGTCGGTGAACCAGACCGTGCCGTCCGACTTCACTACCAAGTCGTTCGGCGAGTTGAGCCGCCTTTCCTCGTAGTTGTCAACCAGCGTTACCACCCTGCCGTCCGACTCCGTGCGCGATATCCGGTGCTTCAAGTGTTCGCACGTGAGCAGCCTGCCGGAGCGGTCGACCGTGTTGCCGTTCGAGTAGTTGGAAGGCTCGCGGAAGACCGATCCGCCTTCTTCCCTCGTCCAGCTGTACATCCGGTTGTTCGGCACGTCGCTCCAGACGACGCGGCCGTCCCCGACGTAGGCCGGCCCCTCCGCCCAAGCCGTGCCGGAATAGAGCCGTTCCAGCCTGGCGCTGTGGGATAAGAGCGACCAGAAGAGGTCGTCGCGGGCTTCGAGATTGATAGTCATTGGAACCTGCCTGGACGTTGGGCGGAGCCGCTCACGGCCTGCGCGCTCCTGCGGCGTTTAGCCTTACCTTCCAGACGCAGGTCGTCGCGGAAATGAACAGCGTCTGGTAGTCGGGCATACCAAAGGCGCAGTTTGTGGCCACCTCCGGCGTGAGGATCTTTCCCAGCAGGTCTCCCTGGGGCGAAAAGACCTGGATTCCGTCTCCCGCAGCCACGTACAGGTTGCCGTCCGTGTCGACTCTCATGCCGTCGGGAACGACGGGGTCCACTACCGCCAGCACGCGTGGATTTTCAATTCCCGCCCCGTCTCCGGTCACGTCGAAGGCCATGACGTGGTGGTTTCGGAATTCGCCGTGCGTGCGTCCGGAGTCACTCACGTACAACGTCGACTCGTCCGGCGAAAAGGCCAGGCCGTTCGGCTTGTCGAACTCCTCGCACACCGACTCCACTTCGCCGCTGTCCGGGTCTACGCGGTATACGCGGTTGCGCTCCTGCTCAAGCGTCGTGTTGTCGCCGATCTCCGGAATCAGGACGCCGTAGTCGGGGTCGGTGAACCAGACCGAGCCGTCCGACTTCACCACCACGTCGTTGGGAGAGGTGAAGCGGCCGCCCTCGTAGCGCTCGGCCACGGGAACGATCGAGCCGTCGCGCTCCTCCCTGACCACCCGTCTGCCCGCGGTCTCGCACGACACCACGCGGCCCTCCCGGTCGATGGTGTTGCCGTTGACGCGCCTCGACGGCTGCCTGAATACGTCCACCCCGCCGGACTCCGACCACTGCATCATCCGGTTGTTGAAGAAGTCGCTCCAGATCACCATGCCGCGCCGGGGTACCCAGGTCGTGCCCTCGCTGAAGATCATGTCGTCCGAAACGAGCTCCGGCGCTTGGGCAGAACCCACGATCCGCTTGAATTCATCGGAGTAGATCTCAAAGGACTTGGACATTTCCGGCCTTCCGGTCTGGACTAGATCTAGTGTTGGGCGCCGCCGGTTCTCAGGACCTGTGCACCACGACCATCTTGACTTCGGTCATCTCCTCGACTGCGTAGGACGGCCCCTCTTTGCCCATGCCGCTGTCCTTCAGGCCGCCGTAGGGCATCAGGTCTGCGCGGAACTGCGTGCCGCCGTTGATGTTCAGGTTGCCGGAGTCCACTTCCAGGGCGAACTTCAGCGCGTTGTCGATGTTCTCCGTGAATATCGCCGCAGACAGCCCGAAGCGCGTGTCGTTAGCGTACTCGATGGCCTGGTTGATGTCGGCGGCGGGAGTGACGCCAACTGCGGGCCCGAACAGCTCGTCCCTCGAGAAGCGCATGTCGGGCGTCACGTCCGCCAGCACGGCGGGGGTGACCATGGCGTCGTGGCGTCCGCCGCCTGTAACCAGCCTCGCTCCGGCGCCGACCGCCTCGCCGATCCAGTCCTCCACGCGCTCCGCGTCGTTCTGGCGAACCATCGGGCCGACCTTTATTGCGTCGTCTTCCGGGTTTCCGACCGACAGCGCCTCCACCTTTGGCTTAAGCGCGTCGAGGTAGTCGGCGTAGACCGACTGATCGACGATCACGCGCTGGGTCGATATGCAAACCTGCCCGGCGTTCGAGTAGCCGCTCTGCACCGTGGCGTCGGCCACCT
This sequence comes from Dehalococcoidia bacterium, assembly GCA_963663555.2. Classification (GTDB taxonomy): domain Bacteria; phylum Chloroflexota; class Dehalococcoidia; order Lucifugimonadales; family Lucifugimonadaceae. The sequence goes on from CAXXNJ010000006.1 coordinate 232,223, forward strand.
TGTCCATGTCGGCGTCCGGCAGCACGATTAGCGGCGAGTTTGACCCCAGCTCCATCGTCACCTTCTTCAAGCCGGCCGTCAGCGTGATGTGCTCTCCCACCTCCTGGCTGCCGGTGAAGGTCACTTTCCTGACGCCCGGGTGAGACACGAGCGCATCGCCAATGGCGGCTCCCGAGCCTGTCACGCACTGGATCGCCTCTGGCGGCAGTCCGGCTTCCAGGAACGCCTCGGTCAGCTTGAGGGAAGACAACGGAGTGTCGCTGGCCGGTTTGATGATGACGGCGTTGCCGCCTGCGATGGCCGGCCCTACCTTGTGCGCCACCAGGTTGAGCGGAAAGTTGAAAGGCGCGATGGCTGCCACAACCCCAACCGGCACCCTGACGGTGAATCCGAACTTCATGGCGTTGCCGGGCGCCGCGTCCAGCGGTATCACCTCGCCGTAGAGCCGCTTGGCCTCCTCCGCAGACCACGTCATGGTCTGAATGGCCCGGTCGGCCTCCATCAGGCCCTCGCCGATGATCTTGCCCTCTTCACGCGTGATCGTCCGGCCGAAGTCTTCCTTGCGCTCCTCCATGATCCCGACGACCCGCATGAGGATCTCGTAGCGGTCGTAGGCGGTCAGTTGGCGCATCGCCTTTGCGCCGCGTTCCGCGCTCTTGACCGCCAGGTCGATGTCCTCCACGGTCGCCAAGGGCACGGTGTCGAAAGCCTCACCGGTAAATGGGTTTATGACGTCCATCTGCCTGGAACCTTCAACCCACTCTCCGCACGTGTACATCTTCATAGCATCGCTCGCTGTATTCCTCGGCCAGCGGGAATCACCGCTGCCGGCTTGCCCGGTCGGTTTGCGTTGCGCCGCATTGTAGCCGCGGAGACGGCTCACGTACGGGCGTGAACAGCCTAACTTCCCGCCGGTATCTCCCCGTCAATGCGTTCACTTACCATATGCGACGCGGCCCGGCGATTCCATATCAGCAGCGCATGGAGCGGACGGCAACGGTGATCGTCGATTCCCACACCCATATCCTGCCCGCCGAATTCCGCACCGAGCGCGAGAGGATCCTAAGGCTCGATGCGACTTTCCGGGAGCTGTTCGCCGACGCGCGAAGCCGCATCGCGACCGCCGAAGACCTTATAGAGGAAATGGACGGCGCGCACGTAGACGTATCGGTCGCAGTGGGCTACGGCTGGACAGACGCCGGAGTGGCGCGCGAGTCGAACGACTACCTGCTGGACTCTGCGCGCTCCTTTCCTGGGCGCATAGTCCCCTTTTGCAGCGTCAACCCACTCTGGGGAACGGATGCGGTAGAGGAGGTCGTCCGTTGCGTGGAGGCCGGCGCCCGGGGCGTGGGAGAACTGCATCCCGACACGCAGGGGACTGTGTCGGCAGACCTTGCGACGCTGGCGCCCGCGCTCGACGCCGCACGGGAACTCGGCGTACCGGTCCTGTTTCACGCGTCGGAGCCTGTGGGCCACGCATACCCCGGAAAGGGGACGGTCACGCCCGATCTGCTGGAGGCGCTGGTGCGCGCCTACCCGCGCAACGACTTCATATTCGCCCACTTCGGCGGCGGCCTGCCGTTCTACTCCCTCATGCCTGAGGTGCGCCGCGCAATGTCCCGAGTCCACTTCGACTCGGCGGCTTTCCCATACCTGTACCGGCCTGAGGCGTTCAGCGTGGCCGCGGCGGCTTGCGGCGCAGAGCGTGTCCTGTTCGCATCCGACTATCCGCTGGTCGGTCAGTCCCGCGCACTTAGGGAAGCGCGCTCGGCCGGCCTTTCGCCCGATAGCGAGCGCCTTGTCATGGGAGGCAACGCCGCCAGGCTGTTCGGCCTCGATGGCCCCGCGTCGTCTTGACTGCGCGATCCGCCGACAATGGTGTTGCATCATGGCCGCCTCATCGGGTAAGGTAGAGACGCTATGAAATCTCAGGTGTCGCACTTCGCTTGCGTCTGTACTTGTACCTGTATGCCCGCAGGGGGTGGCCCGGCCGCGCGCTGATTCCAAATCGAAAAGCTAGCTGCTGAAAGTTTCAACCCCCTGCGAACGACACGCCGGGGGTTTTCTTTTGCGCCCGGCGGCCACAGACCTCCCGACTCAACATACCGGTACGACAAGGCAACACAGACAAGATGATCAACATCCTCAAAATCGCCCTAGACGCGACAAGGCGGTTCGTCGAAGCCACACACGGCCTGGCCGCCGAGCCCGAACTCCGAGCAGTCTGCAACCCCGACTGCTGCACGCAAGGCTAAACGCACACCGCGCCGCCAACCCTGCTTACCCCGCCGCCGCCCTATGCCGCGGCAAGCGGGGATGTGTAGTTTTTTAGCTCTCCTCCCGCCTATCGCGCGACACCGCATCGACTACCCGTCACGTCACCTCATTGGCCGGAGAGCGGAGCGTGCGGGTTGGGTAGTGGCGATAGGCGAAGCGTTCTAGCGCGTCTTCGTCTATCTCTACCCCCAGGCCGGGAGCGTCCGGCAGTGGGATGTATCCGTTCTCCGGCAGGAGCTGGTTGGATACCTGCACGCCGATTTCGGCGAAGGGCACGAAGTACTCTGTAATCAGGAAGTTCGGCATCGTCGCCGAGGCGTGCACCGTGGACGCCAGCGCCATCACGGTCGAGTTGTAGTTGTGCGGCGACACGGCCACGTAGTGCGGCTCCGCCATCGCGGCGATCTCCTTCAGTTCCAGGATACCGCCGGTGTTGGCAACGTCCGGGTTGATGATGTCTGCCGCCCGTTTCTCGAATACCGGCGCGAATCCGGCCTTGCCGTACAGGGCCTCGCCGGTGACGACCGGTATCTCCACCTGCGCCCGTATCTCGGCCAACGCGTCGAGGTTCTCCGCCGGGCACGGCTCCTCAAACCAAAATGGCCGGCACTCGGCGATCCGGTCTGCCAAATCGACGGCGTGCATTGGCGCCAGCCTGCGGTGGATCTCAATCAGCAGGTCCACGTCCGGCCCTACCGCCTGCCGCACGCTGCGCACTTTCTCCGCCGCCTCGTCGATTGCCCGAGATCCGGGGTAGAACCGCCATGGGCCTGAGAGCGGGTCGAACTTCAGCGCGCTGAAGCCCTTCTCCAGCGTCTCTACGGCCATCCTGGCGTAGTCGTCACCCGTCTTTGCGCCCCAGTACCAGCCGTTGGCGTAGACTCTTATGCGGTCCCTGCACATGCCGCCGAGGAGTTTGTACACAGGCAGGCCCGCCGCCTTTCCCACTATGTCCCACAGCGCCTGCTCGATTCCGCTGATGGCGCTGAATATCTCCATCGAGCCGCGCCGCTGCCCGTAGTCCTCCCAAGCGATCTGCGTGAAGTGCTTGACGTTGAAGGGGTCTCTGCCGGTGAGAAAGCCGTTCATCTCCTCCACGTGAACGGCGATGGTGCGGTCCCTGTCCGCCTGCGTGTAGGCTTCTCCCCATCCGTGGATGCCGGAATCGGTCTCCACCTTCACGAAGAGCCAGTTCTTGCGCCATCCTGGGTGTACCAGGTAAGGCTTGACGCTCGTAATCTTCATTGGATTCGCCCTCCGCAAGGGGTGCCTGGGCCGCCGGTCGGCCCGCGAGGAATCAGTTTATGCCAGAGCAGACGGACGGCTCCGGCCCGGCAGGTGAAACGGGGTTGAGCTCCACGGACGCGCTTTCCCGGTTGGCAGCCGCCGCGCCGGACGAGACGTGGCGGTGCTTCGTCGCGGTCGAGTTGCCCGATGCGGTGCAGAGCCACCTCTCCGGCCTGCTGGAACGGATACCGTCGCGCCGCCGCCGTTTCGTCCAGCCTGTCTCAGCCGGGGGCATTCACGTGACATTGAAGTTCCTGGGTGGAATGAGACCGGCTCAAACCGTCGAGGCTGCGCGGCTGCTCGAAGACGCCGCCGGCGAGTCGGCCCCGTTCGAGTTGCAGTTGGCCCAAACCGGGGTCTTTCCCACGCCCCGCAAACCCGGCGTGCTCTGGGCCGGCTTCAACGGCGAGACGAGGCGACTGCTCCGCCTGCAAGCCCGCGTGGAGGGCGCCGTCTCTGCGCTCGGAATCGCCCCCGAGCGCAGGCCCTACAGCCCACACGCCACCGTCGCCAGGCTCAGGCGGGACGCCAGGGGCCGCACCGCCGTCGAAATTGGCAAGGCCTGGCTCGACCTGTCACCGCAGGCCATCAGCTTCACAGTCGAGCGTATCGCCCTATTCCGCAGTTACCTGGAACCCACCGGCGCCCGCTACGAGAGACTATCCACCGCCCCCCTAAGCTGAACGCCCACCCGCGAATTCCCGATCGGGGCCGGGAATGACGGTAAAGAGGGTCCGGAATGGCGGCAAAGAAGGGCACGAATCCCCTCCTACCTCTTCCCCCGTCTGCGGGGGAAGATTGAGATGGGGGTCTTCGCGCACATCGCACATCCATGTTCATTGTTAATAACGCGCGAATCGCAGGCCCCCCGTCAGAAACCCGTAGGGGCGTCCCTCGTGGGCGCCCTCCCCATCCGTAGGGGCGATCCCTTGTGGGAGCCCTCCCCATCCGTAGGGGCGATCCCTCGTGGGCGCCCTCCCCATCCGTAGGGGCGATCCCTTGTGGGAGCCCTCCCCATCCGTAGGGGCGATCCCTTGTGGGAGCCCTCCCCATCCGTAGGGGCGATCCCTTGTGGGAGCCCTCCCCATCCGTAGGGGCGATCCCTTGTGGGAGCCCTCCCCATCCGTAGGGGCGTCCCTTGTGGGCGCCTGGCGGCACACGGCGGGGGGGGGGAATCGTCGCCCACCACCACGCGCGACGCCGCCAACACGCGCCCCAGGGGCGTCTTCCCCTCCTACCTCTTCCCACGTCGGCGTGGCGAGCGCCGCCGTCCCCGCAACCCTTCCGTCACATAGCCGGGCTGTCTGCTAATGACATATGCCCCGGCAGGGGTGACAATGGATGTTGAAAGGCAGACCATCCAGGCGGGAATACAGCGAGCAAGTTGACATGTCAAGAAAGAAGTGCGTACTGGCCTATAGCGGGGGGATGGACTCGACCATCTCCGTCGTGTGGATACGGGAGCAGTACGACATGGACGTCGTCACGCTAACGCTCGACCTCGGAGGCGGGCCGGAGTTGGAGGGAGTCGAAGAGCGGGCTGATCAGGCCGGCGCGGCGCAGTCCCTCGTTTGGGACGTCAAGGACGAGTTCGTAGACCACTACGTCTTCCCCGGCCTCAAGGCCGCCGCGATGTACGAGGACGTCTACCCGCTCTCGACGGCGCTCGGACGGCCCCTCATGGCGAAGAAGCTGGTGGAGGCGGCCCGGCAGGTCGGAGCATCGGCAGTCGCACACGGCTGCACCGGCAAGGGCAACGACCAAGTACGATTCGACGCCGGGGTCAAGACGCTCTCCGCACACGGCGAGCCGCTGCGCATCATCGCCCCGGCCCGCGAGTGGGGCATGACCCGCGACGAGGAGAAGGCGTATGCCGCAAAGGCCGGTCTGGCCCTGCGCGAGGTGGGCGACGACCAGCGCGTCTACTCGATAGACCGCAACCTGTGGGGACTGGCCATAGAGGGAGAGGACTTGGAGGACACCTGGCTGGCGCCGCCGGAGGACGCCTACTCCTGGACCATGCCGGTAGACGAGACGCCCGACGAGCCCGAGGAGGTCGAGATTTCATTCGAGGCCGGTAGGCCGGTGGCCCTGGACGGCAAACCCCTCGGCGGAGTGGAGTTGATCGAACAGCTGAACGCCGTCGCGGGCAGCCGCGGCGTGGGCCGGATCGATCACCTGGAGAACCGCCTGGTCGGCATCAAATCGCGCGAGGTCTACGAGACGCCCGCCGCGGTCGTGCTCCACGTCGCGCTGCGCGCTCTCGAAACGGCGACTCTCACCCGCGAGCAGCAGCGCATCAAGTCCAACCTGGCGCAGACCTACTCCGACCTCGTGTACGAGGGACGCTGGTTTACGCAACTGCGGGAGAACCTAGACGCCTTCATGGGCAGCGTCCTGCGGTACACGACCGGCGACGTGCGCGTCAGGCTGCACAAAGGCGCCGCAGTAGTTACCGGACGCCGCTCCCCCTACTCGCTCTACGACTTCGGCCTAGCCACCTACTCCACCGAGGACGAGTTCGACCACGGCGCCGCAACCGGCTTCATAGACATCTACTCCCTCCCCGCCCGCACCCAATTCCGCTCCCAAACCATGCGCGAAGCCCGCTAACCCCCACCCACCGACCAACACGCGCCTCCTCAGCCGCATCACATGGGCGTCCCCGACAGGAACCGTAGGCGCGATCCCCTGTCCCACGAACCGTAGGGGCGATCCCTTGTGGCCGCCCTCCGCAGGGGCGATCCTTTGTCCCACGAACCGTAGGGGCGATCCCTTGTGGCCGCCCTCCGTAAGGGCGATCCCTTGTCCCATGAACCGTAGGGGCGATCCCTTGTGGGCGCCTGGCGGGGCACGGCGGGGGGAATCGTCGCCCACCCCCACGCGACGACGCCACGAACGCGCGCGCCGCAGGGGCGTCCCCTCCTACCTCTTCCCCCGCCTGCGAGACCTTTGCATAAATGTCTCGCGACCCTCTACAGACCTCCAATTTTTCGATGGAAGAAGATGAGAATCGGGGTAATTAGGTCGGCTCTGAGGGGGCAGCTGGGATTTATGCAAAGGTCTCGTCTGCGGGGGAAGATTGAGATGGGGGGTCTTCCCGCGCATCCCACATCCATCTTCATTGTCAATAACGCGCGAACCACATGGCCGCCCTCCGACATGAACCGCACGCCACCCGCCCACCACAACGCGCGTCATCAACCCACACCCCCAACCGTCTTTCCCGTCCCCGAACGGGAATCCACCGGGCGCGGCGCAGGCCCCGGCGGAGCGTTCCTATAACATGGCGGATAAGGGCCTGTCTGCGATTGGCGGCGCACAGCCGCCGGACCGTCACGACTGGAAGGAGCCGCTAGCCATGCAAGAGGCGTTGCACCTGAGAGCAACCGTACAGCCCGGCGGCAAGGTGGAAATTGCCAGCCCGGAGTTGACCGAGGGTGAGAGAGTGGACGTGACAATCTCCCCCACGCCGACGGCATCGGCCCGTTCGGCCTGGCAGGTTATCTCGGAGGCGCCGGGGCAACGCCTGTTCAAGACCGCAAAGGATGTCGATGACTACATAGCGGATGAGCGGGCGTCGTGGTCCCGATAAAGCTCCCGCCGCATGGGACTATCTACCTCGATACCACGGCTATCATCTACAGCGTGGAGCGCCACGAGCCGTATCTCACCCTATTGGCTCCCGCATGGCAGCAAGCCGAGGCCGGCCGGTTCACCGTGTCGTGCAGTGAGTTGGCCGTCGCAGAAGCGCTCGTACACCCAATACGGCAAGGCGACGCAGATCTTGAAGCGGCCTTTCAGGCAGTATTCGCCGCCCCGGAGATGAAGTTAATTCCCGCCACGCGCCGCTTGTGGGAAGATGCTGCCCACATCCGCGCCGAGACGGGCTTGAAGACACCCGACGCACTCCACGCAGCGACAGCCCTTCGCGCCGGTTGCGCGCTCTTCATCACCAACGACACCGACTTCCGCCGCGTCGACGGCTTGCCCATCGTCGTCCTAGACGACCTCCTTGCCGCGGAGAGAGTGTGACCCCACACGAACCGTAGGGGCGCCCGTACGGTTCATGCCACCGGGATAGGGACAAGGCGCCACACGCCTGCCATCACGCCTGGTTCCCGGCGTAGCTCCCTTCCAGCAAAGCGTTTTCCCTGAACCGGCCGGGCCTCAGCGGGGAAATGTCTATCGTATGTGCCTGCCCGACCAGTATTTCCTCGGCCACGACTTTTCCGACGGCGGGGCCAAGCTTGAAGCCGTGCCCGCTGAAGCCGTTGCAGTGGACGTATCCCTCCAGTTCGGGTTCGCGTCCGATGATCGGGTGCCAGTCCGGCGTCACGTCGTACAGGCTGGCGTACCCGCCCTCGATTGTGGAGTGTTGCGCTATGCCGGGTATGCGGAAGTCGAGACGCTCGATGATCATCCGCTTGAATTCGTCGTCGACGCTGGTGTCGTAGTCGTCTGGATCGGCCGTCTCAATCTCCTTTGGGTGCCCGTCCCCCACCAGCAGCAGATCGTCCTTCACCTGCCGCCAGTAGTTGCGGTCTACGCCGTTCGAGACGGGGTGGCGCGTCATTTCCGGCGCCGCCGTGCAGCGCAACAATATGTCCTGCTCGCGGGTAACCACGATGGGTATCTTGATGCCCGCCCACGATGCGACAATCGCTCCCCACGGCCCGGCCGCGTTCACGACCACCGGGGTTTCGATAGTTCCCGCATCGGTCTCCACGCCGCTAATGCGCGAGCCGCTTACGAGTATGTCCGTGGCGCTCACCCCCTCGTTGATCTCTGCGCCGAGCCTGCGGGCCGCATCGGCGAAACCCTGGGTGGTGGCCGTCGGATCGGCGTAGCCCCCGCGCGGCTCGAACAGCGCGCCGCCGATTCCTTCCACGTTTACGCCGGGAATGAAGTTGGGCAGATCCTCCAGCGGCAGGTCCTCGACCTCCACGCCCAGCTCGCGATGCCGCGCCGCGTTCTCAGCCATAGCGCTGACCGACTCAGGCGGGGTGAGCTTGATCCAGCCGTTCTGCGTGAATACCCCTTGGCGCCCGGTGATGTCCTCGAAGTTCTCGAACATCTCTACCGAGCGGAGCGCGAGCAAGGTCGTCACGTCATGCGAGTAGTGCTGCCGTACGATGGAGCCGGAGTGTCCCGTGCCGACGGCCGCCAGCGACCTCGCCTCCAGGAGGACCACGTTGGCGCAACCCATCTTGGCAAGGTGATATGCGGCGCTGGCGCCCATCACGCCGCCGCCTATGACTACCGCATCGGCTGTGTGTCGCATCGATTTTCTCCTCGCAATTCGTGCATGATCCTGAGCCGGCCACGTGGCCGCAATGCCGCGCCGGCCGTCTTGAATTCGGTTGAGACGCTAGACCATAGGCTATGCGCCAGTGGGCCGGCGGCCTTAAGCTTTACTGAGCAGGGGCCTTCCTGACAACCACGCCCCCTGCGCCAGAATGATGGACACTAACTCTACAGACCCGGCGGCCAGCGCGAGAGGCGCAGAACTGGCCAGCGACTTCACCGTTTCGCTGGACACCGACCGCCGCATGTACCGCGAGGATATCGCCGGTTCGATAGCGCACGCGCGGATGCTGGCCCGCCAGGGCATCATCGGCGAGTCCGACGCCGGCAGCATCGTCGCAGGCCTGCGACGGATCGAGGCCGAGATAGAGAGCGGCGATTTCACCTGGAAGCCTGAGCTTGAGGACATCCACATGAACGTGGAGTCTAGGCTGTTCAAGTTGATCGGCGACGCGGCGGGACGGCTGCACACAGCCCGCTCGCGCAATGACCAGGTTGCGACCGACACGCGCCTGTACGCCATGCGCGCGGCCGCAGATGCCGCCCGCGGCGTGCGCAAGCTCCAGAGGGCGGTACTCAAGCAGGCTGCCAGGCACGCCGGCACGATAATGCCCGGCTACACGCACCTCCAGCGCGGGCAGCCGGCGCTGCTCGCCCACCACCTGCTGGCCTACTTCGAGATGTTCGACCGTGACGCGGGCCGCTTCGCCGCGGCCAAGGCTGCGGCAGGCACGTTGCCCCTGGGAAGCGGCGCAATGGCCGGGTCGCCTTACCCTCTGGACCGCCGGTCCGTGGCCGATGAACTCGGTTTCACCAGTATCAGCGCCAACAGCATGGACGCCGTCTCGGACCGCGACTACATGATCGACTTTGTGTCCGCCTCGGCGGTCTGCATGATGCACCTGTCGCGCATGGCCGAAGAGCTCGTACTGTGGTCGTCGGACGAGTTCGGATTCGTCTCGATGTCGGAGCGGTTCACGTCCGGCTCCAGCATCATGCCTCAGAAGCGCAACCCCGACTTTGCCGAGCTGGTGCGCGGCAAGACCGGCAGGGTCTACGGCTCGCTGATCGCGCTGCTCACCGTGACGAAGGCGCTTCCGCTCACCTACAACCGCGACCTCCAGGAGGACAAATCGCCGCTGTTCGATGCGGCGGACACGGTGCGCGCATCTCTCTCAGCGGCTGCGGGCATGTTGGAGAGCGCCGAATTCCACCCCGGCCCCATGCGCAAGGCAGTCGACGAGAGCGCAGCGCTTGCGACCGACTACGCCGACTACCTTGTGTCGCAGGGGCTGGCCTTCCGGCAGGCCCACGTCGTCATCACCAAGCTGACGCGCCTTGCCCACGATTCCGGCAGGCCCCTCACCGACGTCGACGCAGATGAGGCCGCCGCCCTGCTGGAAGCCGAGGGACTTGCACAGGACTGCAAGGGCCTTGCGGAGGCCCTGTTGCAGATCACGCCGGAATCCTCGGTAGCCGCCCGCGACCTGCCCGGCGGAACGGCTCCCGGCAGGGTGCGCCAGGCCATGCAGGATGCCTATCACAGGATCTGGCTGGCCCACGCCGCCGGAGAATGGTAGGAGACCAAGCGGTGGCTGCCGTCAGGATATCGGCCTCCATTTTGAGTGCAGACTTTGGCCGTCTTTCGGAAGAGGTCAAGGCGGCCGAGGAGGCAGGCTGCGACGAGATCCACTTCGACGTGATGGACGGGCGGTTCGTCCCAAATATCACCGTCGGCGTACCTGTACTGCACTCGGTGCGGTCATCCACCGGCCTGCCGATAGACGTGCACATGATGGTCGAGGAGCCATCCAGGTTCTGCGAGGCGTTTGCCGGAGCAGGAGCGGACGTCTACACCGTGCACGTCGAGGCGTGCCGCGACGTCGTTTCGACTATCGAATGTGCGACCGGAGCGGGAATGCGGCCTGCCGTGTCGCTCAAGCCGGCGACGAGCGTTGGCGAAATCCAGGAACTGCTCCCGCTGGTCGATCGCGTACTTGTGATGTCGGTGGAACCGGGATTCGGCGGCCAGCCGTTCATATATGAGTCGCTGGAGAAGATCGAAGAGCTCCGGGCAATGGCGGACGACGCGGGGCGCCCGCTGGAGATCGCGGTGGACGGAGGCATCAAGGCGCACACCATCGGCCCCGCCGTAAGGGCCGGGGCCGATACGCTGATATCCGGCTCCGGCGTATTCGACGGCTCCGGAGACGTTCGCGCCGCCGTAGCCGCCCTTCGAGCCGCCGCCTGATTCCGCCTACCCGAGATCTTCCTTGGGGAGACCCTATCCCTCTCTAGAACCGTCTTTACCGCCAAAGTAGATTCCACCCTCGTCCCCGCCTCAACTCCATCAGGGCTGAAGGGATTAGCGATTCCCTTTAGAAGGTTCCCAAGGTCTACGGACAGCCATGCGTAGACGCTCTATCGCCACCCCAAGCGCCGGCCTCACCCTGTAAGTAGATAGAATGGAGACAATCACGGCTCTGCATCAAATGACTTGGCGGCCTCGCTCGTAGGCTGACCCGCAAGACACATTCACCGAAGAACTGGGGCTTAGAAGCGTTGACCACACCGGCCGGACTCAAACAGCAGGCCCGCAGCGCCCGTGCGGCGTCGCGCCACCTGGCTACTACCACGACCGCAGAGCGCAATGCCGCGCTCCACTCGATAGCAGCCGCCCTTGAAGAAAGGGCCGGGCAGATACTCGACGCCAACGGCGCCGACCTAGCGAATGCCAGCAGCGCAGGACTGGGCGAACACGTCACCGAGCGAATGACCCTCAATCCAGGCCGCGTGAGCGACTTGGCATCGGCCGTAAGGGACATCGCAGCGCTGCCCGACCCCATCGGCGTGACGCTGGACGAGACGACCCGCCCCAACGGCCTGCACGTTCAACGCATCAGCGTCCCCCTCGGCGTGATCGGCGCAATATACGAGAGTCGGCCCAACGTCACCGTGGACATCGCCTCACTGTGCCTCAAGTCCGCCAACGCCGCCGTCCTGAGAGGCGGCAAGGAGGCGTTCGAGACCAACCGCGCACTGGCCGGAATCATTGCCGACTCCCTCGGCGCAAGCGGACTCCCCTCCGGCGCCGTCCAGTTCGTCGCCTCGACAGACCGCAAGCTGGTCGGCGAACTGCTCGACATGAAGGACGAAATCGACCTGATGGTGCCCCGCGGCAGCGCCGAACTGGTGCGTTTCGTCGCAGAGCGCGCCGCAATGCCCGCCGTGACAGGCGGCATCGGCGTATGCCACACCTACGTAGACGCAGCAGCGGACTTAGACCTGGCTGAAAAGGTGGTCGTGAACGCCAAGGTGCAACGCCCGACCGTCTGCAACGCCCTGGACACCGTGCTTGTACATTCAGCCGTGGCCGGCAGCTTCCTTCCGGCCCTATCGCGGCAATTCGCCAAGTACGGCGTCGAGATGCGCTGCGACCGCCGCACCCTATCGATACTCGATTCCCTGGGCGACGGCGCTAGACGAAAGGCGGCTGTACAGGACGACTTCGGCGCCGAATTCCTAGACTTGATCGCCTCCGTCAAGATCGTCGATGGACTTGACGGAGCCCTTGCCCACATCGACCGGTACGGCTCCGGCCACTCGGAGGCGATCGTCACGTCTGACACGGCGGCCGCGGAGTCGTTCCTCGCCAAAGTGGACGCATCCGCGGTGTTCGTAAATACCTCCACGCGCTTCAACGACGGCGGTGAGTTCGGACTGGGCGCCGAGGTCGCCATCAGCACCAAGAAGATGCACGCCAGAGGGCCGATGGGACTGCGCGAGCTGACAAGCTACAAGTGGCTGGTCAGGGGAGACGGGCAGGTCAGGACCTAGGCCGGCTCCGGCCTGCTCCCGGGAGGTTCACCGACGCATGGCAACTTTCTTCTTCGAGCGCGAGTGCAGGACGCCGCACTCCGAGTGCTACACCATCGTCGAGGACGGCAGCCCCGCAGGCCGTCTCGACCTGCACTTCATCGGCCCGATAGTGCACGGAACGCTGACCGTCGAGGAGAGCGTGACGGAGGCCGGCATACAGGAAATCATGTCGATAGTGGACGAGACCATCATCGACGCCATCGGCATTCAGCGGGAAGAGTTCGTGGTGCACGTTCACCAGGGCCGCGACCTCGGCGTATACACCAACGAGATCGGCCCGCCCGCAGGCGGCAACGGCCACCCGCAGGCCGGGGCGTAAAAAGGCCCGGCTAGCCGTATAGCCGCCCTAATACTCCTGGAATAGACGGCCCCAGGACGTCTTAAGCGCCTCCCGCACACGCTTCCGGCCTATGAAGCGCAGCCAGAAGTCATTGTGGTAGACGTTCGACGCCCAGTAGGCCCACGGCGCCATCGGCGACCTTAGCAGCAGGTTCTCCATCGGCTTCAGCGGGCCGTGGTAGATGAGACGCTGCCCGCGACTCGCAAAGGTGCTCTCGCTTGACGTGAAGTTCCAGTTCACGCCCGAAACGTCGTCACCGGCCACCTCGATTTCCGAAGGGTTGCCGACGCCCAGCCCGTGTTCGTGGGCGATGCGGATCATCGGGATGCTCATCGGGTCGAAACCCATCATCTTCGCCGCCACGGAATCGATTGCCACCTGGTCAGCGCTCGCCAGGATGACGTTCTTCGTGTGCACACGCATGGCACGCGGCCCGGGCCCGTCTCCCGCAAACGTCCCGTCCATTACGGCAAACAGTCCGGTGTGAATCTCCTTTTGAATTTGCAGCAGATCCACGAGGGTCTCGTGGATTACGGAATGAGTCCAATGCCGGTAGCGGTGCAGCAGCCCGCCGAATGCGTTCTTCATGGCCCCCGTCATCGTGGTGAACACGTGCGTCTTGACCGTCGGCAACTGCACTATGTTCGTTCCCGGCAGCGCGTCCGGCACGTACAGCCCGTCCTCGTAAACCTTGTCCAACACCAGCATCGGAGCGGACGGACGGTATCGCTTCCACTTCACGGGTGGAACGTCCAGCACGACGTGCGGCAGGCCCAAGCGGTCCTCGACGGCGGCGTGCTTGTTCTTCACCCGTCCCTCGAACGGGTCCACGACTACCGTCCCGTTGTGCGCGGCCAGCAGATCGTCATATCCACCTCCGCGCAGCGCTTTCGTCACTCCCTCGATCTGCCAGGGCGCCGTCGAGCAGGCCGGGTAGAAGTGCTGCCAGGAAATGTTGACCTTCAGCAGCGTGCGGTTCCCCGGCAGCAGCGCCGAGCGGTAGTCCGCAAGCTCCATCAGCCGCCCATAGTCTTCGATGACCGACTCAGGAGTCGTATACAGCGCCGCCACCTTCCCCAGCCTCGGCTCCCTGCGCTCGATGTCAGGCTTCGTCAGTACAGTTGTGGACTCAAGAGAGGTCGTCATCTTTAGCCGGTCTGCCCCATCCATCATCTCGCCCGCACGCCAAACAGCGGGCCAGTAAGTCTGCGTGCATATCCTCAAGTATATATTTGACTTCAGGTGAAAGCCCTAGGTGCATGGCCAGAGACATACGGGTGCCTGGCGTCCACCCGCCGGGGCATCCACCCGCCGGGGCATCCACCCGCACGGACGTCCCTTGCCATACGAACCCGCACGGACGTCCCTTGCCACACGAACCCGCACGGACGTCCCTTGCCACACGAATCGTAGGGGCGATCCCTTGTGGGCGCCTGGCGGGGCACGGCGGGGGGAATCGTCGCCCACCAACACGCGCGACGCCACCAAACCACGCGCGCCCAACAGGAACCCGCCCCGCAGGGCCATCCCCTCCTACCTCTTCCCCCGTCTGCGGGGGAAGATTGAGATGGGTATAGACTGGCGACATAGGTAACGCTAGACTTTGCAGATGGGTAACGCATCATGGGATTGGAACGGCAATCCCAGGAGGAAAATGCGTTGCCTTGGAAGAATACGAGCCCACCATTGGAACGTCTGCGGTTCATAGAGCGCTGCGCTGCGGGAGAGGAGTCCATCTCCGATCTGTGCCGGGAGTTCGGCATCAGCCGCAAGACCGGCTACAAGCTGATTCGACGGTATGAGAAATACGGCGAATACGGCCTTCTCGACCGGAGCAGGGCCCCCCACAGCCACCCCAACAAGACGCCCGACGAGACCGCAGAGCGCATCATCGAGGAGAAGCGCGCCCGCCCCACGTGGGGGCCCAAGAAGATAATCGCCCGTCTGCGGGAGATCGAACCCGGTACACGCTGGCCGGCCCCCAGCACGGCGGGACGCATACTGGACGGCGCCGGCCTGGTGAAGCCTCGCAGGCGGCGGCGAAAGACTGCGCCCTGGGACGAACCCTTCGCCAACGCAGAAAACCCCAACGACGTGTGGTCGATCGACCTGAAGGGCTGGTTC
Organism: Dehalococcoidia bacterium; assembly: GCA_963663555.2. Classification (GTDB taxonomy): domain Bacteria; phylum Chloroflexota; class Dehalococcoidia; order Lucifugimonadales; family Lucifugimonadaceae. The sequence continues at coordinate 247,437 of CAXXNJ010000006.1, forward strand.
CGCACCGGCGACGGAATACGCATCGACCCCCTAACTGCGCAGGACGCCATGTCCCGCTACCTGCTGGTCTGCGACGGGCTGGCGCGGCCCACCGGGCCGGAGGTCAAGCGAGTCCTAGAAAGGGCCTTCCGCGAGTACGGGCTGCCCCGGGCCATCCGCACGGACAACGGGCCTCCGTTCGCCAGCGTTGGCCTGGGCGGTCTGACGCCGCTCTCGGCATGGTGGGTCAAGCTGGGCATAACGCCGGAGCGGATCGAGCCCGGGCGCCCCGAACAGAACGGCCGCCTCGAGAGGCTGCACAGGACTCTCAAGGCGGAGACTGCCGCTCCTCCAAAGTCCAACCGGCGGAGTCAGCGGCGCGCCTTCGACGAGTTCAGGCGTGGCTACAACGAGGAGAGGCCGCACGAGGCTCTCGGCCAGCGGCCACCCTCCCGTATCTACGTTCCGTCGCACCGCCCCTATCCGGCCCGCGCCGTCTCGCCTGAGTACGGGGCCGGCGTCACCGTTCGCAGGGTCCGCAGCAACGGCCAGATCAAGTGGAAGGGCGAACTGGTCTACGTGAGCGACTCCCTCCGCGGCGAACCCGTCGGCCTCCTGCAGGAGGCCGACGGCACGTGGACCCTCCAGTTCGGCCCCCTAGTGATCGGGATCCTCAGAGAACCCGCGAAGAGGGTCGACAAGACACCTTCAAAAGTGTTACCCATGTCTAAGGTCTAACCGTTACCCATGTACCCGGTCGTACAATGGGGGTCTTCCCGCGCGCGACGCCACCAACACGCGCCTCTCCCTCCCCAATCAAAACTAAAAACTCAAAACTGGCAACTACCCGTAGGGGCCATCCCTTGTGGGCGCCCTCCCCATCCGTAGGGGCGATCCCTTGTGGGCGCCTGGCGGGGATACGTGGGCAGAGGTTAAAGCGGCTGTTGGACACGCTGCATTTGTATGTTTACTTCTAGGGCGCCGGCGCCACTGCCTTGGAGGACGCCGCGGGTGGGGGGTACGTCGTGGTAGTCCCGGCCCTGAGCGATGCGGACGTGCCGCACGTCCGGGAGACTCCGGTTGGTCGGGTCTAAGCCGGCCCAGCCCAGGCCGGGCAGCTTGCACTCCACCCAGGCGTGGGTGGCGGACTGCGGGGTCTGCTCGCCTTCCTGGCCGGTCACGTGGAAGTAGCCGGACACGTAGCGGGCGGGCACGCTCCACGACCTCGCGATGGCGATCATGACGTGCGCGTAGTCCTGGCACACCCCGCGGCGGGACCGCAGGATGTGTTCTATCGGCGAGGCCGCCGACGTGCTGCCGGGCGCGTACTCAAAGCTCCGGTAAAGCGTGTCGGAAAGCCGAAGCAGCGACTCCAGCGGGTCGCCTCCCGGCCGGATGTCCTGCCGTTCGACGAATGCGTCCAGCTCGGGGGACGGCTGGACGTACCGGCTGGCGCTCGTGAACTCCCAGCCCGACAACGACTGCCTCCATGACCGGACCTCCTCCCAAGCGTCTGCGCCCAGTGAGCCGGGAAGGGGGGTTGGAGGGGCGGCGTCGACCGTCGAGCGTGAGATGATCTCGAGGCCGCCGTGATCGCGGTGGATGTTCAGGACGTGCTTGGTGTTTCCAAAGCTGTCCTCTTCGCTGTTCAGCGGCGCCTGTGGATTGGTCTTTATCCCGAAGCTGAGCAGGCGCTGGCCGCCGTCGTTGCGGGGCATCAGGCAAAGCGACATTACGCATTGCCGCGCAGGTGAATCGTACGTGTAGCGGGAGATGTGCTCGATATGGTATCGAGCCGAGCCTGCCGGCCTATCAGCGTCCTGGCGAGTCTTCAATGGGGTAGTCGAAGTAGGTGGCGGTAACCCGGTCGTGCAGCTCTCTGCAAAGACCGTTCACCCTCCTCAATAGCGCCTGCCGGTCTTCTTCGTCGGGCCAATCGTAATTCATCAGCGCGCCCAGACGCCCGGCCAGACGCCTCAACGCGCCGCTGGAGACGGCGTTCGGTCCGTGTCCGATGACGGCCAACTCCGATTCTGCGATGTTCAGAGAGCGGTGCAGCGAACCGGGCAGCAGGGGGTCTGTGGCGAGCAGGTCGAGCGCCTGCCCGGGGCGCACTTCCACGCCGTACCTGCGGTTGTAGGCCTCGACGGCGTGATAGGAGCGCAGCAGGGTAGTCCAGTCGGCCTCCGGCTCTGAGTCATGCGATTGGTCTGCGGAGAGCTGGGCTATGAGCAGCGACGACGTCATTTGAGACCGTTCTATGTAACGACCGAGCTGCATGAAGCTCCAGCCGACGTCGCGGTACATCGTCGCCTCCGCCACGCCGATGAAGTTGTCGATTCTGCTTGTAGTCTCGGCGTAGAAGGTCTCCGGCGACGGCCGCCATATGTCCTGGATCGTCAGGTCCCGGAGCCAGAGGTAGGTGAGGTTCAGGCTGGTCCACATCTCTGCGCTGATGCAGTGCCGCATTTGGCGCGCGTTTTCCCGCCCTTGTGAGAAGCAGTTACGGACCGAATCAGGATTGAGCGGTTCGAACGTCATGTCGTCCGCAAGGGTGAAAGAGTCGGCCAGCGTGTAGTCATCATCGCTGCCGTGCTGTTCTAGGCTGTCGCCGGGGGGCATCCTTCCGACACTCTGATAGATACGGCTCCAACCGTAGTGAATCTCCCGAACCGGCCTATCGACGAGCGCTTCCGTCTGCAATCTCAGCAGACGGCAGTGGCTTTCCGCCCGTTCGAAGTAGCGGCCCATCCAGTAGAGGCCTTGTGCGCTGCGGGCAAGCAATGGCTCAGTCCTCCAGTACCCACAGGTCTTTGCTGCCGCCGCCCTGGCTGGAGTTGACCACGAGGCTGCCGCGGCGCAATGCGACCCGGCAGAAGGCGCCGGGCACTATCCTGGTCTTCTGCCCGCTAAGCACGAACGGGCGTAGATCGACGTGGCGCGGTTCCAGCCGGTCGTCGATGAGGCAGGGCGCGCGCGAAAGGGCGAGCGTGGGCTGGGATATGAAGTCGGCCGGGTCTGCCCGCACCTGCTCAGCGTACTCGGCGCGCTCCTGCGCACTTGCGTGCGGGCCGACCAGCATTCCGTATCCCCCCGACTCGCCCACTCGCTTGACCACCAGCTTGTCGAGGTTGTCCAGCGTGTACTCAAGGTCTTCCGGCCGCCTGCAAAGGTAGGTCTCCACGTTCGCGAGGATCGGCTCTTCAGACAGGTAGTAGCGAATCATGTCGGGCACGTATGCGTAGACGCTCTTGTCGTCCGCCACGCCCGTGCCGGGAGCGTTGGCCAGCGTGACGTTGCCGAGCTTGTAGGCGTGCATGATGCCCGGAACTCCCAGCAGGGAGTCGGGCCGGAACACGAGTGGATCGATGAAGTCGTCGTCCACCCGCCTGTATACGACGTCGACGCGTCGCAGTCCGTCGGTGGTGCGCATGTATACGAAGCCGTCATCGACGAGCAGGTCGCGGCCCTCGACCAGTTCGGCGCCGAGTTCGTGTGCGAGGAACATGTGCTCATAGAAGGCGGAGTTGTAGACGCCGGGCGTCAGCAGTGCGATCGTGGGATCGGTGCGGCCCCTGGGCGCCAGCTCTCGCAGGGTGGCCAGCAACAGGCGCCCGTAGTTCTCCACCTCCCGCACCCGCGATCTACGGTAGAGCAGCCGCAGGCTGGCCTTTACCGCCTTGCGGCTTGCGATCATGTAGGACACGCCGGAAGGCACCCGCAGGTTGTCCTCCAGCACCATGAAGCCGTCGTTCGTGCGAACGATGTCCGTTCCGCATACCGCCACCCAAACGCCCTGTGGCGCCGACATTCCCCGCATCTCGATGCGGTACTGCGGACAGTCGCGCACCACGTCTACGGGAATCACACCGTCTGCGATGATGCTGGAGTCGTTGTAGATGTCCTCCAAGAACAGGTTGAGGGCCTTGAGCCGCTGGGACAGCCCGGCGTCCAGCTCCCGCCATTCGTCTCCCGAAAGCACGCGGGGGACGCAGTCGACCGGGATGATTCGTTCCACGCCCTCGGATTCACCGTAGACGGTAAAGGAGATGCCCTCGTTGTAGAACGAACGCGTCACGCGTTCCTGGATGCTGCAGAGTTCTTCCTCCGAAAGTCCTTTGAGAGTTTCGTACAGCTCCCGGCTCTGCTCCCGCGGCTCGGCGCCGGGCAGAAACATCTCATCGTAGATCGATGGTTCTAGAGAGTATTCCTTGAATTCCATCTTCGCGGCCTATTCGCAAGGCGGCCCTTGTGTGCCGGTGAAGCGCTCTGGTCTGCCGGGCGTCTTCACTGCCTATAGGGCCTCGTCGTCGTCAAAGTCGTCGTCAAAATCGTCGTCGTCTCCGGTCTCTTCGGTCTGCGCCTGCGTATCCGCCTGCACTTGCTCTATGGGCAACTCGACGGCCATCTCGGTGAACTCGCCCGGCTCGGTGTTGACGGTGATGGAGCCGCCGTGCTCGCGCACAATGTCACTGCTGATCGCAAGGCCCAAGCCGGTGCCCCGGTCGGTCGGCTTCGTCGTGAAGAACGGGTTGAACATCTTATCGGCCACGTCGGGCGGAATGCCGTTTCCGTTGTCCCTGACTCGAATGATTATGGTCTCCTCGCGCCGTTCGGAGGTGAGCAGAAGTGTGGGGAAGTATGTTTCGCCGTCCCTGGGCTGCCCCTGCAATTCACGTCGCTTCTCGTCTGTGGCGTCGCATGCGTTGCCTACGAGGTTGAGGAAGACGCGGCCCAAGTCCCTGGGTATGGCCATTATTTCGCCGGCCTCGGGGTCCAGTTCCTGCTTGAGGTCGAGTTGGAAGTCAGGGTCTGCCGCACGGGCGCTGTGGTAGGCGAGGCGGGCGTGTTCATCGACGAGGTTGTTGATGTTGGTGAGCTGCCAGTGGCCTGTCTCCCTGCCCATCATCAGCATGTCCTGGACGATGCGGTTGGCGCGTTCGCCGTGGGTGCGTATACGTTCCAGGTTGTCGACAAGGTCTTGCGTGATTTCCTGCACTAGCGACTGATCGTCTTCGCTGAGTTCCCCTTCAGCCTCGTCAATCACCTCCTTCATCTCTTCGATGAGTTCCTCAGACACCTCTGAGAAGTTCTTGACGAAGTTCAAGGGGTTCCTGATCTCGTGCGCCACGCCGGCGGTTAGCTCACCAAGGGCGGCCAGCTTCTCCTGCATGATCATCTGGTCCTGCACCTTTCGCAGGTCTTCCAGCACCACTTCCAGCTGGTCGTTCTTCTCCTGTAGTTCGCTCGCCAGCTTCTCTACGAGATTGAGCCTCTGCACCTCCAGGGCGTGCCGACGGAACACCTCCAGGGCCGCCGCCATCTCCGCAACCTCATCTTTTCCGGTGATCTCCGCAGTGGCCTCCAGGTCTCCGGCGGCCATGCGCCGCATCCAGACGGACAGCCTTCCCAGGCGGCGCAGCAGGAAGCGGCCTATGAAGAGCCACGCAATGAGCCCGGCGCCGCCGACGCTAATCGCGCTAATCGCCAGCAGAAGAGTCCGGCCTTGCAATATCGCCTGACCGGAAGCGAGAGTGGCCTGGTCGACGCTGGTCTGGGAGGTTGTTACCAGCACGTCCACCTCGGAAACCAGTTCGACGGCGATCTCACGGTTCTGGGTAAGGAGTTCCTCCTGACGGCTGATGAGACTCAACTCGGTGGAGACCAGGTCAAATCCGTTCAGTTCTCCCGTGCCCAATTCGAGCAGGTAGGTAATTGGCGGCCTGAGGTCATCGTAGAGTTGCGTGCCCTGCAAGTTGAAGAGGCTGCGCTCGATGCCGCCCTGCGCCGACTCGAAAGCCTCACGCAACGGCTCGATGAAGGATGCGTCGGAGAGGTTGAAGGAGCTTGCCAGGTACTGGGTGGCGATCGTGGAATCGGCGTTCAGCTCGGCGAGGTTCCTGTACTTCTCCAGCTCCTGGTCGGAAAAGTCAAGGTCGCGCTGGCTGCGCGGCTCGTTGAAGTCCCGGTAACCCGTCATCGTGTAGAAGTACTGGTCGTCCAGTGCGGGCTTCACGACGTCGTCCAGCCTGGAACGCAAATTGGTCAGTTCGGTCTGGACTGCGATCCTGCGGGTGGTGACGTCGAACAGCTGCTGACGGTTGCTCTTGATGTGGTCGATGTTCATCAGCAGCTCGTCCGCCAAGCTGTCTATGCGCTCGAAGCGGTTCTCTTCGACGTCGCTGCCCTCGCCCAGGTCGCCCAGTTCCTGCTCGAAGGTCCTGTAGGCCTCATCGATACTCTCTACGACGCCCTCGAAGTCCTGGACCGTGGCGGCCGTGAGGCGTGGGGCCGCTGCGACCAGTTCTCCGCTCGACCTCGCCACTCCGAACGCCGCCACCACTTCCGGCACGGTGCCCTCGTTGACGCGGCTCTGCACGTCTCCGACGCGGTTGAACGAGAACCATCCGACGAGGCTTGCCGCGATGGTCAGGATCACGCCGCTGCCGATGCCGAGGTAGAGCTGCGTCGATAGGCGGTAGCGGCTAGCGGCCACGCGCCTTAGCAAGTCACTCATTGGACTGCGTCCAGCAGGGAATCGGCGGCGCGGTACCGGCCGTCATCGCCGATAAAGGTTAGAAACACTACGTCCGATCCCTGGTTGTCATCGGGCCCGAAGCGCAATTGGAACCCGTCGATGTCCAGATCTCCGGCGCCCCGCAGGCCGTCTAGGAAGCAATCTCTGCTCACCTCCCGGCCCCGTTGGCCGCAGATCTCGAGGCCTTTTACGGCCAGACGGCCGGCCAGGTACCCCTCGAACGAAACGAAGCCGGGCACGGCTCCAGGTTCATATGCGGCCAGCGCGTCGTGGTATGCCGAAACTACGGGGAGGTCGTCCGTTGGGAATGGCACCACCTGTGTGACGAAGACGCCCTCTCCGCCGCCCGGCCCCAGTTCTTCCGCCAATGCGTTGCTGCCCACGAATGAGACCGTCATGAATACCCAGTCCAGTCCCAATTGCCGGGCCCACTTGATCAGTTCGGCGATCGGCTGGTAGGCGCCGATCAGGATCACCGCCTCGGGTTCTCCCTCCCGGAGGTCGAGCAGTCCGGTCTTTACGGACGTGGTGTTGCGCCTGTAAAGGCCCAGCGACGCCGGTTCCATTCCGCGCCGCTCAAGCGCGGCCTTCGCGCCGCGATAACCGGCTCGGCCAAAGGAGTCATTCTGGTACATGATTGCGATGCGCTCGGCGCCCAGGTCTTTGGTGAGACGCTCGACCATCTCTTCCGTTTCCTGGTAATAGGAGGAGCGAAGGTTGATGACGTGCGCCCATTGCGGGTCCCTTAGGAACTCGGCGCCGGTAAACGGCGCGATGTAAGGAACGCCGGAGCCTGCGGCGACCGGTACGGCCGAGCGGGACGTGGGCGTGCCGACGGCGCCAATCAGGGCGAATACTCCCTCCTGCTCAATGAGGGCCTGTGTGTTTGCGATGGCGGCCTCCGGCTCGTAGGCGTCGTCCAGGTAGACCAGGTCGAGCCGGCGTCCGTCCACACCGCCCTGCCGGTTCGCCTCATGGAATGCGGCCTGTATACCCAGCCGCATGTTCTTCCCCAACTCTTCTGCGGGACCGCTGAAGGCGGCGGACTGCCCAAAGAGGACGGCGTCGTCGGTAACTCCCGTAGCGCCCGGCTGTGCGATCTGGACCGTGGCCTCGGCCGTGGCCTCCTTCGTCTCGACTGCCGTGCCGCCATTCTCACCGGAGGAGCATGCCGCCAGTGCGCCGGCCGCTGCAATGAGCAATGCGGCCACCGCTAGGCCGGCGGCCCTTATGCCACGGCCTAAGAGCCCTTGGTTTGCGCGTCCGCCAATGCGGACTGCAACCGGTTGGCCCTTACCTCCTTTGATGTTCCAGGCAGTCATAAGCTTGCGAAGAATCAGCGGCTGGGAAGCTCAGCGCCGGGGCAAGCGTCCTTCTAGTCACTCCTGCTGGCCACAAGGCAGAGGTAGTTTCTACCGTGCTCCCGGCGGTAGCTCATGCTGCTCATCAACTCCCGCACCAAGTGAACGCCAAGGCCGCCTATGGGCCTGTCCTCAACCGGCGATGACAGGTCCGGCTCGGGAGCGTCGCTGAGCGGGTCGAACGGTAGTCCGTTGTCCGATATCTCCACGGTGATTGCATCCGGGCTGGAGGAGAGCGTCACTTGGATATCCTGCAGGTCGGGGTGGTAGCCGTGACTCATAACGTTGAGCCCCAGTTCTTCAAGGGCGAGGTTGATCTTGAAGACAACGCCGGGATCCCAGCCCTCCTTTTCGCCCAACTCCTCTATCGCGTTCAAGACGCGTTCCAAGTCGGCAGGGCCGTCATTGACCTTTATCGTGATATGCGAACTCACGACTGGGCCCTCGTGCGGAGCAGGGTCAAGCAGGTCACGTCGTCGGACTGTTCCGCCTCGCCGGCGAAGTCATTTACGGCTTGGTGGATCGCCTCGTTGGTCTCGTGGGCATCCGTGGGAGGAGACTTGCTGAAGATGTCCTGTAGACGTTCTATCCCGAACTCTTCCTCTTCCACGTTCATCGCCTCGGTCACGCCGTCGGTGTACAGGAAGGCGGCGTCTCCGGGTTCCAGGGTGACGGTATCCTGTTCGTAGTCCATTCCGGGCGCCAATGCCAGGGCGACTCCTCCGGTCAGCGGCAGCAAATCGGAGCTGCCGTCCGGGTGAACTATCAGGGGGGCGTTGTGCCCGCCGTTTGCGTAGGTGAAGTTCCCGTTGGAGGGGTCGTAGACTCCGTACAGGAGCGTTACGAACATGAGGGCGTCGTTCTCTTTGCACAGGAGGTCGTTTACCTCCTTGAGCACTGCGGCGGGGTCTCTTGCGCCTATGGCGGCGCCCTTGAGCAGCGTTCGGCTGGACATCATGAACAGCGCCGCGGGCACACCCTTGTCCGACACGTCGGCAACCGCAACGCCGATGCGGCCGTTTTCGAGTTGCATGACGTCGAAGAAGTCCCCGCCTACGCTGCGGGCGGGCAACATGCTGGCGGATAGACGGAAGCCGCTGCCCTTCGGAAACTCCGTGGGCAGAATGGACTGCTGCATCCTGCTGGCGACTTCCAACTCGTTCTGAATGGATACGAGCCTGTCTCGCGCTTCCAGCGCCTCCTTCCACTCCTCCATGTGCTTGAGGGTGCGGTCCATGGTGACCTGGAGGTCTTTGAAATCGATTGGTTTGGTGACGAAGTCGAAGGCTCCCCGGTTCATCGCCGTCCGGATGTTCTTCATGTCGCCGTAGGCGGATATGATGACCGAGCGGATGTTGGGGTCGATCTTGCCAACCTGTTCGAGGAGGGTCAGGCCGTCCATCTGGGGCATGTTGATGTCGGAGAGCACCATGTCGATGTCTCTATCCGCCTTGAGGACCTCGACGGCCTCGACCCCGTTCTGCGCGAACACGAAGGAGTACTTGCCCGCCCTTATGCTTCGCCGCATCCTCTGCAGGACGAGCGGCTCTACGTCGGGTTCGTCGTCGACCACCAGTATCTTGTAGGTACTCTCCATCGCATTAGACCTCTACTGCCACCCTTGCCGGTCGAGTTGTCCAGCGCCGCTGTCTTGTAGGTGCGTCCGGGTAATTCATGAACGAAGCCGCCTTGGCGCTGATCAGCCGCCGAGCCCTGACACGGCATCCTGCTTGGATGCGTAGACAGGGATTATCTTGTCGAAGCCGCTGATCTCGAACACCTCTTTGATTGAGCCCGAGAGTGAGCAGACTCCCAACTTGGCGTTGCGTGACTGGAGCGTCTTGGCCACCAGCAGAATTACCCGTAGGCCGGCACTGCTGATGTAGTGCAGGCTGCCGAGGTCAAGGATGACAGCCTTGTCGTCTGGGCCGACGGCCGTCTCCAAGGCGTTCTGGAACTCTCTGGCGTTTGCGCCGTCTACGCGGCCTTCGGCCTTTGCGATCAGGGCCGTGCCTTCCCTTTCGGTGCTGATACTCATGGAAACTGGTCTCCTCGGATGTATGGTTCGGTTCCCGTTCGGCCGCGCCTGCCAATTTGCGCGTTGCATCGCGTCGCCGCCGACCGGTCCCGACGCGAATCATACCTTACAAACCCGGACAATGTGGGAAGGGTACAGCAGGATTATACAAGTTTGCAAAAACTTTTGAGAACCGCCGGCAGTTTCGCGGTTGTTAACACCTGGCGGGGGAAATCCGGCGGCGAGTTGGCGTGCTCCCGCTTCGGTTACGCGATTTCGCGTGCATGGCGGCGCAGGCGCCCTGATTTCGCCGCGAACGGCATGTCGCTTCGGTTACGCGATTTCGCGTGCATGGCGGCGCAGGCGCCCTGATTTCGCCGCGAACGGCATGTCGCTGCGGTTACGCGATTTCGCGTGCATGGCGGCGCGGCGCCTGACCTGCGCCGGGCTGAACGCGAACAGCCGCGCGGGCCTCTGGTTCGCCTTAGAGACGTGTTAACATTCTTGTGGGCGCCTTGCCGCAGACGGCCGGTCCGCGCTTGAGGCGGGCCTCACCTACCCGCTTGGCCCGGCCTGCCGGCGCTGCGAGTTGCCCGACAGACGTTGCCCTCCGAGCCACCCGCGGAGGGCCGTCTGCACCGGCCGGTAGTTGTGGGGCTGTAGCTCAGCTGGGAGAGCGCCTCAATGGCATTGAGGAAGTCGGGGGTTCGAGTCCCCCCAGCTCCACCATGACGTACCGATTTGCGAACTCCGCCGTTCAAGGCGACCTCGACGTAGTTCGCTCCCCCTATGGGGCTGTCCTCCGGCGTGGGTAGCGTGTAGACGATTGCAGCCCTGCCGGGCTTGACCTGTATCTCCTTGACGAAGGAGTGGACGAAGGCTTTGGTCTCAGTCAGCTCGCTGGTCGTGCGGAACTCGCTCATCTCTTCAGCGAAGGCGGCGATGGTGTCGGCGCTGTCCAGGTACTGCCGCCGCTCCGCAAGCACCGCCCTTGCCTCGTCTGCGGCGCTCTCCAGGTTCTCCTTGCGCTCCCGCAGCTCCGCGATGTGATCCGAGGCTGCGGCCACGTCGATGTTGTCGCTCTTGGATATGAAGTGCCAGACGCGGCCCAACTGCTTCTTCACCTCCTCAAGCTCGTCCTCGACGCTCTCCAGCTTCTGACGCTGCTCCCGGGCCGCTCCGTCCATCTCCTCGTCCAACAGCTTCACCAGGTCCCTGATGTTGGACTCGGTGAGGATGTTGGCGCGAAGCTCATCCACGATGGTGCTCTCGATCTTCTTGGCGTTGAGCCTGGGGGTCTTGCAGGTGCCGCTGCCCCGCTTCATCAGGGACTGGCAGACGTAGTAGGTGTACTTGCCGCTCTTGGCTTCGGAGGCGGACATGGCCCTGCCGCAGGTCTTGCACTTGAGGATGCCGCTGAGTAGGTAGGGGCTGGACGCCCGCCTGGGGTTCGCCTGCTTCGGGGCGCGGGAGCCGAGCAGCTTCTTGACCTTTCGGAACTCCTGCTTGCTGATGATGGCGGGGTGGGCGTCCTCCACCCGCACGGGCGGCTGGTCTGCGGCCCAGTCGGAGCGGAGTATTTCCATCGGGCGTCCTCCACCCGCACGGGCGGCTGACCGTCCTTTGCAGTGGTTCCCCAGACCACGGCTCCCGTTAGGCTTCGTTGTCGAGCATGGTGTGGACGGTGGTCTTGAGCCACTTCTTGCCGTTGACGGTGGGGACGCCCTCGGAGTTGAGGGTCTTGGCGATGTCGAGGATGCTCTTTCCCTGGAGGGCCATGTCGAAGATGCGCCTGACCATTGCGTCGGCGGGCGGGTCGAGCTCCAGCTTCGGGCGCTTCTTCGGCCCGTCCTGGACGTGGACCCGCTTGTATTCCGTAGGGAGCGTAGACCGACATCCAGAAGCCACGGGAAACGGCCTCCCGCATCCCCCGCGAGACCTCCTGCGTCAGATTCTCGCTGTAGAATTCGTCCACGCTCTCGATGATGGCCTCAAGGAGCCTGCCTGTAGCGTTGTCCTCGGCCTGCTCGGTGATGGAGACGACCCTGACGCCTCTGCGCCTGAGCCTTGGCTGCCTCGTCAATCATTTTCTTGAACTGGGGCCGGTCGGCGATGCGCCCGCTCTCGGCCTCGTCCACGTATTCGCGGGCGACGTGGTATCCGTTCTTCTCGGCGTAGTTCCTGAGCGCACGAAGCTGTGCAGCCACCGACAGGTCGACGTCCTGCCTGTCGCTGGAGACTCGCGCGTACAGCGCCGCCGGTATCAGATCGAGTCGGTCATCCATCGGTCTCTCCTCCTTCTGGTCGGTTCACCCCCACGTGCGTGGGGACGGCTGACGACACCAGCCCGTTTCCACCATCCCCGCTTCTTCACCCCCACGTGCGTGGGGACGGCTGAGGACCACGTGTTACGAACTCTAGCCTCTACGGTTCACCCCCACGTGCGTGGGGACGGCAGCGCCTGCCGCCGTGTACGCAAAAACCTTGTCGGTTCACCCCCACGTGCGTGGGGACGGCGCAATCGTGTCCCCGTCGGCGTTTCTAATGCACGGTTCACCCCCACGTGCGTGGGGACGGCCAGATCGGGGTCGTCCAGCATGTCGAAAAGCCGCGGTTCACCCCCACGTGCGTGGGGACGGCTTCCCATTAGCAGATACAAGCCGTGGGAAAATCGGTTCACCCCCACGTGCGTGGGGACGGCGCCTAGCCACTGGCGAGGTTTTCGCACGGTCATGGTTCACCCCCACGTGCGTGGGGACGGCAGGCGCACTATCCCGCGCTCGCCAACCTCAATCGGTTCACCCCCACGTGCGTGGGGACGGCCCCAACGCATCTATGAACATTGTCTCCACACGCGGTTCACCCCCACGTGCGTGGGGACGGCCGGGGCATCAACTCGATAGTCTCTGCCAAGAACGGTTCACCCCCACGTGCGTGGGGACGGCACGTCGGCAGGAACCCGTGCGGCCTCTGGCGACGGTTCACCCCCACGTGCGTGGGGACGGCAGCTCGGGCAGCTCGGGCTGCCTCTCGTTTCGCCGGTTCACCCCCACGTGCGTGGGGACGGCTCCTGAGCGTATATGCTCAATGCCGATAGCCGCGGTTCACCCCCACGTGCGTGGGGACGGCGGAGGTGTCCAAATGCCCAATTATCCCGCCTTCGGTTCACCCCCACGTGCGTGGGGACGGCTATCCGCCGCCGCAGTCGGCGGCAGGCCATTACGGTTCACCCCCACGTGCGTGGGGACGGCTTCGTGGATGAGGTCGTGGATATCCGCCCCATCGGTTCACCCCCACGTGCGTGGGGACGGCTATCCGCCGCCGCAGTCGGCGGCAGGCCATTACGGTTCACCCCCACGTGCGTGGGGACGGCTTCGTGGATGAGGTCGTGGATATCCGCCCCATCGGTTCACCCCCACGTGCGTGGGGACGGCGACAAGGTTTTCGCGCCACACCGGAGCGTGACCGGTTCACCCCCACGTGCGTGGGGACGGCGTCTGATTTGCCATTTACCCGTTCGGCAAGGTCGGTTCACCCCCACGTGCGTGGGGACGGCCCCGCTCAGATTACATCGGCGCCCTGGCTGACCGGTTCACCCCCACGTGCGTGGGGACGGCAGCCAGCCGCTGTAGCGCCGACACTCCCAGGTCGGTTCACCCCCACGTGCGTGGGGACGGCTGCATAACGGGCCTGGAACTCGGCCTTCGCAGCGGTTCACCCCCACGTGCGTGGGGACGGCACTCCCTGGGGCGGCCGCACGTCAGACCTGGACGGTTCACCCCCACGTGCGTGGGGACGGCGACGGCGCCGAGGTTAGCGACAATGCCAGGGTCGGTTCACCCCCACGTGCGTGGGGACGGCTGAATCACCAGCCAGTTGGCCGTCGTCCTGGTCGGTTCACCCCCACGTGCGTGGGGACGGCATCTCCGCCGCGGACTGGCAGAAGGGCCTGGCCGGTTCACCCCCACGTGCGTGGGGACGGCGGCGGCCCTGGAAACCGGCGATGCGCTCACCGGCGGTTCACCCCCACGTGCGTGGGGACGGCAGAACAGTCACGCTGTTGACGGGTGTTTGCCCCGGTTCACCCCCACGTGCGTGGGGACGGCGACAGCGAAGCTCGTGAGTTGTCAATTGCTCCAGGTTCACCCCCACGTGCGTGGGGACGGCGAGCAGGTCACGGTCGGCGGTAATCATGCGGTCGGTTCACCCCCACGTGCGTGGGGACGGCGGCAACGTCCAGGTCAGACAGCGTCCATGCGTCGGTTCACCCCCACGTGCGTGGGGACGGCCTTGATTATGAGCGTCCGCCGTCCCATGCGGGAGGTTCACCCCCACGTGCGTGGGGACGGCGCGACGGTTTGGACGGCTCCAGGTGTAGTCGTCCGGTTCACCCCCACGTGCGTGGGGACGGCGCGGCCGATTGGTCGGCGTTGTCGTGGTTGCGCGGTTCACCCCCACGTGCGTGGGGACGGCCCTCAGCCACCAGGGTATCTGGGGCCTCTCCGCGGTTCACCCCCACGTGCGTGGGGACGGCTGCCTGCCAGCGCCCGTTCCAGGCCGAGCACGTCGGTTCACCCCCACGTGCGTGGGGACGGCGGAGTCATCTGGTAGATGTCCGGCTTGCCGTACGGTTCACCCCCACGTGCGTGGGGACGGCAATCCCTCATCCGTACGGCGACGGGAGGAAACCGGTTCACCCCCACGTGCGTGGGGACGGCCGCCATACGGCCGATGAGGTCGTCGATGTTCTCTCGGTTCACCCCCACGTGCGTGGGGACGGCGCCGCGGTGCTGTCCTGGTTGTCGTGGTTGCGCGGTTCACCCCCACGTGCGTGGGGACGGCGCCAACCTGCCGCACATCGCAGGGAGTACTGCTCGGTTCACCCCCACGTGCGTGGGGACGGCCGGCTGGCTTACGGCCGGTCATTTCACACGCTCGGTTCACCCCCACGTGCGTGGGGACGGCACGGTGTACTGGCCTGGACTCAGACCAGCGTTCGGTTCACCCCCACGTGCGTGGGGACGGCCATCACGTCGGGGCCGTACCAGCGGACTTGACCGGTTCACCCCCACGTGCGTGGGGACGGCGACCACAAATGGGAGGAACGGGTGGCTGTGCGCCGGTTCACCCCCACGTGCGTGGGGACGGCCAACGCTCGGCAACCTCGCGGGCGGCCTTGGCCGGTTCACCCCCACGTGCGTGGGGACGGCAATTCCCCGGCCACAAAGTTGATCGTGTACGTCGGTTCACCCCCACGTGCGTGGGGACGGCGGTAACTACCCTGACGACGAGTTCACTACCACCGGTTCACCCCCACGTGCGTGGGGACGGCTTAGCTGGCATCCCGCCCAATTCTGCGAAGTGCGGTTCACCCCCACGTGCGTGGGGACGGCGCCTGCCCGTCCGACTGGGGTGCGCCGGTTTCCGGTTCACCCCCACGTGCGTGGGGACGGCTAGATCTGTCGATCAACGAGTACCTCGACACGCGGTTCACCCCCACGTGCGTGGGGACGGCGGCCTTTGACGGACTCCTATGTCCGTTTACGGACGGTTCACCCCCACGTGCGTGGGGACGGCGCGGCCCGTTCTGCCCGTCGCTGGTTCTCGTACGGTTCACCCCCACGTGCGTGGGGACGGCGGTTACAGAATCACGTGGCGGGAATGGTCCTTCGGTTCACCCCCACGTGCGTGGGGACGGCGTCCACGCGCCCGGACAGCGCCTCGATCTTGCCGGTTCACCCCCACGTGCGTGGGGACGGCCCCCTTGTTTGTTTGTAACCTTAACTTATACGCGGTTCACCCCCACGTGCGTGGGGACGGCACTGGAAATTGGCCGGCTTTTCAGCAGGATTTATACTTGTTCCTGGGGTTGCTGCACGAGTTGAATGCCCTCGAAGTCTCGCACTGACCTGCCAGGTGTGCCCCAAAACCTCAGCTCGAAGCCCTGCTCGTTGTCAGCACTATGTACCATAATCCCCCCACCTTTCCCCATCGCCTTGCAAGCCCTTGCCCACAGACGCTCCCTCACCATCGCCGAGACTCGACCCACAAAGACGCCCGCTTTCAGCTCCAGGAGCCACTTGGTGAGTTCACCGCGAAGGCTCTGGGACACTCTTTCCAACATTATTACTACCAATGGTCTCCTCCAACAGTTCTGAGTAATTGATCCCACCTTCGACGAGTCCATGCTCAGGGTCCCATATGCCCCCAGGCAGTGAGAGGTCGGAGTCGAGGGGAGATTCGGATTCATCTCCGGTTTCCACGGTGAGCACATGCTCAATATCGGACACGATGCGAGCCAAGAGCTTGCTCTTGTGGAAGTAGTCCCGGCATGTCCGGCGAACAGCGCTTTCGAGGTCAACGGTATCGCCCTCAGCGACCGCATGGAATGCGGCGGGCATTGATGTCTCCGTCTTGTACAGGTCTGCAATGTCATACACGAAGGAAAGCATCTTCCCTGTGTGAATGAATCCGAGGGCCGGCGAATATCCTGCGGACACGATTGCGGCGTGGCAGACTCCGTATAGGCAGCTGTTCGCAGCCGAGAGGGCTCGATTGATGGGGTCTGCCGCACTCCAACGGTCCCGCTTGTATGAACGACCCTTCCATTCAACACCGGTCTCCCTGCTGAACCTGGCGTATGTTTCCCGGACCCTAATGCCCTCTTTCCCTCTGACCTGCCGTAGAGTGGTGGACGGGTCCAACGTCTCATCGAAGCGCATCTGGTACATCCGAAAGACGACGCGCAACCGGCTCTGCGGGTTCGACCAGAGTCTCGCCTGGGCGAGCAGCCGACGTGCTGAGCGCGTCTCACCCATTCCCTGGGCGTAGAATCGCACTCCCTCTTCGCCAGTCCACAAGACGAGGCAACCTGTATCAGCGAGCGTCTTGATGGCGGCATGGGTGATGGACGTGCCCGGGCCAAGCATCAACGTGGTGAGCGAAGCGCATGGGATTGATGTCTTGCCGTTGGCGTCGTGGAGGGCGATTGCCTTGGCGTCCTGGTCTATCCGGCAATGCTCCACGTACAGGTAGCTCCAACTGTCTCTGACCTTGGGGAGTTCGTGCAAATCCTTCAGTCTCATGTTCACCTCCTGAACGGGGCTACGGACAAGAGCCCACAGCCAAAAGCCTTGCCGGGTCCGATACCCTTTCTAATGGCTAGGCGAAGATTGTCCGGGTCGGTGACTTCCAGAAGTCCCTCGAAAAGGACCCCAGCAAGCGTTACCAGCCTGCTGGCTGTCCTTCCCCGCAGCTTCTCGCTGGCGCCTACTCGGACTGCTCGTGCGTCACTGCCGGGACCAACCGGAACCAGGCGAAACCCCGAGTCGTCTGCCCTGCGTGACAACCATTCCATCTGCTGCGGTTCGGTGCGCAGGTCCACGCGCCTGCCGTTGCGGCGCTGTCCGTCCGGGCCGGACTTGGTATCAACTTTCTTTGTGGGGTTGGCCCGCAGGCGAAACCGCAGCACTTGTCCCTTGCGAAGGGCCACCAAGGCGTCCGAGATGGACTTGGTGGCAGGGTTTTGCCCTGCACTACCAGGATCGAACAGATAGCCCTCGGGCAGGCAACTCCAGTCCGGTTTCTCACCGGACTGAACGAGCAGAGCTACATTTGCACCCCGCTGGTCAATGTCCAGCCGATGCAGAACGGCCAAGTCGGCCCGTGCTCCTCCGCGTTCCTTCACCTGGGGGAAGGCGGACATAATGGTCCGGTGCATCTGATACACATTTCTCAGGTCGCGGCCAGCCTGACGACTTCTGGGATCAAGAACCAGTCGTGACAAGTACATTGGCATCCTCCTGAGCGTCCGCCCGGACCGGGACCTCGCCGGCATCCAGGCCAAGCGTACGAAAGTCGTTTTTCACTCGTCTGGGCAGGAAGCGGCGAGTCTGGAACGAAGCGCATCTGGGTTGATCCATACGAACATCCTCGCCGTCAACAGCCTCGATTGATAAGCGCAGAGCGTCAGGGCGGTTCCGAGGCGCTGGCACATCCACGTCCCACCGCGGCCAGGGATAGGCTGACAGGGCATCCTCTAGGCGCTCTCCTACGCGAAGTCCTCCGGGAACGTACACGGGGACTCCGGGGACGAAAGCCTTCCGGCCCAAACAGAGCTGCCAGACGGGATTTCGAAGAGCGTCATCGAGACGGCGGAGTTGGTCGATGTCTTCGCTCTCCATCCCAACCAGGAAGTCAGCGTCTGCCAGGTAGTAGCGGTTGGACAATACCGTGTCACCAGCCTTACCCGAGGCACGACGCACCCCATAAGCGCTTCCGCCGGGAAGTCTGCCGCCGCCTGCCGTGTGGTAGTCCAGCCTCATCTCGCCGGGGAAGTCCACACGCACGCCCATGCGCAGGGCGGCGAGGTCGTCCAGTGACTCGGACCTACCTCGGCCCAATGCGGCGCATAGAAGGCCGATCACGCCGCTCTTGGACGGCTCCAAACCCGTGTCCCTTACGGTGAACCGACTCTGGGTACCCCAGGACTGCATCGGCCCCGCTAGGCGCATCAGCAGCGTGCTCATAGTCCACCCCGGGCCTCAGCCAAGACGTTCTCGACGAGTCCGTTAATCGATGGGACAATGCTGTCCTTGAGGTTTTCGACGCCGTTATCCTCTAGCGAAACGGCCCACTTTCCGACGATGGCGTCGTCTCCGTACATTCGCGCTAGCTTAGCCCAGTACGAATCCAAGGCCCTGATGGAGCGCAGTGCCAAGTCTTCGCCCCCCTCCGGCGCTACCGGTCTGAGGAAGGCGTTGGCCAAGTTCCAGAGGGACGATCGACGAACGACGGCGAGAACGAAAGATGGCGGGTTATGGGCAGCCATGCTGTTCTGCTTGCCGGTGGGAACTGCGTTTACCGATGCCCGGATGAATGTTTCCAGGGTCTTTTGGACCAGTTCCTCATCGCCTTGGAGGTTGCACTTGAGTTGCTCCACATCCACGTTGGCGTATCGGTAGAAGCAGGCCGAGTTGAAGCCGACGGTCCCTATCATGTCGGCCCCGGCGGTGTCCTCCGGCTTCAGGTCGTCCACGGCAGTGTAGTAGTCCAACTCCATGCTTATGCGATTCGTAGAGATGGCATGGGCTACTTGGGAGGCGGCATCTACGTTCTTGTCGGGCAGGTCAGCCAGCATACGGCCAAACAGTGCGAGGTCGGCAGCCTTTCCTCCGTCAAGAATGTGGAGCGTGGCATCTCGAATTTCCTTTGGAATCGCCTCCTTACCTGCACTCTTCCTCCGACGTGGTGTGTCATCACCCTGGCTCGTCGCCGCGCTGGGAACGGCCAAAGAAACAAGCTCGTCCCAGCGCTTCGCACATATGCCAGCCAGCTTGTCGATTTCACCACTGCCGAGGAACAGGAGGTACTGAGTCTTGTCGTCACCTCCGACCTTGAGCCCAGCCCCACTGAGGACGAGCTTGCTCACAGATTTGGCCTCTTCGATGTCCTTGCCTCCACCCTCAAGGCGTTTGGCAAGCTCAGCAACCAGTCGCTTGGTGCGCTGGGCGAGGAATTCTCGCTCTATCAGGTCCACCGTGTCGAATTCGTTCCTCACTGCTCGCTTGAAGCATTGACTGGAGATGCGGGCGCGGCGGTAGCCGCCGAACTCGCAATCCTTGGGCATTCCCGTGTCGTCGCGATTCAGGTTGGACGGCGCGAAGTTTTGAAGTATGTGAATCTCTACAAACATGCTTCCTCCTCTTTCTAGGTGCTGGTGTCATGGTCATCGGTATCCAAGGATTCCACCCTCCAGAACGCCCTCGCCCAATTGCGTTGGATCAATCGATCCTCGTGCCCCCAATATCTGAGGTCGTCGAGGAGGCGGACCCAATCTACAGGGATTCCCTTGGATTTCAGCAGGCTCACAGCGTGGCGTAGGTGAACATGCAAATCTTTCGTGTGTACGCTCAACAATGCGGTGAAGCGGCGCTCGACTCCCTCTTCCGATACGCCCTCCGCACGTCTCAGCCGGGCAAAGGAATCGCCCAGGTTAGACCGAGCTTCCTTGTCCCTGCCCCAGTGGATCGGGTGGTGGGCGAAAAGAGCGGCGACTACGTAGTACACATTTTCCCGCCAGCGCGAGGATTCCCCGTTCGACCAGGGGACTACGTACCTGTACATCTCTGGCGCTGTGCCGGGCGGCCTTTCAAGCCCACGCCTGAGGGCGGCGAGCGCCCCGCGGTCCTTTCGCTCTTCCAAGCTCAGGAGATAGTCGACAAACCTTTCCCCCTTAGTCCTCTGTGTCATCAGGGCCTCCAGCATCATGGGCTACCAGGTGATTGCGCGCGGCTGCCGCTAGACTCCGCTCCGCGAGAGCCAAGGCCTTCAGATTCCGGGTGGAGCGCTCCACTCCCCGTGTGGACTCGCGGAAGGCTTCCCATAGCTCATGGCGCAGTGTTGACTTCCATGTCCCGATTGCCACGCCCCCGTACTCGCCCGCTTCATCCTTGTCGTCGGGCAACTTAACCAAGAGGCGCTTGAACGGCCCCTCCAGACGAGACCAGTACCCACGACCCGCGTCAAGGTGGGTTGCAAGACTTCGGACGTCTTCCGCTTTCCGCTTCCGGTCTGGGTCTGCTGCAAGCATTCTCGTCGCCATGACCCATATGGCCCGTCTCAAAATCTGAGCGGTCGTCTCGGCCAGACCCAACGCTTCCCTGAGAGCATCGGCCAGCTGCTCTTCGCTCAGATATGCCAGCGGTAGTGATAGCCGCTCCTGCCGCCAGAATTCAATCTTGGCACGGGTGCTTCCTAGGCCAAAGACATCCACTGGATGATCTGCGAGTAGGGTATGATGCCGTCCATCGCGAGGTCCGCAAGCCACGTAAGGGTCTTGGGCTGTGTGGATTCGGCGACGGTCGAAGACATCAGGGCGTGACTGTCCCGCCACAAAGCTCTGTCTTCAGTGAGTGTCACGACGGGCCAGGGGTCCTGGGTCCCCTTTGCCTGCGGGTTGCTCCTGAACGCCAGCATCGTCTCCCTATCGCGGGGACGGTAGTCATTGGGAGGCTGCGCACCTTTCATGATGACCACGTTCTTAACAACAGTGCTTCCGTCTTGCTCAGTTTCGGGCTGGAGCCGAATGCGGCGGCTTTGCCATGTGAGCAGGTCGATGTAGCCGATGGGACTCCTATCTTCCGGGCGAGTTTCTTCGTCACGTTCCCACGCAGGTATGTCGTGGTCACGATTGAAGTCCCAGGGATCGCCCTCTTCAGGAGCGTACCGGCATAGGTTGAGCATCAGGGTTTCAAACAGATTGCTGCCCTTTACCAACACCACCGCGCCGTTGTTCAGCATCGCGGCTTTGGCAGGCCCTCCGGTCTTGAGGCCCCCTACATCGAACGCCATGAATCCGACCAGTAGTCTGGCCGACTCAGCCGGTGTGAGAGAAGGCGGGGCGACCGTGGCTACATGCGTGAACAGCGTGGCGTTGTTGTCCTGGTGGAAGAACAGCCTCGCAGACGAACCGCCATTGGTCAGGTCGAGGCCCGCAACTTGATAGAACGGCCGATCCCCGTCGAACAGGTCGAAGCGACCACGCCACTTCTCGAAATAGTCGTTGATCACCCCGCAGTCTAAGGCCCCGCCCTCCCAGAGGGCACCCCATTTCTGCGAGTCTCCAATGTCGAAGTTCCGGTGGAGCAGCGCGAGCAGAAGGCGGTGAAGTGCAGCGACTTCCAGCGGAGAGTCTCCGCCTAATTCGCCAACGTCCTGCGACTGAATCAAAACCTCACGCAGGCCCAGAGACATCCTGGTCCCGTCCAGCATCGTGCACGGAATCCATGGTTCATCTATCAGGTTGAATGTCGCCAACGCAGTTCCTCATTCAAGTCTGAATACCGTCAGGCCAGTCTCAGGGTCCTGTCTAATGCTGTATCCATCTATGCTATCAGAACACCCGTCACCGTCCAAGAATATCGCCCTGTGATTTCTCAACAAAGCCGTCCGTCGCCAACTCATCGGTGGGGCCTGCTGTAGGAGTTGAAAGACGACACGCCGGTCGGAGATATTGGCGGAGCGCATCAACATTTGTTTCATCGCGTCGACCGACGGCACGCTGTCGATGTCTACTGATTCACGATGCGCAGCATCTAACCAAGCTCGGTCGCTAGACCCAAAGAGAAGGACAACTGACACGCTGGGAGGCGTGAGTCGGGTTAGTGCACGGTGCGCTTGGTGGAAATCAGGGGCGTCTTCCTCTCTGGGGTCTTCTGTTAGCCGCCAGAGCTCTCCTCCATATGACGGAGGTTTGATCCAGCGGACTCTCGCCTCTTCATTGTCTCCTTCTATCGCCTTCTGCAACTCCCTCTGGGTTTCAAACCACGCCTCCCGCAACGGCTCGGATAGGTCCTCGGGATGACGGTCATCGTCGTATACGTCCGAGATGATGGCTTCCACATCGCCGGGCACGCGAATGGTGGGGCGGTCACGAAGAGTCAGCCAACTGCGAAGCAGGATGTGAGAGTCGTAGACGGCGCTCGTACCGGGATCGAACCGAGGCACGTCCCCGTCCATCTCTGGTTGGCATACCAACAGTTGCGGCCACTCCAGAGCATGGGGACGTGGACGCTCATGGCGATGGAGTCTGCCAACCCGCTGGAGCAGCAGGTCGGCGGGAGCCATGTCCGAGATGATCAGATCGAAGTCCAGGTCCAAGCTCTGTTCGATGACCTGGGTAGCGACCAATACGGCTTTGTGCGGCCGTAACGTGCTCGCGTCCGGCTTCCCAAATCGAGCAAGTGATCTGTTCTCCCTCTCGTCTCGGGCCTGAAAGGTGTACTGAGCGTGAAGGAGGTCCAACGCGGGTTCGCCATTCTCGGCTGTTCCTGGGAAGTAAGGCTTAAGCGCTCGATACACCTCTTGGGCACGGCGCACCGTGTTGCAAACAACTGCTGCGCATCCTCCTTGCGCCAAGGCTTCCTCCAGCCGCTCGCCCAACAGAAACGGCGATCCATCTTGGGCAGGAATTGAGCCGTCAGTCCATTCAACGGAGACCTCTTTGGTACCCCTTGGAGAGACCGACACCGTACGGGAACCTAGCTCCGGGCTCCCTGAAACCCACGAGATACGGGGATAAGCGGTATCGACTCGGGTCTCTTGGGATTGGGCACCCATGCCCCGCAGATATGCGTCCATGAGTGCATTTCGCCGGTCCCTGGGCAGCGTGGCCGATAGCAGAACAACCGATGACCCGAGAGCGGCTAGCCACTCCAGAAGCCGCTGTAGAAGCGCCGTCATGTAAGCATCGTAGGCGTGAACCTCGTCTATGATGACGGTCTTGCGCGAGAGGCCGAACAACCTGACGAACATGTGCTTGGCCTTGAGTATCGCCAGCAACGCTTGGTCTATGGTGCCCACTCCAAAGGGTGAGAGCAGCCCCCGTTTGCGGTACGTGAACCACTCTGCTGCGACTACTTCCAGGTGGTCGCTGTCTCTTTCGACCCCGGAGTACCGAGGCGCAAAGATGCGGTCATGGTTCTTCCGCAGCGCCTCGAATTCCGAGGACAGCGAGGCGTGGCCGTGGAGAAGCTGTAGCTGCACGAGACTATCCGCGTACTGGTCATGCAGGAAGTCTCGGACCCTGCCAAACATCTGGTTGCTCGTGGCCTGGGTTGGCAGGGCGAAGTAATGCCCCTCCTGGCCTGCGGTCGCTGCCCAGTTGTCGGCCAGGTAGATGGCTGCCTCGGTCTTACCCTCCCCCATGGGCGCCTCAATGATGACAAGACCGGGCTCCTTCAAGTCTCCTGCGAGGGATTCTACGGAGTGTTGCAGGTCGTTGGGTTTGGATATGCCTGGGAACACTCCCGCGAACCCTCGGACTTCTCGTGGGCCTGGCCTCATGAGAAAGCCGAGGGCGTCGAGTGCTTTCCGAGCCTGCTTCTCAGCACAACGAGCGTACGGCTTCGCGGTCGTAGGAGCGGTGTATGGGAAGAACTCGGTATTGGAGCCGACCCAGTCCGCGATGCTGACGAAGCCGGCCAGTGTCATAGCCACAGCGTTATCAAATCTACCTGGCAGTCGCTCGCGGTCGCGGGGCACGCCGAGCACGTCGACCAATTCATCGACTAGGACGCCCCGGTGATCGTCCCAACTTTGGTTGCCTCTGGCGGTGGCGCTGACACCCAGAGTCTCGCGGCTGGTGGGGAAGACGCCGTGATGCCCGCCGATGACCGTCCCGATGCGGGTGGCAATGCGTCTATCCATCCCGAACGCGGCGGTGAATATGTCTGGCAGAGTAGCAGCGGTTATCACACCGTGAGGCGTGTACTTGGAAGTTTGGCGCGACGGGACGGTCAATCCGTTGTCCCGAAGTCGTTGCTCAACCTTCGCGCGGACACTCTCAACTTGCAACTGGAAGGCTGGCGAAGCCTTGCCCAAGTCGTGGAGTCCACCGAGTAAGGCGCACCAGATGCCAGCCGCGTCCTGGTCGTGTCCCAAACCCAAGCCCATGGACAATCCACCACGCTGACTGGGTGAAAGGGAACGCTGCCACATCTCCCGCGTGACCATTGCCACGTCCACCATGTGGCAAAGCAATGGGTGGTAGCTGGGCGACTCGTTGGCAGAGGCCAACTTGCCCCAGCAGGCAAACACTGATTCCGCTTCTAGGCTGTCAGCCCGTGATTCCAATTCTAGACCGCCTTGAGGGAAATTCCCTGCCGATTATCAACAAGTGATTGGTAGACTAAGAGGAGTCAGCCAACGCCCGATGCCTAGGTGCACGCCTAGACTATCGAGCTGCTGCACCCCACTTCATCCCAACGGTTGGACGGGTGAAGCGGCAGAAGAACATTCATCCCATCGACCTTGAGTGGTTGGCGTTGCAGGACTATCTAGAATAGTCTCGCAGTAAGGTTCAAGTCCTCCTGGTTGTGGGCAATGAGCAGTTCCGGGCTCGATTGCCAGATTTCTTTGTTGCGCCGGTGATCCCACTCCGATTTCCCAATTCGTAGATTCTCGCGGGCCAAGGCATCTAGAGAGATGCGCCTGCCCGCGTGTCGTTCGACTTTCGACAGGATGTCGTAGCGCTTCGAGACCCGTAGCGGTCTCCCTGTAGCCAATCGAAGCGCGTGGCCTACGATTGGTAGATCAAAACGGCTGCCATTGAAGGTGACTGCCATGCCCTTGAAATCATCTACGAAGGAAGCAAAGAGGCCCAGTTCTCTGCGATTGCAACGGAATATTGTATGTTGCCGTTCGTGCTTCACACCAACCAAGAGCAACTCATAAGTATCGGGAGGCTGAGTGATAGGCCCCGCCGTTTCTATGTCAAGAATGCAGTACGGAGCAGATTGGACACCATGCAACTCGGATGTTATAGCGAGCGGTTTCCGTAGGAAGGGGTGCTGACAAGCAGGGGCGGCGGTATCAATCCCTCCGGCAATTGTCATACCAGCCCGTTGCATCCCGTAGGATAGTCCTCCTGCGCCGCAGAACAGGTCGACCGCCACTGGTTGAGAAGAATGGTTGCCCGACCTCTCGTCGCTCA
The DNA here is from genome assembly GCA_963663555.2 of Dehalococcoidia bacterium. Taxonomy (GTDB): domain Bacteria; phylum Chloroflexota; class Dehalococcoidia; order Lucifugimonadales; family Lucifugimonadaceae. Next base: position 272,825 of record CAXXNJ010000006.1, read on the forward strand.
TCTATTGGCCCACTCCTGTCCCGACACGCTCGCAGGTGTGGCGGACCTCAGATAAGTCGCGGCGAAGACCATCTCGGAGAGCCACCGACGGAACGACTCGTTGTCGCTGAACTGCTTGAATAGCTCGGTGTGGTCGGCCAGGAGCTCCGTCATGGCGCGTTCCAAGGCCTTGTCGTGCTCAATCCGGGCGTTCTGCCGGTCGGAGTTGGCCATTGCGTTCTGGTAGGCCCTGTCACCCGCTACCTTCGTGGGTAGCTCCTGAGCGATGACCTTCTCGATCTTGTCCTGGTCCTTCCACTGGATGTTGCCGAACCGGTCGTTGAACTCCCTGACGATGTTGGACAGCCGGTCCATCTCCGGCTCCGGCTTCTGTCCTCCGCCCTCGGTTGGCACCGGCCCGATCTCGGCGTCCTCGTCAGCAAGCTGGATCGCCTGAACGGCCTCCTTCTCCACGCGGTAGCTGTCCATGTCGATGGCTTCGAGAATGCCCTTGGACAGGTCATCCTCTTCAGGCGCTGGCAGCTTCGGAACGAGGAAAGTCAGGAAAATGGAGAGCCTCTCCCACTCGGCGTTGGTGTAGGGCAGGATGGCTCCCAGGAATCCGTAGGCCCGCAGAAATGCCTTCGCCTTGCCCTTGAACTCCGTCTGCCCGTCCTCGTCCAGCCGCTCCCGGTAGGCTGCGACGCAGACGTCGAGGATGGGGTCGAGCCGCTCGCGGCTCTCCTTCGCCAAGAACCGCTCCACCAACTCCTCCACCTGCTCCGGGCTGTAGACCTCAGAGCCGTCGAGCGCAGCCTTGAGGTCGTGGAGCCGGTCGGGGTCGGTTTCCTCCGAGAGGATGGTCGTCCGGTAGTAGGGTGCGAAGGCCGTCTGGATCATGTCGGCGTCGTTGGCGAAGTCCAGCACGAAGGCGTCGTGCTTCTTGGGATGCGCCCTGTTGAGACGGGAGAGCGTCTGCACTGCCTTGACTCCCGACAGCGGCTTGTCCACGTACATCGTGTGCAGCAACGGCTCGTCGTAGCCGGTCTGGAACTTGTCGGCGCAGACCAGGAAGCGGTACGGGTCCTCCTGAATCTTGTCGGTGATCAGGTTGGACGAGAAGCCGTTGAGGGACGCCTCGTCAACCTTCGCGCCGTCGTGCTCATGCTCGCCGGAGAAGGCGGCGATGGCCTGATATGGACTCTTGCGCTCAGCCAGGTAGTCCCGGATGGCGTAGAAGTAGGTGATGGCCCGCTGAATGCTGCTGGTCACCACCATGGCCCGCGCCTGCCCGCCCACCTTCTGCAGGCCGGCCACCTGCTCGTGGAAGTGGTCCACCATGATCTCCGCCTTCAGCCGGATGGCGTGGTCATTGTCCTCCACGTAGCGACGCAGCTTCTTCCCGGCCCGCTTGGTGTCGAACTCCGGGTCTCCCTCCACGGTCTTCACCAGCCGGTAGTAGCTGTTCACCGGCGTGTAGTCTTTCAGCACGTCTATGATGAACCGCTCCTGGATGGCCTGCTTCATGGTGTAGGAGTGGAAGGGCACGTGTCTCGTGTTCCCGCCTTCGGGAACGGGCGTGCCGAATATCTCTAGGGTCTTGTTCTTGGGCGTGGCGGTGAAGGCGAAGTAGCTGGCGTTGCTCAGCATCCTTCTGGACTCCATCAGCCGGTTGATCCTGTCCTCGGTGGTCTCATCCTCCTCTTCCGCGCCAGCCTCTCCCAAGGCCATGGACACCGACGCCGAAGTCCGCCCGCCCTGGCTCGAATGAGCCTCGTCGATGATGATGGCGAACTTGCGGCCCCGGTGTTCGTTACCGATGGCGTCCAGGATGAAGGGGAACTTCTGCACCGTGGTGATGACGATGCGCTTGCCCTCCTGGAGCAACCGTCGCAGGTTGCCGGACGTCTCGGCATGGCCCACGACGGAGCCGACTTGGGCGAACTGCTTGATGGTGTCCCGTATCTGCTTGTCCAGCACCCTCCGATCCGTGACCACCGCCACGGTGTCGAAGACTGTCGCGTCATCCCGCTCCAGCCCGATGAGCTGGTGGGCCAGCCACGCGATGGAGTTGGACTTGCCGCTGCCCGCCGAGTGTTGAATGAGATACTTTGGACCCACTCCTCTACTGGAGGCATCGGCTAGCAGTCTGCGCACCACGTCTAGCTGGTGGTAGCGGGGCCATATCTGCTCCCGCCTCTTTCGGCCCGTCTTGTCGTCCTTGCTCTCCACGATCTGGGCGTAGTTCTCGATGATGTCGGTCAGCCCGTCGCGGGTGAGGACCTGCTTCCAGAGGTAGTCGGTCTTGAGGCCGTTGGGGTTCGGCGGGTTGCCCGCGCCATCGTCCCACCCCTTGTTGAAGGGCAGGAACCATGACGACTTGCCCTTGAGATGCGTGCAGAACTGCACCTCGTGGTCGTCGACGGCGAAGTGGGCGAGACATCTGCCAAGCTCGAAGAGCTTCTCCCTCGGATTGCGGTCCCGCTTGTACTGCTCTACGGCGTCGCCTACGGTCTGCTTGGTCAGGCTGTTCTTCAGCTCGAAGGTGGCGACGGGCAGGCCGTTGATGAACAGGCACAGATCCAAGGCAAGCTGCGCGTTGTCGTTGCTGTAGCGTAGCTGCCTGGTCACGCTGAAGCGGTTCTGCTCGTACAGGACCTTCGCCCTGTCGTTCCCCGGCGACGGCGTGCCGTACATCAGGTCGATCTGGTGCGGCCCGTGCTTGATGCCGTTGCGCAGGACATCGACGGTCCCTCGCTTGGTCACCTCTCCCTGCAATCTCGCCAGGAACCTGCGCCGCGTTGGGTTGTCATCTCCCAAGGCCAGCGATTCGGCGACGACTGGCTGGGTGGCGTGGAGATAAGCTGACAGCTGTGTGAGGTCTACGCAGCGCTCCCTGTCGTAGTCCTGCGGGTCTCCGGATATCCAGCCGACGCCGTAGCTGGACGGCCGCTCGCGCACCATGCCGCCCTGCGTCGGGTCGCAGGCAACGCCCGTCAGAGCCTCGCAAATGAGGCTCTCCAATCCCTTCTCGCTGGTGTCGGTTGTCACGCTAAGTCTCGCCTCTCAACGGTATGGGAACTTCCCTCACTTCGCCAGGCTGGATTCCCTCCAGGGCGTTGCGGATGGCCTCCGCTCGACGCGCTATGAACGGCCATGCCGTGTTCATCAGAACGACCACCGCCACTCGCCTGTTGGACATGTTCTGTTGATGTTGGATGTCCTGGTCGGTGGTGATCAACACCTCGAAGCCAGCTTCTTCGGCACGGTCCAGCAAATCCGCGTTGGACAAGGTGTCCCAGCCGCGCTCCCTGGCTTCTTCGACGACATGGCCGAACAGCCGATGGCGTAGTTGCCTGGGAGTACCGTTATCGAACAGGATGCGCATGAGCGACCTTGGCCCGGAGGTCCCGTGCCACGTGTTCCAGCACCGCCTTCACCTCGGATTCCTCCACCCCTCCAAACCACTCGATGAAGTCGTGAATCGTCGCTCCGGCCTCCAGGTTCTCAAAGAGGGCATACACCGGCAACCGAGTGCCCTTGAACACCCAATTGCCGCTCACCTTGCCGGGTACGCTCTCGACCACCGTGCACTTGCTCCAGTCCGTCATGCCTTAACCTCCTTTTCAGTTGCCGGCTCCTCTGCCGGCGCGGTGTCTACATACATTGCATCATCCAAATCACCTGCCGGTGAGTCGTCGGCCTCGTCGGGTAGCTGGGCGGCCGCTTCGCGCACGTCGAGCTTGCCCGTCACCACGTCGGCGATGAGCCGCGTGCGGTACTCCTCCACCAGTTTGATCTGGCGTCTAGCGCGGGCAATAGTGGTGTCGATGGGCGCGGTAGCCGATTCAACGTGTCGAACAATGGCCACTTGTTCATCTGCCGGCGGCACAAGGAAAATTGCATTGCCCAATTCTTCAGCATTCAAATGAGGCTGAGCAGCGCGGGAACTCGCAACAATCAGTTGGTCGTCCCTTACGTAAGTGGAAAGCAAGCCTAGTGCTATGAATTCTGGCCGTGCTCTAGTCGCTGTAACGACCATGTCGTAGCCAGAAATGGCCCCTGCGTACTCTTCGGGGATAATGGCAGAGTCGGCTGTATAGGCTCCGCTTCGTACTACAATGATTTCCTTTGACCGCAATGTTGCATCACGGCCAGATGGAACGCCGTCAGGGTCGACAAAGATCAAGTCTTTCTCGTAAATGATGCCGCGTGCTATGTTCGTGGCCCTGATTAACGGAAGCCCGTCCGGTGATTCTGGCGGAGGCTGTCCCAGCCCGTACCGAATGCGAGCCATAGATTTCAGCCGACATACCTCCCAATGCTCCGGCACGTCTCCGAGCCACTCGACGCCGGAGGGCTTGAGGGGGATATTGGGGTCGAGCCCGCGGGTGACGGCATGGTTGACGACGGCCTGCCGCTCCTCCTCCAGTAGCGCGACGAGCTTCTCCTTGGCGGTGACGTACCGGCGGATGCGCTCGTCCATGTAGTCGAGGTAGCGGACGATGGCGCGCTGTTCGGGAAGGGGAGGGAGGGGGATCGGGAAAGCCGCCAGCTTGTCCTTGGTGAAGTGCGCAATGGTCGCTTTGCCGTTAAGCACATCAAACCAACCGTAGGCTTTTGCCACATACATCGCATACTGGAGATAGTGGTTTAAGGCCTGGCTCTTGGGTCTAATGCGGTGCAAAGCGTTTTGAATGATGCAATCATCGACATCCGCCCGAACAATTCCAGAGCGACCGCCTTCCCCTCCTTCACATACGAGCAGATCGCCTTTCTGAATGCCAAACTGCGTGACCTCCCGTGGGTTCGCCCACATGGTGGGAGGGTCTGCTGTCTGAACTGAAAACCACTGGACATGAAGTGCCTTCAGATATGGCACCGCCTTGTCATTCGGGGTCTGTGGAGCGGTCTGTAGCATCTTGCCTAACTGGATTTCATAGCTCCGCTTGACAGCGCAAACGATCCAATGCTCTGGCACATCACCGAGCCACTCGACGCCGGAGGGTTTGTAGGCGGGGTAGGGTTTGAGGTTGGGCGGCACGGTGGTCTAGCTCTGCCAGCCGCGAGAACAGTCTCCGCTCCAGTTTCGACCAAACGGGAGGTGGCTACTGTCGGGGTCGGGCTGCCTCCTTCGCCTCAAGAATGCTTGGTGAATCCAGCCACGTACCTCAGCCGGATCATCTGACCAGTTATAGATTGATGCGAAGGACTCATGCCCGTTGCAGTTAGCGGCCAGCCTAGGCGGTATCCGCCGACTGCAATAATTTGGCCTCTCAAAGTCCGGGTGGCCAGGAAGCAGGATACCCAACAGCCCGCACCTGGGATTCGTCGGCGTGTCCCTGAGGCTCGCGCCGATCTCCCAGTCCACGTACTTCCGCTGCCACGTGCAACGGCCGATCAGCACGACCGTCACGGATACCTGGGCAATGTGGTCCGCGCGGATTTCCTGGAGCACCGCCTCGGTTGGAAGATTGTGGTCGATTATGTCTCCGAGGTCGACCGACTTATCAATAATGTTATCCCCCATCATACGAACGAATTGCTCTTTGCGTTCCTGGTCCTGATGGTGGTAGTAGCTGATGAATACGTTGTGGCGTGTTCCCATCTCTACGCTCCTTCGACTTGTTCCAAGTCGGTAAGGTCCTCGACGCCGGCTATCTCCGCCAGCATGCGGTTGTAATTGCGCAGTTCCTGTTGCAAAGCTGCCAGCTCTTCGCGGAACTCCCTGCGCTTTTCGTCGTCGTCGAAGGCCCCGGCCAAGCTCTCCCTGTGCCACTTCGCGGTGAAAGGGCGCACGATCTGGTTCAACACGGGAATGGCAACCATGCTGAACTTCACCGTCGAACGTCCACGCCTACGCAGAATCTCGCGGGTGACGCGGAAGAGGGAGTAGACGCTGTCGAGAGCCGTCTTGTCGTCTCCCACGTTGCAAGGCAAGGGTTGAGTGACGATTCTCGTCAGCATTTCGACGTACAGTTCCCATGCGGCGTCTTTGTCCGCCGTCTCGAAAGATATGTCCGTTCGAACGACTGCCAGATTCAGCCTGACCTTCTCGAGACGGAATTTCGTAAACCACTCGTTGAGATTCATCATCTGTGCGCTCCGACGAACCGGTCGAAGTCTTTGATTGCCCGCTCCCGGAAGTCATCGAGGGCGGGATACTGCGTATCGGCGTTCTTGGTGAGATAGAGACTTTCCTTTCTGCCCAATTCCGCCATATTTTCATGGACGACAAAACTGATGAATGGAAGTTGCGCTTTTTGGAACTCCAACAAACAAATCGCCACGTTTTTGGCCTTGTCGTTGCCTCTCACTCCGAACACGTAGAGGTCTCGGCCGCTGTGTGTCAGACCCCAATCCACACTGAGGGGATAGTCGGTGAGAGGCTCATGATCGGCAATCGGGGAAAGATGATTCAGTTCAGCCGTAACGTAGCTTTGCAAGTCGTCGTAGAACGCGCTGCGAACGACCTCTCTGCTCCAATACCGCATGTTGCACACTTTTTGAACGCAGCCCACGAACTGAATGACGCCTTCGTAGAGGGCGTCGATTGAAGCATCGATATACAGGCTGCCTTCATGGTTCTTAACCCCGTTGTTGATAAGGATGCTCTCGAAGATGTCTTCCCGAGTTGGAGTGTTGATATCGAACGTATAGGAGAGACGCATCAGCGCCATTCCAAAGTCGCAGATGCGTACGTAGCCTTCGCCTAACGGACTGTCTTGCAGATAGACGTCCACCATGTCCCCGTCTTCGTGGAGCATGGGGAGTATGAGTTGGTAGTCTCCGGGGCGTCGCTCGTAGACGTCGAATCCTCTCGCAAGATTCCGGCCCAATGACGCCTTTACGCTAGCGATGTCCATTGAACAGTCTCCCTTGGCGCAATCCAGGAAAATAGACGGTATGATCGTACGCCTCAATGTCATTGAGGAAAACGATCAGGGCCTGCTCGTAGGTGGAGTATCGGTCGGTGATTTCTCGATGCCTCTCCTGCGGGTGAGTGCTTCCGGACGCTATCTCCGCGGCGGTGATGCGATGAATGTGCGGTTTGGCGTAGTGACCGTCCGGGTGTCGGCTGATCTCTCCGTGAGGACCGTTGTATCGCACCAGTGTAATGGTTCCGAGCGACTTGTCGCGGGTTTTATAGCGTAACCCAATAGAGAAGTTATCAATGAACCTGGTGTTCTGGCGAATGAACACTTTGAAGGTCGCAGCGTCCGACACATCTGTGCGTAGGTCTAGGTCGCATCGGCGTTGACCGTTTTCCTCCCTGTATCCTACTGTAGGACGCTTGTCTACGATAATTTTGGGAAGGCGGATAAGGTCTTGGATGTCTTGGTCAGTAATCATTTCATTGTTACTCCTGCAAGTGTCGCGGGGTCATAGACTCCGTCCCCCCACGATCTCCCCCAGCAGCCCCTCCGTCTCGCGCTCCAGGGCCAGGATATCAGACCGTATCTCCTCCAGCGGGCGTAAAGGCTGTGGCCTGTAGAAGTGGCGGGTGAAGCTGATCTCGTAGCCGATCTTGACGCTGGAGGGGGCGTACCATGCGTCGGGCGCGTAGGGGAGGACTTCGCGGCGGAGGAACGCCTCGATGCCGCCCTCTTCAAGGAGGGGAACCTGCTCGGTGTCGCGGAGGTCGGTGTCGGGCTCGTATTCGACGACGGCGGATTTGCCGTTGACGGTGGCGGGGTATAGTCCCCGCAGCGCATTGGGTTCCTCCGCCCCTGTCCGGTGGGCCACCTTGATCACGGGCTCTGCGGTTTCGTCGCGGTCGGCGAGGGAAGTCCTGAGCAGCGTCTTGCGCTTGGCGGTCAGCTTGACCCCGTGCGCACCGGCGTCCGCCTCGACCGCCGACATGAAGTGGTTGAAGTCCCGGTGTGGACAGGGGCCTAGATCGGCAGCCACTCGGGCAATCACATTCGCCAGCATCTCTTCCTTCGCATCTCGGCAGGAGTCTCGAAAGGCTTCAAGAATCCCCGGCGATAGCTCCACCGCGAGTCTCAGAGGCCGCTCAACGGTGACCTTCCAGTAGCCGAAGCGCTCGTTGGGGAATATCTTCGACTGCTCGGTCTCCTCAAAGCCGAGGAAGGCGTCGCAGATGTGCCGGATGTCCTCGTCGGAAAGCTCGCAGTTCTTGTTACCCAGGTTCTTGCGCAGCGGCTTGAACCACTGCGTGGCGTCGATGAGCTGCACCTTGCCTTGGCGGTGCGCCGCCTTGCGGTTGCTGAGCACCCAGACGTAGGTGGCGATGCCGGTGTTGTAGAACATGTTGAGGGGGAGGGCGACGATGGCCTCCAGCCAGTCGTTCTCGATGATCCAGCGACGGATGTTGCTTTCCCCCTGTCCCGCGTCGCCGGTGAACAGGGAGCTGCCATTGTGGACCTCGGCGATGCGGCTGCCCAAGGGTGTATCCCGCTTCATCTTGCTGAGCATGTTGGCCAGGAACATCATCTGGCCGTCGCTGGAGCGTGTGATTAGGGAGTAGTCGGAGTCGCCGCTGTGTTCAACGACGAAGCGGAGGTCCTTGATGCCGGACTTGCCGCCCATGCGCTCCAGGTCGGTCTTCCAGCTCTTGCCGTATGGCGGATTGGAGAGCATGAAGTCGAACTCGCGGGCGGGGAAGGCGTCGGCGGAGAGGGTAGAGCCGAACTGCATGTTGTCGGCCTCGACGCCCTCGCCCTTCAGGATCAAGTCGGCCTTGCTGATGGCGTAGGTCTCTGGGTTCACTTCCTGGCCATACAGGTGAACGGACACTTCCTTGTCCTGCTCGTTAGCCAACTGCGTCAACGTCTCCTCGGCGACGGTCAGCATCCCGCCGGTGCCGCACGCGCCGTCGTAGACCAGGTAGGTGCCGGACCTGACCTCATCAGCAACAGGGAGAAACACCAGGCGCGCCATGAGCTGCACCACGTCCCTTGGAGTGAAGTGCTCCCCGGCTTCCTCGTTGTTCTCCTCGTTGAAGCGCCGGATGAGTTCCTCGAAGACCGTGCCCATGCCGTGGTTGTCCAGGCCCTCCAACCGGACTGAGTCGTCACCGTTCAAGACAGGCTTGGGGCTGAGGTTGATTGAGCTATCCAGGAACTTCTCTATCAGGAAACCCAGGGCGTCCGCCTCCACCAGCGTGGGAATCTGGTTGCGGAACTTGAACTTGTCCAGCACCTCTTGGACGTTGGGCGAGAAGCCGTCGAGGTACGCCTCGAAGTCGGCCCGCAAGCGTTGTGACTGGCCGCGGGATGTAAGGTCGCGGAGTCTGAAGGGCGACGTGTTGTAGAAGGCTTCGCCAGATGCTTGCCGCAAGGCTTGGTCCTGATTAGTGATGCCGACGGCGTCCAACCGCTCCTTGGCGGCACGCACCTCATCCTTGGTCGGTTCGAGAACCGCGTCCAGACGGCGGATTACCGTCATGGGCAGGATGACGTCACGGTACTTGCCCCGGACGTATACATCACGCAGCACGTCGTCCGCGATGCCCCAAATGAAGCTGCTGATGTTGAGGGTAGTCACTGGCTGGTCATGCTCCTGTAAGCTGCTTTCACCATCTGATCAAGGGCTACGGCCGCTTCTTCATTGAGGCGCGGGTCCGAGTGGAGGCAGGAAGATATGACGGCCAGAGGCTCTGGCTCCTCTTTGGCGGCGGCGCTCCTGACGAACCTGTCCAAGTCCAGCCCCGACCAAGCCGCCAACGCTGCGAGGCCGTTCGCGTCAGGATGTTTGCCTTGAGACATGCGGCTCAAGGTGGATGCGCTGATACCGCACTCCTCCGCCACCTGTTTCCAGGTGCAATGGCGGGCCTGCCTCTCTGCGTCCAAAGCTGCGAAGAAGGCGCCGCCGTCGAACCTCGCTGTCCTGGCCATTGGCCTCTCCTCCGTAGTTCACATCCCCGACGATCATCAAAAATAGGGGATTGAATCGCGTATTCGATTATCGCAACTATATGATATGATTGCAATGGCTTTGGATTTCGACCAAAGAGCATTGAGGCCGAATTCAAAGGGACGCTAGGATTAGGGGTGAAGCACTATGTCCAAGAGTGACGAAGAGTTGGCTCAGGAGCTGCGGCGACTAGCCAATAGCGCTCCATCTGGAGAGAAGACGACCTACCTGATGCTGTTCGGCATGAAGTATGCCGACCTCCTACATAGAGAAAACATCACAGACATCTTGAAGGAGGCCGGCGTCGCTACACTCGGTACCACGGTGAATATGGGACGTCGTTTGGCCCGCCACGTAACTCTGAAGGACCCCGAGTGGCCTTCCTGAAGGTCACAGGCCCATCCTCATCTCGAAGATGGTTCTGCCTACCGTCAAATTAGGCCCACCAGCGTATTTCGATAGTGTGGGAGTCGGTGGGTTGGTGGCGGTCGGGGGCAATCTTCCATCCTAGCCTTCTTCCTTGTTATCAAAATAGATTCCCGGGCGGGCTCGCAAGGCGCCAGCTCCTGAACGGCTGCGAGGTAGTCGCTCGAGTTGTCAAGGTTCGTGGTCATTCTTGCGCCTGGCCCGGCCCGAATATATACCCTCTACCGGTATCGGGGAGCGTCCTGCCCGGCCGGCGCACCTTGCCGCCGCCGCGGGATTCCGTTTCGTGCGGGACAATGCACTTGGCAGGGGCCGCCCAGACCTTAACGGAGGAGAGTCCACTTGAATCCGCCCAAGCAGTTCGACCTTCTAATCGCCTCCGGCAGGGTCTTTGACCCCGGCCGGCAGATTGACTCCAAGATGGACGTTGCGATAGACGGCGGCGTCATCGTAGAGATCGCGCCGGGTATCGACAGGCGCCGGGCCCGCAGGGTGATCGACGTGGACGGCGCGCTGGTCGTGCCCGGCCTGATCGACCTGCATACCCACGTCGCCGGAGCCCTGCGCAAGATCGGCGAGGATGACCTGTACCTAGAAGCAGACGTGTCGGGCGTGTACAGCGGGGTGACCACGGTTGTGGACGCAGGCTCGGTGGGCGCTTACAACCTCGGTGGCTTTGCGCGCTACGTCGTGCCGCACAGCGCCACGCGCATCGTCTCCTTCATGCACGCGAGCACGCTCGGTATCTTCAACGCGCCGGAGATAAGGGGGCGCGAGGACATCGACGTCGATGCCGGTATCGAGGCGATACGTCGCAGCGACGGACTTGTGCGGGGCGTCAAGGTGAGGATGGTTGGCCCTGCAATCAGCGTCCTCGGAGCGGAGCTGCCGCGGCTGGCCAAGCGGATCGCCAAGGGAGGCGGAGTGCCCCTCATGGTCCACGTCGGCGACTACATCACCAACGACAAGGTTGCCCGTGAGCTGCTGCCCGTGCTGCTGGGCGACGTGCTGGAGGCCGGCGACATCATTACCCACGCCACAAGCAGGCAGCCCGGCGCGCTGCTGGATGAGCATGGAACTCTTTACCCGGCGGCCAGACGGGCGCGCGAGCGCGGTATCCTCTTCGACGTCGGTCTCGGCATACGCAACTTCACCTTCGATAGCGCAAGGGCGGTGTTGAACCAGGACTTCGTGCCGGACACGATCAGTTCGGACCTCACCGCGCCAGGCCGGCAGTGGCCGATTCACAGCCTGACGGAGTGCATGAACAAGTTCATGGCGCTCGGCCTCTCCCTGGAAGATGTGGTACTACGCACTACGGCCGCACCGGCAAGCGCCCTCGGCATGTCCGGCCAACTGGGCGCGATAGTCCCCGGCAGGGAGGCCGACCTGTCGGTCCTCGACGTTGTTGACGGCGACTGGGTGTACCGCGATAACTACGGCGGCGTCCTTCAAGCGCGGCACGCGGCCCTGGCGCCCCGGCTTGCCGTGCGCGCAGGCAAGGCGTTCACGCCGGACTTCGGCCCGCGGCCCTGGGGGTGGCTGCCCGAACGGGCGGAGTAGCGGAGAATTGACGCATAACGAGATGCGGTGACATATGCGTACCACCCTCGACATTGACGAAAAACTACTCAACTCTGTGGTCAGCGCCACCGGAGAGAAGACGAAGAGCAGGGCCGTCAACGAGGCCCTGGAGGAGTTCATGCGCCGCAAGCGCGTCCAAGAGCTCATTGACTCGTGGGGCGAGTTCGTCATCGACGACTACAGCCAAGACGACCTGCGCCTCGATCAAGAGCGCCAAGACCTCTTGGACTCGCTGGCGCAGAGCGCTGACTGATGGTACTGGTCGACTCGTCCGTATTCATCAGGGCGCAGCGCCAACCCAACTCCGAGGAAGCGGGAGAACTCGCCGCGCTGCTGATAAGAGGCGAGGCCCGCATTGCCGGCCCGGTCATCATGGAACTGATCCAGGGGGCCAGGCTGGAACAGAACAGGCGGTTCCTGGCCGAACGGCTACCCGCCATCGACTGCCTGGAACTGGACCAAGAAGCATGGCTGACGGCGGGAATGATCAGCAGCCGGCTGAGGCGGTCAGGCGAAATGCTTCCAAACATGGACGTCATCATCGCCGCCGCCGCCATCCGGCACTCGATGCCTCTATACACCTTGGACGGGAGATTTGAGCGAATTCCCGAGTTGACTTTCTACCGGCCGCAGCAGCGTCCCTAACGCTGAGGAGTCCCGCGTCCGGCGCAGCGTCAAATTGGTATAGAGTTCGCGCGGCTAAGTTACCGTGACAGGGCGGTAGGAGATCCACCTATGCGAGACCACAGCGACTTGCCGGATCCCGGCGAGGTTACTCCCCTGCCGATCATCGGCAACATTACGTTTCCGGAAGGGCCGGGCATCGACGACAAGGGCAACCTCTACTTCGTCAACTACGTAGAGCAAGGCACGATAGGCCGGATGACGCCGGACGGGACGGTCAGCGTTTGGGTGCACACGGGCGGCTCGGCAGGCGGCATCAAGTACGACGGAAAGGGATGCGTCATCGTCACCGACAACGGGGGCAGGCGCATAATCCGCATCGATACCCGCACGCGCAGGATAGAGACCCTGTCGGATAACTACCGCGGCCGGCCGTTCAAAGGGCCCAACGACCTGTGCCTCGACGACCACGGGAACGTCTACTTCTCGGATCCCGGGCCAATGGAGGATGGGATACGGGGCGAACTGTACCGCGTCGACATAGCCGCTGACGGCTCCCCCGGCGAGGCGGCGTTGCTGGACGAGGGCCTCGACTTCCCAAACGGCGTAGCGGTGCACCCGGACGGCGGCCGGCTCTACCTAGCAGTCTCCCGTGACAATGCCATCTACGGCTATGACCTCAAGGATGGCGAGGCGTCGAACAAGCACGTCGCCTTCGACTTTGGCACGCCCACCGTCGACGGCATCGCCTTCGACGAGCGCAACCGCCTGTGGGTGGCGCGCTTTTCGAATGGCACGGTTGACGTGCTGGACGTGGATGAGGGGGCTCTGCTTGCGAGCTACCGGATGGGCGGAACGAACGTGACCAATCTGTGCTGGAGCGGCGAGTCGCTCTACGTCACGGTCGTTGGCCGGCACAGCATCGAGCGGCTCGACCTCGGCATACGCGGCGCACCGTCGCCATTCCTGCCAAGGTAGTCGCCTACGTCACCGCCGGAAGCTTGGGCGCCTGTGAAGGTGTGCTAGAACAGACCGCTGAGCGCCTCGCTCGGTCCTATTGCAGGCGCCGGCGAGCGTTCGTAGTCCTTTGCATTTCTCGTGACGATGTACCGGGCGCCGCAGGCGCGGGCTGCAGCAATCTGCATGGCGTCCTCGAAGTCCGGCATTGGCAGCTCCGCCGCATAGCGGACCGCTTCCGTACCGGTAGTCGCAATTTCCACGAAACGGGTCAGTTCTACTATGAAGTCGCGGGCGCCGACCCCTCCGCGCGACGAAGCGACGACGTGGTAGAAGTTCGATACCGAATGCCAGGCGATAGATGCGCTCTCGGCCCCCAGCTCGATCCGGCCCAAAAGCTCCGAGGCTGGGCCGGAGTGCGGATGCCTGTCCAGGGCGACGTCGATCAGCACGTCGGTATCGAGGAGTATTAGTGGAGATACTTCCTTGCCAGCGCGTTGTAGCGCGGGTCGTCTTTGCGCTCCGCCGCCTTGAACTTGCCTCGCCAGCGTGCACTGAAAGTGGGCGCGCTCACTCCGGCAGCCTGCCTGAGAGACTGCTCGATTAGCGACGACAAGGAGACGCCTCGCGATCTGGCATATCGCTTGGCGAACGCGTCCGCGGCCCTAGCCGCGTTTTTATGCCGCGCACCTGTTCGACAATGGCGGGCGCGGGCGTTTGGGCCGCCGTCTGCGGTCATGGTCCGCCCGTTGCCTAATCGCTCAGGCCGGACGGCAAGAGCCGAGCCGCCTACGCGCGTTCAGTACCTTGAAGTCAAACACGCGAGACGCTCCGCAGCGTTCACTGACAGCCGCTTCTTTCTCACGGCCTTGAGGTGATAGACAATAGGGCAATGGCGCCCCAAGTCGATTACAACGACCCCAATCTTGAGAAGGCCGCGGCGGAAATCCTGCGGCGTCACAACGACTACGCCTCGGAAGCCGAGATCACCAGCGCGGTACGAGATTTCCTGGTCCAGACCGGACTGGTGAATGCGGCCGAAGTGCGTGAAGAGAACCCGCCTTCCGAGGGGTCGCGCCACGCGGTCGACCTGACGGCGCTCGATACGTTCATCGAATTCAAGCGGCGTATAGGCACTCAATCCGGCTTCATACCCAACCCGGAGTACGTCGAACAGCTGGACGGCTACCTTGACGAATCTGCCAAGGCTGGCAGGAGCGCCCGCCGGGGCGTCTTGACGGACGGCAAGCATTGGCTGCTGCGCTGGCCCGGCGCAGGGCCGGTCCGAAACGTCAGGCCGTACGCCTTCACGCTGGACGACCCCGGCCGCTGGCCTCTGCTGTACGAGTGGCTCAGGGACAGCGCCCTGTTCGCGCTCGAAAACATCCCGGCGACCCGCCAAGAAATCGAGAAACGGCTGGGCCCCGTCAGCGCACTCTACCAGCAGGAGGTCACCCTACTTAAGTCCCTCTACTCAGCCGCGGCAGACCATCCAACGGTCACGGTCAAGCGGCGGCTCTGGCACGATCTTCTGCGAACTGCGCTCGGCGAGATCGCCCGCTCGCCGGCGCAGATGGACGACCTCTTCGTCCGTCACACCTACCTGAGCGCCGTGATCGGCATGGTGGTGCAGGCTTCCTTTGGCATCGACATCAAGGAACTGGCGGAGAACGACCCAGTCGACCTGCTGAGGGGAAATAGGTTTCACAGCGTAACCGGCCTGCAGGGCGTGGTGGAGTCGGACTTCTTCGCATGGCCCGCGGAGACGGACGGCGCGTCCCTGCTAAAGACGCTCGCCGGACGGGTGGCGCGTTTCGACTGGGATGAGGCGCCTTCCGACATAGCCGCCATTCTGTACGAGACGGTCATCCCGCCCAGTGAGCGCCGTCAACTCGGCGAGTACTACACCCCCGCATGGCTGGCCGGGATCATGGTGGAAGAGCTGGTCGCAGAACCATTGGAGCAGAAAGTGTTGGACCCCGCCTGCGGCTCCGGCGCCTTCGTGACCAGGGCGGTGGAGCATTTCATCGCCGCCGCCGACAAGAAGGGCCTGCACGCTCGCGAGACGCTCAACAGGCTCCTGGTGTCCGTCATCGGCGTCGATATACACCCCGTGGCCGTTCACCTTGCGCGCACCGCCTGGGTGCTGGCCGCGCGGCGAGTGATAGCCGACGCCGAGGGGGCCTCATCGATAACGATTCCCGTCTATCTCGGCGACGCCCTGCAACTGCGCCTACGCACCGGCGACATGTTCGCCGAGCATGAGGTCACTATCCAGGTCGAGGGCAACGGCAACATCGAGCTGGTGTTCCCCATGAGCCTTGTCGACCGTCCGGCGGACTTCGACTCCTTCATGAATAACGTCTCGGCAGCGATTGAAAGGGGTGATGATCCCTACTTTGCGTTGGAGGACAGCAAGATATCGGTATCCGATGACGGCGAACGCCACACCCTGAAGGAGACCATCGGCAAGCTGAAGCGGCTGCACGACGAAGGGCTCGACCATATCTGGGCCTACTACACGCGCAACATGGTGCGCCCCGTTGCGTTGTCCCGCCAAAATGTGGACGTGGTCATCGGCAATCCGCCATGGATCAACTACAACCAGACCGTCAGCACGCTGCGCGATGAGCTGCGCAGCCTGAGCCAGCGCACCTACGGCATCTGGGCCGGGGGCAGGTACGCCACTCACCAGGACGTGGCGGGCCTGTTCTTCACGCGCAGCGTAGACCTTTACCTCAAGCATGGCGGCGTAATCGGCATGGTGATGCCCCACAGCGCCCTGCAGACCGGCCAGTACTCGAGGTGGCGCACCGGCAAGTGGAAGACCGTCCGCGATGACATCGTCCTGGCTGCCGACTTCACCTACAAGACCGCCTGGGACCTGGAAGGGCTGGAACCGAACGACTTCTTTCCCATCCCGGCATCGGTCGTCTTTGCCAAGCGTGTCGGACTGGTCGATCCGGGCCGACCCCTGGTCGATGAGGTCGAAAGATGGTCGGGTGCAGCGGGAGCGCCGTACGAGAACAACCGGGTGAAAGCGGCCATCACCGATACCGGGCAGGGCACGATCTCGGCATACGCCCGGCACAGCAGGCAGGGCGCAACCATAGTTCCGCGATGCCTCTTCTTCGTAGAAGAGACCGAGAACCCCGCCATCATCCAGGCCCGTCAAACAATCACCGTGAATCCGAGACGAGGCTCTCAGGACAAGGCTCCCTGGAGAGACCTCGACCTGACCGCACTAACCGGCCAGACTCTAGAGGATCGGCACGTTTTCGACGTTCATCTTGGCGAGACGGTGGTTCCATACGCCACTCTTGCTCCTCTGAAGGCTGCCCTTCCGGTAAGAAGCGGTTCGCGCGAACTGCCGTTGGACCGGGACGTTCCAGGCGGAATCAAGTTGGTGAACCTAGAGTGGCGTATGCGGCAACGCTGGCAGACTATTTGCGAACTGTGGGAGAGGAACAAGGCGGCGGCAAACAGGCTAAGTCTATCGGGACAACTCGACTACTACGGCAAACTGACGGCCCAGTTGGAATGGCAACACAATCCCGGCGATAGGCCGGTAAGAGTTGTGTATACTGCTGCCGGTATACCGACCGCGGCGGTAGTCTCTGACGATAAAGTTTTGATTGAATCCAAGCTTTTCTGGATTGCTTGCAGGGGCATAGAAGAAGCTAACTACATTAGCGCTATCATCAATAGTGACGCTTTGTATGCCGATGTCGCTCCCCTTATGTCTAAAGGTCAATGGGGTGCGCGCGATCTGCAGGGACACCTCTGGAGACTTCCGATCCCGGAGTTCGATCCAGCCGATGGATTGCACGAATCCATCGCCGCCGCAGGAGAGGCGGCGGCAAAAGGCTCGGCGGAGCAGTTGGAGAAATTGCGTGAGGAACGGGACCGTGTGACGGTCACCATCGCCCGCCGGGAACTCCGCAAGTTGCTGCGCGGGTCGGCGGAAGGGCAGGCGGTGGAGGATGCGGTGGGGAGTTTGCTGGGGGGTGGGTAAGGTGCAGAACTTGAAAAGAACTTTTCGGAAGCAGGAACAGATGTTGCGAGTCATCGTGGTTGCGGTAACAGTTTTTTCACTATTAGGCATTGGTGCATATGTGTTGAACAGGATCGACGGAGCAGTGAATCTTCCGTTATAGTACTCTCAGTTATTACCGGCTTATCAATAATATCAGGCGGTATATTTGCACTTTACAAGTTGCAGATATTCAGAGATTTCGAGCCTCACATGACTATTTCGCATGAGATTTCGCACAGATCCATTGGCGACAATTTCGTGCACATCGCAGTGACTGCTGTAATGCGTAATAGCTCTAAAGTGCATATCGAGATTCGTAAAGGCTTATTTCTTTTACAGCAAATTGCTCCGAATAGTGGCGAGGATATAGTAACCTTGCATAAACAAGTATTTGTAGAGAAGGAATACGAAGAAATTCAATGAGCAACTCTAGATGAAATACCGTGTACTTGGGATGAGAATATGCTAATAGTAGAACCGGGTGAATCGCATCAGGAGATGCAGGAGTTTATTGTTGCTAACGACGTTGATTCCGTTATGGTATACACTTATTTCTATAATTCTGAATTTTCACCAAACACTCAAACTGCTGAGGTTGGTACGCCGCTACAGTACATGACATACTCTCCGGTGGTTGATTTAGTCGGCACTTATCAAAGGAGGCGGTTATGCCGTCCGGTTCCAACAAGAACCTTGGCCGAAGAGCCAGGATGGCCCCGAAGGTGTGGCCGTCCAAGCAGCAGGGTGGTGAAAAGCTCGGAGGTCCTCCGAAGGCAGTTCCTCCCAAAGTCTCAGTCTCAAAGAGACCGCCGGGGAGTAAGTCCGAAGGTAAGTCCTGATCAGTTTCACTCACCGCACGGTCGCGGATATCTACTTGCAGGAAGCTGCAAAGCCTCCCTAGAACCTATCCAGTCAACCTCAGTACCCGTTCCACGAAATCACGTACTTCCACTTTGTCTTCAGCGAGTTCATAGTCCTGCATGAAGCCGTGGTAGAAGTTGGCGTGGAACTTTTCCGCCACTGAGAACTCCGCGCGCAGAGAAGGCTCGCCGTACGCTTCGGCCAGACGTCTCACTGCCACCTTAAGCGCTCGGTGGTCTCCATAAGGCCAGCCGCGCTGTTGGGCCGCGGAGATCACGGCGTGCGAGGCTGCGCCCCAAATCTTCTCAGATCCCTGCAGGGCGTCCCCGGCCGAGAACTCGCGGTCCGCAGCCTCAAGGAACTCCCTGGCGGTCTGAACGTGTTCTTGAATCAGCATCCCGTAGCCTCAGGCGGATTGAGCAAATATCCTCCCATAGGCGCCACGTTAGCACAGTCTCACCAATTGCCCGAGCATTTTGACAGTCCGGCCCGCGCCCGTACGTTCCGCCTATGCGGCCCCGATCCCTAGTCCGGGGTTCCTCCTGTTAACAGGCCGCCGTCTACGGTGATGGTCTGGCCGGTTACGTAGTCGCTCAGGTCGGATGCCAGGAACACTGCGGCGCCTGCGATGTCACTTGGCAGGCCGCCCCGCCGGGCCGGTATTTGCGGTAGGGCGTGTTCTGCGTGCTTGCCGCGGTTCGGCTCTTCTTCAGGGGTTAGCACGCGGGAGTCGATGTAGCCGGGGGCTATGCAGTTGGAGCGGATGCCGGTACCGGCGAGGTCGACCGACATGCTGAGGACCATGCGGTTCAGGCCAGCCTTCACGATGCCGTACACCGTGTCTTCCGGCCACGCCCGCAGGCTGTGCACGCTGCTAATCGAGATGATGCTGCCGCCGCTGCCCTGTGCGGCCATCTCCTTGGCCGCTCGCTGCGAGCAGAAGACGTATCCCTTGAGCGCGTGCTCCACGAGGCCGTGCCAGATTTCCTCGGTGATTTCGAGGAACGGGGCGCTTCCGCCTGCCACGGCGTTGTTGACGAGTACGTCTATCCTGCCGTGCTGCGCCACGAACTCGTCGAACAGGCGTTGCCGGTCGGCAGTCTCGCCAATGTCTGCGAGGTGCCAAGTCGCCTTGCGGCCCAGCTGCTCGATGGATGCGATGGTGCGGTCGGCCTCGGCGTCCCGTTCAATGTCGTTTATGCCCACGTCTGCGCCCTGCTCGGCGAAGGCCAGGGCGATGCCTGCGCCGATGCCCCTGCGGGAGCCGGTTATCAGGGCTTTCTTGCCGTCCAGAAGTCCCAAGTTCTTCCTCCTGTGGAAGCTGTGCTTATGTCTACGGCCAGGTCTATTCGAGGATGCCGCCGGATGCGATCATACCGCCGTCCACCAGCAGCGTTTCTCCGTTGACGTAGTTTCCCATCTCTGAGCACAGGAATACCACGGCGCCTGCGATGTCGCTGGGCACGCCGCCCCGCTGGGCCGGGATGCGTTCGGCCTGTCCCGGCCTTCCGGACAGGTCGTCCGGTTGAGGTTCCAGTCCGGCCTGAGGCAGGCTGTTGTCGATGTAGCCGGGAGCGATGCAGTTGGCGTTGATTCCCGTGCCGGTGAGATCGACGGCCAGTCCTTTGACCATGCGGCGGAGACCGGCCTTTGCGATTCCGTAGGCCGTCCAGTTGCGGAAGGCGCGGAAGGCGTGGACGCTCGACAGGCAGACGATGCTTCCGCCGGTTCCCTGCTCGACCATCTCCCGCGCAGCGCGCTGGGCGGCGAAGAAATAGCCCTTGAGGGAGAGGTCCATCATGCTGTCCCAGTAGGCCTCGTCGGTGTCGAACAGCGGCACGGACTGGCCTGGGAAGATTGCGTTGTTTACGAGGATGTCGATGACGCCGTGCTCCGACAGGAAGCCGTCGATGACGCCGTTGATCCCGCTCAGGTTGCTGACGTCTCCGACGTGTACCGTCGCCTTGCTACCATGCTCGCGTGCCAGCCTTGCGGCCTCTTGGGTCACGTCGTCATCCACTATGTCGTTCACGCCAACGTCGGCGCCCTCTGCGGCCAGCCGTATGGCGACGCCGCGCCCGATGCCCTTGCGGGCGCCGGTGACGAGAGCCTTCTTGCCGCTTAGCAGAGCCATGACGATGTTCGCTTCCTCTCAGATCTGGTTGATGACGCGCTGGGAATCGTATCAGTAGGAAAGAGAAGGCGCGTCCCCAATGAATGAAGGTTGGCGCCTATGCCGGGGCGAGATGCTCCTCAGCCAAGTCGAGGGCCTGCTTCTTAGCCTGTTCCAGATCAGGTATCTCGTACTCGGCGGGTTGGCCGTCTAAGGCTGGCCGGGAGAAGACGAGCACGGCTCTTGAGACGCGGGCCGGGGTGGTCTTTTCGACCGCGGCTGCGTAAGCGCCCAGCTGGGCCACGTAGGGGGCGGCCATCTCCTCCAGTGACCTGCCGCGCGTCCGGTCGGTCTTGTAATCGGCGATTACCAGTTCGCCTGTGCCGGTTTCGAATACCAGGTCGATGATGCCCTCTAGCGTTCCGCCGGCGTCGAGCGGGGCGGCGACATGCGCTTCACGCCAGTACCGGGCTGAACGAGCCGCCTCTCTCACGGCGCCGGTCTTTAGCGTGGCCTCGACCAGCGCGGTCACCTCCTCATGATGCCTGCCGGTCAAGCCATGCGCGTCGGCCTGCCTTTTGCACACTTCGGCGCAATCTGGGCTTCCGGCCGGCCCGATGTCTTGTAGCGCGGCGTGCACGGCGCGGCCCACGTCCGTGGCGGCGCGGCCCCGGGCCTGTATACCGGAGTCGTCTTCTTCCGGTCTTTCCTTTGGAGGCGGATCAGGCCGGCCCGGCTCCTTGAGGGCCGTTGCGATGACGGAGGAGGTACGCGCCGCGGCTGCCAGTACGACTTTTCTCTCCTCGTTCCACTTGTCCATGTCCTCCTGTGTTTTTGCCGGGATGGTTGGCGTCGGCTTTTCAGCGGGGCGTGGGGGCGCGCCCTGAGGTTGGTACTGTTCCCATAGTCCCATGGCGCTTTCCAAGTGGCCGCTGATTACGGCGGCGTGTGACTTGCGGTCGTTCCTTTTGCGATATAGGCATGGGAACAGGTAGTCGCGGGCCCGCGTGGCGGCGACGTACAACAGCCGGTCTTCCTCTGCTTCATCCGACAGTTTCTCGGTCTCCCGCATCTCGTCGAAGCCGCCTGTCATAGAGTCGCCGGCTTTGACGGCCAGCTTGACTGCGGCCTCGGGGTCGGAATCGAATATGACGTTCTCGGTGCGGTTGCCGCTACCGCCTCCCAGCCCTGCGAGTACCACTGCGGGAAATTCGAGGCCCTTGGCGGCGTGGACGGTCATCATTCTCACCGCGTTTTCATCCACTGCGGACGGCGCCGCTTCGATCATCGTCTCCTGTTCTTCTCTCTGCCGGGTCAGCCACTCGACGAACTCGCCCGGCGAGACGCCTCCGGGTTCCTGAAACGACCGGGCTAGCTCGATGAACAGGTCGATGCGCCGCAGTTTTTCCGGTGACCGGGGTGTCAACTCCGCTATCTCGCGCAGTTGTCTGCACCGGACGAACCTCTCCACCAGTTCAGGAACTGAGGCCGTGTCCCTCATGCGGTGGTACTTGCGAAGTTGGAGCAAGGATTCTGCGACCGATCCGTTGGCCGGCGTAAGGGAAATGTCTTCCGTGTATGCAAATGTTCCGCCGTCCTTAGCCCACTTCCAAAGCTCAACGTCGCTGCATCCAAAGGCCGGAGAGCGCAGGGCGCCGACCACCGCCACCTGGTCTGTCGGGTCGTTTATCGCCGTCAGGCAGTTGGTGAGGTCTCGGAATTCCTGCGTGGCAAATACGGCGGAGTCGCCTTGCACTATGTAGGGGACTCCTGCGGCGGTGAGTGCGCGCTCTAGGATCTGATATCCGGTGCGGCTACGGCGCAGAATGGTCAAGTCTCGGAACTCCGAGCGCCGTATTTTGCATTTGTCTTCGCGGATCAGGTATCGACCGGCGCCGAATTCCAAGGCCAGCTTGGCGACTGTTTCCGCCTCCTCCACGCGCAGGGTCTCGATATCGCTGTCGTCCGTCGCTTGGCCGCCGAGAACAAGTACGCGGTGGCCGCCGGCTCCCTCCGGCCAATCGGATTCCACCAACGACGCTTCGAGGCCTTTCCAGTCGGCCTGAAACCGGTTGCCGCATTCAACCACCTTCCCCAAGACCTGGTTGAGCCACGCGATGATCTTCGGATGAGACCGGAAGTTGGCCGTCAACCCAAGCGGTTCGGGGCCGGCCATCGTTTGAAACCACTGCTTGAAGCGCAAATACGCTCTCAGGTCGGCGCGCCGGAATCCGTAGATGGACTGCTTGGGGTCGCCGACTATAAAGATTGTGCCGGGGCCGGGCCGGTCGTCAGGGCCGCGGCAGGTCAGCAGTTTCACGATTTCGATCTGTAGGGGGTCGGTATCCTGGAATTCGTCTACCAGCAGCCACCTGTATCTGCGCTGGAAGTGACGGCGGACTCCCGCATGGTCGCGGAGCAGGTCTCGCGCCCACACCAGCAGGTCGTCGAACTCCGCGACCGCCTCGCTCCGTCGTGAATCGACGTCATCCAGCGCCATACGCTCCAGTTCGGCTGACAGCTGCGTCACCAAGGCGGTACGCGCTGAAGTGAGAAGCGCTTGGATTTCTGCAAATGCCGCCCCCAGTTCTTCCCGGAGCGTCGCAAGCGCGCCTTTCGGCCAGCCGGCCTGCCTGCCTAAGCGGCCGGTTGAGAAATTCGGCGCACCGGCTAGGACCCACTCCACCTCTTCAGGGCTGCCATCCGCCTGCCTGAGTTCCTCTATAAAGGGAAAGACGTCCCCGGTCATGCGCTGGTACATCTTGTCGGCGGTGTCGTTGCAACCGTGGACGATTTTGCGCCAGGTCGCTTCTTTGGCGAGCAGTGTGTCGGCTGCACGGAGAAGCGGCGAGTCGCCGGAAGGCTGGCCCTGGGGCGGACATTCGGTGAAGGAGCCTTGCAGCAGGTGGTACTTGCCGCGCATACCGTCCGCAGTTTTACGTAGATTCCATAGGTTGATCTTTGGATCTAGCCCCGTCGCCCTGCGCCATAGCTCGAGGAACTCCGGTCTATCGAGCGCGCTGCGAATCCATTCGTCCCATCGTTCGTCGGAGCGGATTTTGGCCTGTGCGGCGTCCAACGTCTCAAACAAGGGAGGCAGACCGGCCTCCAGCGGCTTTTCGGCGAGCAGCGACCTGGCGAATCCGTGAATCGTCTGGATTGCGGCGTATTCAAGACCCTCCAGGGCGGCTCGCAATCGTGCCTCTTGTCCCGGTTCCAAGCTGCCGCCGAGCATCCCTTCAAGTTGGCCGCGTACCCGCTCCTTCAGTTCGGAGGCGGCGTCTTCCGTAAAGGTGATTGCCGCAATCTCATCTATTCGCGCCTTGTCTTTCGCGATCAGATTTACGATGCGGTTCACCAGCAGCCGCGTCTTGCCGGTGCCTGCCCCCGCCTCGACGAACAGGCTCTCGTCGAGGCTCTCGCGAATGCGAGTTCTGGCGCTTTCGTCCTTGGTGGTCATGCCTGTAGTTCCACATACGGCTTGAGGCTAGGCGCGTGCTTCTTGCGATCCCATATTTCTCTACGGCCGGAAGGGCAGACGGCGTCGTATGGGCAATACCGGCAGTTCTCGAAGCCGCCCCAGCCACCGCTACTTGCGCCCGAACCGCGCGGCGCCGGAGGGAAGAGCCCTTCCGAGATGCCGTCCGCCATGATGGTTACGACCTCTTCCAGCCGCACTTTGGAATTTTCCAGGTCGAAGCCGTTGGGGTCCGGTATCCATTTACCGGAACCGCCCGACATTACGAACCAGTAGGCGGCCATTACCTCCAGCCGGCCGCTCCCCGGTACGGCCGATTGTGCGGCGGCCAGTGCGTATATGGGCAGCTGCAACTTCCTGCCCCTTTCCGTCGGGTCGCTGCTGAGGCCGGTGGGGCTATAGCTACTGCCACTGCCGGTCTTGTAGTCGAAAACGGCGACGCGGGAGCCGTCGCCGGATACTGCGACGAGGTCGATTCTGCCCCTGAAGCTCACCTCCCTGCCTCCCGATATCGGGACCTTCACAGGCGGCGCGTCCGAGCCGTCTTCTCCGAACTGCATCTCGGCTCTCTGTGGCTTGACGTTCAGGCCATCCAGGGCCCGTTCCGCCGCGGGAAGCCAGGACATTAACGCCCTTAGCAGCGTCTCGCGCCGGACAGACCAGAGGCCGAGATGAGCGGTCAGCTCATCACGTTCGAAATCATTGAAGACGCCCTCGGCCACTTGCCTGAGCAGCCGCTTACGTTCCGGAAGGCCGCCGTCCTCCCCGTCTTTCCGTTCCTTTACGAAGCGCTCCAGAACATCGTGCACGAGGTTCCCACTTTGCAGCGGGTCTATGTTGAGCCGGTCCTCCGGCCTCACGGTCTCTTCCACGCGCAGGACGCGAGTCAGGAAGTAGCTGTAGGGGCAGTCGGCCCAGGATGCCAGCCCAGTTGGCGAGGCGTTCTTGGACTCTAGGCCGGGAGGCGATGCGCCCCTCAGATTGCCGTCGTACTTCGTCCACTGATGCGACGCCCTTGCGTCCTCCAAGGCCAGCCCGCGGTTTAGGGCAGATGAAGGTTCACTGAGGAGAAAGAGTTCTTCGCGCGGCCTGGCCGATGCCCTGTGTGCAGCGGCTGTTCTAAGCCGGTATTCATGGGGGTCGGCGGAATGGTCTATCTCCTGCTCCCCATAGCCTGTAGAGCGCAGAATCACGATATGCGGGTTCAACTCGGGCTGCAGCAGGTTACTGCCCTGCAAGAGGGGTTTGCGGGTAATCTTCCTGGCCTCGTCGATCAGCCAGCGGGCCGGCCCGACTTCCCGGCGGTCTCCCGCGCCGGCCCGCGGCCAGAGCAGGTAGCGGACGGGCGCCGTCATCAGCGCCGCAAGGTATGTCCTGTGGTCTCGCGCCGTCTTGGTGGCGGTGTCCGGCAGCAGTTCGCCCGATGGGTCTAGTCTTCGCCGCGCCTCGTCGCCCAGGAGAGGGTCGGCTGACGGTGAAGACGGGTATGCCCCTTCCGACATGCCCAGAACGTAGACCACGTCGAACTGGCAGCCGACGGCGAAACCAAGTTGGCCGGTGAAGACACCTGTGCCGAGCGGTCTGCCACTGCCCCGCGGGCGCGACAGTTCGCCTTGGATGACACCGGCGAATCTCCGAAAGTCCACGGCGACATCCTGAGTCGTCTGCACCGCTTCGACTTCACGCAGCAGGTCGTATATGCGCTTCCTATCCTGGGACTCGACCCCCTCTTCTTCGGGCCGCATGTACCCTTCGCACAGCCTGCGAAGCCATTTGGCGAAAACCGCATAGGATTTCGCTTTGGGGGGCGGAGATTGATCGGCCAGCTCTTCTATGAACTTGAGTAGGCGGCCGGTGTGGCCGGCCTGCGACCGCAACGCCGCCACGTGCGTATCGGAGTATTCATCGGACTCTTCACGCCAGTCAGCCATGCGCCGTTGCTGTTTCTGGTAGCGCGTCAGGCATGTTCTGAAGCCGTCCAGCCCGGCCGTCACCTCTGCATTCCTACAGATGACGTTCCAGCGCGACGCCGGCACACCCTGGCTTGTGTGGGGATCCACCACGGGCGACGACGTGATCCAGCTTGTGAAGTCCTGCCTGGACCATCCGCCGTCATGATGCGCCTCGAATAGGCGAACTATGCCGCTTACAAACCGCCCCTCAGGCGAGCGGCCGATGGGCGATTGGTCCGGCCCAGAAACGGGAACCCTGCTCATCCGGAGCGCCTCTTCTACGCGTTCTCCGTATGACCTATCCGAGAAGAGGACGGCCATCCTGCCGAATGGCGTCCCGTCCGTCTTAGCCCTCCGGACGATGTCGCGTACGACGTACCGGACCTCTTCAACGCGGTTCGGCGCGCTGACGAGCTTTGTCTTGGCGTTGTCAGACGACGCGGTGGGAAAGAGGGCGCCTCCGTCTTTGGCTATCAGGCCGTCCACCGCCCGGTTGCCGGTTAGCGCTACGAGTATCGTGGCGTTGGGGACGCGATCCAACATGCGTTCCAGAGGCGCGAACTGCGGGGGCGGGACGTCGATCCGCAGCACGATCAGCTTGCCCAGTTCACCCAAGTCGTAGTCTCGCTTGCGAAGTTCTTGGACCGCAGCGCGGGCCACGTCGATCTGCTCTATCCAGGGTTTACGCAGTTCGCGATACTTCTCGTATGCGTCTAAAACCTCCTGGAGGACCACACCGTTCAACGGCGGCGATTCCTGCGTTAGTCCACCGACGGCATCGATATCCCGGAAGGTGTTTCTCAAGGCGGCGTGCAGCGAGGCGTGAGAGCGGATGGCCTCAAACTTGCCGCCTGGCGCGGCGGCCATGGCAGCCTCGTGCACGAGCGATGCAGCCTGTATTCGCTTAAGCGGCGGCCCGTCCATCGGCTGGCTGCAAATCAGACTTGCCAGATCGTCGAGCCGAGTTAGATTGACGTTGAAGTAGCCGCTCAGCCCGAGGCGCCGTCTCAGGTAGTAGGAGCTGTAGTAGGACGGGGTTACGACGGTGACCGGGCCGAAGGGGTCACTTGCGCGGTGAGTCTCGATCAGCTCCACGAGGCGCGTGAACAGCTCGTCCCCCAAGGGTACGGCTTCGATCGTGGCGCCCGTTGCGCCTTGCTGCGCCATTCTTCTAAGGACCTTTTACGCTGCCAGGGCGTTCACTCTTGCAGGCTAAGTTAACTTAAACGGGGCGGGAATCCAAAGCGCGAATTGGCAGGGCCGCCCGGTATGCAATGCCGCTTGAGAGTTGTTTGCGTGGCGCCCCCGGTGAGGATCGAACTCACGCACCCGGCTTCGGAGACCGGCGCTCTGTCCACTGAGCTACGGGGGCTTCCGTCAAATTGTAGCGGTGTTACGCGGGAGGCGGTTCCGTAGGTGAAGGCGAGGCTTGCTGAGTGGGCTGCCGCTGCCGCAGGCCGCTTCCGCCTCGGAATGCGCGAACCAGCAGCACGGGCGCCAGTACCGTTGTGACGACGGTCATGACGATGGCGACGCCGAACACCTCGCGGCCGATCACGCCGCTTGCCAGACCGATGCCGGCCACGATCAGCGCCACTTCACCGCGGGGCAACATGCCGAGCGCTATACGCCACGCCCCGTGGCGATTGAAGCCAACGACCAGCGCGGGCAGGCCGGAACCTAAAACCTTGCTGATTATCGCCAAGACGGTGAGCACGGCCGCGAAGGTCAACGTAGCGGCAAGGGTGTGGTCGGAACCTCCGCCTCCAAAGGCGGTGAAGTCCACCTGCATCCCTATGATTACGAAGAACACGGGGACTACAAAGTAGGTGATCTGGCGCATCGGCTGCTCGATACGATGCTTCAACTCGGTATCGGAGAGTGCGAGTCCAAGTGAGTACGATCCGATGATCATTGCGAGTCCAAAGTAGAGTTCGGCGATGCCTGCGGCGACGAGAGCCAGGCCAAGGCCTACCGCAACGGCTGCGCCGGGGCTCCTGAACCAGGTTGCGAGGCCCGATATCTTCTTCGACAGCAGGCTGCCTATGAAGGTGAGGCCGAGCCAGAAGCCGGCCGCCTTGGCGAATATGATGGCTATGTCGGCGGCCGAAACGGCTCCCTCATGGTTGATTCCCACCACTATCGCCAGCAGGATGATTCCCAGCACGTCGTCGACCACTGCGCCCGCCAGTACGGTCACCCCCTCCGGCGTGTCCAGTTTTCCTATGTCGGAGAGAACGCGTGCTGTGATGCCCACTGAGGTCGCCGTCATGATCGCGCCTACGAACAGGGCGGGCAGCATTGCGTCTATGGTGTCGAAACTAGCGAAGCCGAGCCAGACCGTTGCGAAGAAGCCTAGTACGAAGGGGACCACCACGCCTCCGGCGGCTACCGCGGTGGCAGGCCGCACGTAGCGTATGAACTGCCGCCTGTTGGTCTCGAGGCCGGCCTCGAACAACAGGATGACGGCTGCTATCTGAGCCAGGAAGAAGAGTTCCGGCGAGACGGGTAGAGCGCTTTCGGCGTTTTCCTCCACTTTGAACAGCGTGCCTATGACCGGCAGGCTGATCATGCCGCCCAGGGCGAATGGGCTAATGGCGATGCCGGCGCAGAGCTCCCCGATGACCGCAGGCGCCTTGAACACCCGCTCGGCCAGTTCGCCGCCGATCTTGGCTGCGAAGATGATGACGGCCAGGAGCAGCGTCAACTCCGCTACTAAGTGAAGAGGGTTGTGTTCCATGCTCAGATTGCCATTAAGTCAGGAACCGGGCAGGCAAGACGCGCGGCCGGAAAGCCGATATCGTCCACGGTCCGGCTGATTTGCGCCCGACCTGGTATGGGGAGCTCCACTGGATGGGGAGCGGCTTGGTTCTTCACAGCGGAACGAGTACCTTGTCCGGTTTCCAGCCGCCGCGCTTCGGGTCGAATTCCAGTAGAGCGATCATCTCACCGTCTTGGCTGTACGCCCTGGCCTGCTCGCCGGACGCCGCCGGGCCTAGGCGGGACATGCTCAGCGCGCCCCCATGCTGGCACAGCTCCTGCATCAGGGGATCGAGCACGACGGCCGGCAGGTGGTATAGCGTCCACTCGACGGGGAACATGAGTTCCTTCCAGGATCCCTCCTCCACCGAGGCCTCGAAGTCTCCGATGGTGACGGCGTCTTCAATGCGAAATCTACCTGCCCTGGTACGTTGAAGCGAAGAGAGGTGTGCCGCGTTATCGAGGGATTCTCCAAGGTCGTTTGCCAGCGACCTCGCGTAGAAACCCCGCCCGCATTCCACCTCAAGGTCAAATTCCGGCGGCTCCCAGCGGGTCAATTCAAGACGCCGCACCTCGACCTGCCGGGATTTCCTTTCGACGACAACGCCGGCACGGGCAAGCTTGTACAGCCTCTCGCCCTTGTGCTTCACCGCGCTGTACATGGGAGGGGTCTGCGTGATCGTGCCCCGAAAGCCGGAGAGTGCCTCCGCTACGTCTTCACGGCTGACGTCCGACGGGTCGGCGCCGCTCACGGTCTCGCCTTCGGAGTCGTAGGTATCGGTCGCAGAGCCCAGCGTGACGGTCATGCGGTATGCCTTTGCGCCGAGCAGGATGGAGTCTGCGAAGCGAGTTGCGGTACCTATGCACAGCGGCAAGACGCCCGTTGCGATGGGGTCGAGCGTGCCGCCGTGTCCGATCTTCTTGACCTTTGTGAGGGACTTCACCTTCCGCACCACGTCCGTGGAGGTCCATTCCGGCTCTTTGTTTATGTTCAGGAACCCTCCGGACGGGGGCGCCGCGGGCCGCTTGATCAGGACGTTTCCTCCCCGGTGCGCATGTAGACGTCTTCCCGCTTCACCTTGTCGATCAGCGCCAGCATGTCGGCGCCGTCCTCAATCCTGGTGTCGGACATGAAGGTCAGGGCCGGCGTTCGTCTCATTCTCACCCGCCGCTTCAACAGTTTCTGAAGCCTGCCTGCCGCCGATTGGAGCGCCTCGATGCTCGACGTGCGGTTTTGATCGTCTCCCAGCACGCTCACGTAGACCCGGGCCGTTCCCAGGTCTGGCGAGCAGTCTACGTCGGTGATGGAGGTCAACTCGGAGAGCCTCGGGTCATTAACTTCAGTCGCCACAAGATTGCCAAGTTCCCGGCGCAGGGTGAAGTTGACGCGTTCCATACGCCTTGCCATGGCTGTCGGTAAGACCCGAAGGCCGCAGCGGCCTCTAACGTTCCAGGACCCGGATTTCGTAGGCTTCCAGGATGTCCCGTTCCTCGAAGTCGTTGAATCCGTCCAGGACTATGCCGCCCTCGAAATTGTTGGTGAGCTGGCGCACGTTGTCCCTGAGGTGGCGCATGGAGGATACGCGGCCCGCGAACAGCTCGTTGCCTCCCCGCAAAACGCGTATGCGGGAGTTGCGGCGCACAACCCCGTCGGTGATGCGCACGCCTGCAATCTTGTTCCGCCGCCCCAGTGGAAAGACCTCCTGGACCAGCGCATGGCCGGTTACCACTTCGCGTTCCTCCGGTTCCACCAGGCCGCCGACCGCGGCGTGCACGTCGTCGATCAGGTCATAGATGACGCGGTAGGAACGGATACTGACGCCGCGTGCGGCAGCGAGCTGTGTGGCCCCGGCGTCGAGCTCCGATTCGAAGCCGACGACGATGGCCCCGGACGCGGCGGCAAGCATCACGTCGGACTCAGTGATGGCGCCTGCCGCTGCGCTCACCACCTGCACCTGTACGTCCTGCGTGGAGATTTGCTCGACTGCGCGCCGCACGGCGTCTACGGATCCCTGAGTAGAGGCCTTTATGACTACCGGCAGCTCCTTGTAGTCGCCCCTGTGGACCCGCCGCATCACTTCAGCCAGGGTCGTCGCCTGCCGTTCATCTCCGCGCCTCGAAGCGATTCTCTTGCGCGTCTCGACCAGCTGGCGCCCCGTCTTGTCGTCGGCAACGACTTCGAATTGGTCGCCTACGCGCGGCAGCCCGTCCAGTCCCATGATTTCGAGGGGCGTGGAAGGGCCGGCTGTCTCGGTATCCTCGCCAAATCCGTCGACCATTCCCCTTATCCGGCCCCTGTGCGTACCTGCGACTGCGTTATCTCCCTTGCGGACGGAGCCGGATCGAAGCAGTACGGTTGTGATGGGGCCGCGAGACCTGTCCATGTGTGACTCGATAACCACGCCTATTCCTGAGCGGTCGGGGTTGGCCTTCAGTTCCGAGATCTCCGCCACAAGAGCGATCGACTCCAATAGTTCGTCGATGCCGTCACCCCTGGTTGCGGATACGGGCACGGATACGACGTCGCCTCCCAGGTCCTCGACTATTACGTCCTGCTCTGCGAGGGCCGCTTTTGTGCGGTCTATGTTGGCTGCGGGCAGGTCTACCTTGTTGATTGCGACGACCAGCGGTACGCCTGCGGCGCGGGCGTGGTCTATGGCCTCGCGCGTCTGTGGCATCACGCCGTCGTCCGCGGCAACCACCAGCACTGCGATGTCGGTCACCTGTGCGCCGCTTGCCCTCATGGCGGTAAACGCTTCGTGGCCGGGCGTGTCTATAAAGGTAAAGAGTTCATCGCCGCTTCGCACTTGGTAGGCGCCCACGGCCTGGGTGATGCCTCCGGCCTCCTTGTCAACGACGTTTGCGCCGCGTATGGCGTCCAGTAGGGTCGTCTTCCCGTGGTCCACGTGGCCCAGCACGGTGATGACCGGCGGGCGCGGGCGCGCGTTTTCATCGGTCAGCTCCTCATCGACTCCTACCTGGACGCCGGCAGTGCTCTCCTCGCGCTCTCTTGGCTTGAGTACCGGCACGCGAAAGGAGGCGGCGACGCGGGCTGCGAAGTCGAAGCCGATCTCCTCGTTGATCGTCGCCATTACGCCCAAGCGCATGAGCGCCTTTATTACGTCGACCGGGGTGCGCTGGATGATTTCGGCCAGTTCGCCGATGGTGAGAGACGCCGGTAGTTCAACTGGGCCGACCGGCTCCGGCGGCTTTTCGGCCAGCCGCGTTGCGCCCTCCTGCGGCGCGTTGCGCTGGCCTGCCGACCTCCGCCTATTTGAGCCTGATCTCTTCCTGGCCATGCCGTCGCCGGTTCCTTAAGTCCTTATGGCCCGTGCCCCGGGCCGTTCCCAGTTCTCCCTTCCGGGAGCGTGGGTGAGTAGATTGTCCTTGTCCGTCTTGTCCAGCGTGGTCTTCAGCGCGTGGGCAATTCTACCGCGGGTTACGCCGCTAACCCAACACGCCGGCTGTGAGCAGAGATAGGCGCCGCGGCCGTCTATGCGTCCGCGCTGGTCAACCATGACCGCTCCTTGCGGCGTACGGACAATTCGAGTGAGCTCGCGCTTCGGCCGCTTCTCCCTGCACGCTGCACACGAGCGCTGCGGGACGTGCCTCTTCTTGCTCACTCCGGGGATTCCTCCAGTATGTGTGACAAAGGCGGCTGCCGGGAGTGAGTGGTCAGCGCCTCCGTCTGGTTCTCCCTCCACCGCGACGCCTGCGGCCCTCGCCCTCCTGGCGAAAGCCCGCGATGTCCTCGGCAAACCTGAGCACGCCAACGCTCTCCTCTTCGTCCGACGCGGGAAAGTCCACCTGCCACAGATCTTCCGAAGAGACGTCCACCATCGCTTCGGCAGCCTCGGCCTCCTTGCGTTCCGCCTCTTCCCGTTCAAGCGCCGCCAGTTCTTCTTCGAGCGCCAGCAGTGCAATCTCTTCTTCGTCCATCTCGGGCTCAGATTCGGGAGCCTCTTCTTCGATAGGCGGCTCCTCGATCTCCGGTGCGAGGGCGGCAGCTTCCACTATGGCGGCGGCTTCCTGGACGACGGCCGGCTCCTCAACCTCAATCGGTTCGGCGGGCGCCTCCTCATCCTCCTCTGCTACGGCTTCTTCGATCTCAACCGGCAGGACTTCCGGCGCTTCGGCGACGGCAGGTTCAGGCGCCGGAGCCGGAGCCTCTTCTTCCACGACGGCTTCCGGCTCGGCGGGCGGGGCCTCCTCGACCACCGGCGGCGGCTCAGCCTCGGCGGCGGCTATCCTGGCGGCCTCGGTTGCACCCTTGATGTCTATGCGGCAGCCGGTGAGCCTGGCCGCCAGCCTGACGTTCTGGCCGTCACGCCCGATCGCCAGCGTGAGGATCCGGTCCTGCACGACCACCAAGGCCGACTGTTCTTCTTCGCCCAGCTGTACGCGTTCCACGCTGGCCGGACTGAGGGAGTTGGCGATGAAAGTAGCGGGGTCTTCGTCCCACTCGATAACGTCGATCTTTTCACCGAGAAGCTCGTTCACCACGTTCTGGATGCGTATGCCTCGGAGTCCCACGCACGCCCCAACTGCGTCCACGCCGGGCTGGTTCGACTTGACGGCCACCTTGCTGCGCGATCCGGCTTCCCTGGCGATGGCCTTGATCTCGATGATTCCGTTGAATATCTCCGGCACTTCCACCTCGAAGAGCCGCTTGAGCAGGTGGGGATGCGTCCTGGATACGATGATCTCCGGCCCGCGCACGGTCCGCCCAACCTCTAGGATGAAGAACTTGAGCTGCTGGCCGGGCCTGTAGCGCTCGAACTGCGCCTGCTCGGTTGGAGGCATGATCGCCTCTGCGCGTCCCAGGTCTACGGTGATGAAGCGCGGGTCTATGCGCTGTACCGTTCCCGTCAGCAACTCGCCGGCCTTGTCCACGTATTCATCGAAGACGAGGTCACGCTCTGCTTCCCGCAGCCGCTGCATGATGACCTGCTTGGCGGTCTGCGCAGCGATGCGGCCGGGCATGTACTTGAGGAAGCCTGTGTGGATTATGTCGCCGGCCCGGGCTTCCTTAACGTACTTCTCTCTGGCGTCCTTTACGGTGACCTGCGCGCCCGGCTCTTCGATCTCTTCGACAACGTGCACAACGGTCCTAACTGTGACGTCGCCGTCGTCGGGATTGAGTTGGACGATTACGTCCTGCCCGCGCGCTTCGGGGTCGCGCTTGTAGGCGGAAGCGATGCCGGCCTCGATGGCGGATACGACGGCGGCGTGCGGCAGCTTTCTTTCGGCGGCAAGCTGAGTGACGGCAATCAGAAGATCGCTTTTCACGTGCGCCGCCTTTCTGGACGTTTACGCTCTGCCGCGCCTCGCCCCGTTGAATAAAAAAGTGGGCCAAGCCCACTTTCCAGACCCCACGGCTGGGAAGTCCCCAGTTTCTGAATTCTAGCAACCGCGCCCACTCTACCGCAAACTTGCGGGATACCCGTTTCGTATACTTGCAAAGGCCCTTGGGCCTGCCAGGCCCACTTGGGCGCAAATTCTTCTGCATCCAATTCCGTGACCTCACCTATTGCCGTCGTCATCGACTTTGACGGCACCCTGACCACGCGCGACATCGGAGATTCGCTCGTGAAGCGGTTCGCGCTGCCGGGCTGGGAGGATGCGATGCCCCGGTTCAGAAGCGGGGAGCTGGGCATAAGAGAGCTGTGGGAACGGGAAATATCGCACTTGCCGGTGGAGCGGCTGGCGGAGATGACGCAGTACGCTCTTTCCGTCGCGACGCCCCGGCAGGGTCTTCGGGAGCTTCTTGGCTACGCGGCCAAGAACGGAGTCGTGGTAGAGATTGCGTCGAACGGGATGGACTTCTACGTCGATGCCATCCTTGAAGACATCGGCCTGAGCGATCTGCCCAGGGCGGCGATACGCCTGGCGCAAGGGCCGGACGGCAAGCCCGGCTTTGCATTTGCGGAGGGCGTAAGGGAGTGTCCGCGCACCGGTCTTTGCAAGTGCGACAGGGTGTGGCGCCAACGGCGGGAAGGGCGGAGCGTGATCTACGTCGGAGACGGCATATCCGACCTGTGCGTTGCCGATCAGTCCGATCTTGTGATGGCTCGCGGCTCGCTGGCGGCGCACTGCAAGGAGCTGGGGATTCGGTACAGGCTATTCGATGACTTCTACGACGTACTGGAGCAGGTGAAGGCTTTCAGCGGCTCCGATGGCTGAAGGCGCTTAAGCCGGCCAAGAGATGGGCGCTGCACGTCCGGCCGTCACCGAGTGGAAACGGCGCCCCGTTTGCGATGACGCTCAGGACGCCTGCAGGGCCTGCCGTATGGCTTCCGGCGCTTGATCCAGTGGCGCCACTTCCGATGACTGGGCGTTGCGCATCTTTATCTCGACTCCGCCGGCCTTGAGGCTGCGCCTGCTCACCACGGCGCGCAGCGGCAGACCGATCAGGTCGGCGTCATTGAACTTGACGCCCGGCGGCTCGTCCCGGTCGTCGTACATGACTTCCAGGCCATCGGCCAGCAGCCTTTCATACAGGTCGTCCGCGCTCGTGCGCACCGCTTCGTCTTCAAGGTTAAGCCCAACGAGGCAGACCTCGTACGGGGCGATGGCGCGTGGCAGCGTCATGCCGCGGTCGTCGTGGTTCACCTCGACGGCGGCGGCCAGCAGCCGGCCTATTCCGATGCCGTAGCAACCCATCAGTGCGTTGCGCTGGTTGCCCTTTTCGTCCAGGAAGTCGGCCTCCAGCTTGTCGCTGTAGACGGTGCCCAACTTGAACACGTGTCCCACCTCGATGCCGCGCCTTGCCTGCAATGAGCCGTCGCAGTGGGCGCACGGGTATCCGTCCTGCGCCTCGGCTGTGTCCATTAGGAGGTCTGCGCCGAAGTCCCTGGGGAAATTGACGTTTCGCAGGTGGAAGCCGTCTTCATTCGCGCCCGCCAAGAAGTTGCCTCCCAGCTCCATCGAGTCGTCCACGACGCTCTTCACTCCGCTCAGCCCCACGGCGGACGCGGAGCCGGCGACAAGTCCCGCCTCCCGCACCTCCTGTGGGGTGGCGAGCCTGACGTCGGCGCCTCCCAGGGCATTCCTGAGCTTGGTCTCATTGACCTCGTAATCTCCGCGAATTGTGACCAGCACGATCTCGGCGGCGGCGGAATAGAAGACCGCCTTTGCGGTCTTCGATCGGGGCGCTCCTTCAAAAACGGCGAGGTCTTCGATGGTCTTTACGCCGGGGGTGGCGAATTTTTCGATTGGCCTGTCCGTCTCCGGCGGGATTGGGGTCTTCTTGAAGACGGCCTTCTCGGAATTGGCGGCATACACGCACCCGTTGCACACCAGGACCACGTCATCCCCGCTTTCGGCGGGCAGGACGAACTCTGCCGAGTCCTTGCCGCCGATGGCTCCGGAGTCGGCTTCGACCATGATGGCATTGAGGCCGCAACGCTCGAAGATGCGCCCGTAGGCATCCGCCATGGCCTGGTAGCTGAGGTCCATTCCCTCTTCGTCGGCGTCGAAGGAATATGCGTCCTTCATCTCGAACTCCCGCACCCTGAGAAGACCGCCTCGAGGGCGCGGCTCGTCCCGGAACTTGGTCTGTATCTGGTACAGGGTGAACGGCAGGTCGCGGTAGCTGAACATGCCGGACTTGGCCATGCCGGTCACGGTCTCTTCGTGGGTGGGCGCAAGTACCATCGGGCGTTCCCGTCGGTCGACGAACTGCGCCAAGGGCGGAATGAAGGAGTCGGCCCGTCCGCTCTGTTCCCAGAGCTCCCGCGGCTGCACCACGGGCATGTTTATCTCCTGGGCTCCGGCGCCGTCCATCTCCTCTTTGACGACGCGCCTGATCTTCTCAAGCGAGCGCCAGCCGAGGGGAAGGTAGTTGAAGATGCCGGCTGCGACCTGCTGTATGAACGCAGCGCGCGTAAGCAGCCTGTGGCTGGCCGTCTCGGCATCTGCGGGGGCTTGGCGCAGGGTCTTGCCGAATATCTTGGAGGACCTCATTCAGCCGTCTTACCGGCGCCGGATGCGTTGGCGCCGGCGGCGTAGTGGCTTTCGACGTAGTCTTCCACCATTGCTATGAACTCATCGGCGATGCCGTCGCCCTGCAGGAAGCCGTGGCGTTGACCGTCGACGAAGACGGGTGCGCGCGGCGCCTCGCCGGTGCCGGGTAGGGAAATGCCGATGTTCGCCGCCCGCGACTCGCCCGGGCCGTTCACCACGCAGCCCATCACCGCCACCTTCAGATCCGCTACGCCCAGGTACTCCTGCTTCCAGACGCTCATATTGCTGTCCAAGCGCGCCTGGATGTCCTGCGCCAGTTCCCGGAACAGCGTTGACGTGGTGCGGCCGCAGCCGGGGCAAGCCGTCACCGAAGGCCGGAATGACCTCAATTCGAGGGCCTGGAGGATCTCCTGGCACAGTCGCACCTCTCTTGCACGGTCGCCGCCGGGCTCGGGGGTGAGACTGCTGCGTATGGTGTCTCCGATGCCCTCTTCCAGCAGTACCGACAGGGCGGCAGTGGTGGCCACCATTCCCTTCGTTCCCATGCCGGCCTCGGTCAGTCCAAGGTGTAGGGGAGCGTCCGTCCTCTTGGACAGTTCCCTGTAGGCCGCGACCATCTGGTTTAGCCGTGAGACCTTGCACGAAAGGATTATGCGGTCCTCGCCAAGGCCGATTTCCACCGCCTCTTCGAGGCTTCTGAGTGCGCTTTCAACCAAGGCTTCCCGCTCGACCTCATCACCGCTTAGCGGCTGGGAGCGGCGGGCGTTTTCATCCATCTTTTCGACCAGCAGCTCCTGGTCGAGGCTTCCGGCGTTGACGCCGATGCGGACCGGTTTCCCAAGATCGCACGCCACCTGGATGAAGGTCGTGAAGTTCTCATCCCGGCGTTTTCCCCGCCCGACGTTGCCGGGGTTGATGCGGAACTTATCGAGCGTGCGGGCGCAGTCGGGGTGGTCGCGCAGCAGGCGATGTCCGATGAAGTGGAAGTCTCCGATTATGGGGACGAAGTAGCCAGCGGCGTCGAGGCGCTTTCTCAACTCCGGCACGGCCCTGGCGGCATCTGCGTTGTTGACCGTTATCCGCACCAGTTCGCTGCCGGCGTCTGCCAGCAGCTTGGTCTGGGCGAACGTGGCGTCGACGTCCGCCGTGTCGGTATCGGTCATCGACTGCACGACGACCGGCGCGCCTCCGCCGATCTTCACGCCGCCAACGTCAACCTGCTTCGTGTGGCGTCGCTTTCTCAAATTGGTCTTCCCCGTTCGGCCGGTCCCGGTGTGCCTGTTTGAGTTTACACGCCGCAGGCCACGGAAATGTCTTGACGGCCAGCGCGAAGTGTATCGCGACAATCCGGCGCCAGGCTTGCAGGCTGGCGCGCGCCCTTACCGTGCAGCCAACCGTAGTTCAAGCTGGCTGCACCGGCCTCGCCTCGGCCGAGGTTTGCCGGACGATGAAAGAAGAGGCTGAGCGGCTATCGGCCGCGTCGGGGTCTGGCCTCGTTGATGATGACGTTGCGGCCGCCAAGGCTCGTGTTGTTGAGCGCTTCGATGGCCGCACGGGCCTCGGCGTCATTGGGCATCTCGACGAAGCCGAAGCCTCTTGACCTACCGGTCTCGCGATCCATGATGACGTTTGCCGATGCTACCTGCCCATACGCCTCGAAAGTCGTTCGCAGCTCAGAGTCGGTCGTTGAGTATGCCAAGTTTCCGCAGTAAATGTTCAAAGTCCGGCGCTCCTGTTCACGGCTATTGTAACTGTTTAAGGCGGCAAGCATAAGACGCGTGGCGCTGGATTTGCGGAAATCTCGGCGGCAGAGGCCCGCCGCCGTCGCAGGAGGCCCAGATCTTGCCTGCCGCCCGGTCCGGCAGGCGCGGGCCGGGACAGACAACTCGGCCGGGCCGTCACCCCGGTTGCGTGGAGCCCCTGGCGAGATTCGAACTCGCGACTCGCGGTTTAGGAAACCGCTGCTCTATCCTCTGAGCTACAGGGGCGGATGCCGCTCTACGTACAGTTTACCCAGTCGCTGGGGCGTTGGCAGACGTTTTCACCGCTGAAGGGGTGGGGTTGGCTTGGGATAGGACAAAGTTGTGGTCTTGGAAGCAGCGCAACGAGAAGACGGGAGTGGGCCAATCTCTACTACGCGTATGCTAAACGGAACGTCTGCCGAGCACGCCGGCATCTACGACGTCCCGGAGGCGGCGAGGTACCTGAAGGCCAGCGCACAAGGCGACCGGGCGTATCCGGTATCGTCGTCCAAGCTCATCCGCTGGCTACGCAATGGCCTCGCATCGCCGGGTTTTGCGGGCCTGCCGGGAAGAGGCCTGCTCATCGGCTTTGAGGACTTGGTGTCACTGAGGATAGTGGCCGCCCTCCTGGCCTCCGGCGTGACTTGGCGTGAAATCCGCCGCACGGAGGAGTGGCTGCGTGCGCAGACCGGGATGGAGAGGCCCTTTGCCACGGAATACCTTTGGACCGGGCAGGGGCAGGTCTTCGTCGAGTGGTCGGAACGGCTAACTTCAGGCAGCCGTCAAGGGCAAATAGCGCTAGGTCTTCTAGAGAATTTTCTCTTACCGGTGCATGGACTGCTCTTCTCCGAAGAGACGGGGGCGGCCTTTTGTTGGGAACCGCGAATCTCCGTCCTGCTCAACCCGATGGTCCAGTTCGGATCGCCTTGCATCAAGGGCACCCGTATACCTACCCGCACCATCTCAGGGATGATTGAGTCGGGAGACGCGCCACATTGGGTTGCGGACGCCTACGGGATATCGATCGAAGAAGTGGAAGCGGCACATGAGTGGGAAACCCACCTCCGCGCCGCCTAGCACGCGGTTCCTCTTGGATGAGTCGCTGGTGCCCAAGGTCGCCGAAGCATTGGCGTTAGTCGGATACGACTTCGTCGTTTGCGAGAAAGGCATGAAGGACCCTGAAGTTATCGACTGGTGCAGGGAAAACCATGCCGTATGGGTACACGCTGACGACAGGGCTCGGAGAGAACACCGCGTACTGTTGCAGGCCACCGGTATACGGACGATCTGGGTCTACCGTCCAAAGAGCGGCATGTCTGCCAGGGAGCAACTGCGAATTCTCGCCATGTCCTGCCTCATTTTCTGCAAGCGCAGGGAGGCCGCTCCGTAAGGAGGCACTACAGGGCATCAGCTACGCATGATCTGTCAAAGCCCAGACTAAAGCCGGTGGACTTGTGACCCTACCCAGCCATACCGGCGTTGAACGGCTTCCCCGTCAACCCTGCGCTCAAGAAGAAGCGCCAGCGTCATTAACACCTTCGGCGCTGTGCTTCCTTGGAATGTCGGGAGGGCGCGGCTGCCTACGGCAGAATCTGCCTGCGCGTTCTCCCACATCTTCGCTGCGCTGAGCGCTCGGCTGATTGCCGCAAGGGTATCGAGGCACGCCTGAGGATGCAGGCTTGCAAGGTAAGTACTAACTAAATACAATCATGGAAGCGGCTAGTCACCAGATGAAGGAGGGCATTCAACATGGTCACAGATCGAGATCAGAAGCGCCGGGAAATGGCGGAGCGGGGCAAGTACCGCGGGTTGTACACGCACCTGTGCAGCCGCCCGGACAGGGAATGGAGAACCAGCTTCAGGGAGATAGAGTCGGTCTTAGGATTCACGCTACCCGATTCCGCACGCTTCCACCGGCCTTGGTGGGCCAACCAGCGAAACGGTGGCGGACACAGCCACGCGCTCGCATGGAGCGCCGCCGGGTGGAAGACGGCCGAGGTGGATATGGTTGCGGAGACGCTGGTGTTCAAACGAACGCGCCCCGGGCCCTTGAATAGGCTTTCGCTCGACGAGGTCTGGCCCGTGCACCCCACCGCGGTATGGCCGGAAGGCCTTAGTCTCAGGCGAGAGGACCTCTACAAGGAAAGAGTTTAACCTCGCCATGTTTATAGACACCAACGTGCTTGTGAATTCCCGGATCCCCACCGCGCCGGACCATGTCGTTGCCCGGGCAAGCCTGGAGAGCGCGTTTCGATATACGGAACCGCTCAGGATCAGCCGCCAGGTTCTACGTGAGTACTTGGCGGTGGTTAGCCGCCCGCAGACTTGGCCGGTTGCCATCACTCTTGAGGATGCCCTTGATGACGTGATCAGACTGATTGGCAGCTTCGAGGTACTTGAGGATGGCCCCTTGGTGACCGAATCCTTGGTGGCGCTCTGCCGGGAAGTCCCAGTTGGAGGGCGGCAGATTCACGATGCCAACATCGTGGCGACCATGCTGGCCCATGGGGAACGGCGGCTGCTGACCCTGAACACGGCGGACTTTAGCCGCTACGCGGCCCGCATAGATCTTGTTCCCACCTAGCGGGCCGCGGATTTGGCCTTAGGGCAGGGCTGTCGGGAGCGTTGGTGACAAACCTAGTTTGGGATTGCACGCTGACGGATTATGATAGCTAGGTAGGTCAGCCTGCCGTTCTGGACGGCTGTTCCGGAAAACAGCGCAGGAGCCGGGATGCTGTACCGCCCGGCAGGTAATCGGGACTCAGGGGCCGGACAACCCCGGCAGGAGAGAGGCGCGACGCCAGCGCCTCAGGTCAAGCGCATCGTGTGCTTGGCCAACTCTCGCATGTATCAGGGCCGCTGCATCGCGGGCAGAGAATTCCGCACGGACGGGACGCCCGGCCCGTGGATTCGCCCTGTCACTGGCCGGGAGAATGAAGGGGTGAGCGAGGAGATGTGCCGCTACGTAAGCGGTCACACGCCCCGTCTGCTGGACATCATGGACGTCCCGGTAATCGGGCCGCAGCCGAAGGAACATCAGCAAGAGAACTGGCTTCTCGATGAGTCCCGCAACTGGAATCGAGTTGGCCGTGCGGCCCTAGTTGACTTGCCGAAGTGGGTCGATCCGGTCGATTAACTCTGGGCGAACGAGTCCAGCTCGGTTACGGGGCATAACGACAGGGTGATGCCCTGGGATGCCGCTAACATCAGTTACTCGTTATGCCTGATCCAAGTCGATTTGACGCTGTGCGTGCTTGAAGACGATGTCCGCCGGAGATTGCAGGGCCGTTTTCGTTACAGGGGAACTGATTATTCGATGTGGGTTACCGATCCAGCCTATGAGGACAGGTACTTACGGAAGCCCCATGGTGACTATCAGCATGGCAACTGCTTCATAACTGTAAGCCTGGGCGCATGGCACACGGATGGCAATGCCTACAAGCTGATTGCGGCCATCATGAAGCCTTGACTCAGGGAAACCATGGTCTCGACGCAATACCAGGTCTTCACGATCGGCCACTCAAACCACGATGCAGAAACCTTGTTGGGCCTTCTGCAGGGGCACGGTGTGGGTGAGGTGTTGGACGTTCGCTCCGCGCCCTACAGCCGGTACAAGCCCCACTTCAACTACGAAACTCTAAGCGCCTCGCTGGAGGATGCCGGTATCGGCTACGCATTCCTTGGCGGCGAACTGGGAGGCCGGCCGGAGGATGCCTCGTGCTACGACGAGGATGGGCGCGTGAAATATGAAGTCCTGGCCGCCACGGACTCGTTCGACGACGGCATAAGGCAAGTCGTGCGCGTGGCCGATGAGCATCGCGTCGCCCTGATGTGCAGCGAGAAGGAACCGCTCGACTGCCACCGCACCCTGTTGATCGGCAGGGCGCTCGTGGAGCGCGGCGTGGAGGTCGCACACATCCTCGCCAACGGCAACCTGGAAGGACACGATGCAACGATAGACCGCCTGCTGGCCGGTTTCAAACTGCCTTTCAATGGTGACATGCTCAGCTCACGGGAAGAAATGATTGCCAACGCGCTGAGCCGGCAGTCTAAGAGGGTGGGCTACGTTGCCGAAAGAGCGCTCAGCGGCGGCTGGAGGGCTGGACATTGAAGGTATACACCATCGGCTTCACCAAGAAGTCGGCGTCCGATTTCTTCGGAATGCTGCGGCAGTCCGGCGCTAAGCGCCTCGTCGACGTGCGGCTCAACAACGTCTCGCAGCTGGCCGGCTTTGCAAAGAAGGGCGACTTGGAGTATTTCCTGCAGGAGCTGTGCCGCATCAAGTACTTCCACCTGCCCGAGTTGGCCCCTACGCAGGAGATGCTGGACGCTTACCGCAAGGAGCACAAAGACTGGGACAGATACGAGCGGGAGTACCTTGCCCTGATGGACGAAAGGCGCATCTCCAAGAAGGGAATCAAGAGGGTAATATCGAATTCGGCCCTGCTGTGCAGTGAGGACAAGCCGGACCACTGCCACCGCCGGCTGGTCGCGGAGTACTTGAATCGCCACTGGGGCAACGTAGAGATAAATCACCTGGGGTGAGAGCGGCCTGCCCTGGCCTGGCCTAGCGACGTCATGGAGGCTGAGTTGGCCGCTTGGCGCGCGTCGCAGGCTTGACCCTGCTATGGCAAGATACCGGCAATGAACTCCAACCAGTCCACCGCGGCGGACTTTACAGAACTGGCGCTTGACTACGCGAGCGCGGTCGCCGGCAACTTCAGCCTGCACGTCGACGCGCAGCCGGAAGACCAGCTCAAGGCCCCCGTCGGCGATCTGATACGCGGCATCGGCCAAGCGGCGGGCCTTGACGTCAACTGGCGGACCGAGGTGCGGGCGGATGATATCGACGGACGCCCCGACATCGGCGTGACGGTGGGCCGGCTGCTAATCGGCCACGTCGAGCTGAAACGGTCCGGCAGGAAGTCGTCTCCTCTAGACGATATTCGGCCTGAGCGGTGGGAATTCACGGAGGAACTGCTTGAGCTGCTGTGGACGCTGGAGCGCACAATCGCACTACAGCCCGCAGGCGCCGCGCTGCTTGAGCAGGTAATGCGGTCCGGCCTCTTCACGGAAGACGATCTGCCAAGACCAACGGAAGCGGAACGCCTGCCGCCCGATACCGGAGCGCCGGCTAAGGACCAACTCCAGTTGAACGGCTAGTTCGCGAGAGGTTCCGCGAGGCAAATTCCATGGCATCCAGGCTGCGGCGGCCAATATACGAGATGCCCGCGTTCGTCAGAGACGGCCTACTGGAACGCGGCCTGATGGACGCCTACCGTGCTAGGCCGCCCTACCAGCGAAATGACTACATCGGATGGATCATCCGGGCCAAGCGGGAAGACACGCAGCTAAGACGGCTTGCCCAGATGCTCGAAGAGCTGGAAGCGGGCGACCGCTACATGAAGATGGCCTGGCGGGCGCGGGGCAGGAAAGGGTAAAAGCCTGTACTGGGCTAGCGGAGCGCTTCATCCCGCGCCCCGGCGAACACCTCC
This sequence comes from Dehalococcoidia bacterium, assembly GCA_963663555.2. GTDB lineage: Bacteria > Chloroflexota > Dehalococcoidia > Lucifugimonadales > Lucifugimonadaceae. Next base: position 316,676 of record CAXXNJ010000006.1, read on the forward strand.
ATGCGCACCACGTCGCACACAGCAATCTCTTCGTCCAGCAGTCCGTCAACGAGATTGCAGGCTGTGCTTCCGGTGTCCCGCAGGAACTCTATCCAGGCCGAGGTATCGACCAGTATCACGGCGCGGCGTCGGAGCGCATTGTGTCTAGGTCACCCTCCCATCCGATCCCCCGGAAAGCGCGGGCGTCTTCAACGGAAGCGGGTTCTGCCGCCAGCGTTCGCAGCGCGAAGTTAATCGCCTCGCGCTTGGTAATGAGGCGATACCGCCGCATCACTTCGGCGCACGCCTGATCGTCAATATCTACGTTGGTGCGTGACATGCACATGGGATACACCGCGGGTAGATCGACTCGATTTTCAACTGGCCGGTCACTCGATCCAGAAGTGGGGGTTCCAGGCGATTTCCCACAGGTAGCCCTCCGGGTCGGCGAAGTAGCCGGAGTATCCGCCCCAGAAGGTGTCCTGGGCCGGCTTGACCAGGGTGGCGCCTGCGGCTACGGCCACATCCAGCAGGGCGTCCACTTCCTCCCGCGTGCGGACGTTGTGGGCCAGGGTGACGCCGGAAAAGCCGCTGCCCTCCGTGGGGACGCCGGCGTCGTCGGCCAGCGACTCAAGGGGGTACAGGGCCAGCCACGTGCCCCGGTTCCGGAAGAAGGCGATGGACGTGGTGTCTTCATCGTAAAGGGGCAACCCCAGGCCGTCCCGGTAGAACTCCACGGCCCGGGGCAGGTCGGTAACGCCCAGGGTGACGATGCTGATGCGCGGCTCCATGAAAAATCCTCTCTAAACCACTAACTGCCGCGAATATCCAGACTGGAATTGGTGGGACCGGGATGACTGTGGTGTGAACTTTTTGCTGGGAGGTTCGTGTCTGAGGAAGGGACAGGCGGCCCCGATAGCCCTCACGAGCCTCCGCCCCATCCAGTGTAAAGGACGGCTGCGCGCCGGTAATTGTTCAGGATAGAAAGAATCCAGCCAGTTCATGGAGAGCTTGTCGAACCACGAACGGGCCTTCACCAGGCTCAGGTTGACTGCTACTTCGACGAGACGATGAAACGCATCGGCCTGACTCGCCGTTCCCTCGTTGCCCAATACTCAGAAGACCACCTATACTGTGTAGCACAATTCCTGTGAGGGCTATCAGATGAGGAACATAACGGTGTCCGTCGACGAGGAGACGCATCGGCTGGCGCGCATCCGCGCGGCGGAGTTGGACACGTCGGTTTCGGCGCTGGTGCGCGGCTACCTGCGTAGTCTGGGTGGGGAGGATTCGCCGCAGAAGGAGGCGGCGGTGGATGACGGCCGGTCGAAGACCGCAGCGCCGGACGCTGCCGTCAGCCGGCGGGTGAAACAACTGTACGAAGAGGCCCAGGCCAGGGCTCAGGCGGTTACGGGGCGCCCCGTCAGGGATTCGCAGGAACTTGTGGAAGTTCGCCGGCGACTGCTCGACGAAGTGAGGTCAGATTTTGACGCGGAAGGTATAGGCCTCAGGCTGTCCGGCGCCGTAGATCGGGAAGAGTCGTACGACCGGAGCACGGCCCGGCTTGAGGCGAGGCTGGCTGCCGCGGAGGAGCGGGGCGAAGAGTTAGAGCCGGAGCTTGCTGCCCTGAAGGGTCGCATAGAGCCGTCCCGAATCGCGACTGAAGATGGTTTGCGGCTCGAACAGTGAGCCGCGCCATGCGATTTGTCGATACCAATATCTTGCTGTACGCCGCGTGTGAAGTGCCGCAGGAGTCAGCTAAACGGCGCCGCGCGCTCGAAGTGCTCGATGAGGCCGACCTGGCGTTCTCAGTACAAGTGCTCCAAGAGTTCTATTACCAGGCCACACGGCGCAGTCGCCAAGGCCGGCTTACTCAGGAGCAGGCGATGAGGTTTCTCCAGCCGCTACGTCTATACCCTGTTCAATCGATGACTCCGGCGATCTTCAACGCGGCCGTGGCAATCAGCCGACGCTTCCAGATCTCCTACTGGGACAGCGCAATCATTGCCGCCGCGCACTCCCTCGGCTGCGAGGTGGTGTACTCGGAGGACCTGAACGCGGGGCAGGACTACGACGGCCTGCAGGTGGTAAATCCGTTCCGCGAAGAGGTGGTGGCGAGGTGACCAAGTGAGTGACGAAATCTGGCCGACCGGAGGTAGTAACTCCGCATCTCGAGTTCGACGATTCTTTCCCGACCCCGATCGGGAATCCACGGGGAGGGCGCCAGCGGAATTCAGAACATTGAAACGAATGGTGGGCCCGGGATGACTCGAACATCCGACCTCTACTTTATCAGAGTAGCGCTCTGACCGGCTGAGCTACGGGCCCTTGTCCGTCCTGAGCGTGCGTGACGCCCAGGCGATCTTGCCGCCACTGCGTTCCGCTTGCCTGGCGCCGGCGCGAGTTGTGCGCCAAGCTGCCCGGCTGCGGTCAGCAGTCCTTGCGGCCGATTCCCTCTAATTCTACTACCAGTTCCACCGGCGTGTTGCGGGCCACTATCAACCTCATCGGCTCCGTATCGCTGGTGTTGACCGGCTGGTGGGCGGCGCCGGGCGGGATGTAGATCATGTCGCCGGGGCCGATTTCCGTTTCGGTGGACAGGTCGCCGCCGGACAGCATCAGTCCTTTGCCCGATGCAACGTAGATGGCCGACTCGCAGTTGGAGTGGTAGTGGGCGGATGAGCACCGGCCCGGCGGTATCGTCGACTCTGCGAGGTGAATGCCGGTGGCGCCGGTCAGGGTTTCCGACACGCCGGCGATGCGCGTCATGGCGCCGGAGCGGACCTCGACTTCGCGTTCAGTCTCGCGGACTACCTTGATCTGTGGGGCTGCGTCGTGGTTGTGGTGCGTCATGCGCGGATTATATCCCGCCGGGCCAATTGCTCTGCCGGCGCCCTGCCCCTCTGGATTCCCGTTTTCACGGGAATGGCGAAGGAGGGCGCGCGCGTTGGCGGCGTCGCGCGTGGCGGTTGGCGACGTTGCCCGGCCCCGTTCCCCGCCAGGCGCCCACAAGGGATCGCCCCTACGGATAGGGAGGGCGCCCACAAGGGACGCCCCTGCGAATCCTGCCGGAGGACGGCCATACGGTTCGCGCGTTATTGACAATGAACATGGATGTGCGACGCGCGCGAAGACCTCCCATCTCAATCTTCCCCCGCAGACGGGGGAAGAGGTTAGGAGGGGATTCCCGTTTTCACGGGAATGACGGTGGGGGGTTCCCGTTTTCATGGGGGTCTATTTTCATAAGGACGACGAAGAGGTTTCCAGGGGAACGGCGAAGAATAAGAAGGCCCGGCGTTGCCGGGCCTTAGATTCGGCCTTAACTGCTGAATAGTGGAAGGAAGAAAACGTCTTTTGTTCTGGGGTTTGGTTTGTGCTCTTTCGAGCCAAGGCGACGGACTTTCTTGCGGGCAAGATGGCGGATCGTAGAGAGCCCCTTCCACCCTGCGTTAGCAGGAGGAATCTCGCTCTATCCATTTTCCGCTTACTTGCCGTCCGCCGATCGACCTTAGGTAGCTCTGAGCAGGTTTGTTTGCGTCCTACCTTTCTCGCTTTCAGACACACCGGTCTCCGGCGAGTTTAGTTTGGGCGCCCTGCCAAAGGCTCCTTAGAAAGGAGGTGATCCAGCCGCACCTTCCGGTACAGCTACCTTGTTACGACTTCGTCCCGGTCATCGGCCCCACCCTCGGCGCCTGCCTCCCTTTCGGGTTAGCCCAGCGACTTCAGGCGTTGCCAACTCCCATGACGTGACGGGCGGTGTGTACAAGGCCCGGGAACGTATTCAACGCAGTATGCTGACCTGCGTTTACTAGCAACTCCGCGTTCATGCAGGCGGGTTGCAGCCTGCAATCCCAACTTGGACCGGCTTTGTAGGATTGGCTCCGCCTCGCGGCTTCGCAACCGTCTGGACCGGCCATTGTAGCGTGTGTGTAGCCCTGGACGTAAGAGCCATGATGACTTGACGTCATCCCCACCTTCCTCCCTTTCAGGGGCAGTCCGGCTAGAGAAAACAACTAACCGCAGGGGTTGCGCTCGTTGCGGGACTTAACCCAACACCTCACGGCACGAGCTGACGACAGCCATGCAGCACCTGTGCAAGCTCCCTTGCGGGTCCCTGGCCTTTCGGTTTGGTACTACTTGCATGTCAAGTCCAGGTAAGGTTCTTCGCTTTGCATCGAATTAAACCACACGCTCCGCTGCTTGTGCGGGCCCCCGTCAATTCCTTTGAGTTTTAGCCTTGCGGCCGTAGTCCCCAGGCGGGATGCTTAGCGCGTTAGCTATGGCTCGCAGGGGGTCGATACCCCACAAACCTAGCATCCATCGTTTAGGGCGTGGACTACCCGGGTATCTAATCCGGTTCGCTCCCCACGCTTTCGTCCCTCAGCGTCAGAACTGTCCCAGAAAGCCGCTTTCGCCACTGGAGTTCCTCCCGATATCTACGCATTTCACCACTACACCGGGAATTCCACTTTCCTCTGACAGTCTCAAGTGAGGCAGTATCTCCCGACCGCTCCAGGTTGAGCCTGAAGTTTTCACAGGAGACTTGCCAAACCGCCTACGGACCCTTTACGCCCAGTAATTCCGGACAACGCTCGCCACCTACGTATTACCGCGGCTGCTGGCACGTAGTTAGCCGTGGCTTATTCCTCAGGTACCGTCCTTGCTCTTCCCTGAGAAAAGAGGTTTACAACCCTAAAGCCTTCATCCCTCACGCGGCGTCGCTGCATCAGGCTTTCGCCCATTGTGCAAGATTCCCTGCTGCTGCCTCCCGTAGGAGTGGGGGCCGTGTCTCAGTCCCCCTCTGGCTGGTCGTGCTCTCACACCAGCTACCCGTCTAAGGCTTGGCAGGCCGTTACCCCGCCAACTACCTGATAGGACGCGAGCCCCTCCAAGAGCGGAAACCGGTTGCCCGGCCCCTTTTCCTCCACCCCATCAAGGGGCGGAGCGTACGCGGAATTAGCCCACCTTTCGGTAGGTTATTCCCCTCTCCAGGGCAGGTTACTCACGCGTTACTCAGCCGTTCGCCGCCAGGACATCCGCCCCGAAGGGCAGAGCCTCGCTCGACTTGCATGCATTAGGCGCGCCGCCAGCGTTCGTCCTGAGCCAGGATCAAACTCTTCGAAACTGACGTATCTTCCTTCCACTATTCAGTTGTTAAGGTGCGCCGCCCCGACGCGGTCAACGTCTGGGTAGACCGACTAGTATAGGGGCGCACACTACGCACGGTCAACATGCCGGGAGCCTGAATGAAGCCCAGGTTTCGGCAAGCCCGCCCCGGCACGCGTTGACCATGAACGCAAACGGGGCCATAATTTTGAACTGGAAAGCAGCGGCGCAAAGAGCCCAAGCGCCGCCCAAGCATTTGCCTAAGCGAGGTCCCCATGGCAAGACAGGTGCCCGGCGAGCCATATACCCGCATCAACTCCGACGAAGCGCACGGCATGCTTCAAGAGGGTGGAGCCACCGTCGTGGACGTGCGCCGAGAAGACGAGTACAGGGAGGGCCACGCAACCGGGTCCTTGTGGATACCCGTGGATGACGTGATCCCACGCTACGACGAACTGCCGAAGGAGGGGAAACTGCTGTTCATCTGCGCGGTCGGCGCGAGGAGCGGGCTGGCGGCAGAGTACGCCGCCGCCATGGGAGCCGATACCGAAAGACTTTTCAACGTGGAGGACGGCACCCCGGCCTGGATCGAGATGGGCCTTCCCACTTCATACGGCGACGACGTGTGAGCAAGAATGACGGGGGCCGCGCCGCTTGAAGATCCTGGTGGTCGGTTCCATCGCTTACGATACCGTTGAAACGCCCGCGGGACGCCGCGACCGCCAGCTCGGCGGCTCGGCAACCTACTTCTCCGTCGCCGCAAGCTACTTCGCAGACGTGGGAGTGGTGGCGGTCGTCGGGAAGGACTTCGACCAAGAGGACGCGTCCATGCTCGAATCGCATGGCATCAACCTGTCGGGGCTTGAGCGGGCCGACGGGGAAACGTTCAGATGGTCGGGCGAATACTCGGATGACATGAACACGGCCGTCACGCTGGACACCCAACTCAACGTGTTCGAGACCTTTCGTCCTTCACTCTCCGCAGAGCAGGCGGCCTCGCCGTACCTCTTCTTGGCCAACATCAACCCTGCTCTTCAACACGTTGTCGTGGACGCAATGACGGCCAGACCTCACATGGTGGCATGTGACACCATGAACCTATGGATCGACGTCGCCAAACCGGAACTGGCGCGGCTGTTGCCGAGGACGGACTCGCTCCTAATCAACGAGGCGGAGGCGAAACAGTTCACAGGGGATACCCATCTGCCCAGGGCCGCGGGCAAGCTGCTCGACTCAGGCATCGACTTGCTGGTGGTCAAGCGCGGCGAGTACGGCGCAGTCCTGTTTCACCGTGACTTCACCTTTGCGCTTCCGGCCATGCCCCTTGTGGATATCGTAGACCCAACGGGCGCCGGGGACTCCTTTGCAGGCGGTTTCATCGGTTACATCGCCGCAACGGGCGGGGCCGGGCAGGCCGATCTGAGGCGGGCGGCCGTCGCAGGCTCGGTCATGGCCTCGTTTACGGTGGAGGCGTTCGGCCTCGAGAAGCTTGCGGCGCTCTCGCCGGACGACATACGCAAGAGGTTCGATGAGTTCATCCACCTCACGTGGTTCGAGCCTGAGCAGGGCGGCGCACAACTACCCCTTGCGGCAGGTACGGACTGACGAGGCGGCTCAGTTCGATCACGCGAAAACACCCTTTGGGCTACCAGCCGGAGACCACTGACTTGGAATACGACATAAAGGACCTGAGCCTGGCCCCGGAGGGCGGGCTGCGAACCGAATGGGCCGGGCGGGAAATGCCCGTACTGCGCTCGATCCAGGAAAGGTTCGAAAAGGAAAAACCCCTGCAGGGCGTGAGGATTGCGGCCTGCCTGCACATCACGTCGGAGACGGCCAACCTTGCGGCGGCGTTCCAGGCCGGCGGCGCCGAGGTGGCCCTGTGCGCTTCCAACCCGCTCTCGACCCAGGACGACGTCGCCGCCTGGCTGGTCAGCTCCGGCATCCCCGTATTTGCCGTCAAGGGCGAGGACGCCGAGACCTACTACCGGCACATCGCCGCGGCGGTGTCCTCCAGGCCGCACATCACCATCGACGACGGCGCCGACCTCGTAGCCGCTCTCCACTCCGATTACACCCAGTACCTGGACGGCGTGGCCGGCGGCATGGAGGAAACGACCACCGGCGTCGTCAGGCTCAAGGCGCTGGCGGCCGAGGGCAAGCTGCGCTACCCGATATTGGCGATAAACGACTCCGACACGAAGTACATGTTCGACAACCGCTACGGCACCGGGCAGAGCACTCTAGACGGCATAATCAGGGCGACCAACGTACTGATCACCGGCAAGACGGTCGTGACGATAGGCTACGGCTGGTGCGGCAGGGGTTTCGCATCCCGCGCCAAGGGCATGGGCGCCCACACGGTGGTGTGCGAAGTGGACCCGGTTCGGGCCTTGGAGGCCGTCATGGACGGGCACCGCGTCATGTCGCTGAACGAGGCCGCGCCGGAGGGTGACATATTCCTTACCGTAACCAGCGGGATAAACGCGATAGACCGCCACCACGTCGCCAAGATGAAGGACGGCGCCATAATCGCCAACTCCGGACACTTCAACGTGGAGATCAACATCGACGCGCTGGAGGAGATGGCCGAGGCGAAGCGAAGGCCGCGTGAGTTCGTGGAGGAGTACACGCTGGAGGACGGACGCAAGATCAACCTGCTCGGCGAGGGGCGCCTCGTGAACCTCGCCGCCGCAGAGGGCCACCCCTCCAGCGTCATGGACATGAGCTTCGCCAACCAGGCCCTGGCGGGCGAGTACATTGTGAACAACCACCAGTCGCTGGAGCCCGGAGTGCACCTGCTCCCAAAGGAGATCGACCGGCAGATCGCCTCACTCAAGCTGGAGTCGATGAACATGTCGTTCGACGTCCTGACCGAGGAGCAGGAGCGCTACCTGGCCAGCTGGGAAATCGGCACCTAGGCCCGCTTCCCCGGCGCCGGGACGGCTGCAACGCCGCAAGAGAGAATCCCATGCCCCAAAGAGACGCCAAAGACACCTACCTGCTCACCTCCGAATCGGTCTCCGAGGGACATCCCGACAAGATCTGCGATCAGATTTCGGACGCAGTGCTGGACGCGGTGATGGAGTCCGACCCTTACGGTCGCGTCGCCTGTGAGACCTCTGTCACCACCGGCCTCGTGCTTGTATTCGGAGAGATAACCACCTCGGCCCGGCTGGACGTTCCGGCCATAGCGCGTGACACCATCCGCAGCATCGGCTACGACAACCCGGCGTACGGGTTCGACTGCGACTCGTGCAGCGTCCTGGTGGCGATAGACCGGCAGTCAACAGACATCGCCGCAGGGGTGGGAACCGCCATCGAGTCACGGGGGCAGGATGACGCTCCGGCGCAGACCGGGGCAGGCGACCAGGGCATGATGATCGGCTTCGCCGTGAACGAGACGCCGGAGATGATGCCGCTGCCCATCGCCCTGGCGCACCGCTTCACGAGGCGCATGGCGGAGTGCCGGCGGGAGGGCCTCATTCCGTACCTGCGGCCGGACTCCAAGAGCCAGGTCACCATCGAATACGACTACGACCACCGGCCGCTGAGAATCGACACGATAGTAATCAGTACGCAGCACGACGAAGACGTTTCACAGGAGCGGATTGCGCGCGACCTAAACGAGCACGTAATCCTTGCGACAGCCCCGGCGGGTATGCTCGACGACCGGACGAAGCGCCACTTCAACCCGTCCGGTCGCTTCGTAATTGGCGGGCCGGTCGGCGACTCCGGCCTGACCGGCCGCAAGATAATCGTGGACGCCTATGGCGGGAGCGCGCGGCACGGAGGCGGCGCATTTTCGGGCAAGGACCCCACCAAGGTGGACCGCTCGGCGGCCTACGCCGCTAGGCACGTGGCAAAGAACATCGTCGCAGCGGGCCTCGCAGATCGAGCCGAGGTGCAGGTCTCTTACGCCATCGGCATGGCGAACCCCGTTTCCGTAATGGTCGACACCCAGGGATCCGGGAAAGTCCCAGACCCTGAGATCGCCAAACTGATCGACAAGCACTTCGACCTGCGCCCAGACGCCATCATCGACCGGCTGAACCTGAGGCGGCCCATCTATAAGCAGACCGCCGCCTACGGCCACTTCGGCAGACCCGACCTGGACCTATCTTGGGAGAAGCTGGACAAGGTGGGCGACCTGCGTAGGGACGCCTTCGGCGGAGACGGCGTCCCTACGTAGCCGGCCCGGCCCAACGGATAGAAAGAGTCGGCATCGCCATGGCAGCCAGGACGGACCAGCCGGTGATCCGGTTCGGTACCGACGGCTGGCGGGCGATAGTTGCCGAGGACTACACCTTCGCAAACGTGCGCTCCTGCGCAGCCGCATTGGCCGCATACATGCACGACGCAGGGCTGGCCGCGGACGGCGCAGTGGTGGGATTCGACACGCGCTTTGCTTCCGACCGCTTTGCCGCGGCGGTGGCGGACACCGTAGCCCTGTGGGGCATCGATGCGTACCTATTCGACCGGCCGGCTCCTACGCCGGCCGGCAGCTACGCCATCAAAACGCTTGGCGCAGGCGCAGGCGCCATCATTACGGCCAGCCACAACCCGCCGGAGTGGAACGGCTTCAAGGTCAAGTCCAACGCCGGCGGCAGCGCACCTCCCGCAATGGTCGAGGAGATCGAAAAACGACTGGCCCACGTGGTTTCCGGCGAGCTGAACGCTCCAACAGCCGGCGGCCTCCCAGCGCGCATCACGACATTCGACCCGGTGGGGCAGTACGCAGAGCGGCTGGCGGAGCTAGTGGATGTTGCGTCGCTGCGGGACGCCGGGCTGTCGATAGTGGTGGACGCCATGCACGGCGCAGGCGCAGGCGTGCTGCCGCGCGTCCTCGCCGGAGGCTCGACCAAGGTGGTCGAGATCCGCAGCGAGGCAAATCCCGCCTTCCCCGGAATGGCCCAGCCTGAACCGGTAGAGGCCAATCTCGAACAGCTCAGCAGGGAAGTACGCGAGCGCGGCGCCGACGTTGGACTGGCCCTCGACGGCGACGCGGACCGGCTGGGAGTCGTGGACGAATCCGGCGTCTACATGTCCACGCTGGAGGTGTTCTCTCTGCTGGCCCAGCGCTTGATTGCGCGCAGCGCGTCATCGAGCGGCGTGGCCTGCACCATCACGATGAGCTCGATGGTGGATAGGCTGTGCGAAGCGCTCGGCGTCCCCGTCTTTCGCACCCCGGTTGGATTCAAGTACGTCGGGCCTGCCATGCTGGACAACGACTGCGTCCTGGGTGGCGAGGAGAGCGGGGGCTACGCATTCAGGGGCCACATTCCCGAACGGGACGGGCCTCTCAGCGGGCTGGTCTTCCTGGAAGCGATGGTCGCATCCGGCAAGAAGCCGTCGCATCTACTGGCGGAGCTGCATCGGCTGACCGGCCCGCACTCATTCCGGCGGCTGGACATAGATTTCACCGGCGACCGCAGCCCTGTGGTCCGTGAGGCCCTGGCAACCGCCATGCCCGTCTCGCTGGGGGGGTTGCGGGTAGAGTCGGCAGACCGCAGGGACGGCGTAAAGTTTCATCTGTCGGGCGGCGCTTGGGCCGCAGCGCGGCTGTCAGGCACGGAACCCCTCGTCAGGCTGTACGCAGAAGCGCCGAACGAACAAACGCTCTCGGCCGTGCTAGACGACCTGCGCGCCACGCTGGGCGTCTAGCCGCCACCTCTCCGGCCGGCGCCGCCCGCTTGCGAGAGCGGGATACAACTTCGGTTATCAGTCCCCGGCCGCGGTTAGAGAATCTGCGATAGGAACAGCTTTGAGCGCTCTTCCTTGGGGTTGGTGAGGAACTCCTTGGGCGTGTTCTCTTCGACGATCTCGCCATGGTCGAAGAACAGGAAGCGGTCTGCGGCTTCACGTGCAAAGCCGACTTCGTGGGTGACCACCAGCATCGTCATACCGCTTTCCGCCAGCTCGCCCATCACGTCCAGCACCTCTTTGATCATTTCGGGGTCCAGGGCCGACGTGGGTTCGTCGAACAGCATGATCTTTGGCTGCATGGCCAGCTCGCGCGCTATCGCAACGCGCTGCTGCTGACCGCCTGACAGCTGCGACGGGTACTTGTCGGCCTGCTCCGGTATGCCGACGCGCTCCAGGAGGGTCATGGCGTCCTCTTCCGCCCTGGCTCGCGGCCACTTCCTGACCTTCATTGGGGCAAGCGTGATGTTGTCTATCACCTTCAGGTGAGGGAATAGGTTGAATGACTGGAAGACCATCCCGATCTCGCTGCGGATCGACTCGATGTTGCGTATGTCCTTCGTGAGTTCGATTCCGTCCACGATGATGTCACCGCGCTGGTGCTCCTCCAGCCGGTTCAGGGTTCGTATGAAGGTCGATTTCCCGGAGCCGGACGGTCCCAGGATGACCACCACCTCGCCTTCCCTGACGCTGGTGGTTACGCCCTTCAGGGCGTGGAAGCTTCCGAACCACTTGTGAACGTCACGGCAGATGATGATGTCTTCGTCGGCCATTTCGCCGCCGTTCGCCGCCGTCTTTTCCAGGTTCTCATGCCCGTTGCTTGCGTCCATATTCCGTCGCTCCGATGCGGTTAGCGTGATCCCACGCCCAGGTTCCCCTCTATCTTACTGCTGACGTATGACATGCCGTACGTGAAGACCCAGAACACCAGCGCCAGGAAGATGAACAGCTCCTGCGCGTTGTCGAGGTACTGCGGGTTTCCCTGGATGAAAGCGCGGCCCATCTCGACGATGTCCAGCATGCCGATGATGTAGACCAGGCTGGTGTCCTTGAACAAGGCGATGAACTGGCCGACTATGGCGGGGATAACGTTGCGGACGGCCTGCGGCAGGGAGATGAACGCGGTTGTCTGCCAACCGCTGAGGCCCAGCGACCGCGCGGCTTCCTCCTGGCCGGGGTGCAGGGCCTGTAGACCGCCGCGGATGTTCTCCGCCATATAGGCGGAGCTGAAGAGCGTAATGATTATTGCGGCGCGAAATAGGGAGTTTTGCGGGAAGTTTTCCGGGAAGGCCAGCGGCACTAGCACCTGGGACATGAACAGCAGCGTTATGAGTGGCACGCCGCGGAATACCTCGATGAACACTACGCACAGCATCTTCACCACCGGCAGACGGCTGCGCCTTCCCAAGGCAAGCGCGATGCCTATGGGCAGGCTGAGCGCAATTCCGGCCACGGCCAGCAGCAGGTTCAGCATCAGACCGCCCCAGTAGATGACCGAAACCGGCTGCAGTCCGGGCACCCAGGGCAGTCCCCGCAGGAGCAAGAGCGTCAGCAGAAACACGCCGACGGACATTATCGCTATCCACTTCATCGTTCCCAGCCGCGTGTAGCGCGCGAGCGCCAGACCCACAAAAAGCGCCGGAATGTTCGCCAGCAGCAATAGGCGCACGTCCAAGCCCATCACGTCGAAGCTGTAGGGGATGAAGGCCGCCAGCGCCGCCACGGCGGTGACGGTGATGGCCACGCGCTTGGTGAATCCGCCGCCGGCCACTCCCCAAGCCATCCCCAGCAGCATCGTCACCAGCATCAGCCCGGCTAGCGGGCGCCAAAAGCAGTCCTGCCCGATGCAGGCGGCTTCCGTGTTGTACTGTCCGATTACGAAGCGCCCGCCGATCTTGGCGATCACCTCCCAGTCCGCCGGCCCGAATATCCAAGCAAAGCCGAACCAGAGCGCCAGTAAGGTCACTACGCCAAGAACGATGGTTAGAGCGCCGTTGTACCAGGCGCTGAACAGGTTCTCCCGCGCCCAGCCCATGACGCCCACTGTCATCATGGGCGGCGGAACCTCGGCGGTCTTCGCCGGCACGTCGCGTGTAGCCATTAGGTCAACGCTCCACGATCCGGACGTACCGGTTATACAGGTTGCCTACAAGAGACCAGCTAAGGCTCATCGCCAGGTACGCCGCCATGATCAGCAGGAAGATGGAGACGGCGGGGGCGGTCTGCGTCATCGTCTTGGCGACGTTGGTCAGTTCGGAGTAGCCGATTGCGCCACCGAGGCTGCTGTTCTTGGTGAGGTTGAGGCACTGGCTGATAAGAGGAGGGATGATGACCCGAAGGGCCTGGGGGAATGTGACGTGGCGAAGCGTGTCGATGGGCGACAGCCCGAGCGCGCGCGACGCCTCGAACTGGCCGCGGCCGACCGACTGTATGCCGGCGCGGACGATCTCGGCGATAAACGCCGCTGTGTACATGACGAGGCCGATCAGGAGCGCCAGCAGGCCGGCGGAAGCGGTGAAGCCGTTTTGAAGCCTCCCAAAGGCGCCGTATTCCTCCGGGTATGAGACCGTAAGGGGCGCCTCTCCTGCGACCATGCCGATGAGCAGCCAGGCCAGCGCGCCGCCGCCCAATGTGACGGCTATCCCCGAAATTACCGGATACGAACTCTTGCCGGTCGAGATCTCACGCCTCACCAGCATCCGGTGGACGGCTGCGCCAAGTAGCACCGCGCCTACGGCCAGTCCCAGCCATAGGACGACGGCGATCAGGCTGTCTGCGGCCGGCCACGGCATCGTTATGCCCCTGTTATTTATGTACAGGTTCCCCCCGATGACGTAGCCCTCCCGGATAGGGGGAAGTTCCAGCACTATGTAGAACCAGAAGAACAGCTGGACCAGTAGCGGTACGTTGCGGAAGAACTCTATGTAGACCTTCGACAGGGAGGACAGGATCCAGTTGTTCGACAGCCTAGCGACTCCGATGACGATGCCCAGCATGGTTGCCAGCGCCACGCCTGCGACGGCGACGATGACGGTGTTCGTGGAGGCGACCACAAGGGCGTATAGGAAGCTGTCCGACGAGTCGTAGGGCAGGAAGTGCTGCCCGATGGGCGTCTGGTACGCGCGTTGCAGGAACGAGAAGCCGTGCGGGATCTGCCGGTCCTGGATGGCGTTGACGATGTTTGCGAAGAACCAGACTACGAGCGTAACGACCACCACGGCGGAGGCGATCTGCGCTGCCCAGCGTAACGCGCCAACGTGCCGCCAAAGGGGTATGCCTTCGTAGGTTGTGATTCGCGTCAGCAGCGTCATACGTCAGATGCCGGTAGGGTGAAGGGCGTATGTGGGATCGTCAAAGGGGAACTGTAACGCAAACCTTATACAAAATACAAAAGGGGGGAGACGGCGCTAAGTCCGTCTCCCCCCCTTTCTGATTGCGGCTCTTACGTAGTTGCCTTTCGGCCGGGGCCGCTTACCTCAGAGGCGCGGCGTAGATCTGTCCGCCCTTCGGGCAATCGGTGCACGATGCGTCTGCCCACAGAGCGTTCCGGCCGTTCTCCCTAGGCAGGTTTATGCCGCTGGGCCCCAAGTTGCGGTCGTAGATCTCACCGTAGTTGCCAACTGCGCGGACGACGTCCTGTGCAGCGGTCTGGCTGAGTCCGAGGCTCTCCTGTCCGAAGGAGCCTTCCAGGCCAAAGAGGCGGTCGACCTTGGTGTCTCCGGTGGCTGCCGAGGGCACGTTGCCGGACTCCACGCCATAGGCTTCGGCGTAGATGAGGATGGCCATGACGGTCTTTACGATGTCGAACCATTGGTCATCGCCGTGCGGGACCACCGGGCCAAGCGGCTCCTCGGAGATGGTCTCCGGCAGGATGATGTGGTCGCTGATGTTGTCGAAGGCGCTTCCAATGGCGGCCAGCTGGGAGCGGTCGTTGGTGAATGCGTCGCACTGCCCGCCCTGGTAAGCGGCCACGACGGCGTCGGTGTCTTCGAAGGTCAGCGCGCTGATGTTCAGCCCGTTCTGCTTCGAGAAGTCCTCCAGGTTCAACTCGGTGGTTGTACCTTGCGTCACGCATACGGTTGCGCCTTCTAGGTCGAGGGCGCTCGCGACGCCGGGGTTGGCCGCCTTGTTGACCATGAAACCCTGGCCGTCGTAGAACATGGTCTGTGCGTAGTTGCCCCAGCCCGCGTCACGGGAGGTCGTCCATGTGACGGTCCTAACCAGCATGTCTACTTCGCCGGACTGGATGGTCGGGCCTCGCTCGGCGGCGGTTATGAGGCGAATCTCGATGGCGTTGGGGTCGCCCAGGACGGCGGCGGCCAATGCACGGCAAAGGTCGATGTCAAATCCGACGTTGTTGCCGCTGTCGTCTATGTAGCCGTATCCCGGAACGTCGTTGCGGCTGGCGCAGATCACCTTACCGCGGTCCTTGACCGCCTGTAGCCTTGCGCCCCCCTCCTCTGCGGCCATCTCTTTGGCCAGTTCCATCGCACGCGCTTCCACGTCAGCCTCGGTCATGCCTGCCGGGGCCGCCGCTTCCTGCGCCGCGACGGTTGCGCTGACTTGTTCCGCAACGTCCTCCTCGCTCAGCCCCTGGCTGCACGACAATACCGCCATCGCAGCCACCGCAGGCAGCATGAGCATAATCAAGATCTTCGTGCGCATCGTCACGTTCCTTTCCACATGTTCACCGGCCTTCCGCCGTCCATCCTGAAAGTGACGGCCAAGACCGGAAGCGCTCAACTTGCTATAAAGGTTACATCATCACCGCGTCGATTCATACTTATATGACAGTCTCATTTCAGACATATGCGCCTATTTTCCGCGTGCGCCGGCCTGCACCCAGGCCCGCGACCGGTCCGGCGTCACGAAACAGTCACTGCGCGCCTGTCCGCACGCGACTGTATGGTGCCGGGGGTGGGATTCGAACCCACACGCCCTCGCGGGCGGCGGATTTTAAGTCCGCTGCGTCTACCGTTCCGCCACCCCGGCCTGCCGCTGACCCGTTGGACCTGCAGTCTGCATTACCATCTTATGGCCGTTATCATTGCAGGTGAAGAGTAAAACCACTGTCCGATTTGAGTAGTCTTGAGACGATTCATCATAAGGCGGCTCATCGCCTCGGCCATGACGCTCATCGCCGCCACGCTGTTTGTATTTGGCATTTCGCGCACAGCCACCGACCCGCTCGACCTGTACGTGCAGGAGAGCGGCTACGGGATCACCGAGGAAGGCCGTAGAGCGATCGGCAAGGAGCTCGGCCTCGACCGGTCCGTCCCCGTGGCATACGTCCTGTGGCTTGGGCGCGCTCTGAGAGGCGACCTGGGAGAGAGTCTGGTCAACAAGAGGCCGGTAACCAAGGTCCTGCTTGAGAAGCTCCCCAACACGCTGCAACTCGGCGTCGTCTCCTGGGCGCTTGCGACGATTATCGGGGTGCCGTTGGGCGTGCTCTCCGCCGTGAAGCGGGGGTACTGTGTGGGACTACGCGGGCCGGGGATTTGCGCTGTTCGGGCAGGCCATCCCCAATTTCTGGTTCGCCATCGTCAGCATCCTCATATTCGCGGTGTGGCTGCAATGGCTTCCGGCCGCCTCCAAGGAGGGTATGAGCTGGTCTTACTTCGTGCTGCCGGCCGTCACGCTGGGCTCCGCCGCGGCCGCGGGCTATCTGAGAATCACCCGTTCCGCAATGCTCGAGATCCTGGACTCGGAGTTCATCAAGATGGCGCGGGCCAAGGGCGTCAGCGACCGCGTCGTCATCTGGAAGCACGCGCTGAGGAACGCCTTGATACCGCCCATCACCGTCTCTGCGTTGATACTGACCGGCTTCATCACCGGCGCCGTGCTCGTCGAGGTTGTCTTCGCGTGGCCCGGCATCGGACGCGTTGCCGTCACCTCCGTTACCAACAACGACTTCCCCGTGCTGACCGGAGCGATGCTGCTGTTCACCATCATGTACGTGGTGATGAATTTCGTGGCCGACCTGCTCTACCTGGTGATCGACCCGCGAATCAGGTACGGATAGAGAAGGCGGATGGCCTCCAGACCGGAATCGCTTACATACCCGGTCATCTCCGCGGGCAGCCGCAATCCCTTGTTTGCGGCCTGGCGCTTCATTCGCGCTTGGCCTGTAATTCCCGGCGTCGTAGTGGCGCTTATGGTCTGCGCAGCCCTGTTCGCTCAGTTCATTTCACCGTCGGACCCACGCAAGCAGTCCCTGGCGGACAGCAGGCATCCGCCCGTCTGGTTCGGAAACCCGGAACCGACCGAGCGGGACATCGAGAGAGGCGTGGACAAGTCTGGCCTTTACAGGCTGGGCGCAGACGACCTGGGCCGCGACGTGCTAACTCGCGTCATCTTCGGGGCGAGGGTGTCTCTACAGCTGGTCGCCGTGGCGCTTACGAGCGGCGTTGTCGTCGGAACGATACTGGGCCTCTACGCGGGTTACATGGGGGGCTGGATCGACGAGCTGATCATGCGGTTCGTAGATTTCTGGCTCGCTCTGCCCTTCATCCTGGTCGCCATGGTGATTGCGCTCGTGTGGGGGCAGAGCCTGACGATCATGCTGGGGCTGCTTGCCCTACTGGCATGGAGCCCGTTCGTGCGCAACGTGCGGGCAGAGGCTCTGACGCTCAAGGAACTGGACTACGTGCAGATGTCGCGGGTCGCCGGAGCCACGGGCTGGCGCATCATGCAGCGGCACCTGTTACCCGGCGTCTTCAACACCGTCGTCGTCATAGCGAGCCTGCGCGTCGGCAGCCTCATATTGGCCGAGGCGTCCCTGAGCTTCCTGGGCGTGGGCATCCCGCCCCCCACGCCGGCATGGGGCCTGATGGTGGCGGAGGGCCGCCAGTGGCTCACCACAGCATGGTGGATATCCTTCTTCCCCGGCCTGGCGATATTCCTAGTGACCATGTCCCTAAACTTCTTCGGAGACTGGCTGAGAGATAAGCTGGACCCCCGCCTGAGACAGACCGTCTCCTGATGCAAGACCCCTTAACGGGAGTCGAGGATCTTTTTCCTTGGCGGGGGAAGTTGGGATGGGCGTGAAAATCGCGGGGCTAAGGCAATATCAGGAAGTTACGCAAGGGTCTACCAGGGACTCAGGACCGCCGTGGTTGCGGCGGTTGACGGTGATGCCGGATACTTTTTGGGGCCGGTAGGCGTGGGGACTTTGCGCGCTGCGGGGGCGTTCCGCGGGCGGCATCCTGAGCGAATAAACGGTACGGTGTCTTGCAAATGAGCGGAGTCAAGTTCCACTACTTCTGCGGACATGAGCAGTTTCAGCCTGAGACGCTTGTGCAGCACGCAGCGCTTGCCGAGCAGGCGGGATTCGACGGCGTGGTGGCGTCTGAACACTTCCACCCGTGGGTCGACGACGCCAGCGCAGCCGGATTCGCATTCTCCACTCTCGCGGCGATGGCGCAGGCGACGGAACGAGTCCGCCTGGTCACGGGCGTCGTCGCCCCCTTGTTCCGCTACCATCCGGCCATAGTCGCACAGGCCGCCGCCACTATCGACCGTTTGTCCGGCGGGCGTTTCGAGTTGGGCATCGGCGCCGGCGAGAACATAAACGAGGGCCCGCTGGGCTACGACTTCGGCACGTTCGCCGAAAGACGGGGGCGCATCCGGGAGGCGATCCGGTTAATGCGCGCCCTATTCAAAGGAGATGCCGTCACCTTCGACGGCGAGTACTACCGCACAGAGAAGGCCCGACTGTACAGCCCACCGCTTCACGACATACCCATCTGGATGGCGGCTTCTAGGAAATTGTCGGCTCGCATAGCGGCGACCATGACGGACGGGATCATCACAAGCGTCAGGTCGCCCGCAGAGACGATCCGGCACGTAGTCGAGCCTGCGGCTGAAGCGGCGAAGAAGGCCGGGCGCTCTTCGCCGCCCATCATGGCGACCAGGTGGTGCATCTACGCCGGCGACGAGGACGAAGCATGGCAGGCGCTACAGCCATGGCGCGGTCTGCGGGTGGAAGGCCGGCTCCACGCCACCGACCCCGCCGAACTTCGCAGGCGCGCAGACGCCATGCCGCGCTCAGAGGTCATCAACTCCTTCCGCTTAGCAGCCACTCCTGCGGAGTTGGTTGAAGAATATGAGCCCTTGATAACCGAGTTGCGCGCTCAGGCCGTCGTGCTACAGACCACTTCGACCAACCAGCCAGCGCTTATAAAGACGCTCGGCGAAGAGGTCCTGCCGAGGCTCAGGGAGACCGCTTCCGGCTAGCCGGAGTTGGCTCTTATGAACTTGAGAATTCGCTCCCAGGCGTTTGCGGAGTCGGAGGAGAACTCCTGGTAGCGCCGGTCGAAGAAGGAGTGGGGCGCGCCGCCGTAGACGTGTATTTCGCGCTCCAAGCCCGCCGCACCAAGTGCGCGGTCGAACTTCTCGACCTCCTCCAGGGGTATTCCCTCGTCGGCGCCGCCCATCAGTCCAAGCAGCGGGGCCGAAAAAGAGGAGACGCGGTCGATAGGCGGCGCGGAGCCGTCACGTCCCAGGCGGGTGGGGTGGCCGTAGAATCCGACGCAACCGGCGAGGCCCAGTCCCGCGCCCGACATGATCCAGGAGTTCGAGCCGCCGAAGCAGAAGCCAACGGTGAATACGGGCCGGTCTGCGTTGCCGGAGCCGCTGCGCAGCAGGTCGGCGGCAGCCCTGACGTCATCCACGATCTGCGGCACCTTAGTCTGCATCACGTGCGGCATGAAGTCGAAGTCCTCAGGACGGGGATCCGTGCCGGCGGTGCGGCCAAAGTAGTCGATCGTCATGGCGGAGAAACCCTGTTCGGCAAAGCGGTCGGCCAACTCCTTGTAGAAGCCGAAGATGCCGCGAACATCCGGCATCACTATGACGCCCGGGCTCCCGTCGTTGCCGGAGTCTGCGCTGTACGCCATGAACTGCGTACCGTCCGCCGACGTAAGCAGCAGATCGGCCGAGTCGACCGCTGCGCCGGAGATGGGCTGGATTGGGGGTTTTGAGTCTTGCGGAACGCACATGGCTTTTACTCCTTGTTCTGGTTGTCCGGGGCGGGTGGACGGAACATCGCCCATCTATCTTCTTCTTCCTCCACGACAGGCGGTGCGCCGTTTGCGGGCTGAGCATCGTTTGTGGGAGGAGCGTCGTTTGTCGGCGGTGCGCCGCCGGGCGGCCTGCGTAGAAATACGTTGCGGCTAGAGTAGAGGACGATGAGCAGCAGGGCCGTGGAGGCGGCTGCTACGGCGATCCAGACGTAGCGCGGCACCGCGTCTAGCCGACCGCCCTCCTCTTCGACTGTCTCCGGCAGTACTTCCTCTGACTCCACCAATGCCGGCGTTGGCTCAGGCGCCGGGCTTGGCGGCAAGGAAGTCGGCGCAACTTCCTGAGCGGGGCCGGGACTGGCCGGAGAGTCGTGCTCCGACACGGGGGTCAGACTGTAGGCCGTAAGGGTCGGGCGGGCCTCGGGCGACAGAGTGGGGGCCGGCCTGGGCGTCGGCTCCACGTACGGGTCTGCGCCAATGTGTTCGCGCCAGCGGTCATCGAGCTCACGAACTCCAAAGCCGTACGTGTCGCGCATCGCCGCTTCTATGCCGAATCCTTCCTTGATGCGCGCCAGCAGTGCGGCCATATGATCGGGGCCCCACTCTTCGACCATGAACTTCACCACGCTGCGTGCCTGCCCATACCCCGCGATGACCAGGTTAGAGTCACCCGGAAAGCTGAGGAGCTGGTGAAAGGGCGTCAGGCGATTGGTATCGATAGCCCACTCGAGGTAGCGGTCGTAAGAGAGCGTCTGGTCGAGGTTTCCGTACTCCGCCAAGCCTTCATTGAGCCAAATTGGGACAACGGCGCCCCCTCTTGTGGCCCGTCCGGTGATGACGTGCGTTATCTCGTGGGTCGCGGTGCCTATGGCGCGGGTGTCTCCGCCCTGCACTATCACCACGTTCTCTTCAGAGAACGCCTGGCCTTCCGTGAGCAGCTCGCGGGAGGTGGTGACGCTGCGCTGCACGGTGGCGTCGAACATCTCGGCAGCGTTGTTGTACATGGTCAGCGTGATGGGCGTTTCGATGTCGGCTCCCGTGACCGGCCCCATTATTTGGAGCGACTCATAGGCGCTGTCGGCCAGCGTCTGCGCTCTCGACTTGACCGGCCCGTGATATGCGACGATGATCGGCCCGGACCTGACGGTCTCCCATTCGAAGCGCGAGTCGACCAACTCCATCTGCTGCGGTTCGGTCTCTAGCACGCCGCCGTTCTCGTCGTAGACCTCAAACCAGAAGTGGATGATGGCGCCGGGAGGTATGTAAGCCTGCGGCGTCCTGGTACGGAGGAAGAACTCTCCATTGACGACCTTTCCGGCGGACTTGGGTAGGTCCAAGTAGTTGTACTGGGTAGTTGGCCGGTCTCCCACCGTGTAGCGCACCCGGATGTCGCCTATGGGTACGTCGCTCTCCACCTCGGCGTAGAAGCGAATGCCCGCCGGGAACTCGGATTCGGCGCCGGAAGAGAGCACGCGCACGGCTTCATCGGCCGATGACTGGCCCAAAAAGCCTGGCACCAAGAGCGACGCGCACACCGCGATACACAGCGCGAGTACGAGTCGAGCGCCGTAATTCTCAGTCGTCTTGTTCCACATCTGTCTGCGCCGCTCCTGGCACGATTCGGTATTCACTCCCAGCCTGCCGGATGCGAGGCAGTGTACGCCGGACGGACGTCCATCCGGCCGCAGCGTCCCGGTCACGCCAGGCAACCCGGCCCTATATCGCAGGATACGATACAACCTCAAGGTTGGACGCATATTCCTGCCGGCGCGGGAGGGTCAGTCGGCGGGACTGCCCGCCTGCCGCCACTCTACGTAGAAGCGGTAAAGCGCTGAGATGGGCGTTCCCACGGCGAGTATCCACAGCGACGGGATGGGCTGAGAGGCCAGCAGTCCGGCTGTCAGGATTACGACTCGCTCCGGCCTCGTCAGGAAGCCGCCGGTGCCGCGGTATCCCAGGCCCTCAGCCCTGGCCCGCACGTAGCTGACCATGAGCGAGCCGGCCAGCGCCACGGCGGCCAGCACGATGCCGTGGCGATTCATGTTCGACTGGCTGGAGTAGAAGACGATCAGGCCAATCAGCAACGCACTCTCGGCCACCCTGTCGGCAACTGAATCGAGCAGCGCGCCGCGGTCGCTGACGGTCCCTGTCCGGCGGGCAATGGCTCCGTCCACGAGGTCGAATACGGCTGCGGCCAGCGCCACTATGCCGGCCCATAGCAGTTGTCCGGCAACTACCAGGTAGACCGCACAGCCGGTGAGCGCTAGTCCAATGAGGGTGGCGCCCGTGGCGCTGACGCCCAGCTTGGTTAGAAGGGCGGCGGAGGGTTCCTCGAACCAGCGCGCAACCATGCCGCGGGCGCGATATCGAAGGTCCTGCAGGCTTGCCACAGGCGGACTCCGGCCTCAGGCCGAACTGCCGGCGGCGGCTGAGCGTTCCAGCACGGCCTCGTAGTAGGCGATCATGTCCTCGGCTAGCCGTTCCCAGCGGTATTTCTGAGCGTTGGCGCGCCCCGCGGCGCCGAACCGCTGCGCCAGTGAGGGGTCCTCTATGAGCTTCCTGAGCGCCGACGCGAGGGCCTCCTCCGACTTGGGTTCGACGAGGAAGCCCTGCTCGCCGTCATTCATCACCCCAAGGAAGCCCGGTATCGACGTCGCCACCACCGGGGTGCCGCTGGCCATCGCTTCGAGGAGCACGTAGCCGAAGCTTTCCTTGCCTGTGGCCGGACTGCAGAATATGTCCGCCGCCTGGTAGTAGTTCTTCAGCTCTTCATCGGACACCGGCCCTGTGAAAACGACGTCGGTAAGTGCGCGCTCGCCCATCAGCAGGTATGAGCTGGTGTCCGGCTCTCCCGAACCAACCACCACCAGCCTCAGGTCGGGGTAGTCCCACTTGAGCACGCTGTAGGCGCCCAGCAGGTAGCGCAGCCCTTTGCGCTTCTCGCCCATCCTGCCGACGAAGAGTATGTTGGTCTTGGTTGGGTCGATGCCCCTGGGCACAGGGCCTGGCTTTTGGAACCGGGCAACGTCCATGCCGTTGGGAATTACCTTGTACTCGCCCGGGAAGTACTGGTTGGCGTAGGCCTTGGCGGATTCGGAGACCGCTATGCGGCCTGCAAGCCTGCCGGCGCCTAACGACAGTAGCGGCCTGAGCAAGGTGTATCCCCGTCCCCAGCCCTCGTTGTATGCGTGAAAAGTGCCGATCTTGGGCGCCCTGCCTAGGAAGCAGCACATGAGCGAGAAAAGCGGCATCAACGGCTCGTGGACGTGCAGCAGGTCGAAGTCTTCGTTCTGAAGCGTGGCCTTCAGCCTGGAGTTCTGCCAAAAGCTGAAGGATATGCGGGAGATCGAGCCGGCCGCGGGAACGGGAACGGACCTGCCGAACGGTATCAACTCCACGCTGCCCGTCTCGGCCTGGTCCGGCGCGGAGCATGGCGAGAGTATCTTCACGTCGTGCCCGCGGCGGTAAAGCTCGTTGCCCAAGGACGCAACGTGGTTCACGACTCCTCCCTTGTAGGAGAAGTCATAGGGAGACACGAGAGCGATCTTCAGCTTGAACCCCCCAAACTGATCACAGGAGCGGCGGCCTCTTCCATGTATTTCACGCCTACGGCAAGGTTACGGCCTGATGGTCTCGGTATGCGCTCGCCTGGCGCGGCCTGCTAGCCGTCTTCGGGAGGCGCGGCCCCGCCCGGGTTTGCCGATGCAAATTCCTCCACCATCTTGCGCGCGTCGTCGTCCCGTCGCTGGACCGGCGGCGACTTCATGAAGTAGGCGGACGGCCCCTCCAGCGCGCCGGATACGCCCCGGTCCATGCCGACCTTCGCGCAACGAATGGCGTCGATGGCGACTCCGGCCGAGTTGGGGCTATCCTCCACCTCGAGTTTCAACTCCACGTTAAGCGGCACGTCGCCGAATGAAGTCCCCTCCAGGCGGATGTAGGCCCACTTGCGGTCTTGCAGCCAGGGAACGTGGTCGCTGGGGCCTATGTGGATCTCGTCGGCGTGGATCTCGTGGTCGATCTGTGAACGCACCGAGTTTGTCTTGGATATCTTCTTCGAGACCAGCCGCTCCCGTTCCAGCATGTTGAGGAAGTCCGTGTTGCCGCCGAAGTTGAGCTGGTAGGTGCGGTCGAGGCGGACGCCGCGGTCTTCGAACAGCCGGGCCAGCACGCGGTGCACGATGGTGGCTCCCACCTGCGACTTGATGTCGTCGCCGACCACCGGCAGGCCCCTGTCGGCAAACCGCTTCCGCCAGTAGTCCTCCCTTGCGATGAACACCGGTATGCAGTTTACGAAGGCGCATCCGGCCGCGAGAACTTGTTCCACGTACCACTTTGTGGCCTGTTCGGAACCGACCGGCAGGTAGTTGATCACCACGTCCACCTCCCGCTCGCGCAGGATTCCGATTATGTCGGCGGTCTGCCCCCCCGACTTCGAGCGGTCTTTTTCAACCTCGACCATTCCCTCCAGGTATTTGCCGATCCCGTCGTGAGTCATGCCGCGGTCAACTTTGACGCCGGTCTTGGGCACGTCGTGGAATACCAGCGCGTTGTTGGCGGGAGCGTGTATCGCCTCGGACAGGTCGGCGCCGACCTTCTGCTTGTCGACGTCGAATGCGGCGACCACGTCTATGTCGCCTACCGTGTAGCCCCCCAGCACGGGGTTCATGATTCCGGGTACGTCGGTGGCGGCGTCCACCTCGGCGTACTTGTATAGCCCCTGCACCAATGAAGACGCGCAGTTGCCGACGCCAATTACGGCGACGTTGATCTTGCCCAACTTTTCCTCCGGAATGGCCCGGCCAGAGCCCTATTGCAGTCGGACGCTGTGGACTCGACGCGCCCCTTGCCCCGTCTCGATTTCATCGTGCGCGATTGGGCCGCCAAAAGTGTGCGGTTGCCCCCAACGCTTACGGAATTCTACCAGACTGGGAAATCCGGCTCGTTCGGCGGTGGGGATGATGCGTCACCAGCCCACTGCAAGGCCGTCTTTGCGCGGCTCCGACGCGGCGGTTAGCACTCCCGTCTCCGGGTTCCGCGAGATGAGCTGCCCGCCCCCGAACATGGTGCGCTCGTAACCAGACTTGACCTCCACCCTGTGGCCGCGCCGCCTGAGTTCCTCTACCACCTCCTGCGGTACGTCCTCCTCCATCCTCACGTTCCAAGTGTCCTCCACGTCCACGCTGAACCGCAGCGCGTCCAGGGCCTTCTGTGCATCCATGCCGTAGTCGACCATGTTGGACACGACTTGCAGGTGGCCCTGGGGCTGCTGGAATCCTCCCATCACGCCGAAGGATAGCCACAGTTCGCCGTCCCTCGTGGCCATGGCCGGGATGATGGTTTGGTATGGGCGCTTGTTGCCTTGCAGGTAGTTCGGGTGGCCCGGGTCGAGAGAGAACAGCGCGCCGCGATTCTGTAGGGCTATGCCGGTGCCCGGAACCACGAGGCCGCTGCCGAAACCGGCGTAGAGCGAGTTGATGAGCGAGCAGGCATTGCCCTCACCGTCCGCCGCAGTGAGGTAGACGGTGTCGGAGGAGCCGGGTGGGTTTCCGTATGAAGGACGGTCGATCGCGCTGCCGGAAGCGATCAGCGAACGCCGTTCGGCGGCGTACTTCTTGGACAGCATCGGGTCGATGGGAACGCTGGTCACTCGCGGGTCTGCAACGTAACGCAGCGCGTCGGCGAACCCCAGCTTCAACGATTCGATCAAGTAGTGGTAGCGGTCGGCTGACTGGCTGCCCATCTGCGCCAAGTCGAACCCCTCGGCGATGTTCAATGCCATCAGGGCGGCTATGCCCTGGCCGTTCGGCGGCGTCTCCCACACCGTGACGCCGCGATAGTCCGTGCTTATAGCATCGTCCCAGTCGGAATGGTGCCTGGCGAGGTCATCGCTGATGAGCCAGCCTCCGCACTGCCTCGCGTAGGAGGCTATCCGGTTGGCGATGTGTCCCTTGTAGAAGGCCTCGCTGCCGCCCTCGGCGATGGTCTCCAAAGTCCGGCCCAGTTCGGGCAGCGCGACCACGTCCCCGTAACTTGGCGCTCTGCCGCCCGGCAGGAACTCCCGGCCGGAGGAACGGAGCTTCAGCTTGCTCTCGCATCCCAGGGCCGTCGGCGTGTCGGATCCCTTCCAGCCGTGCGCGATCACCTCGCTTACAGGGTAGCCCTTGGTCGCGTATTCGATTGCGGGCTTCAGGACGTCCGCCAGTGACATTCGGCCGTAGGCGTCGATGGCGGTCTCCCAGCCGTGCACCGTTCCGGGCACGCTCACGGACATGCCGGCGTCTTCACCGTACTTGGGGATGGCGTCGTACCCCTTGGCTAGAACCTCCTGCGGGTCTGCCGCCGCCGCGGAGCGTCCGCTTCCGTTGAGCGCCACCACCCGCTTTTCGCCGGCCATCCAGATGAGCGCGAACACGTCGCCGCCCACGCCGGTGGAGGCCGGTTCGACGACGTTCAGCGCAGCGGCCGTGGCCACCGCAGCGTCAACCGCATTGCCACCGTCCATCAGTATCCGCAGCCCGGCCACCGCGGCCAGCGGCTGGCTGGTCGCCACCGCCCCGTTGCGCGCCAAGACTGACGACCTGCGAGACTGGAAATAAGACATCCTCAAACTCCCTCAATAGGCGGGCAGGGCGGCACAATATCCGCCCCAAGCCTGGAAATGCTAGCAGACGGCGGCGGAATACATTTCTCCGCCCGCTTGAATCCCGCCTATCGCGTGCGCGGGTTCAGCACGTCGTTTAGGGCGTCTCCCAGCAGGTTCCAGCAGAAGATCATCAGGAACACGACGGCTATGGGTGCGATCAGCTGCTCAGGGTGGTTCTGCAAGACCGACGGCCCGCTGCTGCCGGTGCGCCCGATCGTCTCGCCGATCATCCGGCCAAGGCTGGGACGGCCTACCTGCACGCCGAGGCCGAAGAAGCTGAGCACCACCTCCGACAGGGCGATGGCTCCCAGGCCGAACGACATGGTGACGATGAGCGGGCTGACCACGTTGGGGAATACGTGGCGGGCGAGCATCCTGACCGTGCTGACCCCCGTGGCGCGGGCCGACTCGACGAACTGCGAGTCTCTAATAGCCAGCACCTGCCCGCGCACGAGCCTCATGGTGCCGAACCACGTTAGCGGCAGGAGCGCGATGCCTATCACTATGAAGTCGACCAGTCCGGTCGCAACGAGGCCGCTGAAGAAGGTGGCGTCTTCGAAGTCGCGCACCAGTTCCACGATGCGCGGCCTGAGCGTGGCCGCGATGAGGATGATGAGCAGTATGTCGGGGAAGGAAGAGACCACCTCCCCCAGCCGCATGATGGCCGTGTCCGCCTTGCCGCGGAAGTAGCCTGCAATCAGCCCCAGGCTCACTCCCAGTATCAGGCTGCCCGTTAGCGTCGTGGCGATGGTGATGATGACGGTGGTCTGGATGCCCCAGATGACGCGCGTGAAGATGTCCCGTCCCAGCGTGTCGGTGCCCAGCCAGTTTTCTGCGTCGGGGCCGTGCTGGGCCTTGAGCAGGTTCTGCTCCGAGTAGTCCTTGCCGAGGGCGCCGGTAATGAGTGGAGCGAATATCCCGGACAGGTAGAGCGTGGAGAGAACGATAAGAGCCGCCATGGCCAGCTTCTTGCGGCGAAGACGCGCCCACGCCAGCGCCAGGGGGCTCCGTCCATGCGCCTGTGCAGATTCCGGCCCTGCAAGTTCCTGGGACGACACGGCGCTACTGAAGACGGATTCGAGGGTCGATCACCGTGTAGATGATGTCGATGATGAGGTTCGCTATCACCAAGGAGGTGGCGCCGAGCAAGGTCAGTGCCATGATCACCGGGTAGTCGCGGGAAAAGACCGACTCCAACGCCAGCCGGCCTATGCCCGGTATGCCGAAGATCAACTCGGTTATGAGCGAGCCGCCGAACAGGCCGGCGATGGTGAAGCCCAGCACCGTAACTATAGGCAGCAGCGCGTTGCGCGCAACGTGCCGGTAGTTCACCACCAGGGCCCGCAGCCCTTTCGAGCGGGCGGTCTGGATGTACTCCTGGCCAAGCACGTCCAGCGTGCTGGCGCGCATTAGCCGTACGAACACGGCGATGCCTGGAAGGCCGGTCGTCAGCGCGGGCAGGATTACGCGGTAGTCGAAAAGGCCGCCCCAGCCTGAGACGGGCACCCAGTCCAATCCGACCGCAAAGATCAGGATGGCGAACGGACCGGTGAAGAAGACCGGCAACGCGAAGATTACCAGCGCGCCGAGCACGAGCGTCGGGTCGATCCAAGTTCCCTGCCTCTTGGCGGCGTAGAAACCGAGGGGCACTCCAAATCCGAACGCCACGATCGATCCGGCAATGTTCAACTGCGCCGACGTGAGCAGCTTGGGGCCTATTAGCGTGATGACGTCGCGTCCCCGGAAGGTCAGGCTCTCGCCCAGGTCGCCCCGCAGCG
The DNA here is from genome assembly GCA_963663555.2 of Dehalococcoidia bacterium. GTDB lineage: Bacteria > Chloroflexota > Dehalococcoidia > Lucifugimonadales > Lucifugimonadaceae. The sequence goes on from CAXXNJ010000006.1 coordinate 344,908, forward strand.
CGTTGCCCAGGAACCTGCCGTACTGGACGAAGAAGGGGTCGTTCAGTCCGAGCCTGTCGCGCAGTCGCTCGGCGAGTTCGGGCGTGTAGTTGTTGCCCAGGCGAACCTCCACGGGGTCGCCTGGGCCGTACGTTCCCAGTATGAATACGAAGAACGATATGATCAGCAGCAGGACGGGTGTCCACAGCAGCCGGCGAAGGCCGTACGTCAGCATAGGCCGCTCCCGTGCCCGGCTGGCGTCGCAGGGCTACTTTTGGATGTAGACGTTTTTCAGCTTGGGAGTAATTATCGGGGTGAACGCGTAGTTGTGCACCCACGGCTTGATCAGCGCAAGCCCCTCCGTGTCGAACCACATAGGCAGCCAGGCCGCGTCGTCCAAGATGAGCTGCTCCGCCTCATTGTAGAGCTGCACGCGCCGTATCACGTCCTGCTCGGTGCGCGCCTGCTCGACGAGCCGGTCCACGTCGTCGTTTCCGTAAGCGCCGTGATTGCCCGGGCTCTCCGAGTAGAAGAGGATGTCGATGAAGTCCTGCGGGTCGGGGTAGTCGGCCTCCCAGCCGAGTCCGCCCCAAGCCTGTAGACGGCTGCGGTTCAGGTCCTGGAGGTACGTAGCCCACTCGACCTGCTGGATCTCAATCTCGACGCCCAGGTGCTCGCTCCACATGTCCTTGACCACCTGTACGTCGCGCCCGGGCAGCCCGCCTGTGCCGGGGATGGTCACGGTGATCCTGGGCCTCGTCTCCGGGTCTGCGTACTTGGACTCCGCCAGCATATTCTTGGCCGTCTCCACGTTGAAGTGGATGCCGTCGATCTCTTCAGAGAAGCCGGGGAAGCCCGGTGGGATGATTCCGTATGCAGGACGCACCAAGCCGGAGTAGACGTGTTCTGCGATGGTCTCCTTGTCGACTGCGAAGTTCAGGGCGCGCCTGAAATTGCGGTCGTCGAATGGCGGTTCGTTGACGTTGAAGCCGATGTAGGAAACGCTGAACTGCGGCGGTACGCGGATCAGGTCTTTGTTCAACTCCTCGGACGGGTCCTGCACGCGGTTCACGTCGGCCAGTCCCACGCCGGTGATGTCGATCTCGTCGTTCTCGTACATGGACATGGATACGCCGCCGGCGAGGTTCATCACGACGTTGTCGAGGTAGGCCTTCCTGCCCCAGTAGTTCTCATTGCGCGCCAGCACCATCCGCTGGCCTATGCGGTACTCCTCTAAGAAGAAGGGCCCGGTGCCAGCGGCGTTGTCGGTCCAAGTGTCCCCGCCCGACTCGACGTTCTCCCGGTCGAGCACGTAGGCCGTCGGGTAGGTGAGCTTCGCCAGGAAGTAGGCCTTTGGGCCGTCGATCGTCAAACGCAGCGTGCGTTCGTCGATGACCTCTATGCCCTCGGCAGAGGTCACGTCGCCTCTACCCTTGATTATCTCGTTGATGCCCAGGATGTCGCCGAGGTAGATCTCGGCTACGGGGGACTCGGTGTCGGGATGCGCGGCACGCTCCAGCGACCACCTGAAGTCTTCCGTCGTTACCGGCTCGCCGTTCGAGAACTTGAGGTCCTTGCGGAGGGTGAACTCGTAGACCGTACCGCCGCCGCTGATCGACCACGATTCAGCCAGCTCCGGAACGATCTCCAGGTCTTGGTTCAGAGACACCAGGCCGGAGAATATCTCCACCACGACGCCGGCTGAGGTGGTGTCCGTCACCAGGTGGGGGTCGAGCGTGGGAGGGTCTGCCCAGTTACGCGTAAACACGCCGCCCATGGTGGCCTCGCCGGACTGCGCCTCCGCGACAGTTGTCGGCGTGCCCTGCAGAGACGGGGCGATTTCAGGTTTGGCGGCGCGGGTGGGAAGCGCAGTGGCCGTGGCTATCGGCGCCGGTTTCTGCGTGTCCGGCTCAGGCTGGCCTGCGGTGCAGGCGGCCAGGGCTACGAGAAATATCGCCGCGATGATCGGTGTTACGTACTTGCGCATCTTCGTAATTCTAATCTCCCTGTGATCGATCTGCTTGAGTTTAGCCGCAACAAAGACCGGCGGAATCTGCACTCGCCAGGCCGCCGGGGCCGGCGGCAAGCGCCTTACGGCTCACTTGAATAAATATACGCAGTTCCGCTGTTACCGGTTTCTTTCTTTGCCTCACGGTCTCGTTGCCGCAGCGTCCAGGCCCGCCTTGATGAGGTCGTCCAAGTCCCCGTCCAGCACAGTCTGCGCGTCGGAAGTCTGGTAGTCGGAGCGGTGGTCCTTCACCATGCGGTACGGGTGGAGCACGTAGCTCCTCACCTGCCGGCCCCACTCTGGCGAGACGTGATCGCCCCGCAGCCTCGCCTGCTCCTCTGCGCGTGCCTGCATCTCCAAGTCCACCAGCTTGGCATGGAGGATGCGCGTGGCAATCTCCTTGTTCTGCGTGAGGGACCGCTCGTTCTGCACCGAAACGACGATGCCCGTGGGCAGGTGGGTAAGTCTGACGGCGGAGGAATTCTTCTGGACGTTCTGGCCTCCGTGGCCGCTCGCCCTGAACGTGTCGACGCGGAGGTCGTCGGGATTGATCGTCACCTCTTCCTGTTCTTCGGGCTCCGGCAGGACCTCAACGAGCGCGAAGCTGGTGTGGCGCAGGTGGTCCGCGTCGAATGGCGAGAGCCGCACCATCCTGTGGACGCCCCTTTCGCACCTCAGGTATCCGTATGCGTAGCGGCCGTCGATGCGGGCGGTGGCGCTCTTGATGCCGGCCTCTTCTCCCGCCGTCATGTCCAGCGCCTCAGCCTTGAAGCCCCTGCGCTCCGCCCACCGCAGGTACATGCGGAACATCATCTCCGCCCAGTCCTGGGCGTCCACGCCGCCCGCGCCCTGCTTGACCGAGATGATGGCTGGCCGCTCGTCGTACTCACCGTTGAGACGTAGGTTGAACTCCAGGTCCGCCGTCTCGCCGGCGAGCGCGTCCAGTTCAACCGACAGCTGCCCGGTCAATGAGTCGTCCGACTCCTCCAGCGAGAGTTCCGCCAGCTCGACCAGGTCGGAAGCGCGCGCAGCGAGGCCGGTCCACGTGTCGTAGTCGGCCTTCAGCGCGGAGAGCCGTCTCATCACGGGCTGGGCCGCCCGCGGATCGTTCCAGAAGCCCGTCGCGGACGCCTGCTTTTCCAGCGCCTCTATGCGCTTGAGGATTCCGGGCAGGTCAAAGCCGCCCCACGATCTCCGCAATGCGGCTGTGCAGGTCGCGGGCCTTTACGAGTGTTTCGCGCATCTTTGCAGTGTGGGCTGTGTGGCCTGGGATGCCCGGACGCCGTGCAGGCCGGGGGGCCGTTTGCCTAGTGTTCGGGAGTTCGGGTGGGTGAATGATTTGAGTATACCAGCGGCATTGCCGTACTCACGGGCGCGTTTCCCAACCCGCCTCATCTTCCACAAATGCGCGTTTGCGCCTCCGGCGCGGCCTCATGAAGCGCTATCCTAGAAACAACGGGGCGTGGCGCAGCCTGGTAGCGCATCCGGCTGGGGGCCGGAAGGTCCTCGGTTCAAATCCGAGCGCCCCGACCAACTTAGCCCATCGCGCCGGCAGCTTTCCAAGTTTCCCAGACGGGCGCCGCCGGGCGGCTGCGCAAACACTGGAATAGCCGCCTCCGGGCGTGGCGGCCGCACGTTATCCAATGGCGCCGTACCGGGGATTCGACGGGTGAATTCGCGCCCTACCCTGCGGCGATTCAGTTGAAAGGGCGCGGCTAGCCGCTCTTACTGCCGGAAAATAGACATATTTTCCGCTCAGAATCCACTACGGGTAGTGTATTCTTCCATGCCGCCCACTAAATGTTGGGTGTCGGCTGAGGCTGGGAAGACCCCGGCCACGTGGCCGCCGGGAAGCCGTGTGGGGAGTCCACTCGACCAAGAGGCGACCCGGTGGCGGCTGTCGTCGCTTGCCGCCACCGGCGTCTTCAGTAATGATGCTTTGTCCATCTTGTGACAGTGAAAACTCAAAGGTGGTCGATTCGCGGCACTCGCAGGAAGGGGTGCGGCGGCGGCGGGAGTGCGTGAGTTGCGGCCGGCGCTTCACCACCGACGAGCGCGTACGAACGGCGCCGCTGATGGTCGTCAAGCGGGACGGCCGCCGCGAGGAATTTTCGGCCGAGAAGCTCGAGCGTTCCCTGCGCATCGCCTGCGCCAAGAGGCCATTGGAGATACAGGCCATTTCTGAGATGGTTGCAGACATGGAGAACGAACTGCACGGGCTGGGAAAGACGGAAGTCGAAAGCAGCGTGATAGGCGACATGGCGATAGAACGGCTCAGGTCGTTGGACAAGGTCGCCTTCATTCGCTTCGCATCCGTGTACCGCGACTTCCAGGGCGAGGAGAGTTTCGCACGCGAGCTCCAGGCGCTCAGCGACGGGCGGGAAGACGGCGAAGACCGCAACCAGCTAAGGCTGATCCCGGACGGCGTGCCAAGACGCGCCGTCCACTCCGGCGAGCGGGACAAGGCGCCAGTCAGATGACCGCGGCGCATCGGGCGCCGTGGGAATGCACAGGAGCTGCGGCTCACGTGCGCCGCTGAATCCCCACCACGCGAGACCGGCCCAGCATCCACAAACAACGAATTCAGAAACGACAAACAACAGGAGACTTCATGACAACCGTCCAGAGCCGTCCCGAAGGCGCTATCGACTCCAAGACCTCAGGCGGTCCAACTTTCCAGTCGGCCCAACTCACGGAGAACGCGCAGGTCGTCGTTGAGAAGCGCTATCTAAGGAAAGACGAGTCCGGCAGGCACGTAGAGGACGCCGAAGGCATGTTCCGCCGGGTCGCCGATGCGCTGGCCGAGCCCGACCGGCGTTACGGCGCGGACGATGTGAAGGTCAAGGAGTCGGCGGACGGCTTCTTCGAACTGATGGCCTCCCTGGCGTACCTACCCAACTCGCCCACCCTGATGAACGCGGGCACGGGCGCGGGAACTCTTTCCGCCTGTTTCGTACTGCCGCTCACGGACAGCATGGAGGGCATCATGGGCGCGGCGCATGACGCCGCGATGGTGCAGAAGTTTGGTGGCGGCACCGGATTCGCCCTCTCGGAACTGCGGCCTAAGGGAGCGCACATACGGACCACACACGGCAAGGCGTGCGGCCCCGTGGCAGTGCTGCGCCACCTGTCGTCCGTGTCCACGCTGGTGACGCAGGGAGGAAAGCGGGACGGCGCAAACATGGCCGTCATGGACGTCCACCACCCAGACATATTGGAATTCATCGACTGCAAGCAGGTCGAGGGAGACATCCACAACTTCAACATCTCCGTCGGCGTGAGCGACGAGTTCATGCAAGCCGTCGAGAACCGGACGTCCTACCCGCTGCGCGCGCCCGAGGACCCCAGCGACCCCGACAGCAAGGTAGTTGAGATGGGCCGCCTGGACGCAGCGGAGGTGTTCGACAAGATCGTCCGCGGCGCCTGGCGCAACGGCGAGCCTGGAATGATCTTCCTGGATGAGGTCAACAGGAACAGCCCCGTACTACACGTTGGCCGCATAACGGCCACCAATCCCTGCGGCGAACAGCCGCTGCTGCCCAACGAGTCGTGCAACCTCGGCTCCATCAACCTGTCCAAGTTCGTCAGCGGACAGTTCGCGCTTGGCTCCCTCTCGAACGGCGCAAGAGCCGCAGCTCCGGACGTGACTGCGATCGAATGGGACAAGCTGGCGCGCGCCGTGCGCACGGCCGTGCACATGCTCGACAACGTCATCGACGCCAACCAGTACGCCGTAGACCGGATCCGGGACATGACCTTCCACACCCGCAAGATCGGATTGGGCGTGATGGGCTTCGCAGACATGCTGACGCAGCTCGGAATCCCATACGACTCGGAGAAGGGCATCGAAACCGGGCGCAAGGTGATGCGCTTCATCATGGAAGAGGCCGACGCCGCATCGGCAGAACTGGCGACGGCGCGTGGGCCATACCCGGCCTGGAACGGCGGCGGCCCGCAACGGCAGGGACTGACGCCCATGCGCAACGCATGCAGGCTGACAGTCGCCCCAACGGGAACCATCTCGATGATCGCCGGATGCTCCAGCGGCATCGAGCCGATATTCTCGCTGGCATTCCGAAAGCACAACATCCTCGAAGGTCAGACCCTCTACTACGTCGACCGCAACTTCGAGCGCGTGGCGCGTGAGCGCGGCTTCTACAGCGAAGAACTGATGGAGTACCTGTCGGACGGTGGCTCGCTGCTGTCACGCGACGATGTGCCGGATGACGTGAAGCGCCTCTTCCACGTCTCGGCGGACATATCGCCTGAGAACCACGTGCGGATGCAGGCCGCCTTCCAGCAGAGCACCGACTCCGGCATCTCCAAGACCATCAACTTCCCAAACTCCGCCACCGTGGAAGACGTGGAAAGAGCCTACCTGCTGGCCTGGAAGGAGCGTTGCAAGGGCATCACCGTCTACCGCGCAGGCTCCCGCGAGAAGGAGGTGCTCACCTCCGGCCACTCGGACGCGCAGGACGCCACTGCCCAGAATGGCGCAGAGGGACACGGGGAAATGCCGCAGTACGTAACCGAACGCGAGCGTCCTCCAAGGCTCTTCGGCATGACGCAGAGGGTCCGCACCGGCCGGGGCAACCTCTTCATAACCATCAACATGAGCGACGACGGACGGCCCTTCGAGGTGTTCGCAACGCACGGAAAGGCCGGAGGAAACGACGCAGCCATGGCTGAGGCCGTCTCGCGCCTCGCATCCCTCTCCATCCGCAGCGGCGTAGACCCCCGTGACGTGGTGGTCCAGCTGCGCGGCATCACAGACGTGCCGGCGTGGGACCAGGGAGAGCTGATTCGCTCGGTGCCGGACGCCATAGCGCTGGTGATCGAAAGGGTGCTGGATGAAGCCGATGCGGCAAACGCCCTGGGGCCGGGCGGGTCCGGCCGGAAAGCGCTGCCGGCCAGCGATGCGGGACAGTACGCCATGTTCAAGCGGCCATCAGCCGGAGAACTCGGCATGCCCTCCGCAAGACAGCTGAGCGTAGCCTCATCGTCCCAGGCAACCGACACGGGAAGCATGACCGGGGCGGAAATAGCGATGACCCAGGCGCTCCTCGCCAGCGTGTGCCCGGAATGCCAGTCCCCCATAGCCCACGAAGAGGGCTGCGTGAAGTGCTACGCCTGCGGCTTCAGCAAGTGCTGAGGCGGCGGTAGAGGGCCGGATGTCTCTCGGTTGGGCGCTCCTCTTTGAGGGACGCCAAGTTGCGTTACACCGTCTTGGAAAGTGTGCGATTCTCTACGCAGATTGGTCCAATTAAGTCCTGGATGCCCGAGCCGATTTCCGACCATTAGCGTGTGCTAGCAGATGCAGTTGGCCATGCCAACAGGCTACGCCGCACTAGGCGATAGGCGGCTTGGGCCGCGGCCATGACGCCGCCAGTTCGAAATGCCAGCAAGCAATCCCGCGCAGCCCACCCCGGCAGACTTCACCGAGTCGGTTCTCGACTATGCCAACGCGGTTGCGGACAACTTCAGCCTGCACGTGGAGGCGCAGCCGGAAGACCAACTCAAGGGCCCCGTCGGAAACCTGATTCGCCAGGCCGGCGCGATGGCCGGTCTGGAGGTCAGCTGGCGCACAGAAGTACGCGCGGACGACGTTGACGGCCGGCCGGACATAGGCGTCACCGTGGGCCGACTGCTGGCGGGCCACGTTGAGCTGAAGCGGCCGGGGCTGGGAGCGCGGCCCGAACGCTTCACCGGCGCAAACCGGGCCCAATGGAAGCGCTTCCAGGCCCTGCCTAACCTCATCTACACCGACGGCTCGGAGTGGAGTCTCTACCGATCCGGCGATCTCACATCTCGCGTCCGCATAGCCGATGACGTGAGCGAGGGCGGCGGCGCGGCGGTGGACATCGACGCCGCACGGCGGTTGCAGAACCTGTTTCACAGCTTCCTTCAGTGGCATCCCGTCGTACCGGCCACGGCGCAGGGGCTGGCGGAGTTCCTGGCGCCATTGGCTCGCATCCTGCGGGATGAGGTGCAACAGGCCGTCAGGCGGACGAACAGCCCGCTGCGCGACCTCGATAACGAGTGGCGGGGACTTCTCTTTCCGGAAGGAGACGAAGCCCAGTTCGCAGACGCCTACGCGCAGACCCTGACCTACGCGTTGCTCCTGGCCAGGTTCGAGGGAGCCGAAAACCTGCGGCCGGCGTCCGCATCGGAAGCGTTGGAGGGAGACCACGCGCTCCTCGCCGAGGCCCTCAGGCTGCTGGAAGCGCCGTCCGTGCGCAGCGAGCTACGGATGCCGATCGAGTTGCTGGAACGTGCGATCGGCGCGGTGGACTCTGCGGGGATCCATCGTGAAGGCGACCCGTGGCTCTACTTCTACGAGCACTTCCTGGGCGCCTACGATCCGAAGCTGCGAAAGGACCGCGGCGTCTACTTCACGCCCGTCGAGGTCGTAAAGGCCCAGGTGCGGCTGGCCGGAGAACTGCTGAAAACGCGGTTCAACAAGCCGCTGGCATATGCCGACGACGGCGTGGTGGTCCTCGATCCCGCAGTCGGGACGGGCACCTATCCGCTCGCAGTGCTGGACCACGCCGCCGGGGCCGTCACGGACCGCCTCGGCCCAGGCGCGGTGAGCGCGAAGATCCGCGACCTCGCCGGCCGCCTGCACGCCTTCGAACTCCTGGTAGGCCCGTACTCCGTCGCACACCTGCGCGTATCGCAACGGCTGCGCGACGCCGGGGTCACAGACCTACCGGCAAGGGTCTACCTGACCGACACGCTGGAGTCCCCGAACCGGCTCACTGAGTTCACCGCAAGCCTGTTGCAGGAAAGCATGAGCAGAGAACGCCGCCGTGCGCAGGAGGTCAAGAAGGATACGCCCGTGTTCGTCTGCATCGGCAATCCGCCCTATGACAGACAGACACTCGACCCCGGCGTAGAAACGGAAAGGCGCAAGGGAGGATGGGTGCGCTACGGAGATCGCGGCACGGACGCAGACCCGCCTATCCTTGAGGACTTCCTTGCGCCGGTGCGGGAAATGGGCGGCGGCGTCCACTTGAAGAGTCTATACAACGACTACGTCTACTTCTGGCGATGGGCCTTGTGGAAGGTGTTCGATTCCACCGGAGACGCCGGCATCGTCACCTTCATCACCGCCTCGTCCTACCTGCGCGGGCCGGGCTTCGCCGGTATGCGGCGCAAGATGCGCGAGGTGTTCGACGAACTGTGGATCATAGACCTGGAAGGTGACAGCCTGGGCGCAAGGAAGACGGAGAACGTCTTCGCCATCCGAACGCCGGTGGCGATTGCAATAGGCATCCGTTCGGGAAAACCCCAGCCCGGCCGCGCGGCGCGAGTTCTGAAGGTCAGGCTCACCGGCTCCGAAACGGAGAAGCTGGCGCAACTCGATCCGGTCAATTCGTTTTCGGATATCGACTGGCAGGAGTGCCTACCCGGCTGGGACGCGCCGTTCTTCCCGGCCGTCAACGGCGTCTATTCAACTCTGCCGAAGGTAACCGGCGTATTCCCGTGGCAGCATTCCGGCACGCAACTAAAGCGCACCTGGCCCATCGGAGAAACGCGCCAGTTGCTAATCAATCGCTGGACGGCCCTGCTGGAACGTTCACCGGAGGGGAGGCGCGTTGCTTTCAAAGAGACACGTGACCGAAAGATAGACCGGCAGTATCCGGCTCTGATGGGCGGTGATGATCGCGATCCAGCGATCATAGAGGTTGAAGAGACGTTACCCTGCCCTCCCATAAGACCCTATTCTTACCGCTCATTTGACCGCCAGTGGGTAATCTCTGACTCCAGAGTCGGTGATTACATGAAGCCTGTATTGTGGCAAATCCACGGGTCGAAGCAGGTATACATAGCTTGTCTTCTGACGGCTGTGCTTGGCGCTGGTCCAGCAGCTATGGCGGCGCCAGAAGTGCCCGACCTAGATCACTTCAGAGGCTCGTTCGGCGGGAAACACGTCATACCCCTCTGGCGGGACGCTAACGCCACACAGCCCAACGTAACCGGCGGCCTCCTAGAACGGCTTGGCGACCAATACGATGAAACCGTGTCGCCCGAAGAGCTATTCGCCTACGCCTACGGCATCCTCGCCCAGCCCGCCTACGTCGAGCGGTTTTGGGACGAGCTGGAACTGCCGCCGCCTCGCCTGCCAATCACCAAGGACGCAGACCTGTTCCGGCGAGTCGTCCGGCAAGGATCGCGACTGCTGTACCTGCACACATACGGCGAGCGGTTCCGCGGCCCGGACGACGACGGGCACGTGCCCCCAGGAGCCGCCCGCTGCCAAAAGGCCGTCTCGCTGGAACAGTACCCGGAAGGATTTTCCTACAACCCACAGACCCAGACCGTATACGTCGGTTCTGGTGAGTTTGCGCCTGTCGCGCCGGAGGTGTGGGACTACTCCGTCTCCGGCCTGCAGGTCGTCAGGTCGTGGCTCGACTACCGCAAGCTCAAGCGGGCTGGCCGGAGATCATCTCCTCTGGACGACGTCCGCCCCGAACGCTGGGAGTTCACCGAACAGCTGCTCGAACTGCTATGGACGCTGGAACACACCATCGCCCTCGAGCCGGACGGCGCCGCGCTGCTCGAAGAAGCAATGCAGTCCGGCCTCTTCACAGAGGACGAACTGCCGACCCCAACGAAAGCGGAACGCCAGCCTCCCGATGAAGAACCGCAGGCAGCCAATCAGCTAGAAATGAACGGATAGGGCTTTCACGCAGGTTCGTAAGGCTCGCCGGTGTAGAAAGCGGTAGTTTGCGCAGCGGCTTCTTGGGCAACGGCGGCGTCCGTGCCGGCTGCGATAGCCGCCTGGCCCCACCTCTCGCTGCTGCCGGTGAGGAGCGCTCTGCCGTCCGGCGAGGCTGCGAAGGCGGCTGGATCGGGCATTGGCGCGGCAGGGTCTGCCAAGTGCATGGTCAGTCCGAGCAGTCCCATCTCCCAGCCGACGCCGACGGCGCCTGGCCCGTACGTGTTCCAGTGTTCCGATAGATGCGCCGTGTGCGTCAGCGTCAGCCCGGCCTCCTGGGTATCGTCTTCGGATAGGCGGACTTTCACCCAGCTGACGTCCCCGCCGAACTCCCATATGAGCGCGAAATGAGATAGCCGCTCGCAATCTGTGATCACGCCGCCTGCGTTGCCTTCAAACTGGTAGCGGCCGCCGGGCTCGAGCTCGCCGCTGACCGGCAGAAACCACCGCTCAATACGATCGGCGTTCGTGACGGCGGCCCATAGTTCCTCGACCGTCGAATCGAAGCTGCGGGCCAGGGTGACGGCGCGGGCGGGCTGTCCGGCTACTTCCACGGACGATACGGAACGATCTACGGCGCCCAGGTTGCTCTCCACGTCGAAGCGCACTGCCCTGTCCTCGCTTTCCGGCTCTGCCCGCCGTTGATGAAAAGGCCCGCTGGCAGTATAAGTGAAAAAGCCCGCCGGCAGCATAAGAGACTGCCGGCGGGCTGGGTGGGCGTTGTCGGCGTTATACGACTTAGACCGCCATATTCCGGCGCCTCTTGTAGATGACGTACAGGACTGCCGCAACCCCGGCGGCTACCAGCAGCAGCCACAGCAGGTTGGACGACAGGTCGGCCTGCAATACCACGGCGTCGGAGCCGCCCGCTTCGACGTCTATGTTGAACGACGCCGTAACGGCTGCGTTCACGCCGTCCGAGGCCGATATGGTCACCTGGTGCGTCCCTACGGCCGCGAACTCCGTTACCGTGCCGGCAACCGTTCCGCCGCTGTAGGACAGCCCGTCCGGGAGACCGGCGAGCGACACGTCGAGCGTGTCCGCCGCGTCCGGATCGCTCACCTGGATGGCGATCGGCTCAATCGTCTGGCCCTGCCGGTAGGTCCGGTCGGCGGGCGCCGTCACGGACGGGGGGGTGTTCAGCGTGTTCGCGCCGTCCTTGCCGTTCTTTACGGCGCGGCTCTCGTCCAAGTCGTCCACCAAGATCGTCACCGCCGTGGTGTCGTCAATCGATGGATCGACGTTGCCCTCCGAGTCGAAGCCGTCGCTCACGCTAACCGTCACCGAGTGGAACCTCGCCGTCTCGTAGTCGATGTTCGCGCCCGGAGCGACCTTGATCTGACCGGTGTAAGCGTCGATCTCAAACTCGACGTCGCCGGTAAGCGTGTAGGTCAGAGAGTCCCCGTCTGCGTCCAGGGAGACGACCGGGTCGCCTACCAATGTGCCTGCGGGCGAGTTCTCCGCCACGCTGCGCACGATGCCCTTGGACTTCGACGGGAAGGTGGGCGCCGAGTTGGCCTTCATCGTGGAAGCTTCCGACGAGTCCGACCACGGGCTTGCGCCCTCTTCGTTGACCGCACGCACGCGCACCTCGTAGGTCGTGGCGCTCGCGAGGCCGGTGATACGGGTGGCCGTGACGTTCGCATTGAGGCGCTGGATGATCCAGTCGCTGGTTCCCGCGACGCGGTGGCCCAGGTCGTATCCGATGATGGGCGGGCCGGTGTTCGCCGGGGCCTTCCATTCGACGGTAAGACCGCTCGTCGGCGAGACGGCGTCCGTGACGACCATCGGCGCGCCGGGCTTGGCGGGAGGCTCGTCCACGTCGGCGACCAGGATGGTGACGACCATGAATCGGTCGACCGCGTCGTCCTCGTCTCCCTGTGCGTTCCGGGCGTCGCTGACGCTGACGTTCACCGTGTAGGAGCGGACCTTCTCGTAGTCTAGGCCGGCGCCTTCGGCGACCATGATCTGGCCTGTGGATGAGTCGATGGTGAACTCGTCGACGCCGCTCAGCGTGAAGACCAGCTCGTCACCGTCTGCGTCCGACGCAGCTACCGGCTCTCCCGCAGGCGTTCCGGCCGGCGAGTTCTCCGGTACTGTCCGCACGTCACCGTCGACCGTGATGAATGCGGCGGCGCTGTTGGCGGCCACGGTAGAAACCCTTGCCGGAGTCCGACCACGGGCTGGCCCCTTCGTCGTTGACCGCCCGCACCTGCACCTCGTAGGTAGTGGCGCTCTCCAAGCCGCTGATCCGAGCGCTCAGGCCCGTTTCCCGGCCCTCACGAGAGGTCCAGTCCTGCACGCCCTCTGCCCGGTAGCGCAGTTCGTAGCTCGCGATGGGCGGGCCGTAGTTGGCCGGAGCCGTCCACTCGGCGGTCAGCCCACTCGTGGGCGAGTCTACGTCCACCGCCACCAGCGGAGCGCCCGGCTTGGCCGGAGGCTCGCTAACGTCGGCTACCAGTATGGTCACCCGCGTCGAGTCGTCGGCATTCGGGTCTTCGTTCTTACTGTCGTCCAATCCGTCGGTTATGTTCACCATCACGGTGTATGAGCGGACAGTCTCGTAGTCGAGGTTGGCGCCCTTGGCCACGATGATCCTGCCGGTTGCCGAGTCGATGGTGAACTCGCCCGTCCCGTCTATCGACCAGATCAGCGCGTCACCGTCCGGGTCGGACGCGACCGGCGTGCCAACGTTTGTGCCTGCCGGCGAGTTCTCGTTCACCGTGAAGGTTTCGGGGCCGGAGATCTGCGGATCGTCGTTGGAACGCGGGTTCAGCGACCTCGACACGACGGCCGTGTTGGCGAGCCTGTTCGAGTCCAGGCTGGGGTTCTGGGCGGCCAGCGTCCCGGGCGCCGACCACGGGCCGGTCCCCTCATCGTTGCTGGCCCGCACCCTGGCTTCGTAGCCCGCCTCGGCGGACACGCCGGCGATGGCGGCGGAGGTAGCCGTTCCTGAGAAGGCGTAATCCTGCCACTCGCCGTTCGACTGGCGGTACTGCACGTCGTAGTCGTCGATAGCCGGCCGGCCCGTCATACTGGGCGCCGTCCAGCTCACGCTCAGCGTCGTTTCACTGCGCGACAGCGTTGGCGCTACAGGCGCCGGCGGAGGCTCGTTAACGTCCGTCACGTTGATGGTCACCGTGACGGTGTCGTCGATCACCTTGTCGGCGATGCCGAACGCGTCCGCGCCGTCACTGACGCCTACCTCAACCGAGTAAGAACTATCGCTCTCGTAGTCGAGATTCGCGCCGGCGCTCACCTTTATCTGCCCGGTCGAGTCGATCTCGAACTTCGAGGATGCCGCGCCGCTCAGCGAGTAGGTCAATGAGTCGCCATCGGGGTCGGTCGCAGTTAGCGGAGAGCCGACCTTCGTCCCGGCAGACGAGTTCTCCGGTACGGACAGTGAACCGGGCGTCGAGAAGGCCGGGGCCCTGTTCAACGGATTGGGCTGCTCCTCGTTAGTCGCCCCGGCCTGCGTCTTCGCTATGCCGCTGTCCGACCACTCGCCGGAACCCTCGTCGTTCGTGGCCCGCACCTGCGCCTCATACTTCTCCCCGGCCTCGAGGCCGGTCAGAGAGGCCGAGGTGTGCGTACCCGTGAAGTCGAGGGAAATCCACACGCTGCCGTCCACGTCCTTGAACCGAACGTCGTAGTCGATGATTGCCGGCTTGCCCGTCATCGTAGGCGTCGTCCACGAAACGTCAAGCTGGCTCGTGCTCGAGTCGGGATTGACCGTCACCGCCGGAGAGGCCATCTTGGCTGGCGGCTCGTCTACGTCGTTCACGTCGATGGTGACGGTGGAGGTGTCGTCGATGGCGTTGTCGGGGTTGTTCTCACTGTCGCGCCCGTCGCTGACGGACACCGTCACCGTGTAGGAGGACTTCGACTCGTGGTCGAGGTCCGCGCCGGACGCCACCTCTATCTGTCCGGTGGCCGAGTCTATGGTGAACTCGCTGGCCCCGCTGATCGAGTAGGTCAGAGTGTTGCCTTCCGTGTCGGTCGCCGTCACAGGGGCGCCAACTGCGGTCCCGCCCACCGAGTTCTCATCCACGCTGCGGGTCGCGTCGTCCAACTGCGAGTTGAGGTTCTTGTCCTGGGTCTCGGCGCTGCCGCTGATAGACCAGGGACTGTCGCCCTCGTCGTTCCTCGCCATCACTTGCACTTCGTACCTGACGCCGCCGGTAAGGCCAGTAAGCGTGGTGGAAGTTCCGGCGCCCGCAAAGGAGTGGCTGCTCCAGGTCGATTCACTGGTCTTCTTGTACTGAACGTCGTAGTCCGTAATGGCCGGCTTGCCGGTCATGTCCGGCGCGGTCCAGCTCACGTCCAGCGAGGTCTTGGACGACGAGGCGTTCCGCGAGACTAACGGCGAGTCGGGAGCCGCGGGCGGCTCGTTCACGTCGGTCAAGTTGATCGTCACCGGCACGACGTATGCGCCCGGAGCGTTGGGAGTGAGGCTGGAGGACTGCACCGTAGCGACCCGTACCGTAACGACGACGCTGTAGGAGGTCTTCGCCTCGTAGTTAAGGTCGGTTCCGGTCTTGACCCTGATCTGGCCGGTCGCAGAAACGATCTCAAACTTGCCGGCGTCCGTGCCGCTGAGCGCGTGCGTCAGGTCGTAGTTGTTCGGGTTCGACGACGCCGTTACCGGCGCGCCCACGTTCGTCCCCGCCGCAGAGTTCTCAGCAAGGCTGAGCGTCACCGCGCCGGCCTGCGTTATGGCCGTGCCCGAACCCGACCAGGCCCCGTTGCCCTCGTCATTGACAGCCCGCACCTGCGCCTCGTAGCTCCTGCCAGCCGTCAGACCGGTCAGGGTTGTGGAGGTCCCAACGCCCGTGAAGGCGTGGCTCGTCCAGTTGGAACCGCCAGACAGCCGGTACTGCACGTCATAGCCGGTGATGGCAGGCTTGCCCGTCACGTCGGGAGCCGTCCAGCTCAGGTCGAGCGAGGTCTTCGGCGACGATGTGTTCTGCGAGACCGACGGCGCAGCGGGCGCCGGCGGAGGCTCGTTAACGTCCGTCACGCTGATGGTGACCGCGATGGTGTCGTCGACCGCAGGGTCGGACGCGCCGGAGTCGTTCTTGTTGTCGGTGGCGTTGACCGTCACGCTGTACGACACATTGGCCTCATGGTCCAGCGACGTACCCGTTCCGACCGTGATCTGGCCGGTCGCGGAGTCTATGTCGAACTTGCCCGCGTCCGTTCCCGCCAGGCTGTACTCCACCGTGTCGCCATCGGGGTCCGTGGCAGTAACCGCGGCGCCCACGTTGGTCCCGGCCGCAGAGTTCTCCGCGACGCTGCGGGTGGCCGTGTCCGCCGGGAACTCCGGCGATTCGCTTACGTCCGTCACGTTGATGGTCACCGGAACGGTGTAGTCGCCCGGCCCGTTCGGGTCAAGGCTCGCGCTGGTAATCCCTGCAGCGGCGGCCGTAACCGTAACGACCACGCTGTAAGAGGTCTTGGTCTCGTAGTCCAGGCTAGTGCCCGTTCCGACGGTGATCTGCCCCGTGCTCGCGCCGATGGAGAACTTGCTCGCGTCCGTTCCGCTCAGGCTGTGGGTCAGTGTGTAGTTGTTCGGGTTCGACGTGGCCGTAACCGCGGCGCCCACGTTCGTACCGGCCGCCGAGTTCTCCGCAACGCTGCGCGTCACCGCGTTGGCGTCCGTTATGGCAGCGCCGGAGTCAGACCATGCGCCCGTGCCCTCGGCGTTCGTAGCCCGCACCTGCACCTCGTAGCTCTTGCCCTCGGTCAGGCCGGTGATGTTCGTCGAGGTTCCCGTGCCGCTGAAGCTGTGCGAGGTCCAGTTGGAGTCGCCCGACAGCCGGTACTGTACGCCGTAGCCGCTGATGGCAGGCTTGCCCGTCACGTCGGGAGCCGCCCAAGAAACGTCTATCTTGGTGGCGGGCGTAGTGGAATTGGGGGAAACCGACGGCGCAGCCGGCGCAGCCGGAGGCTCGTTAACGTCCGTCACGCTGATCGTCACCGCGATGGTGTCGTCTATTGCAGTGTCAGCCGTGCCGTCTGCCTTCTTCTTGTCCGTAACGTTCACCGTCACGCTGTAGGAAGTCGTCGCCTCGTAGTCCAGCGTCGTTCCCGTCGCGACGGTTATCTGCCCGGTGGACGAGTCGATGTCGAAGCTCGACGCATCCGTACCCGTCAGGCTGTAGGTCAGCGCGTCCCCGTCAGCGTCCGTCGCCGTCACAACCGCGCCGATGTTCGCGTTGGCCGCCGAGTTCTCGGCGATGCTGCGGGTGTCCGTGTCCTTGGCGAAGGCCGCCGGGGTGTTCGCCTTCGTCGTAGCCTCGCCGCTGTTCGACCAGCCGCTGTTACCTTCGTCGTTGATGGCCTTCACCTGCACCACGTAGGTGGTGTTTGGCGTCAGCCCCGTAATCGCCGTCGAAGTCCCCGTGCCGGTGAAGCTGTGGCTCGTCCAGCCCGTCGCGCTCTTCTTCTTGTACTGCACGTCGTAGTCCGTGATGGCCGGCTTGCCCGTCATAGTGGGCGCCGTCCAGGAAACGTCCAACTTGGTCTTGGGCGTGGTTGTGTTCTGCGCCACAGTCGGCGCGGCGGGCGCCGCCGGAGGCTCGTTCACGTCCGTCACGTTGATGGTTACGGGCATGTAGTAGTAGTTGGCTTCCACCACTACGCTGTAGGAGGTGACGCCGGATTCGTAGTCCAGGCTGGTTCCCGACTTGACAGTTATCTGCCCCTTGTTGTCCACGGAGAACTTGGAAGCGTCCGTTCCGCTCAGCGTGTGAGGCAGCGGCGGGTAGTCCCTGGGCTGTCCTTGCGGCGTAACCTCCGCCCCGATTTTCGTCCCGGCAGCCGAGTTCTCAGCGACCGAGCGGGTTGCCGTGTTGCTGTGAGTGCCCAATCCATCCGACCAATCGGACCACGGGCCCGTCCCTTCGTCGTTGGAAGCGCGCACGCGGACCTGGTAATGGGTGCCGGCCGAGAGGCTGGAGATAGTGGTGGACGTACCCGTCCCGGTGAAGGAGTGGTCGGACTCGCCGAGGACAGTCTCGTCATTGTACTGCACGTCGTAGTCGGTCACCGCCGGCTTGCCCGTCATCTGTGTGTTTGTCAGCGCCGTCCACGAAGCGTCCATCTTCGTCTTGGGCGAGCTGCTGTTTCTCGTCAACGTGGGCTTGTTCATCTTCGGCGGCGGCTCATTGACGTCCGTCACGTTAATCGTCACCGGCACTGTGTACGCGCCCGGCGCGTTCGGGTTCAGGCTGGTGGTGGTGATCCCGGCAACCGCCGCCGTCACCGTAACGACCACGCTGTACGAGGTCGTACCGGATTCGTAGTTCAGGGTCGTTCCCGTTCCGACGGTTATCTGCCCCGTCGAGCTGTCTATGGAGAACTTGGAAGCGTCCGTTCCGCTCATGGCGTGGGTCAGCGTGTAGCCGTTCGGATTCGAAGTAGCCGTCACAGCCGCGCCCACGTTGCTTCCCGCCGCCGAGTTCTCGGCGATGTTGCGGGTCATCGCGCTCGCGTCCGTAATCGCGCTGCCGGAAGCCGACCACGACCCGTTGCCCTCGTCGTTGACCGCCCGCACCTGCACCTCGTAGCTCTTGCCCTCGGTCAGTCCGCTCAGGGTCGTGCTGGTTCCCGTGCCCGTGAAGCTGTGGCTCGTCCAGCTCGAATCGCCGTTCTTGCGATACTGCACGTCGTAGTCCGTGATCGCCGGCTTGCCCGTCATCGTCGGCGCCGTCCACGACACGTCAATCTTCGTCGTCGGAGTCGTCGTGTTGGCGCTCACCGATGGCGCGGCGGGCGCGGCCGGCGGCTCATTCACGTCCGTAACGCTGATGGTGATGGCGATGGTGTCGTCAACCACCGTGTCCGCCGTGCCGTTGCTCGCCTTCCTGTCGCTCACCCCAACCGTCACGCTGTAGCTGGTCTTCGCCTCGTAGTTGGGGATGTTCCCCGTCTTCACCGTTATCTGCCCTGTGTTCAGGCCGATGTCGAACTTGGAGGCGTCCGTGCCCGTCAGCGTGTAGTACAGCGTGTCCGTTGACAGATACGGGTCGGTGGCCGTGACCGCCGCGCCCACGTTCGTCCCCGCCGACGAGTTCTCCGCGATGCTTCGCGTTGCGGTATCGGAAGGGAACGCGGGGTCAAGATTGCTGACGGTGCTGCCATCGGCGATGTCCGACCACTCAGGGCTGAGCCTCGTGTAGTCGGCGTATGTGCTGTCGTCCCAGGCTTTAATGCGGAACTGATACGTGGTGTTCACATCCAAGCCGGTAATGTCCGTGCTGGTCGCCGTGCCGTCCTTGACGACCGTGTGCGGCGCATTTATCCAGCTGGCGGTGGTCTTCTTCTTGTAGGAGATCCAAAACGCTTCCACGTTGCGGTAGTCCGGGTCTGCGGTCTTGCCTGCCGATACGCTTGAGTCGAGGGGCTCGTCCCACGTCAAAACGATGGTGTCTATCGGACTGGATGTCTTGGCCGACGCCGAAACGCCCGTCACCTTCGCCGGCTTGTACTGCTCGTCGGTCACGTTAATGGTCACGGCGATGGTGTCGTCGATCACCGTGTCCGCCGTGCCGTCCGCGTTCTTCTTGTCGCTCACGTTTACTGTGACGCTGTAGCTGCTCTTCGTCTCATAGTCGAGGGACGTGCCGCTGGCGACGGTAATCTGCCCGGTGGAGGTGCCGACGTTGAATTTGGAAGCGTCCGTGCCGCTCAGGCTGTAGGTGAGCGTGTCGCCGTCCTGGTCGCTCGCCGTAACCGCCGAGCCGACGTTGGCGCCAGACGCCGAGTTCTCGGCGACCGAGCGCGAAGTCGTAGCGCCGTCGTCGAATGTAGGCGTGTCGTTCTTGTCCGTCACGTTGATGGTTACGGATACGTCGTAGTCGCCGGGCGCGTTCGGGTCGAGCGTGAAGCTCTGCGACTGCACGCCCACCACCGCCGCCTTCACTGTCACGACGACGACGTAGCTGGACTTGGTCTCGTAGTCCAGGGCCGACTTCACCTTGATCTGCCCCGAGGACGATTCAATCGTGAAGCTGCTCGCGTCCGTGCCGCTCAGGCTGTGGGTAAGCGTGTAGCCGTTGGTGTTCGCGCTGGCGGTTACCGCCGCTCCGACGTTCGTTCCCGCCGCCGAGTTCTCGGCGACCGACCGTGTCACCGCATTCGAGTTGGTGGTCCCCGACCCGGTGGCCGACCAGCCGCTCGTTCCCTCATCGCTCTCCGCCCGCACCTGAGCGTCATAGCTCTTGCCCACCGTCAAGCCGGTTATCGTCACTTTGCGCGTAGTGCTGGTAGTGCTGGCGTCCCACTCCGTCCAGTTGGTGGTCCCGGACAGCCGGTACCGTACGTCGTAGTCGCTGATGGCCGGCCCCGTATTGGTCGGCGCCGACCAGGTTACGTCCAGCTTGGTCGTTGGAGTCGTGGTGTTGGCCGCAACCGTGGGTGCGGACGGCGCCGACGGCGGCTCGGTAACGTCCGTCACGTTGACAGTGACGGCTATGGTGTCGTCAATGGCCGTGTTCGCCGTTCCGTCGGCAGCCTTCTTGTCGCTCACGTTCACCGTGACGCTGTAGGAGGTCTGGACCTCATAGTTGGGTACGTTGCCCGTCTTGACGCTGATCTGGCCGGTGCTCGCGCCGATGTCCAGCTTGCTCGCGTCCGTTCCCGTCAGCGAGTATGTAAGCGCGTCGCCCTCCGGGTCCGCCCCAGCAGTCACCGCCGCGCCGATGCTGGTTCCCGCCGTCGAGTTCTCGGCGATGCTGCGGGTCGCGGTGGCGTCGGCGAACTCCGGCCCCTCGTTGATGTTGGTTACGTTGATGGTGACGGGGATGACGTAGTTGCCCGTCCCGTTGGGGCTGAGGCCGGTGTTGCCGGCGCTGGTGACGTTGCCCCCGGAGGCCGCCATGGTCACGATGACGCTGTACGAAGTCTTGGTTTCGTAGTCCAGGCTCGTTCCCGACCCTACCGTGATTTGCCCGGTGGACGAGTTGATGCTGAAACTGCTGGCGTCCGTTCCACTCAGCGAGTAGCTCAAGGTATGGCCGTTGGGGTTGGAGTCGGCGTCAACTGCCGCGCCCACGTTGGTTCCAGCCGCCGAGTTCTCGGCGACGTTGCGGGTCTGGGTGGTGTACTGGGTGATGGCCGTGCCCGAACCTGACCAGCTGCCGGTGCCTTCGGCGTCGGTGCCCCGCACCTGAACCTCGTATTTCTTGCCGGCGGTGAGGCCGGGGCGCTCCGTGCTGGTGCCGGTGCCGGTGAAAGCGTGGGTGGCCCAACTGCCCCCGGTCTGCGTGTACCGCACGTCGTAGTCGGTGAGATTGTTGGAGACGGACGGGGCCGACCAGGAGATGTCCAGCTTGGTGGTCGGCGCGGCGGAGTCCCGGGTTACCGTTGGGGCGCTCATAACAGGCCCGCCCAGGTTGTTGATGGTGACTGTCACGGCGCGGGAAGACTTATAGGTGGTACCGCCACTCACCACGTCGTATTTGACCGTGCCGTTGTAGCTGTTCTTGGTCTCGTAGTCCAGGCTGGCCCCGGACTTCACCTTGACCCAGCCTTTGCTGATGGTGAAAGAACTGGCGGCGTCCCCTTCGATGGTCCAGTTGCTGGCGCCGCTGTTGTACAATCCCGCCTTGCCCACGTTGGTGCCAGCCGGCGAGTTCTCGTTCACCGACATGCTGCTGTTGGTGGTGCAGGTCATCTTGTACTTCCAAACGAAGTCCGCGGTGAGGCCGCCGGGGTCCGTCGCCGTGGTCGTTATCGTCACCCACGTGTCGGCGGGGTGGTTGGCGCGAATCCGGACGGGGCTGTGCTGCGTGATGGCTACCAGACCGGGATGGGAGCTGCTGGAAGTGATGGTCAGCGTGTCGCCGTCCGGGTCCTCGAAATAGCTGCTATAGCCGTTGGGGGGCGAAACGCTGTGGTTGTGGTAGCAATCGTTGTCGCTGCCCGTAACCTGATTATGGGTATCGTGGGTGCTGGCTATCGTTCGGGGCGCCTGGTTTGCCTGGCCCGTGGCGCCCTCCTCCTCCGCGGTCGTCACCAGGTCCTCGGCCACCTTGATATTGAAGACCAGCGTCGCCGTGTCCGTGCCGTCGCTGGCGCTGTAGCTGTAGCTGGCGCTGGCGGACGCCGCCGTCGGCGTGCCGCTGATCGTGCGATTCGCCGCGTCGAAGCTTAGACCGGCAGGCAGCGAGGGTGACAGGGAGTAGGTGATCGCGCCCACCGTGGCCGAAGCGCCGTCGGAAGTCCGGGATGCCCGCGGCAGGGTGAGTGTGTTTATCGCCTCGTCAGTGAAGTAGCTCTGGTTCGCAACGGTCGCCCCGCCGAAGGTGAGGCCGCCGGAACTCGACGGCTCTTGGGTGGGCTCCGGCGTCGGGTCTTCCGACGGTTCCTCAGTGGGAACGGGCGTGGGATCTTTCGACGGTTCCTTAGTGGGAACGGGGGTGGGTTCTTCGGTGGGAACCGGAGTGGGGTCCGGGTCCGGCAGGGCAGGAAGCGTGTTGTGAAGCTTGATCACTGACGACTCGCCGCCGTGCCAGGTCTGCAATATCACTCCGTAGCCGGTGTGCGGGTCGAGGCCGGTGACGGTGACCGGGCCGGTGTTGCCGGCGTCCCGGATGGCATCGCTGCGGAAGACCGTCCCGCTGCAAGATCCGCCGTCGTACTGCGAGTCGTCGCACACGATGACCCGGTAGTAGGAGAAGTCCTCGCCGGCGTAGCGCGTCCAAGACACCGCGGCGGTCGTTCCGTCGCTGTCCCGCTTTGCGAAGACCGAGCCGGAGCCTTGCACGGCCCCGGGCACCAAGGCCGCGAGTATCGAGATGATGACGAGACCTATGAAGATGCGCAGGCGGCGGTCTGAGAGCCAGGCCTCCGCTCCCCACAGTTTTCCTACGTTCGGGCTACCTTTGGCTCCGGCAAGTTCTTTGAGCATCGTTCCCACTCGTAACGATTGATGAGGCTTGTCAATGAACGCCTCATTCGATGGGTTCCCATCTGGTGACGTATATAATTACTGCATCTTTGGACAGTTGTCAAGGGCATCTTTCCAGCAATCATCAATTCATTTCGGTAAAGATTGAGCAAGAGTACCGTCGCATACCTAAAAAACACGCGCGTGCGCGCACGTACGCGAGGACCGCGCCAGGAATTGCCGGATCCAGTTTGAAACCGGCCCGCAAAGGCGCCTACGATGGCTCGCATGGGCGCACGTGGGGCCACGCACCTGAGACCCGCAACGTGCGTCACCGCAGGTTCCTGTCCACGCTTTCACGGGAATCACTTAAGAGACCTACGCGAATGAAAAAAGTAACATTAGTCAAGGTATTGGTACTTACAAGTGACGGTAAAAATGTCTTTAATGACTAATAGCACTTTAATAGTAACGTTCGTAATTCAAAGCAATCAACAAGTGACATCTCTAGTGACGCTAATTCATAAGAGTGACGTATGTAACGCCAATCACCGCCCCAACCGGCCATCAAGTGACGACGATAATCACGCCATGACGAAAGAATCGCGCCTCCACGTCCGCCAAAGACCTCCGCCCAAGGCGCGTTGTCCGGCACAGTGTGAATCGTAGGGGCGATCCCTTGTGGGCGCCCTGGGGCGGGGGCGGTTACTCGCCTTGTGAGTCTTCTATTTCGTAGGGGACTAGGGACATTTGGTCTGAGAAACCGGAGCGGAGGCGGGAGACTTTTAGCTCGGCGGCGCTTAGGAGTTCGTTGCAGCGGGAAGCCAGGCGCATGCCGTCTTCGAAAAGGCTGGTCGCCTCGTCGAGGGTGAGGTTGCCCTCTTCGAGGCGGCGCACCGTGCCTTCCAGCTTCCGGAGAGAGGCCTCGAACGAGCGCGAGCGGTTGTCGGCGCCGTTCCCTTTGTCCTTTTCGTTCTCTGTCATGTTGGGAATCACCATGGCCTTGGTCAGGCCGGATACGGTACTGAAAATGAGTCTGTGCCGGGCGGCAATCTTATCCCCATCTCAATCTTCCCCCGTTGACGGGGGAAGAGGTAAGAGGGGAAGTCTCTATTTTCAGGGGAATGTGGTCTCCTGCGCCGGGCGTTGAGGAACATCTTACTCTGAGGCCAAGGTTACTCAAGCGGCTGCTAGGTCGCCTCGGCGTCGCGGCGGCGGATGCGGCTGGCCTCGGCGTCGATCTCGCCGTCGCGCAGCGTAACGGCGAGGGCGTCTCCTGGCGAGACGGCGTCGATACCGGGCACGACTTTTCCGTCGGCGGAGCGGACTATGGCGTAGCCGCGGTCCAGTATCCGGCCGGGGCCTAGTGCGGATAGTTGCGCCTCGAGGCGCTCTAGCGCTGCGCGCTTGGCGTCCAGCGACCGCAGGGCCGCCAGCCCGGCGGAGCGTACCAGCCGGTCGATCAACTGCCGCGGCGCGCTGGTGTCGGGGCCGCGCATCCAGAGTCGGTCTACGGCCTGCTCAAGTGTGGCGCGGAGCTCCCTCAACCGCCTCAGGGATATCGAGTCGACCGACCGCGCGGATGCGGCGACGCGGGCCGCCAGCTCGACGCGGTCGGGCGTGACGATGGATGCGGCGGCGGAGGGAGTGGGCGCCCTGAGATCTGCGACGTAGTCGGCTATCGTCACGTCGGTCTCATGTCCGACGGCGCTCACGACCGGTATGCGGCTCGAAAATATGGCCCTAGCGACCGACTCCTCGTTGAACGGCCAGAGGTCTTCGAGCGAGCCGCCGCCGCGCGCCAGGATCACGAGGTCTGCGTCGACGGCTGCATTGAGCGCTTCGAACGCGGCCACGAGTTCTCCCGCAGCCGCCTCGCCCTGCACCTTGGATGGGATGAGGACCACCTCCGCGAGCGGATAACGCTGCGAGAGGACGTTCAGTATGTCCCGTATGACGGCGCCTGTTGGCGACGTGATGACGGCGATCGTCGCGGGGTATTCCGGCAGGGCGCGTTTGCGCGCTGCGTCGAACAGGCCCTCTGCGGCGAGGCGGGCCTTCAGCTCCTCGAAGGCGCGTTGCAGTGCGCCCTGGCCGGCGGGCCTTGCGGAATCGACGTAGAGCTGTACGTCGCCGCGGGCCACGTAGAGCGATATGCGGCCCTGCACGACGACCTGCGAGCCGTCCACGAGGTACTGGCCGCCGCGGCCGTTGCGGAACATGACGCAGTTGAGCGATGCGCCCTCGTCCCGCAGGGTGAAGTAGTGGTGGCGGGAGCCGGGATGCCGGTGGTTCGCCACCTCGCCGGTCACCGTCAGGGACGACAGGACGGGGCTGGACTCGAGGTACTCCCTGAGGTACCTCGATACGTCGGAGACGCTGTAGGTGGTCTCCCGCCACTCTCCGGAAGCGGTCAAGTCGGGCCGTCCTACCCGGCCCGTTCCAGGTACTCCCCGCTGCGGGTATCGACCTTTACGTAGTCACCCTCGTTGATGAAGAGCGGCACCTGTATGGTGAGTCCGGTCGAGGTGGTGGCGGGCTTCGTGGCGCCGCTCTGGGTGTCGCCGCGCAGCCCGGGCTCTGTGTGCTCTATGGTGAGGTTGACGGCGGCAGGCAGTTCTACCTGCACGGGCTGTTCCTCGTGCAGCATCACCTCAATGGTGTCACCTTCCATCAGGTACATCACGCTGTCTCCGAGCGTTTCGGCCATTATCGGGAACTGGTCGAATGTCTCGTTGTCCATGAAGTAGAACAGGTCGCCGTCCCTGTAGAGGTACTGTGATCCCCTGCGCTCGATCTGTGCGACCGTGAGTTTCTGGTTGCCCTGCACCTTGCGCTCGTACACGTTGCCGGTGCGGACCTGCCGCAGCCTCATGGTCAAGGTGGGAGGCGCCTTTGGAGCCTGACGGTGCTGCCAGTCGAGGACGGAGTACAGGTCTCCATCCAGAATGATGGTCATGTTCCGTCTGATTTCGCTAGATGAGATCGTCAACTATGCCTGCGCTCCTCGCTCGTTCCGAAAGTGAAGACCATGCCGGCGTCCGGGCTGTGCGGCCGCCGTTCAGGGAGACTCTTTGCGCGCCTTGCTCAGTATGCGCGCCCTGCCGTTCTCCAGTACGACGACGTCCTCGATGCGGACGCCGCCCCAGCCGCTCAGGTAGATGCCCGGCTCTATGGTGAACACCATGCCGTCCCGCAATTCACCCTTGCTGGTCGGCCCCACGCCGGGGCTCTCGTGCACCTCAAGTCCTACGCCGTGGCCGAGGCTGTGGCCGAAGTCGTCCCCGTGTCCGGCCTCCTTGATTACCTCCCGCGCCAGGGCGTCGGTCTCCTTGCCGGTCATGCCGGCCTCGACCATTTCGATTGCGGCGAGCTGCGCAGCGAGAACGATGTCGTACACCCGCCTCAGCTTGTCGCCGGCCTCTCCAAGTACGATGGTGCGCGTCAGGTCGCTGCAATAGCCCATGTAGCGGGCGCCCATGTCTATGACGACCGGCTCGCCCGCCTGTATGCGGGTTTGGCCTGCGCGGTGGTGCGGGCGGGCTGCGTTGGGCCCGGCCGCCACGATTGTATCGAACGAGATCGACTCTGCGCCCCGCGCACGGACCGCCCGCTCGATGCGCTCCGCCACTTCTTCCTCGGTCATGCCCACTTCGATGCAGGACGACACCTCGTCGAACGCCTCGTCGCCTATCCGTATGGCGCGGCTGAGCAGGTCCATCTCGGCGGCGTCCTTCACCGCCCGCAGCTCCAGCGCCAGGCCGGCCGTGGCCTCAAGTACGGCCTTCGTATTCTCTTCCTCGAACGACTTCTTGAAGCGCTGGAACTGGGCAACCGTCACGTGGTCCGCCTCGAAGCCCAGCGTCTCGATGCCAAACTCCTCGCAGAGACCCGGCAGCCAGTCCAACTTACTGCCGATCCTGTCCACGCGGAAATTGGGGGCCTGCTGCGCCGCCTGCTCCGTGTAGCGGAAGTCGACCGCAAGAATGGCGGCCTCCCGGCTTATGAACAGGTAGCCTGCGCTGCCGATGAAGCCGGACAGGTACTGCCTGTTCACGCCGTTGGATACGAGGAGTGCGTCCAGTTCCTCCTCGTCCAGCCTGGCGCGCAGCCGCTCCAGTCGGCCGGCGGGGCCGGGCTGCTCGCTTCCGGCGGTATCGGGGACGGTGGACATCATTCGGCTTTCAGAGCGGCCAGGTACTCCAGCGCGTAGACGTATCCCCGCCAGCCCAGCCCGGCGATCTGCCCGGCCGCATACGGAGCTATGACGGAATGACGGCGGAACTCCTCCCGCGCATGGATGTTCGACAGATGTACTTCGACGACGGGCAGGCCGGCGTCTAGCAGGGCGTCCAGTATCGAGTATCCGACCTGCGTGAGCGCGCCGGCGTTGATGACCACCCCGCCCGCGCCGCCTGAGCGTTCTTGTATGAAGTCGACAATCGAACCCTCGTGGTTCGACTGGAAGAAGCGGACGTGCACGCCGAGCTCGCCGGCCCGCGTGCGCACGCGCTCCTCGACGTCTGCGAGCGTCGTAGAGCCGTAGTGCGCGGGGTCGCGCCTGCCGAGGTTATTCAGATTCGGGCCATTTATGACCAGGTATTCAGCCAATTCTTCCCGTCCGCTCGTGTTGCGTGGCAGTCCACCTCAAGCCTACAGCCTGTAGATGCGCACCGTGTTGTCGTGGAACAGGTTGGCGCGTTCCTGCCCGGAGAAGTCGCTCGTGATTTCGTCGAATGCCCGCCAGATGCTGCCGTAGGTCCCGGTCAGCCTGTCGACCGGGAAGTTGCTTGCGAACATGCAGCGGTCTGTGCCGAACGCCTCTATGGTATCCAGCACGAAGGGCTTTATGCGCTCGGCGTTCCACTGCCTGTCGACCATTCCGAGGCCGGATATCTTCGCCGAGGCGTTGCCGTTCGCGGCAAGGGCCTTCATTCCGTCCCGCCACTCGGCGATGCCGTCGGCGTCACGCCGGAGCGGCATACCGGTGTGGTTGAGGATAAACGGAATGTCACCGTTATCGGCGGCAAGGCGGGCGGCGTCCTGCAACTGCCACGGCCACACCTGGCAGTCGAACGACAGGCCGAACTTTGCGAGGAGCCGGAAGCCCGACAGCCATCCGGCGTCCTGCATCAGCCCGTCCCGCGGGGCGAACTTGTGCGTGGGCTCATCGCCGTAGTTGAGCATGTAGCGTATCCCGCGCATGGCGCCGTATTGGCAGTGCCGGCGCAGCGTCTCCTCAACGTCGGGGGCCTCGAAGTCGGCGTACGCAACGATGCCGCTGGGAAGGCCGCGAGAGGCGGGGTCGTCGCTTACGGACTGTAGCCAGGCGGTCTCGCCGACAGGGTTGGAGTGGTCGTACTCGGCTTGGAGGTGTACCGACTTGGCGAGGTCGAACTCCGCCGCGTCGCGGTGCAGGTCCGCGACCAAGTAAGAGCGCATGATGTCGGAGTAGTCTCCCGCGAAGTGCTCCACCGGCTCCTGTAGCCACGGGTAGCGGTGGTTTTCCAAGTCCCACAGGTGGTGGTGAGCGTCAGCGATCTTCATGTTCCGGTCTCATTTCGTGGATGTCTTCTTGCCAGCGCGCGGATGTGCTGAAAGATACACCCTGCGGGCGCTTTCCGCAGAGACGTGGGTGTAGATCTGGGTGGTGACCGGGCTGGCGTGGCCTAGCAGGTCCTGCACGACGCGCAGGTCGGCCCCGCCGTCCAGCAGGTGGGTGGCGAAGCTGTGCCTTAGCGAGTGGGTGTGGAAGTCGGCGTCCAGGCCGGCCTTGAGCGCGTACTTCTTCACGATCTGCTGAATGCCGCGCACGGACAGACGGCCGCCGTGGCGGTTCAGGAACAGCGCGCTGCCGCTGCCGCGTGCGGCCAGCGAGGGCCGCGCCTTGTCGAGGTAGAGCCTCAGCCAGCGAACGGCCGGGGCGCCCAGCAAGGCGATGCGGCGCTTGGATCCCTTGCCCAACACGGAGATCTCTCGCGCCTCCAGGTCGAGGTCGGTAATATCGGCCCCGTGAGTTTCCGAGACCCGCAGACCTGCGGCGTATAGCAGTTCCAGCAACGCCCTGTCGCGCAGTCCGTTGGTTGTGCCGGCGTCCGGCTCGCTGAGCAGCAGCTCGATCTGCTCGAGGGTCGCAGTGCCTGGCAGGCGCCTGTCCTGCCTCGGCGCGGTCACGCTGTCCAGCGCGCCGTCCTCTTCAATGACGCCCGTCTCTCGCAGGTGGCGGTAGAACTGCCTGAGCGCCGTCAGCTTGCGCGACACGCTGGGCCGCTCATAACCCAGTTCTATAAGCCAGGCCAGGTAGCCCCTCAGGAATCTGCGGTCGTTGCCGCCCAGGGAACGGACGCCCCGCATATCCAGGTACTCGAACCATCCGGCCAGGTCGCTGAGGTAGTTGCGAACGGTATAGGGGGAGAGCTGCCGTTCGACCCGTAGGCGCCTGCCGTATTCGGCGACAATGCCGGCCCACGCCGTGCCGCGAAGGGCGTCATCCAAGCCTCTGACGGGAATTTCCGTGGGTGGGGACGCGCTCATCGCAGTCTTTCCCGCAGGAGCCCCATCTCAATCTTCCCCCTTGAGGGGCAAGAGGAAAGAAGGTACGCCTTGCCCTGCAAGGGGAAAGAGGCAGGCTCCGTATGGGCGTCCCTTGCCACGTGAACCGTAGGGGCGTCTCTTGTGGGCGCCGTGCGACGGCGCCGTGCGGCGCTACGCGCTAGGCGGGGGCAGCCTGCTTTTCGGGCTGTGCAGCGTCCGGCTCCGGTCCCTTGTATGAGCAGTCCTTGCTGGCGCAGCTGACCCTCTT
Source organism: Dehalococcoidia bacterium (assembly GCA_963663555.2). Classification (GTDB taxonomy): domain Bacteria; phylum Chloroflexota; class Dehalococcoidia; order Lucifugimonadales; family Lucifugimonadaceae. The sequence continues at coordinate 374,312 of CAXXNJ010000006.1, forward strand.
CCTGCCGGATGACGAGAGCAGTCCGCCGCACTCCGGGCATGGCTCTTTGAATGGCCGCCCGTTGACCAGGAATCGGCACTTGGGGAACTCGCCGCAGCCGTAGAAGGTGCGGCCGCGCCTGTTCTTCCTCTCCAGCAGCTCGCCGATCCCACATTCGGGGCAAGTCACCCCGGTGCGAACGACGAGCGGACGGCCGTTCCTGCACTCCGGGAAGCCTGTACAGGAAAGGAACTTCCCGTACCTGCTGGGCTTTATGACCATCGGCCGTTCGCACTTCTCACAGACCTCGTCGCTCTTCTCCCAGAATATCGACCGGTCGACGCGCTCCGCGTGCTCCTTGGCGTACGCCACCTGCTCGTCGAACGGCCTGTAGAACTCCCCCAGTACGGGCACCCAGTCGACCTTGCCCTCGGCTATCTGGTCCAGCTTCTCCTCCAAGCCGGAGGTGAAGTCGGGGTCCATGATGTCGGGGAAGTTCTTGGTGAGCAGGTCGGACACCACTTCTCCCAGCTGCGTGGGCTTGAATAGGCGGCCTTCCCTGCCAACGTAGTCCCTGCTCTCGATTGTGCCCACTATCGACGCGTAGGTGCTAGGGCGGCCTATGCCTTTTTTCTCCAATGCCTGGATTAGCGTGGCCTCCGAGTAGCGCGGGGGCGGCTTAGTGAACTTCTGTTCCGAGTCCACCTTCACCAGCGACAGGGCCTGGCCCACGGATAGACGCGGCAGGGCGCCCTCTCCGTTCTCCTCACCCTCATCGTCCCGGCCCTCCACGTAGACCGCCTTGAATCCCGCGAACTTCAACACCCTGCCCGTGGCGCGGACGACGTGCTCCCTGCCGGGCTCGACGAGGGCGCCTATGTCCGCGGTGGTGGAGTCGTAAAGGGCGTCCTTCATCTGGCTGGCGACCATGCGGCGCCAGATGAGGCTGTACAGCCTCATCTGGCCGCGGTCGAGAAAGGTTTTTAGCTCCTCGGGCGTCTTGCGGATGAAGGTGGGCCGGATCGCCTCATGGGCCTCCTGCGCCGAGCGTGAGCTGGTGCGGTAACGGCGCGGTCCGCTGGTGTACTCGGCGCCGTAGCGTTCTCTGATGTACTGATTCGCTTCGGCGAGAGCGTTTGGCGCGACGCTCACCGAGTCGGTGCGCATGTAGGTGATGAGGCCGACGCGTTCGCCGCCGCCGAGCTGTATGCCTTCGAACAGCTGCTGGGCGACCGTCATGGTGCGCTGCGCTCCGAAGCCGAGTTTCCTGGCCGCCTCCTGCTGCATCGTGCTGGTCGTGAAGGGCGGCCTGGGCTTCTCGCGGCTCTCGCGGGCCTTGTAGGTCTTGACCCGGTAGCTTGCGGCGCGAAAGTCGTCCACGATCGCCTGGGCCTGCTCCCGGTTGGGGATTCGCCGGGCTCGCCGCTCACCGGCCAGGCGGTATAGAGAGGCTTTGAATGGGGCCGCCGCGCCGTCCGTAAGGTTGACCGCTATGGCCCAGAACTCCTCCGGCGTGAACGCCTGGATCTCGCGCTCCCTGTCGACGATCAGCCGCAGCGCCACCGACTGTACTCGGCCGGCGGATAGGCCGCGCCTGACCTTGGTCCAGAGGACGGGACTGAGCTTGTAGCCGACGATGCGGTCGAGGATGCGCCGGGCCTGCTGCGCGTTGACCAGCTGCATGTCTATCTCGCGCGGCCTGCTGAACGCCTCCTCGATGGCGGGCCTCGTTATCTCGTGAAAGACGACGCGCTTCAGCGCCCGGCCGCCGCCGAGCCCGGCCGCCTCCACTATGTGCCACGAGATGGCCTCCCCCTCGCGGTCGGGGTCGGTTGCCAGATAGACGGAGCCGGCCTGCTTTGCGGCTTCCTTGATCTCCTTGACCACGGCCGCCTTGTCCCTGGGCCGGACGTAGGTCGGCTTGAAGTCGTCCTCCACGTCCACGCCCATCTTGCCCTTCGGCAGGTCTCTCACGTGGCCAACGGACGCCTTGACGACGTATCCGTCCTTCAAGAAGCGGCCTATCGTCCGCGCCTTCGTGGGAGACTCGACGATCACGAGGTCTTTGTTCTTCGCCTTGGCCAATCTAGTTGCGCTTCCTCTCTCGGTCATTCGAAACGGCTGACCCCATGAAGAACTGCATACCGCCCTCCTGCCTGACCGTGCGCTTCAGTTCCATCACCGTCAGGGCGGCGGTCACTTCGGACGGGGGCATTTCCACGGCCCTTATCAGGTCGTCCACGTGGGCTTGGCCGCCCGCGTCGTCAAGGGCCGCCAGTATGCGTTCCTCTATTATTTCATTATTAGCAGAAAAGTCTTCCGGTAAATCAAGGGCCTGTTCCGGCGTTTCCGTTCCATCATCGCCGGAATCGCCGGCGCCGGCATCCAAGCCTATCTGGCTTCCCGGCGCCGCTATGTTCAACTCGTCCAACACGTCTTGGCAGTCGGTGACCAGCTTCGCTCCCTGCTGGATAAGCCAGTTGGTCCCGGAGCTTTTTTCGGATATGACCGGCCCCGGAACGGCAAACACCTCCCGGTCCTGGTCGAGGGCCCATCGCACAGTGAGCAGCGCGCCGGACTTCATTCCGCCCTCTATGACCAGCACCCCGAGGGACAGCCCGCTGATGACCCGGTTGCGGCGGGGAAAGTGCTGCGCTTGGGGTCTGGAACCCAAGGGGTACTCCGAAATGACGGCGCCGCGCTCCGCTATTCGCGCAGCGAGACGGGTGTGTTCCGCAGGATAGATGCTGTCCAAGCCCCCGCCCATTACCGCTATCGTGCGGCCGCCTGAGTCCAGCGCGGCGGTGTGAGCGATGCCGTCGATTCCCCTGGCCAGACCGCTCAACACGGTTACGCGGGAAGAGGCTAGGTCGGAGGACAGGCGCCGCGCCATCTCACGGCCGTAGGTGGTGGGACCGCGCGTGCCCACCACCGCGACGCCCCGCTCGTCATCAGCCGTGAGGTCGCCCTTGACGTAGATGACGCTCGGGGGGTGGTAGACCTCCCGCAGCCGCTGAGGATAGCTCTCGCTGCGCAGGTGAAACGCCTTTACGCCTGCCGAGTGGAGACGTTCCATCTCGCGGTCCGGATCGATGCGCTCCCTTGCCGACAGCGTCTCCGAGATCAGCTTGGGCCCAAGCCCGGCCGCTGACAATTCGCCTTTGTCCGACTCCCACGCGCGCTCCAGGCTGCCAAAGTGGGACTCCAGCATCCCAAAGCGGGTAGGTCCCAGACCGGATATCCGGTGGAAGGCAACCCAGTATTTGAGTTCGTCTTGGGAGGAAGTCAAGAGAGAGTCGAGTGGCTAGGCGGCGTACTGCGGCGCGCGAGCTGGAAGGATAGCCTAGCCGCGGGCGCGCTCAAATGGCAAACGCGGTTGTCACTAAGGCGCACCCCACGGTTCATGAATCCGGCTGACCCGGCCTACGGGGTCATGACTTCGCGCCGGAATTCCGGCTGCCGTCATTCTTCGCATCCGGGCGGGTAGGTCTTCTGGCTCACGATGTTTTCCGCAGGGTCGAGCAGCCCGGCAATGTCCGGACTGGAGTTGTTCCATATTGCGCTGCGGTTCCCAAATGAAAGGCCGCCCCAGTCGGGATGCACCTCGTTGGTGTAGACACGAATCACCTCCCCGGCCTCGAGCACGAACTTAGGGAAGGTGAAAACAGGTTTGTCGTCGTCCAGGTCGGTCAGGACCCAGCCCTGCATCTGCACGGAATAGGGTTCGTCGTTGCGGATCTGGACGTATTCGTCAGGTTCCTGTCTGGAGACGACGCCGTCGTACAGTATGCACACAATCTTTACTCCGCCGGTGTTGGGCGCAGTTTCCGTGGGCGTTGTTTCAGGTTCTGAGGCCGTTTCATTGCCTGTTTCATTACCTGGGGGCGGGCCGGACTCGGGCGCCGGTTCGGGTTTGGGCGTCGGTTCTGCCGTAGACGTGGCTGTAGCGGTCTCTGTGGGCGTAGGCGTCGCCGTTAGCGTGGCCGTGGCCGCTGGCGTCGCGGCCGCCGTTGCAGTCGGTTCGGGCGTGGGGATAGACGTAGGCGTGTAGGCCGGCGCCGGCGATGGCGTGGGAGAAGCGGATCTCGCGGCTGCAATGCCGGGCGTGGAAGTTGGCACCAGCACGTGTGCGGGGGCCTCCGTGGGAACAGGCATAGCGACAAGAGTAGAAGTTGGCGCCGGCGCGTGCGTGGGCGCCTCCGTGGCAATAGGCGTAACGGTAGGGGTAGAGGTTGGAGCGATCGGGCGAGTTGGAGAGCCGTCCGGTTGCTGGGCCTGCGACTGAACGGGGGTTGGGTTCGGAACGGCGGTCGGCGGCTGTGGTCGGGAGTAAGGAGTCGGCGTTGGAAGGGCCATGATGAGCCTCGCCTTGCTGGCGTTGTCTGTCCTCATTAGCTGCCCGGCGGTCGACTGCGGCGTAGGCTGGCCCTGACCGGCCAAAATAGGCGTCTCGTCCTCCATATTGCAGGCCGCGGCAGCTAGGGCAATGAGGACGGCCGCCGTGGCGAACGCCTTGCCGGGCAGTCCCGGCCGGCGCCGGTCTTTAGCTATCGTCACTGTCGCCGTGACTATGTGGACGCTGGGCGTGGTGAGCGAACGAAATGCCCTCCAGCCTTGCAGGGGGGCCGCCGGGCTCATTGGCCTGTCCAAATGCGAGATACTGCGGCGGGTCGCCTTCAAAGACCAGATACGCGCTCAGCCTGGAGGAAAGCGCTTCATGGCCTCCGAACCAGGAGACGAGCGGCCCATTGACCAAGTTGACCGGGCCGCCCCCTGCCGGCCTCTTGACGGAGGTATTTATGGGTCCTCCTCCCGGCGGTCCGACGCCCCATGAAATGATGGAGTCCCAATTGCCTGGCACTACGAACCTCCACCTGGGCAGCAGCCCCCTCTTGGGCGACACCTCGACGGCTACGCGGTCGGGTTTGCCGTCTATGGGGTGGTGTATGCGCCAATCGTAGACGCTATCGGGTTCATCGTTGCGCGGCGGCCTGTGCACGTGGCCATGCGGCGCATCCCGCAACTCTTCCCCGGGCGCGGGGCCGCGACTCCCTTCCACCGGACCGCAGTTCAGTCCTGGCTCGCTATGGCCTTGTTCAGGCGTTTCGCCAGCCTTGACTTGCTTCGCGCGGCGTTGTTCCGGTGCAGGACGCCCTTGGTCACGGCCCTGTCGAGCGTGCTCAATGCGGCCTTGACGGCGGCGGCGGTATCCGGGCCGGACGCGTCCCGTTCTATTGAGGCCCTCGCCGCAGCGACCGCCGAACGGCTGCGCGTGCGGATCGAGCGGTTACGTACTGAGCGGCGTCGTTGTGTGCGCATGCTCTTTGCGCTGGGCATATTTTCTTCCCCGGTTTGCCGAACTTCCTTCGGCCTGGCTGCGGGCGGATGACGGTTTCCATTCCCGTCTCCGCCATTGATCATGCTTTGACTGCTGGGCGGGATCCCGCTTCGCGATAGACTGCGTGGACTCCCGGAATGGCTTCAAGTCTTGCGAACAGCCTGCTCAACTGCTCGAAACCAGTAGTGTACACGGTGAGTGAGACCGTACAGTCCTGGGTGTGAGGGTCTTCGTTGGAAGACATGGAGTGTATGTTGATCTGCTCGCTGGAGACCACGTCGGTAATGTCCCTTATGAGGCCGATGCGGTCTACGGCCTCCAGCCTCAGCCGGTCTGCAATCCTCTCAGCCGCGTGCCCCCATGCGACCTGCACCTGGCGTTCGGGCTCATTCTCCCCCCTCAGCCTGGGGCAGTTTCTACGATGCACTGACACGCCCCGCCTTCGAGTGAGATATCCCACGACGTCGTCACCGTAGGCGGGCTTGCAGCACAGCGCGACTCGCGCCGTAATTCCCGCAGAGTCCATCGCCACCACGCCTGGATGCGCGACGCCTCCGTTACGGTCCTGTCTGAATGCCGGCAGCGGGTGGATCGGCAGCTCGTGCCTAGGCGCCACCGCCTCGGCCAGCCTGGAGGGGCTCAAGTGGCCTGTTCCAACGGCCTCGGCGAGTTCGTCGACCGAGCCGTAGCCCAGGCGCTCGACCAGCTCCGATTCGCTTCCTGACAAGTACAGGTTGCTTATCGCGTTCCGGAGCTGCTGCCTGCCCCGACTGATGTTTTCACTCTTCTCTTGGCGGCGGAACCAGGTGCGAACCTTCGAGCGTGCACTGGAGGTGGTCAGGTAGCCCAGGTCTTCATTCAGCCATTCGAGGCTGGGTCCCCGGTTCACGGTGGACTTGCGTATGCGGACTGTGTCACCGTTCGCAAGTTTCTTGTTCAAAGGCTCGGACTTGCCGTTTATGTATGCGCCAACGCAGTTGAGGCCGAGTTCCGTGTGGATCTGGAAGGCGAAGTCCAGCGGCGTTGAACCTGCGGGCAGGTCCTTGACCTCGCCCGCAGGCGTGTAGACGAAGACCTGGTCCCGCAGTATGTCGGTCTTAACGGAGTCGAGGTATTCCTGGTCGCCCTCAAGCTCCCGCTGCCACTCGATGAGCTGCTTCAACCATGACAGTTTCTGTTCGAATGGCTCGTCCCTGTCCTCGTCGCGGTTGGGGTCGTTTTCCAATTCCTTGTATGTCCAGTGCGCGGCTACACCGTCCTCAGCAAGCCTGTGCATCTCCTTGGTGCGTATCTGCACCTCCATTGCGTTGCCCTCCGGGCCGATGACGGACGTGTGCAGCGACTGGTAGAGGTTCTCCTTTGGCGAGGCGATGTAATCGTCGAACTGACCCTGCACCGGCCGCCAAATCGAGTGGACTATGCCCAGCGTGGCGTAGCAGTCAGCGATGGTATCGGTGACTATGCGCAGAGCGATTAGGTCGTATATCTCGTCGAAGTTCCGCCCCTGCGCTTCGTACCGCTTCAACTTGTTGTAAGTGGAGTAGAGGTGCTTTGGACGGCCCAGCACCAAGGCGTTGACGCCATTCTTTCGGAGCGCTGAGTCTACGAGCCGGGTCGCCTCCTGTGCGTAAGCCTCCCGCTCGAACCGCTTCCGGTTTATGAGCCTGGATATCTCCTTGTACTGGCGCGGACGTAGGTGCCGGAAGGCCTCGTCTTCCAGCTTCCACTTGATGTCCGCCATGCCCAGGCGGTGCGCCAGCGGTGCGTAGATGTTCAGCGTCTCCTTGGCTATGCGCCGCCGCCGTACGGCAGGGAGATGAGAGAGCGTGCGCATGTTGTGCAGCCGGTCCGAAAGCTTGATCATGACGACGCGGATGTCCTCGGCCATGGCCACCAGCATCTTGCGCGTGCTCGCGGCCCGTGCGTCCTCCGGGCCGGTTGAATTCGTCCTGTTGGCGCCCTCTATCCGGCTCAGCTTGGTTACGCCGTCCACCAGCCGGGCCACCTTAGGCCCGAAATTGGATTCGAGGGAGCTGAACTCCACCCCGCAGTCCTCCACCACGTCGTGGAGCAGGGCCGCCGAGATTGCGGTGGCGTCCATCTTCATGTCGGCCAGCTGCTCAGCGGTCGCAATGGGGTGCTCTATGAACGGCTCTCCGGAGATCCGCCGCTGCCCCTCGTGCGCCGTGGTGGCGAACCGGAGCGCGCCCTCGATCAGACGCACGCGTTCTTGCGGCAGGTAGTCCTGGACTTTATGTAGGAGTCTTGCGCCCGGCATTTCGGCTGGCTAAGGCTGAGGAGAAGCGGTGTGTGCGATTGAATTATATGTGTTGATGATACTGCGGATTGGGCCTACTCTCAAACTGTGGAGGTAGCGCCGTCACCCAGCCACGACTCAAACACCCGGGCGATCTCGTCTCGCTCGAAGGTGCGTAAGGGCTGGCGGCGTCCGGCGCCGTCGGTCACGTAGACCCCCTCGGCCGGCCCGGTAACACGTCCTATTGTGGCCGGAGCGCAGCCGCCTGCTCTTAGGCTCATGACCATGTTATCCGCAGTCCCAGGTCTTGCGGTGATGAGAAGCGCCCCTGAAGATATTAGCCCCCATGGATCGACGTCCAGTGCGCGACACATGGCCTCCGCTTCCGGTAGGACTGTCGCTGCGGTCTCGTCTATCTCCATACCGAACCCGGACGCCTCCGACACCTCGGCAAGTGCGTTTGACAGGCCGCCCTCCGTGGGATCGTGCATGGAGGTCACGCCGCCGGCCTCAATCGCTATGCGGGCATCCTTTGCGACCGAAATGCCGGGATCGAACAGGTACCCGGCGGCCCGGTCTAGGATTTGACCGTCCACCGCCCCGGTTGACCTAAGCCTTTCACCCAATTCGCGCGCCAACAGGGAAGCGCCCTCGATGGCGATGCCCTTGGTGAGGATGACGGCGTCGCCGGGCCTCGCTCCCGCGGTTGAAATGGCCCCGCTGGCAGGGGCTTCGCCCAGCATTGCGCCGCAAATTATGGGGCGCGGCAGGCCGATGGTGACCTCGGTGTGGCCGCCAATCACCTCGACGCCCAGTTCCGCGGCGGCCTCGCCCACCTGTCCGAAGATCTCCTCGGCCAGGCTGGGCCCGCTTTCTTCGGGCAGCAGGACCGTTGCCATGAACCACTTGGGCGTTCCGCCGCTGGCCGCAACGTCATTTGCATTCACTTGGACCGCATACCAGCCGATGAGGTCGCTGGCGAAAGTGATCGGGTCTGACTTTGCAATGAGAGTGACGGCGCCGAACGATATCTGCGCCGCATCCTCTCCCACGCCGGGGCCCATCAGTACCCTGGGCCCGAGAGCCGGCAACTTGGCTAGCATTCGCGGCAGAAGGCTGTTGGGCAACTTGCCGGGCTTGAGCCGGCCGGGTAAGGGGCTGCTGTCACCCATCGTCGCCGGGGCCTTGCCTTTGTCGAGACGGATCAGGATTGTGGGATGGCCGGCGGCGGAGTCTTTGCCAGCAGGGGCCCAATCACGCCGCCCAAGGCAATCGGCGCCTCGCCCTGGCCGCCTCCCCAGAAGGGCTGGCCGCCCGTCAGGAGAGTGTTGTCGCCTTCGCAGATCCACTCGAACGTCTCGCTGCGGCCCGGCAGATCGAACCTCAGTTGGAAGATTGCCGGGCAGTCCTCGGCTGGGCTGATCTTGATATCCACGTCCAGAACGTCCACGATCCCCTCGATGACGTCAGGATCGTCTGTGACGGAGTTTTCTTCGTACTCTCCGGTCGCGAAGTTCAGCCTCAAGACGGCGATGCTGACTGTATCCCGCAGGCCGGCGGCGCTTACGACGTTTATGGTGCCAACCCTCATCTTTTCCACGGCCGTGCAGTTGATCAGCGTCTCGCCAGACTGGTTGGCGTGGAATTCGTACACTTCATCGCCAAGCCCAATCAGGTACTTCCAGCCTGGCGTGAGTACCTGCGCGTAGAAGACGCCCGGTTCCGGACATCCCAGGCCGGCTGAAGGCCACTCCATCTGCTCGTACGAGATCAGGCGAACGTCCCCGGCGCTCACGCCCGTATCGCTCACAAGTACGGCCATTGCGATGGCGGCGGAGGCGGGCGGTTCGGGGGTAGGGGTCGGCGTCGGAGTGGTCACCTCGGTCGGCGTTGGAGTCATGGTGGGCGGCGCCGGCGTAGCCGTTGGGCTGGGCGTGGGAGTTGGCGCAGGCGCGTCGGCAGGCGGGGGTGACTGGGTTGGGGCAGGCTTAGCGGTCGGCGTATCAACCTTCGCGGGCTGCGCCGCCTCGCTCGCCGTAGGGGTCGTCTCAGGGACTGGCGTCGCCGGTGCGGCGGGCGTAGCCGGCGCCTGTGTGGTAGTCGCGGCTACCGTGGCCGTAGGCGTCTGTTCGGACGCGCCCTGACAGCCGCTCAGGTTGAGCGTCAGGATCACGATGACGCTGGCCGCGGCGGCGGCGGTCAAAGCGGCTTGTAGTCTTTTGGTCAACCGAGTGAAGTCCCGGGTTCTGTTGTCTTCAACTCTGTCTTCAACTCGGCCGTGAGGCGGCGTTCTCCCGCTGACGTCTGATGCGGGGCCGCTCGCCTCACCTTGCTGCGCGGTATGCGGTAATACCTATGTTATTAGCAGTCTGGGATATCGGGAATAGGGAACGCGCTAACACTTTGTACGAGTTTTCTCATTTTTTCGTATCAGGCCAGCGTGTCACCATCGCCAATGGGCGGCGGGCCGTCGAGGACGGTCCTGTTTCCACGTACGAACGGGCCGGCGCGTAGGTACTAACCCTTTGAGAGGGGGCCTAATCGTACGGCTGTTCAGTAGGCGGGGCCGGATTGAATTACCCGCTTCGGTATGTTGACAAGCCCCGAAATAAATCCTTACCCTTGTAGTCAGGTTTTGTTAAGACAAAGTTGGAGGGTTGGAGAGACAACGGAATATGATGGTCGCTGCGAAAGGCAGCCGCAAGGGGCGTGGATTGCTTGCGGCCGGGGAAAGAATGGCGCCGCTTCTGGCCCTGCTTGTGACGCTTCTGGCCGCCGGGGCGGTCTCTTGCGGCGGGGACAGCGCCTCATTGGTGATCTATTCAGGCCGTACGGAGTCTCTCATCGAGCCTATAGTCCAGCAGTTCAGAGAGGTCAGTGGGCTAAGAGTAGAGGTCCGGTACGCATCGACGGGCGAGCTGGCGGCCACCCTGCTCGAGGAGGGCGACAAGTCACCGGCGGACCTGTTCTTTGCGCAGGATCCCGGCGCCCTTGGACTGGTGGAGAGCCATTTCAGCGAACTTCCCCAAGACCTGATGGGCCTTGTGCCTGAGTGGGCGCGGTCACCCGAGTCGAAATGGGTAGGTATCTCAGGCAGGGCGCGGGTGATTGTGTACAACACAAACGCTCTCAGCGAAGCAGACCTGCCCGACTCCATCGAGGGATTCACTGATCCCAAGTGGAAGGGGCGCATAGGCTGGGCGCCCACCAATGCGTCCTTCCAGGCAATGGTGACGGCTATGCGGATCACGTGGGGCGAGCAGCGGACGGAAGATTGGCTGCGCGGCATCATGGCGAACGAACCCAAGATATTTCCGAAGAACACTCCGGTCGTACAGGCCACCGGCGACGGCGAGATCGACGTGGGCTTCGTAAACCACTACTACCTGCACCGCTTTCTCGTCGAGGAGGGTGAGGGATTTGCAGCCCGCAACTACTTCACCCGTGCAACGGACCCGGGATCGATTGTCCTGACGGCAGGGGCGGGGATACTCAAGACGGCGAAGAACCCAGAGAGCGCGGAGGCCTTTCTGAGGTACATGCTGTCTGTCCCCGGCCAGCAGTACTTCGCAGGCCAGACCTATGAATTTCCGCTGGTGGAGGGTGTCAACGCAGACAGCCTCTTGCCCTCACTGGATGAGATTTCCAAGCCGGACATAGACCTGTCCGACCTGTCGGACTTATCGGGTACCCAGAGCCTGCTCAGGAAGACGGGCGCCATTCCGTGAGTCAGGAGACCGGTGTGCGCAGTCCGGCAGGGAGTTCCGGCGGAGGCGTCACGGCCTCAGTTGACCATTAGAGGCCCTGCGGGCGGCGCGTTGCGCCGCGGCGTGAGCCACGCCACGGCAGGGCGAAAAAGCGGGAAAGGACACTGTTGTGGCCTCCGGACAGGCCATTCTAAGGCGCGTTCCAATCGTGTCCGTTCGCTGGCGCGGGATGCCGCCGGCCGGACTCGTCGCAGCGGCCGGGCTGGTTGGACTGGCTGCGCTGCTGCCCGTCCTGTACCTGTTGGTCCGCACCGTCGAAGGCGGCGCAGACGCGTGGGACGTGCTTTCTCGCGCGCGCACCGTGCAGATACTTGGCCGCACGGCGCTCCTGATCATCACCGTCACCGGCTTCTCGGCGCTGCTGGGCGTGCCGATGGCATGGTTCGTCACCAGGACTGCGCTGCCTTACAGGAAGATGTTGACGGTAGTCGCAGCGCTGCCCCTCGTAGTGCCGAGCTACATCATGGCGATGGTCGCAATCGATATGTTCGGCCCCAGGGGCGTCTTGCAACAGACGCTCGGAGCGCCACTGGGGATCGACCGCTTTCCGGACATCTACGGACTGCCGGGGGCCGCCTTGGTCGTGACCCTCATAAGCTATCCCTACGTGTTCCTGACGGTGCGGGGAGCGTTGTTGCGCCTCGATCCCGCAATGGGCGAGGCTGCCCGCAGCCTGGGTTACGGAACCTTGCGCACCTTCTGGCACGTGACCCTGCCGCTGCTCCGTCCTGCAATTGCAGGGGGCGCGCTTTTGGCCGCCCTATATGCGCTTAGCGACTTTGGCGGCGTTGCCCTCATGCGGTACGAGACCTTCACGGCCGCCATCTTCACACAGTACGAATCGTCAGTAGACAGGCAGGTCGCAGCCGCCCTATCGCTCTTCCTAGTGGTCTTGGCTGCGGCCCTGCTACTCCTGGAGGGCTTTACCCGCAGCCTGAGGGGTCGTTTCCACCGCGGATCAAGTACGGCTGCCAGGGCGCAGCGGCCGATTGATATTGGCGGATGGCGATGGCCGGCTTTCACCTTTACGCTCATGCCCGCGCTCGTCGGGCTTGCCGTGCCCTTGATTATCCTGTCTTGGTGGCTGGTAAGAGGTCTGGCAAATGGCGAAGAGCTTGTACCGCTCTGGGGGCCTCTCCGTAGTTCTCTCTACTTCTCGTTGCTTGCGGCGGCCGTAACCGCGGCGGCGGCGATACCGGTGGCCGTCCTGGCCGTTCGGTACCGCAGCCCGTTCAGCAGGGCGATAGAGCTGGTGACCTACATAGGATTTGGGCTGCCCGGGATAGTGGTGGCCCTTGCCGTGGTCTTCTTTGGCGTGAACGTCGCCAATCCGCTCTACCAGACTACGGCCTTACTCATCTTTGCGTACGCCGTGCTGTTCCTGCCTGCGGCCGTTGGCAGCGTGAGGTCATCCGTCCTGCAGGTCAGCCCGCGCATAGAGGAGGCGGCCAGGGGCCTCGGCAAGTCCGGACTCAGCACGATGTTGCAGGTGACCCTCCCCGTCGCTCTGCCGGGCGTGCTGGCTGGGGCCGCGCTGGTGTTCCTGATGACCATGAAGGAGCTTCCCGCCAGCCTCATTCTCAGCCCCATCGGCACGCGCACCTTGGCGACGTCGATCTGGGCCGCCGCCTCGGAGGCGTACTTCGCGCGCGCTGCGGCCCCTGCGTTGTTGCTCATAGTCGCCGCAGGCATACCGATGGCCTTCTTCGTACTCAGGGAGCGTCAGATGAGGAATTCCTACTGATGAGTGCGCTAAGCCCGGGAGGCTCCGCATGATCGCTCCCTGGAACAACGACGGCAGAGGGTCCGATACCGTGGAGGTGGAGACCGGCCTCATCGACGTGGATGGCGTGGTCTGCTCGTACAGCGGCTCGGACGTCAATGCGCTGGACGGGTTCAGCTTGCTGGCACAGCCGGGAGAGTTCGTCAGCGTGCTGGGGCGCAGCGGCTGTGGAAAGACCACGGCCCTGCGCGTGATGGCTGGTTTCGAGCGTGCGTCGGGCGGATATGTACGCCTCGGCGGACGGCTGGTGGCGTCATCGTTCGTGCACGTACCGCCGAACAAGCGCAGGCTGGGCCTGGTCTTCCAGGACTACGCCCTCTTTCCGCATCTCTCGGTCGAGCGGAATATCGCATTTGGAATCAGCGGGTTAGACAACAGGGAGAAGCGCAGGCGGATTTCACCGCTTCTCGATCTGACTGGCCTGGCCGGCCTCGAAAAGCGCTACGTGCACGAACTGTCCGGCGGTCAGCAGCAGCGGGTCGCCATCGCTCGCGCCCTCGCCCCGGAGCCGGTGGCGCTGCTACTGGACGAGCCCTTTAGCAGCATCGACAGGGCCCAGAGAGTCGTTATCCGGCGCGACGTCCGGCGGATCGCCAAAGAGGCGGGGGCAACGACGATCCTGGTTACGCACGACCGCGAAGAGGCCCTCGGCTTGGCGGACCGTATAGCGATAATGGGCGAAGGGCGGGTCGACCAGATGGGCAGGCCGGACGAGGTGTATGCCGCTCCCACATCGCCTGAGGTGGCGACCCTGATCGGACCTTGCGGGCTGGTACCTGGAGTGATGAGGGGGCGGGAGGTGGTGACCGCGGCCGGCGCCTTCCCCGTCAACGGCGCCGCAGGCGCACTGAACGACGGCGCCGGCGTACTGGCCCTGCTTCGCGCCTCCGAACTGGAGCTAAAGGCTTCGACGGACGGCCCGGAAGCGCGAGTCACCTACAGGGAGTTCCGCGGGGAATACACCGAATACGGCGTCAGAATTCCCTCGGGACTGGTCGTGCGAGTGAGAAAACGCTCTTCCGAACTGTTCAACGAGGGAGACCGCGTGGCGATAAAGGAGCGGCCCGGGCACGCCATCGCGGTCTTTGAGCGTCGCGGCTAGCCGGAATCCCGACCGCCGAGCTCCGAGTCGATAAGCAGCAGGGCGGCGCTGTTTGAACCCGCCACCTCAAGGCGCTTGACCACGTTGCCGGTGGTGGACTCTTCCTCTACCTGCTCGTCAACGAACCAAGTCATCAGGCTCTCGGTAGCCGCGTCCCCCTCTTCCTGCGCGATGCCGAGGACGTTGTTGATCGACTCGGTAACCTTCTTCTCGTGTTCCAGTGCGGCCCGGAATGCATCTATAGGCTGCTCGTGCCTGGCCCCGGCGCTGTCGATTGCCTGGAGTTGTACGACCCCGAACTGGTCCTGAACGTAGTCGATTATCTTGAAGGCGTGCTTCGTCTCCTCGTCGTATTGGGAACGCAGCCAATGGGAGGCCCCGGTGAAGCCGGCGCGGTGCATGTCCAGCGACATACCGAGGTAGACGTAGGCCGACTGCATCTCCAAGTTGATCTGGGAATTGAGGGCGGATTCGATGCGTGGACTGATCAATTGATTAACCTCCATTGGAATTCACTCACCGCATTGAAACACAGAGAGTCGAATCAGTCAAGCGGATAGATGAAATGTAGTAACGGCCTTTTTGAAACTTCAAAGACAAAGATAGAAATCGATATATGCAGCACTTAAGTTAATTAAATTCTTAGTATTCACTATGTCTAAAATTAGTATATACGAAGAAGTGGACAGGGTGCGTTCCTGAGGAGTTGGCGGGGGGTTCGGCAAGGCCGCGCCGGCAGTTCGCGCAGCAAGGGCGGCCCTACGACGTATGACGTCGAAGTATCAGGCAGGCGTTCTGGCCGCCGAAGCCGAAACTGTTCGACAGGGCGATGTCCACGGCAGCCTCGCGCATTACGTTGGGCACGTAGTCCAAGTCGCAGTCGGGGTCGGGCGTCTCGTAGTTGATCGTTGGGTGCACGACCCCGTCCTCGATCGTCTTGACGCAGGCGATGGCCTCCATCGCGCCTGCCGCGCCAAGCGAGTGGCCGATCATGGACTTGGTGGAACTGACTGGTACCTTGTAGGCGTGATCGCCCAGCGCCTGCTTGATGGCTAAGGTCTCGGACTTGTCGTTGGCGGGCGTGGACGTGCCGTGCGCATTAACGTAGTCGATGTCCTCTACGTCCAGCCCGGCGTCTTCAAGCGCAACCAGGATCGCCTTTGCGGCGCCGGTCCCGTCGGCGTGGGGCTGGACAAGGTGGTAGGCGTCTGAGGTCACGCCCCAGCCTGCGACCTCTACGCTGAAGTCTGCGCCTCTGGCCACTGCGCGCTCCTCGCTTTCGAGGATGATGATTCCGGCGCCCTCGGCAGGAGCGAAGCCGTCCCGGTCCATGTCGAATGGCCGGCTGGCCCTCTCCGGGTCATCGTTGCGGGTCGTTAGTGCGTGTATCGTGCAGAAGCCGCCGAGGCCAAGTTCGCAGATTCCGGCCTCTGTGCCGCCGGTAATCACCACGTCTGCGGCGCCCCGGCGGATCACCTCCGCGGCTTCGCCGATCGCCTGGGTGCCTGCCGCGCAGGCCGTTATGCACGTGTTGGTGTAGCCCGTGGCTCCAAAGATGCGGCTCACGTTGGCCGAGGCCATGTTGGCCAGCATCATGGGAATGAAGAACGGGCTCATCCTCATGCCGTGCCTGCGCGCCATGATGCGGGACTGTTTATCCGTCTCCGGCAGCCCGCCGGCTCCGCAGCCCAGCAGCACGGCGACGCGGTCGGGGTCTTCGGCCTGCATGTCCAGCCTGGCGTCCTCCACCGCCTCGACTGTGGCTCCAACGGCCAGCTGGGAGAAGCGCCCCAGCCGCCTGGCCTCCTTGCGGTCGACGTACTTCGTTGGGTCGAATTCACGCACCTCGCCGCCTATCTTGCAGGTGTAGCCCTCCGTCTCGGTGAGCGTCAGAGGGGCAATGCCGGACCGGCCGGCCTTGAGGCCCTCCCAGAACTCGTCTACCGATAATCCCAAGCAAGTCAGCGCGCCCATCCCAGTGATGACGGCGCGGGTCTGGCGGCCATTCCTATCCATCGCTGTTCCTATTCTCTGGGCAGTCTTGCGGCGGCCTGAAGGTATCTTTGGAGGACGGCTAAATCCTGGCGTCCGGTTCGTATGCCTGCGTCAAGGGGCCTCTTAGGTCAGGGTACAACTCCGGTTCGATCTTCTGCACGGCCTCTTTCACTTCAGCGGCTATGAACAGTGAGCCGGCGGCGACGATTAGAGTGTCCGGTCCGGATAATCGCAACGCAGTCTCCAGGGCCTCCGCGACATTGGCTGAGGCGTTTTCCACCTCTACATTATCGCGCTTCAACGCGGCGGTGAATTCATCGACCGGCACGGCTTTTGGGTGGCGCGACCTCGTGGCCACCAGCCGGGGCTTCAACGGCGACAGCGCGCGCGCTACGGCGGTCACGTCGTGTCCGCCCGTGGCGCCAATGATAAGCGCTATGTCCCTGTGGCCGCCGAAGTGGCGGCCGATGGCGGCCAGCAGCGCCAGCCCGGAATCGGCGTTGTGCGCGCCGTCGGCCAGTATGACCGGCGGCCCATCGCTGATTGCCTCGGCGCGCAACGGCCATTCCACGCCGGACAGCCCGCTGGAAATGCTGCCCGCGTCGAGGTGCGCGAATTCGCCGCCTAGCGACTCGAGGGCCGCTATGGCCGTCATCGCGTTCTCCAGCTGGTGCTCGCCGAGAAGCGGGATCTCAACCTCGTACCTGCCGCGCGCGCCAATGAAGGTCGCGGCCTGGGGCATCGAGCCGCGATGCCGGGCTTCAAGCATCTGCACCACGTCCGGCGCGAAGCGCAGGGGCGAACCGGTCTCGGCAGCCTTCCGGCGGATTACTTCGGCCGCGTCTGGATGCTGCGGGGACGATACGGCGGGCGAGTGCGGCTTGATGATCCCTGCCTTCTCGTAGGCGATCTTAGCGATGCTGTCTCCCAGCGTTGCAACGTGGTCCAGTCCGACCGGAGTGATGACCGACACCTCCGGCTGCACCAGGTTCGTAGCGTCCAGCCGGCCTCCCAGTCCAACCTCGATGACGGCACAGTCCGCAGCCACTTCCCGGAAGTGGACGAACGCCATGGCGGTCAGCATTTCGAAGACGCTCACCACTCCGGCACCTCCCCGCAACTCAATCGCACGTGCATTCGGCCACAGCCTCTCCACCAGCGATGCGAAGTCGTCTTCCTCCACGGGAACGCCGTCTATGCGGATGCGCTCCGTGAAGCGGTGCAGGTGTGGCGAGGTGTATAGACCGGTGCGGAGGCCGTTTGCGGCCAGGGCAGAGGCTATGAAGGAGCATACGCTGCCCTTGCCCTTGGAACCGGCCACGTGGACCACCGGGACGGCCAGGTGCGGCTGGCCCAACGACGACAGCAGCAGTTCCATGCGCCGCAGGTGAAAGTCCGGCGGCTCATTGGCGCGCGACTTGCGCTCGAAGTCTGCGAGGGTGAGCAGTTGGTCGATTGCGCTGCGGTAGTCCATTGGACTCTGAGATAGCCCTCCTCGAGACGGGCAGGCATGGACAATGAAAGATACCGCGGCGATTGGCCGCCGCGACACCCTGAACGCCGCTCCTTCCTTGTTAACATAGCCGGGATGGACCTGCCGCGCAGTCCGGTTCCGGCACAGCCCGCGGCAAGGATTCACGTCGAAAGGCCTGGCGCAACAGTGTCATATCGCGATTTAATCGAGGATGCCCTGAAGGGGCACGGGGCGGACTACTGCGAGATCCGCATCGAGGAGACCGACTCGACGCGGCTCACCTACCGCGGCAAGTCCCTGGAGGACACGGCCAGGACGTCGGGCAGGGGCGGCAACGTGCGCGCCCTCGTCAACGGCGGCTGGGGCTTCGTCTGCTTCAACGACCTGAGCGGTCTCAGGAATCGGGTCTCCGAGGCGGTCTCATACGCCCGATCCGTGGGCGGAGACCGCAGTCAATTCGCCGAGGTCGAAACCCGCGTCGACAGCGTGGAGCCCTTCCTGGTCAAGGACCCTGCCGCCGTCCACCTGGGTGAAAAGAAGCGGCAGATGGACCACTACAACGACATAGTGTGGTCGGTCGACGGCATCCAGAGCTCGGACATGATCTATGGGGATACGTCCCGCAAGATATTCCTCGGCAACTCCGACGGCTCTTACATCGAGCAGACCAGGGTGCACGTCATAGCCCGCATCTCGGCGCAGGCCAGGCGCAATGGGGACGTGCAGCAGGCGGGTTTCAGCATCGGGTCGGTGGGAGATTACGCTCTCGTCGAAGACCTGGACGAGCAGGTACTGGACGCCGCCAACCGCGCGGTCGGGCTGCTCTCCGCCAAGCCCATCGAGGGCGGCGAGTGGACGGCCATACTCGACCCCGTGCTGGCGGGCGTATTCGTCCACGAGGCCTTTGGGCACCTGTCGGAAGCCGACAACGTGGCGGAAAACGACAAGCTGCGGGAGATCATGACCCTCGGCAAGAGGTTCGGCGGCAAACACCTCAACGTGGTGGACGGCGCCGCCATGCCCGGCCTGCGCGGCAGCTACGCATACGACGAAGAGGGCTCGCCCGCCGCGCTTACCGATCTCATCAGGGAGGGGGAGCTGGTCGGCAGGCTTCACTCTAGAGAGACGGCGGCCCGCACGGGCGAAGCGCCGACCGGAAACGCTCGCGCCATATCGCACGCCTTCCCGCCCATCGTCAGGATGACGAACACCATCATCGAGAACGGCGAGGCCGCGTTCGAAGACCTACTGGAAGGCGTGAAAGAGGGCCTGTACGTCAAGAACTGGTACGGCGGCATGACGCAGAACGAGATGTTCACATTCTCTTCCGGTGAGGCGTACATGATCCGCAACGGGCGTGTGGAAGAGGCGGTGAGGCCGGTGATGCTTACCGGAAACGTCTTCACCACGCTGCACAACATAGACGCCATAGCGAACGACCTCGACATGAACCAGGGCGGCGGCTGCGGCAAGGCGGGGCAGATGCCGCTGCCGGTATCCAACGGCAGCCCACACATACGCATCCGCTCATGCCTCATTTCAGGGGCCTGACGGAGAACTGCTTCACACGATGACAGACAAGTTGTTGGAACAGGCCGCAAAGCGGTTCGGGCAGGCCGAGGTGTACCGGCTTGAAACGGAGAGCCGGCCGGTCTCTTTCGAGTCGAACAAGCTGAAGGAGGTCTCTACCGCGGAGCAGTCCGGCGTGGCGCTGCGCGTGGTCGATGGCGGCCGCATAGGTTTTGCATCGACGACCAATCCCGACTTGGAGCCGCAGCTTCCCGACCGCGTCGCCGCGCTTGCGGAGTTCGGCTCCGAGGCGGAGTTTGAATTCCCGGGGCCCGCCGACTACCCGGACGTGCCGCTCTTCGATGAACGCCTGGCCGACGTCACGACTGCGCAGATGATCGAGACCGGCGAAGGGTTGATCTGCCGGCTGCGGGACGAATGGCCGGACCTGCTTTGCGACGCATCCATCGGCAGGTCAGCCGGGAGGATGTGGATAGCCAACTCGTCCGGCGCAGAGTTCTCGTACTCGCAGAGCGCCTATCACCTCTTCCTGGGCGGCCAGCTCATAAGGGGCACGGACATACTGAACGTATGGGCAGGCCACAGTTCCAGCCGGATGTTCGGCGACGAAGAGACGGAACGCGTCCTGTCGGAACTCATGCAACATCTGGAACACGCGCGGGAGCTTGCGCCGGCGCCCTCAGGCAGGTTGCCGGTCATCTTCACGCCCCGCGGAGTGCGCGGCACGCTCTTGGGGCCCCTTACGTCGGGGTTCAGCGGCAAGAACCTGTCCACCGGCGCATCGCCGCTCACGGGCAGGCAGGGAGAGAGAGCCTTCGACGAGTCGGTCTCGTTGTACGACGATCCCACCATCGACTTCGGCAGCCGGAGCCGGCCGTGCGACGACGAAGGCGTGCCCAGCCGCAGGATCGCCCACATAGAGAACGGCGTCATTGGCGACGGCCTGTTCGACCTGCAGACCGCCGGCAAGGCGGGTACGTCCAGCACGGGCTCGGCGCACCGCGGCTTGGCTGCCGCACCGTCGCCCGGCTCCTCCGTGGTCCGCATGGCGGGCGGCGAAACGCGCTACGAGAGCCTCTTCGACGGCATAAAGGAGGGCCTCGTCGTGGAGCATCTGCTGGGCGCGGGCCAGGGCAACGAGCTGGGCGGAGACTTCAAGGCCAACGTGGCGCTGGGCTACCGCATCGAGAACGGCGAGATAACCGGCCGCGTAAAGGACACCATGATCGCCGGCAACGTCTACCAGTGCCTCAACAGCGTCGAGGCCATCTCCTCCGAAACGGAGTGGGTGTTCGGCTCGGCGATCCTGCCTTCGATCCGCTGCATGGGCGTCCAAATATCGTCTTCAGGCGACTGAGGGGGGGCGACCGCCTCACCCGCGGCGAGTCCCCCATGTGACAGAATGAATTATCCCCCGGGCGGTTAGCTCAGTTGGTCAGAGCGTCTGTCTTACACACAGAAGGCCGGAGGTTCGAGTCCCCCACCGCCCACCACCGCGCAGTACGGTAGGCGACGCCACGACGCCCGGTGGATTCCCGATCGGGGTCGGGAATGACGATGTGGGCGTGCGTCGTAGGGGCGTCCCTTGTGGGGCCTGGCGGGGCCCGGGGCGGAGGGCGCGCGTTGTATGGCGGGACGAATTGTGGTGCGATTTGTCGAATTGTGAACAGTTGTCATCAGTTTGGGTTCTTGACAGCCTTCCGGGGAAAAGGCTATTCTGGCCTGCTTTGCGCGCTGCAATCGCAAATAGAAGCGAGTGAGCGTACGAGCCGCGGGCAATGAGATACCGTGTCACTAGCTGAACGAGGTGGAACATGGAGTTCTATAACGTGAGGAGCCGGCAAAAGGTAGATATACCGGAGAGCGGCCTCCGGAAACGTATCATGGTGCGGAAGGACGGCAGACATACCTACGCCGTCACTGGTGAGGATAACGGCACCAAACTGGTTAGGTTTGTCAGTAAGCAACAGTACGACGCGCTGCAAGTGCCTGAGGTTGAGGGCTCCTGAGGCGGCGCCATGTGGTGGTTCAAGCGAGCGGTGCTACGTCCGACTTTCGCTGACGTTCAGGCGATGCACCCTTGGTTCTTGGACTACGAGCTGTTGGAGCCAGGGGTCAGGGAGTTGGTGTGGACGTTAAACCAGACCGACCTGGTGGAAACGCTCTCGTCCTGTGAAGGTCATCCGGAGTTGCCGGACTGGTGGGAAGCCACCGGTGGAACGGCTTATGTCCTGTTCGTGGTTACCAATCCCAGCGGGTGGGACCGGGCGCTGAGTCGGTTACGGCAACTGGCCCAGGACTGGGAGGATGTACAATTGATAGTACAAGGTGACCGTGACCGTGAGCAGTGGCTGGGGTTTCAAGTCAGCCGTGCGCAACCGGAATCTGCCCGCAAGGCCTTGGACCATGCCATTGGCCAGGCTAACGAGTTGATTAAAGAGCACCTGGACCATGACGTCGTTGCTCTATTAACCTCAGCCCGACGCGGACAGGAGGAGCATGCTAGGCAAAATGCGTCTCACGGCTTGTATGGGACGAAGGCAAGGCTGTAGGAAAGGCCAGCAGATCGATGGAGGCGCCTCATGAAAGGACTGACTGCTTACTGCTTGGGGCTGCGCAGGAAGTGCGAGATCGTGGATCCCCGTGTAGTAACCCTGAAGAATGGTCGTAAGGCGGTACGGGGCCGGGCCAAAGACGCTCCCCAGTTCACCGTCTTCCGAATTGTGAGCGACTCTGAAGCGAAGCGGCTGGAGTCCATACTCGGCGGATAAAACGGGATCTAGCGTTGCGGCTGACCCTGGCGGTTGATTGGGCGTTGCGCCGCCGGGGATACATCCGTTGAGCTCCGGCGTCCGACTGCGCCGGGGCTGCCTGCGTACCGCCCCCGTCGCCCCTTCAGTCATTCCCGTGCAAACGGGAATCCACCGGACGCGCCCCGCAGGGGCATCCCCCCGTAGGGGCGATCCCTTGTGGGCGCCTGGCAGGGCCGGCGGGGCAACATCGCACGCCATGACGCGGGATGTTGCGGAGGCGCGCGACTGGCGCGTCGCGCGTGTGCGCTGATGTCGTCGATGTGGGCGGTGGCGCGCGCGCCACCGTGCCCCACCCCTCTGGATTCCCGTTTACACGGGGATCTATTTTCATAACAATGACGGCGTGGCTCGCGCACCATCCCCTCTTTTCCCTCCCCCCTCAAAGGTGTTACCCATGTCACCGGCCTAACCGTTACCCATTTGCCCGGTCGCACAATGGGGGATTGCTCCGACAGCCAACACGCGCGAAGACCCCCATCTCAATCTTCCCCCGCAGACGAGACCTTTGCATAAATCCCAGTTGCCCACTCAGAGCCGACCTAATTACCCCGATTCTCATCTTCGTCCATCGAAAAATTGGAGGTCTGTAGAGGGTCGCGAGACATTTATGCAAAGGTCTCGCAGACGGGGTAAGAGGTAGTGGGGGACGCCCACTGCGGGGCGGGTCCAGTGGGTTCCAGTTTTCACGGGGATCTATTTTCATAACAATGACGGAAAGGGCGTCGGGAATGACGGCGTGGTGGGTAACGTCGCGCGTGCCCCGCCCCAGGCGCCCACAAGAGATCGCCCCTATGGGCAGATGCCCCTGCGGGGCATGTCCGGTGGGTTTCGGTTGACACATTCTCCAGGAGGTGGTACGTTGTCGGACTACTCGATACTTAGTATCAGTAGTTCTTTCTCCAGATGGAAATCATAGGTCTAAATCGAGGCATTTATATGATATTTTATATCAATAACGGGCAACTGCAGGTTGCGGTTGAGGCTAGTAGATAAGGGGGGCGACACCGGGGATGATGGTCCATCGCAGGATGCTGGCGCTGACGGAGGGAGCGCGCGCTCGAATCGCCCTCACCGTTGCGCTGGGATTGGCGGTCTCCGGCACATACATCGCGCAGGGCGTGGTCGTGGCCTTCGTGGTCAGCCGCATCCTGGACGGTGAGCCGTGGACGGGGACGCTCACCCTCGTGGGCGTTGTGGCTCTGCTGGCGGCGCTTCGCGCGCTGCTGCTCCGGTGGCGGGAGATGAGTTCCATGCTCACCGCCGCGGAGGTGAAGGTGGCCCTGCGCCAGCGGCTCTACCGTGCGCTTCTTGCCCTCGGCCCTGGATACATGGAACGGACGCGGACGGGAACGGTGCAGTCCACCCTCGTGGACGGCGTGGAAGCCCTAGAGTCCTACATGGGCTACTACCTGCCGCAGTCCATTGTCGCCGTGGCCGTGCCCCTGGCGGTGGTGGCTTATATCTGCGTCCTCAGCCCCCTGGTGGGCGTGGTCGTGCTGGCGTGCGTGCTGGCCGTTCCACTGGTCCCTCGCCTGTGGGACGGACTGCTGGGTGAGTACGGCCAACGGCATTGGCGGGCGTACTCGGACCTCAACGCCCAGTTCGTGGACAGCATGCAGGGAATGGTCACGCTGAAGGCGCTCAACGCCAGCGAGCGCCGGGGGCGGGTTCTCCAGAACGCCGCGCTCGCGCTCTACCGGGCGACGATGGCGCAACTTTCCATCTCGATGATCCGCAACGGCGTCGTGGGATTGGCGATGAGCGCAGGCGTGGCGATGGCCGTCGCCGTGGGCGCGTTCCAAGTGGCGGACGGAGTGCTCAGCCTAGCCGGACTCCTCGTCGTGCTGTTCCTCACGGGGGAATGCTTCCGTCCGTTGGTGGAGTTGGACTCCTATTGGCACAAGGGCTACATGGGCGTGTCCGCCTCCACGGGCATCTTCGCGCTTCTGGACGCAAAGCCTGAGGTGGCTGACCGTGAGGCAGCGCCGGCGCGCGCCGAGCCTTCAAGCGCGCCGAAGACCATCTCCTTCGAGAACGTCACCTTTGCCTACCACCCGGATAACGCGCCGGCGCTGGAAGGCCTGTCGTTCAGGGTGGACGCGGGCCAGAGCCTTGGCCTCGTTGGTCAATCGGGGGCTGGGAAGAGCACCGTGGCCGCGCTGCTGCTGCGGTTCTTCGATCCCCAGCAGGGGCGCGTGGAGATAGGAGACGTGGACATCCGCGACTATCCCCTGGAGACTCTGCGCGGCCTCATCGCAGTGGTGTCCCAGGACACCTACCTCTTTCATGGGACGGTAGAGGACAACCTGCGGCTCGGCAAGCCCGGAGCCTCCCTGGGGGAACTGGAAGCGGCGGCGCGGGCGGCCAACGCTCACGAGTTCATCACGGCGCTCCCCCAGGGGTATCAGACCGTGGTCGGAGAACGGGGGGCGAAGCTGTCCGGGGGTGAGCGCCAGCGCGTCGCCATTGCGCGGGCGTTGCTGAAGGATGCCCCCATCCTCATCCTGGACGAGGCGACATCCAGCCTGGACGGCGTGAACGAGAGCGCCATCCGTGACGCGCTGAGGCGGCTGGCCCAGGGACGGACGACCATCACCATCGCCCACCGGTTCTCCTCCGTCGTCCACGCCGACCGCATCGTGGTTTTGGACGAGGGGCGGGTGGTTGAAGCCGGCCGCCACCAGGAGCTGATGGAACGGCGCGGCGCGTATGCCGGCCTCGTCCTGGCGCAGCAGGAGGCGATATGAGCGCTTTAGCGAGCAATCGCCCCGGCGAATGGGAGTTCGCTCCACGCAGCGGCAGCTGGGGGTCCGGGTTTTGGCAGCTGCTCCGCATCCTGCGCCCTTACTACTGGCTAATGGGAATCACCGTGCTCACGGGCATCATGAACCAGGGCCTGATGATCGCCGCCGCTGGGATTGGCGCGTTCATGGTGGGAAGAGTGGCGACGGGTGCGACGGCTGAAGCGCTCTACTTCAGCGCCTTCGTACTCGGCGGCGTCGTGGCTGGCAGGGCTGTGGCAGCCTGGGCGGAGATGTGGCTGGCGCACGACCTCGCCTACCGCATCCTGGCGGAGTTCCGCATCTGGCTCTATCAGGCGCTGGACCGGCTGGCGCCGGGCTATCTTGTCGACCGGCGCTCCGGCGACCTCTCCGCGGCGGCGGTGGCCGACGTGGAGACCCTGGAGTGGTTCTACGCTCACACGGTGGGGACGTTCATAGTGGCGGTCGTGGTGCCGCTGGGAGCGCTCCTCACCCTCGCTGCGATGCACTGGCTGCTCCCCCTGGCGTTGCTGCCCGCAACCCTGGCGGTGGCGACCGTTCCCTTCTGGTTGCGCAAGCGGGCGGCAGCCCAAGGCCGTGGACTGCGAGAGACCCTGGGTTCGCTCAACTCGGAGGTGGTGGACGGCGTTCAAGGACTCCGCGAGGTAGTGGCCTTCGGGCAGGGGCAACGCTTCCTGGAAGGGCTGCTCCGGAGCAGCCGTAGCCTAGTGAGCGCACAGGTCGCCCACGGGCGCAGAGCCGGTGGAGAGCGAGCGGTCACGGCCGCGCTCATGACGCTGGGGATGGTAAGCGTTGTCATCGCCGCAGCCTACCTGGTGTCCTCCGGCTCCCTCTCGCCCGCCCTCTATCCGGTCGTCATCATACTGGCCATATTCATCTTCGGCCCGGTGATGAACATCACCGGCATCGCGGAAAGCCTGGGCGTGGTCTTCGCTGCGGCTGACCGGGTGTTCGCCGTGCTGAACGCGCCGGCTCCCGTGCAGGACATGTCGGCTGCGCCGCCCCCGGCCCCTGTGGAGCCCCGCATCGAGTTCAAGGCCGTGAGCTTCCACTACGCCCCGGATCTGCCTCCGGCGCTGGACGCGGCGAGCTTCACCGTAGAGCCGGGCGAGAGCGTGGCCCTCGTGGGGAGATCCGGCGCGGGCAAGTCAACATGCATCCATCTGCTCATGCGGTTCTGGGACGTCACGGACGGCGCCATCACTATCGGAGGGCACGACGTCCAGGCGTTCCCACAGAAATCCCTGCGCGAGCTGATCGCCTGGGTGCCGCAGGACATATACCTGTTCAACATGACCATCCGGGAGAACATCCGCCTGGCGCGCCCGGATGCCACGGACGCGGAGGTGGAAGAGGCAGCGAGGGTCGCCCTGGCGCATGACTTCATTTTGCGGATGCCGCAGGGGTATGAGACCAACGCCGGTGAGCGTGGGGTCCAGATGTCGGGGGGCCAGCGGCAGCGTATCGCCATCGCGCGGGCGGTCCTCAGGGACGCCCCCATCTTGGTGATGGACGAGGCGGTCTCCAACCTGGACGTCGAGAACGAGCGTCTTCTGCGGGAGGCGATGGCCCGCGTCCGCGCCGGCCGTACCTCGCTCATCATCGCGCACCGGCTGTCCACCATTCGCGGCGCCGACCGCATTGTCGTCCTGGATGAGGGGCGCTCAGTGGAGGCCGGCCCACATGACTCCCTGCTCGCCGCCGGGGGTGTGTACTCAGACCTGGTCGCCTTCCAGCGGCGGGCCATTCCCTTATGACCATCGGTGACCGAATTGTGACCACGCTGCGAGGCCGGAATACGAAGAAGGCGGCCCCGCAGCCGATCGAACAAGCAAGCGCTTAGGAGAAAAGTTGTGATGAGATATGCAATCGTAGTCTTGGTTCTGCTGTTGCTGGCGGTGGGGTGTGCCTCGGAGACGCCAACCGCGACACCGCAGCCGGAGGCCACACAGGCGCCCACCGCCACGGCGGCGTCCCCCACGGAGACGCCAACCGCGACACCGCAGCCGGAGGCCACCCAGGCCCCCACCCCCACGGTGGCGCCGCCACCCACGGAGACGCCCTCCACCATTTCGCTGACGGACAGCACGGGGGAGGTCTTGACCTTTACGACGCAGCCTGCCCGCGCGGCGTGTCTCACGGAGATCTGCGCCGACATCATGGCCGAGCTAGGACTGGAGCCCGTGGCGGTCAATGACCCGCTCTCCTCAGACCCGCGGTTCTTCGGCAGCAGGGCTGAAGCGTTCCAGGTGATCGGCGGTTCGTTCTTCGAGCCGAGCCTGGAGGACATCGCCGCCGCTCAGCCGGACATCGTGTTCGGGCTGGGGGGCGTGCATGACGGCCTGCGGGACGCGCTGCGCCCCATCGCGCCGTTGTACATCGTGAACCCCGTTACCTATGAGGACTCCATCGGCTACCTGAAAGACGTCGGGGCGGCGATGGGACGCTCGGCGGAAGCTGAGGAGGCGGCGCAACGCTTCCTCAGCAAGCTGGAAGACTACAAGGCTCGCTCTCCCAAGGACCGTACGGCTTTGGTGATGTATGGTTCGGACGTCAATTTTGGCATCGACACCGAGAACGCGTTGACCGGCGGGCTTCTGGCTGAGCTGACCGACTACCCGTGGCCTAGCGAGCCCGCGGAGCCGGGCGGACACGCGCCTGGCGGCATCCAGTTCTCTCTCGAGGGTGTTCTCAGCGTAGACCCTGACGTCATCTTCGTTCAGACCATCGCCTTCCCCGGTTTCCAGCCGCCGCCTTTGCAGGAACAGCTCGCTGAGAACCCTCTGTGGGGCGAGCTTCGCGCAGTTAAGAACGGGGAGATCCACGAGGTCAGCTTCGGTCTTTGGAGCACCGGACGAGGCACCCGGTCGCTGGGGCTGGTGCTGGATGAGGCGATGCCCTTGCTGTACCCGGATGTGTTCGGTGACCCGGCTGCGCCCTCTTCCGTCTCGCTGACCGACAGCACGGGGGAGGTCCTGACCTTTGAGACACAGCCTGCCCGCGCGGCGTGTCTCACGGAGATCTGCGCCGACATCATGGCCGAGCTAGGACTGGAGCCCGTGGCGGTCAATGACCCGCTCTCCTCCGACCCGCGGTTCTTCGGCAGCAGGGCTGAAGCGTTCCAGGTGATCGGCGGTTCGTTCTTCGAGCCGAGCCTGGAGGACATCGCCGCCGCTCAGCCGGACATCGTGTTCGGGCTGGGGGGCGTGCATGACGGCCTGCGGGACGCGCTGCGCCCCATCGCGCCGTTGTACATCGTGAACCCCGTTACCTATGAGGACTCCATCGGCTACCTGAAAGACGTCGGGGCGGCGATGGGACGCTCGGCGGAAGCTGAGGAGGCGGCGCAACGCTTCCTCAGCAAGCTGGAAGACTACAAGGCTCGCTCTCCCAAGGACCGTACGGCTTTGGTGATGTATGGTTCGGACGTCAATTTTGGCATCGACACCGAGAACGCGTTGACCGGCGGGCTTCTGGCTGAGCTGACCGACTACCCGTGGCCTAGCGAGCCCGCGGAGCCGGGCGGACACGCGCCTGGCGGCATCCAGTTCTCTCTCGAGGGTGTTCTCAGCGTAGACCCTGACGTCATCTTCGTTCAGACCATCGCCTTCCCCGGTTTCCAGCCGCCGCCTTTGCAGGAACAGCTCGCTGAGAACCCTCTGTGGGGCGAGCTTCGCGCAGTTAAGAACGGGGAGATCCACGAGGTCAGCTTCGGTCTTTGGAGCACCGGACGCGGCACCCGGTCGCTGGGGCTGGTGCTAGATGAGGCGATGCCCTTGCTGTACCCGGATGTGTTCGGTAACTAGGTCGCCTCGTTCATGAGCAGGCCCGTGAGCGCGCGGAAGGAGTTCGTCAAGCTTCTTCTGATTACCATGGGCCTGCTCCTGTGCATCGTCGCGGCGGCCTCGATCTCCCTTTCCAACGGCATACCCAAGCTTTCGATTACGGAGGCATGGGGGATCCTCTGGGGAGATGAGGCGGAGCGCTTGGCGCGGCTGGCCGTCCGCGAGCTGCGCGCTCCGAGGGTGGCGCTCGCCATCCTGAGCGGCGCGGCGTTGGGCTTGGCCGGGGCGATGATGCAGGACGGCCTGAGGAATCCGCTGGCGAGCCCGGAGCTGCTGGGCGTGGCCTCCGGGGCCTCTCTTGTCATGGCGGTCTTCACCCTCTTCCAGGTCCCGCTGCTCTTGGTGTTCTATCCCTGGGCTGCGCTCATGGGCGGCCTGCTCGCGGGATCGGTGGTCATCATCGCGGCGAGGGGAGCGCGTAGCCCCCTGCAGGTGGTGCTCGTCGGCGTCGCGGTGACGGCCTTCATCAACGCGTGCATCATCGCTCTCATCAGTCTGGCGGGGACCAGCGGGTCGATCCTCGTCCTGTTCTACTTCCTCCTGGGCAGCCTTGCGAACAGAACGTGGGAGCACGTCTGGATAGCCGCGCCCTGGGTGGCGGTATGCCTCCCCCTGGGCCTACTGCTGGCGCGACCGCTGAACACCCTCCGCCTTGGCGACCATGCGGCGCAGTCGTTGGGGATGAGAGTCGGGCGCATGCGGACTCTGGTCCTGCTGCTCGGCGCCGGGCTGGTGGCCTCGGTGGTGGCCGTCACCGGCCCTATCGGGTGGATAGGACTCCTTGCCCCGCATCTATCCCGGCGAGTCCTACGCAGTGAGGACCCGCGCAAGGTACTTGCCTTCTCCGCACTGACGGGGGCTGCGCTCCTCACGATGGCGGATGTTGGGGCGAAGTTAGCCACCGTCCCCGCGGAGACGCCCGTGGGGCTGTGGACGGCTGTGCTGGGAGGGCCGGTCCTGCTTCTGCTGCTCAGGGACAGGATTCTCAGGAGCAACCATGAGCGCGCCTGACGGGCGGACGGGCGCAGCGGACGGACGCGCTTGGGGCGCCAGGCGATTCTTCGTGCTGCTCGCCGTGGGGCTGGCGTTCGTCGGAGCGCTGTTCATCTTGCATCTGTGGACGGGCACGGTGCGCCTGGGGCCGGGCGAAGTGCTGGCATCGCTCTTGGGGCGTCATACCGAGGAGCTGCATCGGACGGTGGTGTGGGAGCTGCGACTTCCCAGGTCGCTCATCGCCATCGTCGCCGGGGCGCTGCTGGGAATGGCCGGGGCTATTCTCCAAGTCGTCATGCGGAACAACCTGGCGGAGCCGGGCATCACCGGCGTGACCGCGGGGGGAATCCTTGTCGCCGTTCTTTGGACCGTGGGTTTCGGAGGGCTTCCGCACCCTGGCCGTTTCATGCCCCTTGTGGTGTTGCTTGGGTGCTTGGGCGCAGGCGCGGTGGTCTTCGCGCTAAGCTGGCGCGGCGGAATTCATCCGCTGCGGATGATACTCAGCGGGGTGTTGGTCAGCGCCATCCTATCGTCCGTGACCTCGTTCATCATGCTGCGCGCCCAAGCCGGCGTGGGAGGCGTCCTACCCTGGATCATCGGGACGTTGAACGGGCGCGTCTGGGTGCACTGGGAACAGCTGTGGCCTTGGGCGGCGGCGGCGCTGCCGTTGGCGCTGCTGGCCATGCGGCCGCTTAACGTCCTCCATCTTGGGGACAGCGTAGCGGCCGCCAGGGGGATGCGGGTCAACGTAACGCGCACCGCCCTCTTCTGCCTCGCCGCCCTATTCACCGCGGCGGCGGTCTCAGTTGTGGGAGCGGTGGGATTTCTCGGTCTAGTCGCCCCGCACGTCGCTCGATGGATGACCGGTGAGGATGCGCGCCGCCTGCTGCCGGTGGCCGCCTTGGTCGGCGCCGCGCTGCTCGTCGGAGCGGACATCGTTTCCCAGGGGCTCACCATACGCCCACCCTTCCCGGCGCCGCAGCATCGGCCGGGGCTTCCGGTGGGAGCGGTCATGGCGTTCATCGGGGCCCCGTTCTTCCTCTACATCCTTAGCCGGGGGGCGGCTCGATGATACGAGACACTGCGATATTGGACGCCCAGGCCATCTCCGTGCGCCTGGGCAAGAGTCCGGTACTGAACGACGTTACGCTCTCGATTCCGCGGGGGACCGTGACGGCCGTCATCGGCCCTAACGGCTCCGGCAAGTCCACTCTACTTCGCACGCTGGCCCGCCTCCTGCGCCCCGAGACGGGCTCCGTGCTGCTGGACGGCGCAGCCATGGCCAAGATGTCCCCCGGCCAAGTGGCGCGACAGATCGCGACGCTGCCGCAGTCGCCGGGCGCCGTTCCGGGGATGACGGTGCAGGAGCTGGTCGAACAGGGCCGGTATCCCCATACCGGCCCGCTACGGATGCTTTCGGATAGGGACCGCGCGGCGGTTGAGCGGGCGCTGGATCTCACGTCCTCCAGCCGTTTCCGGCATCGCCTACTGGATAGCCTCTCAGGGGGTGAGCGCCAGCGGGTCTGGATAGCGCTTGCCCTGGCGCAGGAGCCGCGCATCCTCCTCCTGGATGAGCCCACGACGTTCTTGGACGTCAATCATCAGATCCAGGCGCTCAACCTCATCCAGTCATTGAACCGGGAGCACGGCCTGACCGTGGTCATGGCGCTCCATGACCTGAACCAGGCGTCCCGTTACGCGGAGCGTCTGGTGGTTCTGCACGATGGCCACATTGTCGAGGAAGGCCCTCCCGCGGCGGTCATTCGGGAGGACGTGCTCGCTTCGGTATTCAACGTCCGGGCGCACATCGGCGTCTCTCCTATCGACGGCGCACTTGTCTGCTATCCCTACGCGGCCCTCCCGGGAGAGGACGACGGTGCGGACGCGGAGTTCACAGGCCCCGTGCCGTAAGACGGTCCGAGGGAACGCATTGACCTCGCCGAATCCACGGCGAAGGGGGTTGGCGTGGCGCGCTTACTCTTCCTCGTAGTGGGCCGACGAGAAGATGTGGCCGTCGTGGAGAACCATCCACAGGTTCACCTTCGTCGTCCCCGACGTGCGCGGGTTCGGCCACTGGTAGGTGAACCACTGGCCCTCCTCTGTCGTATTGAGCATCACCTCGCCAATCGGCTCTCCACCCACGATCCCCCTGAACTGGATGACCGGCAGGCCAACCATCGACGTCTCTGCGCCGGCCACGGTGATGAGGCCATTGTCGTCAACCACCATCAGCCAGTAGGAGCCGTCTATGCTCTCCGGGCTGTTGTAGTAGGCGGCCATTGCGTCGACGCCTTCCCGGTCGTAATACTCAATCGCCTTCTGGACGTAGCCCTTCGTGTACTCAGCCGGATCGGCAACGCCCGGATAGTAACCCGAGGCGAAGATCAACCCGTCGCGGCGAACCGCGTATCCAACCTTCGGCACGTCTTTCAGCGTCAACGGGTGGGGCCACAGGTATTCCACCCAAATGCCTTCCTCCGTCGCCTTTGCTATCTCCTTGCCCAGCTCATAGCCGTCTGAACCCACCACGTCCTTGACGTCGGTCCCTATCAGGCCCGGCAGCAACGGGTGGACTATGTAGATGTCATTCTCGTCCATGGCGAACAGATACCATTCGCCCTCGAAACTGGCCACGCTGTTGTAGTAGTCGAGCATGGATTGCAGGCCGTCCCGCTCGTAACGCGCCACTGCGCGCTCCACGTACTGCACCGTGTACTCGTGCGGGTCAGCGTCCAGCCATGCAGGTTCTTCAGCCGCCTCGCCGGAGGCGTAGTAGCCGGAGGCGAAGATCATCCCGTCGCGGCGAATGGCCCAGGTGGTCTTCGGCGCCTCCACCCGGGTAACCGGGTTGGGCCACAGGTATTCAACCCAGATTCCTTCTCCTGTGGCCTGGGCTATCTCCTTGCCCAGTTCCTGGCCGTCCGACCCCACCACTTCCTTGACGTCGGTCCCTATGAGGTGCGGGAATATGGGATGGGCAAGATAGTTGTCGTCCGCTCCGATCAGGAATAGGTA
This sequence comes from Dehalococcoidia bacterium, assembly GCA_963663555.2. Lineage (GTDB taxonomy): Bacteria > Chloroflexota > Dehalococcoidia > Lucifugimonadales > Lucifugimonadaceae. Next base: position 406,986 of record CAXXNJ010000006.1, read on the forward strand.
GAGGTGGCCTTCCAGGCTATCCGGTTTGTTGTAGAGGTCCACCGTATCCTCAAGCCCATTCGCTTCGTAGTGCGCTATCGCGCGGCTTACGTAATCCTTCGTGGCCTGCGCCACGTTTTCCAGCAGCGCGGAGTGGCTGGACATGAAAATTAGGCCGTCATGCAGGACGACGTAGCTCCGTAGCGGCCTATCCCTAACTATGGGGCCGGCGTCCGTCATGCTCAACTGCAGTCCGGGGCCATCAAGCCATACGCCTTCCCCGGTAGCGCTGTTCAGCAACTGGGCGGCTTGAAGACTGTACTCCCTCCCCAGGTACAGGTGATAGTAGGGCATCGCTATGAAGGTGGCGTCATCCCCGTCGAGGATGAACAGATACCGCTCTCCCTCCACGCTCTCATCGCTCTTGTAGTATTCGACCGTCATCTCCCGCCCATCGCGCTCGTACCGCTCGATCGCCTTCTCCACGTACGCACGGGTGAGCGCGTCGTCGTTATCGGCGGGCTCTGGCACGTCGGGACGGTCATCGTAGTGCCGCGACATGAAGATCAGCCCGTCGTAGCGGATGGCCCACGTGTGAGCGTACAGAGTCTCAGAGGATCTGGTGTTGGGGAAGATGACGCTAACCCAGAGGCCCTGCTCCGTGGCCGCCGCCATCTCTTTGCCAACCTGGCGAATGGGGCCCGCGCCGAGTTCTTTCAAGTCTGTTCCTACGAGATTTGGAGACAGGATAGCCACACGAATCGTGTCATTCTCATCAGCCAGCGTCAGGCTCCACTGGCCGTCAAGACTCTCCTGGCTGTTGTAATGGGCGATGGTGGCGTCCAGCCCGTTGGCCTTGTAGTACTCGATGGCCTTCTGCACGTACGCTTGTGTCTCGGCCGCCGGGTCGTCGACCTTTACGTAGTATCCGGATGCGAAGAGCATACCGTCTCGGCGCACGGCGTAGCCCACCTTTGGAACTTCCTTGAGCGTCACCGGGTGGGGCCACAGGTACTCGACCCAGACGCCCTCTCCCTCCCCGGCCTTGGCCAGCTCTTTGCCGAGTTCGTATCCGTCGGAACCCACCACGGCCTTGATGTCTGTCCCTATCAAGCGGGAAATGAGGGGGTGGACGTGATAGACGTCGTTCTCGTCGGTGGCGAACAGATACCACTCGCCCTCGAAGCTGGCGACGCTGTTGTAGTAGTTCAGCATCGATTCCAGCCCGTCGCGCTCGTAACGCTCGATGGCCCTGTTCACGTAATCCTCGGTGTACTTCTCGGGGTCGTCGACGTTCTGCCATGGCGGGGCGCTGTCCTCGGGCCCGCCGGAATAGTAGCCCGATGAGAAGATCAGCCCGTTGTGCCGGACGGACCAGGTGACCTTCTGCCGTTCTACCCGGGATACGGGATGGGGCCACAGGTACTCGATCCAGATGCCGTCCTCGGTGGCCTGGGCTATCTCTCTGCCCAGTTCCTGCCCGTCGGAACCCACCACGTCCTTGATGTCCGTTCCGATCAGGTGCGGGAAGATGGGATGGGCAAGGTAGTTGTCGTCATCGCCAATCAGGAACAGGTAGAACTGGCCGTCGAGGCTGTCATGGCTGTTGTAGTGGGCGATGGTGGCGTCGAGCCCGTCCTTTTCGTACTTGGCGATGGCTTTGTTTACGTATTCTTTGGTGGAAGCCTCGACGTCTTGCACCAAGACGGAGTGGGAGGTCGAGAATACGAGGCCGTCGTGGAGAACGGTGAGCACTCTACGGGGTTCTTCCTCTCTGGTAGCCCGGTTGATGCCGCGCGACGTGGACCATGATCCGTCTTCGGACGCGTCGGATATCAACTCCTCAAAGGCTGGGAACCTTGATCCGGGGCCGACGTACTGGTCCTGCAGGGTGCGTATGTGAAAGACCAGCAGCACGCCCTTGTCCGCGTCGATGAGGGTCAGCGCCCGACCGTTTTCGACGCTCCCATCCGTCCGGTATTGCGCGACCGTGGCGTCCAGCCCATTCCTCTCGTAGTATTCGATCGCTTTCTGCACGTAGGCACGCGTCAGCGCCTCATCTTCATCCGCGGGTTCGGGTTCCGGGGTTGGGGTTGACGTGGGGGCGGGTGTGGCCGTCGGCGCAGGAGTCGCCGTCGGCGCAGGAGGCTCAGGGGTTGAAGTCGGCTCAGGGGGCTCGGGGGTTGCCGTTGGCGCAACGGTCGGCGGCGCAGGTTCCGGGGTTGCCGTTGGATCCTCGCCGCGGTTGCAGGCGATGCTTAGCAGGGCGACCGTAGCTAGAACAAGCGACAGTATCAGGAGGCTGATGCCACCCGGCGAGCGCCGGGATCCCCGGCCCGCCCACAGCGCCCCGGACGTTTTTCCCTGGTCAACTAGATCTGCCATTTCTCTCATACCCTTTCAGGGCCGCATCAGAGCCTTGCGCCAAACTACGTTATATTTAAGCATAGAACCGGCTAAGAGTGTCAACATTTGTTAGCGATACTTTGTATCAACTTGGCCTAGTGAGAGGCCATCCTCATCCTGATGCGGCCATTTTGTGTCGGTTAACCGCTCAAGGCGAGTGGAACTTCATGTGAAGGAACCGTGCGCGTCATGAATTTGTAACATCCGTAAATCTGATAAGGAGCGACTGTCATTTATTTGTTATATCACAGGCGCCACTAAGCCAAACTGATATGGAATATCGATTAGGCTAGTGGCGCGAGGGCTTGGAACGGGTTAAGATATCCGCCTGTAAGCCCGGCGGATCGGAGAAGGGCCGCTCCTGTGGGCGAGGTGATTTCCCGGAGCTGCTGGGCTTGTGGACTCTTCTATTTGTTCAGAATATCTCAAGGGTGAGTCAAAATTCGCTACGAACCGGATGATAAGTGTCCGCCGCTAGTGGCAGCGACTTCGGCGCTACAGATATTCATACCCAACACCATTGGCCTCATCATGCTGGTGGCCCTGGTGGTGCGGGCAGCCGGTGAGTCCGACTCCTATTTGAGTTGGGCCATATTTGTCGCGCTGGCAGTCTGCGGAGCCAGCATGATACTAAACTCCGTTCGATTCTGGTATCTAGGCGCAGGGCGGCTGGTTGTCACAAACTTTAACGTCCCTTTCCTGGCCGTCTGCGCTTTGGCCCTACAAGTGGGCGGCCCAAGCTTGCTGGCAAGCCTAATGGTCGCTTCCACATTGGCGCAGATCGTCTTGACCCTGCGATTAGCCTCCCTGCGCCGCATATTTACCTCTACCGTAAGCGGAGTAGTCGTTATGCTTGTCGCAGTATCTGCTGTGCCATACATAGTTAGCAGCACAGTCATCATACCGGAAGGCGAATCGACTACCATTTTCTTGGCCCCGGGGATAGCCGCGCTGGCCATCGGTGTAATAATATCGCTTCACGGCACGCCGCTGTGGCGTATGTGGATCATCCCCGTCATGGTAGCCATCGGCCTCGTCGTAGCCATTCCACTCGGCTTTTACGACTTCGGCTCCATTATCGATGCTAAGTGGTTCAGCTTGCCGGCTTCCAGTTGGCCTGGCCTGGACCTGTCCTTTGGCGCCGACTTCTGGGCCCTGCTTCCGGTCTTCGTGTTTGTGAACCTGACGGCCTTCATGAAAGCGGTGGGGGACCTATCGGTGATTTACCGCGCCTCCTACAGGAAACCGCCGGCCCTTGACTATCGTTCGGTCCAGGGAGGTCTCAGTGTTTACGGGATGGGCACCCTCTCTTCCGGTCTCCTGGGAACCGTCCCCGTCGCCGCTCCGTGGTCGGTGACCGCGGTTTACATCGGCTTTACGGGCGTCGCCGCCAGGAACGTCGGGATATACCTGGGGCTGATGACCATGGCAGTCGCTCTCTTTTCCAAATTATTGGCCGTATTGGTCGCCATTCCCAGCCCAGTGGTGAGCGCAGTATACGTCATCATTTTCGGTCTGCTCTTTGTAGAGGGCGCGAAGACGGTCTTCAGCGGTCTATTCGCCGGTCAAGTCGACCAGAAGAAGTCCACCATTACCGGCATTTCCATGGTACTCGGCCTATCCGCCGGGATCTTCAGCGGGCTTACCGAAGGGGTTACCAGCCAGTTGGTGGGGAATACCATCATCGTCGGCGGTCTTGCGGCCATTGGCATGACCTTGATCAACGAATTCGCAAGTCTTCGCATCAGGAAGCTGCGAGTTGATCTGTCCGAATCTTCCCTGCCTGAACTTGACGATTTTCTCAGGAAATTCGCGGAAAGATACTCGTGGACGGAAAAGGGGAAGAACCGGCTTTGCCTGGTGGGGGAAGAGGTGATGTTGAGCCTGCTGGAAGAGAAGAGCGGCGGAGAGGTGGAGCAGAAGCGCAGTCTGGTCGCCACTATTCGACCTGAAAGCGGTTCAGCCGAACTGGAAATAGTCGTCGCTTCGGACGATGACGTCCAAGGGAATATCGAAAACCGCATGGCGTACTTGGATGAGGGACAGGAGATGGAGGACGACCAGGGGATGTCCATCCGTATCCTGCGCCAATACGCATCATCAGTGCACCATCGCCAGTATTACGGCATAGACATAATCAGTTGCCGCGTGGTGGATGAGTAGCGCGCGCCTACGCCTACGCCCACCGAAAAGTTCGTCGTACAGTACGCTTTGGCCCACCAGCGCAAGCGGGCCTTATCTTCAACTCCTCTCCCCCTCCCTCATCCTGTACCCAACCCGCGGTTCGGCGGATATGTAGGTGGGGTTGCTTGCCGATTCTCCTAGCTTTTGGCGGAGCCTTCTTAGGTGGGTGCGAAGGGCTTGGATGTTGCCGCGCTTGCCCGGGCCCCAGAGGCGGCGCAGCAGCTGGTCGTGGCTCAAGACGCGACCGGCGTTGACCGACAGGGCCTGCAGCAGGTCGTACTCCTTGGCCGTCAGCTTCAACGGCTCGCCGGCCAGCGTTACCACCCTTGTTGCGTAATCGATGGCCAGGTCGCCCAGTCGGTATGGAGCCGACGTCTCGGCCCTGGTTCCCTCGTCCACTCTAAGCAGCGCAGCCCTGACTCTGGCAACCAGCTCCGTCGGCGTGAACGGCTTGACGATGTAGTCGGAAGCCCCTGCCTCGAAGGCACGGGCGATAGTCTCATCCTGTCCGTATGCGGAGAGGAAGACCACCGGCACGTTGGAGATGTCGAACAGGTTGCTCATCAACTCTATGCCGTCGCATCCGGGCAGCATCACGTCTAGCAGCGCCAGGCGCGGCCGGTTCTCCGCCATCAGTTGGAGCGCCTCTTCGGGGTCGGCGGTCACGATGGGTTCGTAGCCCGCCTGCGTAAGGGTGTTCCGCACTTGGATCAGGGTTTGCGGGTCATCGTCGACCACTAGCACAGGCGCGTAGCCTGCCTCAGGCTCCCGCGTGAGCGCTGTCAGCGGATCAACCTTCGCTGCCGTTTCTTCCGCCGCCGGGACGGTGAAGATAAAGCGCGCGCCGAGTCTTGGCCCGTCGCTCTCAGCCCATATGCGTCCCCCTTGGGCCTCCACTATGCCCCTGGAGATGGCGAGGCCCAGGCCGCCGCCCGGGTCTCTCGTATCGGCCGGGGAAAACTTGCGGAACAGTCTCGGCAACCGCTCGGCGGGTATGCCGCGTCCCTCGTCCGAGACTGAGATGGCGACGTGCAGGCCGTCCAGCTTCGCGTCCACCCTGATCTCGGACGACTCGGGGGAATGCCTTGATGCGTTGGACAGCAGGTTGCTGATCACCTGTACGATGCGCCGCCTGTCCGCCATGACCATCGGCAGGCCTGGTTCGATGTCGATGACGAGGTTGCTCCTGCCGCCAGCGCTCAGGAAGGTGTTTCTGGCCCGGTCGATCAACCGTCCCACCTCGACCGGTTCGGCGTTGACCGGCAGAGTCCCCGTTTCGATGCGCGCCACGTCCAGCAGGTCGTCGATCAGCTCGCGCATGTTGTCGGCCTGTTCGACGATGATGCGCAGGAACTGGCGCAGTTCGGCGGGGGCGAGGTCCGGCGCAGCGTCCAGCATGGTGCTAGCCGAGCCCTTTATGGAGGTCAGCGGGGTGCGCAGCTCATGGCTCACCATGCCAAGGAACTCGGCGCGCAGCCGCTCCAGGTCTTTCAGCGGCGTCATGTCCTGAAGCGTGATTACGAAGGAAGCGAGCTCGCCATCCTTACCGCGGATGGGCGTGGCGTTCAGCAGCGTGGTGACGCTCGGGCCGTCGGGCACGCTGAGGAGTATTTCCTCGGCCCGCACCGCCTCCCCGGCGCTGAGCGCCTGTGCTAGAGGCCATTCCAGCAGGGAGACGTCCCGCCCGTCGGCGCGCCGTACGGTCATCACCTCCAGCAGTTGCTCCGGGGGCTGGTTCGTCGTTAGCAGGCTTTCGACAATCCGCGTCGCCTCCCGGTTGAACGACAAGGGTGCGCCCGTTGTGGCGTCGAATACGACTACTCCCACTGGCGAGGTATCCACCAGGGTCTCTAAGGCCATCCTGGCGTTCTGCTCATCCCGGTACCTGCGGGCGTTGGCGATGACCAGCGCGGCCTGGGATGCGAACATAACCAGGGTCTCTTCATCTTCGCGGCTGAAATCCTGGCCGGTCTCCCTCTTTGCCATGTTGATGTTGCCCACCCTGTCACCGCGGTGGATCATGGGCGCGGTAAGGAATGAGCTCATAAGCGTTGGCGGGCGAAATTCCGGCAGGCCCATCCTCCGGGCGTGCTCGGCGAAGCTGGAGACGCGCATCGGTCCTGGGATCGTTTCAAGGTACTGGAACAGGTCCTGTCCGCCTGGCATCGACCACAGCTGTTCCGCCTCTTCAGGCGTGAGACCGGAGGCCAGGAAGTCCTCCACTTGCCCCGCTTCGTCGAGCGTGGTCATAACACCGTAGGGTGCGCCGGTCAGAGACCGGGCGCTGTCCAGCGCCATCTGTAGAACTTCGTTCAGCTCTAGGCTGTCGTTGATGCGAAGACTCGCCTCGCTCATCCGCGTCAGGCGTTCCTGCATGGCTTCTAGCCGCCGGTCGCGGTCGTCTCTTTGCGTCACCTTTGCACCTCGCTAAACGGAACCGTTCTTTCCGTCATTCCCATCAAGTGGGGAATCTCCCCCTTCGCTCTCGCTGGGTGTAACATTTCACGTGCGCGGCAAGCTCTTCGCGAGAGTCTACGAAGAGTTCAGCCCTCACGGCTCGGATGGCGTCATTATAACGTAATTTTACCCTTGCTTGCAAAGTCATTGCCAATGTATGTTACCAATGTATGATGGAGAATTGCATCATCCGGTTTCAAAGGCGCCGGATTCGGCCGTGACGTCAGAGTCTCATCCAGGAATCCGCCTTCAGGGAACGCGATATCTTCACCGGCTCTGCGGCGGCCCTCTTGGGCGCCCACTGCGGCATACTATAAAATGCGTCTGGGCAGTAGGTCAGGTGCGGCCCACTCCGTCAATTTGGGGGAATCGTTAGACGTTGAAGATACCTTCGGACTACATTCCCGGATATGGGAAGGCGCGGGCGGTAGACCCCGAACTGGCCGACAAGTACGTCGCGCACACGACCATCGGAGATACCGATACCGATGCCTTCGTGGAGGCGCTTGGCGAACTGCCGCAGCGGGAGTCCGCCAGATTTCTCCGCGCTGCCATGGACGCTGAACATGAGAATCAGCTGGGCGACTGCCCCGAATTTGTAAGGCAGTTCTTCAAGTCCCATGAGATCAGGCCCGACTGGGTAGCGCCCAAAGCGTTTGCGCCCGGCGTCCGGATGTTCCACAGGAACTCCAAGCTCGTGCTGGGGGGCATGGTGGGAGGAACGCTGGTCGAGGGCTTCTCGACCAACATCGCCAAGTCCTTCTTCATAACGGGGAGACTTCGCGACCAAGGCGTGAGGCGCTTGCAGCAGAACAACCGCCACATGGTGGAGATATTCATGCCCGGCGGCCTAGGCCGGCATGGAGACGGTTACAAGCTCTCCGTCCGGATCCGGCTGGTGCACGCCAGAGTACGCAACCTGCTGAGGAATTCCGGCGAGTGGGACGAAGAGGCGTGGGGCGCGCCGCTGAGCGCGGCGCACGTGGGTTTCGCCCTGACGGCCTTTTCGGCAAGGCTGCTGAAGCACCTCAAGAATCTGGGCGGCAAGTTCAATGACGAGGAACGGGCGAGCTTCATGGAGGTGTGGCGCTATACCGGCTACCTGATGGGAGTGCCGGAATCCATTCTCTACCACGACGAAGAAGAGGCCCTCAGGCTGTTTGAGATAGGCCTCCTGTGCGAGCCTACGCCCGGCGTCGAGAGTATCGCCATGGCGAACTCCCTGGTAAACGCGGCCCCGCTGGTGGTGGGAATCGATGCCCCGGGCGAGCGTAGGCATCTGTCGAAGTACGTCTACGGCGTCTCCCGTGCGCTCATCGGAAGCAGGATGGCCCACAGCCTCAAGTACCCGTTCGGTGTCGCCTTTGGGGTCTTGCCTTGGTTCAGGCTGCAGGCGAGGTACGAAAACATCATCGGCAAGATCATGCCAAACACCAGGAACCGCAACAACTTCAACAACTTCATAGGCCTGCTGGAAGCTTCCCTATTCGAAGAGGCCGGCATCAGCTACCGCCTCCCCGACCACGTATACGCCGAAGAATCCAGCCGCTGGTAACCCGTTCCCAGCGAATATCGGAGAGCCTCCTCCGTTATCCCGTCGCCGTATACACGTCTTGGGCGCACAGGAACATCGGTCGCCGTAGGCGCGTCCATCGGCGCCTGGCGTCCCTTGTGGGCGCCTAGTGTAGGGCGTCCCTCGTGGGCGCCTAGTGTAGGGGCGTCCCTCGTGGGCGCCTAGTGTAGGGGCGTCCCTTGTGGGCGCCTAGTGTAGGGGCGTCCCTTGTGGGCGCCTGGCGGGGATTCACTGAACTCCGGCGGCTCCGGCCAGCCTGTGCCAAGGCCGGGCTGTGCTACGCTGCTAGTCACGCTGACTCCGGCGGTGAGCCGGGTGGCCGCTTTTTGATGGAGGTAAAGTCGAATGACGCGCCTTATCTTTGCACTGCTTCTGACTTGCCTTGTGGTGGCCGCGCTGGCGTGCGGTAGCGACTCTTCCTCCGAAGGGGATGGAGCGGCCCCGCAGAGCGCCCCGGCCGTTTCCTCTGAAGAGGACTCAGGCGACGGCGAAAAGAAGGTGGAGCAGAGCTCCGCGGGCGATAGCGGCGGCGGCGAACATTCGTCATCCTCGGAAGACGACGATTCCGGAGATTCGGATTCGGACGGCGGCGGCAGCGGCCAGAGCGGAGCGTCGGACGAGGACGATTCGGACGGCGGCGGCAGCGGCCAAAGCGGAGCGTCGGACGAGGACGATTCGGACGACTCCGGCAGCGGCCAGAGCGGGGCGTCGGACGACGGCGGCTCGGACGACGACGACACGGTTAGCCGCGAGAACCCGGGCCTGACCGGGCAAGCCTTCGACGCCAGCCGGAATGAGGCCCTGGCAGGCGCTCAGCCCATCAACGCAGTCACCTGGACCACGGAGCCCACGGTCTCCTTTGGCGCCCTGGAAGCGGAAGGCGTCCTCCAGCAGGGCGCCATCCTCTTCGACCCGCTGGTGGAAGGCGAGGGGGCCGCCTTCATCGTCTACTTCAAGGGTGTGCCGGAGCCGCTGCTCCTGCTGCTGCCGGACCTTGGCCCCATGAGCATGTGGGAGTCCAACTACACGATCGCCCCGGCAGAGCAAGAAATCGAGGGGGCGAACTTCTCGATCAGGGCCTACTCACCGCTCTTCATGGACGTGGGCCCGGGCGACCTGGAGATGCGGGTCTTCGGTTACGACTCGGAAGGCGCCGACGCCTACCTCGCCGTCCAGCCGGTAACGGTACAATAGACTCGCTTGGAGACCTTTGCCCAACTTCCAAGTTGAGGCAAATGCCGGACGGCGAGAGATGATTTCCAATCGTTGCCCCGCCCCTATCCCTGCCGAGATTCCGGAGCGGGGGCCGGAACGACGCTTTTACAAAGGTCTCCTGCGGGGAAACCATAGCCGCAACTGTCCGTACGGGGCAGTTGCGTAGTATTGCCTATTCTACTTTGAATACCTCAAGGGTTGCGGTGAAAATAGAGGTAGTGTAGGTTAATTGCAATTGGAACTGTTTGATATACTGGTTTAGTAAAACCACGTCCAATGGAAACCCGCTGGCCGAAAAGGCGCAAGAACCTCAACGGAAGGTCAAGCCCACCGGTTGCCGGGGCAGCCTCCGGAGGCGCCCCAAGGCGCATGATCCGGCAGGAGACCTAGCGAATTGACAGAGCGGCGAAGGCAAAGAGGCGCGAGGCGCGAGGTTCCGGCTGACATGCAGCCGGACCTGGGAAGGTACGTGTCGCATCTCGAGAACGCCGTTTACAAGGGGATCGCGAATGAGGTGGCTCCTTACCAGTTGGTCCCCCTCGACGTTTATATGTTGATGATCTGCATGGAGACGGGCGAGGTCACCGCCACGCAGCTGGCGCAGATGCTCCCGGTCGACGCATCCCGTATCAGCCGCCTGGTAACGGGTCTCGCCGACAAGGGCTTGGTGCGCAGGCGCAGGCTGCGGAGCGATAGACGCATAGTGATGCTGCGGCTCACGCCGGATGGGAACCGTCTGGTCAATGAGGTCAACCGGCGTATGCAGAACTACTACGGCAGGCTGACTGAAGGCGTCAGCCAACGCGACATGCGCGTCTTCGCAAACACCGCCATGAAGATAGTCGCCAATTACCAGGCGATGCACCAGGCCTAGCGGACGCGGCCAAGGCGTGCCTGCCGGGCGTCACGGCCTGCGCGGCCTGGAAGACCTGTACGGTGATGAAGCGGCGTTGCCTGTATGCTGTTCGCGGACGAAGGCCGGTACGGCGGCTTTACGCTAGCGGATGATCCGGGCCGGCAGACGCGTAAAGGCCACGCCTGGATGCCCCTGCTAGGGCTTATTGGCTATCGACTCGCCGAACGCTATGCTGCTCATGGCGCCGGGGTCGTTCTTCCACCTTTCATATGCGACCCCAACGGCCTGGCCCAGCTCCTTGCTGGATGCCCCGTACAGTATGGCCGCTTCCATGATCTCGGGTGACAGGAACCACGAATGGGCCACGTTGTAGATGAAGATCAGGTCCTCGGGCGTGTAGTAGGTGTCGAAGCTACCCCCTAGCTTGATGTTCTCGAAGCCCGCCAGCACGAGGTGCTTCTTCAGTTCCTTGCCCATCTGCGGGTGGCCGTCGCCGGCCGCCAGCAGGTCCTCGTACATGTCCCAAGCCCGGTTGATGACCCCGTAGTCCGGCTGGGTGAAGGAGGCCTGGGTGATCATCTCCCGGCAGGCGATGATTCCGCCGGGTTTCAGTACGCGCTTAACCTCCGCCAGGGCCTCCGCGGTGTCCGGAATGTGCATCAGGACCTGGTGGCAGTAGGCCACGTCGAAGTAGCCGTCCTCATAGGGAAGATTGGCCACGTCGGCAACCTGGAAGTGCGTATTTGGTTGTCTTTGGAACTCGGCAACCGACTTGGCGGCCTCGATCTGGGACTCCTCCATGTCGATGCCGTGCAGCTCGCCGGGCTCCACCGCCTTTGCCAAGCCCACCGATACCGTTCCTGGACCGCAGCCGAAGTCTAAGACGCGCATACCCGGCCTTAGATAGGGCAACAGGAAAGCTGCGCTGGTATACGCGGTGTTACGTCTGAAGGCTTCCAGTATCGCGTCACTGAAGCCAATCGTGTAGTCGGGAGTCGACGATTCAGGTTGAGTCATGTAGCCCAGTCCCGTAGGCGGATTGGAAGCTAGACCTTATGTCATTTCAGAAAAGGTTGTCAAGGCATATGACGCATAAAGCGTAGTCATTACATTACAGCATACATGCCATTTTAAGCTTCCCTTCCTCACTGCCCCAAACGAGGGTTGCAGGCCGGCCTCTACGGCTGCCCAACCCGCCGTATGGGCGTCCCTTGTGGGCGCGCCTACGGGTTTGCGTTAAGAGGGAACGCCCATACGAATGCGGCGCAGGTCGCGCTGTCTGGTGGTCAAAGAGGCTTGGCCACCTCGTCCAGGAAGGCGGTGGAGCGGATGGCGTGGTCCAGCACGTAGCGCAGGTGGTTGCGGAGGATGCGCTGCGTCTGGTGAAAGGCTTCTTCCGGTACGTGAATTCTCTCGGCTCTCGTCCAGCCGGCCGTGCGCAGGAACCGCATGAACTTGATGGCTTCCGCGCTGGCGGGGAGCAGGGCGCTCTGTCCGGACCTGCATCGCGGGCAGAGGATGCCCCCGCGCGCTGCGGAGAAGAGCAGGCGCTCTTCCTTAAGCAGGTCTTGGCCGCACTCTACGCACATATCGAGTTGAGGCGTAAAGCCGGACAGGTCGAGCAGTCTCATTTCGAAGCGGCGAGCCAGCGCCTGCGGCCGGGGAGAGGCTTCGAGATGCGTCAGAGCGGAGACCAGCAGGCCGAACAACTGGGGGCTGGCTCCGCCCTCGACGCTGAACCTCTCGGCCAGTTCCGCGAGGTATGAGCCGGTGGATGCCTTCAAAAGGTCTGTGTGGAGGCCCCTGAAGCTGGAGACCGTTTCGGCCTGGCCCACGTTGTCGAGCGTGCGGCCTGAGCGCAGGGACAGCGTGACGTGCCGTAGCAGGTCTATGTGTCCGCCGAGTCTTGAGGTTGGCTTTCGCGCACTCTTGGCGACGCACCGGATGATGCCGCGGTCGGGGGTGATGAGCCAGATAAGCCGGTCGGCCTCGCCGATGTCGCGCAGCCTGACGACTATGCCCTCGGCGGAGTAGGTGGGGCTGCGCGACCTGGTGTAGGAGCTCGCCGCCGCTGGAATCTCCCGGGGCTGACCGGGCTGGCCTTGGCGCGGTGGTCTAGCGGTCCGCTGCGGCTGCATCCAACTGTGTGCGCGCCTCTACGGCGTGCGCCAGGGTCTCGTTGTCTGCGTATTCGAGGTCGGCGCCCGACGGCAGGCCGCGCGCCAGCCTCGTGACTCGAATGCCGAGGGGCGCTATGAGTCGTTGCAGGTACATGCCGGTGGCTTCGCCCTCCAGGTTCGGGTTTGTGGCGAGAATGACCTCCTGTAGCCGTTCGTCCTTCAGCCGTTCAAGCAGTTCCCGCACTTTGAGTTGCTCCGGGCCGACGCCGTTGACGGGCGAGATGACGCCGTGCAGTACGTGGTACCTGCCGCGAAAGGCCCTCGTCCGCTCGATTGCGACGACGTCGAGCGGTTCTTCCACGACGCATATACGGGAATTGTCCCTGGTGAGGTCGGAGCATACGGCGCACAGCTCGGACTCACCGATGTTTGCGCAGTTGTTGCACAGGACGATCCGGTCCTTGACGTCCAAGATCGCCTGCGCCAGTTCTTCCGCCTCCTGCCGCGGCATCCGGATCATGTAGTAGGTGAGTCTCTGCGCGCCCTTTGGGCCGACACCGGGGAGCCGGTGGAAGGCGTCTATGAGCCTTGCCACGGGGGGCGCTTCGGAGGGTGAGAAGCGGGAGGAGGTCATGTTCAGGACAGGCCGGGGATGTTTAGCCCTCCGGTGATGGCTCCCATCTTGGCGGCGGCGTCGTTCTGGGCGGTCTCCAGCGCGGCGTTGACGGCCGCCGTCACCAGGTCTTCGAGCATGTCAACCTCTTCCGGATCAACTAAGGCCGGTGAGATGTGGAGGGCTTCCAGCCTATTTCCGCCGATTACGACGGCCTTCACGGCTCCGCCTCCGGCGGTCGCTTCCGTGCGGGCCTCCGCCAGTTCTTCTTGGATGGCCTGCAGCTGCGCCTGCATCTGCTGGGCCTGCCTCATCAGTCTTCGGTTCATGTCCCGTATGGCCGCCTTTCCCCTGTTCCGTCGGTTGCCGGGTGGGCTCCGGCCACGGCGATTACCGTTTTGCGTGCCCCGGCCCCTATGCGAGTTTGCATCTTAGCGGGCTGGGCCGTGCCCGTCTCTAAGCGGGGCCTCCGTCCGTGTTTCCGGGGCTGGTATCCACGACGCGCGCTCCCATGGCGAGGGCGGCTCTCACAAGTGGGCTGGACTCCGCCGCGGGCGTCTGTTCCTGCGGCCTTGCGGGAGACCCGTTGGAGTCAAAGTCGAGTTCCAGCCCGGCGCCGTATGCGTTCTTGACCGCCTCGTCGAGCGCACTTCTGGCGCGTGGGTCCTGTAGTTCTTCAAGCAGGTTTTCCCGCAGTGACTTGCTCCTGAAGTTGACCCGCAGCCGTCCATTGGAGGGGCCTACCGCCTCGGCGTTCTTCAGCAGGGCGCCGATGACGTACTTTCGGAACTTCGTTCGCCTCAGCGTGAACTGCACCCGGTTCCATCTTTCCTGCTCGGGAGTACGCTCCCTGCGCGCGGGCGGCGGAGGCTCTGGCGCGCCATCGTAGCGTGGGGGCGGCTCGCGGCGCGGGCCGGGCGCCGGCCGTTGGGGCGCTGGGCGGCGCGGGCCTGCCTGCTCGCGCCTGCGCGCGGGCTGCTGCCGCCGTTGTGCCGGCGCGTCTGCGACGGAGCCGGAGTGCGTAGCGGGCGCGGCGGCGCTTGGCGCGGCGGAGGCCCGCAGGACTGCGAGTTCAAGCGGCAGAGGCGATGAGGTGTCGCCGCCAAGTCTCGCCTGCCCAACGATGGACAGCACGTGCAGCAGGTGGTCCATCGAGGCGTCCTTGCTTGCGGCCTGCATGGCTTGGACGAGGTCTTCCGACTGGCCCCGTGCGTCTCTTACGCCGGCCTTCATGAGCAGGGCGGCCCTGAGTGAGTCGACGGCGCCGTTGCGCAGCCCCTGCAGGTCGGCTCCCCGCTCGGCCTGGGCGTTTATCAGTTCCAGCGCCTTTGGGGTGTCCTTCTTCAGCAGGGCGGCGGCCAGTTCTATCGACGCTCCGCTGTCACCGAGTCCGAGCAGCTGGCGTGCGTCGTCTTCGGTGATCTGTGCGGCGCCGTTTTCGCCCTGTTCGGCGGCGCCTGCTACGGCTAGTTGTTCAAGGAGGTTTTCGGCGTCCCGTAGGCTGCCCCAGGCTGCCCTTGCGATGAGATCGAGCACCGCCGGATCGCACTCTATCTCCTCTTCGCCGCACACCTCGGCCAGGCGGTCTACCACGTCGTCGTTGGCGAGGCGCCTGAAGTCGAACCGCTGACAGCGGCTGATGATTGTGACGGGCACTGCGTGCACGTCGGTCGTGGCGAGCACCATCACGGTCCTCGGCGGCGGTTCTTCCAGCGTCTTGAGCAGGGCGTTGAATGCCGGAAGCGTCATCATGTGCGCTTCGTCGATGATGTACACCTTCCAGCGCCCCGCGACGGGCTGGAACTTTACGCTGTCCCTCAGGTTGCGTACGTCGTTTATGCCCCGGTTGGACGCAGCGTCGATCTCGACGAGATCGATCATGTTGTCGTCGTTGACGGCGCGGCAGTTTTCACACGCGTTGTCCGGCTCTCCGTGAGATGCGTTCAGGCAGTTGAGGGCCTTCGCGAGGATTCGTGCGCAAGATGTCTTGCCGACGCCTCTGGGGCCGGTGAAGAGGTAGGCGTGTGCGATTCTGCCGGAGGCGACGGCCCTTCGCAGCGTTGAGGTGACGTGGTCCTGTCCTGCGACCTCGCCGAACCGCTGTGGCCGCCACTTTCGATAGAATACCTGGGTCATGGACTGGGTTCTGTTTGGATGCGTACTTGCGTTGTCACTGCGGCGGTGAAATCGTCAGGGCCTGCTTGAGGATCAGGCCGGTCTTGCTGAACATGACCTTTTCTTCGTCCGGCTCGGCGTGGTCGTAGCCCAAGAGGTGCAGTACCCCGTGGGCCGTCAGCAAGGCGAGTTCTCGTTCGGGCCGGTGCCCTGCCGCCTCGGCCTGCCTTGCGGCTTGTGGAACTGATATTGCGATGTCTCCAATGGCGGAGGCGTCCTGGTCATCTCCTGGGAAGTTCTGGCCGGCGCCGAATGCCAGCACGTCGGTGGTCTTGTCTTCTCCTGCGAACTGCCGGTTGAGCCGGCGCAGGGTCGGGTCATCGGTGAGCAGCACGTTCAGGACCGCCTTGCCCGCCGCGCTTGTCCCGGCTGTTGGCGCCGTCGGGATGTCAGGGGCCGTCGCGCCGCTACGGGCCGGTTCGCCCAGTTCCGTCCGCAGCGCGATCAGCGCAGTCGTTCGGACGAGTTCGACCGGCAGCGCGTGCGGCTCCAGTCCTTCGCCGACTATCACTTCAACGTCCTGACGTGAGAACACCGGCGCAGTCCTCCGGGCCGGAATCATGCTAGCACAGGGATGGGCCAATTCATCGCGATGCGGCGGCCTCTGCGGCCTGTTCCACCAGCAGCCTTATCCGGCTGAGGAGGGGTGCGTAGCGCGGGTCTGCGTCGACGAGATCGCTTGCGGCGTTTGCGGCCTCCACGATGCCCATCCTTATCTCGGGGGCTGCGAACATTGCGACGCGCGCGTATGTGTTGGCATCGTACAGGCGCTGTGCGATTTCGTCCCGCAGTTTGTCGGCGGCCCACCCGTCAAGCGTCTCGGCTGCGAGTTCTTCGGCCAGTTGGGCAGCGTCGTCTATCAGGTCGGTCAGCATGGGAGTAGTGAGTGGCGGCGTGGTTGCAATCCGGCTTGGCATGATAGCCGCGGATCCGGTGGGTAGGTGGAAGTGGTTAGTGGTTGGTGGCTAGTGGGTGGCGTCGCGGGTGTTGGTGTTTCGGGGGGAATTCCCCGCCGGCCATAACAACGCGCACCGCTAACCACAAACATGGAGGTACGACGCGCGCGAAGACCCCCCATCTCAATCTTCCCCCGCAGACGGGGAAGAGGTAGGAGGGGCCTTGCTCTTCGCCGGGCGCGCCTCCTCTCTTAATCCCTTCCTCTTCAAGGGGTAAGGTTAGGATGGGGGTGAGGCAGGGCCCGGCGGGGCATCCCCGGCCACCCAACCAAGACCTCATTAAGCCGCAACGCCAACAAGGGCGTACACCCCGGCACGCCTGCCATCGCGCAGGAGCAATAGGAGTTTCAGTGAGCATGCGTGAAGGAAACACCATCCGGCGTATTCGAAAAGCAGTAACCGAAGGGAAACTCAAGGAGCCGTTTAGCCCACAACGAGTTAATGAGTTACTAGGGATCCAGTGGACAGGGACCTTCCTACCCAAACATCGAGTCGGCAACCCTGGTGGCTATACAGAACTTTTTGTTCAAGTCGGCTCTTCCCCCGCTCTCTACCGCCTCAAATGAGACTGAGGTAGCGCTCAAGGGTCTTCACTCACCACCCAATAACTACTGCCCTCCGGCCAGTCCCTACACCACCTGACAGCCCAACAGCCGGCGGCGCAACTGCCTGGGCGTCCTCCGTAGGGGCGTTCCCTTGTCCCATGAATCGTAGGGGCGTTCCCTTGTCCCATGAATCGTAGGGGCGTTCCCTTGTGGGCGCCTGCCGGAGGCGCCGCGGTGTGACGGGCCTGCCGGCGCTGTACTCTAAATGCCGGAACCGGAACATCTATCGGCCGTCACTACACCCGTGAACCCAGTCACCACATACTTGCGCGACATTGCCGGTACTTACGCTACGGGGCAGGCCACTGAGCACAGCTACCGGCCGGCTTTGAAGGCGTTCATCGAGGCGCATGGCGGCGGCGGGGTGAGGGCGACCAACGAGCCGTCCCAAGTCGCCTGCGGAGCGCCCGACTTCATCGTGGAGCGCGATGGCGTGCCGGTGGGCCACGTCGAGTGCAAGAACGCCGGCACAGACTTGGCGAGGGCGGGAGAGAGCGCACAGCTCAAGCGCTACCGCGATGGCCTGCCCAACCTCATCCTGACCGACTACCTCGAGTTTCGCTGGTACGCCGACGGCAACCTGCGCGATACGGCGCGGCTCGGCGCGCTGGACGGCAGGGGCGGCATCTTGCCCGACAAGGCGGGTAGGCCGCAGGCCGCAGCGCTGCTGGACGCCTTCTTCACCGCCGACGTTCCGTCCGTAGACAACTCCCGCGAGCTCGCCAAGCGCATGGCGGCGAAGGCGCGCCTACTCTACGAAGGCGTGAACCGGATCCTCAGCGAGGAAGGCGAATCAGGGCCGCTGCAAGACCTCTTGGAGGCCTACCGCAAGGTGCTCATCACAGACCTCATGCCTTCCGAGTTCGCAGACCTCCAGGCGCAGACGGCCGCATACGGCCTATTCGCGGCCCGGTGCAGCCACCGGCCCGACGCCGGCCCCTTCACCAGGCAGTCAGCCGCCTTCGCCGAAACGACCCCCCTGCTCCAAGACGTCTTCTCCCGCATAGCCGGCCCCGGCGCAGACCCCAGGATTGCATGGATCGTGGACGACCTCGCCAGGCTGCTCGACAGGGCGGAGATGGACGCAATACTCGCCAGGTTCGGCAGGCGGAGCATAGAGCAAGACCCCGTGGTGCACTTCTACGAGGACTTCCTTGCAGCCTACGACCCCGAACTGCGGGAAATGCGAGGCGTCTACTACACGCCCGAGCCCGTGGTGTCCTACATCGTGCGCAGCGTGGACCTGCTCCTGCGTGAGCGGTTCGGACTGGACGACGGCCTCGCCGATGCGAAGAAGGTCACCGCAAACATGCCCGACGGCGCGCGCGGTGAGATGCCGCGGCTTCTCATCCTCGACCCGGCGGCAGGCACGGGCACGTTCCTGCGGGAGGTGATCGCCTCCATCCGGGCGACCATACAGCGCAAGGGCCTCGCCGGCGCATGGCCGGACTACGTGCGGGAACACCTGCTACCGCGCCTGTTCGGATTCGAGCTGCTCATGGCGCCTTATGCGATATGCCACCTGAAACTGGCCATCGAAATCACAGGGGCCGAAGCCGGCGCAGCCATGCCCGGAGGTGAGCGGCTCAACGTATTCCTCACCAACACGCTCGAAGAGCCCGCCGAGGCCGAAAAGGGCCAGCGCATCCTGTTCTCCCATCCCATCGCAGAGGAGTCGGCCAGCGCAGACGCCGTCAAACGCGACAAGCCCGTGATGGTCGTACTAGGCAACCCGCCATACTCCGGACACTCCGCCAACGCCGGAAAGTGGATAAGCGGCCTCCTGCGCGGAAAGGACGGCATAGAGACGACCGGCAACTACTTCCACGTGGACGGCGGCCCGCTGGGCGAACGCAATCCCAAGTGGCTCAACGACGACTACGTGAAGTTCATTCGCTACGCGCAGCGCCGCATTGAGCGCACCGGAGAGGGCATACTCGCCTTCGTTACAAACCATAGCTACCTAGACAACCCGACCTTCCGCGGGATGCGGCAGAGCCTGCGCGACACCTTCGATGAGATGTACATGCTCGACCTGCACGGCAACGCCAAGAAGAGGGAGCGCGCGCCCGGCGGCGGAAAGGACGAGAACGTATTCGACATACAGCAGGGCGTCGCAATCGCACTGTTCGTAAAGACAAACGGCGGAACCGACCGGCCTGCACGCATCTTTCACGCCGACCTGTGGGGCGAGCGAGAGGCGGGGCCGCAGAACGGCAAGTACGGATGGCTCGCGGCCAACGACGTGAGAACGACCGATTGGGCCGAGCTCGCCCCCAAATCACCCCACTACCTCTTCATTCCGAGAGATGAAACCCTCGCCGGAGAGTATGAGGCGGGGTGGAGCGTCACCGACATGTTCCCCGTCAACTCGGTCGGCATCGTCACCGCGCGGGACAAGCTGACGATCCGGTGGACGCGCGACGAGGTGAAGAAGGTGGCCGCCGACTTCGCCGAACTGCCGGAAGAAGAGGCAAGGTCCAGTTACAACTTGAGCAGGGACGCACAGGACTGGAAAGTGAGTTGGGCGCAGGAAGACATCAGATCGCACCCGGACGCAGACAAGCACTTAGCGCCCATCTTGTACCGGCCATTTGACCTGCGCCATACCTACTACACCGGGCAATCACGCGGCTTCATATGTCGGCCACGCTCAAACGTAATGCGCCACATGCTGGCAGGGCCGAACATGGGCCTTTCTACTGTAAGGGGCACCGAGATTGTCGGTGGATGGGTGCATGTGTTCGCGTCCAAGTCCCTTATTCAGCATCACACGGTATCTCTGAAAGAGGTCAACTACCTCTTCCCCCTATACGCCTATCCGACGGAAGGGCAGGAGCGGGCCGGCCTGGCCCGCGAGCCGAACCTCGGCAAGGAGTTCGTAGAGGCGGTCGGCGCTGCCGTCGGGCTGAGTTTCACTCCTGACGGCGCCAGCGACCTGCAAAACTCCTTCGGCCCGGAGGACGTGTTCCACTACGTCTACGCCGTGCTGCACAGCCCCGAATACCGCCGCCGCTACGCCGACTTCCTCAAGTCGGACTTCCCCCGCGTGCCGCTCACCGGCGACCTGTCGTTGTTCTCGGAACTGGCCGCGCTCGGCGAACGCCTCAAGTCGTTGCACCTGGTGGAGTCGGAGCCGGCCAGCCTCGCGCCGTCATTCCCCAAGTCCGGCCACAACTTCGTCGATAAGGTGCGCTACGCCATGCCGAACGATGAAGCGCCGGGCCGCGTGTACATCAACCTCGACCAGTACTTCGAGGGAGTGTCGCCTGAGACGTGGGAATTCAGCATCGGCGGCTACCGGCCCGCCGAAAAGTGGCTCAAAGACCGCCGCCGCCGCACCCTCTCCTACGACGACGTCACCCACTACCGCCGCATCTGCGCCACCCTCGCCGAAACGCCCAACATCATGGCCCGCATAGACGAGGCAATACAAGCCAACGGCGGCTGGCCGCTGGGTAGGTGAACCGCAGGGGCGCCATCCCCCCTTAATCCCTTCCCCCTCGAAGGAGGAAGGTTAGTATGGGGGATTGCGCCGACCATCAACGCGCGCCATTAACAATAAGCTTGGAAGCGCCACCCGCGCGAAGACCCCCATCTCAATCTTCCCCCGCAGACGAGACCTTTGCATAAATCCCAGCTGCCCCCTCAGAGCCGACCTAATTACCCCGATTCTCATCTTCGTCCATCGAAAAATTGGAGGTCTGTAGAGGGTCGCGAGACATTTATGCAAAGGTCTCGCAGACGGGGGAAGAGGCATGAGGGGATACCCCCTAAGAAGAGGGAAGAAGTAGAGGGGATGGCCCTGCGGGGCGCGGCCGGTGGATTCCCGTTTTCATGGGAATGACAGACAGGGGGCGTGGGGTGAAGATGGTGGGGTTAGAGCGATGCCTGGAGTTTATGTAGGGGTATGCTGTGGGGCTGTTGGTAACATTGCATCGCTAGCAATGAGGGGACGGTTTAACTTGAACGAGACCGGAGAGTCGGGCGGGGCCGGTTGGCGCGGCGGGAAGGCGCAACTGCTGGAGGCCGCGCTTGCGGCGTCGGGCGCTGCGACGGAGGCCCTTATGGCCCGGTTCGACACGTTGGGGCCGGGCAAGCTTCGCTCGTGGATGAAGAGCCCGGGCGCGCTTGTGACGGAGGCCGACGTCGAGGCGGACCGCGTGATTGCGGAGACGCTCGACGCACATGGCGTACCCGGCGACATATGGTCCGAGGAGAGCAGGGCCGACCGCGGGGGCGGGGGCGGTACGTGGCTGATCGACCCCCTCTGCGGCACGGTGCCGTTCAGTACCGGTATGCCCCACTGGGGAGTGAACATCGCGCTCCGCTTGGATGGTGAATTGGAGCTGGGCGCTATATCGATACCGCCTGCGAAGGAGCGGCTGGCAGCGGTGCGGGGTGGACGCGTTGCGCGGAACGGCGCGTTGTGGTCGCCGCGTGCGGTGAGCGGCAGTCTGGATGAGTTGACCGTCGGTCTGGAGATAGACGGCGGCGTGGAGTGGGGCAGGCTGCTCGACGATGGATCGTTGAATTGGCTCCGGCGGGTTGGGCAGGCCAACACGTTCTCGTCGGCGGCCTACCCGCTGGCGCAGTTGTGCGCGGGACGGCTTGCCGCGTCGGTGTTCTACGGCGTAGAGGCGCCCGTGCACGTCGCCGCGGGGGCCTGCATAGCGCGGGAGTTGGGGATTGAATCTACCGATGACCGCGGTAAGTCGATCGACTGGTCGAGCGACGCGGCGATACCGGTGGTCGTATTCGGCTGGCCGGAACCGCACGGTCAGATCATCGATGCTATGGCGGCTACCGGCAGCGTTTCGTGAAGGAGTATGCGATGTCGAACGGGGTGAAGATAGATCTGAGCGGCAAGGTGGCCTTCGTGAGCGGTGCGTCGAAGGGGATCGGCGTTTCCATTGCGGAGGCGTTCGCCGACGCAGGGGCGTCATTGGCGCTGACGGCGCGAGACGAGTCCGGTCTGGAGGCGACGGCCGAGGCGGCTCGCAGTCGCGGCGTGAAGGCCTGGACGCGCACCGCCGAGCTGGCCGACGCGGAGCAGGTGAGGTCGCTCGGCAGGGCCGCGCTCGACGAGTTCGGCCGGGTGGACATACTGGTCAACAACGCCGGCCTGACTCACCCGCAGATGCTGCTGGACGTCGGTCTATGGGAGTGGCGCAACACGCTCGACGTGAACCTGCTCGCTCCGCTGCTTCTGGCGCAGAGTTTCGCTCCCGGCATGATCGATCGGCGCAGCGGGAAGATAGTGAACGTCACCTCCCGCGCCGGTCTTGGGGCGCTGGAGGAACATGCGGCCTACAGCGCCTCGAAGGCGGGGCTACAGTTGCTCACGATGACGATGGCCGTGGAGTTTGGGCCGCACAACATCCAGTCGAACGGGATAGCGCCGACGGTTATAGCGACGCCGATGGCGGAGGCCGTGTGGACGCCTGGGCCCAGAACGGACTTCAAGCTGGCCGGCGTGCCCATGGGGCGGTTCGGACTGCCGCGCGAGGTTGCGGACGTTGCGCTGTTCCTGGCCTCTCCCCTTTCGGACTACGTCAACGGGGTGATATTGCCGGTTGACGGCGGGGAGGGCGCCCGTTGAAGGCTGTGGTGCTGAACGGGCCGCTCGACCTGGGGATTCAAGACGTGCCGGATGCGGGGGAGCCGGGGCCGGGCGAGGTAAGGGTGCGCGTCGGGGCCGTCGGCATCTGTGGTAGCGACGTGCATTACTACGAGCACGGCCGCATAGGCGACTTCGTGTTACGCGGCCCGATGACGCTCGGCCACGAGGCGGCGGGCGTGGTGGAGCAGGTGGGCCCGGGGGTGGAAGCGCTGAGGCCGGGCGATGCCGTGGCGATGGAGCCGGGCGTGCCCTGCGGCGCGTGCCGGACGTGCCGGGCTGGCCGGTACAATCTTTGCGCTGAGGTCCGCTTCTGGGCCACTCCGCCGTACGACGGTGCGCTGGCGGAGTACGTGGTGCACCCGTCTTCACTGACGTATCGCCTGCCTGATGGGATGAGCCTAGAGGAAGGGGCGCTGATGGAACCTATGTCGGTGGGCGTACACGCCTGCAACCGCGGCGGGGTGATCGCGGGCAGCGTGGTTGCGATAAGCGGCGCGGGGACGATCGGTACGGTGACGCTGATGGCTGCGTTGGCCTGCGGCGCGGCGCAGGCGATAGTTGCGGACGTGATACCGGCCCGGCTGGAGCGCGCGACGTCGCTCGGGGCGAGCGCGGTGGTGGACGCCAGGCGTGAATCGCTTTCGGAAGCCGTGATGTCGTCGACGGGCGGCAGGGGCGCGGACGTGGGCGTGGAGTGTTCGGGCCATCCGTCGGGCGTGCAGTCGCTGGTCGATGCGGCGTCGGCCGGGGGGCGCGTCGTGGTAGTCGGGATGGGGCCGCAGCCAACGAAGGTGGACTTTGTGTCTGCGATGGTGAAAGAGGTGGACGTGATGACTGTATTCCGCTACGCGAACGCGTACCCGACGGCTATAGAACTGGCCAGCGGCGGGCGTTGCGCGGTGGGGCAGCTGGTGACCGACCGGTTTTCGTTTGGGGACTCGGTGAGTGCGTTCGAGTATGCGCGGTCTCCCCGTCCTGAAACGTGCAAGGTGATGATTGAGGTTTAGGTGGTGGGATTTGCGAGTGAGTTGGTTGATTTGTGAACAGGGGCGACAGTTTGAGAGGCGAGCGGAACCGGCAATCGGGAATGTGTTGGAAAGCTGAGGTGCAGCGCGATGTCTGACAATCGACGGTTTGTGCAGCTGCCCCATCCGGGCGGTGAACACGTCCCGGACGAGGGCGATTGGAAGGGCTGGAATCCGTACTTCAAGCCTCACGCCCGGAAGTTCCTGGAGGTCGGCGGCGGGTGGTTGGAGTCGTTGGATGACGGGGATGCGCGCGAAGGGAAGCTGTGGGCTTGGGCGGAGTGGGAGGCGGAGTCACGCGTATTGAGACGCTTTGCCCCTTCCGGGCCGGCTTCGCCTCGCTACCTGTGGGAACCCACTTGGCTGCGGCACCGGAATTACGGGAGATTGCACAACACCGACCCGTTCATCTTCGACGGCTTCTACTACTTCTCCTGCAAGCAGAAGCATCTCAAGGGCCTCAAGCGCCTTGGGCGGGGTTCCGTCATAGCGTTCGGGAGCAAGAAGAAGCCGAACTGGGTGGTGGATGCGGTGCTCGTGGTTGCCGACTACGTGGATCTGAACGGCGAAAACTACGAGGGCCGTCTTTCGGGAAAGGTGCCGGATTGCTACTGGGACACGGCGCTCTATCCGACTTTCCAATGGGCTGACGCTTCCCTGAGCCACAGGTGGTACAAGGGGGCCACTTACGATGAGCCCGTCGATGGCATGTTCAGTTTCTTCCCGTGCCTGCCGGCGGACCAAGAAAGGCCTTTCCCGCTTCCCGGCATCGAGTTGCCGCGGGAGTATTTCACGCCCAACCTGGCGCAGAGCGCCAAGGGGGGTGCGCTCCACGGCGACTCTCATGCAGCGTCTACGATCAAGAGCCTTTGGCGTTCTATTGCGGAGCAGTGCCTGAGCCAGGGATTGTTTCTTGGAATCCGTGCGGAAGCGCCGGCCGGCGGCGCACCAAAAGAGCAAGCGGGGTAGTTTGGCGCAAGTTCCCCCGAGGGACCGCCCCTACGGAAGGCGCCCACAAGGGATCGCCCCTACGGGGTTAGATGCTGCGGGTTGTGGCGAGGTTGCGATGGGGGGTCAGTCCCAAGTCATCCGGGCGGTTTTGTTTTGTTCTATGAATTGCCAGTCCAGGGTCACGCCGAGGCCGGGGCCTTCGGGGACTTGGACGCAGCCGTTTTCGTCGATCGATTCGAGCTGGTCTTCGTAGCCGTCCAGGTAGACGGGCGGCGCGGCGGTCTTGGTCTTGGGATGTACTAGGCCCATCTCGTAGTAGTTGCAGTTGCGTATGGCGGCCATCGTGTGGCGGCTGGCAGGGCCCGGCCCGTGCGGCTCTGCGTCCAAGCCAAATCCCTCCGAGGCGTGGGCCAGCTTCATGCAGCCCGTGATGCCGCCGTCGTAGTCCACGTCGTAGCGTACGAAGTCGGTGCCGTCCGCCACGATGAAGTCGACGTGCTGCTCCAGCCCGCGGATGTTCTCGGTCTGGAGTATCGGCGTCTTCATGAAGTGCCTGAGTTTGCGGTGCCCGAATGCCGACACGCCGCCGTCGAGGTACGGGTCTTCGAACCAGAAGAAACCGTATTCGTCACACACCTTGCCGACCTTTATCGCCTCGCCCCAAGTCTTGAAGGTGCAGGCGGGGTCGATCATGAGGTCCATCTTTCCGCCGACGCGCTCTCCGACGGCGCGGATCATGGCGATGTGCCGTTCGAACGGGGCCTCCCGCCAGGTGTGTATCTTGAAGGCCGGGTATCCCATCTGCAGGCACCGCTCAGCGAAGTCGGCGTAGGCCTCGGGCGTGCCCAGGCCGTCGGGGGAGTCGTCTCCTATGGTGGTGGATGCGTAGCAGGGCAGGTCTTTCCTGTACTCGCCGAGCAGTTCGTAGACGGGCGCCTCGTAGTACTTGCCGGCAATGTCCCACAGGGCCACGTCGACCTGGCTCAGGCCCATGCGTGCGGACTGCTTGAGTATCTGCTTGGCGCGGTTGTAGAAGGCCTCGCGTGCCAGCGCGTTTCGCCCGATCAGCCATCCCGCGAGTTGCTCGATGGCGACGTGCTCCGACTCGCTGCCGCCGAGGTACTCGCCCACGATTCCCTGGTCGGTGTAGACGCGCAGGACGCGTGCGGAGCGAGTGACGCTTGCGCCGGGCGTGTATACGAGTTGTCCGCCGACAGGGTGTACGGAGGTGTCGGCGACCTCGAAAGTTGAACTTGGTGGACTCGATCTTCGTGACGATCGGCGGTCTGCCCATGGCGGCTATCTCCTGACCAAGCGTTGACTTCTAGTCGCGCACTGGGGCGGTGACGAGCAGGTGCGTGATCCAGGTCGTCTGAGTCGTTTATGAGTTGGTGCTTC
Organism: Dehalococcoidia bacterium; assembly: GCA_963663555.2. GTDB lineage: Bacteria > Chloroflexota > Dehalococcoidia > Lucifugimonadales > Lucifugimonadaceae. Next base: position 433,122 of record CAXXNJ010000006.1, read on the forward strand.
ACCTTTGGCGGAATGTGTACTGCGTCGCCCTCGCGCACGTCGTATACCTCGCCGTCGAGTTTTCATCTTGCCCCTGCCCTCGGTGAAGTAGTAGACCTGCTCCTTGTCCTCGTGGTCGTGGTAGTCGCCTGAGCGGCCTCCCTGCATCCGGTGGATGGTGAAGCCGACCATGTCGAGCATCGGGGCCGCCTCGGGCGGCAGGTCGCCGTAGCCCTTGCCGCGGAATATGGGCCAGATGATTGCCGACTCGTGGTCTACGTAGGGAGTGACCTCGCGCCAGTTGCGTACCGTGGGTTTGCCCATCACTCTGCGTCTCCGTCGTTTGCCGCCTGGATCATGGCGTGGATGTTACCCGTAGCAGTAGGCGAAACCGACCTGCTGCGCCTCGTCCCCCGAGATTTCCGGCACGTGGTCGGGCATAAGCATGTAGGGGTAGCCGACCTCCTTGTAGGTTCGGATGGCGCGCAGCATGTCTACGTCGCCCCTCGTCTGGGAAAACCTCTACGAAGTCGAGGACTCCTCCCTTGATGTTCCGGAAGTTGGACGTTGAAGATCTTCTTTCGAGTTCCGAAGTAGCGGATTATGTCGTAGATCTCTTCGCCCGGATTGTCGAGCATCTCGGAAATCGTGCCTTGGCAGAAGTTGAGGGCCGTGG
>CAXXNJ010000007.1:0-84882 GCA_963663555.2 Dehalococcoidia bacterium
GTGATCTGGAAGGCCAATAGGCGGTTGGCCCGCATCTCGGTCACGAACAGCTCGTCACCGCTTGGCGAGAATGCCAGGCCGTTCGGGTAGGCGAGGTCCACCGCAAAGGGGAAGACTTCACCTCCCGGGCTAACCCTGTAGATGGGGCTGATCGAGGGGTCGGGAGGGGGCAGCCGCAACGGGTCGGTGAAGTACAGGTTGCCGCGTACGCCGAACGCCAGGTCGTTGGGCCCGGCGAATTCCTGCCCGTCGTAGTCGGCGGCGAAGGAACTCACCTTGCCGTCGGAGGAGACGCGCAGGATCTGCCTCTGTCCGGCGGCTGCGACGAACAGGTCGCCGTCCGGCCCTACCGCCAAGCCGTTGGGATAGCCGCCGGTATGGGCAAACTTCGTCACCTCCCCGTCGCTGCCGACGCGGCAGATGTCCCCGGCGAGGCTATCCACGACGTAAAGGGCGCCGTCTGCGCCTATGCACGGCCCATCCGGCATCTCAAGACCGTCGGACAGCACTCTAAATGCTGGAGGGGGATGAACGAGAGTATTCACAACCTGCGCGCCCCGGACCAAGTGCGGAGTATGGAAACATCCGAGTCTAGCACGCAAAAGCCCCTCTCCCATTCAACCACAACGCCACCCATTGCACCGCACCGCCGTCCCTTGCAACCCGCGAATCGCAGGCGCCCCCCCTCGTGGCCGCCTCCCGCAGGGGCGTCCCACGTAGGGGCGATCCCTTGTGGCCGCCTGCCGGGGCACGGCGGGGGGAATCGTCGCGCGCCACAACGCGCGCCATCCACCCACCGCGCCGTCATCCCCTGCGCCTCTTTCCGTCATTCCCGTAAAAACGGGAACCCACTCGACGCGCCCCGCAGGGGCGTCCCCCGTAGGGGCGATCCCTTGTGGCCGCCTGCCGGGGCACGGCGGGGGGAATCGTCGCGCGACGCCACGCGCGCCATCCACCCACCGCGCCGTCATCCCCGGCGCTCCCTTTCCGTCATTCCCGTAAAAACGGGAACCCACTCGACGCGCCCCGCAGGGGCGTCCCCCGTAGGGGCGATCCCTTGTGGCCGCCTGCCGGGGCACGGCGGGGGGAATCGTCGCGCGACGCCACGCGCGCCATCCACCCACCGCGCCGTCATCCCCGGCGCTCCCTTTCCGTCATTCCCGTAAAAACGGGAACCCACTCGACGCGCCCCGCAGGGGCGTCCCCCGTAGGGGCGATCCCTTGTGGCCGCCTGGCGGGGCCCGGCGGGGGGAATCGTCGCGCGACGCCACGCGCGCCATCCACCCACCGCGCCGTCATCCCCGGCACTCCCTTTCCGTCATTCCCGTAAAAACGGGAATCCACTCGACGCGCCCCGCAGGGGCGCCCCCCGTAGGGGCGATCCCTTGTGGCCGCCTGGCGGGGCCCGGCGGGGGGAATCGTCGCGCGCCACAACGCGCGCCATCCACCCACCGCGCCGTCATCCCCGGCGCTCCCTTTCCGTCATTCCCGTGAAAACGGGAATCCACTCGACGCGCCCCGCAGGGGCGTCCTCCGTCGCCCACCAACGCAGGCGCGCCTTTGACTACGCCCCCTATTGGAATTAAAGTCAAACTAACCGACCGACTGGTCAGTCGGTACCTAATTCAATCGCTCATCCCATGCCAGTAGCGACCAAGCGAACAGCAGACAACACCCGCGACCGCATCCTCGAGGCTGCCGAGGCGGTATTCTCCCAGAAGGGCTATCACGAGGCGCCGGTGGACGAGATCAGCCGCGCCACGGCGGTCTCCAAGGGCGGCATATACTTCCATTTCCGCAGCAAGGAAGACCTCTTCTTTGCCGTACTCGACCGCCTGGCGAACAAGCTGGCCGCCCGAGCCGAAGAGGCTGCCGAATCGTCCTCCACGCACCTCGATGGAGCCGCGGCCGCACTGGACGCGGTGATACACGCGCTGGCCCGGCGGAGACGGATCGCACGCCTGCTGCTATTGCAGGGATACAGCATGGGAAATCCGTTTCACCGCAAGCGGGCAGAGCTTTTCGACCGCTTTGCAAAGGTGATGGAACGCCGCCTGGAACTTGCTGTGCAGTGCGGAGAGATCGCGCCGTTGGACACGGAAGTTGCCGCCCGCGCCTGGCTTGGCGCCACCAGCGAGGTGGTTATCCACTGGCTGTACTCCGGCGGTCCGCCGCCCGACAAGGCCCTGCCCACGTTGCGGCGAATGTTCGCCAACAGCATGACCGGCGCACAGCCCCAAGAGGCCGCGTCGTGACGGAGCCGCCGGTGGTGCACACAATGGGCGACTCACTTCCCGCCCGGCTTTGGAGACGGACGCTCACCTTCTCCGAGGCGATCAAGTTTGAGCACAGCGTTTTCGCCCTGCCATTCGCAATCGTGGCCGCGCTCATGGCGATGCAGCGCAACGCCGATTGGACTGCGCTGGGCTGGGTGGTCCTGGCGATGGTGGCGATGCGGACGTTCGGCATGGGCGCAAATCGCGTAATCGACGCCGACGTCGACGCACGGAACCCGCGCACCGCCGGTAGAGCGCTGCCGGCCGGGCTGCTCTCACGCCGGGATATGTGGGCCTGGATGGCGGTATCCCTGGCGCTCTTCGGGTTCGCCGTTTCGAGGCTAGACCCGCTGACGTGGCCGCTGGCGCCGGTCCCGGTTGCCGTAATGCTGGCTTACCCCTTCCTGAAGCGCTTCACTTGGCTCAGCCACGCCGGACTCGGCCTCGTCTACCTCATCGTCCCGCCGGCGGCCTGGATAGCGGTAACGGGGGAACTGCCCGCCGGGATCATCTGGCTGGGCGCCGGCGCCATGCTATGGGTGACGGGGTTCGACGTCCTGTACGCCACGGCAGACCTGGAGGTGGACCGCTCGCAGGGTCTCAGGTCGATTCCCGCACGGTTCGGCATACCTGCGGCCCTTGCGATTGCCAAGGCATTGCACGCTCTCGCGGTCGGGGCGATAGTCCTTGCGGGCGCACTGCTCGGCGCGGGGCCGCTGTACTTCGCCGGAGCGGCCGTCGCAGCCGCGCTGCTCGCCTGGGAAAACAGCCTCGTTTCACCGGACGACCTGTCGCGTCTCAACGTCGCGTTCTTTACCATGAATGGTGTGATCGCCGTGGTTTTCGGAACATTCGCGTCACTCGACGCATTCATCTTCTAGGGAGAGAGAATTGGGCGCCTACACGATAGGGGTGACCGGCGCCAGCGGGGCGCCCTACGCAAGGGCTGCGCTGGCGGAACTGCTGAAGAACGGCCACAGCGTCTTTGCCGTGGTGTCCGACTCCGGCCGAAAGGTGCTCGACATCGAGTGCGGCGTATCGCTCACCGGCAATACCGATGCCGACCTCGAGCCCATGCTGGACTGGCTTGGATGTCCCGAAAGCGGGGAACTGCTCACCCTGTTGCACCACCAGGACGTTGCCGCGCCGATAGCCAGCGGCTCCTTTCCGACCGACGGCATGGCGGTCGTTCCGTGCTCGGGCGGCACTCTTGGCCGCATCGCCAACGGCATGTCGAGCGGGCTGATAGAGCGGGCGGCGGACGTCTGCATGAAAGAACGCAGGCCGCTGGTACTGGTGACGAGGGAGATGCCCGTCAGCCTAGTGCACCTGCGCAACATGACGGCGGCCACGGAAGCCGGCGCCGTGGTCGTCCCGGCCAGCCCCGGCTTCTACCACTCTCCACAGACAATCGACGACCTCGTAGACGCCGTTGCCGCCAAGGTACTCCAATGCCTCGGCGTCGAGACCGGATTGATGCAACAGTGGCGGGGCCCGCAAAAGACCGGCGCCTCGATGCGGCAACCCTAGAGATGCCTTTCAACGACCTGCAATCCTTCATCGCCGCGCTCGAAAGCGAGGGCGAACTGCAACGCGTCCGCGCGCCGGTGAGCGCCGAGCTGGAGGTCACCGAGATCGCTACTCGAATGGTGGCCGCCGGGGGAAGAGCGCTGCTGTTCGAGAACGTCGAGCAGGCCGAATTCCCGCTCGCCATAAACCTGCTCGCCAGCGAACGGCGCATAGAACTGGCGCTCGGAATGCACCCCGAACAGATCGGCGAAGAGCTCGCCCGATTCGCCGAGAACATAAACCCGCCGACGCTCGGCTCCCTGTGGGCCAACCGCGGAACCGCCATGCGGCTGATGCGGATTCGTCCAAAGCGCGTACGAAGGGGGCCGGTAAGGGAGATCGAGATGGCCAAGCCCGACCTGTCGGCGCTTCCCATCTTGAAGTGTTGGCCCGAAGACGGCGGCCGGTTTGTGACATTCCCCCTAGTCATGAGCATGGACCCCGACACAGGCGCCCGGAACATGGGCATCTACCGGATGCAGGTCTTCGACCCCGCGACTACCGGGATGCACATGCAGATCCAGAAGGGCGGCGGGTTCCACCACTACACGGCTGAAACGCGCAACGAGCCGCTGGAAATGTCCGTGGCCCTTGGAGGCGACCCCGCCCTCATGCTGGCCGCCGTAATGCCCTTGCCGGAGGGTATCGACGAGATGGCCTTCTCCGGCATCATCCGAGGACAGCGCACCCCGATCACGAGGGGCCACACCGTGGGTGTGGAGGCCCCCGCAAATGCCGAGTTCCTCCTCGAAGGCATCGTCCCGCCGGGGCGGCGCAGGCGCGAAGGGCCGTTTGGAGACCACTTCGGCCACTATTCCGAGGCGGCGGACTTCCCGGTCTTCCAGCTGAAGTCGCTCACGCACCGCAAGGGGGCCGTCTATCCGGCCACAGTCGTCGGAAAGCCCCCGCAGGAAGACCGCTACATGGGAGACGCGGCACAGGTGGCGCTCAAGCCGCTCATCCGCCTTATGCGCCGCGAGGTTGTGGACCTATGGGCCTACTACGAGGCCGGATTCCACAACCTGCTGGTGGTCGCCGTGGAGGACAGGTACGCCAGGGAGCCGCTCAAGACGGCGCTCGGACTGCTCGGAGAAGGGCAGCTATCCCTGACGAAGGCGTTGATACTGGTGAGCCGGGACGTGCCGCCCAGAGACCCCTCGGCGGTGCTCAAGGCGATCAGGCGCAACTTCGATCCCGCAGAGGACTTTCATCTCATAGCACGCACGGCAATCGACACCCTGGACTTCACCGGAGAGGCCATGCACAAGGGCAGCAAGATGATCATCGACGCCACAGGGCCGTCCGAGCTCGAGGCGCCCCCCCGTGCGCTAGCAATGCCCGCAGGCTTCAGTCGGATCGCACCGGGCATCGTGGCGACCCGCCTCGCCGGGCGCGCTCTCCTGGTTGTACAGACGGACGGCAACGGAAGGGAATTGGTGGAAGAACTTGTAGGCAACCCCTTGCTGGGAGGCGTCAAGATCGTCGCCGCGGTGTCGACCGACGTTGACATAGAGGACGACGTAGAGCTGCTGTGGGGTATCTTCACGCGCTTCGATCCCGCACGCGACATCGTATTCACGAGCGCCAAATTCCACGGGATCGCGCCGCTGTACCAAGGCGTAATGGGAATAGACGCCACCTGGAAGGAAGGCTATCCCAAGCCGCTGACAATGGACCCAGAAATCATCGAAAGGGTGGACAGGCGATGGCACGAATACTGGAAGTAGACGGCGTGCAGTTCTCGGACGCAGGCCTGATACCCATCTGGGAAAAGGTGCGGGCGAAAGAACGCCTAAGCCACGACGAAGGCGTGGCGGTCCTAAAGACGCAGGACTTTGCCGCCGTGGGCAAGATGGCAGACTACGCCAAGAAGAGGGTGTCCGGCGAGAAGGTCTATTTCGTCCTCAACCGGCACGTCAACCCAACCAACATTTGCGTCCTCAGCTGCAAGTTCTGCGACTTCGCCAAGAAGCCGGGCGATGACGACGCCTACGAGATGTCCATCGATGACGTGCTTGACCACGTGGATGACGACATTCGAGAGGTGCACATCGTGGGCGGCCACCACCCAACCTGGCCGTTCCAGTACTACGTGGACATGGTTAGCGCCATTCACCAGGCCTATCCGAAGGTGCAGATCAAGGCCTTTACAGCATCGGAAATAGACTACTTCCAGCGTCGCTGGAAGGTGACGCCGGAAGAGTCGCTGGCCATTTTCAAGGAGGCCGGCCTATCGACCATGCCCGGCGGCGGGGCCGAGGTGTTCTCATCGCGCGTCCACCGGCTGCTTCTGCCGGGCAAGGCCAACGCAGACCGCTGGCTCGACATTCATCGCATGGCCCACAACATGGACATAAAGACCAACTGCACCCTCCTGTACGGCCACGTCGAAACGTTCGAGGAACGGATAGACCACCTCGTCCAACTGCGCGAACTACAGGATGAGACCGGAGGCTTCCTCGCCTTCATTCCCCTCGAGTACCAGGTCGGCATGACGCAACTGCGCCCAAGGCACACGCCTCCGCTGGATGACCTCAGGATGATCTCCGCGGCGCGCCTCATCCTGGACAACATCCCATACATAAAGAGCTACTGGGTCATGCTGGGAGAGGCGACCGCCTCGGTGGGACTGAACTTCGGCGCAAACGACCTGGACGGAACGATAGGGAAGGAGAGGATCGCACACGCCGCGCTTGCCAACTCGCCCGCGGGAATAGCGCGGGAAAGAATGGTGCGGCTCATCAACGACTCAGGCCGGATTCCGGTCGAGAGGGACGCCCTCTACAACGAGATCACGGTCTATGAGAACTGACCGGCTGCGGGTAGGGCTGATGCCGTACCTCAACTCGGCGGTGTTCTACCGCTACTTGCAGGAAGGCCCGTGGGAAATGAGGGAAATGGCTCCAAGGCCCATGGCCGCGGCCGTGGAGCGCGGCGAACTCGATGCCGGGCCTTTGCCAGTGGCGGAGATATTTCGCATCGGCGCGGAACTGAGGCCGATGGGCGGCCTGTGCGTGGCGGCCGACGGCCCGGCCAAAAGCGTACTGCTCTTTTCCCGCGTGCCGGTGCAACGCCTCGACGGCCGCAAAGTGGCCGTCACGTCACAGACGGCAACCTCGGTGCAACTCCTTCGCGTGCTGTTCAGAGACCTCTGGCAAGTCAGGCCGGAACTGGTGGACGGCACGGACGGGCCGAGCGACGCGCTCCTGCTGATAGGCGACGAGGCGCTCAGGGCCCGCGGACGCATGACGGACTATGGCTGCGTGTACGACCTCGGGGATGCCTGGCGCCAACTGACCGGACTTCCTTTCGTCTTCGCCGCGTGGGTAGTGCGCCGGGACGCGCCCCGGGAGAAGGCCGCCCTCTTTGAACCGGCGCTGGAGGCCGCTTTCAAAGAGGGCATCGCGAAAACCGCTGAAATAGCAGCCGGCACGGAACTCTTCAAGGGCGAACGGGCGGACGACGAGGCGAAAGAGTACATTCTCCACTTCACATATCGATTGGGAAAAGACGAAAGCAGGGCAGTGAAAGAGTTCAGGAAAAGGCTCGGCGGACTGCCCGGCTGGACGGACGGCCAATCCGGCGTAGACAACCTCTTCGTTCCGCCGGGCGGAAGGACCGTTTCGTGACTCCGGCCGGCGCATACGGCGCGCGCAGGTCATTGAAAGCCTTAGCGTGAACGGAGAACTGCTTAGTAACCGCAGCGACCGGGGGAGTGAACATGCTCGCAACCATCAGAGAAAAAGTTGAATCCGGCCGGCGCATCGACTCCGGGGAGGCGATGTTCCTGCTCAGGGACGCAGACCTGCTGGACCTCGCGCCACTCGCGCAGAGAGTGCGCTACCGGCACAACCCGGAAGAAACCGTCACATACGTTATCGACACCAACTTGAACTACACGAATCTCTGCGACGCCTACTGCTCGTTTTGCGCCTTCTACCGTACCGATCCCAGCGATCCCTCCGCATATACCTACACCGTCGAGCAGATCATGGCCAAGATCGCAAGGGCTGCCGAAAAGGGCGTCACGACCGTCCTGATGCAGGGCGGCCTCAACAGCGACCTGCCACTCGATTACTACACCGAAATGGTCAGGGAAACGGTACGCCGATACCCGTCCGTCACCCCGCATTACTGGTCCGCGCCGGAAATCATGAAGATGTGCGAAGTCTCCGGCCTGTCCATTTCCGGCGTGATGCAGGCCCTATGGGAAGCCGGACAGCGCACCATGCCGGGCGGCGGATCGGAAATCCTCTCGAACCGGGTCAAGGCTGAAATCAGCCGCTTCGCGCCCAAGGACACCGTCGATCAGTGGACGCGCGTTCATGAAGAGGCGCACCGCATCGGCTTTCAGACAACGGCTACGATGATGTACGGACACGTGGAATCGGACGAGGACATCGTAGAGACACTGCACCACGTCCGACGAGTGCAGGACCACGCTGAGGACGGGCCGGGCGGCTTTACGGCGTTCATCCCGTGGTCGTACAAACGGGACAACACCGCGCTGGCCAAAAAAGTCGACTCAGAGGCCGGCCCAAACCGCTACATACGTCTCATAGCCCTATCGAGGATATTCCTCGACAACGTTCCCCACGTCCAGGCATCCTGGTTCTCAGAGGGCCGCAAGACGGGACAGATAGCCCTGCAGTTCGGCGCCGACGACTTCGGAGGCACGCTGTTCGACGAAAACGTCATGCTGGCGGCGGGCTTCTACAACAGGACAAACCTCGACGAGGTCAAAGAACTCATTAGCGAAGCGGGATTTGAACCGGTGCAGCGGACAACCAAGTACGAGATTGTCACCGAAACGCCGCGTAACGGCGGACCGGCTCCGCACGCCGCAATGGCCACGGGTTGATTGCAGCCCCCGCAACGCAATTTCCCAACCGCCCGCAGCTCCAGGGAGAGGACAGTGGACGAACGAAAAGAGATCGTTTTTGGGCACAGCCCGGATGCCGACGATGCATTCATGTTCTTTGCGCTGGCCAAGCGCCGCGTCACCATAGGAGAATATGCCGTTGCACACCACATGGAAGACATAGAGTCATTGAATAGACGCGCAGTGTCCGGTGAGCTCGACGTGACCGCCATATCGGCCGCGCACTATCCGTCCGTCGCACAACACTACCGGATAATGTCCTGCGGGGCCTCGGTCGGCAGGAACTACGGCCCAATGGTGGTATCCGCAAACCGGATCAAAGAGGCCGACCTCGCCGGCAAGAAGATAGCCGTGCCCGGCGAATTCACCACCTCATACATGCTGTGGCGCATCTTCGGCCCCGAGAACTTCGAGCCCCTGTTCATGGACTTCGACGACGTGGAACAGGCGGTACGGCAGGGAAGGGCGGACGCCGGAATACTGTTGCACGAAGGGCAGATACTATACGAGCAGCGGGGATTCACCGGCATACTCGACCTGGGCAAGACGTGGTTCGAGAAGACCGGCCTGCCTATCCCACTTGGCCTGGACTGCGTGAACCGCAGGCTGGGAGACGAACTGTGCCGAGACGTGGCGACGGCGCTAAAGCGGAGCGTCGCATACGCCCGATCGCACGAGGACGACGCGCTCGACTACGCCCTTGCGTTCGGGCGAGGCATTGGGAAAGAAGACGCCCGACGCTTCGTTCGCATGTACGTCAATGACGACACCGAAGACATGGGCGCCGAAGGGGCAAAGGCGCTGAAAACGCTCTTCTCAATGGCTGCCGAACGCGGAATAATCGACTCTATCCCGCGCCTCGACGTCGTTCACGCCGCATAAGGCAAACCGGCATTGGCCGACTGGCGAACCGGACTTGCAGCTAAGAGCCGGGGCGCATACCCGGCCGCGTACGAAGGGGCTAGGCCTCGTACTTGAACTCGTTCTTGCCCACGCGCGTGAACTGGGGCGCCGAACGCAGGAACGCTCCAACCATCGTTGCCGGACGGGCCGTCTCGAAAACCATCCCGTCGGCGGCCAGCGCCTGCAGGACTTCCTCCGCCGAAACCACGTGCTGGCCGGACTGGGTCAACTTGGCCGCGGTCGAAAGGACTGCATCGCGTCGCTCAGCGGCGCTCTCACGATCCTGCGCCACCGAGGAACTACGCACCTTGAGCGTGAACATCAGCCTGCTCTCGTCGGTCGTGGTCCGAAGCTTCACTCCGGTGACTCTAGCGGCATATCCCAACTTGGACCGGAGGCCGGAGATCGTCTCGCCCTCTTCCAATACCAAGGCCTTTGCATCGCCAGGCCTCAGCGACTGTATCGCGCCAATTAGCTCTACCATTTCCGGAGAGCGCGCACGGCTCGCATACGCCGCGCTTCGCAGTGCGTTGATGTCAACGTCTAGTATCTTGAGCGACAATTGAGTTCTCCCAAATATTGCCCCGGTGCAGGGGCCGAAATCCAATCCAACCCGCTAAACATAACCTCTTTCTATATGAGAAATCAAGCGCGCCCATTATGGGATGCAACCCGCCTTTCCGAATCAGGGCGCCGATTTACAGCCTCATCCGGGATATTCATCCGTGTGTCGAATGGCCGGAAGGTTTATCATCAATGAGAATGGACCGCCGCGCCTGAACTTTCGCCCACGGCGCCGACCCGGCCACCTCAAAGCAATGTTCGCAGGAACCATATCGCTCACAAAGACCCCCGTTACGGTGGCGCTGCTGGTCGTCAACTTCGCGCTGTGGGTGGGCCTCGAGGCGACCGGCGGGTCCCAGAATACCGAGAACCTTCTCCGCTTCGGCGCCAAGTTTGGGCCCTACTTCGCCATGGGAGAGTGGTGGCGCGCCATCTTTCCCGTCTTCCTCCACATAGGGTTCTTCCACCTCATGGCCAACTCGTTCGGATTGCTCATATTCGGCAGCCTCGTAGAGCGGATTTTCGGCAGCCTTACCTTCGCCGCCGCCTATCTCATCGCCGGAGTCCTCGGCAACCTGTTCAGCTACTGGGCCGACCTCGAAATCTATAACAGCACAATCGTAGGGGCCGGAGCGAGCGGCGCCGTCTTTGGCATCCTCGGCGCATACGGCATATATCTACTCTTGAACAGGGAGACCCTGGGCACGATGGGGAGGCAGGCCCTAACCTCGGTGGCCGTCATCGTAGTGATAAACTTCATCTTCGGCCTGACCGTGAGCGGCATCGACAACCTTGCACACCTGGGCGGCCTGCTCGGAGGCGGGATGTTCGCGGCAATGGTCGCCCCGGTGCAGAGGATCTACATCACCGGTTACATGCCCGGCCAGGTCTCCGAATACGTGGACGTCGTGCCCAAGCGCGCATGGATACGGCCTCGCATCACCGGCGCTTCAACCGCCGAATACGCGGAGATCAAGACCAAGCGCGCCGGCCCCGTGCGCATCGCCCTGACAATAGCCGCTTCATGCGTCGTCTTGACCGTCTTGGCCATGCTGGTGGTAAACGCATATCTGGAAAGGATAGGCCCAACGGGATAGGTCTACTTAGAGTAAGGACGACCGCCGTCCGCGCCCACTCTGGCAGGCCGTCAGGGCGCTAGGGCTATCGCCAGGGCGCCCCCCGCAATGGAGACAGCGCCCGCGGCGCGCAGCGGGCTCAGCCGCTCCTTGAGAATGTAAGTGCCAAACCCAACGCCGATCAGTATTCCCACCTCGCGGAACGGCCCCACGTAGCTGACGGGTGAAAGCGTGAGAGCGGTGAGCGTGAGGGCGTATGCCGTAAACTGGAGCGCTCCGCCTAGCACGATCGCCTTGTGGTGCGCCTTGAACTCCTGCACGTAGGTGGACCGCGGGTACCTGTTCCGTATGAGTATCAGCATCCCCATGCCCCCTCCTGCCGAGAGCAGGTACATGTACAGCACAGGGGTTACGTGCTGCACCCCCTGCTTATCGATGATCGAATAGCCGCCGATCATCAGCCCGGTCACTATGGCGTACCGCACACCCGGATCCCTCACCAGGTTCCGGCCTGCACGAATTGATCGCGGCAGACGCTCGCCGCTCGCGCCAACCGACAGTACGCCCACCACGATCAGCCCGGCCCCAAGCGCGGCCTGCAACGACATGCTCTCGCCGAGAACCATGACGCCGAGGACCGGTATCAGGGACACTCCCAGCCCCCTGGCCACCGGATAGACGACCGATAGATCCGAAAGCTGATAGGCGCGTCCCAAGGAAAAGAAGTAGCCGGTGTGCAGAGCGACGGTGGCGCCGACGAAGACCCAGCCTGTCGGCGGCGGCGGATCGGTAATGAGAAGGTACGCGGCCGCCGGCGCAAAGACGACGGCCCCCGCCGCGGCCATCCACCAGGTGAATACCTCCGGCGTCGTCGCACGCTTCGCCAGCAGGTTCCACGTGGCGTGCGCGAACGAGGAGAGCAGCACGAGGAGTATGGCGGCAACGGTCATGCGGCAATACTACGCCGGCAGCGTTCGTTATACTGCCAGCCCGCGACCGATGACTAACAACCTGGGGAGTTGCACATGCACTATCAGGACGAGCGTACCTCCGGGTGCCGAATCTCCGACTCCTGGACCTACCGGGGCCTGAAGACCGTAATACTCGAAAACGAACTCCTGCGGGTCACCGTCCTTGCAGACAAGGGCGCCGACGTCTTCGAGTTCGTACACAAGCCGACCGACACCGACTTCATGTGGCGGACTCCGTGGGGAGTTCGGGACCCTTCACTCTTCGTACCAGCCACCGGCTGGCCGGAGGGAGTATGGCACGACCTCTACGAGGGAGGATGGCAGACGATAGCCCCGACGGGCGGATACCCAGGCGACTACATGGGCGCCGAAATCGGCCAGCACAACGAGTCGGCCCTGATGCCCTGGGACTGCCAGGTAGTCGAGGACACCCCCGATAGGGTGAGCGCACGATTCTGGGTAAGGAGCTACCGCACCCCGTATCGAGTGGAAAAGACCCTGACCATAGAGCGCGGCTCGGCCGCGCTGAAGGTGTCCGAGTCGGTAACCAACGAAGCCGAAGAGGAAACGGAGTGCGTTTGGGGCCAGCACGTCGCGCTCGGCGAGCCGTTCCTAGCGCCGGGTTGCAGGCTCGACCTGCCCGGCGCACGCGTCTACAACATGGGAGAAGGCGACGGGCCCGGATTGCGGCTTGCCGGAGGGCAGAGCGGAACGTGGCCCTACAGCCCGGCCCCAGGCGGCGGCAACGAAGACCTGCGCAATTTCCCTGACAAGAGCGCGCGGGTGGAGGACATTGCCGTCTTCCACGAACTCGCCGGCGGCTGGTACGCAGTGACCAACCCCGAAAGGGGAGTGGGCTTCGGGCTCGCCTTTCCGGAAGACGTCTTCAGGTTCATCTGGTACTGGCAGGTCTTCGGAGGCAGCGGCGGATACCCCTGGTACAAGCGGACCTACAACGTAGGGCTGGAGCCATTTTCAAGTATGCCCAGCGGCATCCCGCTGCCCCCAAGCGACGAAAAGACCTCCATGACCTTCGCCCCAGGCGAAACCCGCACCGCAGAAATCGTCGCCGTCGCCTACCAGTCCACAACCGGCGTACAGTCCATCTCACCCACCGGCGACGTAACCACCACCAAATAACCCCCACCACAAAACTAGGGACGTCCCTTGCCGCCCTCCCGTAGGCACAATCCCTTGCCACACAACCGTAGGGGCGATCCCTTGTGGCCGCCCTTCCGTAGGCACAATCCCTTGCCACACAACCGTAGGCACGATCCCTTGTGGCCGCCCTCCGTAGGCACAATCCCTTGCCACACAACCGTAGGGGCGATCCCTTGTGGCCGCCCTCCGTAGGCACGATCCCTTGCCACACAACCGTAGGGGCGATCCCTTGTGGCCACCCCTCCGTAGGCACAATCCCTTGCCACACAACCGTAGGGGCGATCCCTTGTGGCCGCCCTCCGTAGGCACGATCCCTTGCCACACAACCGTAGGCACGATCCCTTGTGGCCGCCCCTCCGTAGGCACGATCCCTTGCCACACAACCGTAGGGGCGATCCCTTGTGGCCGCCCTCCGTAGGCACGATCCCTTGCCACACAACCGTATGGGCGATCCCTTGTGGCCGCCCCTCCGTAGGCACGATCCCTTGCCACACAACCGTAGGGGCGATCCCTTGTGGCCGCCCTCCGTAGGCACAATCCCTTGCCACACAACCGTAGGGGCGATCCCTTGTGGCCGCCCTCCCGTAGGCACGATCCCTTGCCACACAACCGTAGGGGCGATCCCTTGTGGCCGCCCTCCGTAGGCACAATCCCTTGCCACACAACCGTAGGGGCGATCCCTTGTGGCCGCCCCTCCGTAGGCACGATCCCTTGCCACACAACCGTAGGGGCGATCCCTTGTGGCCGCCCTCCGTAGGCACAATCCCTTGCCACACAACCGTAGGGGCGATCCCTTGTGGCCGCCCTCCGTAGGCACAATCCCTTGCCACACAACCGTAGGGGCGATCCCTTGTGGCCGCCCTTCCGTAGGCACAATCCCTTGCCACACAACCGTAGGGGCGATCCCTTGTGGCCGCCCTCCCCATCCGTAGGGGCGATCCCTTGTGGCCGCCTGACGGCACACGCCGGGGGGAATCCCCACCCACCAACACGCGCGACGCCACGAACCGCGCGCCCCACCGGGGCGTCCCCTCCCACCTCTTCCCCCGTCTGCGGGGGAAGATTGAGATGGGGGTCTTCCCGCGCGCCGACGCCAGACCCTTCCGCAACTACGATTATCTACTACAGGTACAACTCCGGCGCCCGTACCAACCTGTGGTTGGTGGTGTCCGCAATTAGCCCGAGGGACTGCAGTGTCGTGGCCCCCAGCAGATACCGGCCCTCGGCGCCGAACACCACCGGCGAAAATGCCTGCCTGCCCCCCACGGCGATCTGAGCGTCTCCTACGGGCAGCCTCCGCCTACTGCCGTCCGCCAAGGTGAACACATCTTCTCGCCGCGCCCTGATGCCAAGCCTCTCACGCACCAAGGAAGTGGGTAGAACCGTGAAGGTCGCACCCGTGTCCACCACTACGTTGACCTGAATCCCCGGCCCGCCATTACCGTCGCTGACGTAGATGTCCTCACGAAATGTACCCATGAATTGCCCCTGTCAATCCACTCCTAGCCGGTCAACCCCCTCTGCTGGCTTTGCATATACCTCGCAGGCTTTCAGCTCTCGCTGTTTGGCAGTCCGTCCCCGGGGGTAGCGGCAACCCCCGTCACGCCGAGGCCATCACCGCGCTGCCCGTCTGGTGCGCCTTCACCCAGTCCCAGTCGATGGGAACGCCGATGCCGGGCTCTTCGGGCGCGTAGACGTTTCCTTCGCCGTCGATTCCATCGAGGTCGTCGTTGTAGCCGGCGTACAGGGGGTGGCGCGTCGACTTGACGTTGGGATGCACCAGCCCCAGCTCGTAGAAGTTGGTGTTGCGGATCGACGACATGACGTGCCGGTGCACCGGGCCGGGGCCGTGCAACTCGACGTCCAAGCCGAACCCCTCGGCCGCGTGCGCAATCTTCATCGCACCCGTGATGCCGCCGTCCTCGTGCGCGCCAGCACGAACATAGTCAGTCGCCTCTTCCAGCAGGAAATTCACGTGCTGCTCCAGCATGCGGATGTGCTCCGTCTGCAAGATCGGAGTGCTCAGCATCTGCCGCAGCTTGCGATGCGCATAGGTCGAAACGCCCCCGTCCTTGAACGGGTCCTCGTACCAGAAGTAGTTGGCCTCGTCGCAGGCCCTGCCTACCGCCAGCGCCTGCCCGAAGTTCTCTATCTCGCACGCCGGGTCGATCATCAAGGCCATCTTGTCACCGACGGCTTCCCTCACGGCCAGCACGTTTTCGATTTCCCTGTCGATGTCCTGCGCCGCCAGGCCCCAGCCGTGTATCTTGAAGGCCGGATAGCCCATCTCCTTGCACCGCACGGCGAACTCCGCAAAGTCCCGCGGCGTGCCAAGGCCGCCGTTCTCATCCCCGTGAAGCGTCGACGCATAGCAGGGCAGAGGCCGCCGCGTGCCGCCCAGCAGCCTGTAAAGCGGCTCCTCGTACATCTTCCCCGCAATGTCCCAAAGGCAAATGTCGATGGCCCCGACGCCCGTCATGTCGTAGTGCCGAAGACCGCGCTTAAGGTCGTTGTATATCTTCTCCCGCCCCGTCACGTCCTTGCCGATCAAGTATCCGGCGCAGACCGCCACCTGCTCCCTCGTCGCCCCTCTTTCGACCGGAAACTCCCCGGAGATGCCCGCGTCGGTGTGTATCTGGAGAATCCCGCCCGACTGCGGTAACTTGCCGTCCGGCTCGTAGACCAGGTTGAAGGTGTTGTAGTCCTTGCCAAGGTTCTCTGCGGTGAAGGAGTAGGTCGTAAATTCAACGCCGGTGATGGTGGGGCCGTTCATCTCAAGTCCTCTGAATGGGGCCGGATTGCCCTGTAAGCTGGCTGCAACTTCCACGATGCGGTTCTCGTGACGCGCCGGGAAGATGCTAGCGCCATTCGCGGCAAGCAGGGCGCCCCCCGGCAGGGCGCGTGCCGCGGCTCGTCCTGTTGCCCGCCCGCCGTCCCCGTGCAAGAATGCCCTCACCTTGGCAGCCTTCATCACGCTCATTCCCAAACCGCTAACGACATGCTCGCACTCCGTTACCACGGCAACAAGGACCTCAGGCTAGAAGAAATTCCCGCCCCGGAACCCGGTCGCGGCGAAGTCAGGATTAAGTGCACCAACACCAGCATCTGCGCCACCGACATCGAGGAGTGGCAGTACGGGCCGCTGTGGGTGCAGTACGGCTCGCCGAACGCCATCTCCGGCCGCATGGCGCCGCTGGTTATGGGCCACGAGATCAGCGGAGTTATCGACAAGGCGGGGCAGGGCGCAGGTGACTGGAGCCCCGGCGAGCGCGTCGTAGTCAACAACGTACGCACCTGCGGAGCATGTTTCTGGTGCATCAAGGGGCAACAGGCCGTATGCCCGAACATGTGCGTAGCCGGCCTTTCCGCAGACGGAGGGCTGGGCGAGTACATGACCTGGCCCGCAGACATGGTTATCCGACTGCCGGACTCCATTCCCGACGAAGCCGCACCGCTCGTCGAACCCGCCATGGTCGGACTGCACGCGGCCAGGCGCTCCGGCGTGAAGCCCGGCGACACCGTGTGCGTGCTGGGATGCGGCACTGTCGGCCAATTCACCGTCCAGGCGTTCGCCGCATCCGGCGCAAGGGTGATTGCCGTCGACGTGCGGGAGACGAGCCTCAAAATGGCGCACGAGATCGCGGGCGTAGAAACGGTCAACGCCGCTCAGGTAGACGCCCAAGAGGCCCTGCTGGAACTTACGGACGGCATCGGGCCGGACATCGTAGTGGAAACCGCCGGCGCAGCGGAGACGCCCGTGCAGGCCATCAAGTGGGCCCGGCGGGGCGGCACCGTCGTCCTAGTGGGAATCTACGCCGCCACGCCTACCCTCGACTTCAACGAAGTCGTCGGCGTCGAAAAGACCGTCATCGGCTCCGTCGCATCCTCCCCGGGTGACATGAAGGCCACGGTGGACCTCATCGCCGGCGGCAAGATGCAGACCGCGCCGCTCGTATCGTCGGCAATACCACTTTCACGGGTGGTCGAAGAGGGCTTCGAGCGGATGATCGCGCCCGGCAAGGACTTCTTCCGGATCGTCGTACAGCCGGGATCCTGAGATGGAAACCGCTTTCCTTCCATCAAAACACAACGCAAAATAACAGCCTTTACAGCCCAGACTCCGCCACTAACGTAAGACAAGCCAGCTTAGCGGAGCCACCGCAGGAGAACCTCCACCATGCACTACTCCGATGAACGTACCCACGGATGCCGCGTCTCTGACGCATGGACGTATCGCGGCCTCAAGACCGTAATCCTCGAAAACGAACTCATAAGGGTCACCGTACTGGCCGACAAGGGAGCCGACGTATACAGCTTCGTCCACAAGCCGACCGACACCGACTTCCTCTGGCGGTCACCCTGGGGCGTGCGGAATCCGGCCCTCTACGTGCCGCAGACAGGATGGCCCACGGGCGTATGGCTCGACCTCTACGAGGGCGGCTGGCAGACGTCAGTCCCACACGGCGGCTATCCCGACGAGGTATACGGCGCCGAAATGGGCCTGCACGGGGAGTTGAACACCATCCCCTGGGACGCCGCAATACTGGAGGACACTAGGGAGGCCGTCTCGGCCAAGTTCTGGGCAAAGGGCGTGCGGATGCCCTTCAGCGTCGAAAAGACCCTCACCTTGCGCAGCGGAAGCCCCACGCTCTACGTAGACCAGTCGGTAACCAACGAAGGTGAAGAGCCGCTCGACTGCGTATGGCTGGAGCACGTCGCAATCGGCCCACCTTTCCTGTCCGACAAGTGCCGACTGTTCGTACCCGAATGCAAGATCATCAACCATCCCGTCCCCACCGCAGACTCGTCGGTACTCAAGAACGCAGGCGAATCCCACTGGCCAATGGCCCAAGCAGCCGACGGAAGCGAAATCGACTTCTCACGCATACCCGGAAAGGACGACCGCACACTCGACATGGCCTACATGACAGGCATGGATGAGGGCTGGTACGCAGTCCTGAACGAGGAAACGGGGCTGGGCTGGGCCGTCTCCTATCCTTCCGACGTACTGCAATACCTGTGGTTCTGGCGCAACCTCGGCGGCGGATGGGGCTACCCATGGCACGGCCGCTGCTACAACGTCGGGCTGGAACCGTGCACCAGCTTCCACAACGGCGGCCTCGAGGAGGCGCAGGGGAACGGTACGGCCCGCAAGTTCGGCCCTGGGGAAACCGTGCGCGTCAACATCACCGCGGGCGCATTCACCGGATCGGGAGAGGTGACGCGAGTCTCGCCAGACGGCATAGTCACTCTTGGCGGCGACTAACGCAACGCCGGAAAGGCTTACCAATGCAGATCATAGACACCCACTGCCACGCCGGACTCAACTGGTTCGAACCCCTCGAAACCCTGCTGTTCGAGATGGACCGGAACGGAGTGGACGGCGCAGTTCTAATACAGCACGGCGGAACCTACGACAACCAATACCTGTTCGACGCTGCCGCCAAGCATCCCGGAAGGTTCAAGGTCGTCGTGCTGGTAGACCCCGAAGACGCCGACCCCTGCGGCACGCTGGAGAAACTCGCGGCACAGGGCGCAGCGGGCATACGGCTCGACCCCAACGCACGGATAAGCGGCCCCGACCCGCTGGGACTGTGGAAGAAAGCGGGCGAACTGGGGCTGGTCGTCTCATCGCTGGGGGGAGTGGAGGGCTTCGCGTCACCGGAATTCAAGCGGCTGCTGGACGCGTGCCCAGACACCACGATCGTGATCGAGCACCTCGCCGGCGTCGGGATTGCCCACCCACCGTACACCCTCTACGAATCCGCCCTTGAATGTGCCGTACGTCCGAACGCATACATCAAGGTGCCCGGGCTCGGCGAGATATGCCCCAGACCTCCAAGGCTCGACCCCCACTTCCACTTCGAGAACGTTCCGCCGCTATTCGAAATGGCAAGGGACGCCTTTGGCGTCGAAAGGATGATGTGGGGGAGCGACTTCCCGCCCAGCGCAGGACGCGAGGGCTACTTGAACACCCTGACCGGCGTGCGCGACCATCCCGCCTTCGCCGGCCCCGGCGACAACGAACAGGTGATGGGAAAGACCGCAGCCGCTGTATGGGGCTTCGACGCAGCGGATTGAACGCCCGGACTTGAACCGGCGGACGTTGGCCGGGCCGCGCTCACTCCGGCCAGTATGCGATTGCCACCAGGCCAGGCCCGGTGTGCGCGCCCATGAAGGGGTGAAACTGGGTCAGGAACAGCTCCGCGCAGTCGAACTCTTCCCCGATGGTCGCCAGCAGGGCGGCGGCCTCACCGGATGCGTCGGCGTGCATCACGTTCACGTGGGCCCGCTTGCCCGACAGGTCGGAACGCGCCTCGCGCAGTATGCGCTCGTATGCCCGCCGCCTAGAACGGGGCCTTGCGATGACGCCCACCCTGCCCTTAGAGAACTGCAAGACCGGCTTTATGTTGAGCAGCTGCGTCGCCCACACCGCTATGCGGGGCACGCGGCCGCCCCTGTGGATGTACTCCAGCGTGTCGAGGTAGGCCACCAGGTGAACCCTGGCGGAAACCTGCCTGGCGGCCGATTCCACCTCGTCGAGCGTCGCGCCCCGCGCCGCCGCGCTCGCCGCTTCAAGGGCCACCAGCGCCTGTGAACCGGCAGCCGCCTCGGAGTCGAATATACGGACCTCGGTTCCAGGCAGTTCCTCTACCGCCAGCTCCGCAGCCACTCGCGCCGAGTCGTACGCCGCGCTCAGATGCGACGCCAGCGTGACGCAAAAGACCGAATCCGCCTTCTTAGACGCTTCTATGAAGGATTCCAGCCAGACCTTGGGCTTTGGCGCAGAGGTCGTCGGCAGCCTCTCGGCCCTGCGCAGGTCGGCGTAGAAGGAATCCAGGCCGCTGGAAGGACCGTCCACGTAGGTGGTTCCGTCGATGGTTATCTCCATCGGCGCTATGCACAGGCCCGCGTCGGCGGCCATCCGCGCAGGTATGGCGCTCGCCGAGTCCGTCACCACCGCGACGTTGCGAATTGCAGCGCGCTGAGCGATACGGGCCGGATTTGCACTATGCATGACATTCAGTTCAGACACCGGACCTCTACGGCCGTCAGGACGCCGGTTGCACGCGGCTTTCGACGCCACGGCGGCGCACGAGCCACGGCCGGATTTCGATTGTAAGCGCGCCGGAACTTTAAGGGGGATTATTACCACCGATAGAGAATACAATTACAACTACGCAAACTGACCGGCGGCCAAGCGGCGGCGCCCGGAAGGAACGGAGACACATGAATACACCCGGGCCGGTAGCACGGCTCCCAGGCATGGCCGACACCGGCTCCGGCGCCATCCAGCGCAGGGACCGCCTGGCGCAGAGCCTCCAGCAGCAGTACTCCCTGCGCGGCTACGAGCGGGTGGACACCCCATTGCTCGAAGCTACCGAGCTGTTCATCCGCAGGTCCGGCGGAGACCTGTCGTCGAGGCTCTACAGCTTTACCGAGCCGGGCGGGTACGAGGTGAGCCTGCGGCCTGAGTTCACGGCCCCAGTGCTACGGCTCGCCTGCTCGAACGACAATTTGGCAACCCCGGCCCGCTACCAGTACGCAGGCCCCGTGTTCCGGTATCCAACCCCGCTGTCCGCAGAAAACGCGGACCCCGCCGAGTTCTGGCAACTCGGCGCAGAACTTATCGGCTCCCCGTCTGCGGCCGCAGAAGGAGAGATAATCGCAATGGCCCTGGAGGGCCTGGAAGCCGCCGGAGCGCCGGAAGGCGAGGTGAGCCTCGGAGACGTCGGCCTCATGTGGCAGGCGCTGGAGCCCTTCGGGCTGATGGACCGCGCCAGGCTGTTTCTCGTGAATAGCGTCGGCAACCTCAAGGACTCGGGAGGAGCGGTGGACGGCGTCAGAGAGGACGCCAGGCGCATGGGCCTCATAAGCGACAGGCCCATAGCCGCAAGCGTGAGCCGTTTCACGGGCGGACGCGAGGGCGCTCTTGCCTTAGTTGACTCGGTACTGGAAGAGGTCTTGCAGGCCAACGGCTTCTTCGCCGGAAATACCCGGTCCAAAGACGAAATAGCAGGGCGGCTCGCAAGAAAGCTGACCGAAGCGGAGGATTCGGCGAAGTTCGAAGACGCCCTACGCCTCCTGGCAGACCTGGCGGCCCTGAATGGAACGCCGGATGCGGCCTTCTCAGCGGCCGGGGACGCCCTACGCGGCGCGGGGCAGAGCGAAGAGCCGTTGAAGAACCTCGCTCGCGTCGTTGAAGCCGCCAAGGCGGAAGGCGTGCCTGCAAAGTCCATACGCATAGACCTGGGGCTGGCACGCGGCATCGCCTACTACACCGGCGCAGTGTTCGACGTGTCGTCCGGCGCACGCACCGTGGGCGGAGGAGGCCGCTACGACGGACTGACAAAGGCCCTCGACGCCAAGCGGGACATCCCCTCCCTCGGATTCGCATTCAATCTCAACGCCCTGCTTGAGACCGTCCCGCCGTCCGGCGACGGTAGGGAAGGGGTCTTGGTGGTTGCCGCAGACCGCCGCGCGTCGTCTGCCGCAGCCGGCGAGGCTGCCAGGCTCCGCCGGCAGAAAGTGCGCGCCGTACTGGAGTTCGACACCCCGCCGGACAGGGAATCGCTCATCGAGATCGCCCGCAACGCCGGATGCACGCGCGTCGACATAGTCGATGCCGACGGAGCAGCGCGCAGGGAGACCCTCTCTTGACTCTCAGACTCGCAATTCCTTCAGAGGGCGCGCTTGCCGACGGCGCCGAGCGTCTACTGGCCAGCTGCGGGCTTAAGGTGTCGCGCGCCAGCTCGCGCCGCTACACCGCCGACGTCCCCGCCATGCCGGGCCTTGTCGCCCTGTACCAGCGCCAGTCCGACATCACATCCGAGATAGACGGCCAGAGCGCCGACATAGGACTCGTCGGCCTCGACCGCTTCCGGGAATCGCGCCGGGAGGGCGGCGACACTTTGCTGATAGTGGAAGACCTCGGCTTCGGCGAATCCAGCCTCACGCTGGCAGTGCCCGACGCCTGGGTTGACGTGCGGACGGTCTATGACCTGGCCGATCTTGCGCTGGAGTTCAAGCGGCGCGGCAGGGAACTACGCATCGCCACCAAGTACCGGCGCCTCGTGAAGCGGTTCCTGAACCGGCGCGGGATCAACTACTTCTCGCTCGTCCACACCTCGGGCGGGCTGGAGGCCGGCCCCGTAATGGGCTACGCCGACATGATCGCAGACATCACAGCCACCGGCGTGACGCTCCGCGAAAACAGGCTCCGGCCACTGGAAGACGGCGTCGTCATCAGGTCGCAGGCGGCCCTCGTGGGAAACGCACGCCTGTTGGCCTCCGACCCGGGCAGATTGAGACTGATGCAGCGCTTCCTCGAGCTGCTGGAAGCCTCGCTGCGCGCCAGGAAGTTCCAGCGCATCTCGGCCAACATACCCGGCGAATCGCCGGAACACGTTGCCCGCACAGTCATGTCGAGACGGGAACTGGCGGGAATCGAAGGCCCCACCGTCTCAAAGGTCCACACCGACGACGGCCGCAGCTGGTTCAACGTGCAGGTGGTCGTCCGAAAGGACGACATGCTGGCATCCGTCGATCACTTCCGCGGCATGGGCGGCAGCGGGATAACCGTCAACGAGGCCTCATACGCCTTCCGTTCCCGCTGCGAGTCGTTCGACCGGATGATGGAGCAAATCGAGCCGTACCTCGGCGGCAAACAGCCGGATGACACGCTGCGATGAAGCGAGTAACCGGGCTGGCCGCGGCAATCGAGCAGTTCGCTCAACTACGATCTGCAAGCGCATCCGGCCCCAGGTCGGACGGCAACGGCCTCTTCCATGAGCCACTTTCGCCGGACGAATTCGCCGCCCGAGTCATCACCGGCGTACGGCGTGACGGCGACGACGCGCTGCGACGGATTTCCAAGAACCTCGACGGTGAACCCCTCGGCTTCATCGAGGTGCCGCACGATCTCGTGAGGGCCGCTCCCGCAAAGTTGCCGGGAGAGGCAAGGGCCGCACTCGAGCTTGCGGCGGACAGGGTGCGCTCGTTCCAGCAAGACGCCATGCCCAGCGGATGGACGCACGAGAGCGGCGAATACGGCGAAATCGTCTCGCCCGTCGCATCCGCGGGCGCTTACGTTCCAGCCGGTACGGCTCCGCTCGCCTCTACGGTCATAATGACCGCGGTTCCCGCAAAGGTGGCAGGCGTCGAGCAGGTGGTCCTCTGCACTCCCGCCCCCGGCAATCAGCTGCCGCATCCCGCAATAATGGCCGCCGCATCGCTGGCCGGCGTAGACCGCATCTTCAAGATCGGCGGCGCACAGGCCATAGCAGCCCTTGCATACGGCACGGAGACCGTCCCGCGCGTAGACGTGATATGCGGGCCGGGCAACGTATGGGTGACAGCAGCAAAGAAGGCAGTCTACGGAGACGTCGGAATAGACGGACTCTACGGCCCAACGGAGACCCTCGTCGTGGTCGACGACGGCGCCGACGCTGAACTCGCCGCCGCAGACCTGCTGGCACAGGCCGAGCACGACGTGCTGGCCATCCCCGTGCTGGTATCCGTCGGAGAAGAGACGGCCGGCAGGGTAGAGGCCGAACTGGAAAGGCAACTCGCAACGCTCGACCGCCGCACCATCGCCGGGCAGGCCCTCCGCCAAAACGGTGTGTCGGTGGTCGTCGACACGGTGGAAGAGGCGATAGAGGCGGCGAACGCCTTCGCACCGGAGCACCTATGCCTGGCGACGGCCTCTGCAAGCGAGCGCATGACTCGCGTAACCTCTGCCGGCGGCCTCTTCATAGGTGAGAATTCCGCAGAGGTGATGGGCGATTACGTTGCAGGACCCAGTCACGTGATGCCCACGGGCGGCACGGCGCGTTTCGCGTCGGCCCTGAGTGTGAGAAGCTTCTTGAGAACTACGCCGTTCCTCAATCTAAGCAGGGAGTCCTTGCTCGAAACAGCCCCGGCGGCGTCCACGCTGGCGGGCATAGAGGGACTGGGCGGGCACCGCGCATCGGCGGAAACTAGGCTCAAAAGGCTGGTAGGTGAATAGCGTTCATGGCCAAGACTGATTTGCAAATCGAACAGCTCATGCGAAAGCACCTCGTCGAGGTGACGACATACTCCGGCGTCGATCCCTCCGAGCAGCTCGCACGCTCCGCAGGCATCAGGCCGGAAGAGGTGATCCGGCTCAATGCCAACGAGAACCCCTACGGCGCGCCGCCGGAAATCGCCCGCGCACTCGACGACCTGCCCCTACACCTTTACCCCGACCGCGAGCAGCGCCGCCTGCGACAGGCCATCTCCGAATACACCGGCCAGCCGGTAGAGCGCCTGATCGCCGGAGCCGGCGGCGACGAGATCATAGACCTCCTTCTGCGCCTATTCGTCGAACCCGGCGAGAAGGTGATCGACTGCGAGCCGACGTTCGGCATGTACAGCTTCTGCGCCCGAATCTGCGCCGCAGAACTGGTCTCCATCCTGCGAAAAGACGACTGGTCAATCGACATAGACGCCATCAGGTCGGAGATGGACGCCGCAACCAAGATCCTCTTCCTCGCATCTCCCAACAACCCGACGGGCAACTCCCTTACCGAACCGGAAGCAGTCGCGCTGCTCGAAATGGGCCTCATCGTCGCCATCGACGAGACCTACTACGAGTTCTCAGGACGCACCCTCGCCCACCTCACCGCGGAGTACGACAACCTCGTCATACTGCGGTCGTTCTCCAAGTGGGCAGGCATCGCAGGGCTGCGCGTCGGATACGCCATCGGCTCGGAAACGCTGGTGCGCCACCTGATGGACATAAAGCAGCCCTACAACATCAACGTCGCCGCAGAACACGCCGCAATAGCCGCGCTGCGAATCTCCGGCAAACTCTTGGAGAGGGCCGCGACGCTGGTAGAGCAAAGGCGCAGGATCGAGCGGGCAATAGACGGCATCGACGGGGTCGCCTACTACCCCTCAGAGGGCAACTTCCTGCTATGCCGCTTCGAGCGAATGTCTGCCGAGACCGCTTACGAACAACTAGCGCGACGCGGCGTATTTGTGAGACTCTTTGCACACCCCAAGCTGGAACGCTGCCTGAGAATCAGCTCCGGCACGCCTGGCCAGACCGCCAAGCTGATCGATTCACTGGCGGCCATTTGCAAAGTGGGCTCATGAACATGGACCAAGAAGCGACACAACGGAACGCACAGCCAGCGCGGGTGGCTAAGGTCACTCGCGAGACGGGCGAAAGCTCCGTATCCGTAACCATCAACCTCGACGGAAGCGGCAGGGCGGACGTCAAGTCGCCGCTGGGATTCATGAACCACATGCTGTCCCAGATTGCCCGCCACGGCATGGTCGACCTGACCGTGCGAGCCGACGGCGACATAGAGACCGGCTCCCACCACACGGCTGAAGACACTGCCATAGTGCTGGGCCGAGCCATAGACAAGGCCCTTGGCGAGCGCCTCGGCATCGTCCGCATGGCCAACACCCTGGTGCCGCTCGACGAAGCCCTCACGCAGGTGGCCTTAGACCTGGGCGGGCGCGGTTACGCAGTGGTTGACATGGACTCCACCAACAACCAGGGCGAGTTCCCGGCTGACATGGCCAGGCACTTCTTCGAAGCCATGGCCATCGAGGGCCGCTTCAACCTGCACCTGAAAGTCCTCGCAGGCCTGAACGAGCACCACGTCATAGAGTCCTCCTTCAAGGCGTTTGCAAGGGCGCTGCGCGCAGCGTGCAGCATGGACGCACGCAGCCTCGGCAGGGCGCCCAGCACCAAGGGCACCCTGGCCGGCTAGGCGCGTTCCAGGTCGAACGAGTAGCGTTCGATCACCGGGTTGGCAAGCAGCCTGTCGCACATCTCCGACACCTGCCGCTTCGCATCCGCCTCGTCGGATTCGTCCACGGTGATCTCGAAGTACTTGCCCGCACGGACGCCGCCGACCGAATCGTAGCCCAGCCTTCCCAGGGCCTTCGCGATCGTGACGCCCTGTGGGTCGTTGATGGTGGGCTTTGGCATTACCCGAACGCGCGCTAGGAACAAGGGACTTAGTAGACGTTGCCCGGCACGCTTTCGGGCGCCCTGTTCCGGTAGGCGTCGATGAATTCCAGGATGGCGTCCACGTCCACCTCTTCGAGGTTCAGGTGGTGCCGCCAAGCGGTGATCGTGAACTTGGAAGGCATTCCGGGGTAGGGCGACATTATGAACTGCGACGGGTCAACCGGAATGATGTCGCGCAGGGCCTGCACCTCGTCCGCGCAGCCCTCCGGGCAGTCGTAGTGGATTCCGATGCCGCCGTTCTCGAGGTTCTGTATCAGCACCTCGTCGGGAATGAAGGTGTCGTACTCACCCCAGCGGGCAG
The DNA here is from genome assembly GCA_963663555.2 of Dehalococcoidia bacterium. Lineage (GTDB taxonomy): Bacteria > Chloroflexota > Dehalococcoidia > Lucifugimonadales > Lucifugimonadaceae. The sequence goes on from CAXXNJ010000007.1 coordinate 26,716, forward strand.
GGGAACCGTGGGGAATCGGCGAGTTCTCGCCCGCCTGGGGCGGCGCAGACCAATGCGTGCCGGACGTGGCGGGAACGAGAGCGTACGGCGCATGAGGGTCTCCGACCGCGACCTCTTCCCGGCCGTCGTCCTGGTCCACCGCAACCGGGCCTCCCTCGTTGAAGGGCAGGCGCGTCTCGTCCTGCTGGGTGTTCGGCGTAAGCCCGGGACCGACCAGCAGGGCGGCGATCAGCACGGACGCAATGGCGAGCCCACCGGCGATGACCAACCGCCTGCGGCGAGCCCGACGGCGCTGGCTGCGTTGCCGCCGTTCGGCCCTGATCTCCGACCGCGTCATCCCGCGCCGGCTATCCGGCCGGGTCGTAGCTTTTCTTTCTCTTGCTGTCTCTGCCATGGAATCGCGCTTGAGGGGAAGGGCGGATGCCCTTTCCGTCTTATTGCCTTGCCTAGCTTATTACGGAACGGCCCGTAAGCCTTTCATAGGCGGACTCGTACCGCTTTGCCGTCTCCGATATCACCTCTCGCGGGAGAGCCGGCGCCGGCGGTTCCTTGTTCCAACCATATTCCGTCAGCCAGTTGCGAACGTATTGCTTGTCGAAAGCCTCCGGCGAACTGCCCGGCCGCCATTCCGCAGCCTCCCAGAAGCGGCTGGAATCGGGCGTAAGCAACTCGTCGATAAGCGTCAGTTCTCCGCCGATGAAGCCAAACTCCAGTTTCGTGTCAGCCAGCAGCATACCCTTGCAGAGGGCGTGCTCATGCGCCAGCTTGTAGACGAGCAGGCTCAACTCTTCAAGACGATTGTAAAGCTCTTGGCCCACAAGATTCTCGCCCTCCGCCCGCGTAAGCGGCGCGTCGTGACCCGATTCCGCCTTGGTGGAGGGCGTGAAGAGCGGTGTGTCAAAGCGCTCGGCCTCCGGTAGCCCGGACGGCAATGGCGCTCCGTTCAACGTCCCGTGCTCGGAGTACTCTCCCCAAGCCTGGCCCGTGATGTACCCGCGCACCACGCACTCCATGTCTATCCGCTCCGCCCGGCGTACCACCATGGAACGGCAGGCAAGGGCGGGGGAGAGCCCTTGAATGGCCGGGTGACCGGAGAGGCTGCCAAGCGACGCGGCATCGTGGGCCATGCCGACCACGTGATTCGGAACGGCATGCTCTGTCAGACCGAACCAGTAGGCCGACATCTGCGCCAGTACGGCCCCCTTACGCGGCACCGGCGTCGGCAGCACGACGTCGAAGGCCGATATCCGGTCCGACGCCGCCATCAGCATCAGGCCGTCGCCAAGGTCGTAGGTATCACGCACCTTGCCCCGGTGTATCAGGCCGGAAAGACCCGTTTCGTAGACCGCCTCCGTCATTGACCAAACTTCCCATCGCCGCATACGTCCCCGGACGGCGGCAGCCCGATCCTGCGGAAGATCCGGTCTGTGAAACGCAGGAAATAGCCGTAGTCGAAGAGGCTTCGCAACTCCGGCTCGGCAACCAGGTCCGTTACGCGGCTGTCGCCGCAGACCACTTCCCGGAAGTCGGAATCGTCGCGGAAGGCTGTGGCGGCGTGCTCCTGGGCCAACTCGTAGGCCGCCGAACGCTCCATGCCGGCCTCCACAAGGGCCAGCATCAGCCTCGGTGAGAAGACCGCGCCGCGCGACAGCTCCAAGTTGCGCATCATACGGCCGGGGTAGACCGTCATCCCCGCCACCACGCCGGTGAGCAGGTGGAGCATGTAGTCCACGGCCAGGGCAGAGTCCGGCAGGATGACCCTCTCCGCCGACGAATGGGAAATATCCCGCTCGTGCCACAGCGTGACGTTTTCCAATGCGGTAACGCCATGACCGCGCACCAGCCGCGCCAGCCCGCACACACGCTCCGACAGCTCGGGATTCCGCTTGTGCGGCATGGACGACGACCCCTTGGTGACGAAACCCGGCTCGCCGAAAGGCTCCTGCACCTCGCCTATCTCGGTGCGCTGGAGCGCCCTGATCTCCGTAGCTATCTTCTCCAGCGTAGCCGCAAGAAGCGCCAGAGACTGTACGAACTCGGCGTGGCGGTCCCGCTGGATGATCTGGTTCGATACCGGCGCCGGTTCCAGGCCCAGCGCATTGCAGACGTGCGTCTCGATCTCAGGCGGAACGCTGGCGTACGTTCCAACCGGGCCCGATATCTTGCCGACCGAGACGCGCTTGGCCGTGGCCTCCAGCCGCTCCGCCTGCCTGCCCAGCTCCGTCCACCACAGCGCCAATTTCAAACCGAAACTCAACGGCTCGGCGTGCATCCCGTGGGAACGGCCCATGCAGGGCGTATCTTTGAACTCGATCGCACGCGCGGCGACGGCCTCTCTAAGGCTCCCCACGCCCGCGATTATCAGCCCAATCGCCTCGCGCATCTGGAGGCTCAGAGCCGTGTCCTTTACGTCATTGGAGGTGAGACCGTGGTGCACCCACCGTCCTTCTTCGCCGAGCGAATCGACGACGGCCCGCGTGAAGGAGAAGATGTCGTGCTTCGTCTCCTCGAAATACATGTCGTACTTCGCACGGTCGAATGTGGCGCGCCCAATGCGGCGGGCGTCCTCCGCAGGCACCACTCCCAGACGCGCCCAAGCCTCCGACGCCGCGATCTCAATACGCAGCCACAACTCGAACGCGTGGTCCTCCGACCACACCCTCTTCATCTCTTTACGGGAGTACCTGTCGATCAATGGGTCAGTCCCGGCTGCTTGCTCGTCGATTGAGAAATTCCGCCACTACGTCAAATGTATCGAATGGCGTGGCCGGAATGTCATTGTCGCGGCAGTAGGCAAGCAGGCGCCCCCTGGCAAATACAACGTCCGCCGCCGCCGCCGCGCAGGCGTCGGAACGCAGCCCGTCCCCTATGAACATGGTCTTCATACCGGCGGCTTTGGCCTCCATGATGGATTTGCACTTGCAGACCGCGCCCGCCGGATCGCATCCATCCTGGCGCACGGGATAGTCGTAGCGAAACGGCCCGCAGTCCGCTCCAAGCGGCGTTGCGGTGGCGGCGATGACCTCAATATCCCGGAACTGACCGGCGTCGAGCAAGGCTCGAATGTAGAAGGTCAGCCCTGCGGAGACGACCTTGAAAGAACTTCCGGTCTCTCCTGCCGTCTTTACAAGTGTCGCAAATCCAGGCCGCAGGGTGGCGTTCAGACGCACGAATTCAGACATCTCGCATACGGTCGCCTCTATGTCGTCGAAACCGCGTTCCTGGTACTCCCGAAAGGTAATTTCACCCCTTTGGAACGCCCGCCTGTGCATCTCAGAGGTATCCGGCGCGAACTCGGCCAGCAGCAAGTGGGCCACGTTCTGACTGGCCGCAGTGTCGTCAAAATCACAAGCTATGTAAAACGTCAAAACTAAGTCTCAGGCAAGCGCCGCAACCGCGCGCTCCGCTATGTCCGTACGGTAGTGCGCCCCTTCAAACGTGACGGCGGATACCGACCGGTAGGCCCGGTCCCTCGCCTCGGCAACGTCTTTCCCAGACCCGACGACCGCCAGCACGCGGCCCCCGGCCGTAACGACGCGCCCGTCACCGTCGAACGCGGTTCCCGCGTGGAACGGCAGTCCGGTAACTGCCGCCTCATCAAGTCCGGTTATGGGAAATCCCGTCCGGTACTCAACGGGATATCCGCCGGAGGCCATCACGACCGCCACGCGGGCCGATCCGCCCCAGGCCACCTCCACCTCGTCCAGCCGGTCACCGGCGACGGCGGCGCACACTTCCAGCAGGTCGGTCGTCAACCGAGGCAGGATGACCTGCGTCTCGGGGTCTCCGAAGCGGCAGTTGAATTCGATCACCTTCGGCCCGGAAGACGTAGCCATCAGGCCCGCATAGATGACGCCGCGGTACGGGCAGCCCTCTGCGGCCATGGCCGCGGCAACCGGCTCCAATATTTCCCGCCGGACGGCCAACGACAGTTCGTCCGTCCAGAATTCCGGCGGCGAGTAGGAACCCATGCCGCCCGTATTCGGCCCCGCGTCGCCGGAATAGACACGCTTGTAGTCGCAGGCCGCAACCTCGGCCGAAACCGTCTCGCCGCACACGAAGGCGAAAACGCTAACCTCCACTCCGGAAAGGCGTTCCTCTATCACGACGGTCGATCCCGCCTCGCCGAACGACCCCTCTTCCATCATCGCGTTAACCGCGCGCTCGGCTTCCTCACGCGTGTCCGGCAGGGCCACGCCCTTGCCTGCCGCCAGACCGTCCGCCTTTACGACGGCCGAACCTTCAGGCATCGACCGCAGATAGCGTCGCGCAGCCGCGGGGGAGTGGAACGTCTCGTGCTTGGCCGTCGGTATGCCGTGCCGTTGCATCAACTCCTTGGCCCAAGCCTTAGACGACTCGATGCGCGCCGCGGCGGCAGTAGGGCCAAACGCGCTGACCCCGGCGGCCTCCAGCCGGTCGACCATTCCGGCCCCCAGCGGCGCCTCAGGCCCAACGACGACCAGATCCACGCCGTGGCTGCGCGCCGCGTCCACAACCGCCGTAACGTCCTCCGTGCCGACGCCGGGCAGGTTGCAGGCCAGTTCCCCTATGCCGGGGTTGCCGGGCGCAGCAAGCAGTCCGGTAAGCAGTTCGCTACGGCTCAGCTTCCATGCCAAGGCGTGCTCCCGCCCGCCCGAGCCGACCAGTAGGACCTTCACGTCAGGCTGCCGTGGCGGCTGCCGGCTTCTATTCCCACTCGATGGTTCCCGGCGGCTTGCTCGTAATGTCGTAGACGACCCTGTTGACCGTGGGCACCTCGTTCACGATGCGCGTCGAAATGCGCCCAAGCGTGTCATAGGGCAGGCGAGCCCAGTCCGCAGTCATCGCGTCGTTGCTCGAGACGCACCTGATGGCGACCACGTGCTGGTACGTCCGCCGGTCGCCCATCACGCCCACCGTGCGGGTGTCGGTCAGCACGGCGAAGGCTTGCCACACCTGTTCGTAAAGGCCGTCCCCCTTGATCTCGTCGATCACTATCCAGTCGCACGCCCTCAGGACTTCAAGCTTCTCACTGGTTATCTCGCCGATGGTGCGGATCGCAAGGCCGGGGCCAGGGAAGGGCTGGCGGTTGAGCACCTCCGACGATAGACCAAGCTCAGCGCCAACGAGGCGCACCTCGTCCTTGAAAAGGTACCGGAGCGGTTCCACCAGCCGCAGGTCCATGCGCTCCGGCAGCCCGCCCACGTTGTGATGCGTCTTTATCTTGTGGGCGGCCGACGTCTCCGCAGTCCTGCTCTCGATCACGTCGGGATACAGGGTGCCCTGCGCCAGGAAGTCCACCTGCCCCAGCTCGTGCGCCTTCTCCTCAAAGACGCGGATGAACTCCTCCCCGATGCGCTTCCGCTTCTCCTCAGGGTCGGTCACCTTGTACAGGGCCGAAAGAAATCGCTCTCTAGCATTCACGTAGATCAGCTTCAGGCCCAGGTTCCGAGTGAAGAGGTCTCTTACGCGCTGCGGCTCGTCCCTCCGCAAAAGGCCGTTATCGACGAATATGCAGGTCAGCCTGTCGCCAATGGCCTCATTTATAAGCGCCGCCGCAACCGTCGAGTCCACGCCGCCGGATAGGGCGCAGATGACGCGCCCGTCCTTCACCTGCGAGCGAATCTGCTCCACGGTGTCGCTCACGAAGTTGGAGGGCGTCCAAGTTCCGTCGCACCCACACACTTTGTATGCGAAGTTGCGGATGATCTCGGAGCCCTGCGGCGTATGCGCAACCTCGGGATGGAACTGGATGCCGAACATGCCGTGTGCGTTTCCCATGACGGCAACCGGCGAGTGCTCGGAAGAGGCCAGCGCGGTGAAGCCCGGCGGCATTTCATCGATGCGGTCGCCGTGGCTCATCCAAACCGGCACCGACGTGTCCAGCCCCTCCAGCAGCGCTCCGCCCGCGCCATTGCGGTGCAGCACCGAGTAGCCGTACTCCCTGGCGGTCCCGGGCGCAACCGCGCCGCCCAGCTGGTGAGCCAGCAACTGCATTCCGTAGCAGATGCCCAGCACCGGCACTCCCGCCTTGAACACCCAGCCAGGCGCCATCGGCGCACCCGCCTCGTAGACGCTCCCGGGGCCGCCCGACAGCACGATACCGCGGACGTCGTGTTCGTCCAGTATCTGGGGCCCGGCGGAGTAGGGGACTATCTCGCAGTAGACGTTCGCCTCGCGAACGCGGCGCGCGATCAAACGGCTGTACTGAGAACCAAAGTCGACGATGACGATACACTGAGCCCGCGCCGGTCTGCGGGCAGCCGGCCGCGGAAAAGAGCCGACCCGGTCACTCTGCGCAATCTCCAAATAAGTCCCGACCTCAATATCGCCTGAGGTCGAAACGCGGAGCGTTGAGGGCTTCTCCCGGGGGTCTGTCATGAGCTGTCAGGGCACATTCAAACTAGCGCTTGCGCCAAACCCCGTCAAACCGGAATCCTACTAGCCCAAACTGGAATCCTACTACCAAACGCACCCCACAGGAGCATCCCCCATACATGAGACCTTTGCATAAACCTCTTTGGGAAAGTCCATACTGCTTGCGAGCCGTCGTCAGAGTCGTCTTTAAGGAGCGATGCCGTGCACCGCAAGATGGGCCAGCCCTCAGTGATTAACAGTTTTTTGCAGGGAGGGTTGGGCAAGAACAAAACGCTTGAACGTCTGAACCGGGAGTTGGACTGGGACAGGCTGGGAAGTCTGATGGACGGGATGTACCCGTCCCCGAAGGGCCGGCCAGCCTATCCTCCCCTGATGATGTTCAAGGTGTCGATACTCCAGCAGTGGTACGGGGCGTCCGACCCCGAGATAGAGGCGGCGCTGCTGGAACGACTTTCGTTCCGCAGCTTCGTGGGTCTTGAACTCCATGACCAGACTCCAGACCACTCGACGATCAGCCGTTTCCGCAAGCAACTGAGGAAACGGGGCCTGGGCAAGAAGCTGTTTGAGGAGGTGAACCGCCAGTTAGACGGTAAAGGGTTGATGGTGAAGAAGGGGACTCTGGTGGACGCCACTCTCGTGGAATCTCAGGCCCGCAGGCCTTCCTCTCCCAAGGGTTCTGCGGAGAAGAGCGACACGGACCCCGACGCAGATTGGACCAAGAGGCCGGGGCGCTATCACTTCGGCTACAAGGTTCACCTGGGCGTTGATCAGGGATCGCGCCTGATACGCAAGGCTGCTCTTACGCCTGCGAACGTGAATGACACCAAGATGGCCGATGACCTGATATCCGGCGATGAGGAGGCCGTGTACGGTGACCGGGCATACAGTTCTAAGGATAGGCGGGAGCGGCTAGAGGCCGTAGGGATAAAGGACCGCACGATGCAGCGGGCCAACAAGCATCACCCCATACTTTCCTGCTTGGAGCAGAAGCGCAACCGGTTGATCTCCAGGGTGCGCATGCCGGTCGAGGGGGTGTTCGGGACTCTCAAGCGCACCTACGGCTACGCCCGCGTGCGCTACATGGGACTTGGGCGCAACGAGACGGAGATGTGGTTCAAGTGCATTGCGTACAACCTGCGGAGGGCCGACAAGCTGATTCTCAGCGCTGCGTAGTCCCTTGTCTCACCGCGCCCAAAACGGGGCTAGGCCCCCCAAGCGCGGCCAAAATACGCCCGTAAATGCGGTTTCAGGGCCGTTCTGACCGTCAACAGGCCCTCCCGGAGCGTCAAACAGGTCGATTCCAGCCCAAAACCAAGCAAACCGCAGGTCTTCTCCGTTTGTGCAAAGGTCTCATACATAGGAGACCTTTGCATAAATGCCTCGCGACCCTCTACAGACCTCCAATTTTTCGATGGACGAAGATGAAATCGGGGTAATTAGGTCGGCTCTGAGGGGGCAACTGGGGTTTATGCAAAGGTCTCACATAGGGGCGACCCCTTGCCACACCAATCGTAGGGGCGATCCCTTGTGGGCGCCTGGCGGGGCGCCGGCGGGGGGAATCGTCGACCACCACAACGCGCGACGCCACCCACCACGCCCTTTCCGTCATTCCCGTCAAAACGGGAATCGCAGGGCCAATCCCTTGCCACACCAATCGTAGGGGCGATCCCTTGTGGGCGCCCGCCCCGTAGGGGCAATCCCTTGCTACACAAATCGTAGGGGCGATCCCTTGTGGCCGCCTGGCGGGGCGCCGGCGGGGGGAATCGTCGACCACCACAACGCGCGACGCCACCCACCACGCCCTTTCCGTCATTCCCGTCAAAACGGGAATCGCAGGGCCAATCCCTTGCCACACAAATCGTAGGGGCGATCCCTTGTGGCCGCCCGCCCCGCAGGGGCGATCCCTTGCCACACAAATCGTAGGGGCGATCCCTTGTGGCCGCCCGCCCCGCAGGGGCGATCCCTTGCCACACAAATCGTAGGGGCGATCCCTTGTGGCCGCCCGCCCCGCAGGGGCAATCCCTTGCTACACAAATCGTAGGGGCGATCCCTTATGGCCGCCCGCCCCGCAGGGGCGATCCCTTGCCACACAAATCGTAGGGGCGTCCCTTGTGGGCGCCCGCCCCGTAGGGGCAATCCCTTGCCACACAAATCGTAGGGGCGATCCCTTGTGGCCGCCCTGCAACGCGCACGCCCGTCGCCCCCTCTTTCCCTTCCCCCTCTCGAAGCGAGAAGGTTAGGATGGATACGAAAACCCACGGCCCCAAGGCAATATCCGGCATGTTGAACAAAGGTCTCCCTCTGGAAAAAGCGGTAGAGGTCCTCCGAAGCGGCGGCATAGTCGCGTTTCCCACCGACACCTACTACGGCCTCGGATGCGACGTCTTCAATGAATCCGCGGCTGCGCGGGTGTTCCGAGCAAAGGGCCGCCCGGCGGGTACGCCTCTCCCGGCGCTGCTGTCGGGAGTCGAGGACGTAGACCTCGTGTGCAGCGAGCGGCCGCCCGGATTGGAAATTCTCGCAGCCCGGTACTGGCCCGGCCCGCTCACCATAGCCTGCAAGGCGAAGGAAACGGTCGCCGTGGGCGTGACTGGCGGGCTGGGAACCGTCGGGATGCGGGTGCCCGACCACGACGTTCCGCGCAGTGTAGTCCGAATGCTCGGACGGCCCATAAGCGGCACCAGCGCAAACCGGTCCGGAAAACCGCCCCACAAGACGGCCGCGGAAGTCCAGAACGACATCGGCGGAGAAGTAGACTTGGTTATTCCCGGCGAGTGCGGATCTCACCCGGCCGCATCTACGGTGATCGACCTGTCCGGCGAGCGGCCGGTCGTTGTGCGGGAGGGAGCGATCGCTGTTGTGGAAATTGCCGCACTCCTGCCAGGCGTGACGGTCAGGGGCAAAGCCTGATAGTTTCGACGCCGCCAATACCGCTCACCATCTGCCACACTACCGACATGGCCGACAAGACCATCACAGAACTGCCTTACCAGGCCGCTGACGAACTGGACGACGCACTGCGCGAGTTCGTCGAATCTCGCGAACTCCCGTTGTACGCCATGATGTCGTACCAGATGGGATGGGTCGACCAAAACGGGGAAAGGGCGCAGCCCGGCCCCGCTCCCAGGCTGCACGGAATGCTCACACTAGCCGCAGCTTGCGCCGCCGGCGCCGGCTACCGGCCGGCCATCGATTACGCCATGTCCGTGGAACTCATTAACAGCTTCTGGACCATCCACACCGACATCGAGGACGCAAACACGGAGAGGGCAGGGCGGCCGTCGGTGTGGTGGACTTGGGGGCCGGCACAGGCGATCAACGCAGGTGACGCCATGCACGCCCTCGCAAGGATGGCCCTCTTCCGTCTGGCCGACCGGCCCGTCGAACCCGCCCGCGTCTCCGATGCAATACGGGCGCTTGACGAGGCCACGGTACGCATCTGCGAAGGCGAATACGTAGACATCGCCAACCAAGACCGCGTGTCGATGAGCTCCGCGGCATACATGGACATGATTTCAAGCAGGGTAGGCGCCCTGTTCGGCTGCGCGGCGCAATTCGGAGCCCTTGCGGCCCCCGAAGCGAGCGGCAAATTGGCCCGCAGCCTAGATTCATTCGGTACAAAGGTCGGAATGGCGCGCCAGCTGGCCGCCGACTACGACACCATGTGGCCCAGCGGCGACCGCGACCAGGTGCAGCAGGGACGCATGATCGCAAAGAAGAAGAACCTGCCGGTGGTCCACACGTTCGAGACCGCAGACCCAAGCATCAAGCGGCGGCTTGGAGAAATGTACATGCAGCGCGTGCTCGACCCGGCGTCGCTGGATGAAGTGGCGCGCCTCTGCGACGACGCAGGCGCACGCGAGGCCACCATTGCCGCCATGAACCGTCTCATCCGCGATTCCGAAGAGGCGCTCGACAACAGCGGCCTCGGAGAAGAGGCGCGCGCCCTTCTCAGGAATGAGCGGAAGACGCTGGCCCCCTCCCCGGCCTAGACGCCATTGACATGACGGTCGCCAGGAAGAGCGTGGCGGAACTCGACGCCGCCGGGAAGAGGTGCCTCGTTCGAGCAGACTTCAACGTGCCTTTCGAGCCCGGCACACTGAACATATTGGACGATTCGCGTATCAGGGAATCGTTGCCAACGGTCTCTCACCTGCTGGGCCAGGGCGCATCCGTGGTCATCTGCACCCACTTGGGAAGGCCAAAGGGCAGGGCGGTGGCGGAACTGCGCGTCGAGCCGGCCCTGCATAGGTTGAGCCGGTTGCTTGGCGCCGACGTGATCTACGCGGGCGGCCCGGGCGGCCCCGGACCGGCCGCCGTTGCAGCCGGCCTCAGGGCCGGACAGGTCGCCATGCTGGAGAACCTGCGCTTCGACCCCGGCGAGGAGGCGAACGACGCCGCATTTGCGGACGGACTCGCGTCGCTGGCGGACCTGTTTGTAAACGATGCCTTCGGCGTCGCTCACCGGGCGCACGCGTCCACCGTCGGGGTAGCCGGCCGCCTGCCGGCGTTCGCCGGACTGCTGATGACGCGCGAGCTCGATATGCTGGGAAGTGCGCTCAAGTCGCCGCCCCGGCCGGCCATAGCCATAATCGGCGGCGCAAAGGTGGCGGACAAGATCGGCATGATCGACAACCTGCTCAAGCAGGTCGACAGGGCGCTGATCGGCGGCGGCATGGTCGCAGCCTTCCTGGCCGCCCAGGGGTGGAGCGGAGGAGCCGCCAAGCCGTCTCACGAGGAAGTGGCCGCTGCGGGAAGGCTGCTGGCCAGCCACGGGGAGCGAATAGTCACGCCGAGCGACGTGGTCGCCGCCAGGGAACTCAGCGCCGATTCACCGCCCTTCGTTCGGCAGGCGGATGACCTTACCGATGACGCATTGCCGCTCGACGTCGGGCCGGACACGGCGGCCGCTTACGCGCAGGAGATTGGCCGCGCACGCACGGCGCTCTGGAACGGGCCCATGGGGGTGGCGGAGTTGGAACCGTTCTCGGCAGGCACACGGGCCGTCGCCAACGCAATGGCGGGCAACCGCGGCCTCGTGTCGATCATAGGCGGCGGCTCGACGGCGGAGGCCGTCTCGCGCTTCAGCCTGGCGTCTAAGATGACGCACGTGTCGACCGGCGGCGGCGCTTCTCTACAATTCCTCGAGGGCAAGACGCTGCCGGGCGTAGCCGCCCTGGACCCGAGGGACTGATCAAACGGAAGCCTCACCGGCACGGCATTTCAGCAGAACCAGAGAGCATCAATATGCGAACACCCGTAATCGCAGGCAACTGGAAGATGAACACCACCCCGTCAACCGCGGTTGAACTTGCGCGCGGCGTCGCGGAAGGTACGTCCGGTGTGCAGGGCGTGGCCAGGATCGTCTTTCCGCCGAGCGTCTGCCTCCCGGCCGTCAAGGACGCCGTGGACGGTACGGAAGTGGAGGTTGGCGCGCAGAACGTGCACTTCGAGCCGCCGGGAGCCTTCACCGGCGAGCTGTCCATAGAGATGCTGGACGGACTGGCAAGCCACGTCATCGTGGGCCATTCGGAACGCCGCAGCCTCTTCGGCGAGACCGACGCCGGCTCAGCGCGCAAGGTTGCCGCAGTGTCGGCAGCCGGCCTGAAGCCCATACTGTGCATTGGAGAGGCCCTCGATGAACGCAAGGCGGGCAGGGCGGAGACGTTCTGCCGGGCGCAGTTGCGGGACAGCCTGGAGGGATTCTCCGACTGGGATGTTCTGACAGTCGCTTACGAGCCGGTTTGGGCGATAGGCACGGGCGAGGCGGCGTCACCGCAGATCGCGCAGGCCATGGCCGCCGCAATACGCAATGAGTTGGCCGCCCTTGCCGGTCAGCCTGCGGCCGAACGCATTCCCATCCTGTACGGCGGAAGCGTCAACGCCGTAAACGCCGGCCCGTTCATCGACCGCCCCGATATTGACGGTGCGCTGGTAGGAGGCGCCAGCCTGGACGCCGAAGAGTTCTCGTCAATCGTCAGGCTCACGGCCGGCCTCAGCGTACGTTGAAGCGCATAGTGGCCGTAGTAGGCCCGACGGCCGCCGGTAAGACCGCTGCGGGCATTGCAATAGCCCTGCGGCACGGCGGCGAGGTTGTAAACGCCGACTCACGCCTGCTCTACCGCGGTCTGCAAATAGGCGCCGCAAGTCCCACTGAGAAGGAACGGCGGGGCGTGCCGCACCACTTGATTCACCTGATCGAACCATACGAGTCCTACAGCGTGGCGGCCTTCCTCGACTCCGCCGGAAGGACAATCGATGAAATACTGGCGCGTGGCAATTTGCCTACGCTGGTGGGCGGATCGGGGCAGTACGTGTGGGCCCTGTTGGAAGGATGGAGTGTGCCAAAGACCCTTCCCGATCCTGAACTGCGACGTAAACTTGAAGAGAGTCTACGCAAGGAGGGATTGAGCAGCCTCGTGCAACGACTGAAGCGAATCGACCCGGAGGTGGCTGCCGAGATCGACCTGAAGAATCCGCGCAGGGTGACAAGGGCCTTGGAACGCGCCATGACGGGAGCCGGAGGAGTCGCTGGACGCCGCGCTAGATCCGACCCGCCGTACGATGCCCTGATCATCGGACTGACCACCGGGCGGGAAGAGCTCTACCGGCGGATAGACAGGCGCTTAGACGACATGATCCATCGCGGTTGGGCTTGCGAAGTGAAGAGACTCCTCGATGCCGGAATCCCGCTCGATGCGCCCGCGATGTCCGCAATCGGTTACCGCGACGTCGCACGTTACGCCGCTGGTGAAATGAGCCTCGTCGAGGCGAAAACGCAGGTGAAAAGGGCCACGCGCATCCTCGTGCGCAGGCAGTACAACTGGTTCAAACTCTCGGATGACCGCATCAGGTGGATTGAAGCGGGGCCAAACGCAGGCGAAGAGGCTGCCAAGTTGACCGGCGAATGGCTTCAGACACGCGAATTCGACCCAAACACAACGACAAAACAGGCCATTTGAACGGCGAGTAGGCCGGCAGGAACACGGAAGAGTCTATGATCGAGTTCACAAAGCTGCACGGAGCGGGCAACGACTACGTTGCGATTGACGGCCGGGGAATAGACCGCGACTGGGGCGCGCTCAGCCTTGCGATGAGCCGCCTCAATTTTGGCGTCGGGGGTGATGGCATCGTGCTGGTGCAGGAATCCGGCTGCGCGCAGATACGCATGAGGGTCTTCAACCCCGACGGCTCCGAGGCCGAGATGAGCGGCAACGGTATTCGCCTCTTCGCCAAGTTCGTCATCGACAGGAAGATCGCGCTGCCAGGCACGGACGGGCTGATTGTCGAAACGGGCGGGGGAGTCCGCACTGTGTGGCCTTCCATGCGCGGCGATAAGATGATTGCAGCGCGCGTGGCAATGGGCGAGCCCGTGTTTGAGCCGCATCTCATCCCCGTGGCAGGCCACGTCGCAGCAGGCGCGGACAGCGTGGTCGGACATCGCATCAGGGCAGGCGGCCTGGACCTCGCGGTAACCTGCCTCTCGGTTGGAAATCCGCACGCGGTGGCGTTCCCCGACGTGCCCGTCGACGAGTTTCCACTGCTTGAGGTGGGGCCCGAGGTTGAGAACCATCCCGATTTTCCCAACCGGATCAACTTCGAGATCGCAAACGCGCTGGGGCGCGGGCAGATAAGAGCGCGCATATTTGAACGGGGCGCGGGGGAGACGCTTTCATCGGGAACCGGCAGCACGGCGGCGGCGGTGGCGGCCCGTATTCACGGCCTGGTGGACGATGAGGTGTCGGTACTGGTCCCAGGCGGCGAGTTGAAGGTCGCATGGGCAGGAACGGGCGAGGCCTACCTAGAAGGGCCTGCGGTCGAGGTTTTCAACGGTACGTGGCCGGACTGATCATCGGAAAAGGTAAGATTCACTTTACAGGCAAGCCGCATGGCGGCCAATGCGCAGAGATTCAGAAGGAGCGCTGACGAGGGATGAGACTGGCCAAACGCGTTGAGCGACTGCCCCCGTACTTGTTTGTCGGCATATCGAGGATCATCGCCGAGAAGAAGTCGCAGGGTATCGACGTAGTCGACTTCGGTATAGGCGATCCCGACATACCGACACCGAAACCCGTCTTGCGGGCCCTTGAAGAAGGCGCCGCCAAGCCGGATAACCATCGATATCCGGAGTCGGAGGGCCTGCCGGAGTTCAGGAACGCGGTGACCGACTGGTACGTACAGCGGTTCGGCGTGGAGTTAGACCCCGCGACCGAGGCGATAAACCTCATAGGGGCCAAAGAGGGCATAGGCCACGCGGCCCTCTGCTTCATTGACCCCGGTGACGTGGCGCTGGTCCCTGATCCCGCTTACCCGGTCTACGCAATCGGCACGATGTTCGCCGGCGGTGAGTCCCACTACGTGCCTCTGCTGGAGAAGAACGGCTGGCTCGTCGACTTCCGGGACGTGCCGTCTGATGCCGCCAAACGCGCCCGCGTGATGTGGTTGAACTACCCGAACAACCCAACCGGCGGCGTGGCCAACTTGGATTTCTTCCAAGAGGCGGTCGAGTTCGCACGCCAGTACGATCTATACATGCTGCACGACGCGTGCTACACGGAGGTGACGTTCGACGGCTACGAGGCGCCTAGCATCCTACAGGCGCCGGGCGCACGCGATCTGTGCATGGAGTTCCACTCTCTCTCCAAGACCGCCAACATGACGGGCTGGCGCGTCGGAATGGCGGTCGGCAATTCGGAGATGGTCAACGCGCTGATGCGCGTAAAGTCCAACCTCGATTCAGGACTGTCGCAGGCCATCCAGGAGATGGGAATCGCAGCGCTGAACCTTCCGGTGGAATGGGTGGCGGAGAACGTGGAGAAGTACCGCAGGCGCAGGGACATGCTGATTGAGGGACTGCGAGGCATCGGCCTGAGGGCCAAACCGCCCAAGGCCGGGCTGTACGTATGGACTCCCGTTCCCAGCGGCTACACGGCGGCGGCCTTCGCCGAACTGCTTCTGAATGACAGAAACCTGGTGGTGACGCCCGGTACAGGCTACGGCCCGGCCGGAGAGGGATACGTCAGGCTGTCCTTGACCACGCCCGACGAACGGGTCGAGGAAGGTCTACGCAGGCTGGCGGGCTGGAAGATACCACCGCCGGACGGCGCGTGAGGACGTAGAGGGAACGATCGCTTTGGAACGCCGGCTACATAGCACAGGGCCTCATGCCGAACGGGCGATGCTGGTTGGCGCGAGAGTTCGCGGCAACGCCGAACTGTGGGACCTCGAGGAGTCTCTGGATGAACTGGGGGAGCTGGCACACGCCGCGGGGGCCAGGGTGCAAGGAAGGTTCACGCAGACGCTGAACCGGCCGTCTCCGACTTACCTAGGCAAGGGAAGGCTCGAAAGCCTGAAAGCCAAGGTGGCCGGCAATGGCATAGACACCGCGATATTCGATGACGAGCTGACCCCCACGCAGCAGCGTACGCTGGAGAAGAAGCTTGAAGTTAAGGTGATCGACCGTACTGCGCTGATCCTGGACGTGTTTGCCCGGCGCGCAAGGACGCGCGAGGGCCAGTTGCAGATCGAGCTGGCGCAGACGGAATACCTGCTGCCGAGACTCGCCGGGCAGTGGTCCCACCTTGAACGCCTTGGAGGCGGTATAGGTACGAGAGGACCGGGTGAAACACAGATCGAGACCGACCGCCGCCTGGTCAGAGGACGGCTTCTGAAGATCAAGCGCGACCTGGATCGAGTCATAAACCAACGCGCCAGTCAGAGAAGAAAACGGGCCTTGGGGGCCGCCAGACGGGTCTCGCTGGTGGGATACACGAATGCCGGAAAGAGCGCTTTGTTCAACCGGCTGGTATCCGGGGCTGTGCCGTCTAGAAACCAACTGTTTTCCACGCTGGACACAACCACGAGAAAGTTGTTCCTGCCCTCGGGCGGTTCCGCAACGCTGAGCGATACCGTTGGATTCGTGCACAAGCTGCCGACGGTGCTGGTCGCATCTTTCAGGGCGACGCTGGAGGAACTGCACGAAGCCGACCTGCTGTTGCACGTGGTGGACGTAAGCGGTAGGCACGCCGCTGAGCAGGCGCAGGTGGTCGACGAGACGCTGGATAGCATGGGGCTGTCCGGCAAGCCGCGCATCCTAGCGCTCAACAAGCTGGACTTGGTCGCCGGCGGTCCGGACGCCGAGGGGCAGTTGCGACGCATACAGACCGGGCGCTCTGAAATCCGTATAGTGTTAACTTCGGCGCTTGAGGGATGGGGAATAAGGCAATTGCGGGAAGCCATAGAAGAGGAGGTCTCTGTGGGAGACCGGAATGGGCTGCCTGCATCGGCGGCTTCCTGACAGGCGGAAGATTCCAAGTTCGCTTGAGGCTGCGAGGCTGCCGGAGATCGTGAATGCCGGAGGGAAAGGATCCTAATGATCGGCGATAGACTGCCAGACCGGCCTTTCTTCAGTTGCGAGAAGGACGCATTCGTAATAGTCGATCAGGCCAAGATGGGTGCGAGCTTCATGACCGGCAAGATCGAGCATTGGTTTCGCTTCGAGGTGGCCGGCGGCAATGTCTTTGATAGCCGCCCGTTGAAAGTCATCGACCACACGCCGTTGAGCGCAGTGGTGGAGTGTGAGGACAGTACGGTCAGTCTCGACGTTGAGTCGGGGTCAGCCAGGAAGAAGACGCATGACGGCAGGGAGTGGGTCTACCTGTCGGGCCTGGACGCTGCGAACTCCGGCGCCGGATGGATGCCGGTGTCGTGAGGTACGGCCTTGATGGTCGCCGCGTCGATCAGGCGGAGTGGGTTCGGCTTGCCGCGGGGCAGGAGCCGGGCGAGAAAAAACGATGTTCGCACTAGTTATGTTATGTAAAGTTGGAGGTAGGCGGACTGCTTGGAACAGGCCCCATAGGCTGAAATGAACCGATTGACCACCAGGTACGTATGACCTTCGAAATGCCTTACAAGACCATCATGAAGTTCCGCCTTGCATCACTGGTCGCCGCGCTGGCAGCAATCGCAGCGGTCGCTGTGCTGGCGGGGCTTGCGTGCAACCCCGCCGGGGAACCGGCGAAGGCGCCTCCTGCGCAAGAAGACGTTGGCGACGTCCCCGAGCAAGAAGACGTTGGCGACGTCCCAGAGCAAGACGAAGGCAATGGCCCTCTCGTCTTGGACGACGGTACCGTCGCAACGCCGACCGCGGTACCGGTCGCGCCGCTGCCGGAGGTCGTGCCGGACGGACTGGAAATCATATGGGAGGCCTATAACGTCATAGTCCAGGACTACGTCGATCAGACCAAGGTTGACCCCGCTGTTCTGTCGGAGGCCGCCGTGCGCGCAATGGTCGACGCCCTGGAGGACCTTCACAGCTCTTACGTCAGCCCTGAAACGTTCAAGCTGGAGGCCCAGAACTTCCAAGGCAAGTTCAGCGGCATCGGCGCGCAGGTGGGCCACTCGCCCGATGGCTCTAGGCTCATCATCATTGCCCCACTGCCGGATACACCCGCCGAGAAGGCCGGTATCCGTGCAGGCGACCTCATAATGGCAGTAAACGGAGAGGATGCGGAGGGTTGGAGCATCCTTGAGGGCGTGAACAAGATCCGCGGGCCTGAGGGTGAGCCCGTAACCCTGACCGTGAGGCATGTGGGCGATATCTACGACACGGACATAACCATCGTCCGCGGGACCATTGAGCAACCAAGCGTCACGTCGAGGCTGCTGGAAGACACGCAGTTCGGCGCGATCAAGATGACCTTCTTCACTGCCGAGACGGTCAACGAGATGCGGGAAGAAATTGACGGTTTGCTGGATGAGGGCGCTAAGGGAGTCGTGTTGGATCTGCGGCAGAACCCCGGAGGGCTGCTCAGCTCAACGGTGGATATCGCCAGCGAGTTCCTGAGCGATGGCCTGGTCACCTACGAATTGGACGGTAAGGGCAACCGCCAGGACTGGAGGGTAAAGTCCGGCGGCCGCTACAAGGAAATCCCGCTGGTCGTGGTGGTTGACGAGTTTTCCGCCAGCGGTTCAGAGGTGCTGGCAGGCGCGCTGCAAGACCACGGCCGCGCTGTGATAATCGGCACAAACTCGTTCGGCAAAGGAAGCGTGAACCTGTTGCGGACCCTTAGCAACGGAGGCGGCATCTACCTGACCAATGGGCATTGGTACACTCCAAACGGCCGCCTTCTGGAAACCCACGGCGTGACGCCGGACGTGGTGGTCGAATTCCCTTCCAACGCCTCGTCGCGTGACGCCGACTTTGAGGACGTACAGATGTCCGCTGCAATCAAGCAGCTAGAATTCCAGACCGGTCTCTCCGGTCCTGGGTAGCCCGCCGACCTTCTCTCGCGCCATGAGTGACGAAAAGGCGAGGGTGATCACCTCCAACCGCCGCGCTAGGTACAACTATAAGATCCTTGAGACGATCGAGGCCGGAATTGCGCTGACGGGCGCAGAGATCAAGTCTGTGCGCGAGGGGCGGGTGAACATCGCTGAGGCGTACGCACGGGTCAGGGACGGAGAGATGATGCTGTTGAACATGCACGTTTCGCCGTTCAGGGGCGCCAGCCGCTACTCACGTGAGGACGACCCGGTAAGGCCCAGGCGCCTCCTGCTCCATAAGTCACAGATAAGACGATTTGGGCTGGAAGCCGAGAAGCAGAGGCTGACCATAGTCCCGCTTCGGCTCTACATCCGGGACCATCTGGCCAAGATCGAAATTGCGCTCGCCAGTGGCAAACGCAGTTATGACCGGCGCGAAACGATCAAGCGCCGGGACGCCGACCGGGAGATGGCCCGCGCCTCGCGCAGGGACCTCTAGCCGGGCCCAGGTCACGGTTGGCTAATCCTGCGACGTCCTCTCCTACCGGCTTGGTCAAAAGGCGTTATCATTGAGCGCAGTGACATTGGGGACGCGTGGATTCGACAGGGAGGATATCCGCCAGACTGCGGGCCGAGGAGCCGCCAACCTCGTTAATCCGGCGGCAATGAAAGTAACTGGCGAAAGAGAACTCGCCTACGCTGCCTAGAGGGTAGCGTCGTCTCCCCTCTCCTGACCCTGGGTGGAGTGGACGAGGCGCCGACAAACCGGGGTGCGTTTCCGGCGACGCCGATAGCCGGGAACTAAGAATTTCGGCTGGCCGCTGTCAAAACTGCCGGTGGGAGCAGCAGCGGTAAGAACCATTCCGTCGGCTACGCCCGTAGAGGTCGAAGTGGAGTCCTCCTTGGACGGGGAGTTCGACTCTCCCCCGTCTCCACCAAGTCACCTGCTACTGACTTGGGCATTTTTGTTGCAAAACTGGTCTGACCAGTCTATTCTAGGGATATGGAAGAGCCCACCACATATTCCATGTACGAGGCCAAGGCCAAGTTCTCTAAGGTGATCAGGACCGTAAGAGAGGGCCGGGCCGTCACGGTTAGTTACCGGGGGGAACCAGTGGCTGAGATACGCCCCATAAAGCCTAGGGCTGAGACAATCGAAGAGCGCTTGGAGGCCTTGGAAATGAGCGGGGCGCTGATAAGCCCTGAGGACCCACGGGTGATGCTAGGCCCAATAGCGAGGCGCCCAGGCGCTCTGGCGCGGTTTCTGGAAGATCGCGGAGAGTGAGCGTCGCGTATCTGGATACCTCGGCTGTCGTCGCCATCGCATTAGAGGAAGAGGGCGGCTACGAGGTCATTCCGCGGCTGAGGCAGTTCTCGCGCCTGCTGTCATCCAACCTGCTTGAGGCCGAGCTGCGGGCGACGCTCTTCAGGGAGCGTGTAAGTTTCGATACGAACATTCTCTCCGGTATGAGCTGGGTCATGCCAAACCGCCCGATAGGCGCCGAATGCATGCTGGCATTGCGGCAAGGAGGCTTGCTACGAGGAGCAGACCTATGGCACGTTGCAACGGCCCTCTATGTCTCACCCGATCCCCGCGAGGTGGCCTTCATCTCTCTCGATAAGAAACAGCTCGCCGTAGCTGGCAGGCTTGGATTCCAAATCTAACCTAAAGAATGAAAGGCGCCGTCGGGCCTTGCGCCGCACGTAACCGGCGCTGGCCGCGGCACGCCAGTTCATCCGTACGGTCTGGCCGGTAAGTTAACCTGCCACCCGCCGCAACGCAGCCGGCGGCGTTCCATCTATTCCTCTGCGCCAATAGTGGTGTAAATTTGCCTGACCGAGGTAACCCACTCGGCCCGGATATACATACGCCGCAAGGAGCACGCTAATGTTCAAACTTGAAGCGCTCAACCCCGTTTCCCCACAGCAGGGCGAGGTCAGCGCATTCTCCTACGCACTCCGCCCTGCCAGCCTCGAGGGTAAGACCATAGGACTGATGTGGAATGGCAAGGCGCACGGTGACGACGCTCTCATCAGGGCGGGAGAGTTGATCAAGCAGCGCGTGCCAAGTGTGGACGTCCGCTTTTACTCCGGCGCCCTGCCCTTCCCCGATCCCACGCGCAACAAGGCGATATCGGAGATCGATGTCGCCATAGGCTGTACGGCCGACTGAGGCTCTTGCACGTCGTGGCTTGTCTACGACATGGTGGAGCTGGAGAAGGCCGGAGTACCGACCGCCATCATCCTCTCCGACGGCTTTCAGCACGACGCCGACGCCAGCGCCCGCGCTTTCGGCATGGGGCCGATCCCGCGCGTGGAGGTGCCGAAGGTCTATAACAACATCACCACGGCCGAGGCGCACAGCCAGACCGAGCCGGTAGTACCGGAGCTGATCGAACTGCTGACTAGGCAGGTGACTGGCGAGGCCATCGAGGAACAGGCGATCCAGGCGGCGCAGTCGAGACGCGAGTTCTTTGAAGGCGAAGACCAGCTGGACGCTCTCGACGCATTCAACGAGGCGTTCTTGGACCGAGACTGGGGAGACGGTTTCCCGCTGGTACCGCCCACCCCGGCGCGAGTGGAACACATGCTGACCGGAACCACGCTGGAACCGGATGAACTGGTCTGCAAGCTGCCCCCCGGCAACGGAATGGTCACTGTCCAGAAGGTGGCGGTCAACTGCGTAATGGCCGGTTGCAGGCCGGAACACCTGCCGGTGGTGATAGCGGCGTGCCGAGCCATTTCCCAGATGGAGCCATTCGCAGCGCGAGGCCTGCTCATGTCGACCAGCGCCGGTGCGCCCATGATCCTGGTCAACGGACCTATTCGAGAGGAAATTGGCCTCAACTCTAAGCGCGCTTCGCTTGGCCCAGGCAAGCTGTCGCGCGTCAACGTGGTTATCGGCCGAGCATTTACTCTCACGCTGAAGAACGGAGGGCACTGGTACCCGGGCGTGTTGGACATGGACACTATCGGCACGCCGCGCAAGTTCAGCCTGTGCGTGGGAGAGAACGAGGAGGATACGCCCTGGGAACCCTGGCACGTGGAGCAAGGCTTCACGCCCGAACAGAGCACGGTGACCATCTTCCCCACAGGCGGTGAACACGACCACGGAAATCAGGGAGTGGATACGCCGGACGGGCTGCTAAAGTCCATCGCGAACGGCATATCGCGAGGTGGCGGATACATCGCAGACCTTCAAGGCGAACACGACCGCACGTCTGCCGGGCAGATTCGCACTGGCGGCGGAACGCTGGTACTCGTCGCTCCGGCGCACGCGCAGCCGATAGCGAAGGGTGGTTTCAGCAAAGCGGCGGCTAAAGAGTTCCTTCACCACCACGTACAGGTGCCCGCAAGCAAGCCGATGAGCCACTTCAACGTGCCGGACAAGGTCCGATTCCAGTACCGATGGCTGTACGATCTGCCTGAGTCTGAACAGGAGAAGGTGATGCTGCCCGGCCATCTGCACGCAGGCGCATACCACCTGGTGTGCGTTGGAGCGAACGACCGGGCGAAGAACCTCATCATCGGATCGGGCGACCCGTCCATAGTGGAGATAACCGACCGCGCTTGACGCAGGCGGGATTGAGCGGAGCGTGAAAGACGCCGCCCCGCGGCTTGGCCGGTCGGTGCGGCAAATCCGCGGGGCCGGCTACGCCAGGTTGCCCAGAAAACGCCTCTCGCAAAGCGAGGGTGTCCCGCCCGCCGTCTCCTTCTTGCCGTGGCCGGATTGAAGGATGTTGGCGGTCCGCTACCCTTCCCTGCTCGCAGGCTGCTCTAGCCGGTCGATGGCGCCTGGTCGTGGTCGTGATCGTGGCTGTGTTCGTGGCCGTGGCCGCGCCCGTGGTGATGCAGTTCCGAGATCTCTCTGTCTCGCTTACCGATGCCTAGCTTGCGCATTGCCAGGGCGGTCAATTCCACCACCACAAGCAGGCCAACGCCCGTGAGAACTACAGACCCGCCGGCCGCTACGTCCGCATAGAAGGCGATTATGATTCCACCGACCCCGACGAGCACTCCCACCACGACGGCGACTACCAGTGTCCTTGCCATGCCGGTGGTGATGCGCAGGGCTATCAGCACGGGAATCACTATTAGCGCGCCCACCAGTAGGACGCCGACTATCCGCATCGACACGGTGATGGTGGCTCCTGCGATAAGGGCCAGAGCCAGGTTGACGAGGTTGACGCGAACGCCGTTTATGCGCGCCAGCTGTGTGTCGTAAGTGGCCTGCGCCAACTCGCCGAACAGCAGCGTCAAGATAATGACGACGACCACGAGCAGCCCGCCTATCAGCCACAGGTCTCCGGTGGTTGCGGTAAGGATGCTCCCGAAAAGGTAACCGTACAGGTTGGCGTTGAACCCGTCTGCCAGTGAAATAATCACCACGGCAATTGCCAGGGAACCGTAGAGGAACACGGCCAAGGCAGCATCTCCGGGGAGCATTCGGCGCACCCTGAGTTGCTCGATCCCAACGGCGGCGGCCGAGGTGAACACTAGCGCGATGTAAGGCGGATAGGCGCGCGCCAGCAGTGCGATCGCCACACCCGCCAGCGCCACGTGGGCCAGGGAGTCCGCTATTAGAGAGAGTCTCCTGAGAACCAGGAACAGACCGAACGACGGCGCAATCGCGCCTATCATCGCCGCGGCTGCCATGGAGCGCAGCATGAAGTCGTATTGGAATACTTCGGGCATTGGCAGGGCAGCTTCTCTTGACTAGCGGTGCTCGTGGAGGGCGTCGTGTACAAGGACGTCCACCGGGTAGCCATACAGTCGTGAGAGCTCATGCGACGTGATCTGGTGCACCGGCCCGTGAAAGACCAGCTCGCAGTTGATGCAGGCGCAGCTCTTGGCCTCACGCATCACTGCGCCGATGTCATGCGAAACGATCACCACCGATATATTCAGTTCCTCGTTCAGCCTGCGCAGCAACATGCTGAACTGCTCCTGTCCGGCCGAGTCCACGCCCGCAACCGGCTCGTCAAGAAAAAGCAACTGGGTATCCTTGACGAGCACCCGGGCGATCAACATCCGCTGCTGCTGCCCGACCGACAGGTCCGACGCCCGCTTGCCCGCAAGGCGTTGGAGACCGACCAACTCCAGCGCATCATCTACCTTCTCCCGTCGGGAGCGCCGAAAAGGAGCCAGGGGGTCGATGCCGGTGTAGAGGCCGTATCCGACGACCTCCCTTACCGTTGCCGGATAGCGTGAGTCCTGCCCGTCCACCTTTTGGGGAACGTAGCCAATGCGAGACCAGTCGGTGAATCGGTCCGGCGGCTGACCGTACAGCAGGACCTGGCCGCTGTCGGGTTTCAGCAGGCCTAGGGCCAGCCGCATGAGGGTCGTCTTGCCGCTGCCGTTCGGACCGATAATCGCCATGAAGTCGCCGTGCGGCACGACGAACGAAATGTTCTCCAGCGCCGGTTCCGCACGGTATGAGAAATATACGTCCCGGAACTCGAGCGGCGGCGGCCCGGACTTATCACCTGCAGCCCGCTGGGCAGTCTCAACTGCGTCATTGTTGCTACTACGTATCATTTTAGCCTTAGCCCGCCATCAGATTTCCGCTGGCGAGATCCTGGGCAGTCAGTCGTCGCACCCTGCGCAGACGACGTAGACCTCCATCCGGTGCCCCACTATC
The DNA here is from genome assembly GCA_963663555.2 of Dehalococcoidia bacterium. GTDB lineage: Bacteria > Chloroflexota > Dehalococcoidia > Lucifugimonadales > Lucifugimonadaceae. The sequence continues at coordinate 50,978 of CAXXNJ010000007.1, forward strand.
TTGTCGGGGATTTCACGTCCAATCGAGCGTAGGGCGCGCTCGATCGTGGAGTCCCTGAATTCACCCACTGTCCCGCACTTTACGCACATGGTGTGGTGGTGATGTTCCACCCGCGCAAGGCTGTAGCCCGGCGTGCCGTCCGGCATGATCAGCCTGCACAGTGCGCCCGCCTGCAGCAGATGCTTGATCGTCCGGTACACGGTGGCCCTCCCAACGTCATTCAACTGCTCGCAAAGAGGCTCAACCGTGAAGCCTTCGTTCTGCCTCTCAATGGCCGCGATGACTCTGCGCCTGGAGGGCGTTAGACGGAGGCCGTGGTCTTCTATGGCGGCCTCCAGATTGGGCCTTACCGCAGGCCTCGATTCGCTTGCTACTCCGCTGGTCATGCTAATACCGTCTATCAAAGTCGGGTGTCTGTCAACGGTCTGCCGGTTCCTGGCCGTGAATTCGTCTCTGGGCCGGCCGGCTCAGGCCCCAAGAGCGGCGCCAGCTTCAGCGAAACCTCTGAATGACCGGCGCTGTGCAAGGCCCGCGACGCTGAGGAAAGCCCACTCGATGCGTTGCCAAGCGCGACGAGGCCGGACTTGTCCTACGCCGGCAAGAACATGTTCCGTCCGTAGACCTCACGACCGGCCCTTGCATCCTCTTCGCCGCCGCCGCCGGGAATCGCCACGCCCCACTCCTTAAGAAAATGGTAGTTCTCTCCGGCGGACTTGGTCGGGTCGTTCCATGAGCTGTAGAACTTCACGCCGTTCTTGTCGCACGCCGCCTTGACCGTCTCCCTTGCAAGGTCCATGTCGGCGGGATATGGAGGATCATGGCTGTCGGCGTATCCATGAGACATGCCCATGTCGCCCGGCCCCCACTCGGCGAACGCGATGCCGGGCACCGCGGTGATCTGACCGGCGTTGGCCATGCCTTCGCGGTCCTCTATCTTGAGACCCAGCAGCAACTCGCCTTCGGGGTTGAGGGGCCACGGATCCGCCCGCTGCATGTACTCCTGCGGAGAGAGTCCCCAGATCTCCGCGGGAGTCCTCTGACCTCCCCCGCCCCGCTGGCCCTCGCCCAGGCCACTTCCCACGCCCAGGCTCTGCCAGACGTAACGGCAGCCTTCTACGAAGGCCTGCACCGCAGACGCCTGCCGCGCATGCGTGTGGAGAACGCCGTGCACGCCGGCAGTCAGTACCTGCCTGATCTGCCATTGGTTGTAGACCACCTCTTCCCGCGTGCGGCAATTGGAAGGGATGGTAGAGACGACGCAGGGCGTCCTGTGCCCGCTGTCCGTCGGACCGCCGTCCACCAGCCCCTTCATGAAATCATGCAGGCCCGCTACGTCGAAGGCCCCGTGCTCGAAATCCACCAGCAGGATGTCCGCCCAAGTCTTGGCCATGCGCTTGCCGTTCTCGTAATCGAGTGGCCCGCACCCCGTGGGAAATGCGGGCTGACCGGCTTCCAGCAGCTCTATGGCCCTGTTGATTCTCTTCGGCATGGCGTCGCCCTCCAGGTGAATGTGGCTTGCGCTCTGTGTATTGACCGGCGTCAGCGCCCCTTGGCCGGAATCGGCGCCGGACGAAAGGCTGTACAAGTAGCCCGGAAACTCAACTGAGATTCAACTCGATGTCCAGCTCCGCGGCAATGTCGCCGAACCAGTCGAGCACCTCAGGATGATACGGAATGCCGTTCGCCCGGCGCTCCTTCTCATCCTCAGCCTCCGGCAGGCCGGCGTAGACGACACGATCCTGCCCCGGAGCAGGAGGACACTCCCGCAGACGGCGCATGTACTCGTCCATGGTGGCCTTGAAATCGTCAACGTCCGTAAAAGAGGCGATGTCATAGGCTACGAAGTGGTGCGCCCTGCTCACCCCGCTCATCAGGCCCGGCCCGGTGCCCGACAGCACGCCGGCCAATATGTCGATCATCACGCTGAGACCATAGCCCTTGTGCGAGCCTCCCTCACGCGTCCCTCCGACCGGCAGCATCAACTGGCCGTCCTCGGGGTCCGTTTCCGTCATGATCGGCGTACCATCCTGCCGGCCGACCCACCCAGGGGCGAGCGGCTCACCGAGGCGCCTGGCAAGTTGCACCTTGTTGCCGGCCACGGCGCTCATCGATGCGTCAAATATGAATGGCGCCTCTTCCCGCGCCGGCGCGGCTACGGCGATGGGATTCAGGCCCAGCATCGCCTTGGCCCCGTGCGTGGGCGCCATAGCCGTTCCGCCGATCGTCATAGATACGCCAACCATGTCGTGCTCGACGGCCATGTGTGCGTGGTAAGCCGCAGCCCCAAAGTGACGCGCATTCCCAACCGAAACCGCCCCGACGCCAGCCGCCTTGGCCTTCTCTATCGCCATGTTCATCGCCTGCGGCCCGACGACCAGGCCCAGGCCGCCGTCGCTGTCCAGCGTCGCAACTGCGGCGGACTCACGCAGCGTCTTCACGTGCGGCCGCGGGTTGATAACCCCATCGCCGAACATCTTGACGTAGGCCCGCATCATGTTTGAGACGCCGTGAGACTCGATGCCCCTAAGGTCGGCGTACACCAGAACGTCCGCCGACTGCGCCGCATCGGCCTCGCTCATCCCCATGCGCCCGAAGATCGCCTCCAGGGTGACACGCATCTTCTCGTGGTCCACCCGCACCGCAATGTCGGCCGGAACGTGAAATCTCTCAAGCAATCTTCATACTCCCGCAGGCTGCCGGCAGGGGCGCCGCATGGCTCTGCATATCGCTCAGCCCATGCCGACCCAAGTCTGCCCTATCCTAACCCGCTCACTTTCAATCCCTAGCCGAACTCTTCCCGCAGCTCGGCAAATATCCTCGCCGTCCGCTCCGTGCCGAGCGCCAGCGTCGATGACACGTTCATCATCCGGTAACCGGCCGAAATCCAACGGCGGCATTGCTCAGGATCGGTGAAGGTCGTGGCCAGCGCCTTGCCGGTACCCTTCATTCGCTCCGCCACGTCGATCATCACGTTCTCCGTCTTGCTGTGGTGCAACTGACCAGGCACCCCCAGCGACGCCGAAAGATCCGACGGCCCCACCAGCAACACCTCAAAGTGCTCCAACTTCAGAGTCTCGTCCAGACGTTCGTACGCCTCCACGCTCTCCATTTGCAGGATGAGCAACGTTTCGTCGTTGGCGTTCCTTATCACCTCGTTGGCGTCGATCCCCATCATCGCCGCAAACCACGGCGCTATCCCGCGGTTCCCGATCGGAGGGTACTTGGCGTAGTCGATTGCACGAGCAGCCGCCTCCGGCCCGTCGACCTGCGGCACCATTACGCCCACCGCCCCCACGTCGTAAGCCTTCTTGATCAGACCGGGGTCGTTCCACGCAACCCGTATCACCGGCGCGCACCCCGCCTGCCTCCCCTGCACCGCGATCGTCCCGACCGACTCCGTGCCCCAAGGCGAGTGCTCCTGGTCTATCCACACCCAGTCCGCGCCTGTCTGGTAGATCGAGGCGGCCACGTGCGCCTCTCTCGTGAACATCGCAGTGCCAAGGATCAGGGCGTTTTCCCTGATTTTCATTCGTACGTTGCTAGGATACATTTCTGTCCTCTGCGGATTTTGAAGGCGAAGAACGGTATTCTCCCGTCCAGCGGGGAATCTTATCCCGTAATGGCCCGCTCTGGCGCAGGCAAATGACGGCAAGGCCACGGCGGCCGCAAAAGTAAGGGAAACGGACAAGTGAAAATCGAAGAACTGAGAATCGACATTATCGAGAGCGAGCCGATAGCCCCAGTGTGGCGGCCGATACGAAACATGATGGAGTACCCCGGAGCCCACCGCGCACGCTTCGGACACGAACCCTTCAAGTACGAAACCCTAAGGCTCGACCCGCGTCCCGCATACGGGGCCGTACTCAGGATCAGGACCGACGCCAACATCGAAACCCTGGGAATGCTCACCATAAGCTGGGGAAAAGAACACGCCGAGTGGGAAGCTCACGCCTTCAAGACCCAGTGGAGCGGAGAACTGATCGGGGAAAACGCATTCGACCGAGAGCGGATGTGGCACAAGCTGTGGATGGCAAGGCGATACTTCCACATGCCGTCAACCGCACCCATCGAACTGATCGACGAACTGCTCTGGGACCTCGCCGGACTCCACGCCGCCCTGCCCGTACACAAGCTCATCGGAGGATTCAGAGACCGCATACCCGCATACAAGGTCGTAACCTCCCTCTCCTTTGAAGAGAACCTAAAGGCCGCGGCAAAGGCAAAGGAGGACGGATTCTTCGGCTTCAAGGACCACATGATGCTAGGAGTCGAAACCAACCTCTCACTCGCACGGGAACTCAGGGACCTCGTCGGCGACGACTTCCACCTGATGCACGACCCCGTCCAGCAGTACACCGTAGACGACGCAATCTTCGTTGGACGAGCCCTTGAAGACCTCAACTACCTGTGGATCGAGGAGCCGCTACAGGAGGTCGATATACACGGCCTCAAGAGGCTGTCCGATACCCTCGACCTGCCGGTGCTCGCACTGGAGTCCATCGAGGGCCACCCCTACCTCGTCGTCCCCTACCTCACCGCCGGAGCCGTCGACATCGTCCGCCAGCGAGGACTCGGCATAACCGGCCAGCTCAAGCTCGCCAACCTATGCGACATGTTCGGAGTCGGATGCCACGGCGGAAATCCCCACGTAGTCGCAGCCGTCCGAAACGACGACTGGTGGGAGCACGCCGGCGAACCCCTCTCAACCCCGCCAACGCACCAGACCGCATTCTCCGACCTGATCAAAGACACCACGCGCATAGAGGGCGGCTACATGTACCCCCCAACCGCCCCCGGCCTAGGCAGAAACATCGACCACAACGCCATCACCGCCCACACCATAACCGTCATCTAACCCCCCCACGCCCACCCACCACCCACAGGGCCATCCCCCAACAGGAACCGCACGGCCATCCCCCGACAAGAACCGTAGGGGGCCTCCCCGACAAGAACCGTAGGGGCGATCCCTTGTGGCCGCCCCCCGCAGGGCCGTCCCCCGACAAGAACCGTACGGCCATCCCCCGACAAGAACCGTAGGGGCGATCCCTTGTGGCCGCCCCCCGCAGGGCCTCCCCGACAAGAACCGTAGGGGCGATCCCTTGTGGCCGCCCCCCGCAGGGCCATCCCCTGACAAGAACCGTAGGGGCGATCCCTTGTGGCCGCCCCCCGCAGGGCCATCCCCCGACAAGAACCGCAGGGCCGATCCCCTGTGGCCGCCCACCCGTAGGGGCGATCCCTTGTGGCCGCCCCCCGCAGGGCCGTCCCCCGACAAGAACCGTAGGGGCGATCCCTTGTGGCCGCCCTCCGCAGGGCCGTCCCCCGACAAGAACCGTAGGGGCGATCCCTTGTGGCCGCCCCCCGCAGGGCCGTCCCCCGACAAGAACCGTAGGGGCGATCCCTTGTGGCCGCCCCCCGCAGGGCCATCCCCCGACAAGAACCGCAGGGCCATCCCCCGACAGGAACCGTAGGGGCGATCCCTTGTGGCCGCCCCCCGCAGGGCCTCCCAGACAAGAACCGTAGGGGCGATCCCTTGTGGCCGCCTGGCGGGGCACGGCGGGGGGAATCGTCGCCCACCACAACGCGCGCCATCCACCCCCACCCCCCTGCGACACCCACATTTGGAAATACCCACGCCAATGATATAGAACATATGTTCACGCAACTAGCCCGCCAAAGGATATCCCCGTGCCAACCAGACGCGTACCGGACAGGTTCGAAAAACTACAGGCCCTCGGCTCCATGGCCACAGACGACATCTTGACCAGAGAACAAACAGGCGCCTCCTTGTCCGTCAAGGAACGACCCGCGCCATACTCCATACCCCGCAACAACCCCGGCCCCGGAGTCTACCGGGCCGCCATGCCGAACGGAAAGCGCATAAACCTAATGCGCGTCATGTTCACAGACTTCTGCAAGATGGACTGCCACTTCTGCCCCAACAGCCACTGGGTGCCGCGACGCCGCTTCGCATTCAAGGTAGACGAACTCGCCCGCACATTCATGGACCTCGCCGAAAGGCACACCGTCGACGGACTATTCCTCAGCTCAGGAGTCGCAGGCACAGGCTCCAAGACCACCGAGCGACTCGTCCAGGTGGTCGAGACGATCCGAAAGCGGTACGGATACCGAGGATACATCCACGTGAAGGTCATGCCGGGCACCGACTACGAGTACGTCGAGGCCGCACACCGGCTCGGAACCCGCCTATCCGTGAACCTCGAAACTCCCACCGTGCGACACATGCAGCGACTCAGCAAGATGAAGGAACTCGTGAGGGACATCATGGCCCCCATGCGATGGATTCACGACCTCACTCAGGAAACAACCGGAGGAGCCGTCGGACAGGCCACGCAACTGGTCGTCGGAGCCGCAGACGAGAGCGACCTAGACATTTTCCGGCGCATCGGACAGCTCTACTCCGACTGGAACCTAAAGCGCGTCTACTACGCAGCATTCCGGCCCGTACGGCACACCCCGCTGGAAGACCACGAGCCCACCCCGCTGATGCGCGAACACCGGCTATACCAAGTGGACTGGCTAAAGCGGGTCTACGGCTTTGAAGACGACGAGATTGGACTCGCGTTCAACGAAAGCGGGTTCCTGTCGCTGGAACAGGACCCCAAGACCGCAATAGCCCTCGAAAACCTCGACGTCTTCCCAGTAGACGTGAATCGAGCCGACAGAGAGCGGCTGCTGAGGACGCCCGGAATCGGCCCCACCTCCGTCGAGCGAATCCTAAACCTCCGCCGCAGGCACAAGATAGATTCCTGGCGAGACCTGCAAACCATTGGCGTAGTCCGAAAACGAGCATGGCCCTTCCTATGGTTCGCCGGACACCGCCCGGAAAGAGCCGGCCAACTCCGCATGGAAATGTTCGAAGAAGGCAAGCCATTCAGGCCCGAACACCCCGGCCACCATCCCTCAGAATCGCACACCGCCCCTCCGCCAACACCCTTACAAGCGACTGCGACTGCACGAGCGCCAACGCCTACACGAGCGACTGCGACTGCACGAGCGACTGCGCCTCTACAAGCGGCCGCGCTTACGCCTTTACAAGCGACTGCGGCTGCACCCTGCGGAATCGTCCGCTCCTGCACCGGCTGCGCCCTCTACGGCGCACCAGGCCACCCAGGCCACAAAAAGACCCTCGCAACATAAACCACCCGCCCTCCTCCGTCAGGGCGATCCCTTGTGGCCGCCCTCCCCCGCGCCTCAATCGCCCTTCTGCAAGAACGGCAACGCCAAAACCGCCAAGGACACCACGACCGCCAGAATCAAAAACAACGAACCCGACGCAATGATCTCCGGTACGTCGGCCCCGCCTGGGGCGAGAAGCGCCACAAGCTGCTGAAGAAAGACTCCGGCCAGGATGACCGCAGTCGCCGCCACAAGCGCCTTTATGTACTTGATTCCATCTTCCATCTCTAGTCCCTCCTCTTTGTTAGCGGAGTCCAAGTGGCGGAGCTGATAATGTCCGCCGCCCGCAGTGTATAACGGAAGAGCCATGCAGGGAGAGTTCAGCGCAGAGCGCAGAGCGCACGGGGAACGCATGAAGAAAGAACTACAGGTCAACCGGGCCAACTGGAACGAGAGGACTCCGGTCCACGCAGCATCCGGCTTCTACGACGTCGCAAGCTTCAAGGCCGGACGGATAACGCTGGGCGAAATTGAACGGCGGGAAGTAGGCGACGTGTCCGGCAAGACCCTCCTCCACCTACAGTGCCACTTCGGGATGGACACCATGTCATGGGCGCGGCTGGGAGCACAAGCCACCGGCGTCGACTTCTCCGACGCGGCAATCGACCTGGCGCGCTCCCTGAACGACGAGCTGGGACTGAACGCCAGGTTCATATGCTCCGACGTCTACGGCCTCTCCGGCGCGCTCGACGAGCGTTTTGACGTTGTGTTTACATCTACTGGCGTACTCGTGTGGATGCCGGACCTCGATAGATGGGCCGAAGTCGCAGCCCGCCACCTCAAGCCGGGAGGAGTCTTCTACATCTTGGAACACCACCCCTTCCTGAACCCGTTCGAGGCCTCGGAAGAGGGCGAAATGCAGCCGGTGACACCGTACTTCCATGGCCGTGAATTCTTCCAAGGCGGGGTGCCGAGTTACACCGGCGGAGTAATCGAGACCCCCCACTACGAATGGCGCCACGGCATCGGAGAGATCGTAACCGCCCTCGCAACAGCCGGTCTCAGGATCGAATTCCTACACGAGTTCCCCTTCTGCAACTACCAGCGCTTCCCCATCATGGAGAGACACGAGGACGGCCTCTGGCGCTTTCCTGAACGCAACGACTCCTTCCCACAGATGTTCTCCATCAGAGCCGCCAAGTAAACGCCGCCCATTTCCCAACAGCGATATCGTCCAATACAATCCGCAATCAGCGGGAGAGCCGCCGTCAATCTTGAGGAGAAAGCCGTGATAGTAGTAACAACCGAGGATGTGCCGGGCATGGAAATAGCCGAAGCCGTAGGGCTCGTCAGGGGCAACGCCGTGAGGGCGCGGAACATCGGACGGGACTTCATGGCCGGTCTCAAGAACATCGTGGGCGGCGAACTGAGCGAATACTCGCAACTCATGCAGGAAAGCAGGGAGCAGGCCACGCAGCGCATGATCTCTGAAGCCTCTTCCATGGGAGCCGACGCAGTCGTCGGACTCCGCTACACAACCGCCGGAGTAGCCAACGGCGCAGCCGAAATCCTAGCATTCGGCACCGCCGTCAAACTCAAATAACCCCCCGTCATCCCCGCCGCCACCTCCGTCATTGTTATGAAAATAGATTCCCGTGAAAACGGGAACCCACTGGACGCGCCCAGCAGGGGGCCTCCCCTCCCACCTCATCCAGATAGACCTTGAGTGTCTGAAGACTGGACGCACCCCGCAGGGGGGCGTCCCCCTCCCACCTCTTCCCCCGTCCGCGGGGGAAGATTGAGATGGGGGTCTTCCCGCGCGACGCCACCAACACGCTCGACGCAGAGACATCTTCCCCGCAGGGGATAGAACCGTACGGCCATCTCCCGGCACAAACCCGTACGGCCGCCCCCGACACGAACCGTACGGGCACCCATCCGAAACAAACCGTACGGGGCGCCCATCCGAAACAAACCGTAGGGGCGTCCCTTGTGGGCGCTCCCGACACGAACCGTAGGGGCGCTCCCTTGTGGGCGCCTGGCGGGGAACGGGGCCGGGCAACGTCGCCCACCAACACGCGCGACGCCACGAACCGCGCGACGCAGATACGTCTTCCCCGCAGGGGATGGAACCGTACGGCCATCCTCCGGCACAAACCCGTACGGCCGCCCCCGACACGAACCCGTACGGCCATCCCCCGGCACAAACCCGTACGGGCACCCATCCGAAACAAACCGTACGGGCACCCATCCGAAACAAACCGTACGGGCACCCATCCGAAACAAACCGTACGGGCACCCATCCGAAACAAACCGTACGGGGCGCCATCCGAAACAAACCGTAGGGGCGTCCCTTGTGGGCGCCCCCGACACGAACCGTAGGGGCGCTCCCTTGTGGGCGCTCCCGACACAAACCGTAGGGGCGCTCCCTTGTGGGCGCCTGGCGGGGAACGGGGCCGGGCAACGTCGCCCACAAACCACGCGCGACGCCACGAACCGCGCGACGCAGATACGTCTTCCCCGCAGGGGATGGAACCGTACGGGCCGCCCCCGACACGAACCGTAGGGGCGCTCCCTTGTGGGCGCCTGGCGGGGAACGGGGCCGGGCAACGTCGCACACCACAACGCGCGACGCCGCCAACACGCGCGACGCAGCGGCGTCTTACCTGCAGGAGATGAGACCGTATGACCGTCCCTTGCGCGCGCCCTACGCCACCAAAACACGCGCAACCCACACACAACTAAAAACTAAAAACAAATCTGGCACGCCCGGAGGGATTCGAACCCCCGACCCTCTGGTTCGAAGCCAGATGCTCTGTCCCCTGAGCTACGGGCGCACGCCGGAATTGCTTGAGCGCGGCAGCCGCGCCCAGCAAATTCACACCATCACTGGGGGCTGGGGTGAGCGGAGGGACTCGAACCCTCGATCTTCAGGGCCACAACCTGACGTGTTAACCACTACACTACGCCCACCAAGCGCATCTATTGAGACTAGCGCCTGGAGGGGTCGCAATCAAACCGAATTTGCACCCTATCGCGACCCGCCCTGCCCCGCAGCGACCCAATCACGATAGCGCTGCTTCGTCTCGTCCGACGGCGGATAGTACCGACCAGGCGCCGCATTCTCCTCGTCCATCAGGCCCATGATGAAACCCTCCACGCGCTCGTGCTCCTCGATCCACTCGATCACCTCGCCGGCCAGCTGGCACGGTATCACCACAACCCCGTCATCGTCCGCAACTATCAGGTCGCCCGGCATCACGAGCGCACCGCCGCACCCAACCGGCACGTTGGCCTCATAAGCCTCGATCCCAGGCCGGTTCACCGTCGGAAGACGCGCTCCTGCGAACACCGCCAAGCCATAGTCCTTGCGAATCTGGTCCACGTCCCTCATCGCCGCGTCCGTGACCACGCCCTCCGCCTTGTTCATCCACAAGTGCCGGGTCTTGACGTTTCCCAAGATGGTGCAACTGGTGTCCCGGTTGCCGTCTACCACCAACACGTCCCCCGGTCCGCACGTAGCCATCGCCTCATACTCAGGCGAAAACTCCCCTTTGCGTGTCATCTCCAGCAGGTCAGGACGCGGCGGAATGAACCGCAGCGTGCGCGCCCTCGCCGCAATCTTGCGACCGCGCGTCATCGGAAGCACCCCGTGCATGTAGCAGTTCTGCCACGACGCCTCCTCATACCCACCGGGCGGCGCCTCGATGCCCATCCTGAACATCGCGCTGTAGCAGGTCGCAGAAGTCACATTCATGAAACGCGCCAGCAGAACGTCGTCGACGTGAGCCTTGGGTTCGATTGACATTGTTCAGCCTCTCCTCAGTCCGGTCCTGACCAACGCATCAGCCGCCGAGCAGGAACCGCCGGTACTCTTCACGCATCTCCTCCGTCGGAGGATAGTACTTGCCCGGCCTTGCGTTCTCACCCCTGATCTTGCCCTTGATGTAACTCTCCACGCCCTCCGTCTCCTCCACCCACTCAAGACACTCCTCCGCATACCACGAAGGAACCACCACCACACCGTCGTCATCGCCCACGATAACGTCGCCCGGCCGAACCAGCGCGCCGCCGCACTGGATATCGACGTTCTCCTCCGCCGGCTCAGCCCACGGCAGGCCGCCATACGGCGTCCGACCGCCGGCGTAGACGATCAAGCCGTAACCCTCGTCCCTCAGCACGCCGAGGTCCCTTATCGCCCCGTCCGTAACCAGTCCCTCCGCCCTGTTCATCTGGAGTTGCAGCAGCTTCACGTCCCCGCCAATGGCGGCTCTAGCCTTCCCCATGATGTCCGCAACAAGCACGTCCCCGGGGCCGCAACGGGCCATCGCGCGGTACTCCGGAGAGTCCGCGCCCCGCTTCGTCTCGGCCGAAATGTCCACGCGAGGCGGCAGGAACCTGAGCGTCCGCGCCCTGCCCGCCAGCCGTTCGCCGAGGCTGTAGCTAATGACGCCCTCCATGAACGGAAGCGGAACTCCAAGGCGGTTCGCTACGGCCGCCCACACAGTCGCCACCGGCACCGTGCGGAACCTGTGGAGTACGTCGTCGTCAACCTCCACCGGCGTCATGTTCTGTTCTGCCAATTGTCGTCTCTCCCTCACCCGGCTCCGCCGGCTGCGGTCCTCTAGCAGTCTGACCTGCAAAGAGGCCTGCAACCGGCCGCCGGGCGGACTCCTTAGCTCACTTTGAACCCAGATCCTCCGCCAACTGCACTAGCGACCTCGCAAGCACGCCCGTGGCTCCCTCCGCATTCACCCCGTTGGCCGACGAGGCCATGCTCGTAGCCGCGATGTCCACGTGCACCCATGGCGTCTCGCCCGCAAACTCCGCTATGAAGTGCGCCGCAGTGATCGAGCCCGCAGGACGGCCGCCGGTGTTCTTTATGTCAGCCACCTTCGACTTGTTCTGCCGCTTCGAAGTCTCATCCAGCGGAAGACGCCACATGGGCTCCCCCCGGCGCTCCCCCGCTGCAATGACGGCCGCCGCAAGACCGTCGTCGTTGCCGAATACCGCGCTCTGACCCTTTCCCAGCGCGATAGACGCCGCCCCGGTGAGCGTCGCCACGTCCACGATCCGCCCGGCGCCCTTCGAGAGGGCGTATGAGATGGCGTCCGCAAGCGTAAGACGGCCCTCAGCGTCCGTGTTGTCCACCTCGATGTACTTCCCGTTCATCGCCCGCACCACGTCACCCGGCCTCTGCGCAGAACCGCCCGGCATGTTCTCCGTGGCCGCCACCACCGCGTGCACGTTGAGACGGGGCTTCAGAGACGCCAGAGCCGTTATGGCGCCGATGACCGCCGCGCCTCCCGCCATGTCCCCCTTCATCTCACCCATGCGGAAGGCAGGCTTCAACGATATCCCACCCGTGTCGAACGTTATCCCCTTCCCTATCAGCCAAAGATTGTTCGACGGATTGCCAGGGTCGCCCAGCAGCCGGAGATGGATGAACTTAGGCGGCTGGTCGCTTCCAGCCGCAACCCCCAGGTACGCCCCCATCCCCAACTCTTCCAATTCGGCCTTCTCCAAGACCTCGCACTCAACGCCCGACGCGCCGGCCATGGAAAGCGCCGTTTCCGCCATCTTCACAGGCGGAAACATGTTCGCAGGCTCGTTCACCATGTCGCGCGCCGCAGTCGCAGCCCCGGCGTACGCCAAGCCGCGTCGCACGCCCGCTTCCAGCGCCGCTTGATTGGCGGAGTCGATGTCGATGATCGTCAGCGAATCAAGTGACTTGCCGGACACGTCCGGCGGCTTCGACTTGTACTTGTCGAACCTGTAGAGGCCGAGAACCGCCCCCTCGGCGATCGCCTCCGCGCTCTCCCCCGCGTCCAAACCGCCGATACCGGCGCCGTGCACTATGCTGGTCGCGCTACCGACCGACGCGCTACGCAGACGGCGCAGCGAGGTCGCTGTAACCCTTCTCACCTTGTCCAGCCCGAAGTCGCCGGACTTGCCCAGGCCCGCCACAAGCACGCGGGAAGGGCCAAAGGACCGATAAGCGGCGCTCGGCGTGTGAATAAGGGTCGTCTCTCCAAACCGACCGGTGATCTCCCCTGCCGAGATCAACTCCGATACCAAGCCGCCAAGCGCGCGGTCCACGGCGCCGGTGGCTCCTCCCGGCCTCTTCACCCCTTCGAAGAGGTTCACTATGACGGCCGGGGTCTCGCGCCCGGCCAGGTCTCCAATGGCTACGTTGATCTCCAACTGTCCATACCTCCGCCGAGTGTGATGCCGGGACCCCATGGGCGGCCCCGCCGACCATGCCGCATCGCGCGGCGCCGGTCGTACGTTCGGCTGCTCGTCGTCTCTTGCCGGGCATTGTAGTGGCGCCGCCTGATTCGTACCGCCCAGATACCTTTTCCGGGGAGATTCGAACTGGGAAATATCCGGCGGCGAGTTCTGAACATACCTTAAATTAAGTCTTGAACTTGTTAAAAATTCGTACTAGACTGAGTACGAACGTACCTACCATCGTTCTCAAGACCATCGGTAACGTCGAATACCCAGAAACCCGGACAACCGAAGCCTTCGCTCCGGAATGCGGGAAAAAAACGGAGCGCCAACAAACATCCGGTCGAGGCGCTCGCAACGGTGGCCCCTGTGAACCAGCCAAGCAGGGAAAGCCAGGAACTCAAATCGGAGACGGCCTCTGCCAGGCCAAGCCCGAATCCAAATAAAGGGGGCAGAGAATGAACAGCAACAACCTAGTAGTCAGAGTGGTCAGCGACGGGTCATACCTCCTCGACGGAGGCACGGTCTTCGGACAAGTGCCCAAAGTAGTCTGGGAGCAGAGCGCAAAGCCCGACCGCAAGAACCGAGTCCGCCTGGGCATCAACTGCCTTCTCATAACCGCCGGCGGCCGCAACATACTCGTAGACGCCGGCATCGGCTCCAAGAACCCAGAAGTCGCACGGGAAATGTTCGGCCACAAGTCCAGCAAACTACTCGGAAACCTCCGCTCCATCGGCGTTCCGCCCAGGGACGTAGACCTCGTGGTCCTCACCCAACTGCACTTCGAACACAGCGGCGGAGCCACATGCCTCGACCGAGACGGCACAATCGTGCCCACATTCCCAAAGGCACGGTACCTAGTACAGAAGGACGCATGGGACGAAGCGTTCGACCCCAGCGAACGGTCCAAGCCCATGTACGGACACGTCGGCGTCGACCACCTCAAGGTACTCGAAGAACGCGGCGTGGTTGACTTCATCCAGGGTAACCACGAGATCGCCCCCGGTGTACAGGCAATCGTGACCAACGGATACTCCAACGGACACCAGATCGTCCTCGTAGACGCCGGAAGCGAAAGGCTCGCATACCTGTCAGACCTCATCCCAACTCCCAACCACCTACCACTGCCCTACATCACCTCCTTCGACCGCTATCCCGACCAGACCCTGGAGGTCAAGAGATTGCTCCTGGACCGCCTCGAACGGGAAGGATGGCTCCTCGTCTTCGCACACGGCTACGGAGAATGGGCCGGCTACCTCGAGCGCAGAAAGAACAAGCTCACCCTCAAATCCGTCCCAACCGTCTAACCACAACCACCAACCAAGGGCCCACCACAACCCAAAAGCCCCAGCGCAACCCAGGAGGCCGCTTCCCCCCAGAAGCGGCCTCTTCCTTTATCTGCACACCTACCGACCTACTCTTACCCTACTGCCCCAATGCGCAAGCCCATGCCCATCTCACAAGCCCACCTGCCGCAAGGGCGCCCCTACCCGTAGAGGCGTGTGTTCCGACAGATCCGTAGGGGCGATCCCTTGTGGCCGCCCGCCCCCGTAGGGGCGATCCCTTGTGGCCGCCCGCCCCCGTAGGGGCGATCCCTCGTGGCCGCCCTCCTCCGTAGGGGCGATCCCTTGTGGCCGCCCTCCTCCGTAGGGGCGATCCCTTGTGGCCGCCCGCCCCCGTAGGGGCGATCCCTCGTGGCCGCCCTCCTCCGTAGGGGCGATCCCTTGTGGCCGCCCTCCTCCGTAGGGGCGATCCCTTGTGGCCGCCCGCCCCCGTAGGGGCGATCCCTCGTGGGCGCCTGGCGGGGCACGGCGGGGGGAAATCGTCGCCCACCAACACGCGCGACGCTGCCAACAACGCGCGCCCAACAAGAACGCGCCCCGCAGGGGCATCCACTCCTACCTCTCCCCCCGTCTGCGAGACCTTTGCATAAATCCCAGTTGCCCACTCAGAGCCGACCTAATTACCCCGATTCTCATCTTCGTCCATCAAAAAATTGGAGGTCTGTAGAGGGTCGCGAGACATTTATGCAAAGGTCTCGTCTGCGGGGGAAGATTGAGATGGGGGTCTTCCCTCGCGCGCGTCGCCGCCACGAAGTGCCATGACTGTCGGGGCCGTACGCTCCAGGTCTTCCCTCGCGCGCGTCGCCGCCACAACGCGCGCCATTCACCCACCACGCCGTCATTCCCCTGCAAACGGGAATCGTACGGCCCTCCCCGACACAACCCGCACGCCCATCCCCCGGCACGCATCGTAGAGGCGATCCCTTGCCACACGAACCGTAGGGGCGATCCCTTGTGGCCGCCCTCCTCCGTAGGGGCGATCCCTCGTGGGCGCCTGGCGGGGCCCGGCGGGGGGAAATCGTCGCCCACCAACACGCGCGACGCCATCAACCACGCCGTCATTCCCGTAAAAACGGGAATCGTACGGCCGTCCCCGACACAACCCGCACGCCCATCCCCCGGCACGCATCGTAGAGGCGATCCCTTGCCACACGAACCGTAGGGGCGATCCCTTGTGGCCGCCCGCCCCCGTAGGGGCGATCCCTCGTGGGCGCCTGCCCGGGCCCGGCGGGGGGCAACGTCGACCACCACAACGCGCGACGCCACCCACCAACCACTTTCCGTCATTCCCCTGCAAACGGGAATCCAGAGGGGCGGGGCACGGCGGGGCACGCGCGACCACCAACGCGCGCGCCATAACCCCCCCAACCCCAACTGTCATTCCCGATCCCGATCGGGAATCCGTCGGCGCGTGGGTGGCGTCGCGCGCCGTGGTGGACGGCGTTCCCCCCGCGTCCCCACCAGGCGCCCACTAGGGACACCGCTACGCGCAGCAAGACCGGCCCGCCCCTACCGAGACCCTTCTCCGTAGGGGCGATCCCTTGTGGCCGCCCTCCCCCGGCCCCCGCCCTACCGAGACCCTTCAGTGGGTTCTGTTGCATTTTGCAAGTTAGGACGTGCGGCAACCGCGTCTTGGAGTGATGCCGGAAGGCGACTGAGACGATGTTCTCGCAGGCGTTGCCAGCATTTTGCAGTCCGCGCGCAGTTGTCGGGGTTCCATGCAAAGAGTCTGGGGCCGCGCACGTGCATCCACCTAGGCGCGCCGATGGCTACAAGCAACTTTTGGCCTCTATCCCAGTCTCCCTGATCGAGTGCGCCTCCACCTTGTCTAGGCGCTCCGTCGTCTCAATTTCGGACTTCCGAGCCTCTCCCGGTTCAAGAATCCTATTCCCCCACACCATCGCTTGAAATTCCGCGTTATGGAACGCTAAGAACAGACTCAAGACGTCGGCGTCTGCCCAAGGGAACGCTGATACAGGGTCAACAAGGGCGGGTGCAAACGGCGCGTGCCACTGTCCGCCCTTGCGCTTGGCAGCGCAGAAAATGCAAACTTCTTCGCCCGGATTCTCCCAGTCGTGGAGCCGGTCCTGAAACTCAAGGGTGACGTAGTGCCGGCCGCAGTCTGAACAGACTGGCGATGGTCTGTCACACCTTCTCGCCAAGTGCAACCGTCTAGCAGGGGACAAGAGTTGACGTTGCCCCGATTCGTCCAGCAGTAAGGCGAGCAGTACCCTTCAAACCCGCTGTCGAGCGAATCGGCAGTAACGTAGAAAGCCGCTGGCAGCGCCGACTGCTCAGAGAGCGTCCGCTCAGATGGCAGGCACGTGTACACGACCTCAACCACACCCAAAATCTGACCTTGGCCGTCAAGTGCCGCGATATCCGCCCTGAAGCGCCCATGTCTATGCTCTGTAACTACGCGTTCCACTGATCGCGTGGGAAGCGCGCTCTCATACTTGCAGAACCTGCACTTGAGTGGCGGCAAGCGAAAGTACTCATCCAGGATTCGTTCCTTCATCTCATCGTGCTTCATGTTCGCCGGGGCTGGCGGCAAGACTTCATGAATCTCAGGCATAGCCGCCGCCTCAGCCTCAGCCATCATCTTATCGATGAAAGTTGGCATTCAATCCTCCTTCCCGCACTGCCTACCTACAAAATGCAACAGAACCCTTCAGCCCCCCCGTCTCTACCAAAACCACCCCCCCATCAAACCCAACGATCCTAACCCTCTCAAACCCTCCCCCGTTCGCGGCGGAAACCCCTGCAGCCCGCCTAACCCTCAGATAATCCTCCGTCAGACCCGACTCTCCCCCCTCCCCTTCCCACAGCGCCGTCCTCAGCTCGCCGAAAGCCCGCCGACGGTAGTCCGCGGCGGTCACCGCGGCCACGCGCCTCGCCTCCGACGCCCGTCTCGACTTTGTCGCCCCGTCAACGCTATCCCTGAAGTGCGCCGCGCTGGTGCCCGGCCGGCCGGAGTATGGAAAGACGTGCGCCGCGGCGAAACCCACCCTGCGCATCAACGCCAGTGTCGCAGCGTGATCCCGCTCCGTCTCCCCCGGAAACCCGCATATGACGTCGGTCGTTATCGACGCACCCGGTACCGCCTTCCGCACCCTGCGGACCGACTCCTCGTATTCATCCGGCGTATAACGCCTGCGCATCCGCCGCAAAATCGTATCGCTCCCGCTCTGCAACGGCATGTGAAAGTGCGGGCACAGCCGTCCCGCTCCCTGGGAAGACGTCCACACGTCGAGCAGCTCCTCAGTCACCTCCAACGGCTGTAGCGAAGAGACCCGTAGCCGCGGGATGCCGGTCTTTGCCAGTACCTCCCTAAGCAGTTTCGGCAGGTTCGCGTCCGGCAGGTCGAAGCCGTACGAACCCAGCTGAGTCCCCGTCAGCACAACTTCTGCACAGCCCCCGGCGGCCAATTCGTCTACCTGGGCGACGATCGTCTCAGGCGGTACGCTACGCTCCCGGCCACGCACCTTCGGGACGATGCAATACGCGCACACCTGGTCGCAACCTTCCTGGATCTTGACCGAAGCCCTCGACCTGCCGACCGAGCGCAACGACTCGATGCGGTCTACAGGCGATACGCCAAGAGGCGACGGCAAGCCTATTATTCCCGCCACCATGCCCGCCAGCTCATCCTTCTCACGGTTCCCCACAACGAGGTCCGCAGCGCCCGACTCCTCAAACGCATCGCGGTCCCGTTCCGGGTAGCAGCCCGACGCTACGACGAGAGCCGACGGATATCGCCGCCGCGCATAAGACACCGCCCTCCTAGCCTTCTTGTCGGCGGTGGAGGTCACGGTGCAAGAGTTCAGGACGAACACGCTTGGAAGGTCGCCCGGCCCGGCCGCACGGAATCCGGCAGCCAGAAAGTCGCCCGCAAGCTTCTGGCTGTCCGCCATGTTCAGCTTGCAGCCGTGCGTTTCGATCCTGAACGTGGGCCGCTCAACCGACGCTTGGCCCGGTTCGAATGTTGTTTCCTGCGGCATCGAAAATCCGGCCTCCCGTTGCGTTACTCCGTCATTGTTATAATCTGACTCGCACAAGGCAAGCGAAATTCTCGCAGACCGGCGCCGCTGGCACTCTCAAGCCCGCGCCACACACCCTCCCGAAAGAGCCAACGCCATATGACTAGACGCGTCGTTGTTACCGGCATCGGGCTAATAACCCCGCTGGGCCTTGACCGAAAAACAACATGGGACAACCTCATCAGGGGAAGGTCGGGCGTGGACTACATCTCGGCCTTCAACGCCGAAGGATTCGAGACCCGAATCGCAGCAGAGGTCGACGACTTCAACGCCGCCCCAATACTGGGCCGCAAGGAATCGAGACGGCTCGACCGCTTCTCACAGTTCGCATGCGTAAGCGCACTTGAGGCGCTTGAACACGCCGGGCTAGACACCTCGTGGAAAGACCCCGACAGGGTCGCCGTCCTAGTGGGAAGCGGCGTCGGAGGCATCATAACCCTGTCACAGCAGTACGACGTACTGGCCAAACGAGGGCCGGGACGCGTAAGCCCATTCCTCATTCCCATGATGTTGAGCGACATGGCCGCCGGACAGGTATCCATGATGATCGGCGCAAAGGGCCCCAACTTCAACACCGTCTCCGCATGCGCCAGCGGCGCCGACGCCATCGGAGAGGGCGCCGAAATGATAAGCAACGGCCGAGTCGACATAGCCCTCGCAGGCGGAAGCGAAGCAGCCGTATGCCCCATCGGCCTCGCAGGCTTCAGCGCATGCATGGCCCTCTCAAAGCGCAACGACGACCCACAGGCCGCATCACGCCCATTCGACGCCGGAAGAGACGGCTTCGTGCTGGGTGAAGGCGCAGGCATCATAGTCATGGAAGCCGAGGAACACGCAAGGGAAAGAGGCGCGGCAGCCCTTGCCGAGTTCGCCGGATACGGCGCCACGAGCGACGCACACCACGTCACACAGCCCGACCCACAGGGAGAAGGCGCCGCAAGGGCCATGCAGCACGCGCTCGACGTGGCCGGAATGGCCCCCGAAGACGTCCACTACGTAAACGCCCACGGCACCTCCACACCCCTGAACGACAAGTTCGAGACGATGGCAGTCAGAAGAGTCTTCGGAAAGCACGCCGACAAACTGCCCGTCAGCTCCACCAAGTCCATGACAGGCCACCTACTGGGCGCCGCAGGCGGTATTGAGTCCGCCTTCTCAGTCATGGCAATCAGCGAGTCCGCAATACCACCGACCATCAACCTCGAAGAGCCAGACCCCGACTGCGACCTCGACTACGTGCCATACACCGCGCGCCGAGGCCGGGTGGCCTCCGCAATGAGCAACTCGCTCGGATTCGGCGGGCACAACTCCAGCGTGCTATTCAGGGAATACCTCAATTAGCCACCGCCCAAAACAAGCGCCGTGAGCGATCCCATCCAATGGAGAATCGCCCAGCCACCGCCTGACGGCTTCCGCCTAGACCTTGCCGGCACGGGAGCCCCACCGGGCCCGATCCCATCGCGGCTCCTATACAACCGCGGCATAAGGACCAACTGGCAGGCCAGGCAGTTCTTCGACGCCGGCCCCGAACTACTGTCAAGCCCGTTCGACCTGCCCGACATGGACTCCGCATCCGCACGCCTCCTCACCGCCGTAAACGACGGTGAGTCCGTGGGCGTATTTGGAGACTTCGACGTCGATGGGCTGACCGGAACCGCAATACTGGTCGACACCATCGACCGCCTAGGCGGCTCTCCCCTGCCCTACATACCTCACAGGGAGGACGAGGGCCACGGGATGTCGCTAGACTCCGTTCAGTCACTGCGCCAAGCCGGAGCGTCCCTCATAGTTACGGTCGACACCGGCACCACCTCACACGACGCAGTGGACGAAGCGCGGCGCCTCGGCATGGACACCGTCATAACAGACCACCACCTGGCCGGAGACAGCCTGCCCGCAGCAGCAGCCGTCGTGAACCCCGGCCTGTCCGACCGCAGCTCCGGTGAACTCACCGGCGCAGGAGTCGCATTCATGCTGGCGCGAGCCGTATTCGCTCTCGCAGGCATAGACCAGCCCGCACACCACTGGACGCTCGCCGCACTCGGATCAATCGCAGACAGCGCACCGCTGCGCGGAGACAACCGGTGCATCGTCAGGAGCGGGCTGGAAGAACTGGGAAAGACTTCACACGAAGGTCTCAGAGCCCTGCTGGGGACCTCCAGGGCTACCCGCTACGGCAAAGACATATCTGCCGAAACCGTCGCATTTCAGCTGGCCCCGAGGCTGAATGCGCCCGGAAGACTGGGAGACGCTGCCCCAAGCCTCGAACTTCTCACCACCAACGAATGGCAAAGGGCCGAGTTCCTCGCCGAGTGGCTGGACAAGCGAAACACCGAACGACGGAAACTCGGCGAAGAGGCATTCCGGCTGGCACGCGCACAGGTTCTCGACCGCAAGGACAGGGTGGCCACTGCAACCGCCGTTCTGGGCAACGTGCGGGTTGGCCTGCTGGGGCCGGTCGCCGGGCGGCTGTGCGACGAATTCCAAAGACCCGCAATCGTGGCAGCCTGCAAAGACGGAGTCGCCCGCGCATCCGCCAGGAGCACGTCGGGATTTGACATACACGCCGGGTTGAAGAAATCCGAGACCATGTTCAGCCGCTTCGGCGGACACCCCAGGGCCGCAGGATTCACAACCGCGGAGTCATCCCTCGAAAAAGTGCTCGATTCCGTAGAGCGACAGGCATCATGGGCGCTCATGGGAGTCAAGCCAACGCCGGCCCTCGACGCAGACGCCGAGGCAAGCCTCGAGGACGTTGGCGCGTCGATGTGGGACTTCATCGCCGGAATGGCTCCCTTTGGACGAGGCAATCCCGCCCCCCTGCTCGTCTTCAGGAACCTCAAAATCTCCAACGTCAAGACCGTCGGAGAGGGAAGCCGACACCTGAAGTTGAACTTGGAATCCGGCGGCGCCCGCTATCCCGCAATCGGCTTCGACATGGGAAAAGCAGACCTTGGACGCTCGACGGTAGACGCCGTCTGCTCGCTGACGTGGAACGCATGGGCAGGCAGGCGCACCAGGGAACTCCACCTCAAGGACATACGCCCCTCGGCCTGACCGGACGGCGCAGGACTCTCTCTACCTGACCCTCGCCGCAGCCCTGCGCCGCCGCCGCTGTTCCTTGCCACGCGTCACCGTCGGCAATAAGGCCCGGCCCGGATCCTGCCCACGCCACCTCGTCTTTATCATCAGGAACGGAACCGCCACAAGCAGCGCTAGGATGGCGATTATGTGCGCCTCCTGAAGGCCCCAGAACTTCACCGGGTCCATCCGCAGCCACTGGATCCCAAACCGGCCCACCGAATAGAGCGCCAGATACACCATCCACAGGCTGCCGTCCGGCTTCAACCGCCCCCGCAGAAGGAACAACACGCCCAGCGACAGCATGTTCCAGATCATCTCGTAGACGACCGTCGGGTGGACCGGCGCCTCCGGATCTCCGTGGTCCCGTTGCGCACCCCAGCGGGCCGGGCTGCTATCGTGCGTGAAGTACCACCCCCAGGCCAAGTCCGTGGCGCGAGACCAATGCTCCCCGTTGATGATGTCCCCGATCCGGCCAATCGTCTGGCCTATAAGCATCGCCGGAGCCACAACGTCCATCAGCCGCCCGATCGGGTACTTCGCAAAGTACGCGTAGGCCATTCCCGCCAGCCAGCCGCCCAGGATGCCGCCCCATAGGCCGATGCCGCCCTCCCACACCTGGAACATAGAGCCGACGTTCCCGGAGTACTGACCCCAGTTGTCCGCTACGTGGACGATCCTCGCGCCCACTATTCCGCCCAGGATCGCCCACATCGCAGTGTTGTAGACGAACTCAGGCTCGATTCGAGCCTGCCTCGCCCACCTGGCGGACAAATACACCGCTACCCCCACCGCCACGAAACTCATGAAGCCGTGCCAGCTGAGACTGAAGTTCGCCCCTCCGAAGATGTCGGGATCGAAGGGAATCGCGATAGAAAGGAGTTCCAAGGTTCGGCTATCGCCCGCCAGGCCGGGTGTATCGGACTTTCACAAAGAGACCCTGCAAGCCGCAGGGCCATGGCTCAACGCGTCTCCCCAACGCCGCAACGATAAGGCGCGCTCCTACAGATTCTAGATTTGACGACTAACAGCGTCAAACCAACTTTCACCAATGGCGGCCAAATTCCCATAGGGGAACGTCAGCACGCGCTAAGTACACTGAAACCTGTTTCCCACACAGCCCGCCGCCCGGAAAAGGTGAATCCCCATTCCAGACGCAAAACGACCGCTACTAGAACCCTTCATGGACTACCTCGCCGTCGAGCGCGGCCTAGCCAAGAACACGTTAGAGGCATACGCATCCGACCTGGAAGCAGCCATCGACTTCTTCGCGAGCCGCTCAAACGGCGCCGCAGCCTTCAACGGCGGATGGACGTGGGAACGGCTCGACAGAGAAGCGCTGACGGAATACCTCGAAGACCTAGAAGACCGCGGCTACTCCCCTGCCACCCGCTCCCGCAAGATCGCCTCGCTGCGGACCTGCGTCAAGTTCCTCCACGAAGAGGGAGTCGTCAAGTCCGACCTGATGACTTCCGTCCGCACCCCAAAGGGCGGCAACCCTCTCCCAAAAGCCCTGCCGGTAGATGAAATGATCAGCCTGCTCGACTCCCTGATGGAAGATACCTCCCCGGCAGGCCTGAGAGACAGGGCCATGTTCGAGCTGATGTACGCCGCAGGACTCAGGGTAAGCGAACTGGTCGCACTCGACACACACCACGTAGATATCGCTTACGGCCACGTGCGCGCCTTCGGCAAGGGCCGCAAGGAAAGAGTCATACCCCTCCACGACGACGCCGTAGCCTCTATCGACGCATACCTCGTAGACGGCAGAGGTCAACTGGAAAGCGTAAGGAGCGGCAACGCCCTCTTTCTCAACAACCGCGGCGGCAGACTCACCAGGCAGGGTTTCTGGCTCGCACTCCGCAATGCCGGAATGAAGGCCGGCATCGCAAGCCACCTCACCCCCCACAAGCTCCGCCACAGCTTCGCAACACACCTGCTCAGGGGCGGCGCATCCCTCAGGCACGTGCAAGAACTCCTGGGCCACGCCAGCATTGCCACGACACAGGTCTACACACACCTCACCACCGAACAACGGCGCAGCCAGTACGACGATGCACACCCAAGAGCCCAAGAGCCCGCCGTCGCATCCGCTAGAATGGTCAACGGTCTAGAGTCAACTCAATAGTCGAGGGGGAAGCGATGACTGTCGTGGCGATCGAGGGGCGAATGGGAGCCGGGGCCTACGACCTCGCGCGCATGGTCGCTAGCGAAATGGATATCGACTTCGTCGACAGGCTCGTCCTGGCCGACATAGCGCGCCGCGTCGGCGCCACGGTAGGCGCACTGGTGGACACCGAACGCCGAGTCCCGACACTGGTCTCCAAACTCGCCCAGGGCGTGCAGAGAATGCTCCAGAAATCAGCCGTTACCGGCATGGGCGGAGACCCCTACTTCGGCCCCGGCATCGACGCCCTGCTGGCGCGCCCATATCACGAAATGGACGAGCTGCCCGCAACCGCCGCAGAAGAGGTCGATGAAGAGCACTTCATCAGCGCCGCCAAGGAGGTCATCAGCGACATCGCCGCCATGGGTGACTGCGTAATACACGGCAGGGGCGCCGCCGCCATACTGCAAGGACGCCCCGACGTCCTCAGAGTCGGAGTCGTCGCAAGCATGGAAGACCGCGTAACCAGGATCATGAACCAGGAACGCCTGGACGAAGAATCCGCCGTCGAACTGATACGCCACGCCGACACCGCACAGCATCGATACTTCGAAAAAGCGTTCGACCGCAGCCCGATTGACCCCTTCCTGTATCATTTCATGTGGAATACCTCCGAAGTGTCCACCGACTACGCGGCCCAGATCACCATGGACGCAGCAATCACCATGGTCGAGAAGGGCCTACGCTGGCACGTCCCGGACGAAGGCGCTCAGGTAACCGCCAATACCTCTTGACACCATCACGCACAAGCTGGAACCCATGCCAACCAAAAGACCATCCAAGAAGAGAAGAGAACAGGCAGGCAGGCCGCGCAGCCGCCGGAGCGGAAAGCCCAACGTATACGTCCAGCCCGCCGACAACCGGGCGCGTGAAGAGGCTGAACAGTCCGCCCCCGCCGTAAGCGTAGGAGCCCCGGCCATGGCGGGCACGACAGGCGTCGCAGCCCGGCCCAGAGCCTCACGCCGCCAGCAGGGACGCCAGCGCTCCGAAGTCTTCGCACGCACACTCCCATCCGAACTGCGAAAACTCTCCATCCTAGTCGTACTAGTAGCCATCGCCCTAACCGCCCTAACCCTCATAATGCGCCAAACCGCCTAACCCCCTCCCGCACCAACGTCCCCGTAGGGGCGATCCCTTGTGGCCGCCCGCACCCGTAGGGGCGATCCCTTGTGGCCGCCCGCCCCCGTAGGGGCGATCCCTTGTGGCCGCCCGTCCCCCGTAGGGGCGATCCCTTGTGGCCGCCCGCCCCCGTAGGGGCGATCCCTTGTGGCCGCCCGTCCCCCCGTAGGGGCGATCCCTTGTGGCCGCCCGCCCCCGTAGGGGCGTTCCCTTGTGGCCGCCCGCCCCCGTAGGGGCGTTCCCGTGTGGCCGCCCGCACCCCGTACGGGCCATCCCTTGTGGCCGCCCGCCCCGTAGGGGCGTTCCCTTGCGGCCGCCCGCCCCCGTAGGGGCGATCCCTTGGCCGCCCGTCCCCCGTAGGGGCGATCCCTTGTGGCCGCCCGCCCCCCGTAGGGGCGATCCCTTGTGGCCGCCCGTCCCCCGTAGGGGCGATCCCTTGTGGCCGCCCGTCCCCCGTAGGGGCGATCCCTTGTGGCCGCCCGCCCCCGTAGGGGCGTTCCCTTGTGGCCGCCCGCACCCGTAGGGGCGTTCCCGTGTGGCCGCCCGCACCCCGTACGGGCCATCCCTTGTGGCCGCCCGCACCCCGTACGGGCGATCCCTTGTGGCCGCCCGCCCCCCGTAGGGGCGATCCCTTGTGGCCGCCCGTCCCCCGTAGGGGCGTTCCCTTGTGGCCGCCCGTCCCCCGTAGGGGCGATCCCTTGTGGCCGCCCGTCCCCCGTAGGGGCGATCCCTTGTGGCCGCCCGCACCCGTAGGGGCGATCCCTTGTGGCCGCCCGTCCCCTCCCACCTCTTCCCCCGTCTGCGGGGGAAGATTGAGATGGGGGTCTTCCCACGCGCGACGCCACGAACCGCAACGCGCGACGCCCCACCCCCCGCGGCACACCCTTCCCAATAGATAGACTCTACCCAGGCGCACCCGTCTGCGCCCTACCCTGCCGGCTGCCCGTCGCGGCCGGAGACCGAAAGTCGATGTCCACACTGGCCGAACACCCATTCGAAGGCCGGCTCGCCGCCGTCCCAAGGCAGCCCGGCGTATACCTCATGCGCAGCGCGCGCAACCAGGTCATCTACGTCGGCAAGTCCGCCTCGCTCCGAAACAGGCTCCGGTCCTACTTCGGAAGCAAGTCCGGCCTGCGCGGAAAAACCCGCGAACTCGTACGCCAAATACGAGACTTCGAGTACATCGTCACCGAGTCCGAACAAGAAGCCCTACTCCTCGAAAACAGCCTCATCAAGCAGCACAAGCCCCGATACAACGCAAGGCTCAAGGACGACAAGACATACCCCTACATAAAGGTAGACCTGAACGAAGACTTCCCCAGGGTATACGTCACACGCCGGACGACCAGGGACAACGCACGCTACTTCGGCCCATTCGCCAGCGCCGGAAGCGTCCGGAAGACGCTAGACCTGCTGAACCGGCTCTTTCCATACCGAAACTGCACAAAGGCCATAACAGGTACCGACGACCGCCCATGCTTGGAGTACCACATCAAGCGATGCGCAGCCCCCTGCACCGGATACGTAGACCAAGACGAATACAGGCGCATCATCGACCAAGCACTCCTGTTCCTCGACGGCAACACGCGGCAGGTCGTCAACGGCCTGCGAGACGCCATGTTCGAAGCCTCCGAACTCCTCGAATTCGAGCGGGCAGCAGCGCTCAGAGACCGGCTCCGCGCAATAGAAAAGGTCTACGAGGGCCAGAAGGTCGTCGGACTCGGACGCGAAGACCTCGACGTCATCGCCGTAGCCTACGGCGGAAACGAGGCCTGGGTGGAAGCATTCTTCGTAAGACACGGAAATCTCGTCGGACGAGACCACTACATCATGGAAGGCACTCAGGACGACCCCCCCGCAACCGTGCTCAGCGAATTCGCAAAGCAGTTCTACGACTCCGCATCCCACGTGCCCAGGCGCATACTCCTACCCCACCGGCCCGACGAGAGCGAACTCATCCTCGAGTGGCTATCCGCCAAGCGGCGCGGACGCGTCGAATTCGCCATCCCCAAGCGCGGGCCAAAGAGAAGGCTGCTGGAGATGGTCCAGCAGAACGCAGAACAGGGCCTCGAGCAACTCAAACTAAAGTGGCTGGCCGACGAAGACCTCATGTCCGGCGCCATGTCGGAACTCCAAGAGCAACTAAGCCTGCCCCGACTGCCCAGACGCATCGAGTGCTTCGACATCTCACACACCCAGGGATCAAACATCGTCGCCAGCATGTCCGTAATGGAAAACGGCAAGCCAAGCAGCCGCCACTACAGGAAATTCCGCATCCGCACCGTCAAGGGAAATGACGACTTCGCCTCCATCCGGGAGGCCCTCGAAAGGCGCTTCAAGAGACTCAACAAGTCCCGCCGAGACGAGGCCGACGGAAAACCCGCACAACGCGGATTCGGAGAAACCCCCGACCTCGTCCTGATCGACGGCGGCAAGGGGCAGCTCAGCGCAGCGCTGGAAGTCCTACTCTATCTCGGCCTAAACGACCTCCCGCTCGCCGCCCTCGCCAAGAAGCAGGAGGAAATCTTCGTCCCCGACAGCCCGGAGCCGATAATCCTGTCAAGAAACTCCCGCGCCCTCTTCCTCGTACAGCGGGCAAGAGACGAAGCCCACCGCTTCGCAGTCACATACCACCGCGCCGCAAGGCAGAGCTCCTCCGTAAAGTCCGCGCTCGACCTCGCCCCCGGCATCGGACCCAAGCGCAAGAGAACCCTCATCAGGAAATTCGGCTCCCTCAAGCGCATCCGAGAAGCCACCGCCGAGGAAATCGCCTCCACCCCCGGCATGACCCTATCCCTCGCCAAAAAACTCAAAGAACACATCTAAAAAACCGCCTCCCAAACACCCCACCCCCCCAAACAAACTTCGATAAACATACACCTACCACAGTCGGAATACGCTCCACACCACCATAACTCCGTCGCCCCGGACAGTCATTCCCATCGCCCCTTCCGTCATTGTTATAAAAATAGATCCCCGCGCAAACGGGAACCCACCGGACCCGCCCCGCAGGGGCATCCGTAGGGGCAATCCCTTGTGGCCGCCCTCCGTAGGGGCGATCCCTTGTGGCCGCCCTCCGTAGGGGCAATCCCTTGTGGCCGCCCCCCGTAGGGGCGATCCCTTGTGGCCGCCTTCCGCAGGGGCGATCCCTTGTGGCCGCCCCCCGTAGAGGCGATCCCTTGTGGCCGCCCCCCGTAGAGGCGATCCCTTGTGGCCGCCCCCCGTAGGGGCAATCCCTTGTGGCCGCCCCCCGTAGAGGCGATCCCTTGTGGCCGCCCTCCGTAGAGGCGATCCCTTGTGGCCGCCCGCCCCCCGTAGGGGCGATCCCTTGTGGCCGCCCCCCGTAGGGGCGATCCCTTGTGGCCGCCCCCCGTAGGGGCGATCCCTTGTGGCCGCCTTCCGCAGGGGCAATCCCTTGTGGCCGCCCTCCCCCCGTAGGGGCGATCCCTTGTGGCCGCCCTCCGTAGGGGCGATCCCTTGTGGCCGCCCCCCGTAGAGGCGATCCCTTGTGGCCGCCCTCCGTAGGGGCGATCCCTTGTGGCCGCCCGCACCCGTAGGGGCAATCCCTTGTGGCCGCCCTCCGTAGGGGCGATCCCTTGTGGCCGCCCTCCGTAGGGGCAATCCCTTGTGGCCGCCCCCCGTAGGGGCGATCCCTTGTGGCCGCCCCCCGTAGGGGCGATCCCTTGTGGCCGCCTGGCGGCGGGGAATCGTCGCCCACCCACACGCGACGACGCCACTAACACGCGCGCCGGGAACCCACAGGCCCCTGAAATTAGAGACCATAAACTTATAAAACAGTCCCCTAAACCGCGCTGCCCGTCCGCGCCATCTGGTCCGCTACCGACTTTCGGCGGGCCAGCAGGACTGTCAACGCAAGGTCCAGGTTTTCCACCGTCTCCGGCAGCGAAAGGCAGCCGTTGGGCAACTTGACCTCGATGCGGCCGTCCGTCGGCGCAACGGCGCTAACCGTCTCTTCCACAGCCACCGCAGCCGACCGACCGTAATCGCCGGACTGCTCCACCGAGACCCGTTCAGCCTGAACGCCCACGGCGCGAACCTCACCACCAGCCGGCCTCGCCGAAACCCGATCCCCGGCCAGCAGCTGCCGCACCTCGCTGAATACCCGGTCCAGCGTCGCCAGCCTGCGCTCGACCTCATCCCGCTTGGCGCCCGTGATCTCCTCGACCAGCACAGCCAGTTGACCGGCGCCATACGAGTCCCAGCCGATCCTGTTGCCCAGCTCGACGAACAGCGGAACCGACTCCGCAAGAGCGCGCCTCGCCGGCTCCGATTCGTCGGGCGACGACGGGCCTGACGCCTTCAGCCCGTCCGGCGTCAGCCGTATACGGCTGCGACCGGTCGATATCCCCCAAAGACGCAACGCCGTCAGCCTCGAAGCGAAAGCCCCACCCCGTTCAGCCATGCCCAGCGAACGCGCAAGACCCGTCCTCGACACCTCACCGGCGAAGTCCTTGGATATACGCCTGGCGACCTCCAGCGAGGCGGTCAGTTCAATCTCCGGATATTCGTAATTGCCGAGTTTTGCCATTTCTAGGCCCTTCAACTACTCAAATGGACTCCCAGTACCGCGCGGCCCAGGCAAGGGCCTCTTAAGGCCATTCCCGCTCAGGCCTCACAGCCAAGACTCCACTGGCAACTTACGCCGCGCCGTCTCTCCCCACGCGGCAAGCCCGGCCCCTTCGCAACCGGCACGGAAAGCATATTGCCAGAGAATGCGCCGCTATTCAAGCGCTTTCAGCCTGAAAATGCCAGCGCATTTCAACATTGCGCCCCACATACGCCGCCCTTGCGCCACAAACAATCCGCAGAAGCCCCATACCACCCTCACTCCCATCTCCTCCCATCTCCTCCTCCGCCATTCACGTCCCCCTTCCCGTCACTGTTATGAAAATAGATCCCCGTACAAACGGGAACACATCGGGCGCCCCCCCGTAGGGGCGATCCCTTGTGGCCGCCCGCCCCCCGTACGGGCGATCCCTTGTGGCCGCCCGCCCCCCGTACGGGCGATCCCTCTTGTGGCCGCCCGCCCCCCGTACGGGCGATCCCTTGTGGCCGCCCGTCCCCGTACGGGCGTCCACTCCTACCTCTTCCCCCCGTCTGCGGGGAAGATTGAGATGGGAGTCTTCGCGGCCCGCCTCCACCCGCCGCATCCCGTACCGCATATCCCCTGCCCTACCATCGCGAGCCGTCGCGCGCCCCAGCCGCTAAGAAATACCTTCGCACGTCCGGAGACGGCTTCACCCACTCCCGGATAGCGTCCTGACGCGATCGTACCCTCGCCCACGCTGAGACATATGCCTGGCCGTCCTTGCGTCCTCCCCTACTTCGCCGGAAGCGGATGGGCGGAACACGCGCGCTCCGCCGGGGCAGACCCGGACGACCGGCCGGAAAACGCACTTCTCCCCAGCCCCATCCACCCCGCCGCCCGGCGACCCAACGCCACCCGCGACTCGACGGCGCTGCCGACCCGGACTTCAAGCCCACAACCCAACCACGGACCGCCGCAAATCCCACCCCGCGTCAGCCCGACGGCCCAGCGCCATCGCAACTCGACGGCGCTGGCGACTCGTCGCCAGCATACGAAAGTCATCCCACCACTTTTAGCGTTGTGATTGGATATTCAAACGCTGTAAGAAAAGCAAATCCCAAGTTCAAAACAACCACTTCACCCGACCCACACCCCCTTCCCGTCATTCCCGCCGCCCCCTCCATCATTCCCGTGAAAACGGGAACCGTACGGGCGCCATCCGACACAACCCGTACGGGCGTCCCCGACAGAAACCGTACGGGCGCCATCCAACCCGAACCGTACGGGCGCCATCCGACAGAACCCGTACGGGCGTCCCCGACAGAAACCGTACGGGCGCCATCCAACACGAACCGTAGGGGCGTCCTCCGGCAGGACCCGTAGGGGCGCTCCCTTGTGGGCGCCTGGCGGGGAACGGGGCGGGGCAACGTCGCCCACCCCCACGCGCGACGCCGCCAACAACGCGCGACGCCGCGGCGTCTTCCCCTCCTACCTCTTCCCCCGTCGCCCACGCCGTCATTCCCGTGAAAACGGGAATCCACACCCCTCCGCCATCCACCCCTTGACCAATCCACCCAACCTACCCCATCATAGAACGCATGTTCTCCGCTACCAACACACAAAACCGCCCACCAACACTCGCCAACATCGTTCGCGAGGAAACAAACGACGGCAGGCTCATAATCCGATTCCTCGTCAACGCCATGCAAGGCCGGCTACAAAACGCCAGGCCATCACACCAGCTCGACGCAGCACGACAACTCATCCGAATCGGATTCAAAGACGCACAATCCTTCATAGACTCCTTCCAGTCACCATCAGGACGACCCGCGGCAAAATCCGCAGCCGCAAGGTCCACACGCGCAACCGGCCCGGCCGCCAACGCACTCCTGCAACAACTCGCCGAAATCGTCCGGCAAGAGACCGACAACGGCAGAACCGCCATCCGATTCCTCGTAAACGTCATGCAGGGCGAACTCAAAGGATTCAAGCCCTCCCACCGCCTCGCAGCAGCCAAAGAACTCCTCAACCGAGGATTCGACGACGAAATAACCCCCCGCGCCCCCACGCGCCAGCGGGCAGCTTCTGCGCGACAACCCGCAACCCCCACGCGCCGGCCCACAACCGCCACGCGACAGCGCCGACCAGCGCCCGTCAGCCCCCCGCGCAAGCCAACCCCCGACGAACAAGCCTTCACCATCATCGCCCGCGAGTACTCCACCTACACCGCACGAGTCGCCATCGAGATGGTCAGAAGGTACAGGCTGGCCGAAGAGGCCATCGAAACCACCGGCCTGCCAAACCCACTCGAAGTACCCGAACAATTCAAAGGCATGCACAGCGAGACCTACAAGCGCCTCATCCAAAAGCCCTACTGGAACGAAAACGCCGCCGCCAGAGTCGCCACGGTTGCCGCATACGAGTTCCACCACTACACCCCGCACCTCTACTGCGACTACAAATTCGGCCAACCCGGATGCCCGCACGACACCAAAAAAGCCTTCGACCCCCTACAAACCCCACCACCCAAGCCCGCCAAAACACAAACCAAGCCGCCGCCGCCGAGCAAACCGGCCGAAGCAAACAACGACTCACCGCCGACCAACCAGGCCCAAGAACAAAACCCCGCGCCCAATGACGAACCGCCCGATAACGACCATCCGGAAGAGCCACCCCCGGACGACAACCCTTCGGAAGAATACCCTCCGGACGACCCACCCGAACCCGAACAACCCAAATCCGAACCCCGCCGGGTCCCACTCCGAAACTTCACAGTCGAACGCTACCCCATAGGAGCAATCGTCCACTCCCCCGACCACCACGACCCCTGGCCCGACACAACCGAACACGACCAAGAACCCATCGGCAGCGGAATCGATGACGTGCCCCCGCGCGTCCCCAACGCCCTCGACCATCACGACCAGGGTTCCGTCGACAGCGACCTACCCAACACAACCGAATACAACCCCGGCGACCACGACGACGTCATCACCCGCGTCACAGGACCACCCGCGCCATCCGCCGAACCCGAACCCTTCAAACCCTACGAAATCCTCCCTGGAATCCGCGTCACAAGCCCCCCCGTCCCAATCGAATACGACGACCTCGACGACCCCATCCCCAAACCCCCGCGGTAAATCGCACCTCGTCATTGTTATGAAAATAGATCCCCGCGCAAACGGGAATCCACCGGCCGCCCCCGTAGGGGCGATCCCTTGTGGCCGCCCCCTCCTACCTCTTCCCCCGTCTGCGAGACCTTTGCATAAATGTCTCGCGACCCTCTACAGACCTCCAATTTTTCGATGGACGAAGATGAGAATCGGGGTAATTAGGTCGGCTCTGAGGGGGCAGCTGGGATTTATGCAAAGGTCTCGTCCGCGGGGGAAGATTGAGATGGGAGTCTTCCCGCGCGCGACGCCACGAACCGCGCGCGTCGCGCCTGCCCCGCAGGGGCAATCCGTAGGGGCGATCCCTTGTGGGCGCCTGGCGGGGCCCGGCGGGGGGAATCGTCGCCCACCCCCACGCGCGACGCCGCCAACAACGCGCGCAGCATAGACATCTTCCCCGCAGGGGATAGAACCGTACGGGCGCCATCCGGCCGCCCCCGTAGGGGCAATCCCTTGTGGCCGCCCTCCGTAGGGGCGATCCCTTGTGGCCGCCCTCCGTAGGGGCGCTCCCTTGTGGCCGCCTGGCGGGGGGCACGCGCGACCACCTACCAACCCGGAATACACCTACCAACCCCGCAGGGACGCGATCCCGCGCGCCCCGCAGCGCCGTCCCCTCCTACCTCTTCCCCCGTCCGCGGGGGAAGATTGAGATGGGGGTCTTCCCGCGCGTGCCGCCACCAACCGCGCGCGTCGCGCCTGCCCCGCAGGGGCAATCCGTAGGGGCGATCCCTTGTGGCCGCCCTCCCCCCGTAGGGGCGATCCCTTGTGGCCGCCCTTCGTAGGGGCGATCCCTTGTGGCCGCCCTCCGTAGGGGCGCTCCCTTGTGGGCGCCTGGCGGGGCCCGGCGGTGGGGCACGCGCGACCACCTACCAACCCGGAATACACCTACCAACCCCGCAGGGACGCGATCCCGCGCGCCCCGCAGGGGCGCCCCCTCCTACCTCTTCCCCCGTCCGCGGGGGAAGATTGAGATGGGGGTCTTCGCGCGCATCGCCCACCACAACGCGCGCCATCAACCCAAACCCCCTTCCCGTGAAAACGGAAATCCAGAGGGGCGCGGCCCTAACGTCC
>CAXXNJ010000008.1:0-163956 GCA_963663555.2 Dehalococcoidia bacterium
CCTACCCGAACGGCCTGGCATTCTCGCCAAGCGGTGACGAGCTGTTCGTGACCGAGATGCGGGCCAACCGCCTATTGGCCTTCCAGATCACCCCGCTGGAGCAGCTGTCCCACTACCGGATGGTCCGTAGGTTCCGTCATCCGGCTCTTCCGGACGGTCTGGCCGTGGACGCGCAGGGACGGATCCTTGCGGCCCTGCCCGGCATCGGTGCGGTGGCGGTCGTCTCTCCCCGGGGAGAGTTGCTGGAGCTGTACCACGTGTCGGGCTGGCGGCCTTCCAACCTGGCATTTGGCGGTGACGATGGTCGGACGGTCTACGTTGCGGACAAGGGCAAATGGCAGGCTGTGCGCCTTCAGGCACGACGAGCCCGGCGCGCACCTGTTCTGAGCGAAGGCGGTCAAAGAGGCCAACCCGGCCTAGCGTCTGCCGAACTGGTACTCCAGCGTTCCGGCGTTCAGGTGCACCATTGTCGGGCGGCCATGTGGGCAGGTGTGCGGCTGCTTCGCTCCTTCGAGCCGGCGCACCAGTTCCCTGCTCTCCTCGATGTTCAGCGTCTTGCCCGCCCTGACCGAGGCGTGGCACGCCATCGTGTAGAGAAGCCTGTCCATCCAGGCGTCCCCGCTCCGTCCCTCTGCAACCTCGTCGAGGATTGCGGAAAGCGTGGCGCCCGGCCCCTCCGAGGCTGACTTGGAGGCCAGCAGTGGGGGCACGGCGCGCAGCAGTACGGACGATTCTCCGAACGGCTCGATGACGAAACCGGCCCTTGCCAGTTCTTCGCTGCGCGTTTCCACTACCTCCGCGGCGTCTGAGTCCAACTCGATAGACTCCGGTTCGAGCAGCGGCTGCGCCTCCATGGCGCTCGACTCGAACCGCTCCTTGATCTCCTCGTATATGACCCGCTCGTGCGCGGCGTGCTGGTCTATCAGGTAGAGGCCGTCCGGCCCCTCGGCGAGGATGTAGGTCTCGTGCGCCTGCCCTATGACGCGCAACACGGGCAGCGTAGATCTATATGAAGGCGCAGTTTGGACGCCGTCGGGACCGGCGTGTCCTTCCGCGGCATCCGGGTTGTCCGCCGGCGCATTGAGCGGATCCCCATCCGTCGGCGGCGCGGGCCACAAGGCGGTCGCGCCGAATCCTCTGCCCGCCGGAGCGGGCGCGGGCGCTTGTCCCGGTCTGCCGCCCCATTGGGGCACGTGCAGGCGGCGCACCGGCGAGAATTCACTTAACGCCGACCTGACGGCGCGCTGGACCTCGCCGAATACTAGGTTCTCGCGCAGCAGCCGCACCTCCAGCTTGGCCGGGTGCACGTTCACGTCCACGTCGTCAAGCGGCGCGCGGATGTAGAGTGCGGTGACGGGGAAGCGGCGTTCGGGAAGGAATCCGTGGTATGCCTGTTCCACTGCGAACGTCAGACGCCGGTTTTCTACGCACCTTCCGTTGACCGAAAGGGTGATGTACCGCCGCGAGCCTCTTGCCGTGTCGGGGGCCGCCGTCAGCCCGCTCACGCCAAAGGCTCCTTCGTCATCGTCTTCGATTTCCAGCATTGCGGCGGCTACGCGCGGCCCATATACGGCGGCCACTGCCGCCCTGCTCTGTCCGTCACCAGGCGAGGACAGCCGCGACCTGCCCTCTGCCGACAGCGAAAATGCCACCGAGGGGTGTGCAATTGCGAACTGGCCTGCCAGCCGCTGGATGCGGGTCAACTCACTGCCAACCGATCCCATGAACTTGCGGCGCGCAGGCAGCTTGCCGAAAAGGCCGGTGACTCTCATCGTAGTGCCGGGCGGCGCGGCGGCGGGCCCTTGCGATATGAGTGCGCCATTGTCGAAAACCAGCTTTGCGCCGGAATCAGAGTCCGCCGTTCGGCTGGTCGCCTCCACGCGCGCCACCGCAGCTATGGATGGAAGCGCCTCGCCCCGAAAGCCCAACGTGGCGATGCCCGACAGGTCGGACGACTCGTCGATCTTGCTGGTCGCGAACCGCTCGAATGCCAGTTCCAGTTCGTCCGGCGCAATCCCGCAGCCGTCGTCGCTGACCGAAATCGACCTTGAACCCCCGCCGGACACCTCGACGTGAATCCTGCCCGCGCCTGCATCCAGCGAGTTTTCGACCAGTTCCTTGACGACCGAGGCGGGCCCCTCGATCACCTCGCCCGCCGCTATGCGGGAGGCCAGTTTTTCGCTCAGCACTCTTACGGCCATGGCTATGCTATTGCCGTTGTATTTAGCACGGGCGTAATCATGATTTTCAGTTGGAGGCCGTAGATTGTACGCCGGAACGTACGTCCGCCCTAGTGTCGGGCCCAAGCCGTCAGGAGATCAATGCGGATTGGCATCTTCAACGGTATTCGCGCATCACTTTGCGTTCTCTGTGGATGACTCGGCCGTTGTGGTCGAAGTCCTCGTAGAAGAGTACGCGGGTCTTCTTGCCGCCGTGAATCTGGGGTTCGGCGGCGAGCTTGCGGCGCAGCAGGTCTACCGGGCCGCCGGGTTCGCACAGTGAAGGCGTCAGGCCCAGTACGTCCACCAGCAGGCGGCGGTCCAAGTGTGCGCGGGCCGGATCCTGGTCGATCTGGTCGAACGGCAGGAAGCGCAGGCCCTTCATCTCTTGGAACGCCCGCTTGGCGGCCGCGTGCTGTTCCTCGCTGAGCGCGCGGGTATCGAGAGTGGGTACGTCGGGGATTCCCGTGACCGTCATAGCCCCCCTACCCGACTGGGTCTTGTTTGAGACCCACCAGTGCATGAGCAGTCCTAGAGTGGAGTTGGACCATAGTGCGAAAGCGTATTCGTGGCCGGGATTGTCGAAGATGACGGACGGCCACGCGCGGCCGCCGATGGACTTACGTTCAGTCATGGCCACGATCAAGGATTGGGAGTTGAACCGCAGGTCGCGGTTGTAGTGCGCCCTCGTGGCGGTCTGCCAGATGCGGCCTGCGTCCGTCAGCAGCTCTTCCGCTGCGGCCTCGAAACGGCGCGATAGCGATTTGAGCAGGTCCGGGGTCAGGGTCTCGCCGGTGAATCCCCACGACTTCCTGGCCCTCCGCTCGATGACGGAACGGTATTTCTGGGTTACCACCTTCACGCGGCCTTCCGCGTCGGGTTCCACGACCAGCGTCCGCTCGCGTGCGGCCTGATGGGCCCACAGCATGGGGTACGTGGGGGCCTTTACTGCGGGTGGAGAAAGCACCTCGAAAGGCCCCTGCGGAACCCCGTCGGCGTTATCCCAGTAGATGTCCATGTGGTACGGGCCCCGGTCTGCAATGTCCTTTATGAGGGCAACCGGTATCGCAACGGGCGCGGGGGTGAGTGAATTCAGTCTAAATAGGCCTTCCGCAAGGCGGTTCGCCGCCTGGGCCAGTTCGAGGTCGGCAACGCCGGCGACCGGCCATGGGCCGTCGCTGGGAAGCGGCGCATCGATCACGTTTCCGTATGGCAGCGCTCCCAGCCGCAATGGCGTACCGCCCGAGAAGTCCTCCAGCTTCCGGACGTTCTGATCGGCGATGACCTCTTGGACGGCAGCGGCCAGCAGCTCGCCTTCCTGCATCGATTCGGGAATGCGGTTTAGGACTACGAACGCTCCTCTCGCTCCCGAGACGATGCCGTTCGAGTTGCGCTTTCCTGAACAGACGATTAGGCAGTCTGCCATTCCGGTGTCGGCCGAGAAGGCGGAGTCGTATGCGCCGCTGCCGGAGATGGTCACGACGGTGATCTTTTGGAAGCTGTTTACGAGCCTGTTTCGCGCGTTCTCCCATTCCTGCCCGCTCACTGCGCTCAGCGGCAAGACCATGGCGATACTGCCGCCCTTTTTGACTTTCCGCATGGCGAGGTCTAGGAAATCGGCCGCCAGCCCTGCGTTGCCTCCGGCCAGGGGTCTGCCGCTGCGTAGGCTTCGCAGCGAGGCGGTCATTTCTCTCTGCACCTGTCGTGTCGTTTCAAAGGCTGCAAATGCGGGATTGCCCGTACCCTTCTTCCTGCCCTCCTGCCCTCCCGGCCTCGTGAATGGCGGGTTCATGATGACGAGGTCGAACTGCCTATGGCCGACGCGGCTTATGAGGTCGCTTATTTCCTCCGGCCCGCGGCCTCCTGCGGTTACCGCGACCGCCTGCTTGATAAACGAGGGTTGAACGCTGTAAGCGAGCAGGTCGAGTGAGCCGATCGCCACGCCGTCGCGCTGTTTACCGTATGGCATGGTTAGCAGGCATTCGCCGTCGAATGGCGTGTCGGGATGGCTTCCGGCCAGCATGGCGGCGGTCAGGTGCACGCCGATGTTTAGCACGTCGAGGCCAACGAGGCCGCGTTGCATCATGTGACGATGCAATGCCCTGGGGTCACCGCCGTGCAGTTCGTGAAGCAGGGATATGCGTTGATAGGCTGCGGACAGCAACGTCCCGGTGCCGCAGGCGAAGTCTCCCACCTGCACGGTGGAGAGGGCCTTGGCGTCGCCCCAATCTCCGCTTGGCGGACGGTCTTCGGGCATGGCGAGACCTGCTAGCAGAGTCGCCGCGGCGGGACGGGTGTAGAAGGTGGCGAGGAACTTGCGGTCTGCGATGAGCCTTTGGAAGACTATGCCCATCAGGTCGTGCGACCTTGTGAGGCCGCCTGCGATAAGTTTCTCGACCGTCTCCCACAGTCTGCCGAGTAGGTTTACGGCCGTAGCCGTTGGAATAGGCGTCATGATCCTGTTGGCGGTGTAGAAGATGGGCCAGTAGTTTCTTTTAAGGATCGACTCCCACTCGGTCTTTATCCGAGATGGCAGGATCAGATCGTTGTGCATGCACTGCGTGAAGGAACGCAGGCTCCTGGACTCTCCGTTCTGTCCTACTTGGAAGTTCTCTAGGGCCAACGCTTCATGGAAGACCAGCGCGTTGGCCACCACGGTCATCGCCATTCGTCGGCTCTGGCCGTCCTCGTCGTCGGTCTGTCCGAGCGCCTCTGCGACTTGTTTGCCCAGGTCGCTTCCGTAGTGATGGGCCAAAGTGAAGAGGTCTGCGGCCTGCTCCACCCCGCTTTCCAACTCCCTTGCCAGGGCGTCCACGCGCGGGGCCGGCGCGGCGGCGCGGTGGACGAGGATGGCCAAGTCGCGGAGGTTTCCGGTCAGCCAGCCGGAGGCGGGAAGACGGTCGGGCGCGCGGTTGACCATGTTGGTGTATAGCGCGTATTCGAACTTCCCGGCGCTGCGTATGGCTTTGCGAAGCGCTGCGCCGTCGAGCGTTTGCAGTTCCGGCGGGTAGACGAGGGCTATGGCCGTCTCTATGGTGCGGCCGTTGTGTTGGACGATCCGTCCGAGTCGTGCGACGGCGTCCTTTTCGGCTTCGCCGTGTCTGCTGCGGTCGGCCTCTATGGCGACGGGCCAGCCGCTGGCGTCCTGAACGAGTAGGTCGGGTCTTCCCCCGCCCCTGAGTACATGACC
The DNA here is from genome assembly GCA_963663555.2 of Dehalococcoidia bacterium. Taxonomy (GTDB): domain Bacteria; phylum Chloroflexota; class Dehalococcoidia; order Lucifugimonadales; family Lucifugimonadaceae. The sequence continues at coordinate 5,410 of CAXXNJ010000008.1, forward strand.
GGCCTGCTCCGCCCCGACGTTCCAGCTGCGGCGCAGTTCGTCTAGAGTCTCGCCAAGCGCAACGTTGATGGTCTGCTCATGCGTATATCCCTGCATGGCGGGATTCTATATGCCGGGGCAGTCAACTCGAAATGCGGTTGGCCGTATCCCCGATACAACCGTCAGCCTGTTCAGCGGTCCTTTCTCGCCTCTTTGCGTTCTCTGTGGATGACTCGGCCGTTGTGGTCGAAGTCCTCGTAGAAGAGTACGCGGGTCTTCTTGCCGCCGTGAATCTGGGGTTCGGCGGCGAGCTTGCGGCGCAGCAGGTCTACCGGGCCGCCGGGTTCGCACAGTGAAGGCGTCAGGCCCAGTACGTCCACCAGCAGGCGGCGGTCCAACTGTGCGCGGGCCGGATCCTGGTCGATCTGGTCGAACGGCAGGAAGCGCAGGCTCTTCATCTCTTGGAACGCCCGCTTGGCGGCCGCGTGCTGTTCTTTGCTGAGCGCGCGGGTATCGAGAGTGGGTACGTCTGGGATTCCCGTGACCGTCATGCGTCCCCTGCCGGACTGCGTCTTGTTGGAGACCCACCAGTGCATGAGCAGTCCTAGAGTGGAGTTGGACCATAGCGCGAAAGCGTATTCGTGGCCGGGATTATCGAAGATGACGGACGGCCATGCGTGGCCGCCGATTGACTTACGTTCAGTCATGGCCGCGATCAAGGATTGGGAGTTGAACCGCAGGTCGCGGTTGTAGTGCGCCCTCGTGGCGGTCTGCCAGATGCGGCCTGCGTCCGTCAGCAGCTCTTCCGCTGCGGCCTCGAAACGGCGCGATAGCGATCTGAGCAGGTCCGGGGTCAGGGTCTCGCCGGTCAATCCCCACGACTTCCTGGCCCTTCGCTCGATGACGGAACGGTATTTCTGGGTTACCACCTTCACGCGGCCTTCCGCGTCGGGTTCCACGACCAGCGTCCGCTCGCGTGCGGCCTGATGGGCCCACAGCATGGGGTACGTGGGGGCCTTTACTGCGGGTGGAGAAAGCAGCTCGAATGGACCCTGTGGAACCCCGTCGGCGTTGTCCCAGTAGATGTCCATGTGGTACGGGCCCCGGTCTGCAATGTCCTTTATGAGGGCAACCGGTATCGCAACGGGCGCGGGGGTGAGTGAATTCAGTCTAAATAGGCCTTCCGCAAGGCGGTTCGCCGCCTGGGCCAGTTCGAGGTCGGCAACGCCGGCGACCGGCCATGGGCCGTCGCTGGGAAGCGGCGCATCGATCACGTTTCCGTATGGCAGCGCTCCCAGCCGCAATGGCGTACCGCCCGAGAAGTCCTCCAGCTTCCGGACGTTCTGATCGGCGATGACCTCTTGGACGGCAGCGGCCAGCAGCTCGCCTTCCTGCATCGATTCGGGAATGCGGTTTAGGACTACGAACGCTCCTCTCGCTCCCGAGACGATGCCGTTCGAGTTGCGCTTTCCTGAACAGACGATTAGGCAGTCTGCCATTCCGGTGTCGGCCGAGAAGGCGGAGTCGTATGCGCCGCTGCCGGAGATGGTCACGACGGTGATCTTTTGGAAGCTGTTTACGAGCCTGTTTCGCGCGTTCTCCCATTCCTGCCCGCTCACTGCGCTCAGCGGCAAGACCATGGCGATACTGCCGCCCTTTTTGACTTTCCGCATGGCGAGGTCTAGGAAATCGGCCGCCAGCCCTGCGTTGCCTCCGGCCAGGGGTCTGTCGCTGCGTAGGCTTCGCAGCGAGGCGGTCATTTCTCTCTGCACCTGTCGTGTCGTTTCAAAGGCTGCAAATGCGGGATTGCCCGTACCCTTCTTCCTGCCCTCCTGCCCTCCCGGCCTCGTGAATGGCGGGTTCATGATGACGAGGTCGAACTGCCTATGGCCGACGCGGCTTATGAGGTCGCTTATTTCCTCCGGCCCGCGGCCTCCTGCGGTTACCGCGACCGCCTGCTTGATAAACGAGGGTTGAACGCTGTAAGCGAGCAGGTCGAGTGAGCCGATCGCCACGCCGTCGCGCTGTTTACCGTATGGCATGGTTAGCAGGCATTCGCCGTCGAATGGCGTGTCGGGATGGCTTCCGGCCAGCATGGCGGCGGTCAGGTGCACGCCGATGTTTAGCACGTCGAGGCCAACGAGGCCGCGTTGCATCATGTGACGATGCAATGCCCTGGGGTCACCGCCGTGCAGTTCGTGAAGCAGGGATATGCGTTGATAGGCTGCGGACAGCAACGTCCCGGTGCCGCAGGCGAAGTCTCCCACCTGCACGGTGGAGAGGGCTTTGGCGTCGCCCCAATCTCGGCTTGGCGGACGGTCTTCGGGCATGGCGAGACCTGCTAGCAGAGTCGCCGCGGCGGGACGGGTGTAGAAGGTGGCGAGGAACTTGCGGTCTGCGATGAGCCTTTGGAAGACTATGCCCATCAGGTCGTGCGACCTTGTGAGGCCGCCTGCGATAAGTTTCTCGACCGTCTCCCACAGTCTGCCGAGTAGGTTTACGGCCGTAGCCGTTGGAATAGGCGTCATGATCCTGTTGGCGGTGTAGAAGATGGGCCAGTGGTTCTTTTTCAGGATCGACTCCCACTCGGCCTTTATCTGGGTGGGCATCGGCAGGCTGCCGTTCATGCACTCCCCCACGGAACGCAGCTTCCTGGGTTGTCCGCCGTTCTCTACCTGGAAGTCCGCGAGGGCCAACGCTTCATGGAAGACCAGTGCGTTGGCCACCACGGTCATCGCCATTCGTCGGCTCTGGCCGTCCTCGTCGTCGGTCTGTCCGAGCGCCTCTGCGACTTGTTTGCCCAGGTCGCTTCCGTAGTGATGGGCCAAAGTGAAGAGGTCTGCGGCCTGCTCCACCCCGCTTTCCAACTCGCTTGCCAGGGCGTCCACGCGCGGGGCCGGCGCGGCGGCGCGGTGGACGAGGATGGCCAAGTCGCGGAGGTTTCCGGTCAGCCAGCCGGAGGCGGGAAGACGGTCGGGCGCGCGGTTGACCATGTTGGTGTATAGCGCGTATTCGAACTTCCCGGCGCTGCGTATGGCTTTGCGAAGCGCTGCGCCGTCGAGCGTTTGCAGTTCCGGCGGGTAGACGAGGGCTATGGCCGTCTCTATGGTGCGGCCGTTGTGTTGGACGATCCGTCCGAGTCGTGCGACGGCGTCCTTTTCGGCTTCGCCGTGTCTGCTGCGGTCGGCCTCTATGGCGACGGGCCAGCCGCTGGCGTCTTGAACGAGTAGGTCGGGTCTTCCCCCGCCCCTGAGTACATGACCGGCCTGCTCCGCCCCGACGTTCCAGCTGCGGCGCAGTTCGTCTAGAGTTTCGCCAAGCGCAACGTTGATGGCCCGTTCGTGCGTATGACCTTGCATGGCGGGATTCTATGTGCCGCGGCAGCCGGCGCGAAATGCGTTTGGCCGTATGCCGTTACAGGCGGCGGATACGGCGGGTCGACAGCATGAACATGGCAGCAACGATCACCAGCAGGCCGCCTGCGACGCCGAATGCCACCTCCAGCCCTACGTACTGGGCCAGCAGCGCGAGCGGTATGCCGCCCAAGGGCATTAGCCCGAAGTTCATCATGTAGATTCCCATCACCCTGCCCTGGTGTTCATCGTCCGTCTCCTCCATGATGAGCGAGGCGTTGAGGGCGCGCCTTCCTGAGTCTCCGATTCCGAGCAGTATCATGACCACCGCAACTGCGGCGAAGGAAGGTATTAAGGCGGCGACGGCGATGCTGCACCCGGAGATGATGGTGGCGCCGATCAGTACGAGGCCGCGCTTGCCGCCCTTTTGCAGGCCGGCAATGAACAAGGAGCCGGCAAGCGATCCGAATCCGATCATGCTCATGAGCAGGCCGACCGCCGCAGCGTCACGCTGAAAGGACTCCTCGACGAAGGCCGGGAGCAGGCTGCGAAACGGCATCGACAAGATCGCGGTGCAAAGCGCCAGGACGAGCAGGAAGAGCACTGTGCGGTTGGACAGGACGTACCGGAAGCCGTCCATCAGTTCGTAGGCCATCCTTCCGCGCTTGCTGGGAGCCGTATTTTCCAATCGGGGCAACAGTCCGGTGAGTATGGAGGCCAAAAGCGCCAGTCCGGCGATGGTGAAGTAGGCCGTGTCGGCCCCTGCGAATGCGTACAGGACTCCCCCTATCCCGGGGGCTGCGAGGGTCATCAGGGACATGCCGCTGGCGTTGAGGGCAATGGCGTTGGTCATCTTTTGCGGCCCAACGAGCTGCGGGATGATGGCCTGCCTAGCCGGCATGAGGAACGCCCACAGGCTGCCCTGCACTAGCGCCGAGGCCACCAGGTGCCAGATGGTGATCGTCTCTGTGAGGACGGATACTCCGACGAACAGGGAAATGGCGGCAATGCCTACCTGGCCTCCTTGGATGATCCTCTTGCGCTCCAGCCGGTCGGCGATGACGCCTCCGAATAGGGCAAACAGGAGGATAGGCGGAGCGAAGGCGGAACCCACGAGTCCGACCATGAGTTCCGAGCTGGTCAGGTCCCAGGCGAGCTGGGCGCGTGCCACCATCTGGATGTTGACCGCGGCCATCAGTGCGACGAGGCCGAACCAGAAGTAGCGGTAGTAACGGTCCCCCAGCGAGAGAAAGGTGTTTCGGAAATATCCCGGTGCGGCGGTACGGCTGTCCCTGGGACGTGTCTTGGCAGTTCTGATCCGACCGGCTCCCCGGGAAATTAGTCGCTTCAATCCCGCGCGATACAGTGAAGTTCCTGCGCGGCGCTCACCGTCACGTTATAGCAAAGTCAGGACAGCCGCCTGAGATGCGGGCTGAACACTACGAACAGCGCCGATACGACCAGCAGGATGACCGCCACGCCGCCCGTCGCCTGCTGGGGGCCGAACCAGTTCATGGCGTAGCTCAGTGGAAGCACGCCCAGGGGCATGAGGCCGTAGCTCATCATGAGCACGCTCATCACCCTGGCCCGGTATTGGTCTTCGCTCACCTCCATGACGAGGGCCTGTGCGAGCGCCCAGCGGATCGCCTCGCCAAATCCTACTCCCAGCATGGCGGCCAGCCCGGCCACGTAGAAGGGTACGGAGGCTACGGCCAACATCACGGCGCCGGTAACCACCGCCGAGCCGATGAGTACCATTCCGCGCATGTGTCCCCGGCGAAGTCCGGCTACGCCCAGCGCTCCGACGAGTCCGCCCACCCCTGTCACCGCAATCATCACTCCAACCTGGTCCGGGCCGGAGCCGTATACGTCCTTCGCGAAGACCTGTACGAGCATCCGGAACGGCATCGATAGCAGCACCACGGCCACTGAAAAGGCGAGCACCGCGATTATCACGGGGCTGGTCCTTATGTAGGAAAGGCCGCCCAGTATGTCACCGAAGACCGACTTCCGCGACGACGTCTTGTCCGGGTAGTACCTGGGGACCAGGCCGGTAATGAATACGGCTGCGCCGTACAGCGCCGCCATCACGAAGTAGGCGCCGTCGGGGCCGATGAAGGAGTAGAGCAGTCCTCCGACGGCTGGGCCCATCATCGTCATGACGCTCATCCCAACGGCGTTCAGCGACACGGCGTTGGTCGCCTTGTCCGTGCCCACCATGCGGGGGATCATGGCCTGGCGCGCAGGCATCTGGAAGGCGAAGATGCCTCCCTGCAAGAACGAAGCGATCAGCAGGTGTACCCAGCTGATCTGATCGGTGAATATCAGCAGGCCGATGACCGCGCTGAGCAGCGCCCCGCCGGCTTGAGCCCCCTGCACGACCATCCGCCGTTCCAGCCGGTCACCCACCACTCCGCCGAATAGCGCCAGGAGCAACATGGAAGGCGCGAAGCCGAGAGTCACCAGCCCGGTGATGACGCGGTCACCCGTCAAGTCGTATGCCAGTATTCCGCGCACGGCCATCTGCATCTGCAGGCCGCCCATGGCGATCACGAGGCCCAGCCAGAGCCACCGGAAGTGCCGGTTCTCAAGCGCCTCGAAGGTTCTGGAGAGCCAGGCGAGCAGGCCCTTCCGCACTGGCCTCGCGCCGGAAGGCCGGGGAGCGACGGCTCCGGCGGGTCTGCCGCCTTCTTGCGTGAAGCGCTTCATTTTCTAATCTCGCAGGCGTGAGCGGGTTCCGGGTGCGCTTGGCCTCATCGTGGATTGCCCGCAGCACGTGCGGCCCGGCGCGCTTAGAATCATTGGTAAGTCAAAAGGATACGCTGGAGAACCATGAAAGAACCTACTTTTCAGGACGTACTGGAAGCGAAACGGGTCATTCGTCCGCACGTGCACAGGACTCCCATCCGCCACTACCCCGATCTGTCCGACTTGATCGGCGCCGAGGTCTGGGTCAAACACGAGAACTTCCAGGTTGCGGGAGCCTTCAAGGTGAGAGGCGGCCTCAATCTGGTCGCCAAGACCTCAGCGGAGGAGCGCGCTAGGGGCTTCGTCACCGCGTCCACTGGCAATCACGGCCAGTCGGTTTGCTTCGCGGCTCGCGCTTACGGCTCACGCGCAACGGTCGTAGTGCCGGAGGGCGCAAATCCCCTCAAGGTGGCCGCAATGGAGTTTATGGGCGCCGAGGTGATGCACCACGGCCCTATGTTCGAGGCCTCCAGGGAGCGCGCCGAGCAACTGGCGCTTGAAGAAGACCTGCGATACGTGCACCCTGCGAACGAGCCTGCGCTCATCGCCGGCGTGGGCACCTACTCGCTTGAAGTGCACGAGGACCTTGGCGGGGTCGATTACATGATCGTCCCGCTCGGCGCCGGGAGCGGAGCGGCCGGGGCTTGCATCGTGGCGGAAGCGGTATCGCCGGAAACTAAGGTCATAGCGGCACAGTCGGAGGCCGCGCCGTCGGCGTTCTTGTCCTGGAAGGCAGGGCAGCTCGTCGACGCGCCGATGAAGACCTTGGCAGAAGGTCTCGCCACTGGCAGCTCATATGAACTGCCGCAAGCGGTACTGCGGCCGCGTCTGCACGACTTCGCGCTAGTTGGCGACGACCGCATCAAGGAGGCGGCCGGGCGCTTCATCGCGGCAACTCGTACGCTGATCGAGTACGCCGGGGCCGCGTCTCTGGGCGCAGCGATGGACATGAAGGAGAGGCTGGCGGGCAAGCGGGTCGTCCTCATTGCCAGCGGCGCCAACGCAACTATGGCGCAACTTGGAGATTCTATCGCCGCAATAAGGTGACCGCCGGAGGTTGGCCTGTTTTCGCCCGACCTGCCCAGCTAGTCATCTCCGCCCTGCCGGACCGCACGCGCCGGGCTCCTACTTTTCGCTTTCGGCGATCTGTCCGTCGAGTGCGCCGACTCTGCGGTAGTCCTCGCGCAGCAGCGCGTAGGCGCGCTCTACGTAGAGCGTGATCAGCTCCGCAGAGGCTTCGTCATGCGACAACGCCGCGTCCACGATGCGGTCCACCCTCCTGTTTTCCGGCAGTCGGCGGCCTATGGCGCGCAGCCGTGCGGCCGATTCGTCGATGGTGGACTGGTCGCGTCCCTCCGACGCATAACGCAGCCTGCCGACAAGATTGGACATTTCACCCAGCAGGTCTGCCTCACCCATCATGTCGTACATCACCTCGTCCACCTCGGACAGTGCGGGCCCGGCGTCCTCATCCGGTTCCTCGCGCTCCTTGGGCGTGACTCGCTGGTATGCGCGGTGGTACTCCGCCGCGATCTCACCAACTTTGCCCAGGAGATGTGCGGTGTTCGACAGGTCTGCGCTGCCTCCAAAGATGATGTCGTCCCGGCGCAGTTCGGCTATTCGGCGCACGCGTTCCATGTCATCGACCGGCTCGGGTGCCGGCGGCAATACGAAGCTCGCCATGTCGGTCGATCCCATCGCCTCGATGTGTCCCGACAGGAACGGCGGCACGTACTTGGCGACGTCGATGGAGATCGGCAGGATCATCACGTATGTGACGCTCGACTTGGCCGGTTCGGCTGAGTCGCTGAAATACAAGAGTGCATGTCCGACAGGGCTGCCGGGGTCGCCTCGCTCGAAGTCCAAGGTCATGTTGATATACGCTGTTTCGCCGGTTTGATGCGCTTAGCCTAACGGCTGTCCGCATGTATTCTAATGCCTAATCGTGTGCGGCCCCTGTAGTCGATTGCACGGATGGCGGGACGATTGCCGGCTCTTGTCCGTTAAGCGGAGGTATACGCATCCTTTACAGGAACCTTTTCCGCCCTGTTCTGTTCAGGCTGCCGCCTGAAAACGCCCACCGCTTCGCCGAGTACGCGCTCAGGGCCGGGCCACTATGGCGTATTGCGAAGCCTGCGATGGCCGGGCTGGAGACTAGGCTGCGAACGGAGTTTCTCGGCCTTTCACTGCCCTCCCCGATAGGAGCTGCGGCCGGCATCGACAAGGACTGCAAGTTCCTAGGCGCGCTGCTCGATCTCGGCTTTGGCTTCGCCGCGGGGGGCACGGTCACCTTGGGGCCGCGGCCGGGCAATCCGCGGCCAAGGCTGCTGAGACTGCCGCGTGATGAGGCGCTGGTGAACGCCATGGGATTCCCGGGCGCCGGTCTAGAATCGGCGGCCCGGGCGATGGGTAAGTTCTCCGGCAGGAGGCCGCGGCTGTTCGCAAGCGTATCCGGCACTATCGAAGACGAAATAGTGCAGTGCCACCGCAGGCTGGAGCCGCTTTGCGCCGCCGTAGAGGTCAATATATCCAGCCCGAATACCGGAGGACTCAGGACCTTCCACGAACCGGCTAGACTCAGAGGACTGGTGCAGACTTTGGCCGTCGGCAAGAGGCGGCCGCTCCTGGTAAAGCTACCGCCATGGGAGAATAACCGGGAGTCCCGCGCAGGCGGCATCCTGCTGGCCGAAACGGCAGTCGACTCAGGCGCGGACGGCGTAGTGGTGGCGAACACCCGGCCGGTGGAGCATTCTGGAATAGCCGTCGGGCGCGGTGGAATGAGCGGCCGGCCGCTGTACGAGGACACTCTGCGAATGGCGGCGGAGACGCGTGCGGCATTGGGAAATCGCGGCGCAATAATCGCCTGCGGCGGAGTGACGACTGCCAGGCAGGTCTGGCAGTTGCTGGCGGTGGGGGCGTCTGGCGTGCAGTTCTACACATCCTTGGTCTACGGGGGCCCCGGCCTGCCGGGATCGATCAACCGCAACCTGGCGCGCCTGATGCAACGGGCAGGCTGCAACTCGGTATCAGAGATCGATGGCTCGCCGCCAGGCTAATCTCCACCGCAGGCGTACCGTCTCATGACCCACCTCGTAGTCACTCAAAATACTCCCTGCCGTGTAGGCCGGTCACATGGGTAATAGTTAGACCGGGGGCATAGGTAACACTTTTATAGGTGTACTCCAAAATCGGGCGTAAATCGGCCTTGAAGAGGACGGGGGCGATACGGGCCTGTCTTGACGGAGGGGGTCTACTGTCCGCGTAGGCGTCGCAGTTCCGCTTCTAGCCGGTCCGCCCGCGCCTCAGCCCTTACTCGTCTGAGCCGTTCTTTTGCCGTCCGCACCCGCGCCTCGGCGGCCAGACGGCCGTCGCGCTCTTCCTGTTGGTTCAGCATCCTTTGACCCTTGACGGGATCCCAAAAGCGCAACTCCCCGTCCTGCCATCGCAGGTCCAGGTCCAATATTTCGCTGTGGGACCGCACGGAGCCATCGCTCTCATGCCGCAACTCAAGACGCCGGTACTCTCCGTCCACCAGCCGCTCGCCTACCAGCGGCTCACCGTAGAAGTCGCCGCCCTTTCGGTCGTACCGCCAATACTCCAATACGCCTATCTCTGCGTATATGTCGCGCTTCGGGCCCAAGTCCACAGCGCCCGTGCTCTCAGAGCCTATCTCCAGTATGAAGTCGGGCGCCTTGCCCACCTCCCACGTCAAGTAGGTGTTGTTTCGCTCGATAGAGTCGAACGCTTCGTCGGTCAGGTCGAGCGCGACATAGCAGTCCGGCGATACGGAGCGGCTTGGGTCGCCCTCGACGTAGTAGATGAAGGTATTGCCGTTTACCCTTGAGCTTGGAACGTTTCTGAAGAAGGTCCTTAGGGTTTCGACGATCCTGGTGTATATCGGCGCTTGGGTTTCTCCGTCGGGCAATGGCATGCCGTCCGACTCGGGATAGACGACGGCAGCGGCCTTTCCGGTGGTCATCGGCTCCTCCTTACGCCGCGCAACTTTGCACAGCGTTATTCGCGCATAGGAAGCGAAGAGGCGCGGTCTATGGCAGCGCGCTCTCCAGCATCGCCTCAACCTCTTCACGCGCTGCCATGGACTCCTGTGAGCCGGGGCGCGATACGGAGATTGCAGCTGCCGCGCAGCTGAACCTTGCGGCGTCCGGCAGGGACATCTCCTCACCCAGCGACACGGCCAGGGCGCCGTTGAATGCGTCTCCGGCTGCAACGCTGGCCGCTACGGGTACTTGAAATGCGGGAACGTGGCCGCGGAAGTCGTCCGATTCGACGTATACGCCTTCACTGCCAAGTGTGAGGATCACGGTTGGAATGCCCAGCGACCTGATCGCTTTCGCGGCCTTTTCGGCATCTCTTGGAGTCTCTACCGCGATGCCGGACAACGCCTCTGCCTCTGTCTGGTTAGGCGTGATGATTGCGGCGGCGTCGAGGAAGCCTTCCGGCAGCTGCCGCGCTGGAGCCGGGTCGAGTATCACGGTGACGCCGCGCTCTCGCGCCGCCTGCATCGCCTCTAGTGACGTCGGGAGAGGGATCTCCTGTTGTACGAGCAGCGCTGCGGCGTTCTTCAGGGCCGCAATTGCGTCCTGGGCCTGCCAGACGTCGCAGCGTGCGTTCGCCCCGTATACGGGGTTGACGTAGTTCTGGCCATTCTCGTCCGTGAAGATGGCGGCGATGCCGGACGATTGGCCAACGTCGGTTTGAACGTACTTTGTATTCACGCCCTGCGACTCCATGTAAGACCGCAACCTGGAACCGAACACGTCGTCTCCGATCCGTCCCACCATCAGTACGCGACCCTCGTTCGGCGTCAGCTTGGCGGCAGCGACGGCCTGGTTGCCACCCTTGCCGCCGGGCGCCGTGTAGAAGCGGCTGCCCTCCGCCGTCTCGCCCGGCCCGGCCGGCCTTGGAGTCTCTACGATCAGGTCCATGTTGATAGCGCCCAGCGCTACGATCTTGTTGTGGCGGGAGTCTCTCACCGGCCAATCCTGCTCTGCTGCAGGAGACGCTCAAGCTCCACTGCGACTCCTATCCCTGGAGGTCCTTCCACCGTCTTGTCCGCCGCAGCGATAGCCTCCGGGTGTCCGTCGTCCATGGCCACGCCCAGGCCGGCCCATCTGAGCATACCGGCGTCCCCGGTACCGTCGCCGAAAGCGATTGTCTCAGCCGATGGGACTCCCAGCAGATGCGACAAGTGCCTGAGGGCCGTTTCCTTGCCTGCCGAGAGACTGCCGACTTCGCAAAAGTGCGGCAGAGAGTGGGTGACGCGCGCTCTGCCGTTCAGCGCGGCGCGGGCAGCGGCCGCTACCCTGCCGGCGTCCGGCTCCAGAACGCCGAGAACCAATGTGGGGCCGCTGGCCGCCATATCGCCGAGCGATGAAACGGTGCGGCGAACTATCTTCATCCGTTCAGCATAGTCGTCGGCCCAAGACGACGAACGGTCTATGAAGATCACGTCATCGACGTAGACGCTCACGTATGCACCCTGCCCTGCCATGGTCTCGATAGCGGTTTCCGCTTCATCGGCGCCTATCCTGGCATGGCGCATGACGCGGCCGCTGCCGGGGTCCACGGTCATGGCCCCCTGGTAGCAAATGACCGGCCCGTTGACGCCGAGCCGGTTTGCAAAGTGGAGGGCGCTGCCCTGCGCTCTGCCGGTGGCTATGGATACGACTGCCCCCGTCCGCTGTACCTGGCGCACCGCCTCGCTGAGTCTCTCCGGGATGATGCGGTCCGGGCCTACGATCGTGCCGTCGACGTCCATGACCACGGCGCGGTATCTGCGGTCGGCGGTCATGAGCGCCGAGAGTATCACGCTCATGCGAAGGGGTCGCCTGCGTCTTGCTGAGGTAGTGTGGCCACGCGATCTTTGCCTGTAGTATCGTTCCCGACGTTTTCGTTTCCTCGATCATTGTGGATTCCAGTCAGCCCGGAGAGCGGCATAGGATGAGGCGCCTTAGCCCGCGGTTTGTGATCTGGGGAATCTTCCTTGCAATAGCGATCTACATTCTCGTGATGGCCGTCCGGGACCGGGGCTGATTCGACGAAAGGTGCGGTACGCCCCGTAGGCCGGTGAAGTCCTTGACGCGTAGGTATGCCGGATATAGGGCAACCGATACCGTAATTGCGGCGATTCCTGCGATCGCGGTGATCATTACCGCCATGGGCGCGCCGAGGAAACCGGCCACCAGTCCGATCTGCAGCGCTCCTACCGGGCCGGCGCCTATCGCAACTGCCAGGACTCCCAGGACCCTGCCGCGTACCTCCGCAGGGGCCTTCGAAATGAGGATGATGGTCTGCAACGTACCGAACGCCGCCATGCCGAATCCTCCGATGAACAGCAGGGCCAGGGCCAGCGGGTACCATGGCGCCCTCGAAAAGACCAGGATACCGATTAGGAACAGGATTGAGCCGTACAGGTATGCTCGCGTGTAGTGCTGCTGTTTCGCCTTGGCGGCGATGAGAAGCGCCCCCAGCGTCGCCCCTGCGCCCTCCATGCTGAAGAGGAGTCCCAGCCCTATCGCTCCCACGCCCAGCGTCTCGTCGGCTATGACGGGCACCATGTGAGCGTATGGAAATGCGAAGACGTTCATCGCCACCGTGATGGCCAGCGTCGTCACGATCACCGCATCCGACCTTACGTATCGAAAGCCCTCTACCAGGTTTTCAAGGGGCTTGGCGGCGCTGGTCTGAGTTGCCGGCCGCCTGTAAACGAGCGTAACCGACATTGCCACACAACCTATAAACAACGCCAAGCCGGTCAAATATGCGCCCGCCATGCCGACAGTCGCAAGGAAGGCTCCGGCGGCCAGCGGCCCCAGCATCCGGGAAAAGTTGCTGGTCGCCATCTCCAGCCCCATCGCAGTCCTCAGCCGGTCCGGCCCCACGACCTCGGCGATCATCGCGCGCCTGACCGGAAAGTCGACTGTCCATACAAGTCCGGCCAGGAACGCTCCGGTCGCCACGTGCCAGAGCAGGATTCGGCCGGTCAGGCCCAGCGCTGCTAGAGCGGCGTAGGTGAACACCAGCAGACACATCCCTGCGGTCAACAGATGTCGGCGGTCGATCCGGTCCGACACCATCCCCACCAGCGAGCCGAGGGCCAGCATCGGCAGCAGCCGGAGGAATCCGACGAAGGCCACCCAGAATGGAGAGCCGGTTAGTTCGTAGACGAAGAAGCCGAGGGCGACCGTTTCAAGCCAGCGCATCATGTTCGACGCGCCGCCGATGGCCCACAGCCGCCGGTATGACGGATTGCCGGCGAGGGCGCGCCATACCGATTCTCCCCGCCTGGGGCTTGGGCCGCGGCGCGCTCTTCGGTTTTGGATGGACAACATTGGCTTTTGGGAAGGTATGGGCTGTTGCGGGATCATGGTAGTGGGCGGGCGAAAATAGGATAAGTGAGGGGCGCGTAGGTGGCTTAGTTATTTTCTAGGCGGAACTGTGAAAAGACGACCACAAGGGACGGCGGTACGGGGGGCGTTCCTGCGAATCCTATTGGATTGCGCGGTTGTGGTTCGTGGCGTCGCGCGTGGGGGTGGCGTCGCGGGAAGACCCCCATCTCAATCTTCCCCCGCAGACTGGGGAAGAGGTAGGAAAGTTCTTTCCCCCTGAGGGGAAGAGGTAGGAGGGGATGCCCCTGCGGGGCGCGCGTGATCGCGTCTCTGCGGGGTTGGTAGGTGTATTCCGGGTTGGTAGGTGGTCGCGCGTGCCCCGCCGTTCCCCGCCAGGCGGCCACAAGGGATCGCCCCTACGGGGGGTGGCCACAAGGGATCGCCCCTATGGGGGGTGGCCACAAGGGATCGCCCCTACGGGGGGCGGCCACAAGGGATCGCCCCTACGGGGGGCGGCCACAAGGGATCGCCCCTACGGAGGGCGGCCACAAGGGATCGCCCCTACGGGGGGCGGCCACAAGGGATCGCCCCTACGGGGGGCGGCCACAAGGGATCGCCCCTACGGGGGGTGGCCACAAGGGATCGCCCCTACGGGGGGCGGCCACAAGGGATCGCCCCTACGGGGGGTGGCCGGTGGGTTCTTGTTTGCGCGGGAATGACGATGTTGGAGGTGGGTTCCCGTTTGCGCGGGAATCTATTTTCATAACAATGACGGAGGCGGGCGACGGGAAAGACGGGATTGGGGTGAGGGCCGGGAGGGTGTTTCGGTGGGTGGCTTGGTTGCTAGGTGGAGCCGTCGGGTTGAACGGTGGGTGGGAGTGGGGTTCCCTGGTCGTTGAGGGACCATAGGCCGCGGCCTGAATTCCGGGCCTGCATTTCCAACTGGCGGAGTCCGTATTCGTAGCGCACGTTGGAGCCGGTGGCGACGGTGGCCAGGCCGTTGGCGATGAGCGCGGCGTTGACCATGACTCCCTCGACGTATACGTAGCGGAGGAGTCTGCCCTGCCCATCCGAGTCGACGGAGTCCCGTTCCAGTTCCACGTCCTTGCCTATCACCCAGTCGGTGTTGACCTCTGCGACGAGCCGTCGCAATGGATGGTCGATTCCCGGCGTTTCGACTCCGATGTAGCGGACGGTGACCTCTCCCTCGCCGGTGTTGACGACGATTGTGCGGCCGTCGATGACGCGCGTCACGGAGCCGGTCTCCAACTCGATTGCGGGTTCTGCGTCCGGCGCGTTTCCGCTGCGGTTGCACGGGGGCAATAGGGTGATGACGAGCGTTCCGACCATCACGACGGCAAAGATGGCGATGAGGATTTGCCACAGTCGGCTGGTCCACTTGCTGATGCCGTCGCCGGGATCGGGCGACCAGGAGCGCTCGACGTCGCGCTCGTCCGGGCCCTCGTCCAATTTGAAGCGCCACCGCTCCTCGGGCGGTTTTTCCGGCTCTCTCATGCCGGCCCGCCGTCGTCAGCGCCGAGCTGCATCTGTGCCGGTACGCGGGCCAAGAGGCCGGGCCCGCCGGCGCCGGGCGGGTTCACCTCTCTACCGACCGGGTAGGCCTCCATCTGCTCCGGAGGGTATGGCCGGACTAGGGCCAGCAGGCTGGCGGCGTCCGTGAATCGGGGGTCTAGCCACTGCTCCTCTGCCCTAGCGTCGAGGATTGCGGGCATACGGTCGTGGATGGTCTTGAGCAGTGCGTTTGGCTTAGTCGTGACAATGGCGCAGGACGCGTGGGTATCACCGTTGGAAGGATCGCGCCGCACGTCGTAGATTCCGGCGAAGGCGAAGAGTTCACCGTCCTTGCGATGGATGAAGTACGGAGAGCGGTTGTTTCGGGGCCCTGTCCACTCGTAGAAGCCGTCGGCCGGTATGAGGCATCGCATTCTGCGAAACGGCGTCTTCCAAGAGCCGGCAGTGACGAGGCTGTCGTCCCTGGCGTTGATGTTGAGCGGGAGCTTTTGGCCTTGCTTGGCCCATGATGGGATTAGTCCCCATCGCATCGGCTTGATGACGCGTGCGCCGCTTTGGTTCACCACGGCCAACGTCTGCTGGGTCGGCGCGATGTTGTACCTGGGCTCGGTGAATGCTGCGGGAGTGTCTGCGTCAAGTCGAAGGACGTCCTCGTACTCGAAGACCGCCATGAAGCGTAGTTCCAGTCCGATGATTTGGATGAGGGTGAATCGTCCGCACATGGCGTAAGTTTATCTGCGTCGCAGCGTGCTTATGGGCGTGGAGATTGCGGGCGGGCCGGTGCGTCGTTGACCGTCGATGCGGCTGTTGTTAGGATTGTCGCAGAGTCCAACTCTCGCCCGGTCTATGATCCATTGCTTTAGGCCGCGGTGAAGTCGGTGAATCAGCGAACTCAGATCAAGGGTTGCTGCTGTCACTCCCGGCAGACTCCCGGTAGTGTAGGCGGCTTCCGGGAGGTATAAATGGCGCCCTTTGCCAAGCTCCTGCGTTGCCGCGCATGTGGCCGCGAGTACCCTCTTGAGCCCCTCTATGTATGCGACTTCTGCTTCGGCCCGCTCGAGGTTTCGTACGACTACGATGCGATTGGCGAGTCGATCAGCCGCGAGAGTATAGAGGACGGCCCGCTCACCCTGTGGCGCTACGACGCGCTGCTGCCGGTGAGCCGGGACCATGCGGTGGACATCGGGGCGGGCATGACGCCTCTCGTTCGCTCCAACAACCTGGCCCGCGATTTGGGCTTGCAGAACGTCTGGCTGAAGAACGACGCGGCAAATCCAACGTGGTCGTTCAAGGACCGCGTCGTATCGGTGGCATCGACGAAGGCGCTGGAGTTTGAGTTTGAGACTCTGGCGTGCGTCTCGACCGGTAACCTTGCGGGGGCCACGGCTGCGCACGGCGCAAGGGCTGGGATGAACACGCTGGTGTTCATTCCCGGCGACCTGGAGAGCGGCAAGATCGTCGGCGCGGCGGCATACGGCCCCACGCTCGTCGCAGTCAACGGCAACTACGACCAGGCCAACAGGCTGTGCAGCGAGCTGGGCGACGAGCGCAGATGGGCCTTCGTCAACATAAACATGCGCCCGTACTACTCGGAGGGCAGCAAGACGCTGGGCTATGAGATCGCCGAGCAGCTGGGCTGGAAGGCGCCGGACCACATCATCGTGCCCGTGGCGTCGGGTTCCATGTTCACCAAGGTTTGGAAGGGCCTGAACGAGTTCGCCAAGCTGGGCCTGATAGACGGCGTGAACACTAAGATGCACGTCGCGCAGGCGGAAGGGTGTTCTCCCGTCTCGCGGGCATTCCTGGACGGACACACCCACACACGACCGGTAGTGCCGGACACCGTGGCCAAGTCGCTCGCCATCGGAGATCCGGCGGACGGCTTCTACACCCTCGGCATCGCCAGGGAGTCCGGCGGCTCTGCCGCGGTGGTCCCGGAGGAAGATGTGGCGGAGGGGATGAAGCTGCTTGCCGACACTGAGGGGCTGTTTACGGAGACGGCGGGCGGCGTGACGGTTTCCGCACTTAAGGCCTTGGCCAAAGACGGTGTCATCCAGCCCGGCGAGTCGGTAGTGGCGTTGATAACGGGCAACGGGCTGAAGACGCTGGAGTTGATGGAGCCTTACGTGGACATGGTGTCGGTTGATCCCACCGTCGAGTCGTTCGACGCAAACATTGACGGCCGGTTAAGCTAGCCTGCAAGTCACGCGATGACCGGCGGCGGCGGTTCGCTGGCCGGAGAACGCTCTACAAACCGCAGAGAAGGGCAAGTCCATAGATGGCAGTCAAGGTCAAGATTCCCACGCCGCTGAGGCGGCTTACCGGCAACCAGTCCAGCGTGAGCGCAGACGGCGCGACGCTGGCCGCAGTAGTTGACTCGCTCGAGGCCCAGTTCCCCGGCGTCAAGGAGAGGCTGTGCGAGGAGAACGGCGAACTGCGCCACTTCGTGAATATCTACCTGAACGGCGAGGACGCGCGCTACCTGGACGGGCTGGGCAGCGCGGTGAGTGAGGGCGATGAGGTGAGCATCGTGCCCGCGGTTGCGGGGGGATTGGGCTAGCCTGGCCAGCCCCGGTGTGCTGTAGGCCGCCTGGAAGGCGGGGCTATCCTCTAGACACCACATCTGTTGACGCGTCAACAGATGTGGTGTAGTGTCTTGGCATGACGCCCGTCAAGCCAGGCGACTATGTGTTCAGCAAGGAGAGCCTTGTCAAGGTACGGTCGGGCCTGGGTCTTTCACAGGCCAAGATGGGCGAAAGACTAGGGGTGCCCAAGAACACCGTGTCCAGGTGGGAAACAGGCGAGACCGCGCCTGACGCGCACTCACTGGCGGCAATCTACTCCTTGGCACAAAAGAAGGGGATCGTGGCAAATTTCTTTGCACCTACAAAGCCGAAGACGCCCGTGCGAAACGCAGCGCTGGTCTATTGGGACTCGGAATACACCCGAGAGGACTGGAATGGCGAAACCAAGAGAACTGAACTGGACAAGTTCATCAGGCACGAGGTGCGAAAGCGGGTCCCAAAGGCCGAGCGCCAACTGTTCAAGGTCTTTACGTCGACTTCCCGTGAAGTGGTCTCCGATCAGTTGGAGAAGCTGAACTGGCGAGTTTGGGAACGCGAAGGATGGAGCGACACTGACTGGAGTGAGGAGATTTACGATCAGGCCCTCAGCGACGCAGGGCACAGCCCTGCCAACTCGGTAGTGTTCCTGGTAACCCAAGACACAGACCACGTAGACCTCATAGAGGATCTGAGGGAACGTGATGTACGCGTTTACCTCTTTGCGCCGTCCAGCGTCAGCCAAGAACTCGTAGCAGCGGTGGGTAAGCGGCGCTGGATCAAGTTGGACCTTGGACCAGCAATACCAGGTCTGCCCTACCCTCTTAGTCTGCGATGATTTCGGGAGGGCGCCCACAAGGGATGCCCCTGCGGAGGGCGCCCACAAGGGGACGCCCGTACGGGAGGCGCCCAGAAGGGATCGCCCCTAGGAAGGCGCCCACAAGGGATCGCCCCTACGGAAGGCGCCCACAAGGGACGCCCCTACGGGGGGACGCCCAGAAGGGATGCCCCTACGGAGGGCGCCCACAAGGGACGCCCCTACGGAGGGCGTCCACAAGGGATCGCCCCTAGGAAGGCGCCCACAAGGGATCGCCCCTACGGAAGGCGCCCACAAGGGACGCCCCTACGGGGGGACGCCCAGAAGGGATGCCCCTACGGAGGGCGCCCAGAAGGGATCGCCCGTACGGGGGGCGCCCAGAAGGGGACGCCCCTACGGGGGGACGCCCCTGCGATTCGCGCGTTATTGACAATGAACATGGATGTGCGACGCGCGGGAAGACCCCCATCTCAATCTTCCCCCGCAGACGGGGGAAGAGGTAGGAGGGGAAGAGGCCGCTGCGTCGCGCGCGGTTTGTGGCGTCGCGCGTTGTGGTGGGCGAGGATTCCCCCCGCCGGGCGCCCACAAAGGGACGCCCCTACGGAAGGCGGCCACAAGGGATCGCCCCTACGGAGGGCGCCCACAAGGGATCGCCCCTACGGGGGGACGCCCACAAGGGATCGCCCCTACGGAGGGCGCCCACAAGGGATCGCCCCTACGGGGGGACGCCCACAAGGGATCGCCCCTACGGAGGGCGCCCACAAGGGATCGCCCCTACGGGGGGACGCCCACAAGGGATCGCCCCTACGGAGGGCGCCCACAAGGGATCGCCCCTACGGAGGGCGCCCAGAAGGGATCGCCCGTACGGGGGGCGCCCAGAAGGGATCGCCCGTACGGGAGGCGCCCAGAAGGGACACGCCTGCGGGAGGCGCCGACAAGGGACGTCGGTACGGTTCTTTTAGTCTGCGACGACTTCTGCGACGGCTTGGCGGACTACTGTTTCGGGGACGTCTCGGCGGGTGACGGATTTGCCGGCGGACTCTAGGAGGGCCCAGCGTATTGTGCCGCCGCGGCTTTTCTTGTCGGACTTGGTGGCTTCTATGATGTGGTCTACGGACTGGCCGGGCGCGGTTACGGGGAGGCCGTAGCTGGTCAGGATGTCACGCTGGCGCTCGACGAGTGCGGCGTCGATCATGCCTAGGCGCAGGGCTATTCCTGCGGCGGCCATCATGCCGACGCTGACGGCCTCGCCGTGCAGGTATTGCCCGTAAGCGGTTATCGCCTCGAGGGCGTGGCCGACGGTGTGGCCGTAGTTGAGCAGGACGCGGGTGGAGCCGGTCTCGAATTCGTCTGCTGCGACCACTTCGGCCTTGATGGCGACGCTGCGGCGAATGGCCGCCACGACATCCTCCCCTTGCAGGGCCATCATCTCCGTCGAATGGCTTTCCAGCGTTTGCAGCAGCGCCTCGTCGAGTATGAGGCCGTGCTTGATGGCTTCTGCCCATCCCGCGGCCAGTTCTCGCCTGGGCAGGGTGTCGAGATAGTCGACGTCCGCCAGTACCAGGCGGGGCTGGTGGAAGGCTCCCACGAGGTTCTTGCCGAATGGGAGATTGACGGCGACCTTTCCGCCTATGGATGCGTCGACCATTGCGGCGAGCGTGGTGGGCAGCTGGACTAATGGGGCGCCCCGCAGCCAGGTAGCGGCTGCGAAGCCGACGAGGTCACCCGTGACTCCGCCTCCCATGGCGATTATTGCGTCGCCGCGCTCGGCCCTGCGGCCTCCGAGCCACTGGTAGATGAGTTGTGCGCTGTCGAGGTTTTTCATCGGCTCGCCGGACGGGATGGCGAGCAGGTGGGTCTCGTATCCGCCCGATTCGAGGGCTTCTTGCGCCAGCCTGCTGGTGTCGGGGAAGAGCTTTTCGTCCGATATGAGGAATGCCCTGCCGCTGAGTCCGGCCCGCGCCATCTCCGCCCCGGCGGAATCTACGACGCCGCGGCCCACCACGACGCGGTAGTCGCCCTGCGAGGTGGTGACTACTGCCGCCAGGTTGGGATCGGTTTGGTCATTCATGTTGTTTCCTGTGTTTGAACTGCCGCCAGGCGTCGGCAATAGACGTCGCCACCTCTGCGTGCTCCCGCCCGTCCGTCTGTATCGTCACGTCGGCTTGCGAGTATGCGGCTTCCCTGCTTTCGAGGAGTTTCCTGATTCTCTCGACCTCCGGAGCGTCTCCGAGAAGGGGCCTCAGCGCCCGTGTGCGCTTGCTGCGGCCCCCGGATAGCCGGATGGAGATGGTCTCCGGACTGGCTATGAGCCGCACGGTCAAACCGGTCCTGCGCATGACGTCTCGATTGAGGCTGTTGACGGGCATCCCGCCGCCTGTCGCTATCACCTGCCGGCTGCCCTCCGAGACGTCCAGCAGCGCCCCGCTTTCGATCTGCCTGAACCGCTCTTCACCGTCTTCTGCGAATATCTGGGGAATCTGCTTTCCAGCGCGCTGCTCGACGAGGCTGTCGGTGTCGACGAAGTCCCAGCCGAGCCGGTCTGCGGCCATGCTTCCTGAGACGGTCTTGCCGGTGCCGGAGAAGCCGATTATGTAGAGGTTTTCTCTGGGCGGCGACGGGGGCATGTTCTTTGTCGGGTCCGGATTGGGTTTAGACATTCCGCTAAGCGTTCCGGCTTGCTAGGCGCTCATTGCGGTCAGGGCGTGACGGGGTTGTCGGGGTTGCCGAACGTGCGGAGCGAATCGAGGTATGCCTTGTAGTTGCGTTGGATCTCTTCGAGGCTGTCACCGCCGAACTTTTCGAGCGCTGCGTTCGCCAGGGTCAGGAGCATCATGGCCTCGCCGATTGGGCAAGCCCGGGGCACCTGGCAGATGTCGCTCCTGTGGTATGCGGCTTCGACCACTTCGCCGGTGTTTACGTCGACGGACGGCAGCGGTCTGGTCATGGTGGCTATGGGCTTGACGGCGACGCGGACGACGATGGGCGCGCCGTTGGACATTCCGCCCTCAATGCCGCCGGCGTGGTTGGAGAGATGGCTGAAGCGGCGGGGGTCGTCCGGGTTGGGCACGATGACGTCCTGCACCTCTCGGCCGGGGCGGCGCGTGTTTGCGAATCCGGCGCCTACCTCGACGCCTTTGACTGCGTTGATGCTCATCATCGCCTGGGCCAGGCGGCCGTCGAGCTTGCGGTCCCACTGTACGTGGCTGCCTAGGCCGACGGGCACGCCCGTTGCGACTATTTCCATGACGCCGCCGACGGTGGTCCTGTTGGCCTTTGCCTGGTCGATCTGCTGCTTGAAGGCGCGGTCCGCTTCTTCGTCGGCTGCGCGCACCTCGGACTTTTCTACGGCATTCCAGTCGGGCAATTCGCCCTCGTTGCGCTGCAAGGAGGCGCTGCCGATGGAGATGACGTGGGAGTGGACCTCGATGCCGATCTCCTCGCAAATCCTGCGCGCCACCGCCGCCGCCGCCACGCGGGCGGTCGTCTCCCTTGCGCTGGCCCTTTCGAGGACGTTGCGGAGATCGTGGTGGCCGTACTTGAGCGCTCCAGGGAAGTCCGCATGGCCAGGGACGACGTGGGTGTGGACTTTGCGGTCTACTCCTTCGGGGACGGGCGCGACGGACATGGCGTCGGTCCAGTTGGCGAAGTCGAGGTTCTCGATCCACATGGCGACCGGAGCGCCCAGGGTGACGCCATGGCGCACGCCGCCCCTGATGACGGCGCGGTCTTTTTCGATCTTCATGCGTCCGCCGCTGCCGTAGCCGCGCTGGCGCCTTGCGAGCTGCGCGGCTATGTAGTCCTCGCTGATGGCTAGCCCGGCGGGCACACCCTCGACTATCAGGGTTAGGCCGGGGCCGTGGGACTCTCCGGCAGTCAGGTATCTCAGGACTGTCATTGGCTACTTCCGTGCAGAGTGGCTGTGGGCTGCATCCGGATACTCAAGAGGCCGGACGGAGTGACGATGTCTTTTCCGTATCCCGTAAGACGCTACCCGCCGTCTGTCCGCGGCGCAGTCTCTACGAACCACGCGTGGCCTTTGCTACGGCCTCGAACATCACGTCCACCGGGGCATCCCGGCCTGTCGCCAGTTCGAAGCCCTCGACGCCCTGGTATATCAGCATGGACTGGCCGCCCGCGGTGGCGCCGCCCGCCCGTTCCACTTCTTCGAGGAACGGGGTCATGGGGGGTGCGTATACGGCGTCGTAGGCGAGTGCATCTGCGGAGATCAGTTCGGCGCTCACGGGCGACTGGGCCGCCGCGTCGCCGCCGGCCATGCCCATCGACGTGGCGTTCACCAGCAGGTCGGCGTATGGCACGACGTCTGCGAGGTCATCGCGGTCCAGGCTGACGGCGCCGGGTCTGAAGCGTCCTTCGGAGAGTTCGGAGGCGAGTTGCCTTGCCCGGCTGACGGTGCGGTTGGCGATAGTGAGGCGGGAGACTCCGCCGGTGCGCAGGCCGTGGACGATGGCCCTCGCCGCCCCGCCGGCTCCGAAGACGACGGCGCTCTTGCCCGCCGGGTCGAATCCTGCCTTGTGGCGGAGCGCCCGCAGGAAGCCGGGGGAGTCTGTGTTGTAGCCGACGAGTTTGCCGCCCCTGTTGGCCACCCAGTTGACGGCTCCGATGAGACGTGCCGTCTCGTCGATCTCATCGACCAGGGACATTACGGCCTGCTTGTGCGGGAGGGTTACGCATCCCGCCAGCATGGATTCATCCCGCCATGATGCGACGGTGGCTTCGAGTTGGTCCGGCGGCGTGGGCCATGCGGTGAATGTGGCGTCGATTCCGAGGTGGTCCAGTGCGGCCTGTTGAAATACCGGGGAAAGGGTGTGCCCAAGGGGGTAGCCGATGATTCCCATCTTCTTCGTCATTCGCGGTCTCTCTTGATGATTGCGCCGGTCTTTTGGGTGGGGGCGTTCTTGCCTGTTAGTTCATTATGACAGTTTGGGGGTGGCAAGTGGCCGGTGGTCCGCCGTGTGGATTCCCGTTTTCGCGGGAATGACGGTCGGGGGTGTGGGTTGATGGCGCGCGCGGCCCTGCGGACGGATGGCGCGTTATTGGCAACGAGCATGGATGTGCGATGCGCGGGAAGACCCCCATCTCAATCTTCCCCCGCAGACGAGACCTTTGCATAAATCCCAGTTGCCCCCTCAGAGCCGGTCCAATTACCCCGATTCTCATCTTCGTCCATCGAAAAATTGGAGGTCTGTAGAGGGTCGCGAGGCATTTATGCAAAGGTCTCGCAGACGGGGGAAGAGGTAGGAAAGTTCCTTCCCCTGAGGGGAAAGAGGTGGGAGTGGATTCCCGTTTTCACGGGAATGACGGAGGGGGTGGTGGGAATGATGGGGAGGGTTACGAGGAGAGGCTTTTTCCTGTGGATGGGAGAGGGAGCAGGACCATTTTGCCTACTCGGCTGGATGGGAGAGGGAGCAAGACGATTTTGGGTGGTCCGCCCTGCCCCGGCGTTCCGCGAGCCATGCCTCTAGGATGATGGCGGCGGCGGCGGAGTCTAGGCGTCCTTTGTTGCGGCTGGGCTTGGTTCCGGCGGTGCGGAGCCTGGACTGGGCCTCGACTGTGGATAGGCGTTCGTCCCATGGAATGACGGGGAGGCCGGTGGATTTCCTGAGGGCGGCGATGCAGCGGAGGGCCTTTCGGGCCTGCTCGCCGTGGCTTCCGTCCATGTTGAGGGGTAGGCCGACGACGATTGCCGCAGCGTCCCACTCGCGGGCCTTAGAGACGATCTCGTCCACGCAGGAGGCTGCGGCTGACAGCGTAATGGCCTCTATGGGCGTCGCCAACGTGCCTGAGGGGTCGGATATCGCTAAGCCGACGCGCGCCTCTCCCAGGTCGACGGCCAGCGCCCGGCCGAGTCGGCCGGCTATGACTCGCCTCCGGCTGAGCGCGCGGCGTCTTCGATCACTTCACGTGCGGATGCGAGAGCCTCGTCCAGCTTGGACTGGTCTCTTCCACCGGCCTGTGCAAGGTGCGGCCCTCCGCCCCCGCCTCCTCCCATGGTCTTGCCGAGCCGCTTGACGATGCTGCCGGCGTTGATGCCGCGCTGCACGAGGTCGGAGGTCACCATTGCCATGACCAGGCAACGGTTGTTGAAGGTCGTGCCCAGTATGGCGACTCCCGTGCCCATCTGCTGTCGCATCCTGTCGGCGGCGCGGCGGAGGGCGTCGGAATTGGAAGCCGGTATTCGGCGCACCTCGACGGGGAACTCGTCGTTTTCCAGTGCGACCTTGAACTGCGATTCGGACTGCGCTCCGTTGCCGCCGCCGAGGCTGGCGCTGACGAGCTGGTCTTCCAGGTCTGCAACGCGGCGCCGGTATGTATCGATCTCTTCCAGCAACCCGCTGGTACGCGTTTCCAGTTCGCCGACGGGTGTGTTTAGAGTGGCCGACAATCTATCTAGAACGCCAAAGCCGTCGGCAATTGCGTTCTCGGCGCCCAATCCGGTCAGCGCTTCCAGCCGCCGCACTCCGGCTCCGATGCCGCTCTCCGAGGTGATCACGAATACGCCTATGCCGCCCGTCCTGGACATGTGCGTGCCGCCGCAGAGCTCGTAGCTCCAGGGGTGGTCGATGCCCACCGTGCGGACCTCGTTGTCGTAGGTGTCGCCGAAGAATGCAAGTGCGCCCTCCTCTATCGCCTTGCTGTAGGTCGTGTGGTGAACGTGGACCTGCGCGTTGTCCCGTATCTTCTCGTTGACCCTGTCCTGGAGCGCCCTGATTTCTTCCCTGCCGAGTGGGCTCATGTGCGTGAAGTCGAAGCGTAGGCGGTCCGGCGCCACGAGTGAGCCGGCCTGGCGGACGTGGGCGCCTATGATTTCCCTCAGTGCGGCGTGCAGGAGGTGTGTGGCGGTGTGATTCCGGCGGATTTGCTCGCGCCTGTGTGCGTCGACCTCAGCGCGTACGGTGTCTCCCACCTTGAGCTCGCCGTCGTCTACGCGTGCGCTGTGCACGGTCAGACGGGCGTAGGGCGAGTAGGCGTTGGTCACGCTGGCGTTTGCATCGTCGGAAGTTATGCGCCCGGTGTCTCCTATCTGGCCGCCCTTCTCTGCGTAGAACGGCGTCTCTCGCAGCACGATTTCAGCCGAATCTCCGGCTGGTAGCGAGTCGGCCAGTTCCCCATTCTTGATAATTCCCAGCACGATGGAGTCTGCGGTCGTTGCGGTGTAGCCGAGGAACTCGGTGTAGTCGATGCCCAGCCGCTCGTATACCCTTCGCAGTTCGGCGTCGCCGCCAAATCCGGCGGATGCCGCCCTTGCGCGCACGCGCTGCCGTTCCATCTCCTCGTCGAATCCGCGCTCGTCGAGGGTCATTTCCCGGTCCGCCAGCAGCTCCCGCGTCACCTCGACGGGGAATCCGTATGTGTCGTACAGCAAGAAGGCCTCTGCGCCGGAGATTTCGGTAGGCCAGACCGTCTCGGCCTGGTTCTGTGCCGCGTCGGAAGCGGCCCGTAAGCCGATCGCCTCGGCCTCGTGTCCGGCCGGGGCCTTAGCGTGCGTCGCTCCGGCCCTGCGCTTGATCATGCCGCCCAGGACGGTGGCGCCGAACTCGAGTGTCCGGGCGAAATTGGTCTCTTCCAGTTCGAGGGTGCGCTTGATGAATGGAAAGTTGCTCTTCAACTCGGGATATACGTCTCCGAGAGTGTCCGCCACCACGTCCGACACCTCGGCAAGCGCGGGCGCTTCCAGGCCCAGCTCCCTGCCGAACAGCATGCCCCGGCGAATAACGCGCCGCAGTACGTATCCGCGCCCGGTGTTGCCGGGCACTACGCCGTCACCAATCAGGAATGATGCCGATCTGGCGTGCTCGGTCACGACTCTTATCGCTCGCCGTACCTCGCCGCCCTCCCCCATCGAGTGGCCGGACATTTCCTCGACCCGCGCCACTATCGGCAAGAAGAGGTCGGACTCGTACGGCGTGCTCACGTTCTGGATGGCCGTGATGGTGCGCTCCAAGCCCATGCCGGTGTCTATGTTGTTCTTCGGCAGCGGCGTATCGGCGCCATCCAGGCCCCTGTAGAACTGGGTGAAGACGAGGTTGTACAGCTCGATGAAGTCATCGTGGAGATTTGGGCCCCACGTCGTTCCATGTTCCGGGGCGTCAGGCGGGGGAACGTCGGCCATCTTCCCGCGGTAGAGGTGTAGTTCGCTGCACGGACCGCATGGCCCCTCGGAGCCGGCCGGCCCCCACCAGTTCTCTGAGGCGCCGAAGCGGAAGATGCGCTCTGCCGGAATCCCCAAGTCGAGCCAGACCTTCTCCGCCTCGTCGTCGTTTTCGAATATCGTGATGTAGATGCGGTCGGGCTCGAAGCCGAGCGCGTCGGTCATCAGCTCGAGGCCCCACTGGCAGGACTCTTCCTTGAAGTAGTTGCCAAAGCTGAAGTTTCCCAGCATTTCGAACAGTGTCAGGTGTGTGGCGTCGCCGACTTCTTCGATGTCGGTGGTGCGAAAGCTCTTCTGCACCGTCGTGATGCGCGGGCACGGGGGTTCGAGTTCGCCGGAGAAGTATGCCTTGAACGGGGCCATGCCGGCGTTGGTGAGAAGGAGCGTGGGGTCGGCCGCCGGGATGAGCGATGCCGACGGCAGGCGCAGATGCCCGCGCTGCTGGAAAAACTCCAGGAAGGTCTCTCGTAGTTCGGATGAAGTCTTGACTTTGGCGCGCATTTTTCAGTTGGGCGGTCGTTCTTGTTAGAAGCGTGGTAGAAGCGGATGGTAGGCGGTGGGATGAGGTCCGGCTCTGGTCCCGGCCAACAGCCGGTTCAAGCGGCGGCGGATGGAAGGCGGCCCTGTATCAGTTTACAAAACGGCCCATCGGGCGTGTCAAAGAGCGGCCGTGTGGAGTTATGCGCCGGCAGTGGCGGCTCATTCGGGCGTGCCGGTGCGTTGCTGCGCCGCTGCGAAGGCGTCGGTGGGCGACCATCCCGGGTTCGCTGCGTCCATACCGTCGCCTGCCAGGGCGAGGGCGGCCAGCGCCTCCTCCCGCTCCGCCGGCGACATCCCCTCGGGTCGAACGAAGTCTTCTACGACCGGCTTGGGTTTGGCCTCGGCGGGTTCGGTGTCCCATGGCAGCCGCGCCTGGGCCTCGCCCCAGTAGAGCGTCTGGTGAGGGAACGGTATCTCTATGCCCATTTCGTCGAATTCCCGCTTTATGCGGGTGCGCAGTTCACCCATGATGTCCCACTGGGTGCGGGGCTTGCACTCGCCCGTCATCTTGATGGTGATTGCGGAATCGTCGAAGGAGTTGACTCGTAGCACCTGCGGGGGCGTGATGGTGAGCAGGCCGAAGTGAGGGTCCTGCGACAGTTCGTCGCCGATGCGATTCAGCGTCCTGATCACCTCGTCGAGGTCTTCCTTGTATGCGACGCCGACGTCGAGGTTCACCCGGGACCAGTACTTGGTGAAGTTGGTTGTGCTGGAAACCTCTCCGTGGGGTATCACGTGCACTTTGCCGTCGAGGTCCCGCAGGATGGTGCGCCGCATGTTCATATCTTCCACGAGGCCTTGGATTCCGGCGATGTCCACGACGTCGCCTTTCCGGTACTGGTTCTCCCACAGTATGAAAATCCCGTTGATGAGGTCTCTCACCAGGTGCTGTGCGCCGAATCCCACTGCTATGCCGGCTATTCCGAATCCGCCGAGGATCGGCCCGATGGGCACCGACAACTCCGTGAGCACCATGAACATGGCGATCAGGATTATGAGGACGTTGGCCGTGCCTACGAAGACGGCAGAAAGCGTGTCGGTGCGCTTGGTGGCCTCTTCGTGGTCTTCTGCGGTGTGCTGCCCGAACGCTGCGGACTGGACCACCTTGGGCAGCCATCGTCTTGAGAGACGTGACACTAGCCAGGCGAGGAAGAGGATCAGGAGTATTCTCGCTCCGTTGGATAGGAGCCAATGTCCTACGGCCGAGCCGATGGAGTCCAAGTAGTTGGTGGCGGGTTGTATGTCGTGGCCCAGTATGTGGAGGATGCCGAGTATTGCGGCGAAGACGATCAAAATAGCCGGCAAGTAGTCGGTAACGACCCGGCTGAAGGAGCGCAATGCGCCGCTGACGTCGGAGGCGGCCTCGAACTCGTCCAATACGTCTGCCGCCCGTGTGAACCACCGGCGCATTAGGAACCTGATCAGGAACCAGACGGCGATGGCCCCGATGGCGATCAGTACGGCCCACAGGCCCTTGTCGGCCACCCAGGCCAGGAATGTCCCCTCGGCGGGATTGCCGAATAATTCGCTTAGCAACGGATCTCTTTCAAGCCGGACAGGCGGGACATCGTTTCAACACAGTGACTGCGCGAAGAACGGCCGCGGCCCCGTCCGTGCGGCACGGCAGATCTTCCGGCCAGATTATAGGCAGGCCGCGGCCGCAATGAGCCCGCAGGCTGGCCGCTCAGCCTTTGCCGCTTTCCCAGAGCGTGACGTAGGGACCGCCCTTGCCGCTGATCAGATTGCCGATGTTGGAGCGGCTTATTTCGTCTTCGGCCGAGCGCTGCCGCTCTATCAACTCCTCAAGCATCTCAACGAGGCGGGCCAGGTCGGCCTCCGACAGGCGCTCGCTGAACAGCTCGCCGGTAACGTGCCGCAGCCGGCGTGTATTGAGATGTTCAAGAAGGTCGCCTGTGAATAAGACCACGCCGATGCTGCCGGGGTCTTCCAGGGGCTGCCCGGACCCGTCCGCGTGGATCAGGTCTACGACACTCTTGAGCAGGTAGGCGCGTACGAGCTCCTCGATCTTCTTGGGAAGGTTCAGCAGACCCATGAAACCGTCCGTCCGGTCACGGATCATCTTGCCAAAGGCGGACTCAAGGCCGCTGAGAAACTCTTCCCTGGAAATGTCCCGGACGTTCAGAAGCTGTATGCGCTCGCGCCCTGCCGAGCCGTCCCTTGAGTCGATCGCCAGGAATTCCGGCAAGTTTGGAAATATGCACAGGGTGAGGTCTGCCATCTCGTCTTGCCGGGATTCAAACACTTTTAGACCCCATCAATTGCGGGAAGGCAAGCGAGTTTCCATTGCCGCACTTTGCGGTATGGATCGCGCTGCCCTGCCGCCTGCTCTGTCAATCCGTTTCTCACTGGAACATTCATTGCCGGTAGCCGCGTGGGCGCTTGCCTGCGCCGCCCTAACCGCCGAACAGGTCTTTGATCCTCTGTATGAAGGAACGGTTGTCCCCCCGCCTGAACCGGTCCCATGCGACCTGCGCGGAGCCGGACCGTCTCATGCGGGCGATCCGGGTCTTCATCACTTCTTTGATGCGCCTGTCTTCGTCCTTGTCGAGCCAGAATCCGGCGGAGTCCGGGCAGGCCTCGATTTCAAGGTTGTAGCCGCGATAGCGGAATCTGGTCATGTTATTGCCGCAGTGAGGGCAGGAGTGATCGACGCTTTGCTCCCCATAGCGGCGCTGGCCCTTGACCATGTCGTCCCGGAAGTGCTTGTCCTCGAATGCTTCCAGCGATTCCATGGGCACCCAGCCTCCCGCGCACTCGGGACATTTCCAGGATGGACTGTCACCCAGTTTAGCTTCTTCAAGTGAGATGCCGTCGATTGGACAGTTGAACTGCTTCATGGCAAATGTGTTCAAGAGGCGGCGCACAGCGGCGGGGCCTTATGCGCCCCGGCTAGGTCTCCATGGCAACGGGTGCATGTTGAATCATACTCCGGTAGCGGCGGGCTGTGTGGATTCCCGTTTTCACGGGAATGACGGATGGGGCGTGTGGGTTGGCGTCGCGGGTGTTGGTGGGCGGCGATTCCCGCCGCCAGGCGCCCACAAGGGATCGCCCCTACGGATGGGGAGGGCGCCCACAAGGGACGCCCCTACGGTTCATGGGACAAGGGACGCCCCTACGGTTCCATCCCCTGCGGGGAAGGGCCCCTGGGTCGCGCGTGTTAGTGGCGTCGTCGCGGGTGTTGGTGGGCGGCGATTCCCCCCCGCCGGCCCCGCCGGCCCCGCCAGGCGCCCACAAGGGACGCCCCTACGGTTCCATCCCCTGCGGGGAAGGGCCCCTGGGTCGCGCGTGTTAGTGGCGTCGTCGCGGGTGTTGGTGGGCGGCGATTCCCCCCCGCCGGCCCCGCCAGGCGCCCACAAGGGACGCCCCTACGGTTCCATCTCCTGCGGGGAAGGGCCCCTGGGTCGCGCGTGTTAGTGGCGTCGTCGCGGGTGTTGGTGGGCGGCGATTCCCGCCGCCAGGCGCCCACAAGGGATCGCCCCTACGGAAGGCGCCCACAAGGGACGCCCCTACGGTTCATGGGACAAGGGACGTCCCTACGGTTCCATCCCCTGCGGGGAAGGGCCCCTGGGTCGCGCGTGTTAGTGGCGTCGTCGCGGGTGTTGGTGGGCGGCGATTCCCGCCGCCAGGCGCCCACAAGGGATCGCCCCTACGGATGGGGAGGGCGCCCACAAGGGACGCCCCTACGGTTCGCGCGGAGGACGCCCGTACGGTTCATGGGACAAGGGACGCCCTTACGGTTTCTTCCGGGGACGCCCGTACGGTTCGTGGGGCAAGGGACGCGTCTATGGGTGGGCGTTGCCTCTCTGGATTCCAGTTTTCACGGGAACGACGGGGATGAAGTCGGGAGGGTGATGGGAATGGCGGTTAGGGGGTGGGTAGTTCGTAGCGGAAGTCGCAGTGGGAGGCGCCCTTCATTATGGTCTGGGTCCGGGTGAGTTTCATGTTCGGGTTGAAACCGCTGGAGAACTCGAAGTCCCTGGTGCACGAGAACGCATCTCCGAGGTCGCCGTAGCCGAGCTCCCTGTACATTTCGGCGTATCGGCAGCGGGTGACGTTGAAGGAGTACCGGGCTTCGTTGTCCTCGATCACGTCGATTTCAAGCGCGCCGTTTCTGAGCCAGGGTTCCTTGTTGGCGGAGAAGTCCCTCAGGTCATTGGAGCCGATCCGCTGGGCCATTTCTCGTCCTTGTTCGCGGGCGATCTTTGCAATGGCCTTTCGCGCTATGCCGGTGGCGCGCTCCTTGCCGATTTCGTCCTGGTAGGCGCGGATCATGGGCCCCAGGACCATTGCCTCTATGCGCCTGCGTTCAAGGACTCCCAAGCGTTGCTCGATTGGGGTTGATTTGTCGTTATGCTTAGGCCGAATCATTGCGCCAAGTAAGTTCCGTTTAAGTTCAAATGGCGTGTTTCAATGTGCGCTACGCCGCCTCCACGCTCACGGCGACTGCGCCGCCGCCGGCGTGGCATATGACGGCCATTCCGGCCTCGCCGCCCGACTGTTTCAGGCTGTGAATGAGGGTGACGAGGATGCGTGCGCCGCTTGCGGCCAGCGGGTGGCCCAGGGCGATGGCCCCGCCGCGGCTGTTGACCTTGTCGAAGTCCCAATTTAGGGCCTTGCCGTTGGCGAGGACCTGCGCTGCGAAAGCCTCGTTGACCTCTATGAGGTCGAAGTCGCCCAGTTCCATGCCGGTTCGTTCCAGCAGCCTCTTTACGGCCGTACGAGGCGCGTCGAACAGCATTCCGGGCTGGTTGGCGGCGTGTGAGTATCCCGTCAGGCGGACGTCCACGTTGGCGCCTGTCTCCTCTGCCCTGTCTGACGACATGACGAGAAATGCGGCTGCGCCGTCGCTGATCTGGGAGGAGTTGCCTGCGGTGACGGTTTCTCCGGGTGGAAAGACCGGCCTGAGCTTGGCGAGGGACTCCGGCGAGGAGTCGGGCCTTGGCCCTTCGTCGGTGTCTAGGATAGTGGTTTGCCCCTTGCGTCCTGCCACCTCGACGGGGACGATCTCGGCGTCGAACCAGCCTTCGGATGCGGCGGTGGAGGCCAGTTGGTGGGAGCGTGCGGCGTATTCGTCCTGCTGCTCGCGGGATATGCCGTACTCGGCGCTTATGGCCTCGGCAGAGCCGCCCATGTGGCGGTTTTCGAAGGGGCACCACAGGCCGTCGTGAACCATGGAGTCGATCAGCTTGGCGTCTCCCAACCTCTGCCCTGTCCGGCTGTCGACCAGCAGGTGTGGCGCTGCGCTCATGTTCTCCATGCCGCCGGCTGCGACAGTCTCGGCTTCTCCCAGCTGGATCATCTGCGCCCCGGAGATGGTGGCCGCCAGACCGGACGCGCAGGCTTTGTTCAGCGTAGTTGCGGACGTGGAGTCGGGTATGCCGGATGAGATGGCGGCCTGGCGAGCGGGCGTCTGCCCTAGTCCGGCGGACAGCATGTTGCCCATGACGACGTAGTCGACATCGTCAGGCGCTACGCCTGAGCGGTCGATGGCAGCCTCGAGGACGACGCTTCCAAGCTCGGTTGCGGGAGTCGTGGATAGGCCGCCGCCG
This sequence comes from Dehalococcoidia bacterium, assembly GCA_963663555.2. Lineage (GTDB taxonomy): Bacteria > Chloroflexota > Dehalococcoidia > Lucifugimonadales > Lucifugimonadaceae. Next base: position 38,033 of record CAXXNJ010000008.1, read on the forward strand.
AACTTGCCGACGGGGGTGCGCGCCGCGCCGGCGATGACGACGTCGCGTTTGAGTGATGTGTTCATGATTAGGCGGTGTCCGGTATGGCGGTTGTGTGTGAGTGGGATTGAGTATAACCGCGGCGGGTGGATAGGGGACTGTGCCAGGCGAGGCGTAAGACCGCCTGCGGGAAGGGAAGCCCCTACGGAAGGCGCCCACAAGGGATTGCCGTGTGGGGGCGTTCCTGTGAATCCTGTCGGATTGCGCCGTTGCGGTTCGTGGCGTCGCGCGTGTTGGTGGGCGACGATTCCCCCCGCCGTTCCCCGCCAGGCGCCCACAAGGGACGCCCCTACGTAGGGCGGCCACAAGGGAACGCCCCTACGGAAGCGCTCACAAGGGACGGCCGTGCGGGGGGCGTTCCTGTGAATCCTGTCGGATTGCGCCGTTGCGGTTCGTGGCGTCGCGCGTGTTGGTGGGCGACGATTCCCCCCGCCGTTCCCCGCCAGGCGCCCACAAGGGACGCCCCTACGGAGGGCGCCCGCAAGGGACGGCCGTGCGGGGTGGGGGGCATTGCGTGCTTACATTGGGGAGCGGTGGCGGTATTGGAGGGCTTCGGATAGGTGGGCTGTTTGGATGGTTTCTTGGCCGGAGAGGTCTGCGATGGTCCTAGCGACTTTGAGTATGCGGTGGAAGCCGCGTGCGGAGAGATTGAACTGATTCATGGCCATCTGTAGCAGGGAACGGGCAGAGTCCTCGACGTCGCAGTGTTCCCAGACCTCTACCGGCCCCATCTCGGAGTTCGACACCGGCCCGTCCTTCCCAAATCTCTCGTGTTGCAGGCCGCGCGCGGCGTTGATGCGCTTTCCGACGTCCTCGGAGGATTCGGAATTGGGGGGCTTGACCAGCTTCTCGTACTCGACTCTCGGAACGTCGACGAAGATGTCGATGCGGTCCATGAGGGGGCCGGAAATCCGCCGCTGGTAGCGTGAGACGGCGGAGGGCGAGCAGGAGCAGGCCTGCCCGGGGTGGCCAAAGTAGCCGCATGGGCATGGATTCATGGCGCCGACCAGCATGAAGTTGGCAGGGAACGTCACTGTACCCTGTGCGCGGCTAATGGTTACGACCTTGTCTTCCAGGGGCTGGCGCAATACCTCCAGCGCGGCGTGTCCGAATTCCGGCAGCTCGTCTAGGAACAGCACCCCGCGATGGCTCAGCGTTATCTCGCCGGGCCTGGGAATGGCGCCCCCGCCCACCAGTCCGGCGCTCGAAATGGTGTAGTGGGGCGTGCGGAAAGGCCGCTCGTCTATGAGGGGGCTTCCGGAGGGCAGCAGGCCGGAGACGCTGTAGATCTTGGTTACGTCCAGCGACTCGCTTGGCGTCATGGGCGGCAGGATGGTTGGGAGGCGCCTTGCCAAGAGGGTCTTGCCGGATCCGGGCGGGCCGGTCATGAGTACGTTGTGCCCTCCGGCTGCGGCGACTTCGAGCGCGCGCTTTGCCGTCTCCTGCCCGCGTACCTCTGCCAAGTCGGGTGGGCGCCTTCCATTCCCGTTGAGAACGTGCGCCGAAGTCCCGTTCGACTTGGCGGAGGCGTACAGGGGGATCTCCGACTCCATGCGGAGATGGCTGACCAACTGGGACAGTGCGTTTACGGGAGTGACCTTCACGCCCTCGACGAGGGCCGCCTCTGCGGCGTTTGGCGAGGGTACGAATACGTTCTGGATGCCGCGTTCCTTGCCGACCGCGACCATGGGCAGTATGCCCTGGGTGGGCCTTAGCGTGCCGTCGAGCGCCAGCTCTCCGAGCAACAGGGATCCGTTGAAACTGTCCGGCACCTGGCCTGTGGACAGCAGGATGCCGACGGCTATGGGCAGGTCGTAGGACGGGCCGGACTTCCTGACGTCTGCGGGCGCAAGGCTGACGGTTATGCGCCGCATGGGGAACTCTGCGCCTGAGTTGCGTATTGCGGCCCTAACTCGCTCGCTCGACTCCTGCACTGCCTTGTCCGGCAGTCCGACGATGTTGAATGCCGGCAGGCCGGGGGATATGTCCACCTCAACCTCGACGAGGAACCCGTCGAGACCGAGTACGGCTGAAGACCTTGTTTTGGATAGCACTTGCCACCTCGCTCCGGCGGAATTCTCTGCGTTCGCCCACGCGAACATCTGTTCCGCCAGCGGTATCCTACCGGGAGACCGTCCGTATCGCGAAATGGCGTTGTCGCTACCGGTCAGGCAAAAAAGTAGGGGCGTCCCTTGTGGGCGCCTGTGGCGGCTGTCGCTACCGGTCAGGCGATAGGGTTGAAAAAGGTTAGGGGGGCCCCGAAGTTGTCCATTGCGGCGATGGAATCTCCGTGAAGGATGGCGCGTATTTCCCTTGTGCGGTGCGGCAGCGTGATCTCACTGACCGCGACGGGATAGCTGACGGCAACGCTCTGCCCTGCCGCGGCGTGCGGTACGAAGAGGCAGCTACCCAGAACGCGGCTGCGTTCCGCCCCGCTGACCTCTAGCCGCGATCTGTCCGCCCATTCCGGCAGGCGTATCCAGAGCGGCCCTGCGCGCTTGACGGCGACCGTGACGCCGCCGCCGTCCGGACGTGCGCTCACGTCGGCATCGGCGGTCTCATGGTCGATAAGGAGATTTATCCTCAGGCCGGCCGCAGTTCCGACGATAGCCTCCCGGAGGGCTTCGCAGAGCGATCCGACGGCGCCTCCCACTATGTCCATGTTGAAGCTGATGCGGTCTAGACCTATGGGCGCGTGGCCGTATGGCGCAGGAAAGCCGAAGGCCCCGGCGTGCCTCTGCCGCACGTCACGGAGGCCGTCTTCGTTGTGGGGATTGGCAACGTCTGGAATGAAGGAGCCGTCCCGCAGCTGAGACGGCAGGAGGTGGCAGCGGAGTATTCTTTCGGCGTCCTGGTAGTACCGGGGGTAGCCCCTGCGGCCGAGGATGAGGGCGGTTTCTAGGATGTCTCCGGTGTTGTTGCACTCGCCCCTGTCGGGCGGGCTGTCGTCTGCGCTGCTTTCGATGACCCAGCCGATCTCGTCTCTGATGTCCCACAGCCCGTTGTCATAGAAGGCGCGCACCCGTTCCAGCAGCGCAGAGTCGGCAGCCAGGTCGGCAAGCTGTGCGAGAGAGGACATGACGCAGGTGGTGGAGTGGGTATGAGCGCCAAAGGACTCGCGGTCGTACCTGCCGTCTTCGAGGAAGAATTCGGCGGTGGCCTTGTCCGCCAGGGCGTAGGCCAGTTCCAGGGCCGTGCCGTGTCCAGTAGCGCGGTAGTACTTGACCAGCGGGCCGATTGCGCGGGCGATGCCGGTGATGAAGGTGTGCCTTCGCACTTCTCGAATCCCAAACTCGGACTGTAATCTTGAGTAGTCGATGCCTGCTTGGGGGTCCCATCTTCCCAGCAAGAATTCGATGCTCTTCTCTGCGATCTGCCTGGCCCTGCCGGAGTCCCGGTAGCGGGCCAGTGCGTATAGGGCGTGAAAGCCTTCCCGTACGTTGTGCTCGTTGAAGTTGGCTAGCGGCCCGCCCTGCACGTCACGATTGAGAGACAGTGGTACGGGGCCGGAGTAGGAGAAGAAAGCGGCCGCCTCGTGCTTCTCTATCGCCCGTTCGTCGACCGCGATGCCGGTCACGTGTTCGGCGGTGAGCAGGCCGTTGAGGTGCCTGCCCGGCACGTGCGACTCGGAGTGGACGTTGCTGAAGCTGAGCCTCGGGCTGGGCAGGGCTTCGGATCCGAAGAACGGGATGTCGTTGTCGTCGGCGTTGAACACGCTCGACATGGTGTACATCCCCATTTGTATGGCGGAACGAACGTCGGTCGTGTTGACGTTGGACAGTTTGGTCATTTCCGGACGACCTGTGACCCTACAATCGCTTGGGCAGAGTGGTTATCAAGTAGCGGTGCGGTGAGGGTACACTGGTGCGACCTGATGGCGCATGGCGTATTCTCAAAGACTGGAGCGGCATGAAGTCAGACTGCGGCGAGGCCCCATGGACGATAGAGCTTACAGGCGCAAGGCGCACCCGGAGTATTGCACCTGCGTTGGCTGCAGCGCAAAGCGTACCCGGCAGGGTGGGGGCGGCTACGGAGTGGTTGGCGGGCGGCCTGGTTTGCCGGCCGCCGGGCTGTCGGTGTTTCGCGCCGTCCTGGACCGGGTAAAGAGGGTCTTGGGCTGGGGCTAGTCGGCTCCGCCTAACGTCGGGCTATGGAGCCTGTCTCAGAATTCCATCGTCTGTAATTTCAGGCGTCTCTGGATTCCCGTTTTCTCGGGAATGACGGAGAGGGCGTGTGGGTGGATAGCGCGCGTTGTGGTGGACACGCGCGAAGACCCCCATCTCAATCTTCCCCCGCGCAGACGGGGGAAGAGGTAGGAGGGGACGCCCCTACGGAGGGCGGCCACAAGGGATTGCCCCTACGGATTGCCCCTGCGGAGGGCGGCCACAAGGGATCGCCCCTACGGGAGGCGGCCACAAGGGATTGCCCCTGCGGAGGGCGGCCACAAGGGATCGCCCCTACGGCGGGCGGCCACAAGGGATTGCCCCTACGGCGAGGAAGGCGGCCACAAGGGATCGCCCCTACGGGAGGCGGCCACAAGGGACGGCCGTGCGGATTGCCCCTACGGAGGGCGGCCACAAGGGATCGCCCCTACGGGGGCGCCTGTGGGGCGCGGCTGGTGGGTTCCCGTTTTCACGGGGTTCTATTTTCATAACAAAGACGGAGGGGGCGGCAGGAATGACGGAAGGGGTGACGGGCATGTGAAATTTTCGGATTTGGATAGCGCGGTGTAAACTAACGTCAGAATCGTCCACTGCAAACGTGGAATTCCCGATGTTGAATGTTGAGAGGAGACTTAAATTGTCAAAGATACGAATGAAGGCGCTCACGATTGCGCTGGCTGCGGCTCTGGTGGCCGTGCTGGCCTTCACCGCCTGCGGGTCGGAGACGACGGTTACTGTGGTGGAGACAGTCATCGTAAAAGAGCCCGTCACGCAGGTAGAGACGGTAATCGAAACGGTCGTGGTCGAGAAGATGGTGGAAGGTAAGACGGTCACGGAGATCCAGACCGTCGTCGTCGAGAAGCCCGTCACCCGGGTCGAGACGGTGGTCGAGACCGTGGTTGTCGAGAAGCCGGTTACGCGCACTGAGAAGGTGGTGGAGACGGTTGTGATCGTTGCGACTGCAGAGGCGGCTATGCCGGATTCTTCGGATCCTCTGATCATCGGCAACCTCAACGCTTTTACCGGCAGCCTTGCGGAGTTCGGCCCGCCGCTCCGCAACGCAGTTGAACTTGCGGTCGGTCACGTCAACAGGGCCGGCGGGGTCAACGGCAGTTCGATGATCGTGGTGAGCCGGGACACTGGCGTGAATCCCGTGCAGGGAGTCGACGCTGCGCGCGCACTGGTGGACGTAGAAGGAGTCGTGGGCATCGTCGGGGCTCTTTCCAGCGGAGTGACGCTGCCGGTGGCCCAGTCCGTAACTATCCCCAAGGGTAGGATACTGATCTCCGGAGCCTCCACCGCCCCCAGCATCACCGTTCTGGAAGACAATGACCTGGTCTTCCGCACCACTCCTTCCGACGCGGCGCAGGGAGCCGTGCTTGCCCGCCTCGCCCGCGAGCAGGGGTACGATACCGTCGGCATCATGTACATCAACAACGCCTACGGCGAGGGGCTCGCAAGGCAGTTCGAGATCAGCTTCACCGAAATGGGCGGCACGGTGACGGCAAAGGTGCCGCACGAGGACGTGCAGCCTTCCTTCGTTTCCGAACTGGAGAAGGCGACCGAGGGTGACCCCGACGCACTGGCGACCATGAGCTACACCGGCCAGGCGCAGGTGTACATACGCGAGGCGCTGGAAGGCGGTTACGCAGACACCTTCCTGTTCGTAGACGGGGTGAAGGGTCCGGAGTGGATTGAAGAAATCGATGCGTGGGAGGCCCTTGAAGGTACTGTTGGCACCGTGCAGGGCAGCCCCGACAATCCGGCGAAAGACGCATTCCTGGCGGCGTACACCGACACTTTCGGCTTCCCGCCGTCGCACCCGTTCATGGGCGAGCACTACGATGCCGCGGTCCTGATAGCGCTGGCTGCGGCCAAAGCCGGCAGCGTTACCGACCCCATGGCCATCCGGGACGCTCTGCGCTTTGTGGCCAACCCGCCTGGGGAGGTTGTCGGGCCGGGCCGTGAAAGCATCGCAAGGGCGCTTGAACTGATCGCCGCCGGCCAGGACATCAACTACGACGGCGCAGGCGGCACGGTCGACTTTGACGATTACGGAGACGTCAAGGGCCCGATCGAGATATGGAAGGTCGAGGGAGGGGACATCGTCTCTACCGGAAGGTTCGAGCTTCCCTAGCCCGGCGGCTTGCGGAACACCGCTGACAGCCGGAGGGCGGCCCCGCAAAGGGCCGCCCTCCTTTTTTGTGGTGCAGTACTTGCGGCTCGTCTAGGCGCCGGCGTTTGTGGGGGTACGCGTCCCGTTCTGCTCTTCCCCGGCGTCGGCGCCGGCGCCGGTCGCTATCCGCGTCACCCTGCGCTCTTCCCCCAGGATGCCGCCGGGCCGGAAGAGTATGACGCCTACTATCAGCACGCCGATCATGAAGAAGCGGAAGTTCGGGTCGGAAAAGACGCTTGGGAGAAACTGCGTACCGGTCCAGATTCCCCATACGACCACGGCGCCCAAGATGGCTCCCCGGTTGTTGCCGGAGCCGCCGACCATGAGCATGGCCCAAATCACGAAGGTAGCCAGCAGCGGCTCGAATGTCAGCGGGGACAGGAATCGGACGTTGTGAGCGAAGAGAGCGCCGCCGATGCCCATGATGACCGCTCCCAAGATGAACGCCTGGAGCTTGAATTGGAAGACGTTCTTGCCGCTTGCCTCGGCGGCCACCTCGTCCTCACGGATGGCGCGCAGCGCCCTGCCCCACGGTGACTTGACGGCCCGCTCCACCGCTATGAACAACACGGCCAGGACTACCAGCACCACCGCCAGGTACAGGTAGTCGTAGTGTTCTGGGGATATCACTTCTCCGAGGAACTTGGGTATGCGGTAGAGGCCCTTCGAGCCGTTTGCTACCCACTTCTCGTTGAGGAAGAACAGCCGCAGGGTCTCGGCGATTCCCAACGTCGCCATGGCGAGGTAGTCGTCCCTCAGGCGCAGCGTCACGTATCCGATGCCGAGTGCGATCAGGCCGCAGACGATGGCCGCCGCTCCCATGCTCAGGAAAAACCACAGGTCTACGCCGAGGTCTAGGAAACCGGTCTCGGCCCAGTTGCCCCCAAATATGAAGTCTTCGAAGAAGGCGGGATCGGGGGGCTGCGTCGTCATGAGCGCGGCCGTATAGGCGCCCAGGGCGAAGAAACCTGCGATGCCGATGTTGAACAGGCCGGTGGATCCCCAGTGGACGTTCAGGCCGAGCGCGAAAACGGCGTATATGCCGGCCATGACTGCGAAGCCCGCGGTGTAGCTGACTATGCCGGCTATGTCCACGTCAGCCGCTCCGTCATCCCTGCCCTCCGAATAGACCGCGCGGCCTGATCAGCAGCATTGCGATCATTATTGCGAAGGAGATCGCAGGTTTGTAACTGGGATTGATCCACTGGGTGGAAACTTCCGAACTGACCCCTATGATCAGGGCTCCTGCCAGCGCGCCGTACGGATTGCCGATTCCGCCAAGGATGACGGCGGCGAACAGGGGGATCAGGAACTTCCAGCCCATTATGGGCAGCAACTGCGCTTGGAACACCGCCAGCAGGATTCCCGCCGTGGCCGCCAGCCCGGCTCCGATGATCCAGGTCCAACGGATGACTCGCTTGGTCTCAATGCCGCTGACCAGCGCCAGTTCCGCGTTGTCCGCCGTGGCGCGCATCGCTTTTCCCATCTTCGTGCGGGTCAGCATTAGATAGACGGCTACGACCAGGACGACGGCAACGATGGCGATGAAAATGTTGTCGGGCGCTATCCGGATGTCCATGGGCAGGTGGAAGACCTGCTTGGACTCCCTCGGGTACTGCTGCGTATCCCCGCTCCAGAGGATTTGAACTAGCCCTCGCAGCGCGATGGCGACGCCCAGAGAGGCCATCGATATGACGACGACGTTTACGCTCCGGTCCCTCAGCCGGCTGTATATGGCCTTGTCTAGGAGGATGGCGCCTGCGGCCACGATCGCCACGGACACCGGCAGCGCAATCAATAGCGGGTAGCCAAACGTGAATGGCCCAAGCCCCTGCCCTTCCAGCCCGATTGAAGACATGACGCTGACGACAAGGAACATGGCGACGTAAGCGCCCATCGTCATGTAGTCGCCGTGAGCGACGTTGGCGAAGTTCAGGATGCCGTATATCAGCGTGAGGCCGATGGCGCCGAGCGCAAAGATCGACCCCAAGAAGAAGCCGTTTACCACGAGGGACATCTTCACGAATGGAAGGAACCCGATGAGCACGGCGACCAGGATGATGGCCGCAATGGCGCCAAAGGGGCCCCAGCGGGCGGAAACGGTTCTGACGGCGTTGCTAAGGGAGGTCATCTAACCTCCCAGGTAGAGGCGCGCCACTTCGGGGTTGTCGATCAGGGCCTGCCCGGCGTCTTCCATGCGGTTCTCGCCGGCGGCAAGCACGTATCCCCTGTCGGACATGCTCAGCGCGCGGTGTGCGTTCTGTTCCACGAGCAGGACGGCCACGCCGGTCTCGTTTATCTCCTTGATCCGGTCGAATACCGAGCCCATCATCGCCGGCGACAGCCCTGCCGAGGGCTCGTCGAGGATCAGCAACTCGGGGTCGAGCATCAGCGCCCGCGCTATGGCCAGCATCTGGCGCTGCCCTCCCGACAGGCTGCCGGCCCTTCTTTCCGGCCGCACGGCCAGGTCGGGAAAGAGCCGGAGCATCTCCTCGATGCGCTCGCGGGGGTCTTCATTGCGAATGAAGGCCCCCATCTCGAGGTTTTCGATGATTCCAAGCGATGGGAAAACGTTGGCGGTTTGGGGAACATAGCAAAGGCCGGTTGCCACGATCCGCTCAGGGGGCATCGACGATATGTCTATGTCCTTGAAGCTGACCGACCCGCTGCGGACTCGCACCAGCCCAACGATTGCCTTGAGGAGGGTGGACTTGCCGCAGCCGTTTGGCCCGATGATGGTGACCACCTCGCCTTCTTTTACTGACATAGAAACGCCGTGCAGTATTTCGGTGTCTCCGTAACCTGCCACGACGCCGTCGGCCTCAAGCATCTCCACCTACCGCATCTCCCAAGTAGGCCTCCAGTACGTCGGGGTTTTGCTGCACCTCCAAGGGCGTCCCGTGCGCGATGACGGCGCCGTCGGCCATCACGATGATCGGGTCGCACAGGCTCATCACCAGCCTTATGTCGTGCTCGATTAGCAGGAACGTCACGTCCCGGTCGACGCTGGCCCGTAGTATGTTGGCCGCCAGGTCTCTTAGCAGGGTGCGGTTGACTCCGGCGGCCGGTTCATCCAGCAGCACGAGCTTTGCGTCCGTCATCAGCGTCCTGGCCAGTTCCAGCAGTTTCTTTTGTCCTCCCGACAGGTTGCCCGCATACTCGTTCGCCATTGGGCGCAGCCCGACGGACTCCAGGGCCTCCAGCGCCTTTCGCTCTACGCTCTCCTCTTCGCGTGACACTCTCCACGGCATGAACCAGGATGCGAAGAGGTTTTCCCCGCTCTGCGCCGCGGGGACCAGCATCATGTTCTCCAGCGCCGTCATCCTCTTCATTTCCCTCGGGATCTGGAAGGTTCGCACCACGCCCAACTTGAAGGTCTCGTGCATCATCATGTTGTCGATGCGGCGGCCCTTGAAGATGATCTTTCCGCTCGTCGGAGGCGTCGCGCCGGAGATCATGTTGAAGAGAGTGGTCTTGCCGGCGCCGTTTGGCCCTATGATTCCGGTGATGTTGCCGGGCATCACCTCGAAGGAGCAGTTGTTCACCGCGCGGACTCCGCCATAGTCCTTAACCAGGTCGTAGACCTGTAGCGTTGGGGCTTGGGCTGGGGCTGGTTTAGTCACGTCGCCTCGCTAAAGTTGGCCGTGCATCGGAGAAATGGCCTCCGGCCGTGGATGGGCCTTCCTGCGGTCGGGGCATCACGTCGAATGTGCGCTGAAGCTTACCCGTCTTCGCGGTAGACTCATATCGAGACACATTGGCGCAAGGCCTATTCGCGGGGCGCTTAGCGTCTTGCACGGTAAAGAGACGGCCGAGCGGCGGAGACGACGGCGGATACTCGAAGTCCCCGTTCTCAGTGAACTCTTTAAGATGAATTCAGACGACGTGTCCACGAACCAGGAGCGCAAGCGGCGATATGACCGAGACAGTCAGGGCGATTGAGTTTAACAGTCTGCCGAGGAATCTGGACATCGGCGGAATGGAGAGCAAGTGGAGGGAGCGGTGGGAGGCTCTGGACATTGCGTTGAGAGACCGCAGCCAGCCGCGCGAAAAGACCTTTGTGGTCGATTCTCCCCCTCCCACGGTCAGCGGCTCATTGCACGTGGGGCACGTCTTCTCGTACACGCATCAGGACCTGATGGTCCGCTACAAGCGGATGAAGGGATGGAACATCTCCTACCCGATGGGCTGGGACGACAACGGCCTGCCGACGGAAAGGCGTGTGCAAAACTACTTCAACGTGCGCGCCGAGCCGGGCGTGCCGTACCAGCCCGGCCTGAAGGTGGATCCGGTGGGCAAGCGTAAGTCTACTGGCCCGCCGCAGGTGGTCTCCCGCCAGAATTTCATAGAGCTGTGCCAGATCGTCACGGCGCAGGACGAAGTTGCGTTCAAGGAGATGTGGCAGCGGCTTTGCCTGTCGATCGACTGGTCTGAGGAATACTCGACTATCGACGAGCGTTGCCGCCGCATTTCTCAGCGCAGCTTCCTCGACCTGCATGATAAGGGCCACGTGTACCTGCGCGAGGCCCCCACGATGTGGGACGTCGACTTCCGCACGGCTGTGGCGCAGGCGGAGGTTGAAGACCGGGAGCGCACGGGCTACCTACCACGACGAACTTGAATTCGCCGTGCAAGGGCGGGGGATCCTTCACCGTCTCCACGACGCGCCCGGAACTGCTGGGCGCCTGCGTGGGCGTGACCGCTCACCCGGATGACGCCCCGCTACAAGGAGCTGTTCGGCAAGCGCGCGATTACCCCGGCGTTCTTCGTCGAGGGTTCCCATATTCCCCAGCGAGCTGGCAGACCCGGGGAAGGGTTCCGGCATCCTGATGGTGTGCTCATTCGGCGACCAGACCGACGTAGAGTGGTGGCGCACCAAGGACCTCCAGCTGAGGCAGATGATCGGCCCACGACGGGCGCGTGATGGAACGGCGATTCGGCGAGCCTGGCTGGGAAAGTCTGCGTCCCGACGTTGCGAACGCCAACTATGCGCGACTCGTCGGCAAGCGCGTCGCTTCGGCCCGCAAGGAGATGCAGGAGGGCCCTTTCCGATCCGGCCAACTCGGCGACGGGCGACGGCCCTCCCCTTCTATGCCCCCCGACTCCCACGACGCAGATGGTGCGCTACTACGAGAAGGGGGACAGCCCGCTTGAGTACCTCACCTCCCCGGCAGTGGTTCGTCCGTCTGCTGGACAAGAAGGGCCGGCTTGCCGAAATGGGGGCGCGCATCCGTTGGCTGCCCGACTACATGGAAAAGCGCTACCAGGACTGGACCGCGAACCTCAACTCGGACTGGGCAATAGGCCGCCAGCGTTACTTCGGAGTGCCGATACCGGTCTGGTACCCGCTGGACTCCTCCGGCGAGCGGGACTTCGCGAATCCGGTTCTCGCTGCGCCCGACCGCCTGCCGGTGGATCCGATGACGGAGCCTCCGCCCGGGCTACGGTGAAGACCAGCGCGGACCAGCCGGGGGGGTTCACCGGTGAAATGGACGTGTTCGACACATGGTTCACCTCGTCCCTCAGCCCGCAGATCGTCGCTCGGTGGGGTGAATCGGACGACCAGATGGACCGGCTATTCCCGATGGACATCAGGCCGCAGGCGCACGACATCATCCGCACGTGGGCCCTTCTACACCATCGTCAAGGCGATGCTGCACCACGACGACGTGCCCTGGCGCAACGCCGTCATCAGCGGATTCGTGGTCGATCCCGACCGGAAGAAGATGAGCAAGAGCCGGGGCAACGTGGTCACCCCCATCGGGCTTGCTTGACCAGTACGGCGCCGACTCGGTTCGCTACTGGTCGGCAAGGGCCAGGCTCGGCACAGACACGATCCACGACGACAAGGTGTTCCGCGTCGGCAAGCGCTTGGTGACCAAGCTGTACAACGCGGGCAAATTCGTGCTTTCCCAGACTGGCCCGGTCGGCGCGATAGAGAACGAACTGGACAGGTCTTTCGCGGCGGAACTCAGTAGCGTCCGTTGCGCGCTCGACCGCATCGTTCGAGCGGTACGAAGTTTGCGGCCGCGCTCGATGCGACCGAGAGTTTCTTCTGGAGCGGATTTGCGGACAACTACATAGAGCTGGCCAAGCGGCGGGCGCGGGATGAGGACGATCCGGCCGGTCGCGCGTCTGCCATCGCCACGCTGCGGCTCGGCCTGTCGGTCTGTCTGAGGCTGTTTGCGCCGTTCGTGCCGTCAATTACCGACGAGGGTGTGGTCTTGGGTATTCGCAGAGGAGACGGGGAAGGATTCGGTGGCATCTATCTAGCTGGCCCTCGGCGGAGGAACTTGATCGCGTGGCGGGGCGGGTCGGACGCTTCGACGTTCCGGGCGGCGTGCGACGCGATAGGCGCGGTGCGCAAGGCGAAGTCTGAACGCTCGATCGGACTCGGCAAGCCGCTGGCGAGCCTGAGCATCTCGGCCAGCCCGGAACTGCTCGAAAGGCTGCGGCCCGGCCTGCCGGACGTGCTCAGCGCAGCGGGAGCGAGCAGCGCGGAGCTGGCTCCGGTTAGTTCCGTAAACGGCGAGGCGCCCTACTCTGCGGAGATAGAGCCGCTGGTGGACGCGGGGCGGGTTTAGGGGCGCGGCAGCCTAGAGATATCGCTCAGCCCTTGCCGCAACGCCAAGGAATTGGCTAGCGGGTGACTTGGCTAGCGGTTTTCTCCTGTGTGAGACCACCCACACGGCGCCGAAGACGAGCAATCCCCCCACGGACGCCCCTGCGGGGCGCGGTCCGGTGGATTCCCGTTTTCACGGGGATTTATTTTCATAACAATGACGGAAAGGGCGACGGGAATGGCGGTCGGGCGTGTTGGCTGGCGTTGCGCGTGTTGGCGGGCGGCGATTCCCCGCCCCGTTCCCCGCCAGGCGCCCACAAGGGACGCCCCTACGGGGCCATGTTACGTATGTCCTTGCGGGGCATGTTTGGTGAGTTCCCGTTTTCGTGGGAATCTATTTTCATAACAATGACGGTGGTGGTGGGAGTTACGGTGGTATGGCTGGATTCCCGTTTTCACGGGAATGACGGAAGGGGCGACGGGAATGATGGTGGTATGGGGTGTATTCCAACTGTAGTAGGCGTATGTTCGTCGAAATTTGTCTAGCAGTTTCGCGGTCTGGGTCTGGCGCTGGACTTATGGGGTGGACTCAATCACCCGCGGCTTTGTAGTTTCCGGTGGGTTCGTAATATGTCAGTCCGACGCGGTATCGCTTATTGGAAAACATGCTGCACCACAGGCCAATTGCTTTGATTGTATTCATTGCAAAACCTGACTATGATGATCTTCCGGTTAACAATGTTGGAAATCTATTTTGTGTTGACATTTCACGTAATTGCTATGAAGATAGATGGACATATACCGTCCCGCCGTGCCCCGGCTCAGCGGGCCGGAATCCGCGATCCGGCGCGTGGCGTCAAGGGCCTTGAAGGAGAGATGAGAATGTCTGAGCAAGCATCCGGCGAGCAGGGATACACGATGGGCTATACCGAGGAGTTTCTACAGCTTCTCGCCCGGCGCAGCGCGCAGAACAGCGCCGCGCACCTGCTGCCCCATCTCAAGTCCGGCCAGCGACTGCTCGACTTCGGATGTGGGCCGGGGTCCATTTCAGTCGGCCTGGCTACCGCAGTCGCTCCGGGTGAACTGCACGGTATCGACATGGAGGAGTCACAGGTCATGATGGCCCGTGCAGCCGCGAAGGCGGGCGGGCACGATAACGCAACTTTCCACGTCGGCGACGCGACTGCCCTACCGTTCGATGACGACTACTTCGACGTGGCGCACTGCCACGCCGTTCTGATGCACGTTCCCGCTACCCAGGCGACGCTTGCCGAGGTGAAGCCGCGTGCTGAAGCCCGGAGGGATCGTAGCGGCGCGGGAAATGTTCGTTTCGTCATCGTTCTTCCAGCCAGGCCACGAAGAAACGCTGCCCGCGTGGAACACGTTTTCAAACCTCCTGGCCGGCAACGGCGGCCATCCTGAGATGGGCAAGGAGCTGAAGAACGCCTTCCTGGAGGCCGGATTCACCGACATACGGGCAAGCGCTTCATTCGACTTCTTTGGCTCTAGCGAAGACGTGGCGTTCTTCCATGGCTTCGTCCTGGACTGGTTCCACTCGCCTGAAGTCGTAGGGGCGGCTATCAAGTTCGGACTGGCCACGCAAGAACAGTTCGACGAGTGGCGAGTAGGTCTTGACGAATGGAAAGACGACCCCGGCGCAATCGGGGCGCTTGCCTTTGGAGAGGCCATCGGCGCAAAGCCATAGCCTCTCGGATGACAGTTCGGACGGGGTATACCGGGACGGCGCCCTAGCCCTGCTCCCGCTTCCACCGCTCCCACGACTCGTGCGTGAAGGCCGGGTCCCGGAAGTAGTGGTGCATACTGGTCTCCGTGGCGCGCACTTCTGCGGACTTGCGGGCGACTTCTGCGGCGATTTCTACAGGCACGCGCGTTACGCCGTCCCCGTCGCATACCAGGATGTCACCTTGGGAAACGGTCAAGCCGGCCACGGTGACTTCCTCCCCGTGCCTTACGGTCTTGAAGGGCCCATGGCCGGGGGACTCGTCCGGTCGCCCATAGTCCAACGCCGGCTTCCTCGATGCCGGGCACGTCCCTTGCGCTGCCGCCGGCGACCACTCCTATAGTCCCCAGCGCGCGCATTTGGTAGCACATACCGTCCCCGATGATGGCGCCTCTGCCCGGCGGATCGTCCACGTCTTGTAGTACGGCTATGGTGGGCGCGTTTGCATTGGCAAGAGAGTCATAGAAGCCTATGCGAAGGTCATCTCCTGCCTTGTCGGCGTGCAGCGGCATCAGTTCGGCGGTTATGGCGTATCCGACGAGTGTGCCAAATTCAGGCAACATGCACTTCAGCTGCGGGCCCGTATAGTCCTGTTCCGCCGGTACATATCCCCGAACCAGGATTGCGGCATTCTGGACGGTGGCGGAATCGAACTTGGCCAGTTCCTTCAGAATGGACTCATCGGCATTTGCCATTGGTGCATTACCTTTCTGCACTGCGGGTATTCGGCTGATACGCCAACGTCATCCTGCGCTGGGGCATTTTACGGACGACCGGCTGTCTTGGGTTATTAGCCTGGCTGCACGGGGCGTACGTGTTCTTCTACCGTAAACTGTTCGCCGGGAAAGAACTCCCGCCATGGCTCGAACTGCTCGACGAAGGCCCTGCCCTGCTCGACGGACTCCAGCCCCTTGACGGCGCGACCGGGGTCGTAGCCGGTGGTCTTGGCCAGGGCCTCTATGCCTCGGCGCGTGACTCTGACGCCTCCAACGGAGAAGGTCTCCCCGTTTTCCATTTCGACCACGAGGTCCATGCCTCGCTTCTTTTCCTGCCAGTATGCTTTCATTGGCCTGAACTCACTTTACTTCAAGAACGGCAGCGCGCGGTCCAAGACCTGATGCGCGACCGAGAGTTTGTCCATCAGAGGCAGCCGTTCGACCTTGGCGTCGGCGCCGATGACGGAAACGCGTATGTCGTCCACTCCGAAACCGCTGCCGGGTTCGGTGACGTCGTTCGCAACGACGAAGGCTGCGCCCTTCGCTTCCAATTTCGGTCGCGCTCTCTCCTCGTGATCGCCGGTCTCTGCTGCGAAGGCGATCTTTACCAGCCGGCTCCCGTTTGCCGATGCAATGATATCCGGGTTTCTTTCCAAGGTAATCTCCGGCGGGCCGCCGCCGCCCTTCTTGATCTTCTCCTCGGAGAGTAACTTAGGCCGGAAGTCTGCCACGGCTGCCGCCATCACGAGGAGGTCGGACTCTTTGGCCGTTGCATCGACCGCCTGCTGCATATCGGCGGCGGTCTCTACGTGAATGGTCTCCACGTCTACGGGAGGCGTGAGCGCGGTTGGGCCGGAGACCAAAACGACCTTTGCGCCTCGGTCGCGGGCGGCTTCTGCGAGGGCATATCCCATCTTTCCGGATGAACGGTTGCCGAGGTAGCGCACGGGGTCCAGCGGCTCCCGGGTGCCTCCTGCCGAGACTGCAACCTTCCGGCCTGCATAGTCGCCCCCTGCGCCGAGGACGGATCTGACGTGTCCGACTATTTCAATCGGTTCCGCCATGCGGCCCATGCCCAACAGGCCGGAGGCGAGTCTTCCGGTGTTAGGGCCTGCGAACTTGACGCCTGCGGACCGCAGCGTTTCTACGTTGCGCGTAGTGGCGGGGTTGTCCCACATGTGTGCGTCCATCGCGGGGGCAATCACCAATGGGGCCTCAGTCGCCAGCACGGTCGCGCCGAGCGGGTCATCTGCGAGCCCCAGCGCCAGCTTGGCCAGCGTGTTGGCGGTTGCGGGGGCCACGAGTACGACATCGGCGCGCAACGCCAGCGCTACGTGGTCGATGTTCAGCTCCGAGTTCGCCTGAAACAGGCCGGTGGTGACCGGGCGGCGCGTGATGGCCTCGAATGTCGTGGGCGCTATGAACTCCTCCGCCGCGGTGGTCATGACCACGTCGGCGTCGGCGCCGGCCTGCACCAGCTTGCTGGCGAGGTCGGCTGCCTTGTATGCCGCGATGCTGCCTGAAACGCCGAGCACGACGTTCCGGCCTGCCAAGGGCATGTGCGGTTTGGCGTTCATAGAGGAGTTGCCCGTCATTGCGCTCTGCTGCGGCTCGAGCATTCAGTTGTTCGCCGGATGGGTTCGGGCCGCTTCATCTGTTCATCTCGTATACGAATCTCAGCCCCTCGAGGGTGAGGTTTTCGTTGACGTGGTCGAAGATCGCGGTATGCCGGGCCACGAGCGTTGCGAGTCCTCCGGTTCCTACGACAGTGCAGTTTCCGGGCGTCTCACCGCTCAGCTCCGACTTGAAGCGTGCGACCATGCCCTCGACCAGTCCGACGTATCCGTATATGAGGCCCGACTGAATAGCGGCGGTTGTGTTGCGTCCGATGGCGTTGTCGGGGGCTGAAAGATCGACTCTGCGCAGCTGCGAGGTGCTTTCGTAAAGCGCTTCGGCGGAGGTGGCGAGGCCGGGGGCAAGGGCGCCGCCCATGTACACGCCGTCGGCGGTGACGGCATCGAAGACGGTTGCGGTGCCGAAGTCGACGACTATGGCCGGGCCGCCGTAGATGGAGTGTGCGGCCACGGCGTCGACCACCCGGTCGGCGCCGACGTCCTGCACCCGGTCGTAGTTGATCCTGATGCCGGTTCGAGTGCCCGGGCCGACCAGCAGCGCGCGCTTGCAGGTGAGTTTCTCGACAGCCTCTCTCACCATTTCGGTTACGGGTGGCGCGACTGAGCAGATGACTACGGCCTGTATGGAGGGCGCTTCGACCTGTTCCGCTGCGAGAAGGCCGCCGATGAGCCAGGTGTATTCGTCCCGCGTGCGGTGGCGGTCGGTGGAGAGGCGCCACGTTGCCGCGAGGCGTTCTCCATCGAATGCTCCGATAGTCACGTTGGTGTTGCCGATGTCCACGGCGAGTAGGGTTGTCATACCAATCGAATTATACGTTCGCGGCCCGCGCTCTACGCGATGACGGCTGTGAAGTCAGGCTAGCTTCATGAACGCCTCGGGCAGCGCGTCGATCAGGTCGCCGGCGTTCATGGCTATTTCTCCCTTCGACCGGCGGGCTATGTCACCGGCCAGCCCGTGGACGTATACGGCCAGCGATGCGGCTTCAAAGGGCCTGTCCGGGATCTGGGCGAGTATTCCCGCCATGAGGCCGGCCAGCACGTCGCCGGCGCCGCCCTTGGCGAGGCCTGGATTGACGAACGGGCTGACGCTGACGCGGCCGCTTGGCGAGGCGATTATGGTGGCGGCGCCCTTTAGCGCCACGTGAAGGCCCCATCGGGCTGCGGCCTGCGTGGCGGCGCTGAGCCTGTCGGCCTGTACGTCGCGGGTCGAGAGTCCGGTCAGGCGGGCCATCTCCCCCGGGTGCGGCGTGAGGATGGTGGTTTCCGGCAGTTCGCTCCACCACCTGTAGGTCTTGGCAAGGATGTTGAGCGCATCTGCGTCTATGACCATGGTTGGAAGGGCGCCGGCTTGGGCGGCCAAGCTCCTGGCTAGGGCTGCCGCAGGGCCTGAGGTTCCGAAGCCGGGGCCTATGAGCATCGATGAAGCGACCGAGGCGCAGTGCAGGGCCTGTTGGGCCGCCTGGGTGGGGTGGACTTCGCCGGCCTGTCCTTCCGGCAACGCCGTGCTGATGGCCTCCGGGACGTGGGCGGCGAGCATTTGGTAGACGCTTTCGGGGGCAGCGAGATCGACCAGCCCTGCTCCGCTGCGCGTAGCGGCCCTCGTCGCTAGGAGAGCTGCGCCCGGGTAGCGCCGGGAGCCTGCGACCAGGAGGGCCCTGCCAAAGTCGCCTTTGTGCGCGCTGCCCTGTCGTCTTGGCATGATCGTCGAGGTGAATTCGCGGTCCATCCATTCGGCCTTTGCGCCGGAGTCGAGACTGGGAGGAATGCCGATGTCCAGGGTTCTCATTTCGCCGCACTGCCCGCTGCCGGCCTGCGCCACCGGGCCGATCTTGGGATTGCCCAGGAAGAGAGTCGTATCGGCTGGCAGGCCATTAGGGTCGAGACGTCCGGTGTCGGCGTTCATGCCGCTTGGCAGGTCTACCGCGATCACCGGTGTGTTGGAATCACGCACTGCACGCAGGGCGCCTGAAAGCGGGGCCGCGATTGGACGGTTGGAGCCGGTGCCCAGCACGGCGTCCACTACGACGCTGGCCGATGCGGCTTCCCTTCCCAGTTCGTCAATGCCTTCGGCATCTTGAGCCGTCCTGATCCCGGCGCCGGCAGCCAGGGCCCCCGGCCGCTTCCCGGCAGGGTTTCCGTCGCCGGCGAGCACATAGGCGCTCACGGCTGCGCCCTGTCTTGCCAGGTAGGCCGCGGCGACGAGGCCGTCGCCGCCGTTGTTGCCCGGCCCAACCAGGACAACGACGCGGCTTCCCTGCGCGTTGCCCAGCGTCTCCGCCACGGCGTGGGCGACGGCGCGGCCGGCGTTTTCCATCAGCCGGTCGAGCGTGACGCCGGCCTCTACGGCCGCCTCCTCTACCGAGCGCATTTCCGCCGCCGTGACGGCCTTCACTCTACTTGCCTTCCGTCCCGCCCACGATGGCCACCACAGAGGCTACGGCGTACTCCTTGGAGTGGGAAAGGCTGAGCGCCGTTCGGGTTATCCCCATCCTCTTGGCGCGCTCCTTCGCCCTGGCGTGGAGAACGATCTCAGGCGCGCGTCCTCGTTCACGGACCACCTCCACCTCGCGCCAGCCCGTGCCCCGTACGCCTGTGCCAAGCGCCTTCATCATGGCCTCTTTGGCGGCGAATCGGCTGGCCAGCTGGGCCGCCCTTCCTCGGCTGTAGGCCCTCTCGCCGGGCGTGAACACCTTTTCGAGGAACCGCTTTGGATAGCGGTTGGCGACCCCTGCGATCCGGCTGATTTCAATTATGTCGATCCCTGTGTAGATCACCGTCCAACTCCGATTGGCATCCGGCTCAGTCCTGCAATAGGCGGCCAAAGGTATGCCCGCCATGATACGTTTTGTGAATGCACGGAGGGCCGCCGCGGCTTCAAAGGCGCATCATCCGGCCTCCTATTTGTGAACGGCGGCCAAAGGGATAGACCGGTCCGCGGGGCCGTGGGCCTGGATTTTCTGGGAAACATTGCAAACCATGAGCTCAAACAAGGCACGAGTGATAGACGGCAAGGCCATCGCGGCGCGGGTACGCGCCGGAATTGCTCGCGAGGTGGACGGCATTAGAGGCGCGGGTGGAGCGCCCCCCGGCCTGGGCGTGATCCTGGTGGGAGACGATCCGGCATCCCATTCCTACGTCCGCGGCAAGGAGAGGGCCTGCGAGGAGGCCGGCATCTTCACCGAGACCATGCGGATAAGCGGGACGGCCTCGCAAGATGAAGTGGTGGAGCAGGTTCGGCAGTACAACGCAGACAGCCGTTTTCACGGCATCCTCGTACAGCTTCCGCTTCCTGAGCACGTGGATGAACAGGCCGTGATCCATTCGATCAGCCCCGGCAAGGACGTGGACGGCCTGCACCCGCAGAACGCCGGGCTCCTGCTGGCAGGCGCGCCTCGCTTCGTACCGGCCACTCCGCTTGGCGTGCAGCGCATGTTGATCGAAGACGGCATCGAGTCGAACGGAGCGCGTGTCGTCATTTGCGGGCGAAGCAACATTGTGGGTATGCCTCTTGCCGCCCTGCTACTTGGACGCGGCCCCGGCGCGAACGCAACGGTAACCGTCTGCCACACGCGGACGCGAGACCTCGCCGCTCAGACCAAGCAGGCGGACATTCTCGTGGCGGCCGTGGGAAGGCCCGGCGCGATAACCGCCGGCATGGTCAAGCCCGGCGCTGTGGTGATAGACGTAGGCATCTCCAGGGTAGAGGACCCCTCGCGAAGGCGCGGCTACCGGCTGGCGGGGGACGTGGACTATGACGGCGTATCGGCGGTTGCGTCCGCCATTACGCCCGTGCCCGGCGGCGTGGGGCCTATGACGATAGCCATGCTGCTCCACAACGTGCTGCTTGCGCGAAATCTCGCCTCCGGAACGCAGTGATCGCGGCCCTCGTCATCGCTCCGGCAAGATCACGTCCCTATCCCGGCGCGTCTAAGTTCAAACATAGGTAAAATTAGATAGTGACGCCGGTCATTCCCCTTTTTCCTCGCCGGGGACAAACCGGCTGACTTCATTCCGATAGATGAGCGCTGAGCTTCAACAAGCCGTCCAAGAAACCGTAGGCGACCCGGCCGTAGGGCCGGCCGCAGAGGCCCGCGTTTCCCTGAATGGCCCCGTCTCCCGGCAGGAGATGCTGGCCCTCTACCGGCAGATGCACCTGATCCGCCGCTTTGAAGAGGCCTGTGCCGAAAACTACGCCAAAGGCAACATAAGGGGCTTCCTGCATCTGTACATCGGCCAGGAAGCCGTCGCCGCCGGGACGATGGCCGCCCTGAAACCGGGAGACTACGTGGTCACCCACTATCGCGACCACGGCCAGGCGCTGGCGCGCGGCGTGGACACGAACCGCGCCATGGCGGAGTTGTTTGGCCGCAAGACCGGCCTGAGCAAGGGCAAGGGCGGTTCGATGCACCTGTTCGACGTGGCCAGGCGCTTCATGGGCGGACACGCAATAGTAGGCGGGCAGCTGCCCCTGGCGGCCGGCCTCAGCCTGTCGTGCCTCTACAAGGGTACGGACGACATCACCCTCGTCTTCTTTGGCGACGGCGCAGTGAACCAGGGGACATTTCACGAGACGATGAACTTGGCGGCGGTCTGGAAGCTGCCCCTGCTGTTTTTCCTCGAGAACAACCTGTACGGCATGGGGTCCTCCGTTGACAACGTGCGGGCCGGCGGCATGGACTTCTACCCCATCGCAGACTCGTACGGCATCGACTCCGCGCACGTCGACGGCATGGACGTGATGGCCGTGCGCGAGGCCACCATGAACGCGGTAGACCGGATGCGGGCCGGCGGCGGCCCCCGGTTCATCGAGGCCAAGACGTTCCGCTACGTCGGGCACTCAATGGCCGATCCGGCCCGTTACCGCGAAGATTCCGAGCTGGCTTCATGGATGGCCCGGGACCCGCTAAAGACGTTTCCCAAGATGCTCCTAGACCGCGGTCTTGCCACTGAGCCGGAGCTCCAGGCGGTGAGAGAGTCGGCCGATCAGGAGGTTGAGACTGCGGTACGGTTCGCCGAGCGGAGCGAAAAGCCCTCGCCTGAAGAACTATTTGACGATATCTACGCATGAACCCCGAAGACCCCCCGGCCTACGCCCATGCCAACCCTGACCATTAGAGAAGCCATCCGCACCGGCCTTGTGGAGGCCCTCGACGGCGATCCGAACGTCTTCCTGATGGGCGAGGACATCGGCGCGTACGGAGGCGCCTACGCAGTGACGTCAGGCCTGCTGGAGAAGTACGGCCCCGAGCGGGTAAGGGACACGCCTATATCGGAGGCTAGCTTCATAGGGGCCGGGGTGGGCGCAGCGGCAGGCGGGTTGCGCCCAATCGTCGAGCTAATGTCGATAAGCTTCGCCCTCGTGGGATTCGACCAGATCGTGAACATGGCCGCCAACCTGCGTTACATGTCGGGCGGCCAGATAAAGGTTCCCCTCGTCATCCGTGCGCCAACGGGGGCCGGTATGCAACTCGCCGCAACTCACTCGCAGAGCTTTGAGACCTGGCTGGCGGAAGTGCCGGGCCTCAGGGTGGCCGCGCCTTCCACTCCGCACGACGCCCTCGGCATGCTCAGGAGCTCCATAAAGGAAGACAATCCCGTCATATTCGCTGAGTCCGCCGGCCTATACGGCCTCAGGGGCGAGACGCCCGACGGCTACTACGAGGTGCCTTTGGGTTCGGCAAGGGTGAGACGGGAGGGCGACGACGTAACCCTCATTTCATACGGTCACGGCATGCCCATCCTGGAGGAGTGTGCCGAGGTACTGGGAGAACGGGGAGTCTCGGCTGAGGTAATAGACCTCAGGTCTCTCAGCCCGATGGACTTTGGCGCCCTCAACGAATCGGTGCACAAGACAGGGCGCGCTCTGACGCTGGACACCGCCCGCCGCACCGGCGGCATCATGGCGGAGGTCGCCTCAACGCTCCAGGAGGAAGCCAGCGACTGGCTCGACGGGCCGGTCGTGCGCATCGGCGCAGGCGATGCGCCGTGGCCGTACAACCGGGAGATGGAGCAGGGATCCCTACCTCAGCTCCCTGATGTTCTCGATGCGCTTTCAAAGACGTACAGCCTTTAGGCCAATATCAGACAGGAGCGAAGCAAGGCATCCGGCGGGCCATTTGTGTAACCTCAAATAGACACTTGGGCCGCACCGCGCCTCGCCCGAAACAAAACAGCCGCCAAAATGCCCGTATAGGAGCAGGAAGACTTGATTAGCGAAGTGACAATGCCCTCCATGGGCGCCGACATGACCGAAGGCACCGTCGTCAAGTGGCTAAAGGAGGAGGGTGACTCCGTTGCCCGCGGCGATAAACTCGCCGAGATCGAGACCGACAAGACGGTCGTCGAGATGGAGTCCTATTCAAACGGCCTGCTGCGTAAGATCGTGGTGGGAGAAGGCATAAAGGTCAACGTAGGCGAACTGATCGCCTACATCGGAGATGCCGGCGACGAGCTGCCGTTCATTGCGGGCGAGGCAGAGGCTGACGAGCCGGAGCCTGAAATGGTTGCGGAGCCCGAGGTCGTTGAAGCGCCTCCCCCGGCTCCGGCCCCGGTACCTGCGGCGGTTCCCGCGCTCGTCCCAGGTGGAAGAATCAAGGCTTCCCCGATGGCCAGGCGGCTCGCCAGGGAACGGGGAATCGACATAGCCCTAGTACCCGGCACCGGGCCCGGCGGCCGCATTACGCGGGACGACGTTCTCTCATGGACGCCGCCGCCGGTCGAGAAGGTTGCTGAAGAGGTTCCGGCTGAAGAGGAAGTCGTAGAGGCCCCGGTAGCGGAAGTCGCTGAGGAAGCGCCGGTTGCGGAGGTTGCTGAAGAAGAGCCGGCTGAGGAGGCTGTTGAAGAAGCCCCCGCTGAGGAGGTTGCTGAGGAAGCGCTGTCTGAAGAGGCTCCGGCGACTTCAGTTGCTCCGGCGCTTTCGGGGCTGATCGACGCGTCGGACGAGCTTCTGACCAGCATGAGGCAGGCGATTGCGCGCGTCACCGTGCGCAGCAAGACCGAAAAGCCTCACTTCTACGTGACCGTTTCGGTGGACGCTACGGAGATGATGAACTTGCGCGCGAGCGTCAACGAGGCCCTGGACGGCACGGGCACGCGCATCTCGGTCAACGACGTCATCATCAAGGCGTGTGTGAACGCGCTGCAGGCGCACCCCAAGTTCAACAAGTACTTCGAAGACGACCGGCTCGTTGGACAGTCCGGCGTCAACGTCGGCATTGCCATTTCGCTCGAAAGCGGCCTGATCGTCCCTGCCCTACTCAACTGCGAAGGGATGTCCTTGTCGCAAATATCCCAGGCCGCCAAGGACCTTGGGCGCAGGGCGCGAGGCGACGGCAGCCCGCTGACGCAGGAAGAGATGACCGGTGGCACGTTCGCCATATCGAACATGGGAATGCTGGACGTGGAGAGTTTCTCGGCGATCATCGTTCCGCCGCAGACGGCTATTCTCGCAGTTGGCAGCGTTGTGAAGACGCCGGTGGTGCGCGACGGCGAGATCGTGGTGGCGGACATCATGAAGGCGACTCTCTCGGTGGACCACAGGGTGGCCGACGGCGCAGAGGGTGCGGTTTTCCTGAACGAGATCAGGAAGAACCTGGAGAACCCGCTGAGGCTGCTGGTCTAGCCGAGCGGACAAGTCGGCATACGTCTCTTGCAACCGGCGGCTTGCCGCTTTTGCTTGAGAGCGTCTCTACCGCCGTCATTCCTGCCCCGAGCGGGAATCCACCGCGCATCAGGCCCGCGCGCGCATTAGAATTCTGCGGCCATGTATGTCCGCGAGAGGTTCACCGAGCAAGAGTCGGAAATACTCCTGCGTTTCTTCACCAACGTCGATGAGCCGGTATTCGCGCTGATCAACCTGCCTGAGGTCGTCAAGGGCGCGCTGTTCGCCAGGTACAGCCGGACACACAAGTCGCTCCGCCGCCTGTTCCTGGACGAGTTCTACAACCAACCGGAGATCGGGATTCGCGCCATTCTGGAGGCTCCAAGCGCATGGGGAGCCGAACTGGACGTGAACCGCGCCGAGCGGCTCTACGAGCGTGTGTTCGGCGAATACGGCGATGACTCAGTCGCTCAGCTCGGCGGGGCTCACGTCGCTTGTGAGCAGGCTTCAAATATTCTCACGAAGGTACTGGAGTGGGGACGGCTGGCCGCATACCTTGAGCAGAGCACGCGCTACATCTACTACGACCGCAAGCTGGGTGGCGGCTACCGCTACCTGACTCCTCCCGAAATCCGTGGGTCGTCGTTGGAAGGCGAGTACCGGGCAGAGATGGACCGGCAGTTCCATGCCTACTCGGCGCTTGTCCGTCGGCTAACCGAGTACTTCGGCAAGAGGTTCCCGCAGTCACCGGTCGACTCCGATCTAATATGGCGGTCGACGATTCGCGCCAAGGCGTGCGACACGGCGCGGGGTCTGCTGCCGGCGGCGACGCTTTCGAACCTGGGCATATACGGCAACGGGCAGGCATATGAGGCGTTGCTGCTGCGGATGCGGGCAAGCCCGTTACAGGAGGTCAGAGACTATTCGTCGATGCTGCTGGCTGAACTTCGGAAGGTGATACCGGCCTTCATGCGCCGCGTCGATCTGCCGGACCGGGGCGGCAAATGGACTGACTACCTGAGGGGCGCCGCTGTGTCGATGGCCGATATTGCAGAGAAGCTGCCCGAACTGTCGGGCACGCCGGTGAAGACCCCGGAAGTGGCTCTCACCGACTGGGATTCCGAGGCGGAGACGAAAGTGGCCGCCGCCGCCCTGTACTCATCCACCGGCCTCTCCGATGGACAGCTTATGCAGGTTGCCGAAAGGATGACTCCTGAGGAAAGAGCTTTAGTCATTCGATCCTACGTTGGGGAACGACGGAACCGCAGGCACAAGCCCGGCAGGGGCATGGAGAGAGTGTCCTACCGTTTCGACGTCCTTTCCGACTTCGGTAGTTTCCGGGATCTGCAACGGCACCGGATGCTCACTATTGAGTGGCAGCCGCTGGGAGTGTCTCACGGCTACTCCACCCCGCCGGACGTTGTGGATCTCGGGGAAGAGGACACCTGGAATGATGCCATGGCCCGCATGGCGCAACTCCATGACCGCACGCTGTCATTGCATGGGACGGAAGTGGCGCAGTACACCGTGCCTTTCGGATACCGCTTGAGGTACGTGATGCAACTGAACGCCAGGGAGGCGTTCCACATGCTCGAGCTGAGGACGACGAAACAGGGCCACCCCGACTACCGACGCATATGCCAGGAGATGCACCGGCTCATCCGGGATGTCGCGGGCCACCGGGTCATCGCCGACGCCATGAGCTACGTGGACCACGACTCGTACGAATTGGAGCGCCTCGATGCGGAGAGAAGGTCAGAGCAAAGAAGGAACGCAATGGACGCCCGATCAGGTGGGAATTAGGTAACATTACGAAATTCGCAACAGGAGGCGCCTGCAAGATGAAACTACGACTCTTCTCAATCGTCCTGATCGTGAGCCTGGCAACCATGATCGCTGCCTGCGGTGACGGCGAACCCGAACGGGCAAGCGTCTCGTTGGCGCTCGACTGGTACCCGAACTCGAACCACGCCGGCATATACGAGGCGGTGAGGCAGGGATACTTTGAGGAAGAGGCCCTCGACGTAAACATCTACACGCCGTCCGACCCGTCGACCATCTTGCAGACCGTCGGCGCAGGCAGGGACGACTTCGGAATCAACTACCAGCCGGACATACTCCAGGCCCGCAGCGCTGGCATTCCGGTGGTGGCTGTTACAGCGATTGTCCAGCACCCTCTGAACTCGATCATGACGCTGACCGCATCCGGCCTCGCACGGCCCGGTGACCTGCGCGGCAAGAAGATCGGGCACCCCGGCATCCTGTCGAACGAGGGGATGTTGGAGACGATGCTCAACGACGACGGCGTGGACCTATCCGAGGTCGAAATGGTGAACGTGGGCTTTGACTTGGTGCAGGCCCTGCTGGGTGGCCGCGTGGACGCAATCGTGGGGGCGTACTGGACGCACGAGTCGATCCTGATGGAGCTGGAAGGGCACGAAGTCACCATCATGAAGATGGAGGAGTGGGGAGTGCCGGACTTCTACGAGCTGCTGCTGGTAGCCAGCGAGGACACCGTGTCCGACCGCCCGGACGTTGTGCAGCGATTCGTGCGCGCTCTGAGCCGGGGTTTCGAGTCGGCCATTGATAATCCCCAGGAGTCGATTGACGCGCTCATAGAGGCCGCAGAGGAAGGGACTGTCAACGAAGAGCTGGAGCGCGAGGGCGTGGACCTGTTGGCGCCGTTGTGGGTCGAGGGCGACCTGAAGTTCGGCTGGCAGGTGGCTGGCAAGTGGGCGCAGCTGGCCGAGTGGATGAAGGGCCGCGGCCTGGTCGATGAAGGCTTAGATTCGTCGGCAGCGTTCACGAACGAGTTCGTGGAGAACCGCTAGGGACGTGTTGGGCGGGGATGCCCCGCCGGCGCCCTGCCCATCTGGGGATTCCCGATCTGGGTCGGGAAAGACGATGTTGGCGTTAGGGGAACGGTCGCCACGTTTTACGGCCGTTGACCCTTGCGACTACGCCTATGTTGGAGCCGTGGAGTAGGTGTCCCGCGGCCACCGTTACGTCGGGCAGCATCTTTTCGAGTAACCGGCCCCTGGAATTTCTGGCCTTCACGGGGTCGATATCGGCCCGGTGAGACCAGTCGGGATGTGCAAACTGCGCCGATGAGTGGACCACGTCACCGGTGACGACACCGCGTTCTCCTTCGGATTCAAGCAGCATCGACTGGTGGCCCGGCGTGTGGCCGGGGGTTGGCAAGGTCCGCACGCCTGGGGCTACCGCCGTTTCCCCGTCGACCAGTTCGAGGACTCCCTGTCTTTGTAGGGGCATCACGCTGTCCCGGAACGCCTTTTGGTGATGACTGGCGGCGGGGTCTTTGTTGACTTGCCAGTGGTCCCAATCGGCCTTTGGCGCCACGTACCTGGCCCTGGGAAAGGCGGGTCTTGGAGAACCGGCTTCACCCTTGACGACGTTCCAGCCAACGTGGTCGAAATGCAGGTGAGTCAGGACTACGCAGGTAATCGAATCCGGCTTTATACCGGCCATGAAGAGGTTTCTCAGGAGATGCCCGGCGTCGGCGTTTGGCGCCTGGTCTTCCCAAGCGCCCGGGCCCAGTCCCGTGTCGATCAGGACCGTCTCGCTTTGGGATAAGACTACGAATGCGCCGAAATTGCTTAGGTGGCGCGCCTCATGGTCTAGGGCGTAGTCGGCATGGCGCCATGACTCGGCGGGCACATTGGGGAAAGGCCAAGCCGGATTGACGGGCGCCGCCTGGCCGTCGGTTACGGCGATTATCTTGATGTCGCCGATCTTTGCGACCGTGGCCATCTATACCTGCGTCCCTTCCGAATCGAATGACTCCACGCGGTACTGTTCGAGAACGTCACGGTCGAGCTCCACGCCCAGGCCCGGGGCTTCCGGCGCAATGCCCTGCCCCGCCGCGATTGTGAGCGGCTCGCTTGCTACGTCGGCGGCGTGGAGCTTGGGGCCGAGCAGGTCGCAGGGATAGACGGCGTTCGGCAATGCCGCGCCTAAGTGGAGTGAGGCGGCTATCTTGATGGACGAGTCGTGGCTGGTGCCCATTGTCCAGCCGATTCCGGCGATCTCCAAAGCGCCTACTATTTGTGCAGTCCTGTATATGCCCCAGTCGGTCGGCATGACGTTGACGCAGCGTATTCCCGGCTTTCCGGCGCGGATGATTGCCGCCAGGTCATCGAACGAACTCCAGCCGCCGTGCACGGAGATTTCCACGCCGAGCTCGTCGGAAAGCTCCTGGTAGTCGTCCAGGTCGGTCGGGCATGGGTCTTCCAGCAGTTCGATGCGCACGCCTTCGGACTGCAGTGCCGAGGTCTGCCGCATCGACTGCTCCTTTGTGTGGCCCATGTTGGAGTCGGGCCGAATGGGAACGTCCCCAATCGCCTTGCCCACTGCCATTACGTGTTCGAAGTCGCCGGGCACCCCGACCTTCATCTTCATGGCGTGAGTGAAGCCCTCTTTGACCCGATCCATCGCCAGTTCGACCTGTTCCTCGATGTCGAGGTAAGGGAGGGTCCATACCAGGGGTACGCTCTCCCTTGCCTTGCCGCCGAGCAGTGCGTGGACGGGTTCTCCCAGGGCTTTCCCAGCGACGTCGTGGAGGGCGAAGTCTATGCCGGCGACAATCTGGGACCTGCCGAATCGGTCTTCTAATTCGACTACGAGCGCTGCAATCCGCCTTGGGTCGCGCCCTGCCAGGGCCGGCTCGAAATGCCGTTCGATCCGTTCAACGACGTCTGAGCCTTTGGCCTCTCCCAGCCCGCTAATGCCTGCGTCCGTGTGCACTTCCAGTATCGTCGTCTCGAGGTGCGTCATCGGCTTGCCGGCTTCCTCGGTGTGCCGGTTGCGCCAGGGCGTTCTGTACGGAATGGCTATGGGGTGGGTGGAGATGCCTGTGATTTTCAAAGCGGTCTTTCGTCCTTGCTTGGGGCCGTCAGACTCCCTTAGGGCCTGCCGGCGCGGTATTCTCTAAGGGTATCCCTTCGCGGGGACTGACAATAGACCCGTTGCGCCTCGCGGCGCGCGGGTAGATGCCGGAGGCGCAGGCGCAGGCGCATATGTTCGACGTACTGGTAACGCTGATAGTTCGGGTTGCGATTGGCATAGTTGCCGGCGGAGTGACGGCCCTGGCGGGCTACTTCATCGGCTGGTTCTTCCTGCTGCAACCCTGGATGTCGATGACGCAGTCATTCGTCGTTCTGACTGTTGCGACCGGCATCTTTGGCGGGTTGGGCGCGATGGCGGGCTGGCTGCGTCTGGACGAAGAGATGTCCGCCAACCTGCCCAGCTTGGCGCTTACCGTGCTCGGCGGCGTTGGCGGAGCGTGGGCCGGACTGTTCTACGCGCAAGAGGTGTTCGACACTTCCTGGCGGTCTATCGACGCGCATATCACGGCAATTGCCTCTGCGGGGATTGCAGCCAATTTCCCAACTCTCATCCTCTTCGGCGTAAGAGAGTTCAAGAACCGCCGGGTCTGAGGCCATCTGCGACAGGCGATGGCGGTTTTGGATGGGCCCCGTAGGGGCGTCCAGCGCCACGGAACCCGTAGGGGCGTCCGGCGCCACAGAACCCGTAGGTGCGTCCGGCGCCACGGAACCCGTAGAGGCGTCCCTTGTGGGCGCCTTCCGAAGGGGCGTCCCCTCCTACCTCTTCTCCCGTCTGCGGGGGAAGATTGAGATGGGGGTCTTCGCGCGCGTGGCGCTTCCAAGCTTATTGTTAATAGCGCGCGCATTGGTGGCCGGGGGCAATCCCCCATCCTAACCTTCCCCCTTCAAGAGGGAAGGAACAAGACCCGCTGCCGTGCCCGGCCCCAGGCGCCCACAAGGGACGCCCCTACGGTTCATGCCACAAGGGACGCCCCTACGGTTCATGCCACGAGGGACGCCCCTACGGGTTCATGCCACAAGGGACGCCCCTACGGTTCATGCCACAAGGGGCGCCCCTACGGTTCATGCCACAAGAGACGCCCCTACGGTTCATGCCACAAGGGACGCCCCTACGGTTCATGCCACAAGGGGCGCCCCTACGGTTCATGCCACAAGGGGCGCCCCTACGGTTCATGCCACAAGGGGCGCCCCTACGGGTTCATGCCACGAGGGACGCGCCTACGGTTCGTGAGGCGTCCAGGGTTGCATGACCCATATTTCGGGCTGATTTGGGAGGGAGTTTGGGGTTATGCGGATGGTGTGGGCGGCGGTGTAGTTCACCTTGAAGGGCTGTTGTGAGAGCCACTTGTCGATGGGGAGCAGTGTGGAGTCTGGGTGTGTCGTGCATTCGGTGAAGTAGTGCATGGGTATGACGACGCGTGGATTGATTCTGTCTATGAGCGCGTTGACCTCGTTGAACCGGAGCAGGTGGCGGGAATCGTCCACGGGCACGATGAGGACGTCTATTTCGCCCAATCGCTCCAGCGCCTGCGGCGCCGGGTCCGGCCGGTTGTCTCCGACGTGGCAGTAGCGCACTCCTGCGGCCTCGATGCGGAAAATGGTGTTTGGCATGTGGCTCAGGCGCGGCAGAGCGTGAATGTCGCCGACTCCAAGCACGCTAATGCCGTTGCGCTCCGCCCTGCCGGGCCCGGCAAGCGTCTCGGTCACGCCTCCCAGCGTTTCGACGGCGTTGTGGTCGAAGTGGTCGTGGGTGACGAGGGCTACGTCCGCCGACAACGCAGGAAAGCGGCGCACGAACCATCGCCCCCAGTCGGGGTCTCGGAAGGGGTCTATCAGGACTCGCGTGCGGCCTACTGTCCAGAGAAAGGCGGCGTGCCCCAAGTATCGGAGCGACGGCGTCATCCGTCCACGGAGGCGATCAGTTCGTCAATGCCCTTTTCGAGCAGGGCTTCCGCGTCTTCGAGCTTCTTTCTCTTGTCGGCCAGGTTTTGCTCGTCACCGGGAATCCTGTCGACGGCCTCGGCCGCTCTGGCGCGTGTCTGTTCAGGCGCAGGGCCTCCGTAGAGTGTCCGCTTTGCCACTGCGTTGGCGGGATCGAGGGCATCCTGGAGGGCCTCGCGGCTCAGGCCGATGGGCTTGCCCATGTACTCGATTGCGGCTTCGTCCAGGAGTTCCGGCGTGGCGTCGGTTGGCTTTAGCCCTCTCTCGTGGGAAAGCCTGACCATTGTGCCCACGCACTGGTGGGCTATGCGCCAGGGAAGGCCTTTTTCGCGGACTATGGCGCTGGCGACGTCCGGTCCGACGGCCCAATGGGAGCTGGCCAATTCGTGCATTCGCCCCCGCTTGACCTCCATGGCAGGGGTCATGAGGGCAAGCCAGCGCATGTTGCGGCAGGTCGTTTTGAACACGTTCAGCATGTTGAAGAAGGTTCCGCCGCCTCCGTCCGGCGAACCGCTGCGGCTCTTCGCTCCGACCAATGCTGAAGTAAGGGCGCCAACGGCGTCGGACGTGCTGCCCCTGATCTGCTCGAGGGCGACGGGGTTCTTCTTGTGCATCATGATGCTGCTGGTGTGGCAGAAGCGGTCGGGTATATCGACCATTCCGGAATCGTTGTTGTACCAGTAGGCGATGTCTTCGCCGAAGCGGCCCACGTGGCTATCGAGTATGACGACGGCGGAGTATGCCTCCAGCGGGTAGTCGTTGCTGCCGACGATGGAGTCGAAGGTGCTGTAGATCACCGAGTCGAAGCCTAGGCACTCGGCGGTGCGTTGCCGGTTCACTGCGAAGGGGGATCCGGTCATAATCGCCGCGCCGGCCGGGCTCTGGTTGGTCCTGCCGTAGGCGGCGTCGAGCCGCTGGAAGTCGCGCTCGAGTCCTGCGACCCATGCGAGCAATTGTGCGCCGAGCGTGGTGGGCTGTGCGTGCATTCCGTGCGTGTATCCGGGCATTACGGCGTCGGCGGTCTCTACGACCACCGGCAGCAGGGCGCGCCTCAGGTCGACGATGCCCTGCATGGTGTCGAGGAGCGTGTCGCGTATGGTGACGCGGCGCGCTACGGCTATCAGGTCTCCCGATGACCGCGCGAGGTGAATTCTGCCGCCAATGTCGTAGCCCAGCTTGCGTATCAGGTAGTTTTCGCCGGCGTGAAGGCCCCATGGCTGCTCGGAGCGGGCCTTCATGTATCCGTACTCCTCCATCTCACGGAAGGCCTTCAGGATGGCCGCGGCGTCTTCCCTTGGAATGAGGCCTTCTTCCCCAAGCATGAGGGTGTGGGCCTTGTCGAACATGTGAAAGCCCTTGAAGACGGGCAGCTCACGGCCATGGGACGCATCGGCGCCCAGGTCGCTGACCATCGGCTCGGATAGCCTCACCCCTACGCCCCTGTAACCGGCATACTCCGTGTGGGGAACCTGACGCATGTAACAACTCCTGTTTCGTGATCGACCTGATTATTAACCGCGCCAGTCTATCCCACCGCCTGGGATGGGCCGACGGTCCTCAGACTTTGCCTGACTCACTGCCTTCCGGGGCCTCGTAACGGTATATGAGCCTCTCGCGGCCCGGCGGCGTGACGTTCTTGAATCCGGCTTTGGCGAACGTCGAAGGGGCTCCCATGTAGGTGTACGAGGTTGCAGTGCGCTCGACCGGGTATCCCTCGATGATGTTTGCACCGCTAGAGCGCGCATAGTCGACTGCGGCGCTCAGGAGACCGAGCATCAGGCCCTTGCGGCGGAATTTGGCGTCTATGAAGAAGCAGGTGACCGACCACACTGCCGCGTCGTCGATGTGCGTCAACTTGCGATAGCGTTCCAGGCCCCTGAGCCGCTCGCGGGGAGCGATTGCGCACCAGCCCACCGGCTCGTCCCCTGAGTAGGCCAGAATACCGGTGGGCTCGCCTGAGGCGGCCAACTGTTCCAGATTGCGTATGCGGCCCGCTTTTCCGTCGCGCCCGAACTCCGAGCTCCTGAGACGCCAGCGCATACACGAGCAGTAGCGGAACTTGCCGTGCGCTTGGGAGAAGCGCTTCAGGTCGTCCAGCGTGGCCGGGGTGACGGCTTGGTACTTCGTGATGACGCTCACGACGGCCCGCCGGATATCAGCCGGTCTGGCGCAGCCTGGGGTCCAGGAAGTCCCGCAGCCAGTCTCCGAAGAAGTTGAAGGCGAGAACGACCATCATGATTGCGAGACCGGGGAATAGGCTTTCCCACCAGGCGGTTTCCACGTACTGGCGTCCGTCGGCGACCATTACGCCCCATGCGGGCGTGGGAGGCGGCACGCCTACGCCCAGGAAGCTGAGCGTCGACTCGGTAAGAATCAGTGTGCCAACCCGCAGCGACATCATCACCATGAGCGTGCTGACGAGGCCGGGGAAAATGTGCTTCAGGAAGATCCTCGTAGTGGGCGCGCCAAGGATCTTGGCTGCGTCCACGTAGGTCTCCGTTTTGAGCGATAAGGTCTCCGCGCGCACCTGGCGCGCAAAGCTGTTCCAACTGAATATGACGAGTAGAAGGATGATGATGACCAGGCTTTGGCCCAGCACGATGATTACTACGAGGGCAACGAGGATGAATGGAATGGCGAAGGTGAAGTCGACGAACCGCATGAGTAGTTCGTCGAGTTGGCCGCCGTACCATCCTGAGACTAGCCCAAGCGCAGTGCCCCCTATCACGCCCCCGGCCAGCACTATCGCGGCCACCAGCAGGGATATCCTGGCGCCGTAGATCAGCCTGCTCAGGATGTCGCTTCCTACGAAGTCGGTCCCCAGGACGTACTTGGAGGAGCCTCCTTCCATCCACATAGGCGGTGTGTGGCGGTCTCGCAGGCTGCTTCTTTCGGGGTCGTGCGGCGCCAGGAGCGGTGCGAATATCGCCGCGAAGACCAGCAGCGCTATGACGAGGCCGGGAAGCACCGGCCATCGCCGGAACTCCCGCCAGTACTTTCGCGCACCGGTGGCTTCCAGATCCGATACTCGCGCTAAGGTCCCTGTCCCCGTCGGCGCGTCTTGAACAGCCACCTAGCCGTATACCTCCGCCGGCTCGCCGGGCATCGGACTGTATGAACGGTGGTTCAACATCTATCCGAGCCTTATCCGCGGGTCTACGATGGCGTAGAGCACGTCTACGAGCAGGGCCATGCCGACGTACAGGATGGTCACCAAGGTGATGATGGCGGTGATGAGTGGGAAATCGTTGGCGTTGACCGCTTCGATGCCGAGCCTGCCCACTCCCGGCCAGGCGAACACCGTTTCAGTCACCACCGAGCCGTCGACGAAACCTGCGATGATCAAGCCGGAGTATGTGAGCGGCGCTATTAGCGCGTTCTTGAATGCGTGCTTCCAGATGACCATCCGGCTGCCCACGCCCTTCGCCCTGGCGAGCCGGATGTACTCGGAGTCCATCACTTCCAGCATTGAGGCCCGTACGAGGCGCAGTAGACCGGCGGCGCTGAGCCAGCCGATAGTTATGGTGGGCAAGATGTAGTGGTTCCATCCGCCTCGTCCAAAGGTTGGCAGCCATCCGAGCCACACGGCGAAGACTATTATCAGCATTATTCCCAGCCAGAACTGGGGCGCCGTTTGGCCGAGTAGGGCGATCGTCCTGCCGAGGTAGTCCCATACAGTGCCGCGCTTGACGGCTGAAAGGACGCCCAAGGGTATGGACATGAACATGACGAAGAGCGTTCCCGTCAGGGCGAGCATGAGGGTGGCGCCAAGGCGGTCGTACACGACGGCCATGGAGTCCTTCTTGTGCTGCATCGAGGGGCCGAGGTCGCCGCGGGCTGCCTTTGCGGCCCAAGAGCCATACTGCACTACAAGCGGGCGGTCGAGGCCCATCGCCTTGCCCCAAGCTTCCCAGTCCTGTTCGGTGGTGTACTCGTTCAGATAGAGCAGGCGCGGGTCACCGGCTGCGCGCGACATACCGAACAGGAAGATGGTCATCGCGATGATCATCGCGATGGTATAGACGATCCTGCGGGCGATGAAGCGTGCCATTTGCCTATGTCAAGTGTTGCGGGCCTTCCGCCAGGCCCTTGTTCATCGGCAAAGAGGGGGCGGAGCCTAGAGGTTCCGCCCCCTCCCAATTGCCGGTGCGGGTGCGTTCACACCCAGTCAGGTGCCAGCGCTACTTCAGGGTGACCGTTGCGGCGTTCGTGAAGATCGGCGCGTCGATCGAGTGCGGCGCCCACTGGTCGATCCTCGGGCCTACCGCGTAGTGCGGGATGTCGGCCACGAACGCTGTCTGGAGTTCCCACTGTCCGAGAACGTAGTCGTTGATCTTGACGTTGTTCTCAATCCGCTTCTGGCGGTCGGGTTCCGTGAAGTTCTCGAAGTACAGAGGAACCATGTGGTCTTCGACCTCGAAGCCCCGGAAGGTTGAGGTCGGGCCCATGCCTCCGTCGAATGGCCTGTCTTCCAATCCTGGGCGGATCGTTCCGCAGTGATACCACGGGATGTGGTCCACGCCGTTGAAGCGCCTGGGCCTTGCGGCAGCGTATGCGCTCACGTCGAGGTCAACGTTGGCTCCGACGTCGCTCCACATCTGCGCGATGGCCCTTCCGGCCTCAGGGTTGACCCTGGGGTGGTCGGAGGGCACGAAGAGCGGAATGTCGAACCCGTCTGCGTAGCCCGCGTCGGCGATCAGCTTCTTGGCCTCTTCGGGATCGTAGTTGCGCTCCCATTCGCTCTTCCAAGCGGAGAAGTCGGGGCCCCATCCGTTAACGGCCGAGCCCTGGATGCCGCCGAAGCCGCCGAACAGCTCGTCCCGGATGGCCTCGCGGTCGATCGCCAGGATGAGGGCGCGCCGTACCTTGCGGGCCTGTTCCATGCTGGCCTCGTCTCGCGGGTCACCGACCCATGCGTTGTCGGGGTCGAATCCTTCCCTTGGGAAGATCGTCTCACCGAAGCCGGAGCTGTCGGGGTTGTTGTTCTTCTCCTGCCAGTAGTTGCCGGTGAAGTTGATGCAGCCCATCTGGGATTGGCCGACGGCCTGCCTGCGGGAACCAGGCGTGCCATCCAGCGCCTCGCCAAGGACGCTGTTCGGAATCGGAGCCAAGTCGATCTGGCCGGTCTTGAACGCAGAAATCATGGTCTGCGTTTCACGCAACTCAATGACGTGGAAGTTCTTCACCTGAGGCGTGATGCGCCAGTGGTCCTCAACGGCTACGAGGTCCATGCGCTCGCCGACGCTCCAGTTGGCGGCCCTGTACGGACCGGTTGCCACGGGCACCTGCGAAGCCTTTGCCTCTCCCAGCTCGTCAACGAGCGACTTGGAGGTGATCCAGGGGTCGGCGCTGGAGGTCTGGCTGAGGTTGGTGACCCACCATGGCAGGAACTTGCCCTGCTTCCAGTTGAGCCTGACTGTGTAGTCATCAATTACGTCGAATGGCTCCGTGGTGCGGTTGCCGTCCTCGTCGAAGTCGCCCATCCAGTCACGGACGCTGCCGGCCCGGTAGAAGATGGAGTCTGCGCGACCTGAGTTGTTGAAGCTCCATGCGACGTCTTCGGCAGTCATGCCGCCGACTTCCGACCCGCCGGGGGTCTGGTGGAACATTACGTCGTCACGAAGCGTGAAAGTGATCGACGTGTTGTCCGGAGATAGCTCGAAAGACTTCGCAATCGACTCTTCAGGCGCATAGTTGCCGTCGGCGTCCACGCGAAGCAGGTTCTCGCCGATGTCCCAGCCGATGACTTTCCACTCTTGGCCAAGTCCTGAGAGGGCGTGCACGAATATGACGGGGAAGACGCTGGAGTCAGCGACGACCACCCGGCTCTCCTCTTCCTCCGGCTCCACCGCGGCGGCTGGGTCGGGAGTCGCAACAACGACGACGGTCTCGACGACCTTCTCGGTGCGGGTGACTTCCTTCTCGACCACGACGGTCTCTACAACCTGCTCGACTACCGTCACAGGCTTCTCGACCACGACTGTCTCAACAACCGTCTCGATACGGGTAACCGGCTTCTCAACCACGACCGTCTCGATGACCTTTTGGATCTTGCCCTCAACTTCCCGCTCAACGACGACGGTCTCGACGACCTTTTCGGTGCGGGTCACTTCCTTCTCGACCACGACGGTCTCGATGACCTTTTCGGTGCGGGTGACTTCCTTCTCGACTACGACCGTCTCGACGACGGTGACCGTCTCAGTCGTGCCGCCACACGCTATTGCCAGTGCAAGCGCAACCGGCGCAAGTATGAG
Organism: Dehalococcoidia bacterium; assembly: GCA_963663555.2. Taxonomy (GTDB): domain Bacteria; phylum Chloroflexota; class Dehalococcoidia; order Lucifugimonadales; family Lucifugimonadaceae. The sequence continues at coordinate 75,724 of CAXXNJ010000008.1, forward strand.
CGTCAGGATAGACAGTTTCTTTCGGAATCTTGACATTGACGGATTCCCCCGAATCAGGTTGCCTGATTCAATTGCAGCCGCTTTCTTCCGGCTTGCCCTTCTTTCCACGCGTAACATCACAGGAGGCCCCTGCCAACCTGCTCCAATAGCCGCAGAGAATACTTGCGCGCTGCGCCTTAGTCAAGGGAATGGGGTTTCGCGCCGCCTGGCGTCGTCGCAGGGCGCCCACAAGGGACGCCCCTACGGTTGGGGCGTTCTTGCGGTTGGGGCGTTCTTGCGGTTGGGGCGTTCTTGCGGTTGGGGCGTTCTTGCGGTTGGGGCGTTCTTGCGGTTGGGGCGTTCTTGCGAATCCTGTCGGATTGCGCCGTTGCGGTTCGTGGCGTGGCGCGTGGCGGTGGCGTCGCGCGCTGAAGACCCCCATCTCAATCTTCCCCCGCAGACGGGGGAAGAGGCAGGAAAGTTTCTTCCCCCGCAGACGGGGGAAGAGGTAGGAGGAGACGCCCCTGCGGGGCAGGCGCCCACAAGGGATCGCCCCTACGGGGGCACCCGATGGATTCCCGTTTTCATGGGAATCTATTTTCATAACAATGACGGAGGTGGGCGACGGGAATGGCGGTCGGGGGTGTGGGTTGATGGCGCGCGTGTTGGTGGGCGACGATTCCCACCGCCGGGCCCCGCCAGGCGCCCACAAGGGACGCCCCTACGGTTGGGGCGTTCTTGCGGTTGGGGCGGCCTTGCGAATCCTGTCGGATTGCGCCGTTGCGGTTCGTGGCGTGGCGCGTGGCGGTGGCGTCGCGCGCTGAAGACCCCCATCTCAATCTTCCCCCGCAGACGGGGGAAGAGGTGGGAGGGGACGCCCCTGCGGGGCAGGCGCCCACAAGGGATCGCCCCTACGGGGCATGTTACGGATGCCCCTGCGGGGCATGTCCGGTGGATTCCCGGTTTTACGGGAGTGAGGGCGGTTGGGATGGTGGTTAGTCGGGGTCTCCGGCTTCTGCGCTGACGGTTACCGCGGCGCGGTCGTCCGAACGCATTTCGAATTCCGACTCGAGCCGCTCCAAGGTGTCCTGGAGGCCGGTGTAGGCGAGTTCCGTCTTCGAGGCCATGGCGATGCCGAAGAAGCCCTGGCGCCTGAAGTCGATGGCCTTCTTCTGAACGTCGAGCCTCACCTGGTCGAATGCGGAGCCGCCGAAGAAGTCGACCTGGCCGTGCGAGAAGGCGCCGCGGCGGTCCATCGAGAAGCCCATTGCGGAGACGATCGGCAGGCAGTAGGGCCCTGTGACGGGCGTGTTTATCCCTACCGGCATGATGGGCATGTTGTGGGAGCCGCGGCAGTCGCCGGTGATTATCTGGTGGACGGTTGCCCAGGGCTCGACCACCTCTTCAGGCGCTGGGAATATCGACTGAACGCGTACCAGCGCCACGGGATCGTCCTTGCCGGTGTACTTGCCGGCGACGTTGTGCAGCCTGGTGGCAGCGACGGAGACGACCTTCTCGTCGGGGTAGACGCGCGAGTGGATCGACTCGATGGCAAAGCGGTCTTCGTCGCGAAGCAGCGCGGCGAGGTCCCACACCTTCTCCGGCACGTCGAGCTTGATGACGCGGTCGGAGTCGCGGGATGCGTGGTCCATGTCTATTACGGTGAAGGTGAATCCTTCGTGCAGTACAGGGCTGAGGAGAAGCCCGCCGTTGTGCATCGGATCGCAGAAGGCCAGGTAGAGGGGCAGGTTGTAGGCCCCCGGAGCGCACTTGTCGGCTGCAAACACCATGAAGGCCTCGGCTGGCCGGTGTTCGGGAAGCAGGTCGAACTCGATCTCGGCGACCGCAGGGCCGGCGCCGCGGACGTTGCCGCTTGGAGCGTCGACCAGCAGGTCCTGCCCTGCCCCGTAGTTGCCCTGCTCTGCGGCGACCGCCGCGGCGGCCTCGAAAGAGGCCCAGGCGAACTCGTGCACGGGGGCGGCTCCCTCGCCATGCGTGTGCGACATGAGGATGGCGATGTCGTCACCGGTGTAGGTCACCATGCCGTCGATGAGCAGGCCTCTGGCAATGGCGTCGCCGACCATGGACTTCACCTTGGAGACCATCTCATCGCTGGGCATGGTGTGGCCGCCGATAGACCCTACGTCAGCCTTGATTACGCTCATCGTTACTTTCATTGCGTTCCGTTTCTCCTGCTACCTTCTCCCGAACTGGGCGATGCAATGCCGGGTTTGAGTGACGTGACAGTTGGCCCCGGCCCTATGCGAACGTTAGCAGAATTGCCCGCCAATTTCCGGGGGTGGGACTGAGGCTGAGGCTGAAGCGGCGGACTGAAAGAGGCATTGGCGGCCCGGTTAGCCGTCTTCGATCTTCACGATGCGCTTGGTTCCATCCTCTTCCAGCACGTAGCTCACCCTTACCGGCTCACCCAGGGCCTGGTGTTCCTCAAGATGGGACGGAGTGAAGCCGGGGAACTGTCCTCCGGTGAATTTCCATGCGCGGTCGTCGTCTGAAACGATCGTCAGGCTTTCGATTTCGGTAATCGTGCGGGCCTCGACCTCGACGACCAGCCCGACAACCTCGCCGTCGCGTTCCACCTGGGAGCAGGCCGCGTGTGCGAGGAACGCCGCAAGCGCGGCCGTCGCGGCTACCAGCCATAACGCTGCTGAGGGAAGTTGTGGCTTGCTAGTTGAGCTGGCGTAGTTTGGGGTCAAGCGTGTCGCGCAGCCAGTCTCCGAGGAAGTTGAAGGCGAGCACGGTGAACAGAATCGCCATGCCGGGGAAGAATGCCATCCACCATCCGGTGTTGAGGTAGTTCCGTCCGTCGGAGATCATGGCTCCCCAGGTGGGCGTTGGAGCGGGCACTCCCACGCCGAGGAAGCTGAGGATGGACTCGACGAGTATGACGGTGCCGACGGTGAGTGTGGCGATGACGATCACGGTGGAGAAGACGCCGGGCAGTATGTGCTTGTACATGATCCGCATGGGAGAGGCCCCGGCGATCCTAGCCAGGGAGACGTAGTCCATGGTCTTCAGTTGCAGCGTCTCGGCTCTAACCTGCCTGGCGAATCCGTTCCAGAAGAACATGACCAGCAGTATGACGACCACGGAGAGGGAGACCTCGAGGACGATGCCCACGACCAATGCGACGAGGATGAACGGCACGGCCAGCGTGATGTCGACCATGCGCATGATGACCTCGTCGACCGTTCCGCCGAAGTAGCCGGAGACCAGCCCGACGGCGGTGCCCACGATGCCTCCAATTCCGAGCACGGCAAAGGCGACCATCAGGGAGATGCGGGCGCCGAATATCATGCGGGCCAGCACGTCGCGTCCCAGGTAGTCGGTACCTAGGATGTACTTTGTACTGCCTTCGCTGTCCCAGAACGGGGGGGTCACCTGGTCTTCGTAGTCGCTGGCGCGTTCGGGGTCATGAGACGTCAGAAGCGGCGCAAAGATGGCGAACACTGCCAGCGCCAAGATGATGATTCCGGGAATAACCGGATACCGCCGGATAAAGGCTATCCATGCTTTCTGCCCTGCGATCCGCGATTCGTAGGCATCCGGCTGGTTCTGTGCGCTTGCTTCCAGAGACATCGCCGTTCCTTATGAGAACCTTATGCGGGGGTCTACCACCGCATAGGTGAGGTCGACAATCAGGTTGACGCCCAGGTACATGGCGGTGACCAGCAGCACAACGCCCGTGAGCACGGGGAAGTCGTTGTTGAACACGGCCTGTACGCCCAGCCGCCCCAGTCCGGGCCATGCGAACACCGTTTCGGTTACGACCGTTCCGGTCATGAAGCCGGCGAGGAGAAGGCCGGAGAATGTGAGCGGCGCAATCAGGGCGTTGCGCAGCGCGTGCTTCCATATGACCAGATTGCTTGAGCCTCCCTTGGAACGGGCGAACTTGACGTACTCGGAATCGAGCACCTCGAGCATTGCCGACCGGGTGAGGCGCAGCATTGCCGCCGCAGACCCAGAGGCCAAGGTAAATGTTGGAAGGACGAAATGAGTCCAGTCGCCTCTTCCAAAGGTGGGCAGCAAGTCCAACTGTACGGAAAAGAGCAGGACCATCATGACGCCAAGCCAATATGGAGGCAGCGCCTGGCCCAACAGCGCCCCTGACCGGCCCAGATAGTCCCATATCGTTCCGCGCTGGACGGCAGAGAGCACGCCAAGCGGTAGGCCGATGGCTATGGCTGCGATGAAGGAGCTCACCGTGAGCTGAAGCGTGGCGGGTATCCGTTCCTGGATTACGTGCCTTGCGTTGATGTGGTCACGCAAAGATGCGCCGAAGTCGCCGCGCATGGCCTTGCCCATCCAGATCATGTATTGGACGACGAAGGGCCTGTCCAGCCCGTATTCCTTGCCCCAGGCTTCCCACGTGGCGGTGGTGGTGTACTCGGTGAGGAAAAGGTGACGTGGGTCTCCGGCCGCCCTGGAAAGGCCAAACACGATGATGCTGGTGGCAATCATCACGCCCACGGAGTAGATGAGCCGCCTGCCTATGAACTTCGCCATCTCATCTTTGTGCCGGCCCGCCAAGTGTGCGGGGCAATGCGGTAATGTCCGGTTTCCCCGTGGTCCGGCCCGTCCGTCCGGCTAATGGGTTCTCGTGTGTCGGGCAACTATATCCTAAACGGCTGAACGCTTGTAGCGTCCTATCAAGCTCACGGCCTGCCGCGTTGGCGGCAGGCCGTGATTTTCGCTGATCGGTCCGCCCTGCTGTCGCAGGGACAGGCGAAAGCTAGTTCTTCATCTTCACCCGTTCGGGCGAGTTGAACATGGCCCAAGCCTGCTGGTACAGGTCCCAGGACTCGACCTCAGGCCTTACCAGCCAGTGCGGCTGGAGCGTGACGGTGACCGCCATCAGCTGCCAGTGGCTCAGGTAGTCCTGCAACCTGACGTTGTTGTCGATCCGGGTCTGTAGGTCCGGCTCCTCGATGTTGAGGTACCGGATCATTCCGATCTCCTCAGGCAACTCGAGGCCGTGGTTGAAGCCGCCGGTCGGCACTAGGGTGCTTCCCTTTGGCTCGTCATCGGTCAGCCAGAAGGTGTGGTGTGCAAACGGTATGTCGATGGACCGTGCGACGAGTGTGGGCCTGCGGGAGGCGTACACCGTCTTCTCGATCTCAGCGCGCACGCCGATGTCCTGCCACATCTGGGCGATTGCCTCGAAGGTCTCCGGCTCCACCGCGGCGGTGTTGTCCGGCGACACCCAGAAGTCAAGTTCGAAGCCGTCTGGGAAGCCTGCCTCGGCAAGCAGTGACTTGGCGAGTTCCACGTCGTAGTCAACCGTCCACTCGTCCTTGAAGAGCGGGTTGCTCGGCAGCACGTCGGTGTAGGTGTAGGTGATCTGTCCCAGACTGTTGAAGACGTTGCGGTTCAGCGCTTCGCGGTCGATGGCGTGAGACAGCGCCCAGCGAACCTTGCGCGCCCTCTCCATCGACTCTTCGTCGTCGGGGTCGCCGATCCACGGGTGGTCGTCGTCGGCCTTCAGCCCTTCCCTGGGGAAGATGTCGGCTTCGTCCTCGAACTTGTAGGCCCGCTTGGCCCAGAAGTTGCCTGCGAAGTAGACGATCTGCGGCTGGTACTTGCCTGTGGCCTGTTCCCAGCTGCCGGGGATGTCCGCCTTTGTGTCGCCAAGGAACTTGAGCGGGATGTTGGCCATGTGGACTTCGCCAGCCTTGAGGGCGGCGATCTTGGCGTTGGTCTCAGGTATCTGTACTACCTGGAGCTCGTCGATCATTTCCGGCTGTGCGCGCCAGTTGTCTTGTACCGGCGATCCGATCACCTTCTCTTCCGAGACCCATTCATCGATCTGGAAGGGGCCGGAGCCGCAGGGGGTGGAAATGTCGGCGTCAGGCGCCGAGTCGTACAGGTCCTTGCTAACGATCGGGATGCTGCCGCCGCCGTTGTTGGCGAGGGCGAGCTTCCACGTGGGCTCCAGCTTACCGGGCAGGAGGTTGGCTCGAACGGTTGTGTCGTCGACAACTTCCCATTCGGGCGCCCAGCGCTTGATGCCGGGGCCTCGGGTGCTCTTGGTGCCTTCACTCATGCTCTCCATGAAGGAGTGCACGATGTCGTCCGGCCCTACCGTTCCGCCCACGTCGCAGTGGAACTGGGCGTCGGTTCGGATGGTGAAGGTGAGGGTGGTCAAGTCTTCTGCGACTTCCCATCCGGTTGCAATGCCGGAGGTTCCGACCTCACCGAAGTTAAGCGGGTTCGAGTGGTCGGCCTGTAGGAGGAAGTCGTAGAAGCCCCAGTCTTGGAGGCCAAAGGCGGAGTGGGCGCCGCCGGTTATGAGTGACGGCCTGAAGACCTTGGGGCCTATCAGGTCGTTGGCGATCACCAGTGTTCCGCCGCCGGACGGCGCCGGCTCCGGAGTGTTAGTCGGCTCCGGCGCAGCAGTCGCCGGAACGCTGGTTGCAGGTTGTGGCGCAGTGGTAGCGGTCGGATCCTCTCCACCACCGCAAGCGACGGCTGCGAAAAGCGCCATCGCAGACAAGGCCGCAAACACATAGATGCGGCGCAATCGTAATAGGCCAAATGCCATGATCTTTAACCCCTTTGGCAGCGTCTGCATGGAGACGCGACAAAATTTCTGAGTTCCGCACGAATGCGGAAAGCCCGCAGATTGGAGAAGCCTATTCCCAATAGAGTCGTATGTCAACAAGTTGGCGCTTGCGGGCGGATCTGCAGGTCCCGGCATCGTTGATCGAAGGATGCGCGACGGCCTTAACCGGCAGGCTCTACGATCTCATGCAGGCGGTCTATGGCCGGATTCTCGATGGTCTGTACAACGCCGGACGGCCAATGAATCTCGATACGTTCGACGCCCGCGGCATCTCCCAGGCCAAAATGTACGTCCCTGCTGCTCATGGAGATGAAGCTGGACCCCGCCATCACCTCCTGCACCTGCGCCCGTACTTCGCCGTCCGATGAAGCGGCCCAGATCTTGACTCGCGCGCCCACGCCGTCGGCGTTCGAGCCTGTGCCGTCCACGGCCATCCGCCCTTTGAGCCTCAGCGTGACCCAGTGATTGTCTCCGCCGCCGTTCAGCCATATGAAGAGCCGCCCGCCGAGCAGGTCGAGGAGATTGGGGCCTACCCATATGGGGCCCATGCTGTTGCTGCCCACGATGTCGACGTACCCGTCGCCATTCAGGTCGCCCTTGGCAACTCCCTTGCCGTTCTCATGGAACTTGGCCGCGATTCTTCTTTCAACGGGGTCGAACAAGGGGTCCTTGGGATCCAGGTCCTCGTAGTCGACTAGCGCGATGTCCAGCAGCCTGCTTTCCACGGTCACGTCTTCGAAATTGCCGGAGCCGTCACCCCGCATCATCCGTCCTACGCCCTGGTACTGCTGCCCGTATGGCCCCTCTCCCCTGCCGCCCATGGAGCCGAGCCAGTACAGGTCCTGGTCGCCGTCGTTCTCCATGTCCAGGAAGGTCGTGCCGAATCCGAAGTCGTAGGCTTCCAAGCCGGGCGGCGGCGTAGTGATACCCCACTCAGGCACGTAACCGGACGGGTCGAGAGATTCGGGGGGCAATACTCCGCTTGGGGTGACTTTCACTTCCGGTGCAACGTTTACGAAGCGGCCGCCTCCGGCTTCGTTCCTGAGCAGGAAGTGGTAACAGGTGCTCCAGTCAAGGTCGTGGGTCGAGGCGCAGTCACCGGTTGGTATAGGCGGCTGTTCCCACAGCAGGGGGTGGTATCCGATGTTGGTCACAAAGACGTCCAGGTCCAGGTCGGAGTCGTAGTCTCCCAGTGCGAAGCCCATCCACGCGCCTACCATGTCTACGCCGAGCTCCCTGTCCACCCTGGTGAACTTCACCGCGTCTTGGGTGGAGTCGTTGCGGTAGATCTTGAGCAGGTCGCCGTCGTCGCCCTGCCAGAGGTCGGGGTCGCCGTCCGAGTCGTGGTCGAAGAACATTACGGCCAGGGTCTGGCCGGTGGGGTCTCCGACGAGATTGCCGTTGTCGTCCACGAAGGTGGGGTCGAAGGCGACGGTCTTCTTTCCGGTAGCCGGGTCGGTGAACTGCACCGGCTGGCCGTCCGGCGCTAGGAGCTTTATCTCTCCGCCCTTTAGTCCGGCCTCTTCGGTAACGTCTGAGAAAGTGAAGTCACCGTTATTGAGGTATAGGACGTTGTACTGGCCGTGGTGGGTTGATTCCTCGAAGGTGATGAAGTCGTCATCGGCCCGGTTTCCCACGTATACGTCGAGCCAGCCGTCGCTGTTGACGTCGGCGCAGGCGACGCTTAGCGCCGACATGGTGTTGGGCTTTTCCACGGCCGTTTCGGTCACGTCTTCGAAGGTGCCGTCTCCGTTGTTTCGGAAGATGTGGTCCATGACCGCTTCCCTCAGGCCGGGCGTCTCGTCAACCGACCGGTAGTCCAGGTCATCGCCTATGCGCCCATACGATGCCACGTACAGGTCTTGGAAGCCGTCGTTGTCGAAATCGCAGGCGGCGACGCCCGAGCTGTTTGCGGCCGGGATGCTCACTCCGGCCATTTCGGCCACCTCTGTAAAGACGGCGGCGCCGTCATTGCGGAACAGCAGGTTGGGGCCGCCTCTCGCCTGGCCCCTTGGTGACGCCTCCTCCGCAGATGAAACGTAGATGTCGATATCGCCGTCCCGGTCGTAGTCGAACAGCGCCATGCCGGGGAACCAGTTGTCGACGAAGGCGTTCGGACCCAATGCCGAGATGGCAATGTCCTCGAAGGGGGTAACCGTGGCCAGGCGGCCGCTGCCTGAAAAAGCCCGTATCGGCGTGGCTTCCACGTCACGGGTGCCGGCCAGTTTTGGCTCGTCCGGCACATCTTTGGGGATGGCCGGGCTACCGCTTGAGCTACACGCGATAGCCAACGCAGAGGTTAAAGCCAAGGCGAATAGCGCCAGGGGCGGCTTCCACACAACGGGCGCCAAGCTTCTCCGGCGGTTTCGCATCAGCCTTTCCCGTGACATCGCTGGATGGGCTGGCGCAAAGGCCGGCATCGGAGCGGGTGTGAGCGGGCCTTGTCAGTCGGCCAGTTGCCGCAGCCGCGGGTCGAGCCTGTCCCTCAGCCAGTCACCGAGGAAGTTGAACGCAAACACGGTGAGGAATATCGCCAAGCCCGGGAAGAAGGTTACCCACCATGCGGTGGCGATGTAGTCGCGTCCGTCGGAGACCATGGCGCCCCATGCGGGCGTTGGCGGCGGCACTCCGACGCCAAGGTAGCTGAGTACGGATTCGGTCAGAATGAGCGTTCCGACCCTTAGGCTGGCAACCACCATGAGGGTGTTGAAGACGCCGGGGAACAGGTGCTTGTAGAGGATGTATGCCGGCGACGCGCCTACGACCTTGGCCATCGAAACGTAGTCCTGCTCACGCAGCACCAGCGTCTCTCCCCTGACCTGCCGGGCGAAGAAGCCCCAGCTGAAGGCGACGAGCAGGATGATGATGGTCGATAGGCTCTGCCCGATGACGATAACGACCACTAGGGCTACCAAGATGAAGGGCACGGCGAAGGTGAGATCGACGAAGCGCATCAGCAACTCATCGACGTTACCCCCAAAGTAGCCGGCCACAAGTCCTATCACCGTTCCGCCTACGGCGCCGGTGGTCAGTACGATGGCTGCGACGATTATCGAGATTCGGGCGCCGTACACCACCCGGCTGAAGACGTCCCTGCCCTGGGGGTCAGTCCCAAGGATGAACCTTGGGTCATCGGGATTTTCTTCGTAGTATTCGGTGTTCCATATGGGCGGCACGTTCCTGTAGAACAGGTCGCCTCTCTCGGCGTCCTTGTTGGCTATAAGCGGGGCAAAGAGCGCGAACGAGACGAGCACGCCGATGATGATGAGCGGGATGATCGGCCAGGTGCGCCAGATGCGCCATGCCGTGGCCCAAATGGTCTCGCGGCTGGAGAATTCCTGTAGCGGAGCGGCGGTCTGCTCAGTGGCTTCCATCGGCGTCTATTCGTACTTGATGCGCGGGTCGATGACTGCGTAGAGGATGTCTACCAGGAAATTCGCTGCCACGAAGAACCCGGCGAACATCATGACGGATCCGGTCATTACGGGGAAGTCGTTGTTCGTGACGGCCTGCACGGCAAGGCTGCCGAGACCGGGCCAGGCGAATACCTTTTCCGTCACGACGGCGCCGGTCAGGAAAGCGGCGAGGAGTATGCCGGAGAAGGTGAGCGGCGCAATCAAGGCGTTCCTGAAGGAGTGCTTCCAGATGATCTTCTGGTTCTTTACGCCCTTTGCGCGTGCGAACTTGACGAACTCGGAGTCGAGCACTTCCAGCATGGCCGACCGCGTGAGCCTGACGAAGGCCGCGGCGGAGCCCCATCCCAGGGTTACGGCGGGCAGTACGTAGTGCGTCCAGTCGCCGCGCCCGGAGGTGGGCAGCCACTTGAGCTGTACGCTGACTATGAGGACAAGCATCACGCCCAGCCAGAATGCCGGCAGGGCTTGGCCGTAGAGGGCGAAGGTGCGGCCGATGTAGTCCCAGATGGTCCCGCGCCGGACGGCGGATAGCACGCCCAGGGGAATGCCGGTGATCATGGCGAATATGAAGGCCCCGGCGGTCAGCTGGAGGGTTGCCGGGATGCGTTCCATGATGTTGTCGAGGGCCGAGGTGCGGGTGTAGAGGGAGCGGCCGAAGTCTCCGGTCAGGGCGTTGCCGAACCAGACGCCGTACTGCACCACCAGTGGCTTGTCCAAGCCCATGGCCTTGCCCATCGCCTCATACGACTCTGCCGTGGTGTACTCGTCGACGTATAGGTCGCGCGGGTCTCCGGCCATGCGGGAAAGGGCGAAGATTAGGAAGCTGACCAGCAGGATGACGACTAGGCCGTATACCAGCCTGCGTATGACGAACTTTCGCATGTTCCGGGACTTCCGCTCGCGCCTAGCGTTGTGAACTCACCGCTGTGGGCAAGTATGCGTTATTTCATTCGTGCGTAGCAAAAGGGGCCAGGGGCGGAAAAGTCCCCTGGCCCCTTTCGGTTCCGCGTCGGTTGCGCCCTAGTTGTCCAGAGCGATGGTGTGCGGGTTGCTGAAGTACGGCAGGTTGCCGGTGTACGGGTCCCAAGCCGAGATTTCAGGCCTTACGGCCCAGAAGGGCACTACGTCGACGACCGGGGTGTAGAGCCTCCAGCTGTTGAAGAAGTCTGAGACCGAGGCGTTGATCTCCCGCTTCTTGGCAGGCTCGCGTTCCGCTTCGATGTCGTGCCACAGCTTGCCGACCTCATCGGGCAGTTCCAGCCCTGAGCCCCAGCTTCCGGCCCTGGGAACGTGCGACCCCACTGCGTTGGTGTCCCTCGGCGTGGAGTTGCCGCCGTTGGCGCTGAACGCCCACGGTATGTCCATGGAGCGCGCCACCAGGGTGGGCCTGCGGGCGGAGTATGCGGTCTTTTCGATCTCGGGCTGTATGCCGCCGTCAACCCACATCTGGGCGATGGCTTCCGCGAACTCGGGGTCGATCACGACCGTCACGTCCGGCGGGATCCAGAATCCGAAGGAGAAACCGTCTGCAAAGCCGGCTTCCCCAAGCAACTGGGTAGCCATTGCCGGGTCGTATCCGATTTCCCAGCTCGAGTCCCACTCGGGGTCGTCCGGGTTCCAGCCGTACTGCGACCAGCCTCTGTCGGCGAGTCCGCCGAAGATCTTGTCGCTAAGGCGCTCCCAGTCGATCATGAGGGACATAGCCGTGCGGATCTTGCGTGCCCGCTCCATCGACTCGTCGTTGCCCCACTCGCCGATCCAGGGGTGCTCGTCGTCGTGTAGGTAGCCGGGCCGCTGGGTAACGTCGTTGCCCTCGCCCGCGGCGCCTACGTAGTCGGTCGAGGCCCAGTAGTTGCCTGCGTACCAGACGCCCTGGCCCTGTCCGCCGCCGACCTGCTGTGCGCGGCCGCCGGTCTTGTCAACCGCCTCTGCGACGAACCTGGGCGGCATGTCCGCCAAGTGGATTTCGCCGTTCACGAGGGCGGCCAATCGGATCGAGTTCTCAGGGATGGCCCTGAAGGTCATCGTGTCGACGATTGGCTCCCAGCGCCAGTGCGGGCGAACTGCTTCGGACTCGATGATCTCGTCTGCGACCCAGCGGGTGGCCTTGAAGGCCCCGGTGATGTTCTCCAAGTGCCCCAGCGAGTCTTCTTCGCCGAGCATCTGGAATGCGTCGAGGCTGGTGATGGATGCGGTCTGGCCGTTGTAGTTGGACTGCTGTCTTATCCAGTCCTTCTGGCAGCCGGCGTCGGTGCAGTTGACTACCACGGTGCGCTTGTCGACCGCTTCTATGCTGTCGATCCACTGCCTCAGCTGACCGGCGCGGTTGAAGGTGGATCCCTCTGCCATCGCCTCGCTGAAGCTGAATGCGACGTCTTCCGCGTCCACTTCGCCGAAGTCGGGGTTGTGGAACGGGATTCCGGTCTTGATGACCCAGGTGAGGGTGTTGGCCGACTCGTCCCATTCCCAAGACTCGACCATCGACTTGGACTCGTCTTCCTCGTCCACCTGGATGGGCGGGGGCGCGTGCTTCATCCAGGTAAGGCCCTCTGTGTAGCCCCACATCTGGACTCTCTCGAAGCAGGAGCCTGTCAGGAAGCGGTTGTTGAAGATTGGCGGGCAAACTGCCGGTACGCCGATTACGAGGTCTCCACCGCCCGCCGGCTCAGGGGGAGGGGGAGTGGCCGTCGGCGGCACAGGCGTCGCCGTGGCCGGTGCGGCGGTTGGCGCCGGTGCGTCGGGCTCCGGAGTCGCCGTGTCGGCAGGCGCAGGAGTGGCCGTGGCGGCAGGCGCAGGAGGCGACGTTGCCGCGGGCTCGTCGTCGCCTCCACAAGCGACCGCCGCTATGGCCCCAACGATTAGCAATGTGATGACGAGACTGCCCCAACGGAAGCGTTTAGTGAACATTCTGTCGTTTCTCCAGACTTGAGTTTCCAAGTGGACGCGACCATAGGCCGCAATACACAGACGCGGCGGCAGCCCTTAGCTGCAACCGCAATGGCGCGGCATAATAGTATCCCCTCTGCCGGATGTCAACGGATTTCAATGGTGCGGCGCCCGTGACGCGAGATAGTGCGGCCCGGGCGGGCAACGAACGGATATGCGGAAAGCTAGCGCCGCAGTCGCGGTTTTCTTTTTGACAGCCGCAATCTCTGCGGCCGCCTGCGGGGCCTACGAGCCTCCGCTGATAGCTCTCCACGTCACCCCGACTCCTACCGGGGACGCCATACTCCTGCCCAGGCCGGTCGTGCCCACCTCTACTCCCCGACCGTCGCCTTCAGCGCTCGACGTGGCGGCCCGGCAAGTCATGTTTCGCTTTTACCTCTTTAGCCAGCGGCCATACTCCAACCACACGGAATTCGATCCCAGCCCCGACCTGGCCGCGATAGACGAGGCCGGCGAACTTGGCCACGTGGGGCTGGTGATGCCTTTGGTAGACACGGCTTCTCTTACTTTGGACCGGAAGACCGCCTTCCACGTGGGCCGCGCGCTCAAGTCGCTGACCGGCGAAGACTACGGAGGGGACACCCGGTCGGTTGGGGAATGGTACCGCTGGCTGGGAGCGCATCCCGAAATTGAACCCCCGCCGGACTACGACCGGTGGAAGGGGACGTTGTACGCCCAGTTCGATCTGAGCCTGGAGAACTTCATCTACCGTGACGTTCCGTCCCGGGTCCATCTGTGGGCAATCCAGTGGGGCGGCCTGGGACCGTTCGACATGCCCGCGCTGGACGAGCCCAAGTACGTGGATGCCGCTGGGAAACGGGCGGCATACCTCGATGGCGATGAGCCGGTCGTAGGCGTCAGCATCAACGGGCAGGCAAGGGCCTATCCGCTACGCATCCTGGACCATCATGAAATAGTGAACGACACGGTGGGAGGCGTGCCAATCTCGCTCTCTACCAGTCCGATCAACGGAACCGTGACCCTCTACGAGACCAATGCGGACGGAAGGCCGCATACTTTCGGCACTTCCGGCTACCTGTATCAGGGCGACAAGCTGCTGTACGACAGGGCCACGAGGTCACTTTGGCACTCCATCACCGGCGAGCCGGTGGTGGGCAGGCTGGCCCTGAGCGGGATCAACCTCAATCGCCTGCCTTCAACCGTTACCGCTTGGTCCGCGTGGAAGGAAAAGCATCCCGACACGTCCGTGCTTTCAATAGAAACCGGTTTTGTACGCAGTTACGGCAACCCGCTAGACCGGAAAACGTTTTACGGGGCCTACCGGGCCAGCCCGAACCTGATGTTTCCCGTCTTCAAGATCGATGAACGGCTGCCGGACAAGGCGCCGGTCTTCGGACTGCAACACGGAGCGGACGCCAGGGCATGGCAGGCGTACGACCTATGGACTGCGCGTATCCTCAACGACGCGTTGGGAGGACGCCCCGTGGTGATCACCGTCGACGCCGCCAGCGGCGCGGTGCGGGCGTACGAGCGCGGGCCCCACTCTTTCCAATCGGGGTCAACGTCATCTTCACTTGTGGACGAAGGCGGCGGCGCTTGGACGGCAGGCGAGTCTCACCTGGTCAGCGCCGCCGACCCCGGCAAGAAGCTTGAACGGCTCAGCGGCGTGCACGCCTACTGGTCGGCCTGGTACGCCTTCCATCCGGAGACCACGCTTTACGTGCCGGATTGACCGCGGCCCGATCGCTTGCGGCTATCGCGCTCTGCCCTGCCCTACGGCTAATTCCCCGGTACGGCCGTCTGCTCCCGGTCGGGTGCGCTGGCGTCGCTCAGGGTGGAATCGGCGCAGGTGGCCGAGCTGACCTCAGCCTTTGCGACGGTCGAGCCGAAGTATCGGTCCTCCAGCTCCTTGGACTCGCCGGGGTCGACTTTCTGGCCCCGCAAACCGACTTCTCCGGCGACCGTCCCGTCTTCCCGTAGGAGGGCAACCATCACCACGGCGCCGTTGCATGGCTCGTCGGCGCTGTTGGTCACGACGGCCTTGACCTTGCCGCCGGCGGTTCCTGGATCCAACTCGAGGCTGTCGACGACGAGGCCGGTCTCTTCAATCGACTGGACGGCGCTGTCCTCCGGAATGGGCGTGGCAGTCGGCGGGATCGAAGTGGCGGTGGCCGCGGTCTGCTGCGAGCCGCCTCCGGCGGAGGAGTCCCCCACCGTCCGAGGGTGAGTCTCCGCCGCCGCAGGCCGCGAGGGCCAAGGCCAACAGTCCCAGGACCGCGACGAGGACGCTTGCCGTTCTATAACTGATGCGAAACATGCGCGGTTTCCGTTTCTATCAAGTGTGCTCGCTGCGCGATTTTACAGCACGTAATGCGATTGTACACTTGCGCCGGCCGCTTGATTTGAAGCCTTGGTCTGTCTCATCTTCCCGAAGCATCGCTTTCGCTGCCGCGGCCCAACTTGCGGCGGGAGCAACGTTGAAACCGCCCCGGCACGGTTGAGGGACTTTCCCAGCCACTGATTCCGTTCGACGGCCGGCGGCTCGCTACTCGCGGATGGTCAATCGCTTGTAACATTCACCCTGACCGGTTCACCACGGGCGCTGAGCGCCTCGATACGGCGGCCCGGCAAGCTGGCCGTCAGAAGCGAATCGACCGGAGGAGAAAATTGGCCGACAAAGGCAAACCACACAGGCTCATCTTTTGCAATGACGGGGGCACCCTCATCGGCCCCACCAAGGACGCGCCCATGGGCGAAGAGGGCCTCGTCGAACTGACCATAGGTCCGCTCCTGGGCACCCAGATAGACACCTTCTACTGGCAGCTCGGCACAGACCCTTTCCTGGCACGCCCTCCCACCGGCTCTCCGACCAGTATTCGCACAACACCAAGGTGGGGCCGATCTGGGGCCAGGACATAGACAAGTTCATCACCGCCGGACAGTGGCGCGTCTACGAAAACACCAGGGACCTAATGGAGAGGGGCGTGGACCCGCCGTCGGTACTCATCGACCACGGGCACAAGCACGGCCTCGACGTCTTCCTATCGATGCGCGTCAACGACGTGCACGACGGAAACCTGCCGGACGGCCACCCGCACATTTCACCGATGAAGCGGGCGCACCCTGAATGGATACTTGGCCCGGCGGACAACCCGAACCCCGGCCCGCGCAAAGGCTGGTCGCGATTCGGATACAACTTCGGGCTGGAGGAGGTGCGGGAATACCGCTTGGCCATCGCAAGAGAGGCCATACGGAACTACGACATCGACGGGTTCGACTGGGACTTCTGCCGCTTTCCAGGTTCTTCAAGAAGGGAACTGCGGGCGACAACGCGCATCTGATGACCGGTCTCATGCGCTCGATCAGGGAGTCGCTCGACGAACGGTCGAAAGAGCTGGGCAGGCCGCTCCCGATGTCGGTGCGGGTGCCTCCCACGTTCGAACTGGCGATGGGCTCCGGTCTCGACGTAAAGACCTGGATCGACGAGGGTCTCATCGACATCCTTGTCGCCGGCGTGGTGCACGGAAGTATGCACCGCGTCCCGGTAGAGGAGTACGTGGCGGCCTGCCGCGACACCTCCGTGCAGGTCATCGCGCAGAACCTGGGCCTGTTCTGGTGGAACCGCGCGTACAGCGCCGGCGTCTTGTTCGGCGAATCTCCGGTCTTCAGCACGGAGATGTGCCGGGCCTCCGCCGCCACCTACTGGCGCGCCGGCGTGGACGGACTCTATCTATGGAACAACCAGATAATTCCCTTCAGCCGAGACATCAACTACAGCGGGCAGCAGTGGCGGGAGATCGGCGACCCTGACACCTTGGAGGGGCGCAACAAGCACTACTTGGCCGATAAGCCGGCGGAGTGGGAAACGAACTCCGCCGAGTACGAGGCGCCGACAGTGCCGCCCGGCCCGCTGCCGATCGACCTAGACCGGCCCGGCGAGGCCGCGGCCATTCGCTTAGACGTCGCAGACGACGTGGGGAACGCCAATGCGAACGGCTCACTGGAGGAAGCCACGCTGAGGGTCCTGCTGATCAATTTGACGTCGCTGGACGACGTCGAGTTCCGGCTCAACGGCGAGGCGCTTGACCGCGCAGCCGCGACGAAGCATCTCCTCTACAACCACTACTGGCTCGACTTCGACGTGTCCGACGCTCCGCAGCTCAGGCAGGGATGGAACGACGTCGAGATAGAGGTGAAGTCCCGGAACGACCGCATAGGCGTGCACATCACGCTGGACAGCGTGGAGGTGATGGTCCGCTACGCCGGGCAGTCGTAAGTAGGCCGAAGCCGCTGCGCCTTCTCCCCTTTTCATAGGAAGGCGCCTCTTATCCCTTCCACCTCAAAGGGGGAAGGTTAGGATGGGGGATTCCTCCGCCGGCCAACGCGCGGGAAGACCCCCATCTCAATCTTCCCCCGCAGACGGGGGAAGAGGCAGGAGGGGACGCCCCCTGCGGGGCGCCATTCGTAGGGGCGTCATCCGGCAGGAACCGCAAGGGCGTCATCCGGCAGGAATCGTAGGGGCGATCCCCCGACAGGAATCGTAGGGGCGATCCCTTGTGGGCGCCTGGGGCGGGGGCGCGGCGGGGCACGCGCGACATCATGGGGGGCGCGATGTTACCCACCACGCCGTCATTTCCTGCCCTCCTTTCCGTCATTCCCGTGGAAACGGGAATCCAGAATCCAGAGGGACGCGGGCGTGTCGCGCTCGTTCGTGGCGTCGTCGCGTGTTGGTGGGCGAGGATTCCCCCCGCCGGGCCCCGCCAGGCGCCCACAAGGGATCGCCCCTACGGTCTTGTGGCAAGGGATCGCCCCTACGGTTGTGTGGCAAGGGAGGCCCCTACGGTTGTGTGGCAAGGGAGGCCCCTATGGTCGTGTGGCAAGGGACGCCCCTACGGTTCCATCCCCTGCGGGGAAGACGCCCATGCGGCGCGCGATGCGCTGTTAACAATGAGCATGGATGTGGGATGCGCGGGAAGACCCCCATCTCAATCTTCCCCCGCGGACGGGGGAAGAGGCAGGAGGGGAAGACGCCGCTGCGTGTCGCGCTCGTTCGTGGCGTCGTCGCGTGTTGGTGGGCGAGGATTCCCCCCGCCGGGCCCCGCCAGGCGCCCACAAGGGATCGCCCCTACGGTCTTGTGGCAAGGGATCGCCCCTACGGTTGTGTGGCAAGGGAGGCCCCTGCGATTCCTGTCGGGGGAGGCCCCTGCGATTCCTGTCGGGGGAGGCCCCTACGATTCCTGTCGGATGACGCCCTTGCGGATTCCCGATCGGGGTCGGGAAAGACCGTTGTGGGAGCCGGGAATAACGGGGGGTTGGGGGGAACTACTCTCCGCCGGCTGCTTGGGTCTTGGTTGGGCTGCGGGGAGCTCCGTGGCGGGGAGCTGAATTGTCGCAGATGATGGAAGAGACCCTGGCGCTGGAGACGGTCTTTCCCAGGTACCGCTGCTTGTACTCCTTCTGCTCTCCTGCGGGCAGCGGGCTGGAGTCGTCTATGCCCATGTCGCCTACCACTTCGCCGGCGTCATTGAGCAGTTCCACGCCGATAACCGGGCCTGTGCACTCGACGTCCAGCACATTGGTAATGGTGACATATGCCCTGCCGCCCAGTCCTGACGCCTCTAGGGTCACGTCGTCCACCCGCACGCCTGAAATTTCGTCAGCCTGGCCTTCTTCAACGACGACCGGGGTGGCCGTGGGCTGTGCGGGCACTGTGGCCGGTTTCGGAGTCGTAGCGCCGGAGCCGCCGGTATCGCCGCCTCCCGACTGGGCCGACCCGCCGTCGTCGCTGCCGCACGCGAAGGCGCCCAGCGCCACTATCGCCGACAAGAGCAAGAACGCAAGTATGGAGCGAAGCGTCATTCTTGGCATTGCGAAAGTCCTATAGCCCCCGCCCTTGTTCGAGGCGGAAATCACGTCCAATACCAATGCACGGAGTATAGCCCATCCTGTCAATTCCGCGCCTACGGCTACAGCCTGCCTGCTAATCTGGCGCGCAGGCGACCGCGGCCGCGTACCCCCCCACTACATGCCGGAACATCCCAACATCCTCTTCATACTGTCGGACCAGCAGCGGTTCGACACCTTGGGATGCTACGGCAACTCGCTAATCCGGACTCCGCACTTGGACGCGCTCGCCAGGCGGGGCTTCGTCTTCGAGAACGCCTACGTGGCCTCGCCCATCTGCGCCCCGGCGCGCTCGACGCTACTGACCGGCCTGTGGCCCCACGCCAACGGCGTCATGAGGAACAACATCCCCCTGCCGCCCGGCGTCAAGACCATGGCGGACATGCTTCCCGACGGCTACTACACCGCCAACTACGGAAAGTGGCACCTGGGCGATGAGATGCTGAAGCGTGACGGCTTCGACGAAGTGGGCGCCGACTGAAGACGTCTACCGGGCCTACTACTCAGACCCGGAGTACCTTTCCCTATTCAGCGACTATCACCACTTCATGCTCGACAACGGCTTCGTTCCCGATCAGCTTTACGACCGGCTCGGCATCTACACCGACGAAGAGGAGAAGTTGCGCCCGCCGGAGGGCAAGGGCATGGACACCTTCTCGTTGAAGTTCGTCTCGAAAGTCTCCGAGGAGTACACCAAGGCATCCTTCCTGGGCCGGCGCGTCGCGGACTTCATTCACGAGAACAGCGCCAGGCCCTTCTTCCTCTTCGTAAGCCTGTTTGAGCCGCACCCGCCTTTCGCAGGGCCTTTCTACGACCTCTACGATCCTGCCACTATTCCCGTTGGCCCCGCGTTCCTCAAGCCTCCCCCGGACAGCGCCTCCAGGCTGCACCGGATTCCCGCCAAGTACGCCGTCCCAACTTCCCCGGTCACCGGTCTCGTCGGACCGGACTTTCCTATAGAAGGCTCCGAGCGGCATTGGCGAATGGAAATCGCCAACTACTGGGACAACGTCACCCACGTGGACAAGGCCATCGGAAAGATGCTGCGCGCCCTCGATGACGCTGGGATCGCAGACAACACCGCCGTCGTCTTTACCAGCGACCACGGCGACCAGATGGGCGACCACAACCTCATCGGCAAGGCGGTCATGTACGAGGAGTCGGTCAAAGTGCCTATGCTGATCCGCGCGCCGTGGCTGACCGACCGGCAGACGCGCATACCGGGCCGCTTCAGTCACCTCGACGTGGCGCCCACGCTGCTCGACCTGATCGGCGCGCCCGTGCCTTCCCATCTACAGGGAAAGAGCCGGCTGGACGTCATGCGCGGCGAAGCCACGCTCGACGGCAACGACGTGATGATCGACTGGAACGGCATAAAGACCAGGCCGTCCAAGCGCCATCCCGACTCATCGGAAGCCTCACAGACACCCCACCGATCGCTCATCACCTCGGACGGCTGGAAACTCACCCTAGGCGACCCTCAGCGCGGCGAACTGTACGACCTGAACGCAGACCCGCACGAGATGCACAACCTCTATAGCGACCCCCGGCACGTGGACCGCATCGAAGAACTCGCAGGCCGCATCCGTGTATGGCAACGGGAGACCGGCGACACCCTACGGTTGCCGCTACCCTAGCCCGCCGTTCTCTCGCGCCGCTGACCTAAGCTCCCAAAACGCTTCACCCGGGGACACATCCGGCGGCCACTGTGAACCGTGACTTCCAATGCCGGCCGCCGCTTATTCGCGCCCTAAGACTGCGGGCGGAACGCGGCGCGCCGGTATATCCTGAAATATGCGGCGCGCCCCCGTAGCTCAGTGGACAGAGCAGCTGCCTTCTAAGCAGATGGTCGCGGGTTCAAATCCTGCCGGGGGCGCCATACCGCATCGGCCGCAGAAGCGCCGCCGGTATGCCCCTAGACCGCTCCGTCCATCACCACGTCCAGCACCGCTGGCGCGTTCATGTCGATGGCCTTGTTCAGCTCGGGGCCAATGTCGGCCGGGTCCTCGATGCGTACCCCGTGGGCGCCGAACGCCTGGGCGAGCGCCGCAAAGTCGAACGGCACCGGGAAGTCCATGCCCAGGTACTTGCTCGGCTCGTCCGGCTTTCCCTTCACCGCCCGCTTGTAGACGTTCATGTTGAGTTTCAGGACGCGGTACATGCCGTTGTTGCAGATGACGAACACGGCCGGGATCTTGGAATTGACCGCCGTCCACAGGCCCTGCACCGACATCATCATGGTGCCGTCTCCGCAGACGGCGACGACCGGCCTGTCGGGGTTTGCCATCTTTAGCCCCAGGCCGCCGCCGGGGCCCCATCCTATGGACCCGCCTCGCGCTCCGATGTAGTCTCCGGGCTCGTTGAACTTGGCGGCGGCGTGCAGCAGCCCGCGGTTGCTGATGGCATCGTCGAACACGACGGCGTTGTCGGGGAGAGAATCGGCAAGCGCCAGCATCGCCGACTCTGGCGACATGGGCCGGCTGCTCCCGCCCGATTCCGCCGTCTTGCGAAACGCCTCATTGGCCGCCCTGGTATTCTCCGCCACGGCCGCCGCCCTGCCGCGCGCCGCCTCGATCTGCGAACCGGTCATCTCCGAGGCCAGCGCCTCGGCGAGTTGGTTGAGCGCAGCCCTTGGCGAGGCGAATATCCCAACGTCGGTCGGTTCCGACTTGCCGATTTCATCGGCGTTTATGTCTATGTGCACCAGTTTCGTCTGCGGCCCCAGCACGGTGTCGCTCTGGTAGAAGAAGTCGTTGAAAACGGGGCACCCGGCGGCCAGCACGACGTCTGCGTTGCTGAGCGCCTCGACGGCGGCGGGCTGCCTGATGCTCAACATGCCGACGTACTGCGGATGGCCGGTCGGGAAGTTGACCTGGCTGCTGATGTGCCCGTATACCTGCGCGCCGAGTTGCTCAGCCACGCGCACGGCCGCCGCCGTACCGCCGGTCTCCATTACGCGGTCCCCGACGATCATCACCGGGCTTTTGGCCCCGGCCAGTATCTCCGTCGCCGCCTCGATATCCGCAGGATCGGCATTCGGAGATTTGCTGAACTGGTTGGAAGGGATGAGGTTGACCTCTGCGTCGTCGTCGAGCGAGTTGGCCGACAGCGACACGAAGACCGGCCCCGTCGGAGGGCTGGCCGCTTCGTTGAAGGCCCGCCGGATTACCGAGGGGTACTGTTCGGGGTGCGTTATCTCGGCGCTCCACTTGGCATATGGCCGGGCCATCTCGGCCAGGTCGGTGCGTCCCTCGGCCAGCTTCCGCACGTCCTTGTTGCCGGCGGTCACCACCAGAGGAGTCCCCGTGTGGTACGAGTCGATCAGCAGCGCGAACGAGTTGGACAGCCCGTTGTCTATGTGCAGGCTCACGAAGGCGGGCTTGCCGGTGGCGCGGGCGTAGGTGTCCGCCATGCCTATGGCTACCGACTCCTGCACGGCAAGCACGTACTCGAACTCAGGGTAGTTTTCGAGCGAGTCCATGATTGCGGCCTCGCTCGTGCCGGGGTTGCCGAAGATGTACTTGACGCCTTCTGCCCTCAGCATCTCCATCAATGCGTCACTGCCCTTCATTCCTGTTCCGCCCTTCTTTGCAGACCGGCCTACGCGGTCCTGTTCCAGTCCAGTGTTTCCAAACAGCCGCGGCGATTATCTCAGAAAACAGCCCCGCTGTTTCTCCACGTTACCTTCCCCCCTCACCCCGTCTCAATCTTCCACCTCCCTCCCACCTCTTCCCCCTTGCTGGGGAAATACCTCCTGCCTCTTCCCCCGCCTGCGGGGGAAGATTGAGATGGGGGTCCCCTCCCACCAGGCGTTTGGCCTAATCCGACTGGCGGAGGGCGGCTAAGAGGCTTCGCGGCGAGGTGACCGTCTGCCCTGAAAGCAGGATGCCAACGCTGAAGACGCGGGAGGCGATCCAGGTCATTGCGAGCGCCGTCACGGCCACTATCGCAAGGGACGCGCCTATCTCCAGGTTCGACACGTCGCTGCCCGCGCCCAGCCGCACCATCAGCATCGTGGGAGCGAAGAACGGCACGTATGTCATCACCTTGAGGATGAACAGGTCGGGCACGTTGATGACCAACCCGGCCATCCATATGGGCAGGCCCACGAGCACGCTCAGGAGCCCCATCTGGCGTTGTCCCTCTGAGACGGAATTGGCGATAGTACCGAGGAACATCGACAAGGCGGAGAAGAGAATATAGCCGAGCACGAAGCAGAAGGAAACGACCACCAGCGACCCGCCCGAGATGGCCAGCTCCCCGGCGCCAGGTATCCGGTCGAATACCGCAGGAGTGGCAAACGCTCCCACGGTGATCCAGACCGATATGTGGACCAGCCCGACAAGGACCACGGCCAGCAGCTTGCCGCTCAGGATCGCAAACGGCGAAGCCGAGGTGATCAACAACTCGATCATGCGCGTCTCCTTCTCTTCCGACACGCTTCGTATGATCGATCCTGCGCCTGTCATGACCGCCACCACCAGCAGCACGGCGAACAGCAGCAAGGCGAGCAGTTCCACCACGTCTTGTGCCACGTTGCCGCCCGATTCTTCGACCGAGTTCGTCTCGTCCACAACGTCGAACTGCACGAAATAGCCTGTATTGAAGGCGCGTTCCACCTCGTCGGGAAACTCCCGGCCAGCGGTCAGGGACTCCCTCAGGAACTGCCTGAAATCCCCCTTTTCATCCCAGTTGGAGTCCCACAGCGGCCCCCGATCCCTAGCGCTCCAATAGTCTTCAATACGTCCGGTCTGTATGTAGTCCGCAGGCAGCACGAACAGCGTGTCGATTTCGCCCTTTCGCACCGCCTCGATCCCCTCCGCCTTGCTGTCGTAGCGCATTGGCGAATCATCTTGCTGCGCCGCAGCGGGTAGAACGCCGTCCGGGTCCGCGTACCCGTAACGCAGGGCGGCCCCGGCGCCGTCGTCCCCAGCCGCTCCACCTTCCGTCGCGTCCTCGAACAGGTCAACGACAATGGGCGCGATCGGGATCGCTGCGGCCATGACGACGATGATCACCGCAGTGAAGAAGATGAATCCCTTGTTGCGAATCTGCCGCCTGAACTCCTCCAGGAAGATGACGCGCAACTCATACGGCAGCGCGGGCACGCGACACCTCCTCTACGAATATGTCGTTTAGCGACGGCAGGGACAGCTCGAAGCGTTCGATCTCTATTCCCGCGTCGAGATACGACCTGATGATCGCTTCCGGCGTCTTGCCGCCGTCGATCGCGTAGTCGACCACGCCTCCAGGTAGCGTCCTGTGACGCAGGCCGGTCAAGGACCTGGGAACCTCTCCATTCGCTTGCACCTCCACCGAGTTCGCGCCGCGCCGGCGCTTGATCTGGGCCAGATCGCCGAATAGCAACATACGGCCGTCCGCGATTAGCGCCACCCTTTCGCACAGCTCTTCCACGTCGGACATGACGTGCGTGCTGAACATGATTGTGGCCCCTGCCTGTTGCCGCTCCGCCAGGAGTTCCTTTATCAGGCTCACGTTCAGTGGGTCGAGACCGGCGAACGGCTCATCGAGGATGATGAACTCGGGGTCGTGCATGATTGAGCCTATGAATTGCACCAGCTGCGTCATGCCGCGAGACAGGCTTTCTATCTGCTTGCCGCGGTGTTCGTAGAGATTCACGCGCTCCAGGAGGGCGAGGGCGCGCTTCTCCGCGTCTGACGCGGACATTCCCTTCAGCCGGCCCAGAAAGCGAAGGATCTCGACCACTTTCACCTTCTTGGTTAGACCGCGCTCCTCAGGCAAGTAGCCGACGCTCTTGAGAATGTTCCTATCCGGTCGGGCGCCTAGGATCCTGACCGAGCCGCTGTTGGGCCGGATGATGCCGAGGCACATGCGGATGGTCGTCGTTTTGCCGGATCCGTTCGGACCCAGGAACCCGAACATCTCGCCCCGCCGCACGTCGAAAGCAACGTCATCCACGACCGTCTTGGCGCCATAGACCTTCGTCAGCCCTGCTATTTCAAGAACGTGCTTGGACAAGTTTGGAATTCAAGTTGGCCGTATTCACCGGCGTAATCGCCTATGCCGATTGCAGAAGTATATTTTACGTCTGGAAGAACCCGGTAGACGCCCGCTGACGGTTATCCTATGGCAATACACAACGTTAAAGGAGGCCGGACATGCCGCTTCAGCTCGACCACACCATCGTTCCAGCGTACGACAAGGTGAGGACTGCCGAGTTCATCGCGCGGGTCTTCGGCTTGAAGTATGAAGGGCCGTGGGGACACTTCGCGCCGGTCAAGGTCAACGACACGCTGACGCTCGACTTCGACGACGCAGAGGCCCCACAGTCCAACCACTACGCATTTCTAGCCTCCGACGAGGAGTTCGACTCGATACTCCAAAGGGTGAAGGACGAAGGAGTCTCGTTCGGCAGCGGCCCCCGTTCCAGGGCGGACGGCAAGATCAACCACAGGCACATGGGCCGCGGCTTCTACTTCGAGTGCGAGAACGGGCACGTCTGGGAAGTCATCACGCACACCTACGTCACCGACTGAGGCGGCGCGTGCCGGGCGGCAGACCGCATCCGCCCCGGTTCGAAGCGCTGCCCTATCCCCCGCTAGCCGTCCGACGCGGCGCGCAGCAGCTCTTCCCGCACGCGGCGGGCAACCTGCTCGTGCTCGCCGCACTGGATGTTGAGCGGATCGACCGCTATTTCCCGCCCGCAGGGGTAGGTGTGGCGCAGGTAGATGCGGGGCGAGCCTGCCAACAGTCGCCGCCCTATCTCTCGATTGTCCGGGCCGGGCCAGGACTCGTCAAAGCGGAAGACTGCGTGCGGGATGTAGTACGACTCGTCGTGCTCAACGGATGACTGCACGCCGGGCGCTTCCCCAACCTGCTCGACCAGATCGCGCATCAGTTGCGCGTACGCTGCGCTCTCGGCGGCTTCATCCACGGAGACGAACGTGCGGACAGCCGCTACCAGCCCGGCAATCTCCTCCTTAGAGACCTTGAGTGCGCGGGCGACCGTGGGATTCGGCGCGTTGCACAGGCGCGCATACTCGACCCACTCCGGCTTTCCCAGCAACATCCCGGTACTCTGCGGGCCGCGCACGCCTTTGCCGCCCGAAAAGCTGACCAGATCGGCCCCTTCATCCAGGAACCGCGTCAGGTTGGCGCGAGGCGGCAATTTCGACGCTGCATCGCACAGGACGGGCAAGTCGTGCCGGTGCGCGACCTCTACGAGCGTCGTCAACGGCACGTCATCCGGATTCCGGGGGCCGGACTCCAAGTCGATGATCGCTGCGGTCCTGCCGGTAATGGCATCCTCCACCATCTCAGGCGTACAGCCGTCCTCTTCGCCCACCTCTACGAAGTGCGCTCCGGGTACCAGGTACAGGTGGTCGTAGGAGAATCTTTGGCTCTTCTGGATGATCAGTTCGTTGGGCAGGCCCGCATTCAGCGGCAGGCCGTCGATCAGTTCGGGGTCGCCCTTGGTAATGGCGGCTGCGGTCTGCACCACGAGGCCGCCCGACGCGCCGCTCGTGACAGTGGCCGCCGGCGCGCCGGTGAGCCGGGCAATCTCCTCGCCGGCCGCCATCAGCCACTCGTCCATCTGGACGAACACCGGCGCCATCGCTTCCATTGCGTCGATAACCTCCGGCAACGGGCGGCTGCCGGAGTGCATGGTGTTCGGCCCGCCGGCGTTGATGACGGGCGTAACTCCCAGGCCGTCCAACATGCCGGCAGGTGGATTGGAAACGACCATTCAGGACATCATCCTTTCGTCAATCACTGTGCGCCGGGGCTGCGACCGTCTAGCGAAAATCGAAGGAAAGGCCAAGTTCCTTCTCCATCCGGCGGAACCACTCGATCACCTCTGAATGGTACGGAATGCCCTCCCGCGTCCGCAGTTCGGTCTCCTCAGCCTCCGACAGGCCGGGGTAGAGCACTCTTTCCTCACCCGGCGCCGGTCGTGTCTCAACCAAGCCTCTGAGCCATCCGTCCATGTCCGATCTGAATTGCGCCAGGTCGGTGAACGCCTCGATGTTCCACGCCGACAGGTGAAAGCCGGAGCCAGAGTAGACGAAGCCGGGCCCGACGCCGGTCAGCGTGCTGCCCATGACGTCGATGATCGAAGCGAAGCCGTAGCCCTTGTGCGAGCCCTGCTCCCTCGTGCCTCCGAACGGCAGTATCCAGAACTCGTCCGGCAGGTCGGCTTCCTCCATTATCGGTGTTCCGTCCGGCCTCGCTATCCAGCCCGGCAGCATCTTTGCGCCCACCCGCTTGGCAAGCGCCGTCTTGTTGCCTGCGACCTGCGTAGTGCCGATGTCGAAGAGGAACGGCGGCATCTCCCCTGCCGGCGCCGCCCAGGCTATGGGGTTCGTGCCCAGCATCGGCTTGGCGCCGAACGTGGGCAACATTCGCACGCCGCCGCTGGTAGACATGGCAAGGCCGATCATTCCCGCTTCGGCGGCCAGCATGGCGTGGTAGCCGGCGCCGCCCATGTGTCCCACGTTGTGCACGTTGGCCGACGCCATGCCCATGGACCGGGCCTTGTCCATGGCCATTCGCATGGCCAGCGGGGCCACGTGCAGACCCAGCCCGCCGTCGCCGTTCACGATGGCGGAAGTGTCGCTCTCACGCTCTACCTTGACGCTGGGACGGGGATTTAGACTCCCGTCCCGGTATCCCGCCACGTAGCTGCGCAGCATGTTCGACACGCCGTGCGTCTCGACTCCCCGCAGGTCGTTCGTTATGAGCACGTCCGCCGACAGTACTGCGTCGGGCTCGCGAAGGCCCATCGCCAAGAAGACCGCCTCCGTGGCGGCGCGCATCTTTCCGGCGCTTACGTAGACGCGTTCACTCTCAGGGACTTTGAATCGTTCGAGCAATGGGTGAATTTCCCGGCTGGCTGCTGAGGCTAGAGCGAAAGGCTAGCACGTGAGAGGCGGTGGATGGTGGATTCCCGCCTGCACGGGGAATCCACGGCAGAACTCGGCGGGGCAACGCCGCCTAACGCGCCCCGCAATTCTGCGCCTCTCACTGCGCCTTATTAGCCCAAGCGGGATGTCAATCACATCATTACAAATACAAAACTCTAAATTTGAAAAATCATTTCTATGTGCTAACCTTCGATCCCCAGAGCTTATCTAGCGCGGCGCATCAGGGGACTCCTCGCATGATGACGGGCATGCATAGAAAGCCTATACACGGATACTGGCCGCGTCCTGCATCCTCGCAGCGGGCATGACCGCGGCGCACTTCTTCACCGCCACGGCGCAGGAAGAAGACGACGCGGCGGGGGAGTACTTGTCCTACGAGGACTGCATCAAGCATCTCCCGCCTATCGTGTGCGATACGATGGAATTCCCCCCGCCCACGCCGACCAGCCCGCCGAACGCCACGGCTACGAACACTCCCAGACCTACCGCCACCCCCAGGCCCGCCAACACACCCAGACCAACCAACACGCCGAGGCCCACGAACACCCCAACCGCCACCTCGGCGCCATACGACGAGTGCGACTCCTATTACAATCCCCCCAGCTGGTGCTACACCCCAACGGCGACGCCGACTGATACACCCGTTCCACCGCCTACGCCAACGGATACCCCAACACATACGCCTACGCCGGTACCCTCCGGCAAACTTAGAGCGTCACCCTCTTCCATCAAGGTCGGGGAGTACGTGACCATAACCGCCTATGACGTGACCTACAACGCCTATCCGATCGACTTTGAATTCGATGGGCCGTACTCTGAGCACGGCTCCTGTGTGTCTGCTACGTCACACGAACGCCGAGAGGTGGCCCCTCAGGCTGGACAGCCCAGCAGCGTACGTGTTTTACGGGGCTGTGGCGAAGGGACGATAACGGCATGGCTTCAAGGTGGACGCGGGCAGGACCTGGACACCTTAACCGTTCCAGTCGGGTCGGCCTCAACGCCCGAGCCATCGCCGACAACTCCGCCACCTACCCCCACGGCCACGGTCGTCGCCGCGCTTTCTCCCCTTCCTACCACAGTGGACTTCAAGGCTGACGGCACGCAGTGGCATCAGTTCACCGTGTCGGCCAGCGAGCAAATCAAGGTGGTCGCCAACCCGGGCCCCGCAGCCCGTAGAGTCGAAATAGCGACCAGAGACCGTACGACTACCCTGTGCCCTGCGGAACAGAATGACAGTTACTCCCGGAACGACGGGCAGAGCGTATACCTGTCGGCCTGCAAGACCGGCACGGGAAGGGTGCAGCTGCAGCGGAAGTCAAATGGCGAGGCAATTCGCACATACGACTTCACCATTGACCCCAAGCCCACCGCAACTGACACGCCTGAACCTACGCCCGTTCCCACCATCACGGTTAACATAACGGCGAGCGACACGTCGCCCACGGTGGGCCAATCCGTGACGCTGAGCGCGACGGTACAGCCTTCAAGCTCGAACGGCTACAAGTACCAGTGGCAGCGCAAGAACGGCAACAGTTGGACCAATATAGGCCAGGAGACAGACAGTTCCCAACGAACGGAGACGGAGGACGACGAGATTGCCAGGGAGTACCGGGTGACCGTAAAGCCCAAGGCCGGAGTCTCCGCAACGTCCATCACCGGCGGCGAGGGAACGCCGTCCAACACCGTTAGGGTTAGGTGGATTGAACTCCCACCCCCACCTCCGCGGTCAGCGCCGACGATATTGACTCACGAGTCCGTCGATCACGGGGAGATAAGGCTCACTTGGGCGACGGTTGCCGGGGCGACAGGCTACCAGGTAGCGCAAAAGAAGCCAAGATTCTTCCCGCTGCCGGCTAAATGGCCGGTATTGCCATCGTCTGAACTGCCCAACGTCACAGTGGCGATAACTGAAACCAATTCTAAGGTTACCGCCGTGATTAGCGGTCTGGAGCCTGGCAAGGAATTCCGTCACAGAGTTACAGCCACGAACGCTCAAGGATCTTCCGGTCCGTCGAATGAGGTGTCTACCACCGTGCTGGACGAACGGCCAGACAAGCCAACCGGACTGGATTACCGCGATATGATCGGCGGCAGGGGGATAGAGCTTACTTGGGACGCCGCGAAAGGAGCGACACGCTACGAAGTGAGAGTGTTCGACCCTAACTCTGTTACGGACGTGGACATTACCGACACCTCAGCGAACATCACCGGTTTAACCCCAAACAAAAATTACACGCTGATAGTCATTGCACACAATCAGTTCGGTGACGCCCGATCGTATATTTTCAGGATGACGCCGCCAGAGCCTACGTCAATTGGTCATCAGGCCGACCACACAGTCAGGTACTTGAAAGGCACGATAAATAACCTTGTTATCGAGGATGCAATAGAGCCTGCCGTTCGGGATTGGAACTCATGGATCCAGGGTCTAGGCAAGGGCTTGCAGATTTGTTCCAACTGTGGCACGAGTAATAGTGATGGCTTTACCGCTACGATCAAGGCGGTCGACAATAAAAATGATGACCTCGGGCCTGGAAGCAACAAGCCAGATGAAGGTTGCGGACTCGCCCGCGCCTGCATGAAGGGCGAAAAATCCGGTGGCCACCTACAAAATCTGTTCATAGTGTTTGAAGATCCGCCCATGACAGCTTATAAGGATGATATGAACATTTGGCATCGTATTAGATGGGAATGGACTTCTATTAGAAATTTGGATAACAAAAAGGTTTTTTGCCCTCCGCAGACATACTGTCCCATAACCTTCTACAAATATATAGGGCATATCATGATGCATGAATTTGGGCACACCCTGGGACTTCATGACTTTACCATAGATGACACGCTGGATCACCTGCTGATGCCATTATGCACACGGGCTTTGCTATACATAAAGAAGATGAAAAACAATTGCGCGCCATCTATATCCTCCATGATCCACATTGAACAATCGAGGCCTGCCAATGATCCGCATGACGATGCTTCTCCTTTCCATTGCTGGCGCACTGCTGGCATGCAACGGGCCCTCGGGGACCGGGGCACCGGAAGACGCCTTACTTGGGCATGTAAATGAACCTGTGTCACAGGCCGGTGAATCTACTCTCCATCTGCTATCGGCAGAGTCGGGGCCTCCTGTTCCATTTCATGGGGACACTTCAATAGAGGAGAAGATCGCCCACAAGGACGTAATCGTTAAGGCTAAGATGAATTCGTTCTCATCGGAAGTGGTCGTCGAAACCGACGGCAAGTACACCGCAGTGTTGAAATTCAATCTCGAGGTGAGTGAATACCTGAAGGGTGACGGACCCTCCAGCATCGTGGCTGTGTGGCTTGACGGGGAATCCTACGACACGCGCACGGAGGCTGAAGGAAGGAAAGCCTTGAGTCTTAAGCGACGGGACGACCAATGGGACGACAGAGAAGCGATTATTTTTTTATTTAATAGGCCTGGTGGAGCTGGGAGTTGGCTTCGTGAACAACTTAAACTTTCAGGCCATTTCCTTTTAGCAGTTGGTGATCAGTATTTCAAAAATGATCATTATAGTCTACACAGCGACATGTACAAGGCTTGGCTTCCCGCAGAGTCGAACATAAGTTCACACACGGGAGCAGGTTCAAATGACGACGCGCAGGAATTCTTGATGGATGTTCCGGCCTCGCTTGGAACGGCCGCCGGGGCGGGTTCCGACGCTACCGCACCGACGATCACCCTCGGCAATATCAAGAAACGGATCGAAGAAGTTACCGCTGAATTGAACGGCGGGGACGGGTCGGATGCGTACAAAAAGTGCGTCAGACAGAAGTACGAATCCGAACGACGGGATCGTTATTACAAGGAGTTGAAAGGCCGCGATTTGTATGGTAGGAGTCCTATGGAGAGCACGGTCAAGTCCGGCCAGTCCGCTAATTTTGTGCTGCATCAAAGACAGAATAATGGCATTTATCCTAACCAGAAGGCAAAGACATGGCTTGAAGGGAAGGACGCCGCGTTGTTCACAGTTGCGCAGGGAGAACCGACTCCTCACGACATTGACAAAGATGAAAATCTGTCTGCCGGAGTGGACGCAATCACCTTCACGGAGTCCTTCGCGACAGCGCGTCCTCTTCCGGTCGGTGAGTACAAGATTTACCTAAAGGAAGTCTGGACCCCGTATTTACTGTGCAACTATGTTGTCAGCCTTGACTGGACAATCACCGTCACCGCCCCCGCCGGCGCCCTCCACGAAGCCTTCTTCGACCCCGTCGCGATCAACGACGACATCGGCGCCGACGCGTCCAACGGCGTGCTGAAGCCTGCTTCATACACCTCCGGTGGAACTACCACTACGATCAACAGTATCGAGTGGGGCTCTCAGCAGGTCAGTCTGGATGCCACATCCTCCCTGCCTTCGGACCACCATATCGACTTCTTGGCGCTGGACGCCTCCGTGGCCCTACGCCTAGAAGTGGACGATGCCACGGCTACCACGTCGGGCGGCGTGACGACGCACAGCTGGCACGTGTGCAACCAGCCCTGGTCGGCGGGCGACAAGCTGATGCTGCGCATATCGTCCAGCTCATCGGACCTTACCGGCGTCACGAACGACGAGCCGTGCGCCGCGCCCACGCCGGAGCCTACAGTCGAGCCTACGGTCGAGCCCAGTCCCACTGCCGTACCGACTCCGACGCCGGTTCCGCAGCCTCCGGACCGCGTCGTGCCCACGGTGACTGCCGGCTACGGCCAGTTAACTGCCAGCTGGGATCCACCTGCGGACAACGGCTCAGCGATAACGGCGTACACCGTGCAGTCCCGTCATCACCCCGACGGCGCCTGAACGGTCTGGGCCACGCTGGGCGCCGATGCGCGCAGCTCTCTCATCACCGGTCTCGCGTCCGGCGGCATCTACCGTGTGCGCATCCGCGCCCAGAACGGCGTTGGCTGGGGCGACTACTCCTGGCCCTTCGCCGAGGCGACGCCGCTCACGCCCCAAGTACCCGGCCAGTTCACCCCGACCTTGAATGCGGGACAAGGCCAGCTGACGGCCAGTTGGACTCCTCCTGCGGAGAACGGCTCTGCGATCACCGGCTACCGCGTGCAGTACCGCAAACACCCTGGCGGCACGTGGACGGTCTGGGCCACGCTGGCCTCCGACGCGAGGTCATCGACCATCACCGGCCTGACTGCGAGCGCCACCTACCGCGTCCGGGCCCAAGCCCAAAACGCCATCGGCTGGGGCGACTACTCCTGGCCCCTAGCCGAGGTCACGCTCCCGTAGAGGCGTCCTCCGACAGGATCCGTAGGGGCGTCCCTTGTGGGCGCCCTCCCCATCCGTAGGGGCGATCCCTTGTGGCCGCCCTCCCCATCCGTAGGGGCGATCCCTTGTGGCCGCCCTCCCCCCCGTAGGGGCGATCCCTTGTGGCCGCCCTCCCCATCGTAGGGGCGTTCCCTTGTGGCCGCCCTCCCCCCCGTAGGGGCGTCCCTTGTGGCCGCCTGGCGGGGAACGGGACGGGGGCCTCTTCTCTTATCCCTTCCCCCGCAGACGAGACCTTTGCATAAATCCCAGTCGCCCCCTCAGAGCCGACCTAATTACCCCGATTCTCATCTTCGTCCATCGAAAAATTGGAGGTCTGTAGAGGGTCGCGAGAGATTTATGCAAAGGTCTCGCAGACGGGGTAAGAGGTAGGAGGGGACGCCCCTGCGGGGTGGGTTGTTGCTGGGCGCGCGTTGTTGGCGGCGTCGCGCGTGTTGGTGGGCGACGTTGCCCCGCCCCGTTCCCCGCCAGGCGCCCACAAGGGATCGCCCCTACGGATGGGGAGGGCGCCCACAAGGGATCGCCGCTACGGATGGGGAGGGCGCCCACAAGGGATCGCCGCTACGGCGTCTTATGACAAGGGATCGCCCCTACGGAAGGCGTCCGTGAGGGATCGCCCCTGCGGAGGGCGTCCGCGAGGGATCGCCTCTACGGAGGGCGGCCACGAGGGACGCGCCTGCGGGTTCGTGTGGCAAGGGACGCGCCTGCGATAAGGCTATCCACCGGCGGCGGTGGCGGTCCTATATTGCGCCGGTCTTGCGGACCTCCCGCAGGGCGGCCTCGAACTTGTCCACGGTGAAGTCGACGTCGCTGTCCTCGTGCGTGGTCGTCAGGATGAATGCGGACGGGCTGGACCATACTCCCTGGTTTATGAATTCCATCTGGAGCTGGTCCATGACGTGGCCGGGGAATTGCGAGCCCTCGGGGTCGGTCTCCTCAGGCGTGGCGTAGGGGTCTGAAGTGTCGACGTCCTGACCCAGGCTGACTGACACGGAAGATGCGACGCCGTATGCGCCGCCGGGTATCTCCATGCGCTGCAACACTCCGTTGATTCCCAGCTTCAACTTTTCGGCGGAAGCCTCGGCCCTTGCGACGACCGGCTCGTCGAGAAGCGTCTGTAGGCAGGCGGATCCTGCGGCTGCGGAGAGCGGGTTGGCGTTGAAGGTGCCCGGGTGTCGAACTCCGCCCGTCCCGATCATGTCGAGGATATCGGCCCGGCCGCCGACTGCTCCTCCCGGCAGGCCGCCCGC
The DNA here is from genome assembly GCA_963663555.2 of Dehalococcoidia bacterium. Taxonomy (GTDB): domain Bacteria; phylum Chloroflexota; class Dehalococcoidia; order Lucifugimonadales; family Lucifugimonadaceae. Next base: position 109,954 of record CAXXNJ010000008.1, read on the forward strand.
CAGGATCTTGGCGTAGGTACTAACGTCGGGACGCACGCCGAAGCGCCCTTGGCAGCCCTCCATGGACCACCTGAAGCCGCTGACCACCTCGTCGAAGATGAGCGGCACGCCGTGGCGTTCCGTCACCTCGCGCAGCCCGTGGATGAACTCCGGCCGGGCGATGTCGTTGCCTTGGAAGATGACGGCGGCTATGTCGTCGTCCGAAGACAGCGTGTTCTCCACAGCGTCCAGGTCGTGCCTGGGCAGGTTGATCATGGACGCCGACGTGCCCTTTGGAATGCCGTATGCGGCGTCTGTGTCCGGGTCGGTCACGTATGCGGCGTCGGACCAGCCGTGGAATGCGTCGTCGAACTTGACGATCTTCTGCTTGCCGGTGAAGCGGCGGCATATCCTGAAGGCCATCATGATGGCCTCGGTGCCAGAGCTGACGAACCTGATCTTCTCGACGGACTGCACGATCTCCTTGACGAGGCCGGCCCACCTGATTTCGATCTCCGAGCAGGCGCTCAGGTGCGTGCCCTTCTCCATCTGGGTCTGGACCGCTTCGACCACGGCCGGATGGGCCTGGCCTAGGATCATGGAGCCGTGGCCGGTCCGGTAATCGACGTACTCGTTACCGTCCACGTCCCACTTGCGGGGGCCTTTTCCGCGGTCCATGTAGACCGGAAAGGGCGTGAGCTTGCGGCTCACGTGAGTAACTCCGTCTGGGAAAAGCTGTCTGCTCTGCTCTGCCAGAACCTCAGACTTGGGATGCAGTTGGCGATATCGGTCTTCGATGGCGGTCATTGACGTGTTCTCCATTTGGCGCCTAACGTGCCGCAAGGCGCGACCGTACAAATGCGCCGGTAAAAATTAACATCTATTGGGCGCTTTGTGCATATCCCACCCCCGTGAAGACGATAACCCAAGGCGTTGAGATGCGTTGAGTGTAAAGCCGTCCCTCATCGCCGCCAACCGCAAGCCGTCCCTTGTGGCATGAACCGTAGGGGCGTCCCTTGTGGCATGAATCGTAGGGGCGTCCCTTGTGGCATGAACCGTAGGGGCGTCCCTTGTGGCATGAACCGTAGGGGCGTCCCTTGTGGCATGAACCGTAGGGGCGTCCCTTGTGGCATGAACCGCAAGCCGTCCCTTGTGGCATGAACCGCAAGCCGTCCCTTGTGGCATGAACCGTAGGGGCGTCCCTTGTGGGCGCCTGGGGCGGGGCCCGGCGGGGGGAATCGTCGCCTGACGTAACGCGGGATGTTGCGGAGGCGCGCGGATGGCGCGTCGCGCGTGTGGGTTGATGGCGTGGATGTGGGCGGTCGCGCGCGCCCCGCCCCGTTCCCCGCCAGGCGCCCACAAGGGATCGCCCCTACGGATCACGCGGTGTGCCCCTACGGATCACGCGGCGCGCCCCTACGGATCACGCGGCGCGCCCCTACGAGCCATCACGCGGCGCGCCCCTACGAGCCATCACGCGGCGTGCCCCTACGGATCACGCGGCGCGCCCCTACGAGCCATCACGCCAGCCGGTTCACCCGGTCAGCGTACCCGGATCCATCACGCCAGCAGGCTCAGTCGAGCAGTGTCCCGGGGTTCATCACGCCGCGAGGGTCTAACGACTTCTTGACGGCCTTCAACGCTTTGCCAAACAACTGCGGCCTCTGCCGGTCGTACCATGGCCGGTGATCGCGCCCGACTGCGTGGTGGTGCGTGATCGTGCCGCCGGCGGCTAGCACGGCGTCGGACGCGGCTTTTTTGACTTCCGCCCACATAGAAAGTTCGGAGCCGCGCCTGCCCGGAGCCATGAAGGTGTAGTAAGGCGCAGGGCCGTCCGGGTATACGTGGGTAAATCGGCAGGCGACCTCGCCGCCGCCGCAGACCTCGTCCAGCGCCTTCGTGACGGCCTTCCGGACTACGCGGTCGAATTCCGGCCAGCGCTCCCACGTGATGGCCGACTCGAACGTATCGTGGATCAGGCCAAGACCGGCCAGCTCGTTCCACCGGTACGGCATGTTGATAAAGGCTTCCCGCCACGCCAGAGCGGGATCGCGACGCTTGTCATCGCCGCCCTCGTCAGCCTGCGAGCTATCGACCAGGATGCGCCCTCCCGCATCTTTGGCTATTTCCAAAGAGACTCTTAGATTGGCGTCCTGGGGAATTTCCGATGACTCGAATCCCACGACGAGCAGCGAGCTGGAGCCGTCCATACCGGCTGAGTTGCCGGCCTCGACGGGATCGAGTACCCGGCAGTTCGCCGGCCACAGTCCCGCCTGCGTGATGCCCCTGGCCGCATCGCTGGCCGAACTGAAAGACGCAAACGAAACGCTCGCCCCGGCGCGGTGTACGGGACGACGCTGCACCCTCATCCACGCCTCGGTGATGACGCCCAGCACGCCCTCGCTGCCTATCGCAAGGCGGTCGGGACTGGGCCCTGCCCCGCTGCCGGGCAGCCGGCGGGACTCCCATATCCCAGACGGCGTGACCATTCGCAGCGACTCGACGAAATCGTCTATGTGCGTGCGATTGGTGGCGTAGTGGCCGCCGGAACGGGTGGCGATCCATCCGCCCAGCGTGGAAAACTGGAAGCTCTGTGGGAAATGCCGCAGCGTGAGTCCATGCGGCCTGAGTTGCGCTTCCAGCGACGGGCCAAGCGCGCCGCCCTGGATGCGGGCCGCGCGGGACACGTCGTCCACCTCAAGCACGCCACCCAGCGCCGTAAGGTCAATGCTGACGGCGCCGGAACTGTCTTCCGGCGGCTCCACGCCGCCCACTACGGACGATCCGCCCCCGTAGGGCAACGCCGCGTATCCGGCCTCGGAACACCAATCGAGTACGGATGCGACTTCCTCCTCGCTGGACGGATGCGCCACCACGTCCGGCGGGTTGTCGAAAGCGCCGTCGAACTTCCTCACCCTGTCCCTGAAGCTGTGCCCGTAGCCGTGGACGGCGCGGTCGTGCGGATCTATCGAGCAGATGCGCTCCAAAGAGGCGGGCGGAGCAATCCTTGGCCGCCGCAGCTGCAAGTCGCTTACGGACGGCGGAACGCCGGGCTCCAGCGGCACGCCCAGTTTCTCCGACGTCTCCCGCGCCGCGCTCAGCATCTGCGCCGCCGTGGGCTCCGTTGACTCCATGCCCCAGGCCCATGTGCTCCGTCTGTCAGTCATGAAAATTTCCGGCAGTACAGCCGCGGCCGGGACGTTTCATCCCGCCGCGCCCGCCGGACGGCCTTTCTCGCGCATCGCCGTGCCACTGCGTTTCGCCTGACTAGTTGTGCGTCGACCGCGCAGCGGCATTGCCCAATTCATTCAAGTAGGCAGCATCGGAAAGACTGCCATTTCCGGCGCAAAGGTGTAATATACGCCGCTGTCGCATGTTAAATGCGTAAACAAACAGACCTTGTGGAGACGGAGGTCAACGAGAATGGGTTCACTTACCAAGGAGCAGGTTGACGGCTTCTACAAGTACGGATTCCTAAAGGTGGACGGAGTCTTGGACGCCGAGCAGTACCTCGACCCGATCATCGAGGAGTACGCCGGAGTCCTCGACCGTTTGGCCGATGAACTGTATGACAAGGGGGAGATATCTTCCCGGTACGAGGAACTGCCTTTCGGAGACCGCGTGACCAGGATCTACGCTGAGACCGGCACGCACTTCTCAGGCTACTTCGACTTTTCCCTGCCATTCGCAGGCGTGACCGAGGAGACACCGTTCTGGACCGGCCAGGCGGTGCTCAACGCACTCACGGCCGAGCCGCTGCTCGACGCCGTAGAGTCCCTCATCGGGCCGGAGATCTACTCCAACCCGGTGCAGCACGTGCGCATCAAGCCGCCGGAGAGGTACCTGCCAAAGAACGAACGCGGCGAGCCGGTCATCGGAGCGACCGAGTGGCACCAGGACCACGGCGTCGTCACTCCGGACGCAGACGAGACCGAGATGATCACGGCCTGGTTCTCGCTCACCGACGCAGCCGTGGAGCAGGGCCCGCTGAAGGTCGTGCCGCAGAGCCACGACAGCGGACTGCTCACCCACTGCCTCAACTACCAGGGAACGGGCAGGCGGGCCATCCCCGAAACCCTGTTCGACATCGACTCGACCATTCCCCTGCCCACCAAGCGGGGCGACGTGATCTTCCTGCACAGGGAGACGGTGCACGGGTCGCTGTCCAACGTCAGTGACAAGATCCGCTGGAGTTTCGACCTTCGCTACAACCCGATCGGCCAGCCCACGGGCCGGGGCGCTTTCCCCGGGTTCGTCGCGCGAAGCAAGGAGAACCCGAAGCAGGAGTTGCGGGACGCAGACCTGTGGACGGAGATGTGGACCAACGCCCGCTCGGAGATGGCAAGGATCAACCAGAACGGCGAGTCGGACGTGCGCTTCGGCCGCTGGGAAGAAGGGCATCCCGACTGCGCCTAGCCGCGCAGACCGCGATCAAGCAGGAAGGGCGCCTCCGCTGAGGCGCCCTTCTCATATCTGCGGCGTGGGGTGCGTGGGGTCGCGCGGGAAGACCCCCATCTCAATCTTCCCCCGCAGACGAGACCTTTGCATAAATCCCAGCTGCCCCCTCAGAGCCGGTCCAATTACCCCGATTCTCATCTTCGTCCATCGAAAAATTGGAGGTCTGTAGAGGGTCGCGAGGCATTTATGCAAAGGTCTCGCAGACGGGGGAAGAGGTAGGAAAGTTCCTTCCCCCTCAGGGGGAAGGACGCCCCTGCGCGGAAGGCGGCCACAAGGGATCGCCCCTGGGGAAGGCGCCCACGAGGGATCGCCCCTACGGCGGGCGGCCACAAGGGATCGACCCTGGGGAGGGCGGCCACAAGGGATCGCCCCTGGGGAAGGCGGCCACGAGGGATCGCCCCTACGGAGGGCGGCCACAAGGGATCGCCCCTGGGGAAGGCGGCCACAAGGGATCGCCCCTGGGGAGGGCGGCCACAAGGGATCGCCCCTGGGGAAGGCGGCCACAAGGGATCGCCCCTGGGGAAGGCGGCCACAAGGGATCGCCCCTGGGGAGGGCGGCCACGAGGGATCGCCCCTACGTAGGGCGGCCACAAGGGATCGCCCCTGGGGAAGGCGGCCACAAGGGATCGCCCCTGCGGAGGGCGGCCACAAGGGATTGCCCCTGGGGAGGGCGGCCATAAGGGATCGCCCCTACGGGTTTGTGTGGTGCGGGACGCGCCTAGGGCAAAGTGACCGCAGCGGCGTTCTGTTACTCTAGTAGTGGACCGGGCTGACCGGCTAACTTGGATTACGGACGATCACAATCGGAAGCGGCCCGCGCCGCGGCAACGGATCTGAAATGACTGAATCTACCGCGACCCTAACTCGTGATGAAGTGATGGACGCTCTGCGGGACGTGTACGACCCTGAGATACCGGTCAACGTGGTTGACCTGGGCCTCATATACACCGTGGAAGTGGAAGACGGAGACGTACACGTCGAGATGACGCTGACCGCTCCGGGCTGCGGCATGGGGCCATACATCGCCCAGCAGGCCGAGTGGCGGATAGCCGAAATGGACGACGTGGAGGACGTGCAGGTCGACATGGTATTCGATCCGCCCTGGAATCCCGACATGATCACGGACGACGGCAAGCGACTGCTGGGCCTCGACTGACGCTCCCGTAGGCGCTGCTTCCACGGCCTTCCACGCAGCCTGACAGCGGACAATGACCTCCCAGCGCAGAAAGCTTACGCCTCAGGAAGAGGCCCGCTTGGCGCAGGTGCGCGAGAACTTCCGACAGCGCAAGGCCATCTCGGACAAGCTGAACCGGATCGGCAAGCGCATCGGCGTATACAGCGGCAAGGGCGGCGTGGGAAAGACCACCGTGGCGGTGAACATCGCCGCCATGCTGGCCCAGGAAGGGGACAACGTAGCCCTCTTCGACTGTGACATCGACTGTCCAAACGTAACCCGCGTCTTGAGGATCACGCAGGGCCCGGCGCACGAGGACGGCGTGTTCTACCCCTCCGCCCGCTTCGGCGTAAAGGTGATGTCCATGGCCTTCTTCCAAGAGAACGAGGAGGAGGCGATCATCTGGCGCGGCCCGATGATCCACAACGCCATCAACCAGTTCCTGACCATGACCGAGTGGGGCGACCTCGACTACATGGTCGTGGACCTGCCGCCGGGCACGTCCGACGCACCGCTCACCGTGATGCAGACGCTCAACCTCGACGGCTTCGTCGTCGTCACCACTCCGCAGGAGCTGGCGGCCCTCGACGCCAAGCGGTCGATAAACATGATCCGCAAGATGAACCTGCCCGTGCTGGGAGTTATCGAGAACCTGTCCGGCCCGATCTTCGGCATCGGAGCCGGTGAGGAACTGGCGGACGAGATGAGCCTGCCGTTCCTAGGCCGTACCGAGATGCGAGCCGAGTACCGCGACGCCAAGCGCCCCGTCATCTTCGACTCCGAGGCGGTCGCAGACGAGTACCAGGCAATCGCCGCAGCTATCCGAAGCGGCATAGCCGCTCTCTAGGCGATTTCCCTTCCTGTTTTCCTTCCCGCTCGATGGAGGAAGGAAAAGACCGCCCCGGTCGTACCGGTCACTCGGCGAATGCCGTAATCGTCTCCTGCAACGTGCGGTTGGGGTCGATCGTCTCCGGACGTTCGTTTCCCAGTGGTGACGCCGCCACCAGCCGGAAGACTTCCGCTGCGCCCCGATGAAAATCGCCGGTCACGCCGACCGAGTCGAACGTGGCGGCTATCTCCTCCATTTCTCCTACCCAGCGGAAGGCCTTGCCGGGCAGGCTGACGACCGACTGCATCTGCCGGAGTACGTTCGCCTGGCTCGACGCCAGTTCGGACTCGAGTTCCTGGGAAAGTTCCAGTCGGCGCGCGGCAATCAACGCAGCCGTCTGCAATGCCGCTACGCCCTTGGACAGCGAGGCGTAGCACATCTTAATTGCCGACGCCCTGCCTACCTCGCCGCCCAGGAGGGGGACAAGTATGCCCTTGCCGTCCAGTTCGCCCAGCACGGCCTCATTCGGGCCGGAGGCGTAGAAGCGCGGCGGTGCGCCCGAACCCGGCGGGCCTCCGATGATGCCGGCGTCCACGAAGCGAGCGCCGATCCGTTCTACGACGGACTCCATCTCGCGGGCCGTGTCGGGCGACACGGCGTTGCAGTCGGCGTACACGGGACGCGCGCCGGTCCTCTCCATGGCGTCCGTGACCTCGCGCGCAACCCCCAGCGCCTTGTCGGGCTCCAGGATCGAAAGTACCAAGTCGGACCGGCCGACGAGCAGGTCGAGGTTTTCGACGTCGCGAAAACCCGCCTGCTCCGCCAGTCCGCGCGTTCGTTCACTGCGCCCTGCCAGTACAGTCATAACGTCATAGCCGTGCTCGCGCAGAACGCGTCCGACTGCCGACCCCATGTTGCCGGGGCTGAGTATCGCTATCGACTTGACGGGCAAGTGGCTAGCTCCGCCCTGCTACTTTGCGCCTTTGAGTACGGCCGCCATGGCCTCGCCGACGATCTTGTCCTCGCCTTCTTCCAGGCCGAAGACGTGCAGTGTGATCCAGGTATCCCCGGGCATGACCCGCGTCCAGACCGGCGGGTCGTGCTCCTTCAGCTTTGCCACCACCTCTTCGGCCGAGATGCCGGCCTCGTCGGCGTCTATGGTGACCGTTGCGCCGAACGGCTGGTTGGCCACCACGTTGTCGATCAGCTCGGCGCGCACTCCGGGGATGCCCTGGAGCGGTGCGAGCATGGTTTGGCTCTGCTGCTCTGCGCCGGCCAGCCGTTCCTCGTGATTCAAGGTCATCCAGCGTTGCACCGCGGCCACAACGCCCATCATCTCGCCCCGGTCCACCTTGTGCGGCCTGCCGATGCCCCTGATGCGCCTGCCCTCGTACGAGACGAACGACTGCAACGCGAGCCTTCGTATGGCGTCCTCGGTTCCCAGCGCAAAGCCGGTGGAGTGCGGGGCGCCCATGTACTTTGCGGCAACGCAGGAGATGTCTGCGCCGGCCTTGACGTACATGCTCAGGTTCTCAAGGGGGTAGATCTGGCCTGCGGCGTCCACCATCACCGGAAGGTCATGGTCCTTTGCGACCTTGATCGTCTGCGCAAGGTCTAGGGCGTGCGGGTCCTTCGGCCTCTGCTCGTACGAGACGTAGTGGACTACCGCGGTGTTGGGGCCTATGGCGTCCGCGAGGTCCTGCTCGGTCGTCTCGTCATCGGAGCCGAACTCGACGAGCTTGCCGCCTGCCATCTCTAGGCAGCGGTCGTACCAGTAGCGCTGCCGCTTCTGGATGAGGATCTCGTTCTTCATGCCCGTTGTGTCGGGCAGCCGCTGTATCTTCTCATCGTCGTCGCCGGCGATGAATGCCGCAGTGGCCAGCGTGAGGGCGGAGCCGCCGCCCGACGTGATGTAGGCGGCAGGCACGCCGATAAGGTCGGCAATCGCCTGCCCGGCCTTCTCCTCGAGGTGTTCGAGCGGGATGTAGGCCGAATTGGCGCGTTCCATCGCGTCCTTTACTTCCGGGTTCGGCGTGGAGCCGCCCAACAGCGTTACGCTGCCGACGGCGTTGATGATGGGAGTCGCCCCGATTTCCTTGTAGATTTCTCCCCAGCGTGATGCAGTCGTCAACTCTGACTCCTTAACTCTTCCTTGGAGCCGTTCGCCGGCCCTTTTTTCGCGATGCTCCTGCCGTCAGTGGCGGATATGCCGCGGTGCAGCATTGCAGTCAGCGGCAACTTAAATGCAAGTTTACCCTTGCCGCAGCGCGCGCGCATCATCGGAGGACCGGCCCGCACGTGTTCGCCCCAGGGCCGTTGCCATGATCCGGCGCCCACGTCAGGCGCTCGTCATGCGCGATATAGGGCCGCGCTATGCGCCGGAGAACGCCCTTTGCGGAGGCCGCCCGCATCGTTTAACGTGGCGCTTACCGTTTCTCCCAAGTGCAAGGATCGACTAATAGCATGGCCTTCTCAAAATCTCACGTCGCACAGTTCCCCGGTCGAGAGATACCCGTATTGGAGTGGAAGGACGGCGAGGACAAGCCGCCGCTATTCCTGCTGGCCGGAGACGGTTCCGGCAGCGACTGGGCGGGCCTCGCGGAACGGCTTGCCTCCGATTTCAGGGTATTGGCGCTGGAAACGCACCAGCGGGACAACCTGATGGAGGGGATATGGGCATCCGGCGAGCCTGCCATCGTGATCGCGCAGGGCCAGGCCGGGGAAGCGGCCATCAGGCTGGCTACCTACGCACCGGGCTCAGTGCGCGCCTTGATTCTCGCCGACTACTCACTGCCCGCCGGGGCCGCCCGTCCTGTCCTGAAGCCGGTATCCCCGTGCTTGGTGTTCAGCGGGCGCCAGAGCGAAACCGCGTCGCATCGCCAGAGCGTCGAGCTGCACGAGGCCATCCCCGGCAGCCAGCTGATCGAGCCGGAAGACTGCGGCCCCTGGCCGGAGGCGAGCTTCAGCGACTCGCTCAGCCAGGCGTTTGATTGGTTCACGTCGAGGATCGAGCTGACCGTGATGGAGTTCCAGACGGCTGAGGGGGCAATTTCCGAGTAGGCCGGGGTTTTGCGCCCCTACGGGGTAGTTGTTAGTTTTGAGTTTTTAGCGGGGTTGGTGGCGTCGCGCGGGTTGGTGGGCGAAGATTCCCCCCGCCGTGCCCCGCCAGGCGCCCACAAGGGATCGCCCATACGGAGGGCGGCCACAAGGGATCGCCCCTACGGTCTCATCCCCTGCGGGGAAGACGCGCCTGCGTCGCGCGCGTTGGTGGCGTCGCGCGGGTTGGTGGGCGAAGATTCCCCCCGCCGGGCCCCGCCAGGCGCCCACAAGGGATCGCCCATACGGAGGGCGGCCACAAGGGATCGCCCCTACGGAGGGGATGTCCGTACGGCCCCATCCCGTCTAGTTTGGGGCGCCTATTTGGGCTAGGCCGGCTACGTCGGCGGACTGGTCGCGGAGGTGGGACGGCATCATGGTTAGCTGTTCGATGCAGGTTCGCTGCGGGAGCGTGGCGCATAGGAGTATGGCTTCGGCAACGTCCTTGGCGCCCATCATGGTGTCTCGGTCTTCTCTGGACGGGGGGACTGCCCTCTTGTCGAGGATGTCGGTGTCCACCTCGGCGGGAATGATGGCGCTGGCCCGCACTCCCGTGTTCTTCAGTTCATTGTTGAGGTAGCGCATCATGGTGAGGGCCGCCGCCTTGGCCGACGAATAGGGGGCGCCGCCGAGCGGGCCTGGAATGAGCGCCGCCATGCTGCAAACGGTGATCACCGTGCCCTCGCCGCGTTCGACCATTCCCGCCAAGAGCGACTGGGTAAGGCGGTATACGCCCTCGACGTTCACCTTGAACACCGAGTCCCACTCTTCTGCGCCGACATATCGGATCGACCGGACGTGGCTGGAGAATCCTGCGTTGTTCACCAGCACGTCGACGCGTCCGAACTCAGCTTCCGCCCACTTGCCAAGCGCGGCCGCGGCTTCTCCGTCCACGAGGTCGGTGGTGCGGGCTACGCACTTGCCTCCGGAAGCCTTTATGGCATCTGCCACCTCATCGAGCGGGGCCGCGCGGCGTCCGCAGATCACCACTGTGGCGCCTTCTGCGGCCATGAGAAGAGCGGTCTCGCGCCCGATTCCCGTGCCGCCGCCGGTAACTATCGCAACTTTGCCGTCAAGCTTGCCCAATTCGCTTACTCCCTGTTCGCCTGCACTTCGCCGTGACCGTTGTCACCGTATGCCAAGACGTTCGCTATGTTTGTCGGCGCCCGCCGTCGTCCGCGGGACGATCATCGGGCGCCGGATGTCCAGCGCCGCCAACCTTCCTTTTCGTCGCGCATCGCCATTGCCGCCACTTCCCTGCCCATCCGCACGCTGTAGTTGGTGCCCCGGTCCTCAGGATATATCTGCGTGGTGTTTGCGAGGTAGAGGCGCTGGATGGGCGTGCGGTGGTCCGGAATACGGGAAGAGTAGTTGGTCCCGATTATGGGCTGGGCGGCGCTCACGCTGTTGTAGTGCATCCGCTTGATCCAGTCGCGGTCGAAGTCCGGGTTGAACTTGGACAGGTGCGGCAGGTAGCGCTCCAGCAGCTCGTCCGGCGTCAGGCTGAACATCTCGTCCTTGCGGTCGAGGTAGTTTGTCAGGTAGAGCACGTACCTGCCACCGTACAGCTCACGGGGGGCGAGGTTGGTGTGCTCAATGATGCCTAGGAATGGCAGGCTGCGGTCGGCAATGCTCATCCAGTAGATGCCGGTCAGTGGCCGGTCCATTTCGAGTATCGTGACTACGGCGGCGAGGTAGTGCACCGAGTCGAGCCTTGAGCGGTATTCATTGGGCAAGTCCACCAGCTTGGGAAACACGAACGACGGCACGGTGGATAGCACCGCGTCGAACTCCTCGGTGACCAGTTCGCCGTCCGGCCTGCGGGCCGTCAAAGCCGCGGCGAGGCCGTCCTTTACCTCCACCCTTTCGACGGGCGTCTCGAGGATCGTCCTTCCTCCAGCTCGCTCGATCCGCCGGGACAGTTCTTCGAATATGGAGTCGAAACTGCCGATGGGGTATCCGAGCATCTCCCCGCCGAGTCCCTTGCGCGACGCGAAGCGGGTCTGGATCTTGGACCAGAACCATGGCATCCCGACTTGCCGGTAGTAGTTTCCGAACTTGGCCCTGAGCAGGGGGTTCCACACGGCCTCGTAGGCTTTGCCGCCGAGTTTGGTTTTGAGCCATTCGTCGGCAGTGAACGACTCGAGGGCGCGCCAGTCCTTCATCCGTTGGAGTCTTAGTGCAAAGATTCCCAGCCGGATCCGCTCGTGGATGGGGATGGCTCCGAACCGCAGAAGATCGATAGGCGTCGTCGTCGGATAGACGCGCCCGTTGGCGTAGGTGCCGACCTTGGAGGGATACCACTTCAGCTCGTGGGCTAGGCCGATCTCCTGTATCAGTTCGATAATCGCCAGGTCGTTGGTGAAGAGGTGGTGGTAGCCGCGCTCGAGGCGGCCTCCTCCCACTTCAATGGTCGAGGCTTGGCCGCCGACGAATGGCGCCGATTCGTAGACGGTCACGACGTGGCCGGCCTTGGAGAGGTCGTACCCTGCCGCAAGACCCGCCGCCCCTGCGCCGATTATCCCAATCTTCAACTTCCGCCCTCCCCCTGCGAGGCCGCCGCCGGGGCCTCTTCACTGGCACTACCGGCGCGGCGCGCACCTCCCGCAAGGCGTCTGAGCGACGTGCCGTCCAGCAGCAGCATTACCGCGCCGAGCAACGTTGGCGGCGCCCAAAGCGCTGCGTGCACCGTGAGCGCATAGGCGAATGCAACGCTAGAAGCGTCCCTGCCGGACATTCCCAGCGCCACGAGCGCCGTAGCTCCAAAGAAGTCGAACGGTCCGAGGCTGCCGGCGCTCGACGGCAATGTTCCGGCCAGGTTGGCCGCCGCCGTGAAGACGAGTATCGCCGCGACGAACTCCATAGCTCCGCCGAAGTGTGATTGAAGATCGAACCCGAGGGCGACAACGCCGTACATCGCCGCCTCCAGCAGCCACACGGGAAGCGACAGCAGGAACACGGTGAGCAGCGCCCGCGGTGAGCGTACCACCGTCATCCCCTGGAGCAGGCTTGCAATCAGTCCCAGCGCCCTGCCGCGGATTGCTTCCGGCAGAGGCGCCGCCACCCAGCCGGCCAAGGAGAGCGCACGCGCTTGCGATATGGCGGTGACCGCGATCACCATTGCAGCGACGGCGAGGAACGGCAGCAGGCCGGCCGCCGCGAGAACCGGGGCTCCGCCCGGAACGTGCTCTGCGACACCGCTAAAGGCGCCGGACAGGGGCGCTATGGGCCACGTAAGGGCGAGAAGGAACAGCAAGGCCAGCACGTCGGAGGCCCTTTCGACGGCAACGGTGCCGAGCGCGCCGGCGGCCGATACCTCTTCGCGCAGACTGACGTAGTAGCAGCGCACCACCTCGCCGATGCGGAGGGGAATGAGATTGTTCGCCATGTATCCGACGACCACTACGGGAAACAGGGGCCGCTTCGTCCTTCCCATGATTGGCCGCAGCAGGACGCGCCAGCGGATAGTACGGAAATAGACGGCCATGAAGTAGAAGACGAGCGAAGGCGCCACGTAGGCGTAGTTCGCCGACCTGAGCGCGTCCGACAGTTTGCCGACGTCCACGAACAGCGCCAAGGAGACTGCCAGGAAGCCGAGGCTGCCGGCCAGCCCCAGCCAGAAGGCGTACTGACGCGTCATTTGCCCAAGCCCAAAGTTTCCCAACGATCGGGAAAAGGGAACGTCACGCCTGCCTCCGAACCCCGGATTGGACTCTATTCGGTGTCGGCAAGCGATCTGTCACTGTCGAAATAGACGTAAGAGTCGACCGATCCAATGGGCTCCCCAATGTCCCGGTAGAAGAAGAAGTCAAAAGACTCGCGCCATACCCTGCGGTCGCCGAAGGCGCGGAAGAACTTGCCGGGATCCAGCTTTTTGTACTGTTCCGGAAACCACCAGCGATGAGGGATCCTATCTCCCGGGGTGAAGTCCGCGGCCAGATCGTCCTTTATCGCGTCGTTATTATTTTCGTAAATTACGGCAATGGCGGTGCCCTCTTCCGGTCTGCCGGTGTCCGTCACGGAAAGCTCGGAGTAGTGAACGTCGTGGTCTCTGAGGTACCACGCCCAAGGCCACGTGAAGCCGGAGGTCGAATCGATGAAGACCTTTATGTCTTTGCGGTTGCCGGAGTCGGTTATCTCCTCCACGAGGTTGTGCAGGGCCGGAGAGGTCTGGGTGTATACGAGCATCTCCTTCGGCACGTCGGAATGAACGTAGGTGGCCACCCAGCCGGCTCGAACCGTAAGGAGGAACATGAGGCCCACGAACACCAGGCCGGCAGCGGATAGGACGTTCTTCCAGCGGCTCTGCTGCGCCAGCCAGTAGAAGGCGACGAGGGTCACGCCCGCAACGCCCAGTAGGCCCCAAAGCGAGAAGAAGGTGCGGGCGCCCTGCTCCATGTCGAATTCGAAGAAGGCCAGACGCCAGATGACGACCAGCAGTGCGGGCACGCATATCAGCAAGAGGGGCAACTTCGACTCTATCGCCTTGCGCCAGTTGACCGACCGCGCCACGTCGTTTATGGCGCGGGCAGCCAGGATGATGATGGGAAGCGCGATGTTGACGAGCAGCCAGGGCATCTTCTCGCCGGCCATGGAGTAGGCGAGGAAGGTGGCCGCAGCCCAGAAGACCAGGAACCGCGTGAATTTGTCTCCCTTCAGGATGTACCAGGCCGAAGCCGCCAGCGCGATAAGCGCGGGAAGGAACTCGTAGACGGTCACGAGGATGAAGTAGTAGAACCAGGGCTGTTCCCCCCGGTTCACGCCATGCTGGGCGAGCCAATATCCGAGTGACTGCCATATGCCGCTGCCTATTCCGCCGAAGTGGGTGAAGAAGTTGGTGAAGATGACGCTGAAGATGAGGGCGAAGACGGCCCAGCAGATGAGCCACGCGCGTCGGTTCCAAAGCAGGCCCACGGCCATGCCGAGGGCCGCCAAACCGACCGTCACGGCGATTGCGATGATCCAGCCGCCGCCGCCCGGTGAGCCGGTGGGCAGCCCCAGGTCGTTATTCGCGGTTGCCGCCAGGGTGACTCCCATCGGGCCTTGGAAAATCGCCAAGAGCGGCCCGGCAAGAGGAATCGTCAGGCAGGCCAGCAGCAGCAGCAGCCTGGCCGGCGGGTCGAATTCCTTGATCCTAATGCGGCCCCAGAGCCAATTGCCCACCTGCTGCCAGGCCAAGAACAACAGGCCGATCATGAAGATGAACGCCGAGATGTACATAGTCTCTTTAGTGGTAAAACCTAACGCCAAAAATGCTGCGATGAGGTAGAGATAGCGGTTCTTCCGCTCGTCGAGGTATCGCCAGATCATGGCGAACAGCCCGAGGACGAAGACCGCCATGAAGATGTCGTTGCGGGCAAAGCGGCTGAAGTAGAGCATGGCCGGCGAAAAGGTGAGCATCACCGCGGCCGCAAGGGCGCCTATCTGGCCCAACCGCGAGCGCAGAAGCAGGGGCAGCAAGACCAGTGCGCTGCCGAACAGCGCCATTGGCAACCTGAGCGTGAAGTCGTTGTCCCCGAACAGCCAGAATGCGCCCGCCGTGCTGTGGAACAGGAACATTCCGTGCATCAGGGGATTGTGGATGTACCCCTCGCCGGTGAATATGTTCCAGGAAAAGAAGCCGTGCAGGCTCTCGTCGTGATGGACTGCCCGCGCGCCGAGGTCCCACAGCCGCATTGCAAGGGCCATGAAGAATAGGGCCGCGTACGTGATGCGCTCCCACGCGGCTGGGATGAGGTCGTGCGCCGGGCCGTCGTCCGCGTGCGGCTGCGCTGTGTCTGCCGTAGCCGCTGCACCGCCGGCCACGGCGGCGGCGGAAGCGGAAACCGGCTCTTCGGAGGAGGCCGTGTCCTTCATTTCGGTAACGGCGCCCTCACCGTTTGCGTCCTGCTCATCTTGGGATTCGCCGGCAGGCGCGGGAGTGGGCTGACCGGTCTCGTTGGCTGTTGTTTCCTGTTTCTCGTCGGGCATCAGGGGCATTCGGCCTTTAGACAGAAGATTGTCAGTCCGTTCCGTTCGAACACTCTCACGCCAAGGGTATCGAATTTCTCTACGTTAAGCGCAGGGTATTTGGACTTTTCCCGTTGTCCCACTACTACGTAATCGATGCCGTAGCGGTTTGCCAGAGCGGAAGCGGTCTCGAGGTCAGCGGTCAAGTAGAGCTCTTCCACGTCGGCTATCCGGGGGGTCACGAGCTCGTTGGAGCCTCTCCACTGCCGTTCGTGTCCCGGCCAGCCGAGCACGGTGGGCACGCCGGTAGAACCCGATATGCGCCCAAATTCACTGTACGAGCCTCCCACGGCTTCGACCATCCGGTCACCGGGCGATGCGTTTTCCCGCAGAAACTCGATGGCCGCGTACTCTTCAGGCGTTCTCCGCTCTATGTACGCAATGCCGTCGAGACTGTCGCCGCCGCCTTCTCCCGCCTTTGAGTAGGACGCCGCAACGCTGTAGTAGAGCGAACCGGCGAGCAGGATGATGCCGACGGCCGCCGCGGCAAGGCTGGCGCCCAGCGCCCAGCGAGTAAGCTTCAGGTGCATCAGCCGCCAACGCCAAAGGCCGTACGCGCCGGCCGCGGAAAGGATGATGAGGCCCTGGTAGTAGAACTTGAAAACGGTGTTCATGCGGCTTGCGAACACGTCGTGCACGTGCAGCAGTTCCGCCCAGTAGACCAGGTACAGGGCCATCAGGCCCAGCAGCAGCGCGAACTGGACGGCGTCGTTCTTGCCGGCGCGCGCGCGGTTCATGACCGTCACGAACAGGAACACAATGGCCGCGCCCAGCGGGAGGACGGTCCAGAGCCTTTCGATCAGGTGGATGTTTTCCGCCCCGTCGCGGTACTCGAGGTGGGTGAAGCCCCATACGAGGTACGGCAGCCCTATGCCCGCCATGCCGATGATCCACGGCCCGATTTCAGGCTTGCCGCCCGCCTCTCCCCTGCCGCTGATCGATCCCCACGCCCATTCGAACTGCGGGCGCAGCGTACGGAAGGCGACTGTTGAAAGGAAGACGCCGGCAGCCAGGAACGGAATGGCCCACACGGTGAAGAAGTGGACCGGCCTTGTGCCGAACTCGGCGGGCAGCAAGGGCGGCCACTGTATCTGCGTCTGCAAGGTGCCGAAGTAGAACGGATAGAACGCGAGCAGTCCCGCTACGCCTATCGCGATTAACGGCAGCGCCGACAGGAACGGCCAGGCGGCCGTCTGCCCTCGTTGTCTCACCGTCCTGATGAAGACCGCGCCAAGCAGGACCGCAAAGAGGAACGCCATGTCCCACGCGTTTATGAACCCGGCGGAACCGATCAGCAGGGCCAGCACGACGACCGTTGCGGGATTTTTCCTGACCCACGAGAAACCCCACTCCTCCTTCGACGTGAGAATGTTGTAGGCGACGCCCATACCGGCCAGCACGAACGGAATGGACATGACGTGCGGGTGCAGGTCGCCGAGGATCAGGCTGAACAGGGGGAATTCCTGGATTGTGAAGTCCAGTCCCACGCCGGATTCGTCGAAGGTGTTGATCACTCTCGACGCTTTCCACCACCACCAGAAGTTCGTTGGCCGCCAGCTCTCGGTCTGTGCGCTGCGCTCCAGGCCGTCGATGGCGAGCCAGTCGAAGAAGCCGTGGCTGCCGAGCCTGAAGTTGGCCAGCAACTCCCACCAGCCCGTGAGGTTGGACACCGCCAGCAGCAGCGCCGAACCTGCCGCCCCGGCCAATAACGCAGCGCGCAGATTCCCTCCGTCCCGTCTCACCATCGAGTAGGCCAGCGTGAAGATCGCGCCGGCCGCCATGCCTGCGACCAGCGACAGGGACAGGTTGTATGCCACCGAGGTCTTCACAAATGCCGCCTTGCCAAGCCCGGCGAACATCCAGTAGCCAAAGTAGTAGTAAGCCACGGACTGGCCGCTCAGCCATGGGTCCTCGGGCGGCGCGGCTTGGGCGGCCGTGGAAGCGTTCAGCAGCATGAAGTCCATGGGCTTTTCGGTGCCGCTGATGTTCGGATCGAACACGCGGAACAGAGTCCATGCGATGAAGAACGCAAGAAAGAGCGCCTCGCCCACCAGGATGGGCGTCCGGTTTCGCCTGACGAATGCCGCCAGCTCGCTCCTGCGGCGCCACACAAGCGCGCACCCCACCACGGCAACCGCCACGATCGACAGCCACCATGCCCACGCGTCGTTGGGCAGTACACCCGCCTGGCTGAGGCCCCACACGGCCAGTCCTATGAGGATCAGGCCGATTGGCTTGGCGAAACCCCAGGCCCTGTCGGAAAGGTTGGGAAACGCGGCGTAGGCGATGGGAAAGGCCGCCAGGCCTACTAGCTCAGCAGTCAGCAGCCACCTGACGGTCTCAAGCATCCAACGAACTCTTACAGAAAATGGGCCTAACGGCGGTCAGGCTGCCAGGTCGTCCGGCAGAAGCGCGTCCGCGAAAGCTGCGGCGTCGAACTCGGAGATGTCTTCTACCGATTCGCCCGTCCCGACGAACCACGTCGGCAGTCCGAGGTCGCCCGCAATGGCCAGTACCATGCCGCCCCTGGCCGATCCGTCCAGCTTGGTGATCATCACGCCGTCGCAGCGCACCGCGCCGGTAAACGACTTCGCCTGGGTGACGGCGTTCTGGCCGGACACCCCGTCGATTACCAGCAGCGTCCGCCGCTCGTAGTCTGCGGCCTGTCTTTCGACTATGCGGTGCACCTTCTTCAACTCTTCCATCAGGTTATGGCGGGTGTGAAGGCGGCCCGCCGTGTCGATGATCACCAGGTCCGCCCCGCGCGCCTTTGCCGCCGCTATCGTGTCGAAGGCGACGGCCCCGGGGTCGCTACCGGCCTGCTGGTACACGACCGGCAGTTTGAGGCGCTCTCCCCAGATCCTGAGCTGCTCGATGGCGCCTGCCCGAAAAGTGTCTGCGGCCCCCAGCAGCGCCGTGCGGCCATCCCGCACGCCGGCGCTGGCGAGCTTGGCGATGCTCGTCGTCTTGCCGGAGCCGTTCACGCCCACGACCAGCATGGCGACAGGCCGGCCGTCGGGGAAAGGGTCGGCCCGGTCCGGCTTGGACAGCGTTTCCACTATGGCCTCGCGCAGCGCATTTCTGACCGAGCCGGCGTCCCTCGACCTTAACCCGCCGGTGCGTTCGCGTACGGTTTCGATCAACTGCATGGTCGTGTTGAAGCCTACGTCGGCCGTGATCAGCGCCTCTTCCAGGTCTTCCCAGAACTCTTCGCTCACGCCGGAGCCTCCGAAGAGTCCTCCCAGGGCGCGCCGCCACGCCGCCGCCGTCTTGGCGGAGGTCTCGGCGGTCTTCTCGCGCTTGCGTCTGAGCCTAAACACTATGACTACCCATTCGCTGGCCGGTCCATGGCTCTACGGCCCGGGTTGGAGTGTCTGCGCCAAGCCGTTGTTTCGCAGGGCCTCCATTGCGGCGGAGCGTTCCGCGTCCACCTTGCGGCTGCCCGATCCCGTGCCCGCCACCGCACCTTCGACGATGGCCTCGACGGTAAAGCGGCTGTCGTGCTCCACGTCGTCCAAGGACACAACCCGGTACTTGGGCGGAGGGCTGCCGCGCTGCTGGAGCGCTTCCTGTAGCCGTGACTTCGGGTCTTTGGGACTATCCAGGCGCAGGGCCTCGTCGATCTCCGGCCCCAGCCATTCGAGCACGGCCCGTTCGCACTCGTCGAATCCCCTGTCGATAAAGACCGCGGCGGCCAGCGCCTCGAAAGCGTTCGCCAAGTTCGTGCGGCGTTCCCTACCGCCTGAAGCGTCCTCACCGTGGCCCATCGCAAGATGCTCGCCCAGGCCCAACCGCTTGGCGGCGGAAGCGAGCGCATCCCTGTTGACCGCGCTGGCGCGGCGCACGGTCAACTCACCCTCCTTGGCGTCCGGAGCGCGGCTGTACAGGCTTCGGGCCACCACGAGGTTGACCACGCCGTCTCCCAGGAACTCCAGCCGCTCGTTCGATTCCCCGTGCGCCTCCGGCCGCTCATTCGCAATGGAAGTATGCGTCAGCGCCAACTTCAAGAGGCCGGGGTCGTTGAACGAGAGGCCGATCGCCTCCTGCGCAATCGCCAGGCTCCCGGCGTCGTGTAGGTCCTCCGGCAAGGCTAATCGGTCGCCCCGCGCGGCCAGGGCGGCTGCGGCCTCTTCAGCTCGCCGAAATACTTTCGTCCGTTGGCGATTCCCACGAAGTTCTCGAACGAGGCCATCGTCTCCGACTCCGGCGGCGTGTACATCTTCAGGAAGGCGAGCGAGCCGTCTTCAAATTTGAAACGTAGGCGTCCCGAACACGCCCTCGCCGGCGGCGTATTCGTGGTCACGCGCGATCTCTTCGAGAATTGCCGGATCGTTGAAGTCCTCGGCGAACCGCTCCGCGTCCAGTCCCGCAGTCTTGGCACATTCGGCGACCGCGTCGAAGCTGCGGATGTCCTTCCTGTGGACGTGCTTGGCCTCCAGCAAGGCGAGCATGTAGGCGTTGTGCGCCTTCCTGCCCTGCCGGCGAGCGGCCACGCCGCCACGCAGCGAGTCCAGGCCGCGGCTCACGTAATCTGCGCCCTGCTCCCACGCCTTCCAATCATCTCCGTTCTTGGAGTTGGCCTGCTCAAGCACGAAGCTGCGGTACTCGATCTCGACTCCCTCCCCGAGTTCCTCCTCCACTCTGGACAGCCAAACGGCCGTCTGGCGCACCCAGGGTCAGGTGTAGTCTATGAACACTTCCATTCTCAGAGGCTCTTCAGCAGACATATTTCCCTCCAGTGCCAATATCTTGAATCTAACCTCAAGTCTATGACTACCGCGCCAATAATGCACAGGTAGACTTCACAGGGGCCGTCGAGACGCTTGCATCGCTTGAATCAGCCTCCGCCGGCCCGGACGGACCGTACAGCCGCACCCAGCGCATGGCCCGCTATCCGCATTGCCAAACATCGCTACCCTGCTCGAAAAGATCCTTACTCCCCAGGCGACGCAGCTGCTACGGACGGCGGGAGAGCTCACGTCCGCAGCGGACGGGCCGGCGACGGCCGCATACCTGGTCGGCGGGCCGGTGCGGGATACGTTCCTGGGCCGTATTCCAACCGACATAGACATAGCGGTTACCGGAGACGCCCACAAGTTCTCCATCCTCCTGGCGGAACGGGGACTGGGAGAAATCGAAGCGTCCTCCCCTCAATTCCAGACCGCCACTGTGACGCTGCCTTCCGGTCGCGTGGACATCGCCGCGACGCGAAGTGAGTCGTACGCAGAGCCCGGCGCACTGCCAAGCGTGCAGCCGACCGGGATACGGCTCGACCTCGCGCGCAGGGACTTCACCGTCAACGCAATGGCCGTGAACCTCGACCCTGCCAAGTGGGGCGACCTGATCGACCCGTTCGGGGGCTTCTCCGACACCGCAAGGCGACGCCTCAGGGTATTGCACGACGGTAGCTTCACCGACGACCCCACGAGGATCTTTCGCGCCCTCCGGTACGAGTCGAGGCTCGGACTCAGGATCGACGCCGCCACGCTCGCGCTCATGCAACGGGATTGGCGCTTCATGGACCGCGTAAGCGCAGCGCGGGTGCGTGCCGAACTTGAGTTGGTCCTGCGCGATCCCAGTCGCGCCGGCATCCTCGCTTCCGCCGAGGAGAAGGGAGTCCTTGCGGCGATAGACACCTCGTTCCGCGTGAGCCGCGGCGCCTTGGAGGCGATGAAACGGCGCCCAGACAGGAGCTTCATCTTCTACCTTTCGCTCGCCACCGCTTCCCTAACGCTCGCAGAGGCGCGCGCGCTCGTAACCCGTCTCTCTCCGCCCGCGGAATGGACGGAGGTCATAATGTCGGCCCCCCGCTACAGGGGCATTTCCGCCATCCTAAGACGGGATGACCTCTCGCGCAGCGAAATATGGGACCTGCTGTCCGACTTCCCGGAGGCCGCCCTAGAGGCCCAGCGGGAGCTCGCCCCGGACGGCCCGCAGAAGCTCAGGCTAAGCATCTTCTTGGAGAGGCTGCGGCACGTGAGACCGGAGATAAGCGGAAGCGACCTGCTGGGTGAGGGAGTCCCGCAGGGGCCGGACATCGGGCGGCTGTTGAGGCTGGTCAGGCGCGCCAAGCTGGACGGAAAGGTCACCACCAAGCAGGAAGAGCTGGAATTTGCGATGAGAAGCCGGGAGTCACGTTGAGCGAGCCTGCGCAAGTGGCCAATGCACAGCCGGATTTCTCGAATGGCGCTATCCCCGCCCTCCCGTCAGCCACTCGCGGTAGAACAGGAACTGGCTTGCGAGCGCCCTATGCGGCCCGAACTTGTCCTCTGCCCAAGCCCTGATGTAGTCGTCGTTGCAGCGCTCCGGCAGCCCGTACCGGCTCTTGACGGCGCGCCTCACCCAGATATCCACCGGGAACGCCTCCGGCTTGTCCAAGGAAAAGGCCAGCACGCAGTCTGCGATCTTGTCCGCGACGCCTTCCAGCCTCACGAGTTCCTCCTTGGCATCGTCGTAAGGACGCGTCCGCATCGAATCGAGGTCCAACCCGCCTGCCGCGACGGTCTCAGCCGCCCTGGCCAGGTACTTTGCGCGGAACCCCAGCATCAGATCGCGCAACGTCCGCTCTCCAGCCTCTGCGACTGCAACGGGAGTGGGAAACTCGAAGTCCTCTTCACCCGTCCCCACCTTGCGCCCCAGCGTCGTAGAGAGGTCCCTGGCATTGCCCTTGATCCGCTTGACGTTCGAAGTCGCCGAACACAGGTAGCAGACGAGGCACTCCCACGGCTCCTGTCGAAGCAGCCTCAGACCGGGATAGCTGCGTATCGCGGTCCCGAGCGCGGGGTCGGCCTGAAACTGGCGCCGGAACTCTTCGAGGCCGGAGCCGGCCTTCAAGTGGTCCGCCACAAGTTCCGCCGCCTGTCCGGCCGGCCTGCCGTCGAGCGCCGTTACCAGGACATCCGCGCCAATGGGAGAAATGCGGACAACCCGGCCCCGCAGTACGCCTCTATACGACCCGGCAGGCCCGGCGTCATCCGGCCACCAGCGGAATGCCTGCCCGCCGTCCAGCGTGGCGGCCAGGTCGATAGGCCCGTCCGCCACCTCGACAATCGCCTCAGACTCGGCAAGGCGGGATCGGCGATCCGGCGTCAAACAGGTCTGCCTTCGTTCCAGGCCGCCACGACCTCGCCAAGCTCGGACAGCGGCGTGCGTCTCACCGTACATTCCGGCAGAGACCTCTGAAATCTTGCGCCGTAGCCGCGTGCCAGAATGCGCCGGTCGAGCACGATGAATGCGCCTCGGTCGGTAGACGAGCGGATCAGCCGGCCGAATCCCTGCCGGAAGCGCATGGCGGCCTCCGGCACCATGTATTCGTTGAAGCCGTCGGCGAACAGCTCTGCACGCGCCTCTACGACCGGCTCGGTGGGTACGGGAAATGGCAGTCTCGGCACGATCAGCGCCTTCAGAGAGGCGCCTTCCAGGTCGACGCCCTCCCACAAGCTGTTCACTCCAAGCGCCACGGCGGCCTCTTCCCGTGCGAGCTCCCGCATAACCCGGTGAGGCGTTCCGTCCGTCCTTTGCGCCAGGAGCGTGATGCCGGCTGCGGACAGCCTCTTCGCCAGGGAGCGCCTGGCCGTATCCATCGCAGAGTAGGATGTGAACAGCACGAGCGTCCGTTGCCGCAGCTTTAGCGCAACGTCCGCTATGGCATCCGAAACGGCGCTTGCGTAATTCCGGCTCCCCGGTTCCGGCATGTCCTCCGGCACGGCGATAAGAGCGGCCTCCCTGTACTTGAATGGAGACCCCAGCAGCAGGTCTTTACCGCCTTCCAGTCCCACCAGATCCCGGAATCGCTCCAAGCTGCCGTCCTGGGCGAGTGTCGCCCCGGTCAGGACCACCGGCCGCTCACGCGCAAACAGCGTTTCCCGCAGCTTGGGGCCCACCTCCAGCGGGGCCCCGTGCAGGGTCATAACGGCTCTTTTGCCCCACTGTTCCATCCAGTACACCATGCCGTCTTCGGGCTCGCTCACGCACTGGCTGAACGCCAGCCGGGCGCCGTTCAACACCTCCAGCGCCGCCGAGACGTTGAGCAGTATGGCGTCCATGGCGTCGTCCGGTTCCTCTGCCCGTTCCGCCCTGCCGGCCAAGGTGGACAGCCCTCCGGCCGTCAATGCAAGGACCGCGTCGAGGTTTTCCCATGCCAACAAGAGCTCATGCCACTCTGGACGTATCCTCAGCCCGTCGGTTATGCGCAGCTTCCCCCCCTGCCCGCCTGCCCCAAAGGTCTCGGCTGTGTAGCGGAGTACGTCGAAAAATTCGGTGGACAGTTCAGCCGCGCGCATGGCGGCCTGCGTCGTTCTTGCCGTCACCTCCGGATTCGGGCTGAGGGCCTCGACCTCGGCCGATGCGGTCAGGAGCGCGTCTCCCAGCTCCGCTATCAGGCCTCTTGGGCCGGGTCGGTCTGCCCGGCCGGAGAGGCGTTCCAGCTCAGCCTTAAACTGTTCCTCGTTCACCGTTATGCCCAGATGCCTGGTGGCTACGTTTACGAGGTGGTGCGCCTCGTCCACGATTAGCGCGTCGTGGGGCGGAAGAAGAGTGCCCCCCAGCGCGGCGTCCGACATGAGCAGGGCGTGGTTGACTATGACTATGTCCGCGGAATGCGCCAAGCTTCGAGCGCGCCTGAGGAAGCATGGGCCTTCCGACTGTGGACACCTCGCGGCTCCCTGTGCCGACAGCCGCGTAAACGCGGAGCCATACCTACCTGGGCCCAGCTCGGAACGGTCGCCGGTTTCGGTCTCGCCCAGCCACACCAGGCACTTCGCCAGCAGGCTGGTTTCCTCCTCGCTCGCGCTCTCCGACTGCATGGCGTGCGACCAGCGCCGGAAGCACAGGTAGTTGCCGCGCCCCTTCAACTCGCTGGTACGCAGACTGCCTTCTTGGATCATTCCCGCCAATGCAAGGGCTTCCTCGGCGACCGGCACGTCCTTCTTGAGCAGCTGCGCCTGCAGATTGATCGTGTTGGTCGAAACGATGACCGTCCCGCCGCTCGAAGTTGCGTGCAGCGCGGCGCCCAGCAGGTAAGCGATCGACTTCCCCACTCCTGTGCCCGCTTCTACGACGAGGTTCTCTCCCGCCGAGATCGCCTTGGCTACGGCCGAGGCCATCACGACCTGCACTTCCCGCTGCTCGAAGTCCGGCAGTATCTTCTCCAGGACGCCGCCCTGCTCGAACAGCTCCTCCACCTGCGCCGTGAACTCGCCTGGGTCTGGGACATCTCCCTCTGCGCGCTGGAAACGAGGCGCGTACAGCCTGCGCGCCAGCTTGCGGGTATCTATTCCCAGCGGCAGCCCCAGCGACTCCGACTGCCCAATCGCTCGTACAGTGCGCCCGGCCAGGACTGCCACCGGCCAATCGTGCTCCCGGCCCATCTGCTGCAACCGCAGGAGCGCTTCGGGATCCAACTCCTCCAGCCGCCTGAGGAGGGTTAGGAAAACGTCCCGCGTCGCCAGGGCGTCCGAAAGAGCGCGGTGAGGGCTGTCGTGCGCTGCGGCGTACTTCTCGGCAAGCCGGGCGAGGGCGTAGGACGGCTCGCTGGGCAGCGTCACTTGCGCCAAGTTCATCGTGTCGAAAGCGGCCCCGGCCGGAAACACCCTGTGCGACCTGAGGAACGCCATGTCGAAACCGACGTTGTGGCCGACCACAGGCAGGCCGCCCAGGAAGGCGCGCAAGTCCGGCGCAACGCGTCTCCAATCGGGGGCCGAGTCGACCTGCGCTTGGCTGATGCCGGTGAGAGAGGTTACGAATGCAGAGAGTTTCCTGCGGGGATTCACCAGGCTGGAGAACCGCGCCAGCTCCGTCTCGCCCCTGAATTTGACCCCGCCAACCTCGATGATCCGGTCGCCTCGTGGATCGAGGCCGGTCGTCTCAAGGTCAATCGCCACCCAGGTCTCGCCAAGCGGCCCGCCGCCCGAAAATCCACTTGTACTCATGCCTGAAACTCTACCCTAATCCCGGCCTCCGGTTTCGCCAAAATCCAACATCCCGATTACCCCTACCGCCCGAACACCACGTCCCACAGCCACCCTGCGAAGAACCCGCCTGTAACGGCTATCGGCATTCCGATCAGCAGCCCCACGAGAATGGCCTCGCCGGCGCCCATACCCGTGCCTTCCAGCCTGAACAACGAGATGATCGTGGCGCCCACTGCCACCACGGCGCCCAATCCGGCGCCTGCCAACGACCCCCTGCTAAATCTCATCGGCTATCCGTCCACAAATAAACGGGACAACAATCAGTTCCCGGAGGCGTGCAGTACCGCCTCGATCTGATGCGGCCCGGCCTCGACTTCACCCCGCTCGAAAGCCCGCACCGCATCTACAATCGCCCGCGTGACGGGTAGACGCTCACCCACCTCCCCTGCCCTTTCTAAGACGAAGCCGTTCATCTCGTCTATCTCCGTGGGCCTGCGCTTGGCGGCGTCCTGCGCCATCGAGGGTTTCCAGTTGTCGCCGCCGCCTCTGCCGGACAGAGAGGCGTCTATCGCCTCAAAATTGCGGGCGGAAAGGGCATCTGCCCACACTTCGGCCTCGAATCCGCCGAAGGCGGGGACCCGGTAGCCGGCGACCAGCCCTACCCGTGCGGACTCCGACGCCAGCCGTATCTGCAATTCCCTGGCCCGCGCATCCGCCGCCAGTTCGGACGTGCCCATACCGCTGATGGCCGTCACCGGGTTGCCCATGCTGTTCTGGCACAGCTTCGCCCAACGCTCGCCCCACAGGTTGTCCGTGACCTCCGCACCGTCGATGGGCTGCAACATCGCTTGGAGTTCACGCAGCCGTCTCGAAATACGCCCGTCGTGTTCGCCTGCGCGAAACACCACGTGGCCGGAATCGATGCGCCGCGCCTTGCCGCCGCGTTCCACGATCCCCGGTTCCCAAAGGGCCACCTGGATGCCCGACATGATCAGTCCGACGGCTCGCTTGGCTCCCGCCGCCGCCGCAACCGCCGGGTCGTTCCAGCAATTCTGCGCCGAAACGACATAGCCGTCGGACTTGACGAAGCGCCCTGCGATAGTCGCAGCCCACGGCGTGTCGAACGACTTTACGCACACGAATCCAACGTCGAATGGCCCCTGTCTCGCCAGCCGCTGCGATTCGTGAAGGTCTAGCATCGCCGGCTCGGCGACGAAAGGCTCATGCGGGCCGGAAACGTGCAGACCGTTCTGCTTCACCGCGGCAACGTGCTCGCTCCACGCATCGAGCACGGTCACGTCATGCCCCGTGTGGCTCAGCCAGCCGGAGACGTAGCTGCCGACGGCGCCGCCGCCCACTACAAGAACGCGTGCGGACATTACTCCACCATCGCCCCGGGCTCTATTGACACTGCATCGCCCGGCCGCACTGTGCCAGTCGATACGACCGTGCCGACGATGCCGCGCCGGCCCACGCACGACTTGAGCACGCTCTTGTCGATGTAGTTGAGGTTTACGCAGGGGTCGTTCTGGATCGTAACGCGCACCGCAACGCTGCCGCCCAGCCGGATCACGTCGCCGCCCGCCAGCTCGGAGAGCTCGCCCAGGCCCTCTACCAGGAAGTTCTCGCCAAAGGCGCCCGGCTCGATCTCCAAGTCCAGCTGCGCGTTGAGGCTGTCGTACAGCTCCTTTGCGACGATGCTGACGTGACGCAGGTTCGACTTGCCGGCGCTCGAGCCGTGCTCGCTGATCTCAACCGCGTGGTAGTCGCCTATCACGCCGTACTTGCCGACCTCCACCTCGTCGAGAACGTACTTGGGCATCCCCCGCTCCCGCCTAGCGCAACATGCGATCACTTTTCCCGACGTGGTCATGACTCCTCCGAGCGGCTTGAAAGGCCGGGCGGCTTAACTCACTGCCATCCGGCAAGCTGCCGCAATTTTCAAACATTCTAGACCCGCGACGGACTGGGCGCCGCAATCTTCCTGCTAACCGGAAACGCGACGACCGCCAAACGCCGCTTCTCAGGTAAAAACACAGGCGCCGCCGTGACGCAGCGCAAGGAGTCTCAGATCATGCAGCCGCATCGTTCCGCTCACCGCCGCCGCACTGAGACACCCTGCCTGCCAAGTGGCATAATGCGGCGAGCAAGCGACAACGGCTTCCCCCTACCAAGTCACAAGGAGACCCACATGGCAGTCGAAGCAGGTCAGAAAGCGCCCGGATTCACGCTCGTAGACGCGGCAGGCGACAAGGTGAGCCTGTCGGACTACTCCGGCAAGAACGTCGTCATCGCCTTTTTCCCAGCGGTATTCTCCGGCGTATGCGACACCGAGATGTGCACCTTCAGGGACTCGCTCGCCGAGCTGAACAACTCCGACGCAGACGTCATCGGCATCTCGGTCGACCCGCGATGGGCCATCGGCGAGTTCGTCTCCAAGCACAGCCTCAACTTCCCGGTGCTGAGCGACTACTCGCGCCAGGCGATCAACGACTACGGCGTGGTGTTCGCGGACTTTGCCGGTATGCCGGGCTACGATGCCGCCGTGCGGTCGGTCTTCGTCGTGGACAAGGGCGGCGTAGTCCGCTGGACCTGGATCGCCGACGCCCCGGTCAACCAGCCTCCGTACGACGAGGTAAACAGCCAGGTCTCAGCCTTGGGTTAAGGGCCGAGGGGGGCCGGCAGAGTACTAGTCACTGACCACCGGCCACTGGCCCTACTGCGCCGCCGTGACGGTCGGCGTAGGCTCTGGCGCGGGCGCGTCACACGTCCCGTCATTCGTCACCCCCGCCAGCTCCGGCGGGCTGGACGATATCTGCAGCATCAGCTTGTCGCCGACCGACCAGGGCCGGTCGCACACGCGCCAGCTGAGCGTGGTCACGCCGTCCGACGTGGTTGACGTCGCATCGTTCACGTCTAGGCGTATGGCCACGGAGGCGTCGAGGGCTAGAAAGTCGATAAAGAAGCTCGTACGGTAGTGGATAAGTCGAAGATCTGCTCCTCTAGTGAAGGAGAAACATTCCATACTGGGTTCATCAATGAGTTAATAAAAGGTGTTGGAGTAGGCATTCTAGGACCTTCGACGCTACATTTAACGGCAATAATAGAGAATACGCAAAGTATCATTGCCGGCAGATATTTCAACAGCTGTCTTGGGTTGTGTACGAAGAATATCATACTGCTCTTCCTTGTGAGCATTATGTTATCGATAGATCGCCTCCACCTGCCACTCATCACATTGCCCCGTCCCTAGCGGCTACCCCGTCAGCCGCAGCACACGATCTACAAAATCGCGCACCAACTCCCGCGAGTTGTCTCTTTGATAGGGCTCCATGAAGCCGTGGTAGAAATTGGCATGGAACATCTGCGCCGCATCGAATTCCGCTCTCAGCGTCCGGTCGTCGTACTCCTCGGCCAGGCGTCCAACCGCCACAAGTAGGTCGCGATGACTCCCATACGGCCATCCGCGACGCTGGGCCACGGATATCACGGCGTGGGAGGCGGCGCCCCACATCTTCTCCGACCCTTGCAGCGCATCCCCGGCCGCAAACTCGCGGTGCGCCGCCTCCAGGAACTGCTGCGCCGTCTGAACGTGCTCCTGAACCAGCGTCTTCAAAGCCTCCACGGGCGAGCGATGTCTCTTTCAACGACTACGGTAGCACAGCCTGCCCCTATTGCCCCGCCGCGCCCCGCCCCAGGCGGCCACAAGGGATCGCCCCTACGGATGCCCCTGTGGGGCATGTCCGGCGGGTTCCCGTTTGGGTGGGAATCACCATGGCCTTGCTAGGCCGCACAAGGTGATGAAAATGAGGCGTCGCCGGCCGCCAGCGCGCGCCGTTAACAATAAGCTTGGAAGCGCGTCGCGCGCGAAGACCCCCATCTCACTTCCCCCGCAGACGGGGGAAGAGGCAGGAGTAGCTTCCCCCGGACGAGGGAAGAGGTGGGAGGGGGTGCCTCTGCGGGGCGTGTTGGTGGCGCCGCGCGTGTTGGTGGGCGACGATTCCCCGCCCCGTTCCCCGCCAGGCGCCCACAAGGGATCGCCCCTATGATTCATGCCACAAGGGATCGTCCCTACGTTTGATGCCGCAAGGGATGGTCCCTAGTTTCATGCCACGAGGGATCGCCCCTACGATTTGCATCCCTGTGATTCGCGTCCCGGGGATTGAACCTGTAACCTGTAGCCGCCTTGCCTGGCATTTCACACTTGCATTGGGATCCTGGGTTGGCCGCATGAGACGAACGTATCTTCGACGCTAGGACCGGATAATCAGCGCTTCCTCCATATTGGCCCGCAGGCCGAGGATATTCTTCGGCTGGTGGGTCGTCACAGCCGCCGGCGCGCAGAACTTCTACGGCTCAGGCGTTTGGTTCTACGGCTTCCCCATCTTCTACGCCGCCCTGCTCGGCGAATTCGGATGGTCTGCCGCCGCCGGCGCGCTTGTCGTATCCCTATCTCGGCTGGAGGGCGGAATACTGGGGCCGCTGCTCGGGTCGCTCGTCGACCGGTTCGGGCCGCGCACCATGGGCATGACGGGCGCGACCATGGTCGGACTCGGTTTCCTTGCGATGAGCCGACTTGAGGCGTTCCAAATAGGCCCGGTAGAAGTGACCGCCTTCGTGGCGTTCCTCGTCCTGTACGCCGGATGGATGTCGATCGGCTACAGCTCCGGCTCCATGTCCCGCAGCGCAGCCGTCAACGCCTGGTTCGTAAAGAAGCGGGGGCGAGCCTTCGCTCTCTACACCATCGGGGCCGGAGCGTCGGGCGCCACGGTGGCCCTGCTCGGCTGGCTGGCCGACGACTACGGCTGGCGCACCGCCGCATTCGCCGCAGGCGCCGGCGTACTGGCCCTCTCCGTTCCCCTATCCGCACTACTCCGCAGGCGGCCCGAGGACTACGGCTACCTGCCGGACGGAGACAGCCCGGATACGTCCGGCCAATCGTCCACACGCCGGGCGAGTTCGGTCCGTTCGCCGCGGGCCGCCGTTTCCGGCCGGGAGCCCGACTTCACGACGAAGGAAGCGCTCACCAACCTGATCTTCTGGATCCTCGTCCTCTCGTTCGCCGCCCGCAACATGGCATCGACGTCGGTGGTGATACACCAGGTCAACTACCTGACCGAGGTGCGGGACTTCACCCTTTTAGTGGCAAGCTCCATCCTGGGCACCACGGTGGCGATCAGCATTGCAGGACGGCTGATATTCGGGCTTGCGGGAGACTACGTGCCCAAGAACTACGCGCTCACCGTAGGTTTTCTGCTCCAGGCGCTCGGCATATGGCTGCTCTCGGATGCCGATACCACCATGCGGCTGTGGATATTCGCGGTGGTGTACGGAGTGGGCTACGGCGCCACCATACCGGTATCGATGGCCATCATCGGTGACTACTTCGGCAGGCGCAGGTACGCCACCATTCACGGGATGGTCCAGTTCCTGCTGGTGCCCGTCACCTTTGCCGGCCCCATACTCGCCGGGCGGGTGTTCGACGTGACCGGCCGCTATGAGGCCGCATTCAACGTCTTCATCATCGTTATGCTCGTAGGCGCCGGCCTGATGGTATTCGCAAGGAAACCGTCTCAAGCACGCGGCGGAACCCGGCGCGGCGCATAATGCGCTGCAAGGAGGCACGTATGCCCAAGTTCATGAAGCTGCAACTCGACGACCTCTACACCCACGCGAGGTCGGACACGTCGCCGTGGGAGGACGGAGCGGGCCAATCCATCGCCACCCTGCCCGCCGGGTCGCAACGCTTCTGGGGCATACCGTTCGATCTGGGCCCCGACGACGCGAGCGCAAAGAGCCTTCTGGTCGTGGGCGCAGGCGGTTCCGAAGAAACCGCGAACATCCCGGCCGGCGGCAAGGCCGCGTACGTCGTCTTTGCCCACGTGTGCGACTCCAAGGCCAGCGCCACGGTCGCAGGACAGACCGCCGACTACGTCAACCCGGCAGTCACCGCGCCCGGCGAGCATCTCGCCGACTACGTAATCGTCTACGAGGACGGCGGGGAGGAATGCGTCAAGGTGCGCCGCAGGTTCGAGGTGAACCAGTCCAACGTGCGCTCCCAGAGCGGCTTCGTGTCGAGGCAGCACCAGGACATCTCCGCAATCGAAATGCGCGGGCCATATCCCGAAAACATGTGGGGCCGCTACCAGACCGTCGTGACCGTCGGGCCGCTAGCGCCTATTCCCAGTCCGCCGCGCAAGGGCATGCCCACTATGAACCCGCCGACCGCGTCATGGTCGATCTACGCCATGCCCAACCCGCACCCGGAACGCACCATCGAGTCGCTGCGCATCGACCCGACCGGGGCCACGGCCATCGGCATCGCGGGCGTAACCCTGTTCAGCGGTTCCGAGCACCCTCTCAGGCCGGGCCGGCTGGAAACCTACGAGGTAGAAGTCGAAGGCCGGACGTCAGAGCAGGCTCGCGAGCTGGAAGCGCACGTCGATCTCGGAGCGGTCGCCCGTAAGCGCTTGATCGAACAGTTCGACGGCGATGCCTGGCTGGCAGACCAGGTGCACGGCTGGGGCGACTTCGATCCCGCCGCTCGACTCAAATTCGCAATGGACATATCGGCGACGGAGGACGCCACACTCACCATCGGAGACAGTTCCGTAGACGTTGGAGAAGCCTTGCGCTCAGGTTCGTCCGCCAGCGCCGACGGCAAGGCGGCCATACGCCGGCTGACTCCGGAGCGGACCTGGGTACACACCCGCGTGATCGACGCCGCAACCGGCAAGCCGACGGCGGCACGCGTCCACTTCCGCTCGCCGGACGGCCGCTACTTCCCGCCATACGGACATCGCCACGAGGTGAACGACAACTGGTTCGAGGACTACGGCGCAGACCTGAAGCTCGGGCAGACCCAGTACGCATACGTTGACGGCACGTTCCAGGGCGAACTGCCCGTAGGCGACGTATACGTCGAGGTCTCCAAGGGCTTTGAGTACAAGCCGGTGCGGAAGAAGCTGCACGTCAAGCCCGGCCAGCGCGAGCTGGAAATCAAGCTGGAACGCATAGCCGACAAGCGCGCCCAGGGCTGGGTCACGGCAGACACCCACGTCCACTTCATCAGCACCGAGACGGCGCGGCTGGAGGGCGCCGCGGAGGACCTCAACATAATCAACCTGCTGGCCGCCCAGTGGGGTGACCTCTACACCAACGTAGCCGACCACACCGGCGCCCTGTCGGGCTCCAGCAGGGACGAGACGCTGGTGTGGGTAGGCTCCGAGAACCGCCAGCACTTCCTGGGCCACATAAGCCTGCTCGGCGCCACCGGCCAGCCGATATATCCCATGAGCACCAGCGGCCCTACCGAGGGCTACATCGGAGACGCCACGGAGTTGGCGATGAGCGAATGGGCCGACAGGGTGCACTCTCAGGGCGGCATTGCCATCGTGCCCCACTTTCCCCATCCGCACTCCGAAGTGATCGCCGAGGTCGTGCTGGGCAAGGTGGACGGGCTGGAGATCAGGGACTTCTGGTCGGCCTCCATGGACACGTTCGGCATCCACGAGTGGTATCGCCTGCTCAACTGCGGCTACCGGATAGCCGTCGTTGGCGGCACCGACAAGATGTCGGCCGGTATGCCGGTCGGCGGCTCCCGCACCTACGCCAACATAGGCGACGACGATTTTTCCTTCGAGGCCTGGGGCAGAGCCGTGCAGGCCGGGCGCACCGTCACCACCACCGGCCCGCTGATCGACTTCACTGTGGAGGGCCGCGTGCCCGGCGATGAAATAAGCCTGCCGCCGGGCGGGGGAACGTTGCACGTAGCGGCAACTGCCACGTCCACCATGCCGATCCATGCGCTCGAGGTGGTCTACAACGGCCGGGTCATTGCGCAGGAAAGATCGCCTGCAGGCGCCACGAAGATCAGCATGCGTACCAACGTGAAAGCGCCGGGAAGCGGCTGGCTTGCCGCCCGCTGCATTAGCGAGCGACGCGCCTGGCACGTCTGGCCGGTCAACTTCGGCGCACACACCTCGCCCGTATACGTCGTCTCAAAGGGAAGCGACCTCTTCAACCACGACGTCGGCGAGTACCTCATCACCACGATGCAGGGCGGCCTGGAATGGCTCGATACCCTGGCCACGAAGGACACTCCCGAACGCCACGCCGCCATCACGAAAGTGTTCCAAGACGCCATCGCAGACGTGCGCGGCAAGCAGCATGGGCATAGGCATGGGCATGGGCGCTAGCTTTGAGTCCGTCTCACAAGTCCCGGCCAACGATCTGCATCGCGGACGGCTAGACGAATTTCGATGAAAATATGCCTGATACAGTTGGATACGCTCCACGCCACCGTCAGTCCTATCCCCTTCCGCCATTCCGTCGCCCCTTCCGTCATTCCCATGAAAACGGGAATCCACCGGATGCGCCCCGCAGGGGCAATCCGTAACATGCCCCGCAGGGGCATCCGTAGGGGCGATCCCTTGTGGGCGCCTGGCGGGGCACGGCGAGGGGGAATCGTCGCCCACCAACACGCGCGACGCTACGAACCCACGCGACGCAGGCGCGTCCCTCTGGATTCCCGTTTCCACGGGAATCACCATGGCCTTGGTCAGGCCGCGCAAGGTGATGAAAATGGGGCGCCGGCGGGCGCCGGCGCGCGCGCCATTGACAATAAGCTTGGAGGTGGGACGCGCGCGAAGACCCCCATCTCAATCTTCCCCCGAAGACGGGGGAAGAAGTAGAAGGGGGCGGGCGCCCACAAGGGATCGCCCCTACGATTCTGCCGGGGACGCCCCTACGATTCCTGCGGGGACGGCCCTACGATTCTGCCGGGGACGTGCCTATGATTCCTGTCGGCGGCGCGCTACCCGACTCCCGGGAAGCCTCAGCCTGACCTGGCGGGTCCCGCCCTCTCCACATTCGCCCGCTCATGTAGATTGGGGAAGAGTGAGCGGCGACGCGCTTCCAAGGGTCAAAGGAAATGGGCCTAGCATGGGAGTCTTCAACGTACCTATCGAGATAGGCGACCCTGCCGGAAAGCGCTTCGAGCGTCTCGACGCCATCGTAGATACCGGTGCGACGTTCACCATGGTCCCGGCAGGCATCCTGCGAAACCTGGGCGTCGAAACTGAAGAAGGCGGAGAGTTTGAACTGGCCGACGGCAGCCGGCAGCATTTTCAGATAGGCGAGACTCGGCTCAGGCTAAACGGTAGCGAAGTCTCAACCACCGTGGTGTTTGGCGAGGAGGACATGACACCGCTCCTTGGCGCATATACGCTGGAGCGTATGAGACTTGCAGTAGACCCCGCAGGAAAGCGACTGGTACAAGCGCCCTGGCGCTTTATGTAGCGTTACAGTTCCCTTATCCCATCCATCACTTACAACCCAAATCCCCGTAAGTCTTCCACCAGGCGCTCCCACACCCAGTCGATGCCTTCAGCCGCTTCATAACCTAGGGGAGTTATAACCGGAATTTGGCGGATTGCACGATTCCCCGTTGCATGGGCTAGGCCATCCAGCCGTTGCGCTTGTTGTGCCGGCGTAGGCCGGACAGCGTGTAGACGTTGCTCTTGGCGCGGTTGCAGGGACTGCAGAGCAGGACGCGGTTCGTTATGTGATTCAGGCCGCCGTCGGAGCGCGGGGTGTTGTGGTCGAGCTCAAGGTAGCGGGGATCGTCGAACGTACGGTCGCACCCCTGGCAACGCTGACCGTGCTGGGCGAGCAGGTGAGCGTACATTTCGGCGCGGCTCATGCGGGGGCCTTCCGGCTCCTTGTAGCGTTCAGTGACTTGCAGGAAGGGCACCGCCTCCTCTGCACCGTCCGTCCGCTCCGGCGCCTCCGTCTCATAGTTAACCTGCGGGTCGGCCTCGGACAGCAACTGCCGACTGTCCTCTATACGCTGCTTGACTATGCCGTAGGCCCCTTCCCATATGTCCATCGCTATCCACTGACGGCCCAGCCTCTCCGCCGCGATGGGTGTAGTCGCACACCCCGCAAACGGGTCCAGGACGAAATCACCCGGGTTGCTGCTTGCCAAGATCATGCGCTCGTACAGTGCAAGAGGCTTTTGAGTCGGATAACCACTTCTCTCCGAACTCGTACGCCCTACCATGTCTACGTACCAGTAATCTTTCATGCCTACAAGAGTATACCAACCCGTCTCATCTTTGAATTCCTCGACGCCAGCGAACCGGTAAGGTTTCAATTGACGATTGTATGACTTCTCCTGCTGTGGGTTGAACGTATACGAGGAACCGCGTCTGTAAAGTAATATGATGTCATGCTTACGACTAAAATAACGTTTAGGACTTGCCCCTCCCGACTTATATAACCACACAATTTCATTTATAAAGTTCCGCCGTCCAAACACGCCATCCATCAGCTGCTTGAGATAATGGCTCGACGTCGGGTCGCAGTGCAGGTAGATACTGCCGTCGCTGCGCAGCACACGGCGCATTTCGATTAGCCGCACGGCCATGAAGCACAGGAACGCGCCCATGTCGTCGCCGTAGCTCTCGCGAGAGCCGCTGATGACGTTCATCACCTTGGGCCAGTCGTCCGTGATGCGGTCTACCCACTCGCCCTCGACGTCGTCCGCCCAGCTCCAGCGGTCTTGAAACTTCGCCCCGCGCGCCAGGCTGTCCGGCGTGGCGTGGAAGTCCCGCCCCTTGTTGAACGGCGGGTCCGTGGCGATGAGGTGCACCGACTCACTGTTCAGGCCGCGAAGGAACGCCAGGTTGTCCCCGTGATAGAGCGTGCGGTTCTGAAAGTTCGGGGGCATGTTCGTTCTCTTTGTGAGCGTCTTCAACCTGAACGAAACAGTCCTTAAATCCCAGCGCGGTCGGCAGCCGGAGGCGGGCACGTGGACATCCGCAACGTCGGCAGCATGTCAGGTCTGTCGAGGTTAACGGCCATTGGTCCGTTTCCGATTCTCCCACGCGGCGTAGCGGTTCTCCAAATGTGATTGTCAGCGGCGAAGGGCTAGGCCGTTTTCTATGGCGCCGGTATTCTCATCCCCCCTCACACATTCAGGTGCTCTGCGGTCAGGCCCAGGTCCGCCATGCCGGACGTGGTTGCGCCGTCCACCAGCAGGTCGGCCCCGGAGACGTAGCTGGCGTCGTCCGACAGCAGGAACAAGATCGCAGCCGCTATTTCGCGCGGCTCTGCCCAGCGGCCCAGCGGCACGCGGATGTCGCGCACCCTGCGTTGGGCTTCGTCCAAATAGATCGACTCGGTGAAGGGCGTCCTTGTCCAGCCTGGCAGGATGGTGTTGACCCTTATGTTGTATTTCCCCAGCTGTACGGCGGCGGCCTTGGCGAACTGCACCATGCCGGCCCGTGAGGTCGAGTATCCGGCGGCGTACAGCTGCGCCGAGCGCGCCACCATGGACGCTATGTTGACGATAGACCCGCCTCCGACCTGGCGCATCGGCTCAATGGACGCTCTGGTACCCAGGAACACCTGCCGGAGCGAAACGTCGATGACCATTTGCCAGTGGTCAGCCGGGGTTTCGGCGATCGTCCCGCGGTCGATGGCCCCGGCGATGTTTACCAGTCCGTCCAGCCTGCCGAATTTATTGGTCGTGCGGGCAACGGCGGCAGACCATTGCGCCTCGTCCGTCACGTCGAGGCGCACGTAGAGGGCGTCGTAACCGGCATCCCGCATCTGCTGCGCCGCCCGTTCCCCCTTCTCGTCCTGCACGTCGGTCAGCGTAACGCCGCGCCCGCCTTCCTCCAGGAAGCGCCACGCCGTCTCACCGCCAAATCCAAGCTGCTCGCCCTTGACCGCCGCCGCCGAGCCGGTCAGCAGCAACACCTTTCCGTCGAATCTTCCCATCTCTTTGCTCCGTCTAAAGTCCCGCGTCTCGCTGTCGAAAGCCGTTGGAAGGCCGGCCCGGCCTGAGGCGACCGGCCTCTACGCCGCCGTCAAGCCCCCGTCGATTATCAACTCGGTTCCGGTCATCCAGGACGACTCATCCGACGCCAGGAACAACAGGCCATTCACGATCTCGTCCACGGTCGCAAAGCGTCCCATCGGCACGCGAGCCAAGCGAACGGCGGCATTTTCCTCCTTGCTGAATGACTCCTGCGTGCGTGCCGTGATGGCGAACCCGGGGTGAATCGAGTTGACGCGTATGCCGAATGGCGCCAGCTGCACGGCAGTTCCCTTGGTCAGGCTGCGCATGGCGCCCTTGGAAGCGAGGTAACTCGCCGGCGAGGGGCCGCCGATCAGCCCGTAGATCGACGATACGTTGATGATGGATCCGCCGCCGGCCTCTTTCATAGGGTCGATAGCCGCGCGGATGCCAAGAAATGTCCCCGTCGAGTTGACGTCCATCCAGCGCCTGAATACGTCGACCGGAGAGTCGGGCGTTATATGGTGTCCGCCTCCCCCGCCGCCGGCGTTGTTGATTAGCACGTCCAGCTTTCCATGCCGGCTTAAGGTAGCGTCCATCACTCGCTCCCAGCCGGCCTCTTCCGACACGTCCTGGTGCAGGTACAGTGCGTCACCTCCGGCCTCGGTAATCTGCGCGGCCGTCGCCTCGCCGTTCCGGTCGTCTATGTCGGTAATCACCACCCGTGCGCCCTCTTCCACGAACCGCCATGCTGCGCGCCCGCCGAAGTTCATCAACTCGCCCTTCAGTCCCACCGCCGCACCGGTAATGATCGCTACTTTTTCCGCAAGTCTCATCTCATTCGCCTCTGCACACCTCCAGGTGCGCGCCTCCGCTTGACCGCGGGCTCTCGATGCGTGGCACAAACGTCTCGACGCCGCCCTGAGCATTGTTCCACGAAACCTCGCGGCGCGCCGCCCTGCCGCGGCATCACGTCGAGCTCGCCAGAAAAGGTATCAGCAGACCGAAAAGTAGGGTGAACGCCGCAACCTCAAACAGCACGTGCCGGATGCGGCCGGGCATCAGGGAGATGAACGTCACGGCCAGCGCACTCGCGACGAAGAGCGTGGCCGCAAGATAGACCGCGCTCGGTACGGCGGGTATCGAGGTGGGGTAGCCGGCGTGAAGCGCCTGGAACAGCAACGCCGCCGCCGCGCCGATCAACTGCCAGGCCACTACGCCTACCAGTCCGGCCACGGCCAGGAGCCAGCCTATGCCGCCGTACTCCGCGCGCCGCATCAGCGCATCCGGCGGGTCGCTCACCAGTACCCACGCCGCATGCGTCACGAATACCAGCCCCATCACGGCGCCTACGATGAAGCCCGCCACAAGAGTCAGCAACTGAAGCTCCCGCCCTGCCGCCGGATTACTGGGCCGGCCACCACGGCCTCGTAAGGATGGCCTCGATGCCCCTGCTCTGTAGCAGGAGCTGCCACGCCAGCCCTATTTCCCTGCTGGGCGATAGTGCGAAGACGCTGGGCCCGGCGCCGCTCAGAAACGCCTCCCTGGCGCCAATCGACTCGAACTCCCTCTGCGCCGAGGCGGAGCCCGGAAACGCATCCACGGCAACCTGCCCGAACACGTTGTAGAGCAGCTCCTCCGGCACGTCGCCGCCGGAGATGATGCGGCCGGCCACCTTGTGGGAAAGCGAGCCGCGGGTGAACATCGACGGATCCAGTAGAGAGAACATCATCGCCGTCTTAGCGTCCGTTTCGCTGGCCGGAGTCGCAATCACGATCCACTCCAAGTTCGCTCGCGGCAACGCCTTTATCTCTTCGCCCCTGCCTTGCACCAGCGCCGTCCCGCCCTGTACGAGAAACGGCACGTCCGAGCCGACTCTTGCGCCGATCTCCCGCAGTCGTTCTTCCGGCAGTCCGCATCCCCACAGCCTGTTCAGGCCGCGCAGCGCAGCCGCGGCGTCGGCCGACCCGCCGCCCAGCCCGGCCGCCATGGGTATCCTTTTCTCGATCGCGACGTGCGCCCCGTTGTTCACGCCGCAGTCTCGCCGGAGCTCCTCCGCCGCCAGCAGCGCCAAGTTCGACTCGATTGGGATGGCCGGATCGTCGCAGGAGACCGACAGCCCTTCGGCGGACGTGATTCGCACAACGTCGTGCAGCTCGATCGTCTGTATGACCGACACGAGGTTGTGATAGCCGTCACCACGCTTGCCGATAACCTCCAGCGTCAGGTTGATCTTGGCGTGCGCCTCTTCGACAACCGCTTTCGGCCCGTCGCCAGCCGCTCCGCCCACTCCGCTCGCGTCCCTCATCGAGCCGCCGCCTCACCGGCGAGCGAAATGCCCGCATACGCGCGGTAGACCCGCCCCCAGTCATCCAGTGAAAGCGTGGCCGGCCGGCGCGTCGCATCCATTTCCGCAAGCTCGAATAGCCGGTCGATGGACTTCACCGGCAGAGCCAGACCGCCGGCCATCGAATTCCTCAGCTGCTTCCTCGGCTGGCTGAATCCCGCTTTGACCACCCGGAACAGATCGTCCGGCGATTCAACGTCGATTCTCGGCCGGCCCAACGGGCGCAGCTCAACCACCGTCGATACCACCTTTGGCGGCGGACGAAAGGCCGCGGGCTGCACGTCGAACAGGCTCTTCGCATCTGCGTACATCTGCATGGCGACCGACAGCATACTCATCCTGCCCACCGGCGCGCATATCTGCCTGGCGACCTCTCTCTGCACCATCACCACCATGCGCTGCGGCGGACTGGACGACTCTATGAAATTGCGTATGATCGGCGAGGCGGCATAGTACGGCAGGTTTCCGGCCACCACGTAAGGCGCCCCTTCAAGACCGGGCAGCTCCCGCACGCTCACAGTCCTCGCGTCCGCCTCTACGACGCACACCGAACCGTTCGACGCGTACCGGCGTCTCAAAGCCGAGGCCAGGCCGGCGTCCAGTTCTACCAGCGCCAGCTTGGAGGACTCCCGCGCAAGCAGCCCCGTCAGGGCGCCGAGGCCAGGCCCGACCTCCACCACAACCTCGTCCGCCCCGACGCCCACCGCCTTGACGATGCGCGCAGCCACGGCGCCGTCTTTCAGAAAATGTTGACCGAGCCGCCTGGGTGACATCTCGTTGGGCCGACGACGAACTGGCAGTCTCCACGCCCTGGAACAAGGCAACAAGGTCATGCGCGCACCGGGCGAGGACGCGGAACTGCGGCAAATGTTGGCCGTGCACCCCCGTTTCGGAATCGCGCCAAGATGTGGTCAGCCGGATCAGCTCAAACCCGGCTGTCCCGCGGCGCCCGAGGGGTCTCCCTTACCGCTGCTTCCTTCCGGACCTGACGGGGTTCGTGAGTCCTCGCCGCGCGGGACCAGGTTATCAACGCAGCTCGACGGCCTGCAGTGACCCCGGCTACGACGCCTCCGGGGGGAGTTAAGCCCCGCTAAAGCGGATTGCGGGTACAGGGCACCGCTAGCTCCCCGCCTAGCACGGCCGCTTATATCCTACAAGGAAACTTGGCCCGAAACACACCGGCCGCAATACGACAACGCGCGCACTCTCACGAAGGCCGCTTGTAAACTCACGGCATGGCAATCCATTCCCCCAACGTCCGCAAGGCCGTCATACCCGTCGCAGGTCTGGGTACGAGGTTCCTACCGGTAACGCGCGCCGTGCCCAAGGCGTTGCTACCAGTGCTCAGTCGGCCCCTTATCCACTACGCCGTAGCCGAGGCCGCGGTGTGCGGTATCGAGACGGTCGCCCTCGTCACGTCGCCAGGCATGGAGGATGTCGCCGGATACTTCGACAGCCGGCCCGGCCTCGAGAAGGCGCTTGCAGACACGGCGCGCCAAGACCTGCTGGAGCGGCAGCTTGCAATAACGGAAATGGCCGAGGTCGTCCCGGTAGTCCAGGCCGAGCCGAAGGGACTGGGCCACGCCGTACATACCGCCAGAAAAGCCATCGGGGACGAGACGTTCGCCCTAATCCTGCCCGACGACCTTATCTGGAACGCCCCTTCGGCCCTGGCACAGTTGCTGGAGGCCCACTCCAACCTCGGCGGCAGCGTAATCGCCGCGAGAACCGTGCCCGACGAGGCGGTCTCCTCCAAGGGCATCATCGACGCCGGCAAGATCGGTGAACGTCTCTACAGGGTTCGCGGCCTAGTCGAAAAACCGCCGCTCGACCAGGCCCCGGGCAACCTGTCGATAGTCGGGCGCTACGTACTGCATCCCGCCGTCTTCGACCACCTGGCCCGCGCAACAGCAGGCGCCGGAGGAGAGATACAGATCACCGACGCCATCGCCGCATCGGCAGCCGAAGCGCCGATCCATGCCGTCGAGTTCAAGGGCTACCACGCCGACGCAGGCGAGCCGGAAGGGATGCTCCTGGCCGCCCTGCACGAGGCGTCTATGGACGACGGCCTCCGTCGCGCAGTCCTCGACGCCGTCAGCGGCTGGAGCAATACCCGCGACGCCTAGGCGCGCCTCAACGACGGCGCAAGGGCCAAAGCCAACACGCTAGCCGCCACGACTATCAGTCCCGCGCCTCCTATCGCCCATCGCACGCCGAACGCCTCGCCAACGGCCCCCATGGCAACGTGGCCCAGCCAGCCGAAGCCGATGGCGAACACCCACCCGCCTATGACCCGGCCGCGCATGTCATTCGGCACGTTGGCCTGCAACAGGGTCCACTCCATCGAGTCGAACATCGCCGCCATAGCCCCAACCAGCGTTATGAGCGCTAGGGCCGCTATGAAACTCTCGCTCAATGACAAGCCGAACAGCCCAAGCCCGTAGCCCAGCGTTATGGCCAGCAGAAGCGGCCCTTTGCGACGGAAGTCACCCATGAACGCGAGCGCGGCCACGCCGGCCACGGCGCCCAGCCCGTTGAGCGTCCTCAGCGTGCCGAACCCCGATTCGGTAATGCTCAACTCGTCCCGCGCCATCGACGGCAGCACCGCCTCGTAGGCAAATCCGAATATCTCGACGACGACCGCCATCCATAGAAGAGTCGAGACCACGGGCATTCCCGCCATGGACCGTATCCCGTTCGTCGCGTCCGAAACCACGCCCTTCAGAGGCGCCGATACTTTCCCGGCCGTCACCTTGGCAGCCGGTATGAAGAGGTACAGCAGACCGCCCGCCACTACGGAACCCGCCGCGGCCAATAGAGCGGCAGGCACGCCCATGAACTCCGCTACCAGGCCGCTCGCCAGCGCGCCGCCCGCTCCCACGGCCCTCATCCCCAGGGAATTAACCGAAATGGCGTTCATGTGCATACTGCGCGGCGTCAAGTCCGTGATGAGAGCCTGCCGGGCCGGCATCTCGAAGGAGTTGATGATGCCGCCCACGCCTACCAACACGAAGATGGGCCAGGGATTGGAAAAGCCCTCGAACGCCACTAGCGCCATGGCCAGGAAGGCCGCGGCACGGCAGACAGCCGTCAGGAACATCAGGCGGCTGCGCGAGAACCTGTCCGCCACGGCGCCGCCGATGGGGGCCGCGACGATCCCCGGCGCGCTGCGTATCCCGAACGCCACGGCCGTCAGAAGCACCGAATCGGTCTCTACCAGCACCAGCCACCCAACCGCCAGCCGTTCCATCCACGTGCCGAACATGATGAAGTTCGACCCAAACCACAGAGTGCGGTAGGCGGGAATGGATAACGCCCCGGCGCTCCAAGACCTTCTTCTCATGGTTTTAGACCGGCTGCCGGTAGGCGCGTACCGGCCCGGACGGCAGCGTCAATTCGTAGGCTCCGCCGGACACCGGCTGAAATTCCCGTAGTACAGCCACGCCGGCTGCACGAGTCATTCCCGGTCCAGCTTCAGCACGGCCATGAAGGCTTCCTGCGGCACCTCCACCCGGCCGATCTTCTTGAGCCGCTTCTTGCCCTCGGCCTGCTGTTCGAGCAACTTACGCTTGC
This sequence comes from Dehalococcoidia bacterium, assembly GCA_963663555.2. GTDB lineage: Bacteria > Chloroflexota > Dehalococcoidia > Lucifugimonadales > Lucifugimonadaceae. The sequence continues at coordinate 153,136 of CAXXNJ010000008.1, forward strand.
GCGTCACGTCGCCGCCGTAGCACTTCGCTATCACGTTCTTGCGAAGGGCCTTGACCGTTTCCCTCGCTATAACCCTGTTGCCGATAGCCGCCTGGATGGGCACCTCGAACATCTGCCTCGGTATCAGCTCCTTCAGCTTGCGCGCCAGCTTGCGACCCTGCGGCATAGCGCCCGCCCGGTGCGTGATGAGAGACAGCGCGTCGACCGGCTCCAGGTTCACCAGCACGTCCAGCTTCACCAGGTCGGCCGGACGGTCGTCTACCAGCGAGTAGTCCATAGATGCGTAGCCCTGCGTCCTCGCCTTCAACTGGTCGTGGAAATCGACCAGTATCTCCGACAACGGCATCTGGTACTCCAGGTAGACCCTTGCATCTCGCGCCGGCGCCGCTCCATCGCCCTCCGCACCGTCAACGGGCATGGACTGCGACTGCATGAACTCCATCTTCCTGTACTCGCCACGCCGGCTGGTGACAACCTCCATTACTGGGCCGATGTAACGCGAAGGCGTGATGATCGACAGCTCCACCCACGGCTCCCGCACCTCGTCGATTAACTCCGCGCGCGGCATCCTCGACGGATTGTCCACGTCCACCACGCTGTGGTCGCTCAGCGTCACCCGGTAGTTAACGCCGGGGGCCGTGGCGATCAGGTTGAGACCGTACTCCCGCTCCAGCCGCTCCTGCACAACGTCCATGTGAAGCAGGCCAAGGAAGCCGCACCGGAATCCGAACCCCAGCGCTGACGACGACTCAGGCTCGAACACCAGCGCCGGATCGTTCAATTGCAGCTTGTCCAGCGCGTCCCGTAACTCCGGGTACGCCTCGCCGTCCGACGGATAGAGGCCGGAAAAGACCATCGGCTTCATCGGACGGTAGCCCAGCAGAGGCTCATCCGCCTGCCTGCCCTTAAGCGTCAGCGTGTCCCCCACCCTGCATTCACGCACGTTCTTGAGGCCCGTCGCGAAGTAGCCGACCTGCCCGGTCGCAAGCCGGTCAGACCTCACCGGCTTGGGTGAGAAGAACCCCGTTTCCAGCGCCTCGGTGGTAACCCCCGTGCCCATCAGCATCGCCTGCCGCCCCTTCGTCAGCACGCCGTCCACCACACGCACGTACGCAACCACGCCCTTGTAAGGGTCGTAGCGGGAGTCGAATATCAACGCCCTCAGCGGCGCTTCCGAGTCGCCGCGCGGAGGCTCCACCAGCTCCACTATCGCCTCTAGCAACTCCCCGACGCCATCCCCCGTCTTGGCCGAGACGTAGTACACGTCTTCGGGCGTGAATCCCAGCGACTGCTCTATCTCGGCGGTGACGCGGTCCGGCTCGGCGGCGGGCAGGTCCAGCTTGTTGACGACTGGAATGATGGCCAGGTCATGCTCCAGCGCCAGGTAGACGTTGGCCATAGTCTGCGCCTGGATGCCCTGCGTCGCGTCTATCAGCAGCAGCGCGCCCTCGCACGCCGCCAGCGAGCGGGACACCTCATAGGTGAAGTCGACGTGGCCCGGCGTGTCGATAAGGTTCAGCTCATACCGCCTGCCGTCCCGCGCCTCGTAGTCGAGCCTCACCGCCTGCGCCTTGATCGTTATGCCCCTCTCGCGCTCCAGCTCCATCGTGTCGAGGTGCTGCTCCGTCAGATCGCGCGCCTCCACAGCGCCCGTGTACTGCATCAACCGGTCGGCAAGCGTGGACTTCCCATGGTCGATGTGCGCGATGATGCAGAAGTTGCGTATCAGAGACTTATCCATAAATGCCATTCTAGAACTCTACCGAACGAAACGCGCCTGGGGCGGGGGACGGGGAAACGCGCGCCGGAGGACGCGCGCGATGTTATCCGCCACGCCGTCATTGAAATCCCCGTAAAAACGTGAACCCGTAGGGGCGATCCCTTGTGGCCGCCATCCGTAGGGGCGATCCCTTGTGGCCGCCCTTCGTAGGGGGCGCCCGTACGGTTCATGCCACCCGGCCCTCCTATCCAACAGGCGCCTTCGCAACGTTTCATGTCATACTCGCGCCTTGTGTGAACAGCATCACAATTCGCCAAACACAATCTGAAGGTAAGCCTCCGTGTCCTCTCCCATAACCGTCGAAAGAAACGCCGAGGCCGCGATGCGGGACGGAACCCCCCTCCGCTCCGACGTCTACCGGCCCGACAACTCGTCCCCTAACCCCACCATCATGGTGCGCACCCCGTACAACAAGAGCCGCGACGTGCTGATAGAGGAAGCCGAAATACTGGCCCGAAACGGCTACTCAGTCGTCCTCCAGGACATACGGGGGCGGTTTGAGTCCGACGGCGACTTCATTCCATCGTTCATCCCCGGCGGCTACGACCGCTTCGACGGGTACGACAGCGTGGAATGGGCGGCCGCACAGCCGTGGTCGAACGGCAAGGTAGGCACACTGGGCAACTCATACAACGCCTGGACGCAGTGGAAACTGGCGCCAGCGCGACCTCGGCGCCTCGTCGCAATGTGGGCGTCCGGCATGGGCCCGGATCACCACGACTGGGAGGTAAGCGGCATATTCCGCCCAGGCCGCGCCCTGCATTGGCTGACCGGAACCATAGGCCCAGACACTCAGAAACGACTGCCCCAGCCCGCAGGGCCGCAGACGGTGGAGGAATGGGAAAGACACAACGTAGAGAACAGGGGAAAGTGGCTCTGGTTCCTGCCGTACGAGGACCTGCCAACGGAGGCCGTCGGAGATCTGGGGCCTCATTTTCACGACTGGCTGGCTAACCACAACAATAAATTCATCTACAACTTCGCCGATGACTTCGCAGAAATAGACGTCCCCGTCTTCCACCGAACCGGCTGGTACGACCGGCTGGTCAACACAGTCAAGATGTTCGAGGGCATGAGGACCGGCGCACGCACCGAGCGCGCCAGGTCCGCACAGCGACTCATCGTTGGCCCCTGGGGGCACCAGACGGAGAACGGCAGACGCCTAGGCGACGTCGACTTCGGGCCCAACGCCGAGGTCCCGCACATAGACCTCGTGATCGAGTGGTTCGACCACTGGCTCAAGGGCGAATCGAACGGCGCAATGGACCACCCGCCTGCCCGGCTCTACGTCATGGGCGCCGACAGGTGGCGGAGCGCCGACCGGTGGCCGCCCCCTGGCGCGCAGGATCGAACCTACTACCTGCACAGCGGCGGCTCCGCCAACACGCCATCGGGCGACGGCTCCCTTTCCACCGGCGGCCCAGGCGCAGAAAAGGCCGATTCCTTCACATACGACCCGCGCGATCCCGTCATGACCCTCTACGACGCCAACGGCCACGACGCGCCGAGAGACCACAGCCTTCTAGACCATCGCAGGGACGTGCTCGTATACCAGACCGCCCCGCTCGAACAGGGAGTGGAGATATGCGGACAGCCGCGCGTCGCGCTGTGGGCAAGCTCATCGGCCGTCGATACCGACTTCGTGGTGCGCCTGGTAGACGTCCGGCCCGACGGATTCGCCCAAAACATCTCCTACGGCATCATCCGCGCGCGCTGGCGAAACGGATTCGACCGGCCTACCCTCCTGTCGCCCGGCGTTCCCGTTGAACTCGACATATCCATGCAGGCCACTTGCGCCCTGTTCCGGCCCGGACACCGCATCCGCCTGGACGTGACCAGCAGCGACTTCCCCAACTTCGACCGCAACCACAACACCGGCGGAGACGACTGGCGCCAAACCAAACTCACACCCGCCCACCAAACCGTCCTCCACAACCAAGACCACCCGTCACGCCTACTCCTACCCATCACGGAGTAAGGGCCATGCAGGGGCGTCCCCCCGTAAGGGCGATCCCTTGCCACACGAACCGTAGGGGCGATCCCTTGTGGCCGCCCTCCGTAGGGGCGATCCCTTGTGGCCGCCCTCCGTAGGGGCGATCCCTTGTGGGCGCCTGGCGGGGAACGGGGTGGGGCAACGTCGCCCACCACAACGCGCGCCGCCGCGGCGTCTTCCCCTCCTACCTCTTCCCCCGTCCGCGGGGGAAGATTGAGATGGGGGTCTTCACGCGCATCGCCACGAACCGCGCGCCATCGCGCCCCGCAGGGGCGTCCCCCCGTAAGGGCGATCCCTTGCCACACGAACCGTAGGGGCGATCCCTGCCGGCGCGGCCCTACGATTCCTGCCGGCGGCGGCCCTACGATTCGCGCGGCATTTACACACACCCGCGTGATTTACCGGTACAGCTCGGTCTCTGGAAAAAAGGCCGTCCAGGCGAACCAGAACAACTCCCTCGCCGGGAGCCGCGGCAACGTGACTGAGCCGTCGGAACTGACCAGTCCGCGCTCCTCGATAGACCAGAGCCCCCCGTCCTCGTCCACCAGCTCCCCGCCGTCATCGCGCTTCCCGAACGTCCGGCCCTGCGGATCGAACGCGCGCACCGCTCCGGCGCCGGGCAGGCCGGTAACAAGGACGTCCTGCCCGCCAACTCGGTCGTTGATGACGCCTTGCTCCGTCACGGAATCTACTGGATAAGCCCTTGCAACGTCGTCGAAGGTCAGCCCCAGCACCCGGTCCTTGACCGGCAGCCGCTCGTCATCCTCGAACGTGGGAAACATCTTGCCCGGCGAACTGAAGTACTCGTAGTAGGCGGAACCGGGCTCCCCCGGCGCCAGGTATGGCCGGCGATGCCCCGTGTCCAGCGACAAGACGGTGGAGCCGGGGTAGCGGGCCGCCCATTCTTCCCACGCGAGTACCGTCACCGGCAGCATCGGCGCCTTCAGGCCGGAGCCGACGAGCTCCCCTATCACTGGCTCCCCCGTCAGTGAGTGCCAAAGGGTGTTTGTGAAGCGGTCGTACATCAGCTTGTTGCTCTGCCACAGCCAGCCGGAGGTGCCGAACGACCAGGTTTTGTCGTCGAATTCGGCGTCGTACACGATGCCCAGACCGCAGAGCGTTCAGAACACGACGGAAATGTGTTTGCCCCCCACGACGTCGTTGGCCAGCTCGTGCCACGCCATGATGCGCCAGGGGTAAGCGCGCGCCTCGCCGTTCACCACGATGCCGAAGACCGGCTCATCCGCCTCGAGGTAGTCCGCCTCCGAGGCGGGGATGACCTTCGGGTTCTCGAGGGGCGGTATCCCGTCCTTCCTCACGCCGCCCCACATCGGCGACCACAAGGGAACGGTATGTTTCACTCCCTCGTAGAAGAATTCCCTGAACGACGGGTCGATAACTCCGTATATCTCGCCCTTCCATGCGTCGAATCCGGGCAACTCCGGCAAATCTTCCTGCCGACCCATCCACTCGAACCACGGGGCAACGAGCACGAAGTCGCCGCCGACGCGCTCTCCCGTTATCCGTTCCAGCGAGTTGGCAATCTCTATGGCGGTCTCATAGTCGAACGTGCGCGCCGCCGCTTCGATGAGTACCGGCACGAGGCCGGGATGGTCGATGACTGCGGCCGAAGCGACCGCGCCGGGATTTACTCGACCGCTGGCCGTGAACATCGACTCCATCACGCGCCGCGCCTGTTCCTCGACAGTGGCGGCGGTTGCCGGCGTAGCAGCGCCGCCCTGGCCTGAGCCGCCCGTCCCTTGCGGTGTCTCGCCGTCCGCCCCGGGCGTGGGCCCCGGATTGCCGGGCACACTCGGAGCGCGTGAAGCAGCGCCGGGGCGATCTTCTTCTCCAGGCTCTCCAGGCTCTCCCGACGAGCCGGGGGCCGGGGGCGTGGCGGCGGCTGAGAGAGGCGTAGGCGTGTAGAGCCGGTCCGGCGTGGGAAGCGGCGGCGGACGCGTGGGCGTAGGCGCAATAGACGAGAAAGAGCACCCCGCAGCAGCAGCCGACAGGAACAGCAACGGCGGAATCAATGCCGCCGCTAGACGAGTGTCGCTAAAGAGCCTCAGCATGACTGCCTGTACGAAACCATCGAGCGCGCGGACGCCTAAGCGCCACTGCGGAAAGCGCCCGGCCGCTCCGCTCCGGCCGCATCTCGCGCACCTCGATGCGACGACCGCCTACGCGCTGGAAGATGCAGCCCGGTCCCCCTCCAGGTACTCCCAGAGCGCGTCGAACCTCTCACCGACGACGGGTTCCTTGACGATGATCGTGTCCACGCCGCGGCCCCGCAGGTACGGCGCAGCGTCCTCGCATATCTGCCGGAACTCGTCGCGCGTCAACCCGATGTCCGTGGGCCGGAAACGCACCCTGCATTGCTCCAGACGTTCTACCAGCTCCTCGTGCTGCCCCGTGCCCCAGGCGGCGATCACGGCGCCCAGGGCGGTCAACTCCCCGTGGACGAGCCGCCGGTCGGCTACCAACTCAAAGACGATCATCATTGCGTGGTCGGCGCCGGGCGCATGGGGACTCACGAGCATCCGGTCGTCCCGGTCCTGCACGGCCTGCGTGATGAACTTGACGCTCTCCGGCGTGAGATTTCCGCCGGCGTCCAGCGTCTTGGGGAATCCCTCCGTCAACTCGCGATGGTGTGCCAAGGTTGACGCAACGGCCTCTTCGTCCACCGGCGGGGCGTCGCCGCGCGCTGCGTTGTAGCGCCACTCCGCTATGCCCGCAAAGCCGCATAGCACGTCGCCCAGTCCGGCGGTGTTCAGGTACTCCGGCGCCTGTAGCACGTAGTCATAGTCGACCAGCACGCGCTCGCAATCGCAAAACGGCATCTCTCCTTCCGCGATTATTAGCCGCCCTTCCCACTTGGCGAACATGGCGTGAATTATGGCCCCCGTCGAAACTATTGACGGCACGAGAACGAGCGGCAGCTCTTTCCTAAGCGCCACGTACTTGGACGCGTCCAGCGGTACGCCGCCGCCGATGCCCACTATCAACTCCGCGTCATCGGGCAGACTGCGGGTCGCCTCTTCCAGGTGCGCCCAGTCGAGGTAGTCCACTATTCCGACCCCGGCCGGCGCTTGGGAGATGAACGGCTGTGCAACGCGCCAGGCCGTCGGCGTCGATACGGCGGCGTAGCGCGGCCATCCGGCGCTCTCGGCCTTCAGCAAGCCATGCCCGTACCTTATGTCCACGTCACGGGCCGGCCGGGGCTGCTCGCCGCCTGCCCTATCCCAACTCCTGGCCATGTCGTCTACCTCCTGCACTGCCGTGAACTGGCCGCCTTACACCCGAACTGCAAGCGCCAATCTATTGACCCGCGAGGGTCTCCCCGGCGGAGCCGCGGGCGCCGCTCAAGCAGGAGCGCGCGCAAATCCAAGCATGGATCGACCGGCCTCTCGTGCCCGGCCGGAGCCGTCCGCCGTCCTAACGTCCGATGCGCCGGCTAAGGCGGAAGGCTACAGGCCCTTCGACGCCAGCAGGTCGTGCAGGTCGCGCAGGCAGACGGCGTCCTCTTCAGGCGACCGTCCGTCCACCCAGTCCTTGTGCTGAGCCGACATTCCCTCGACGGCGCCCGCCGCCACGGTGTCCTTCACCCACTGGTGGCCCTGCGCCACGGAGGGCAGCAGGTTCTTGCCCTTCAGCAGTGACAGGGCCGCGGCAAGTCCGTAGCCGCCCCAGTTGGAACAGCTGGCGATGATGAGCTTCGTGGTCGTCGTGACGCTCGGATCGTCGGGCAGACCTTCCTGGTCGGGTATGACGCTGCGCAGGTTGCCCATCCCGATCTCGTTTCCTCCGTCGCCGATTCCAACCGAGTAAGGGTGCTGGTCGAAGAGGTGGTCGATCTTGGCGTTGTACTCGGAGAAGTCGAGGCCCTTCCAATTGCGGTATGTACCGTCGCCTACGAGACTGGCCCGTTCGATCGCCACAAGGCAGGTGGGGGCCCAGTCCTGGATCAGCTCGTTGGCGAAGCGCGCCGATTCGACGTGCGTCGTAACCGGAAACTCGATCACCTCCTTACCGCAGGCGTTCGACTCCATCGCAGCCTTCGAGTACTTGTCCGTGACGTACGCCACCTCGTATCCGAGCTGCGACAGGGCTTCTCCGACGCCTGCTGCGCCCGGCGGCCCGTCCGTCTCCGGCGCGTCGGCGGCCAGGATGTAGAAGCCGGTAACGATGAGGACCTTGCCGGGGTGGTCAAGCAGCAACTGCGCCGCCTCCGTAGCAAAGTCGGCCGGCAGATGCGGCCGCAACGAGGTCATGTTGCGCGTGTCGTTCTGCAAGATGATGTCTTCGATTGTGCGTTCGGGCATCAGTTCATTCCTCGTATTGTCACTTGGCGGGATTCATAGACCACGCGGGTGTTGGCGGCAGAGCCGGAAATCAGATTACCGCGAAGTCCTCGTCCTTCAGGTCGGTAACGAACATGTGGCCCGGCGAGTGGGTGATCATCAACTCCGGCTTGGAGGCCATCGCCACCGCCTGGGGAGTCACGCCGCACGCCCAGAAAACCGGCACGTCGTCGGGGGAACCCGGCTCCCACGAGTCGCCGAAGTCCGGATCGAGAACGTCGGCAACGCCGATCACCGAGGGGTCTCCCACGTGAACGGGCGCACCGTGCACCGCCGGGAACCTCGACGTCGCCTGCACGGCGCGGACGACCTTGTCGGACGGTATCCAGCGCTGTGAGACGACCAGCGGGCCATGGAACGGCCCGGCCGGGGTCGTATCGATGTTGGTGACGAACATCGAGCAGCCCTTGTCTGTGCCGAAGTACGGCAGCGTGATGCCGTTCCGCAGCAGCGCGTGCTCGAAGGTGAAGCTGCAACCCAGCAGGAAGGTCACGAAATCGTCTTGCCACACCGAAAGCAGGTCGTCAGGCTCGTCAACCAGTTCGCCGTGGCGGTAGACGCGGTACAGGCCGACGTCGGTCCGTATGTCCGAACCGGGGGCCGACTGCAACGCCTCGGTCTGGCCCGGCTCCAACACTTCGATGAGCGGGCACGGCCTGGGGTTGCGCTGGCAGAAGAGCAGGAAGTCGAACGCGTCCGCCTTGGGCAGAATCGCCACGTTGGTCTGAACGCAGCCCGGCGCCACGCCCGACGTCGGCTGCCTAAAACGCCCCAAACGGGCGGCTTCCCTGACTTCCCTACCGGTTTGAGGTAGCGTCTCCGTTGCAATCATTACGGACGCCTTTCCGAGTCTACGAGTGACTACTTGATGAGATGGCTTCGCTGTACCAGATATTAGGATTGGCGGCCAGCAAGGTCAATCCTGAAGAATCGCGCCATGAAAGCCTTCCATCCACAGGTGATGCAGCAGTTACCGCACAGTGGGGGTGGGGATACTCCCTCGTCAGGCGCCGAAGACGTCGGCAACGCGAATTGAGAAACCCGCCAGTACTGAGGACGTCAGCTCATCGCCCTCGCGGTATCTCTGCGCCACTTCAAGGCGGCCTTCGCGCGGCAGGAGCGAAGTCACCGTCCGCTCGTCCGTATCCACTATCCAGTACTCCCGCACGCCGTGCCGGCCGTACAGCTCGCGTTTCGTCGTCCAGTCATGGCCGCTCGTGGACAGAGACAGCGCCTCAACCACCAGGTCGGGGGCTCCCTGCACGTTGTCGTCAGTCACAATGTGACTCCGCGCGTTGGAGATGAAAAGCAAGTCCGGCTGCACCACGTCGGAGTCCGACAGCACGACGTCAAACGGCGAAAAGAAGACCTTCCCTCGTCGCCTCTCTCTCACCCAAGCCTCTAGTCCGAAGTTAAGCCCGGCCAGAGCCAACTGGTGGGCCTTATTCGGCGATGGAACCATTATCAGATCGCCTCCGACCAACTCGTATCGCTCGTCATCGGGGGTCTCCAGGTAGTCCGAGAACGTCAGACCGGTAGCGACGGGCGTGAGGTATCCCGCCCTTTCCTTAATTCTTGCGCCGACCATCACTGATCTCCAAGCCCTACCTCGAAAATCTTGCCAAGATCGACCGAGAACCCATCCAGCACGAACGACGACAGCTCGTCGCCCTCCCGGAAGGTTCTCACCACCTCCAGCCGGCCGTCGCGCGGCAGAAAAGCCGTCACCGTCCTTTCGTCCGTATCCACTATCCAGTATTCCCTGACGCCGTGGCGGCCGTACAGCTCGCGCTTCGTCGTCCAGTCATGGCCGCTCGTTGAGGGAGACAGGATTTCCACAACCAGGTCTGGCGCCCCCTGCACGTTGGCGCCGGTGATTATGTGCCTACGTTCATTCGAGATGAACAGAATGTCCGGCTGCACCACGTCGGAGTCCGACAGCACAACGTCGCAGGGTGAGGAAAAGACTTGACCCAGCCGCCGTTCCATTACCCAGAAATACAAGAGGGAGCCCAATGACATCTGTACTGCCTGGTGACTGATATTCGGTGATGGCGGCATTAACAGATCGCCTCCGAGTAACTCGTATCGCTCGTCATCGGGGGTCTCCAGATAGTCCGAGAACGTCAGACCGGTTGCGACGGGCGTGAGGTATCCCGCCCTTTCCTTAATTCTTGCGCCGACCATCACTGATCTCCAAGCCCTACCTCGAAAACCTTGCCAAGATCGACCGAGAACCCATCCAGCACGAACGACGACAGCTCGTCGCCCTCCCGGAAGGTTCTCACCACCTCCAGCCGGCCGTCGCGCGGCAGAAAAGCCGTCACCGTCCTTTCGTCCGTATCCACTATCCAGTATTCCCTGACGCCGTGGCGGCCGTACAGCTCGCGCTTCGTCGTCCAGTCATGCCCGCTCGTAGAGGGAGACAGGATTTCCACAACAAGGTCCGGAGCGCCTTGTACGTTCCTGGCGGTGACGATGTGGCTACGCTCATTTGAGATGAACATAATGTCCGGCTGCACCACGTCCACGTCGGACAGGACAACGTCAAAGGGGGCAAAGAAGACTTCGCCTAGGCCATTGCTGTCAACGTACAAGCTGAGGCGAATTCCCAGCCTGCGCAGGGACTGTTGATGCGCCGTAAAAGGTGATGGCGGCGTTAACAGATCGCCTCCCAAAAGTTCATA
>CAXXNJ010000009.1:0-487192 GCA_963663555.2 Dehalococcoidia bacterium
ACCGTGCCCGCCAGGTCGCGTACCTGGGGCGATGACACCCTGCCGCTCTTGACCTGCACGATGGCCTTCTGCGTAGAGCGGCGCGGGCCGTCGATGAAGTAGAGCAGGCCGTCTATGCCTCTGTCTGCGCCTCGCTTCTGTTCCCTGGGCCGCGCTTGGAGGAGGGACATGGCCCAGTATTGGAACTGGTAGCGGTCCTGCTCGGCCAAGGCTCTTGCGCTGCCGACGTCTACCGGCTCGCCGACCACCTCGTAGTCTCTTCCAGGCTCGATATCGAACGAGTTCTTGAGCCTGCTCTTCATCAGCGCCACTGCTAGGTGCGTGATGTCGATGCCTATCCACTGTCGCTCCAGCTTCTCGGCGGCCGCAACGGTCGTACCGCACCCGCAGAATGGGTCGAGTACGACGTCGCCGGGATTGGACGACGCCCGGATGATTCGCTCAAGCAGGGCCTGCGGCTTCTGCGTGGGGTAGCCGAGACGTTCTCTGGCCTGTGGATTGACCGGTGGTATATCAGTCCAGTTGTCTTGCAGAGGAACGCCCGGCATCTCGTCCGCATACTGGATTAGCGTAGGCGTTCCGGTACGCGTATAGCGTAACCGGCCCTCTTCCTCGTATTGCTGCATAATCTCGCGGCGTACTGCCCACGTTCTAGTGGCAGCAGGCAACTTTCCTTGCCATTCATAAAGAAGATTTGGGCTGCCCTGTCCGTGGCGTGGAGCGTCTAGGGGCGCCGTCCTGTAATAGCGTCCATCCTCGTCCACGGAGAAGTGGGACTTGTAGTATTCCTCCCGGTAGGGTGTGTATTGAGTATTCCACTGAGCTTGATTGCTCTTGGTGTAATACAGGATAGAGTCTGTAATACGCCCGTACCTCTTGGGGTCATTGTGTGCGTTCGCCCGTTTCCAGGCAATCTCATTGCGAAAGAATTTGACGCCAAAGACAGAGTCCATCAGCAGTTTCAAGTAATGGCTCGCGGTCGAATCGCAGTGCAGGTAGATGCTGCCCGTTGGCTTGAGGACGCGGCGCAGCTCCACCAGCCGGGGGGTCATCATCACGAGGTATGCCATCATGGCGTTCCTGCCGATGAACTGCCGGAAGGCGGAGACCATCTCCTTGACGCTGTCGGGAGTCTCCGCGTTGAAGATTATCTCGTGCTCGAGGGTGCGCTCGGCTTCCTGCGTCCACTCCCACGAGTCGGTGAAGGCCCTGATCTGCGCCGGCGACTCCTCGCCGGACTTCTCCCTGAACAGCACGTTGTACGAGGCGTTGGAGTTGAACGGCGGATCGAGGTAGACGAGGTCTACCGACTCGTCGGGGACATGTTCCCGCAGGATGTCTAGGTTGTCGCCGTAGTAGAGAGTGTTGGGCATGGGCGTGGGGGATAGGTTTGAACCGGCGCGCGATGCGCCCGGTCGTTACCTCACCCGGCGGAACTTCTGGAGGCGCTGGCCTTCCAGCACCTCGCCTATGTACAGGTCTCCGTGGGAGTCGACCCAGACGCCGTGCGGTGCGTAGAACATGCCGGGCTCGTCGGTGGGGAACCTGCCCCAGCGCGTGATGACGCGTCCGCTGAGGTCGCAGATGGACATCCGGTTGCGCAGTTCGCCGACGTATGCGATGTCGTTCGAGTCGATGAAGATGTCGGTGGGCTGTATGAAGTCGGTCCACGTGTCGGCGTGATTGCCTTTTAGGTCGAACGCCTGGATCCGCTGGTTTTCGCGGTCGGCGACGTAGACGAGGTCTTTGTGTATCCAGATGTTGTGTGGGAGGTTGAAGTCACCGTCCCAGACGCCGGGCAGCCCTTCGGTCTGTCCCCATGAGAACTTGTACTCTCCGGCGTCGCTGAAGACGTGGATTCGCGTGTTGCCGTAGCCGTCGGAGACGTAGAGGTCTCCGTTGGAGGCGACTGCCGTGTCGGTGGGCTTGTTGAACGGTTCGCCCTCGGGCGCCTCTACGCCCTTCGTACCGAGCGTCATAATGTGCTCGCCTGTCTTGGTGAATCGCTTTACGGTGTGGTCTCCGTTGTCGGCCAGCCAGATTGTGCCGTCATTGGCGAAGCAGAGGCCGTGTGCGTTGGGAAAGTGGCCCTCGCCCCATGCGCGGATGAAGTTTCCGTCCCTGTCGAAGACGATCACGGGGTGTTCGGAACGGTTGAAGGCGTAGACGTTGTCGTCTTCATCGACGGCCACTGCGGCCACCTGGGTGAAGACCCATCCGTCGGGCAGCTTGGCCCAGCCCTCTACCAGTTCGTACGTGAAATCGCCGCTGCCGACCCTGACTGTCATTTCGCCCTCCCGGTGCAGATTCGTTCGCTGATGGCAGCACGATTCTACAGCGCGAACCGGCCTGAGAACGAAATAGACGTCGCCCCGTCCCTATTGAGGCTGCCGTCGGCGCGGCTATCTTCGCCGGCGGGGGGAGGCTCCGCCTTCCGCCAATGCCGGCATGGGTGGCCGTCTGCGGCTGAGGCTGGAGCTGGGCCCGGATGGACGAAACTGGTCTAGGATCGAGGTTGTCACCGCGCCCAGCGGCGCGCCCCTGTCCCTGTCGCGGGCCAGCAGGTCGAGAGCGTGAGCCGACAGGCCGGAGCGCGGCCGGGCCTCCGGCGGGAACCTGCGATGGCACTTGCGCTGGTTCACCAGCGCCGGGCGGGGAGTGGCGGAGCCGCAGGCGTGGGCCCAGGGGCACATGTAGGCGATGCACAAGGTCGTCTCACCGGCGACCGGAGAGCCGGAAGTGGCGAGCCCGATTCGCCTGAACGCGGTAAAGCGCGCGCGGCGCAACTTTCTATGACGCTTGTCCGAGTTTCTCATGCCGTGGGTTTACCCGGCCGCCCTGCGGATGACCGCCGGGAGGACTATGGGCCAATGTTGGGCTACGGGCATCCGGCCGCGTTCCTCGCGTGCGATGGGCCGCTCCAACCGCCGCTATGGTTACATTTCCCAGTCACAACGCCCCTATTGCGCCGTCGGCGCTTTTGGACAACGGCGCGGCTACCGGCGCTAAGTCAAGGAGACTCGCCGAGCGTGACGTCGACGCGGTGGAGTTTGAACCCCTGTAAGTAGTTGCCCCTGACCACAACGACGACGACGGACTCGCCTGCGGCGTGTAGTCTCAGGAACTCGTTGAGGTCTGCGCCGCCGGTTATATCCTTATCATCGACGCGAATGATGATGTCGTCGTCCTGTATTCCGGCCCCATCGGCCGGGGAACCTTCGTCGACCTGGGTGACGCCGAACCCGACCCGTACCGGCAGACCCAGGGCGGCGGCCAGCGCCGGGCGAATGTCGATCCCGAACGCGCCGAGGTAGCCCGGCGGCGGGAGCGGGCCCAGCGCGATTAGCATGGCGGCGGTTGAGCGGACAGCGTTGACGTTCAGTGCGAAGCCGACTCCCTCCCCGGCGCTCATCCTGGCGGAGTTGAGGCCGACGACCTCGCCGCGCAAATTCACGAGCGGCCCTCCGCTGTTACCCTCGTTGATTGCGGCGTCGGTCTGGATGAGGCCGCTGAGCTGCCGCCCGGAGGAGCTGACGATAGCCCTGTCGAGGGCGCTCACCACGCCCTTGCTGACGGTTGGCCCTCCATCAAGCCCCAGCGCGTGCCCCACGGCGAGCACCTCCTCGCCCACCCGCAGTTCATCGGAGTTTCCGAACCGCGCCGCGACGAGTCCATCCGCCTCTATCTTCAGCACCGCAAGGTCGCTCACACGGTCTTCCCGCAGCAGCCGAGCCGTCATGACTTCACCGTCCGCCTTGGATACCTTGATCACCTGGGCGCGGTCAACTACGTGGGAATTGGTAAGGATATGTCCATCCGCATCGTAGATAATGCCCGTACCAACGTTCGGACGGGTGGCGCCGGAAATGGTGACGGCGATCTGCACCACCGAAGGGCGCACGAAGTCGATCATGTCGGGGATGCTCATACCCTCCACGGGTGGAGGGCCGTCAACTGGGAAGTGCGCCGGCGTGGGGGTTGAAAGGACGACTTCCTGCGCGGCGAGCGCAGCCGTAGCGGCCGGCGAGGGTGGAAGAGCCGTGGCGGTTGGAATTGCCTTCGGCGCTTCCGACAGAGGCGCTTGGAAATTGCTCCGGGGCGTCGCCGTTTGCAGGGGCCCCACGGCGGAACAGCCCGCAAGTACCGCGGCGGCCGGCAGGACGAGAAACTTGGCGTTGATCACGATTGCAGGAAAGCGGTCTTTGCGGATGCGGCGAAGAATGAGCGATGCGAAAGACGCTTGGGCCTTGACGGGAGACCTGCCCGCAACGGCTCCGGTGAAGCGAGTATAGGCCAACAGTCCGGTGAAACCTTGAAGAAACGCGCCGCGTGAATCTCATACTGTACATACTCAGGCGTGCCGGCAACGACAGGCGCCTGCTGGCAGGCGCGGCCGTCGCGACCATAGTTGCGGCCGTTGTCACCGCCGCGGCTCCCGTATACCTGCGCTCGCTGGAAAAGGTGGGCGTGCAGCACAGGCTGGAGGTCCTCGGCCAGTCCAGGACGGCGCTGCACGTAAACTCGAGCTGGCTGCCCCTCGAAAGAGACCCCTATGAAAGAACGGACGCAGCCGTAGACGCAGCGGCCGAGAAGCACACGCAGGGCGTGGTGACCGGCAAGACGCGATTCGTCAAGTCCAGGTCGCATCTATGGAACCAGGACGGGCTGGCGGTAAGGGAGCAGCACGATGACTCGAGGAGCCACTTTCACCTCATCAGCGGGCTGGAAGAGAAGGTCAGGTACGTCGAGGGGCGCCACCCCAGCCCCAACGTGGTTTTCGAACGGGGCGCCCCGCTGGTAGAGGTGGCCGTCTTTGCGCCCAGGGCCGACATCCTGGGCGTGGAGGTCGGCGACGTCATCATCAACATCGCCGAGGAAGCGCGGTCCGGCTACGTTAGGGCCCGGATCACCGGCGCGTTCAACGTAATAGACCCGGAAGACGAATACTGGCTGGACCTTGCCATTCCGATCATCGCTCCGGCGGCCTCGGTGGAAGAGCGCCTGCCGCCTCTTCCTCTATTCACCGCCGGGGACTCGATCATCGAGGGCGTCGGGGCCGCACACGGCGGGCTTCCGGGCAGCTATTCGTGGTTTCTGTACGTAGACCATGCGGCCCTGGGGAAGATGGAGGCCCGTGACATCGTTCGGCTAACGGACGATTTCGAGGCGCAGATCGAGACTGACGTCGTGCGCGCCAGCCTGATTACCGCACTCGACAACTCGTTTATCGAGCTGGGCCGCCGCCTTCTCTTTGCGCGAATTCCGATGCTGCTCCTGGCGGCTCTCTCACTTGCGGCCATCGCGTACTACCTGCTGCTGGTTGGCGGCCTGCTCGCCAGGCGAAGAGCGGCAGAGACCCTGATGCTGCGAAGCAGGGGCCTGAACTACTGGCAGATAGTCTCCATACAGTCGATGGAGTCCGCCCTGATGGTCGGCATACCGGCCCTGTTCGCGCCACTCATAGCGCTTTTGGCCGTTTCGCAGATCGGGCGGCTGCCGGTCTACAACGCCATGACGGGCGGCGGCCCCCTGCCGGTGGAGCTCTCCTGGGTGTCCTGGGCGTGGGCCCTGGGGGCAGGGATCGCGATATTCGTAATCCTTCTAGTTCCCACGATTTCCGAAGCCAGGCGGAGCGTAGTCGAAGGAATCCGCACGGGAGAGGCTAGGCCGGACCGCCCGCCCTTCTTCCAGCGCTACTTCCTGGACGTGCTCATCCTGGCGCTTGGCGGGCTGGTGTGGTGGGAGTTGAGCCAGCGCGGCTCCGTAGTGGCGGGCGAGGGGCAGGAACGCAGCGCAGACATGACCCTGCTGTTCTTTCCGGCGATATTTCTCGTTGGCGCCGCGCTGGTCTACCTGCGGGTATTCCCGGCTGCGGCGAAGGCGGCCGGCTGGTTCGCCGGCAAGACGACCAACGCCTGGCTGGCGCTCGGTTTCTGGCGGCTGGGACGAAGTCCGTACTGGTACGCCTGGCCGGTCATCCTGATCGTGCTGGCCGGCGGTCTCGGCGTGATGTCCGGCGCCATCGCATCGACGCTGGAACGCTCGAACGTAGACCGCATTTCATACGCCACGGCAGGCGATCTGCGAGTGACGCCGGGCAACACGAACTATCCCGCAAATGAATATAACCTCAGGCTACTGGAGTCCCACGTCGCGGTGGAAAGGGCGACGCCGGTTTACCGCACCAACGGGCGCACCGGCACCACGGGAGAGGGAGCCTACTTCTCCCTGCTGGCGCTCGACCCCGTTGAGTTCCCGCAGGTGTCCTGGTTCCGGGACGACTTCGCCGATCTGCCACTCGACGCGCTGCTGGACCAAATACACGCAGACGTATCGCCAAAGACGATTGAATTGCCGCCCGGCGCGCAGTCGCTGGCAATTTGGGCCAAGGCCGCGCCCAGGGTGCAGAACACCTTCTTGTGGATCGCATTGCGCGGCGCAAACGGGGCCACGGACACCGTCACGTTCGGACAACTTGAGGGGCAGTGGACGCGCATGACGGCCAATCTCGGCTTTCTTCCCGAGCCGGTCGAGTTGGTCTCGATCCAGGTCTTCGAGCCCGCGGGCCCTGACTCCGGAGAGCCCTTCACGCTTCTCATGGACGACTTGACGGCCGTCTCTGCGGGAGGCGCCGAGACGCTGCTGCTGGACTTCGAGCTGGAGGAGTTCTGGACCGGCCTTCCCACGTCCGAGGGGCTGGACACCCACTTTTCGCTGGCTACCGAGTTGGAGGCGGGAGGCCACGTCGGCCCGTTCGAAGGCAAACGCGTCGCCAGCGTGAGCTTGGGTAGAGGCGTAAACGCCGGCATACGCGGCATCTACCGTTCGACCAACGAGGGCCCCATACCGGCGCTTGCATCGCGTAATTTCAGCGCCAGGACCCAGTCGCCGTTGCATGAGCCGATCGTCATTGAAGTGGACGGGCAGATCGCACCCGTCCAGGTCGTTGGCACGGTCGAGATGTTCCCGACGATGCACCCCAACATTTCGCCGTACCTGATCGTCGACGTCGGCGCCCTGT
This sequence comes from Dehalococcoidia bacterium, assembly GCA_963663555.2. GTDB lineage: Bacteria > Chloroflexota > Dehalococcoidia > Lucifugimonadales > Lucifugimonadaceae. Next base: position 7,022 of record CAXXNJ010000009.1, read on the forward strand.
ATGACTTCATGTCGATCCGGCTTCCCGAACCGTTCGATCCAAACGAGGCGATAATCTCGGCCGTGCCGGGCAGGGAGGCGGAGGCGAAAGAGGCGGCCAGGCAGGTGTTCATAATCGCCAACATCGTGGACCGTACCGATCTACTGGAGAAATCGCTCATAGACCCTCTCGTGGTGGCGGGCTGGCGCGGCATGGGCTACGTGGCGATAGTGATCGCGCTGGTGGCCGTCACGCTGGGCTACGTCACCTACATCACGGCGCACCAGAACCGCACGCGCCACGAGTCGGGCTTCATACTCGCCCTCGGCTTCACCCGCCGGTCATTCCTGCTCCTGACGGTGATGGAACACGCCACAGTCGCCGTCTTGGGCTTGGCGCTTGGACTGGCGTCGGGAGTGGTCGTGAGCACGATCACCGTGTCCAGCATCGCCCACACCGAGTCGGGCAGGGCGCTCGTGCCGCCATTCATCCTTCAGACGAACTGGACGGCGGCGGCCGTAGTCGTGGCAGTGGTGGCGGTCACGACCACGGTGGCGATCGCCGCGCTGCGGCGCGCATATCCAAGGCTGCCCGTGCACGAGCTGACAAGCGCCAGGGGCTAGGCGGAGAACGTGCTCGCAACCTCGCTACAACTGATCCTCAAGAGAGGTCTGGCCCATTGGAAGCTGCTGACTGCCGTCGTCATTGGCGTCGTGCTGGCGGTAACCATCATGGCGACTTCGAGCGTCTACTTCGACAGCCTGAGAGAGCTGGGCCTGAGAAGGACGCTCGCCGACTACCCCGAAACTCAGCTCGACCTGCTCGTAGACGCATCCGTCAGACCGGTCGACGAGGCCGGGCACCGTTCGATTACCGGCATCGTGGACAACCGCGTCGTCGGGCCGATGGCGAAGCACCTGCACAGCAAGGACATGGCCATCAGGTCGTGGACCTTCTTCTTCAACGATCCCCCACCGATGGTGCCCGCGAACCAGTGCCCGTGCGTCCACAGGCCGGCCCTGACCACGTCCGACGGCTCGCCGTCGGAATTGATCGAGTGCGACTGCCGCCGCATCTCATTCCTGACGGTACCCGAACGTGAACGTCGCATAGAGATAGTGCGCGGGGCCGGGCCCGCTCCCGTCGCAGAGCTGCCGCCCGGCGTCGAAACGCTGGCCATCCAGGGCCTTATATCCGAAGAGACGGCCGCAATGTTTGGCCTGGACGTGGGTTCGGTAATTTCGGCGAGGCCCTATTGGGAAGAGGAACGCAGCCACGTCGACGCCATGGTCACGGGCATATACGAGGTTGCGGACGAGGAAGACCCGGTCTGGCGAATCTGGCGGGACTCATTCGGCTATCGCGGCACGACCCTGGACTTCGCAAACGTCGTTGTGCCGGAGGAGACGCTGCGCGGCTCTCTCGCCGGCTACTTCCCCAGCATGGGCGCCGAGTACGCCTGGCTGCTGGATACCAACGAGTCCAGCATCCACCCGACCGACACGGCGCGCATCCGCGGCTCGATCGACTACCTGACCGGGGAGCTGAGGGCCTACGTGGACGGCTTCCGCTTCAGAAGCGAGTTGCCCGGCGCGCTGGAGGAGTTCGAGATACAGCTCTTCTTCAACCGCCTGCCGATGTTCATCGTGCTTATCCTGATCGTAATGGTGACCCTCTATTACGTCGTCACGCTGGGGTCTATGCTCGTCGACGCGCAGAAGCCGGAGATCTCGCTGCTGAGGTCGCGGGGGGCCACTTCGCTACAGATACTCGCAGTCTTCGTGGTGGAGGCGGCCCTGCTGGCGGTGGCCGCGCTCGCCATAGGCCCGTTCCTGGCGCTTGCCGCCGTCAGCCTGATCGGCTTGACTCCCGGCATGGGAGACCTCAACGCCGGCGCGGCGCTGCCGGTGCGGCTCACCGGAGAGACGTACCGTCTCGCCGCCCTGGGCGCAGGTCTATCGCTACTGGCGCTGATGGTTCCCGCAGTACGCGCGTCGCGCATCGGGCTGCTGGGGGAACGACGCGGCAGGGCGCGGCCAAACCGCCTGGCCCTTGCGCAGCGCTACTACCTCGACGTCGGCTTCCTCGGCCTCGTCATCTTCCTCTTTTGGCAGCTCACCAAGCAGGGGTCATTCGTGGCCACGAGGCTCTTCGGCGAGACGGCCGTCAACCAGCTGATACTTGCCGCCCCCGCCATCTTCCTGGTCGCCGCGGCGCTGGCGCTGCTGAGGGTCTTTCCCATGCTTCTCGATGCGCTCGGCAAGCTGCTTGGCAGCCCATACGTGCGCGGCCTTGCGCCCCTTCCGGTCGTACTCGGCATATGGCAGATGTCGCGCAACCCCGCCCGCTACATGCAGCTCGGCCTGCTGCTCATACTGGGGGCCTCGCTGGGAGTCTTCGCCTCCACCTTCGCCTCCACCCTCGAAAGGAGCGCGCAGGACAGGGCGATGTACGAGTCGGGGGCGGACCTGAGGATAACCTCCTTCATCATGCCGTCCGGAGGAGACAGCTACTCCGTGGAGGACGTCATTTCCGGCGTGGACGGCGTGGAAACCGTGGCAACGGTGAACCGGCAGCGCAGCTTCCCCGTCGGAGGCCTGAACTTCGCCACGTTCGACCTGCTCGCGGTCGACCCCGAAGACTTCGCCTCGGTCGCCTACCAGCGGGATGACTTCATACTCTCCGGCCTGTCCGGCGCAATCGCAAGGTTGAAGGTGGACGATGAACCTCCGCTGAGACTGCCCGACGGGACGCACCGGCTCAGCGTGAGACTGTCCACCGGAAGCCCGAAGCCGGACGTGAACGTCATTGCACGATTGAGCGATTCCAACGACAGGTACTTCTCCATCCGGCTCGGTTCACTCGCGCCGGAGTCCGCCTCCTCAGTATTCAGGTGCGAAGAGGCGGCAAGCGAAGGCGGCCGGACGTGGTGCCGCATCGGAGCCGGAATAAACCCGATAGGGCGCAGAGCGCTTCACCCCGAACCGCCGATCTACCTCCACTACGTAGGCCTGACCTCCTTCGACAACCTTGCGCCGGGCCAGCTGTTGATAGATGACGTCTCGGCCCACCGGCGGGGCGAAGCGGAGCCGGTGACGATAGAGGACTTCAGTTCCGTCGAAGGCTGGAATGAACTGCGGACGGGCCGCAGATCGGTCGGGGACGCATTCACCGTCGCGGTGGACGTCAACGGCGATCCGATACCCGGCGTGGGCAGATTCAGGTGGACGCAGGGAACGCGTAGTGAGGCAAGGGGATTTTCAGCCGCCGACCTCTCCCAGCCGCTGCCCGCCCTTGCCACGGAGTCCTTCACCGACTCGTACGGCATCATGCCGGGCGACGTGGTGGAGTCCTCCACGCTATCCACGGTGTTCCGGGTACAGGTGGTTGAGCTGGTCCGCTACTTCCCGACGATGGACCCGCAGGACGGCCCGTTCCTGGTCGTAGACGCAGAAGCGCTCCACAGGCGGGTCAACACCTCCAGCCCCTTCATCGAGCGGTCGCCGAACGAGTTCTGGATCAGCTCCGGCGGGCCGGTCGCCCGTGATGACCTTGCGGCGGCAATCGAGTCCCGCGGGGCACGGCACAGGGAAATAGTCGACCGCACGGAAGTTCTGGAGCGCGCCGCCATAGACCCGTTGGTGTCGGCCGGATGGAAGGCGCTGCTGGGGCTAGCGTTCATAACCGTGTTGATCGTGGCGGCGATAGGCTTCTCGGTGCATACGCGCATCTCCTTCGCCGCCCGCAGGGGAGAGTTCGCCACCATGCGCTCCGCCGGCATGTCGATGAACCAGCTGACCGGCCTGGCACTGATCGAGCAGTTGCTCGTGATCGGCTCTGCAGTCGGATTCGGCATCTTCCTGGGGCTGCGCGTCGGCGCCATCGTCATGCCGTACCTGGCGAACACGTCGGCGACGGGCTCCGTTACGCCTCCTATGCTGCTGGAGATCGACTGGAGCGGCTTCGCCGTCACCTTCGGCCTCTTCGCCGTGGTGTTCGCCGCAGTGATGGCCGCCCTCGTGATCGCCGTCTACAGGACAGCCATCTACAGCGTGATGAGGTCCGGAGAATGAGCCGCCGCCTCTCCCCGGCGTACGGCGCCACTGCGCCGGGATAAGATAGTCCCAACGAACAGTCCCACGACGAGCTCACATGACCACCAGTGAAGAGACATACATCTCCTGCAGCGGCCTGTACAAGATCTACAAGCTGGCCGACCTGGAGGTCGTCGCGCTGCGCGGCCTAGACCTGACGGTCGATCTTGGCGAGATCATCGCCATCGTCGGGGCGTCGGGAAGCGGGAAGTCCACTCTGCTGAACATCCTTGCCGGCTACGACACGCCTTCCGCCGGCAGGGTGAACGTCGGACGATTCGACCTGTTGCACATGAGCGGCCAGGAGGTCGTGGACTACCGCCGGAAGGGAGTCGGCTTCGTGTGGCAGGACACCTCCCGCAACCTGTTTCCGTACCTGAACGCGCTCGAAAACGTCGAGTTGCCCATGCTGCTTGCGGGTGCGCCGGACTACGAACGCAGGGAGTGGGCGCCGCGGCTTCTCGAAATGGTGGGCCTATCGCACCGCGCCAAGCACCGGCCGGCCCAGCTGTCGGGCGGAGAACAGCAGCGCGTCGCCATCGCGGTGGCGCTCGCCAACCGGCCGCCCCTCCTGCTGGCGGACGAGCCGACGGGGGAACTCGACAACGAGACCGGGGCAGAGGCCCTGCAACTCCTCAATGAACTCAACCAGGAGCTCGGAACGACCATCGTGATCGTGACGCACGACCCCGCAATCGCCACCAGCGTGGGAAGGGCCATAGCCATTCGCGACGGCAAGACCAGCGCCGAGACGGTGCAGGAGGTCTCCTTCGACCAGCGCATCGGCGGCGAGGCTGCGGGCACCAGGGAGTACCTGATCGTCGATTCCAGCGGCGCCGTCCAGATCCCGCGCCACATGCTCGACCAACTCGAGGTTGAGCGGCGGATGCGGGCGTCCATGGAGGACGGCAAGGTCACCCTGGAATCGGGAGACTGACGAATTGTCCGGCCCGAGCAGTTCCCAACAGATGCCCATCGTCGAAGCGCGGGGAGTGTCTCGCGTGTTTGGGATTGGCGCAGACCAGGTCCACGCGCTGCGAAACGTGGACCTGAAGGTGTCCCGCGGTCGGTTCATAACGCTCGTCGGACGCTCCGGCTCCGGCAAGACCACCCTGCTCAACCTGGTGGCGGGCCTCGACGCGCCCACGGAGGGATCCGTGCTCTTCGAGGGCCGGGACCTGGCGACTTTCGGCGAAAGAGACGTCAACGATCTGCGAAGACGGCGCATCGGCATCGTCTTCCAGTCCTTCGCCCTGCTGCCGCTGCTCTCGGCATATGAAAACGTGGAGCTGCCGCTCAGAATATCCGGCGTGGGCAGCCGGGAAAGGGTCAGGAGGGCGCACGAGGTTCTCGAGATCGTCGGACTGGAACGCAGGGCGCGCCACAGGCCGTTCGAGCTGTCGGGGGGAGAACAGCAAAGAGTGTCCATAGCTCGCGCCATCGCCATGCAGCCCGACCTGCTGCTGGCGGACGAGCCGACCGGAGAGCTGGACTCGGGAAACGCCGCATCTATCTTTGGCCTGTTCCGGGAGATGGTCGACAACGAGAACATGACCGTCATCGCCACCACTCACGACCAGACGCTGTTGGACCTTGCGGACGACATCTACCGCTTCAGGGACGGGCGCCTAACGCTATCCGCCGCCGACAGCGACAGGCAGCCGCGCGGCTCCGCCGCCAAACTCGAGGAGACGAGCCCGGCCGCAACGCGGCCAAAACGCGCCGCGCCTGTCCCCGAAGCGTCCCAGCCGCCGGATCCCGCTGAGAACGTCGTGCAGGACGAGCCCCGGCGGGAAGCGCCCGGCGCCGGCCGGCCCGCGGAAACCGACCATTCCCTATTCATGAGACCGGGTTCGCAACCCGGCAACGAATAACGACCGCGACGAAGGCTCGGCAACGGCCGCGTAGATATCTCACGAGCCGGTGGAAACGTCCTCGCCGGCCAGCCGGCCGGGCCGCCTCGACAACAACGCCAGCAGGAACACCAGGGCGGCCCACAGCATGGTCGCCAGGCTGAGGTGCAACGCCCTGGCCCACTCCTCGAATCCCGTCCACGGGTTTGCGGCGCCGACCACTATCTGCGCCGCCATGAGAGCCAGCGCGGCCGTCGCGCACCATCGCTCCGGAGAGCCGCGCTCGGCGACGCGCCACGCCTTGGCCGAAGCGTGCAGAACGATTAGCGCCGCGACGAACGATACGATCCTATGAGACATCTGCGACCAGGCCAGGGACGACTGCGGGATAACCTCGCCGCCGCACAACGGCCAGGCGTGGCAGACCGCGCCAGCCCCGCGCCAGACGGTGTCGGCGCCGGACAGAATGGCCAACAGCGCGGCGAGGGAGGCCAGCAGGATGAGCCGCGCCAGGCCGCGGCCGTAGACGCCATGACCTGGGCCGGCGCCATAGGGCCAGGCCGCCGCGGCCAGCGCAAAAGCCGTCACCAGCACCACCGCCTCCGCCACCACTAGGTGAAGCGCCCTGAGCCCCGGGTCCAGTTCGCTCAGCACCACCGTCCCGCCCAGTCCCCCGGCCACTGCGACCAGCGCCAGGGCCGCCGCCGACAGCCACGCCGTCCTGTAATTGCGGCCTTTCCGCGTCCACGCGCGCAGCGCGGCGGCCAGCGCGGCGATGCCCACGACCGTGCCCGCGGCGCGGTGCGACCACTCTATGAGAGCGTGTTTCTCGAGCGGGGGCAGCGGGCTGCCAAAGCAGAGGGGCCAGTCGGGGCATCCGTCGCCCGAACCGGTAACGCGCACCACGCCGCCGAACGTTATCTGGACTACGGCGAAGACCAGGGTGAGCGCCAGCAGCCACGCCAGCAATGAGTCGGGCTTGGCGATGCCGGCTTCGTCCTTCACGCCGGTTTTTCTTTCCGTCGCTTTGGGATGCGCGCTGCGCTCTTCCATTTGCCGCTGAGCTCAGACCCGCCGGGGATGCGCTCCCGGAACGAAGAGCGCCGTAAGCGTATCGGCGGAGGACATCTACAATCCGTAATGCAGGCTCACGCGCGCTTGACGGCGATCAGCTCGGCGTGGACCAGTATGCGGCGGTCGTAAGCGCTCGGCGGCCAGCAGGTAACCAAGGTTATCAGCGAGCTGGACGCTCCGGTGACGTACAGGTCGTCCTGGTGGAGCTGCTCGGTGGCCACGACGCGGTAGAGGTACTCCGCGTCGTCCGTCACGAGGGTGACGTCGACGGGGTCCTCCCGGATCAGCTCCGCTATCTCCGGCAGGCGGCGGAAGACGCTTCCCTCGCCCTGCAGGAAGCTCTGCAGGTGCCCGAAGTACCACCCGCGCTCCGCCTGGCCGGGGTTCGCAGTGCCCGGAATGTGGCCGACCGTGTTGTCCGGCGTCTCGTACTGGAGATGGTCTCCAAGGTCGAGCACGCCCAGTTCGGCCACCCCGGAGTCCAGCGCCAGCGCCGGGATGATTATGCGGACGGCGGGACTGCCCTCCCCCGGCGCGACGGTCTGGTCGCGGGAGGATACGAACTCATACCCGTCCGGCAGGCCGGGGCCGCCGAAGGGCGTGGAGCCCGCCCACAGGGGGTCGTCCCAGTACTTGGGATTGATCAGGTTGGCAGGATAGACCGACGCGAGCTCCATGACGCCGGCGTATATCGGCTGCGCCTCGTCTTCCACTGCGGCATCCTGGGAGACCGGCCCGGCTGCGGACCCGGCCGCGTCCACCGGCCCGGCCCGGTCGTCTTTCCGCGCCGCCGTCCCGCCGGCGTCCGGCTCCGTTTTGCCGGAGGGTGAGACCGGCGCCGACCGTGCGGTGCGATTGGGCAACTCCTCCGGCGGCACGGCGACGTCGAATCGCCCGGCATCCGAGCCGGAGCGCCACTTGGAGTATGCCTGGTGGCCCGCAATGCCCACGAGGGCCGCGCCCGCGCAGACCAGCGCCACCGAGGCGGCTATGAGCCAGGGCCGCCTCGTGCGGACCTGCGGAAGTCTGCCGATCAAGTTAGCCATTCGACCATACAAGGCGGGGAGGTAAACGGGTTCCGGGCCTGCCCGGGCGCGTACGCGAAACCGTCGGGCCTCCCGGCGTTAGTAGCGGACGCTTGCGCGCCTAGGGCTGGGGGTCGCTCCCTCGATTATCGGTTCGTTGATGTGAATCTCACCGTTGCGTATCTTCATGTTGAACCCGCAAATGGGATTCACGCAGACCCACGCCTTGTAGTGAACGGCCGCACCCTGGCCGCCGAAGTCGGAAAGCGGCACCAAAATTCCTGCATCGCAGGCAAGACACTGTGGCAAGCTGTTGGATTCCAACATCCACCCCTTTTCCCCAAGTTGGCATGCGGGACTCGCTCGACGCGCTGCGCCATCTCCCGCACTCAAGTACATAAGTTTAACGGTAAACGACGCCCTTGGGATTGCCTTTTTAGACCGTACGGCCGCCAAACCTGAGCTGGGTTATCCTCGTAACGTTCGCAAATGAGCGCGCGGGCGCGGTGGAAATGGGAAAAATGAACGTCCTGGGGATAGAGACTTCCTGCGATGAGACGGCCGCCGGCATCGTGGACGACCGGGGCCGCCTTCTCGCCAACGTCGTGGCGTCACAGGCCGACGTGCACACCCGCTACGGCGGCGTGGTGCCCGAGGTCGCCTCGAGGCAGCACCTGCTGGAGATCCGCGGCGTACTGGAACGGACGCTGGGCCAAGCGGGGCTGGCGTGGGATGAGATCGGCGCGGTGGCGGTGGCGAACGGGCCGGGGCTGGCCGGAGCGCTGATCGTGGGCGTCAACGCGGCCAAGGGCCTTGCGGCCTCCCTGGGCGCGCCGCTCGTGGGCGTCAACCATCTCGCCGGCCACGTATACGCCGCCTGGATCGACGACGGGCGGGGCGCGGCAGTACGGGACGCGCGACTTCCCGGCGGCGCGGGCGGCGGAGACGACGAAACGCGCATGTGCCTAATCGTATCCGGCGGCCACACAGAGCTGGTCCTGATGGACGGCGCGGGACGCTTCAGGCTGATCGGAGAGACCAGGGACGACGCTGCGGGGGAGGCGTTCGACAAGGCGGCCAGGGTGATGGGCATGCGCTACCCCGGCGGCCCCGAGATACAGCGCGCCGCTGAGAATGCCGCCAGGCCGGAACCGCTGCCGCGCGCATGGCTCAGGGGCACGGACGACTTCAGCTTCAGCGGCCTCAAGACCGCCGTGATCCGCAGGGCGAGACGGGATGGCATCTATCCTGCGCCTCCCGGAGGCGCGCCGCAGGACGGCGTGCGGGCTCTCGCCAGGGCGTTCCAGGACTCGGTGGTGGACGTGCTGGTGAGAAAGACCGTCGACGCCGCCTCGCGGCATGGCTGCGGCGAGGTGGCGCTGGTGGGCGGCGTGGCGGCCAACTCGGCGCTGCGGGAGGCGCTCGTGCAGGCGTCGGACGTGCCCGTCGCCATCCCGCCGCCCTATCTGTGCACCGACAACGGCGCAATGATCGCCATGGCCGGCCTCGTGGAACTAGATCGCGGCGCGACGGCGGGCTGGGACCTCGACGTGCTGCCCGGAATGAGGCTCGCCGCCTGATTAGGGGGCGGAGGCCGGCGGCTAGGCCGGAGGCCGGTACTGGCCGCGGTAGCTCAGGGCCTCTGCCGCCGCCCTGTCGCGGCTCGAGTTCTCGAGGCGCAGCGCCTCAAGCCTGGCGACCAGTTGCCCGGCGGCCTTGGCCGAGCGCCTGTCGACTGCGCCGCCTATCGGCCCGCCGGGAGTCACCACGCCGAGACTCAGCCCCGGGTGCCTGAATGCGTAGTCTGCGAGCAGGACGAGCGCGATGAATCCCACGACGGCGCCGGCAATGGCGCCCGCCATCTCGTTCCTGGTCACCTGCCACACCCCCACTGCGGCCAGCACGCCTATGAAGCCCCACACGGCGCCCCGCCTGTCCCTGTCGGCGCGCTCCAGCTTCACCGCCACCACGTCGGAGAGCCTTGCCGCCGCAAAGATGGAGCCCTCGCCTCCCACGTGGATGAGGCGCTGGTTGGTGAGCACGAAGCGCGCGCCGCCCTGGCCCGGCGCCTCAAGCTCCACCTCTTCGCCGTCGAGCAGGTCGAGAAGGCCGGGTTCGGATGACTCCGTCTCTCGGCCCAGGCCGGGTGAGGCGCCCCGTCCGGACGTCACCATGCCGCTCCATTCGCGGCGGGAACGGGGGAGAGCGGGCGGCTGGGTCTCATGCGTCCGTTCCGGCCCTGAGCGGCAACTGCTTTGTCATGTCTATGGGCAGGGTGAGGGCGCGGTACAGGTATATGAGGCCCTGCTGCTCGCGGGCGCCGTAGCCGGGGCAGCCCCTGGACGGCGCCTTGGAGAAGATGCGCCGGGCCTCGCGTGTAATGGCGTTTTCCGGCAACGGGGGAAATTGACGGTAGAGCTGCGCCGCCTTCGAGGAGACGCCGGGGCCGCCCGGCAGGCACGACGCAGCGCTCACGGCGGGCAGGACTGCGTTGACGGCGATCTCGGCCGCCCTGCTCCTGCCGACCAGCGCCCGGCCGCCGTCCTCGCCTGGCACCTCCAGCCGGCGGATCACGTCCTTCGGCCCCGCGGCCTGGACGACGCACGCGGCCAGCGCACGGGCAGGCCCGCCACAGGCCGCCCACCTGGCGGCCAGGCGCGCCGCGCCCAGCAACCTTCGCTTCGGCGCATTGTCCGGCCGGCCTGCGGGAAGAGTCCACGCTGGAGTCGCGCCCCTTAGCGGCCGCGCCCAGGCGGGCTTCCTGCCGAAGCCGCCGGCCCAGAGCATCAACGCCTCGATCCTCTCCACGTCCGGCGCATCGCCTTCAAGGTGGGCGGCAACGACGGCCCACGGCAGCCTTTCCGCAAATTGCCGGAACTGCCGCTTGTTGCGGTGGTATCCCAGGCACTCCAGCACTGCCGAATAGGCCGCCTGGTCCGCCCCGGACCGGCGCACCGACAGCTCAGCGCCGCTCACCTTTGCGGCGAAGCGCTCCTCTCCCGCCGTGGCGAGGTCGAGCGGCAGGGGCAAGGGGGCGCTCACGGGCGGCGGTTCGGCATCGGGCAGCCCGGCTTCGCCTTCACGCTTGCCGGAGGGCTTGGCCAGCAGCGCTCCGACGTGTATTTCCCGCACGTCCCGCCGCGCCGGTGTGGCCGTACCGGCCCCCACTTCCCCCTCTATGAATGCGTGGAAGGTTACGCCGTTGTAGCGCGGGTCGCGGTCGTGGCCGTGTGTGCGCCAGTCCACGCGGCGCACGTGGATCTCCACGTCTCCGCTGACGCGCCGGCCGTCGTCTCTCAGCAGTACCGCGTCCTTGAAGTCCGGCCCGTAGGAGCCGCCCCGCCTGCCGGCGTAGAGCACGCGGTAGCTGCGCCCGTCGCTGGCCTTGAAGCGATGGCCGCGGCCCGCCGAGCGTCTCCAGGCGTCCTGCAGGGTCAGTTCCGGCGTGCGCCCAGCCCCCGAACGGCCTGCCCTCTTGCGCCCGGTCGCGCGGGACTGCGCGGCGCGGTAACGCGAGCCGTCGCGCCGTTCCCTGACGATCATGCGGCGCGCCCGCGGCGTCCGGGCGCCGCATGCCAGGTAGGGGCGTGGCGATTCCATCAGTGAGGCCCGCCTGCCGGTGCGTCGGTGCGGTTCATCGCTCTCTAGCCGCCGAAGGCGTTGTCCCGGTTCGCGTTCACGAATGCACGGGCGTTCTCGAACATCAGGTCCTGCACGCCTATGGAGACCGAGAAGTCGGAGCTGAGACGCTTGCCGGCCGCGCGCGTCCTCTCCACCACGTCCTGCCATGCGGCCCGGCACTCGGGATGGTCCACGTCTCCGGGGTGGCCGAGCGAGGCGGCGAAGTCATTGGGGCCTGCCGCTATGCCGGTCAGGCCCTCGACCTTGAGGATGTCGTCCAGGTTGTCCCAGCCGGCCTTCGACTCTATCTGGCCGAATACCAGCATGTTGGCGTTGGACCATTTCGCAAAGGCGAGCTTTCCGCCGTACGACGCGATCTTATCTTCGTCGCCGAACTCGGTGCCCCGTCCACCGCCCCAGGAGCGCCATCCGTCCGGGGGAAAGAGGCAGGCGTCGGCCAGCTTCTGGGCCTGCTCCCCGGTGTCGACGTGCGGCCCCACCACGCCCTGCACGCCTCGGTCGAGGTACAGGTTGATGGCGTCGGAACTGAGGTTGGGCACGCGCGCAGTCACAGACATGCCGTACCCGTTCGCCACGCGGCACACCTCGTCCACCGACTCCGGCGTGAAGTGGCCGTGCTCGCCGTCCACGTTGACGCTGTCGAAGCCGCACTGCGCAGCCAGCTCCACCAGCTGCGTCACCGGAAAGATGAGGGCGAAGCTGGACGCCTTCCGCCCTTCCCGGTTCCTCTTCATTATGGAATTTTCTATCATTTTCTTTTCTCCCGGCAGCGGGCCGCCGATCATGGCCGCGGTTAAGCCGGATACGGCCAGGCTATCCGGTGGAACTTTAACATTGTGGCGGGCCGTCAAGGTAATTGTACGTTGACGCTACCGGGCTGCTCGGCTAGAATTTGCCGCGATGGAGCCTATTCTCCCAGCCGGCAGTCGGCCCGATTTCATAGAGCGCTAGAGCGGTATGTGCGGCGTAAGCGGAATCCTATACAAGAACGCCAGCCGAGGCGGCTTCGCGCCCGTCGGCGCAGACCTGGTCAGGATGCTCGAGTCGATGACGCACCGCGGCAGGGATTCGAGCGGCGTCACGGTGGCGGGCGAGGACCTGGGCGGAGACCTAGTGATACGGGTGTGGGCAAGGGACGGCGGAGAGGACGCTCTCTCCAGGGCCGCGGACGCAGTGACGCGAGCCGGCGGAACGGTCAGGTCGAAGCGGTCCGAAGGGCGGTTCATGCGCCTCGTGGTGGACTACAAAGGGGAGCCCGCCGCAGTTGCGGAGGCGCTCACCGGCACGCCCGGCATCTCGCTCCACAGCATCGGCGAGACCTCCGAGGTGGTCAAGGACGTGGGCGCCCCGGCCGTCATGGACGACAGGCACCTGCTGCGGGATTTGACGGGCACCCACGGCATAGGGCACGTGCGGATGGCGACCGAGAGCCGGGTCGACGTGAACCACGCGCACCCCTTCTGGGCATACCCCTTTCCGGACGTGACGGTGGTGCACAACGGGCAGTTGACCAACTATCACAAGATGAGGAGGATGTACGAGGACCAGGGCCGCCGCTTCCAGACGGAGAACGACTCGGAGTTGATAGCGGTCTACCTCGCCTGCAAGCTTGCGGACGGGGAACCGTTGCAGGCGGCGCTCGAAGCCTCCCTGGATGACCTCGACGGCACCTTCACCTACCTGGTGTCCACCAGGAACGGCCTCGGCTACGCAAAGGACCAGTGGTCGGCGAAGCCGCTGGTGACCATGGAGACCGAAGACGTGATCGCCATCGCCTCGGAGGAGGTGGCGCTGAGGAGCGTCTTCTCGGAGGAGATAGACCGGCTGGAGCCTCAGAAGAGCGAGGTCATGACTTGGTTACTCTAGACGCCGGCCGGCTGACGACGCGCGAGTTGAACCGCCGGCTGAAGGCGCTGGCGGCCAGCCACTCCGAGATTGCCATAGAGAACCCGCAGGCGCAGCACAACATCGCCGTGGGCATCCTGGATGACTGCAAGATAGAGATCCGCGGCAGCGTGGGATACTACGCCGCCAGCCTGCTGGACGGCCCCGAGGTGGCCATCGGCGGCAACGCAGGATGGGCGCTGGGCGACAACATGATGTCCGGCAAGATAACGCTGGCTAAGAACGCCGGCGCGTCGGTGGGTTCCACCATGCGGGGCGGAGACCTGTTCGTGGGGGGCGATGCCGGCGCGCGCGCCGGCATCTCCATGAAGGGGGGCAACCTCATAATCGCCGGCAACGCCGGATTCATGACCGGCTTCATGATGCAGAAGGGCCGCATCATCGTGTGCGGCGACGTTGGAGAGGCCGTCGGGGACTCGATGTACGAGGGGACTATCTACGTGGGCGGAGAGATCGGCTCGCTCGGCGCCGACGCAACGGTGGAGGAGGCCAGCGAGGAAGAGGTGATCGACGTCCTCGGCACGCTCAAGGACTACGGCGTCAGCGGGATGTTCAATTTTACGAAGATCGTCTCCGCAAAGAAGCTCTACCACTACGACTCACTCGAACGCTTGGAGAAGACCGTCATCTGACCCGCCGGGCGGGTGACGGCAACGGGAGCGGCGACACATGGTGATGGGCAGCAGCCAGATATGGCCGCCCTGGGTAATAGAGGACATCCACGCCAAGGCCGAGCTGGGCCGTTACCGCATACGCGGCTTCAGTACCTTCCAGAAGGTGACCCACTTCGACGACCTCACCTTCCTGTCCACCGGCCTGACGCGGTTCCCACTGGAGGGGTACAAGGAGAGATGCAACACGCGGACGGTCCTGGGATCGCTCAACGCCGCCGAGCCGCTCGTACTCGAAACGCCCATCTACATAAGCGGCATGAGCTACGGCGCGCTGTCGGCCAACGCCAAGACGGCCCTGGGAAAGGGCGCCGCCATGGTCGGCTCGGCCAGCTGCACCGGAGACGGCGGCATGTTGCAGTCGGAGAGAGACGCCGCCGAAAAGTTGATCTACCAGCTGCTGCCCAGCCGCTACGGCTTCAACCCGCATCACCTGATGCAGGCCCAGGCGATAGAGATCGTCGTGGGACAGGGAGCCAAGCCCGGCACGGGCGGCCTGCTCATGGGCGTCAAGGTGCTGGACGACGTGGCCGAGATGCGAGACCTGCCGAAGGGCATCGACCAGCGCAGCCCGGCGCGCCACCCCGACTGGCTGGGCCCCGACGACCTCGCCATAAAGATCCAGCAACTGAGAGAAGCGACCGACTGGAAGGTCCCCATACACGTGAAGCTGGGCGCCTGCAGGGTGGACGACGACGTGAAGCTGGCCGCCAAGGCCGGAGCTGACGCCATAGTCGTCGACAGCATGGTGGCCGGTACCGGCGCATCCGCCGAGGCGCTCATCGAGCACAGCGGCATACCCACGGTGCCCGCCATCGTCATGGCCCGCGAGGCGCTCAGGGAGCTGGGCCTGTACGGAAAGGTGAGCCTCATAGCGTCCGGCGGTATCCGGCACGGGGCCGACGCCGCCAAGGCCCTCGCCCTGGGCGCGGACGCCGTGGCCGTCGGCATCGGCGCACTGATCGCGCTCAACTGCAACCGCGAGATACCCGGCTCCAACTTCGTCGAGGAGATAGGAGTCCCCGCCGGACAGTGCAGCCACTGCCACACCGGCAGGTGCCCCGTGGGCATCACGACGCAGGACCCCGAGCTGACCAAGAGGCTCGATCCCGATGAAGGCGCCGAACGAGTGGCCAACTACCTCAACTCTATGACCATGGAGATAGCGCTGCTGACGCGTTCCCTGGGAAAGGGCGACGTCCACAGCCTCGAACCGGAGGATCTAGCGGCGCTGACCATCGAGGCATCGGCCATGGCCAAGGTGCCGCTCGTCGGGACCAAGAAGGTCTACTAGGCAGGATTGAAAAGACCGGACGGCCGCAAGAGGGCCGTCCGCACACGGCGCCCGCCGGGGCGGCTTACGACCGGGCGGCAGCGGCCAGCGCGAGGGAAACGGCATGGCAGATAGAGAAACGGTCCGCCGGCAAATGCAAGAGGACGGCGTCGAGTACTTCCTGGCGCAGTTCGTGGACCTAAACGGCTCGCCCAAGGTCAAGATGATGCCCGCGTCGTCCCTCGACGACGCCGTGGACGAAGGCGCCGGATTCGCCGGGGCCGCATTGATGGGAATGGGCCAGGGCCCGCACTCGCACGACATGCTGGCCAGGATAGACCTCGACTCCTACACGCCCGTCCCGTGGGCCGGAGGCGTTGCGCGCTTCGCCAGCGATCTCTTCGTCGACGGCGAGCCGCATCCATACTGCCCGCGCCAGAACCTCAAGCGGGTGTTGGATGATGCCGAGCAAGAGGGATACGCCTTCAACGTCGGCATAGAGCCGGAGCACTTCCTCGTCACCAGGAAAGACGACGGCTCCATATCGGTCTGGGACCCCAACAAGGTCGATCTGCTTGACAAGCCCTGCTACGACTTCAAGGGCATCTCCAACGTCTTCGACTACCTGCGGGACATGATGGACGGCATGCAGCGGTTGGATTGGGGCCCATACCAGGCCGACCACGAGGACGCCAACGGCCAGTACGAGATCAACTTCCACTACGCCGGCGCGCTGGTCACGGCCGACCGCTACACCTTCTTCAAGATGATGTCCAGCCAGTTCGCGCAGAAGCACGGCGCCATCGCAACACACATGGCCAAGCCCTTTCACGACCGCACCGGCAGCGGCGGGCACATCCACTACCACGTGGCCGACGCGAACAGCGGCGAAAACCTGTTCCTCGACGAGGACGACCAGCGGGGACTCGGCCTGTCGGAAATGGCGTACCGCTTCATCGGAGGAATACTCGAGCACGCGCCGGCCCTGTGCGCCGTCATGTCGCCCACGGTGAACTGCTACAAGCGGCTGCAGGTGGGCCCCGCCCTGTTGGGTTCCACGTCGGGCTTCCTGTGGACGCCGGCCTTCATCTCGTACGGAGACAACAACCGCACCCAGATGATTCGCACCGCCGGGCCGGGCCACCTCGAAGACCGCACCATGTCCGCCGCCTGCAACCCGTACCTGGCGATGGGCGCCTACCTGGCCGCCGGGCTGGACGGCGTAAGGCGCAAGCTCGACCCCGGCGAGCCCAACCTCGAAAATATGTACGACCTCGGCCTGGAGGAGATCGCACGACGCGGCATAAAGACGCTGCCCCAGACCCTGGCGGAGGCGCTCGAAGAACTGCGGCGCGACGAGCTGGTGCAGTCGTCCCTCGGCCCCATCTACGGCGAGTTCGAATCCCTAAAGGAAAGAGAGTGGCGGGAGTACAACCAGCAGGTAACCCAGTGGGAACTGGACCGCTACCTGACCATGTTCTAGAGGGGATTCCCCTTTGCTTGGGAGTTCCCCTTACCTCTTCCCCCTTTGCGGGAAGATTGAGATGGGGGTGAGTCGGGGCGCGGAGGCTGTAAGGTGAAACGCCGCAAGAGAATGCGCCAAACGCCCCGCTTATTGGCTCTGGCGGCGCTGAGCCTTGGGGCGCTGAGTACCGCTGTCGTAGGGTGCGTGAGGTTCGTCGAAGTCACTCCAACTTTTGTTACTCCTGCCCCCACGGTTACTCCCGCCGCTGCGATTACTCCCGCCGCTACGGTTACTCCCGCCGCTGCGGCTACTCCCGCCACTGCGGTTACTCCCGCCACTGCGGTTTCAACCAACTACAAGCAGGTCGTAGCGCCGACCGGCACACCCCGGCGGGAACCTACGCCGGCGTTTCTGCCGACCTCAAGACCGCGATGAGCTTGTCGTGCTGTCCTCTCACTCCAACGACCGCAGGTCCGGCGGCCTGACAGTGGATGCCAAGACCTACCTCACGTACGCAATCGAGAACGCCGGTCTGTCATCCATAGACAGGGACGTCTATGTTGACTTCTACTTGGATGACTCATTTGTCCGGCGGCTGGGCAGGTGGGAAGGGATGGCGGCCGGCGGTACAGGCAGCAATGCAACCTGGGATGAACTCGACGCCACTGTGAGGATAGCCCCTGGCCCTCACGCCGTGCGCCTTGTAATCGACCCGACGAACGTCGTGCACGAGTCCGACGAGACGGACAACGTCTTTGAGGCCGTGTTTTCGTGGGGCGTGGATGCCCCGCCGCGTCCGCCTGATCCGGCTCCGGCGCGGCTGCCGCCGGAGCCTACGCCATATGTGCCGCTCAAATTGCCCAACCTGAAACCATTCACGCTGTACGGCTGGGACGCCCCGCTCACTGCAAGGCCTGGAGGCTCATCCGAAAAAGGCCGGGATCTACCGCTGCTGACCACCGAGGACGCAATAATTTCCTTCACTTTCGAGAACGCCAGTCCGGTAGGCCCCGGCAGTCCATTTGAGGCGAAAGTGTACCTGGATGGCCGGCTTGTGGATACCTCAGGGTTCGAGAGCCGCGCCTCAACTGTGGGTGGATGGTACTGGACCAGCGACGTGAAGATACCAGCGGGGGAGGTGTCCGCCGGGACTCACACGGTCGCCTTTGTGATCGATAGTGACGACCGCGTGGAAGAGTCAGACGAGAGCGACAACGTCTTCTCACGGACTTTCGACTGGTTCGCGGACAGTCCCCAAGCGCCGTTGCCCGTTTCTCACTCCAGCCCGGAATTGCGGCAGATGCTGGCGCCGCTGATGGAGTCTTTGATCTTTGAAACGGAGACGGTTGCCTGGAGTGCGCGGAACGGAGTCGACTGGCTACCCGCAATTCTCCAAGTCGCCGAGGCGGGCTACTACCTGGCGACAGGCCGGTCGATTCGTGACGAGCGGCTGGCCGTCGAATTTCTACCGAGGGCCGCTTACGAGCGCGCCACGTTCGACTCATGCATGAGACGCGCCGTTGAGTTGACGAGGCCGGAATACATGGACCGGTCTCAAATGTGCACTGAACTCATCGATAAGAACTCAGGGCTAAAGACCAGGTCCGACGGCATGGTCAAGCTATTCGTGGATATCGATGACACGCCGGTCGGGACGCTCAACACGCTGTTTCATGAACTGGGCCACGCGTTGCAAGACTTCATGAATCCCGATCTCACCGAGGCGTATGAGTCACCGCACGTAAAGGCGCTTCACGAGGCACAGGCACAGACCTTCGAGGCGGTCGTGTGGAGGCGCATAGAGGACTTCCTAGATGCCGACCTCAGGAGTTACCCGGACGTGCCGTCCTACGCGAAAAGGCTTGAGTGGCGGTTCGACCAACGACTGGATGATGCCGCTGACGATGATGAGCACGCCGTGGGGTACTTACTGATGTGGCTCAACGCCGTGTTGGACCCCCAAGACATGGGGCTGCTGGAAGAGATGAGCGCCGCCGGCAGGCTTTCTTGGGAGTCATCTCTAGCCGTATACGAGTACCTTGTGAGCATAGGCCCCAATGAAACGGCGGCTTGGGTGGATCAACTGATCCGGCGCGATGATCTGGCGGAACTGGTACGGCAATACCGGGACATCGCCCGCGCCCGGCTGACGCCAGGCCTGCACCCCGACCAAGAGGCCCATCCCGATATCTTCGACGCCGCCATCTTGTCCCCCTAACCACCACCAAATCCTTCCCCTTGATGAGACCTTTGCAAAATGCTCCCGGCAGCATCTACAAACCTCTTCCTCTGAAAATAGGGATTCCTCATTGCTGGGGATGAGATGGCTCCGGTCTGGCGCTGGCTGGCAGGAATGTTCGATACTTAACGCGATGATTCCATGTCCTTCCTTCTAAGCTGCCCCGGCTGTGGGGAACGCAACGTCGATGAGTTCCGCTTTGGCGGGGAGGTGACCGCGCGGCCGGAACCGGACGCCGCCTTCGAAAGGTGGGCCGGATACCTCTATTCCCGCAAGAACGTTGCGGGCGTGTCGCGCGAGTGGTGGAACCATCGCTACGGCTGTGGCAGGTGGTTCCAGGCGCTGAGGGATTCAACGGTCAACCAGGTCAGAGAGACCTTCTGGCCTTAGACGATGGCCAAGCGAGATGTCAACGCCCGGCTGCCTGAGGGCCCCGGTGAACTGATCGACCGCGCAAGGCCGGTCGAGTTCATGTTCGGCGGCCGTAAGGTCTCCGCCCTGCAGGGCGACACCGTTGCGTCGGCGCTGCACGCCTCGGGCGTCACGACGCTGAGCCGGGGATTCAAGTATCACCGGCCCAGGGGACTGCTCTGCGCCGCAGGCCGCTGCCCGAACTGCCTCGTGAACGTAGACGGAACGCCGAACGTTCGCGCCTGCACTCAGCCCGTCAAACCGGGAATGAACGTCCGCCACCAGAACGCCTGGCCGACGCTGAAGTGGGACGCGCTGTCGGTCCTCGACCGCCTCGGCTGGCTCCTGCCGGTCGGCTTCTATTACAAGGCGCTGCACCGGCCCAGGCTGCTGTGGAAACTGGCCCGCGGGGTCATAAGACGCGTCGGCGGACTCGGCAGGATCGACATCCGCGACAACCACGAAAACGGCTACCGGCATAAGAACGTCCACACCGGCGTTGCAGTCGTGGGCGGCGGCCCGGCCGGCACGGCGGCGGCCATTGCGGCTGCGAAACACGGCGCCGAAGTCACCCTGATCGACGACCAGCCCATCCTGGGCGGCAGCCTGCGCTTCAGTCAATTCGAGCCCGGCGGGCCGGAGAGCAAGGCCGCGGCCGGGACCGCGGAGGGGTTGGCGAAAGAGGCGGCGGAGACGCCCGGCATACGAGTTATGACCGGCGCCGCCGTATTCGCCTTCTACCAAGACAACCTGCTGGGCGTCCTGAGCGGGCGCGACCTGGTGAAGCTGCGGGCCAAGCAGGTGGTCATGGCGGCGGGCTCATTCGAAACGCCTCTGCTGTTTGAGAACAACGATCTGCCCGGCGTGATGCTGTGCAGCGCGGCCCAGCGCCTGGTACGGCAGTACCGGATCAGGCCGGGACGCAGGGCCGTTTTGGCCGCATCGAACGACGGCGGGTACGCCGCAGCCCTCGACCTGCTGGCCGCCGGAGTGGAAGTGGCGGCCGTTCTCGATTCGCGGCCCGGCAGCTCGCGTCCACCGGAGACGACGCGGGCGTTGGAGGCGGCGGGCGTTCCCGTCCTGGCGGAACACGTCGTCGAAAAGGCCATTGGCAGGGGGAAGCTGCGGGGAGTGACTGTCCGGCCCCTGGGAGGGCGGGAGCCGTCGCAGCGGCGCAAGTTCCGTTGCGACCTTCTCTGCACGTCGGGCGACCTCCAGCAGGCGGACGGGCTGCTCTACCAGGCCGGGGCGCAGCGCGAGCACGACCCGGAATCGGGGTTGCCGATGGGCTGGAAGCTGCCGCCCGGCGTCCACGCCGCGGGAGACGTGACCGGCCCGCAAAGCCTTGCCGCCGCGCTGTTGCAGGGACGGCTGGCCGGCCTCGAGGCGGCGCAGTCCCTTGGTAGGGAGTCCGCATCTTTACGTGAGGAGATAGACGATACGCGGCGGCGGCTGGACGCGGCGCAGGAGTCGCACGACGCGGAAGACGGTATCGAATACGTCCGTAACTCGCCTGCGGGCAAGAGAAAATTCGTCTGCTTCTGCGAAGACGTTACCGTCAAGGACATCTCGGTCGCCGTCGCAGAGGGTTTCGACGACATCCAGTTGTTGAAGCGTTACAGCACCGCGACGATGGGCCCCTGCCAGGGGAAGATGTGCCACAAGGCCCTCGTCGGCCTGTGCGCCCACTTCACCAATCGCAGCGTGGCGTCGACCGGGGCCACCACGGCCCGGCCGCCCTTGCAGCCCATACCGCTGGCGGCGCTGGCCGGCCCGTCTCACGTGCCCATGAAGCGTAGCCCGATGGACCGCATCCACCGCGATTTGGGCGCCGTCATGGTGGAGGCCGGACCGTGGCAGAGGGCGCATAGCTACGGCTCGCCCAATGAAGAGTGCCTGGCTGTACGCCGGCAGGTGGGCATGATCGACGTCAGCACGCTGGGCAAGCTGGACGTGAGGGGCAGCGGCGCCGGCGCCCTGCTCGACCGCGTATACACCCACCGCTTCTCCAACCTGCGCGTGGGCAGGATCCGCTACGGCCTGCTGTGCTCGGACGACGGCACGATCATGGACGACGGCACCGTCTCCAGGCTTGCGGACGACCACTACTTCGTCACGACCACCACCGGAAACGTGGACCTCGTCGAAGAGTGGCTCAAGTGGTGGAGCATAGGGCAGGACGTGAGCGTCCACGTCAACAACGTAACGTCCGACTATGCCGCCGTGAACGTGGCCGGCCCCTATGCGAGGCAGACGCTTAGCAAGCTGACAAAGGTCGATCTTTCACCCGGCGCCTTCCGCTACATGCGCTTTGCGCGGGGCGAAATCGCAGGCATACCGGCCATGTTCCTGAGAATCGGCTTCGTGGGAGAGACCGGGTGGGAAGTGCACGTGCCCGCTGAGTACGGAGAGAGCCTCTGGGAAGCGGTCATGGAGGCCGGAAGCGAGTTCGGCATCCGGCCGTTTGGCCTTGAGGCGCAGAGGGTCCTTCGACTCGAAAAGAAGCACCTCATAGTTGGACAGGACACCGACGCAGTCTCCAACCCGCTGGAGAGCGACGTGGGATGGGTCGTCCGGTTCGACAAGCAGGACTTCATCGGGCGCGGCTCGCTGCGCGCCATTAGCGAGCGGGGTCTGCGCAACAGGCTCGTCGGATTTGTGATGAGTGACGGCGTTACGCCCTACGACGGTGCGGCCGTGGTATCCGGAGGCGCGCCCGTCGGGCGGGTCACCAGCGCCCGGCACAGCCCCGCCACCGGAAAGGGCTTCGGGCTAGCCTGGGTGCCCGTCGAAATGGCCGTAGAAGGCTCCCGTATCGACATAGTGGTCGCCGGCAAGACGGTGCCGGCTGCGGTCACGCATCAACCCGTCTACGATCCCGACGGCAAGAGGCTAAGGGAGTGACCGCCTTGCCTGCCAGCCCGGTCAAGAAGAGCGCCATGCACGCAAGACAGCTCGGCGCGGGTGCCCGCATGGCCGGGCGGGACGGCTGGAGCCTGCCCGCCCACTACTCCGGCGTGGAGCGGGAGATAAAGGCCGCAAAAGAAAGCATCGCCATACTCGACGCCAGCCCGATGGGAAAGCTGCTGCTGCAAGGTGACGGCCTGGAGGGGATCCTGAGCGGCGCTCTCATCCCGGATGGCCCTCCGGCAACCGGCGGCGTGCGCCGGCTGCCGTCCCCCGAGGGCGGCCTGCTTGCCAAGCTGGCCGCGGACGAATACCTCGTCCTATGCAACCCCGCGGACCTGCCACAGTTGACGGAGACGCTGGGTAAAGCCGTGCAGGGATGCGCCCACGCGCTGGACCGGACCTCCGGGCTGGCAGGTCTCCGGCTCACCGGGCCCAAGTCCGGCCGGATGCTGGGCAAGCTGTCGGAATTCGACTGCTCTCCCGCGTCCTTCGCAGACCTGAGTTGCGCCCAGACCAAGTGCGCCGGTATACGGTGCACGCTGGTACGGAACGACCTTGGCGGGCTGCCCAGCTACGACCTGTACTTCCCGAGAGAGTTCGGCGAGTACGTGTGGGACGCCGTCCTCGAGGCAGGCGAAGAGTACGGCGCGGCTGCGGCCGGCTTCAAGGCGGCCGACCGTCTGATGGGCTGATACGAGACAGGCCCTAGTACGAGCGAAAGAAGATGCTCCAGCTGTTCCGGAAAAACCTGATGTGGCGGAAGCGGCACTTGAAGGACCGCTACGAGGTGGTGGTCATCGGGGGCGGCGTCCACGGGCTGTCGACGGCCTACTACCTCGCCAAGCTGGGCATACGCGACGTTGCGGTGATCGACAAGGGCTACCTCGGCGGCGGCGCGAGCGCGCGTACGACCGCCATCATCAGGGCCAACTACCTCACCACGGAGGGCATCCCCTTCTTCAACGAGAGCGTCAAGCTGTACGAGGGCCTGTCGAGGGAGCTGGACTTCAACCTGCTGTTCAACCAGATGGGCCGGCTGGATCTGGGCCACAATGAGTCCGCAGTCTACGGGCTGAGGATGCGCACCGAGTTCAACCGCCTGCTGGGCGTGGACAGCCGCATGATAGGCCCAAGGGAGATCAAGAGGCTCGTTCCTTCCATCGACCTGCGGGAGGGAAAGCCCTTCCCCATAGTGGCCGCCCTGTACCACCCGCCCAGCGGCGTGATCCGCCACGACGCGGTGGTGTGGGGCTACGGACGGGGCGCCAACAGGCTCGGCGTCGAGCTGCATCCGTTCACGGAAGTGACCGGCATCGAGCGCACCAACGGACGGGTGAGCGGCGTCGTGACCCCCCAGGGGACGGTCGGGGCCAACACCGTCGTCAGCGCAGTGGCCGGGTGGAGCTCCACCATCGGCAGCCTGGTGGACCTCGACCTGCCGATCTCGACGCATCCGCTGCAGGCCATGGTTACCGAACCGCTCAAGCCTTTCTTGGACAAGACCATCTCATCGGCCAACCTGCACGTCTACGTCTACCAGACTGACCGCGGAGAGGTGGTGATAGGCGGCGGAGTGGAGCCATACCCCAGCTACAGCCAGAGGTCCACCATGCAGGCGCTCGAACAGCTCTCCGCCCACACGCTGGAGATGTTTCCGTGCCTTGCAAACGTGAACGTCCTGCGCCAGTGGACGGGACTTTGCGACATGACGCCGGACTACGCGCCCATTATGGGCACGGTCGACGGCCTGGACGGCCTCGTACTCACCTGCGGCTGGGGCAGCTGGGGATTCAAGGCGGCGCCCGCCGCAGGCAAGAGCATCGCCGAACTGATCGCCACGGGCGAGACGCCGGAACTGATCAGAGCGTTCGCCCTTTCGAGGTTCAAGCGGGGACGACTGGTCAATGAGCGGGCCGCCGCCCCCGCGGCCGCGATTCATTAGAAGGCGGCGGGACCGCGGCCGGGAAAACCTACCGGCGTTAGGCGTCCTTCCAGAGTTGGATGCTGAAGCCGCCGATGAGCAGGGGGAAGATGACGTCTATCGCCACCCAGTAGAACCCGCTGAGCGTACCATCGTCGTCGTTGCCCCCGTGCAGCTGGCCAAGCCAGTTCCACAAGAACGCGATGGTAAGGGCCGCAGTGACGTAGAACGTAACTACGGCGTTGAGACCGAGGTACGTCTTGGCATCGGAGCCGCCGGACGCTCTCTTGCCTGCTAAAGCCGCAGCTGACGCGACGAGCAGGCTGAATGCCATGAAAATGTTGAGCCAAGACCATACGTCTCCCGATCCCAAAACGTTTTCGTAAAAGGGGCCAAAGAGAAAATGGCCCAGTACGGCGGCGGCCGTCAGACCGAGCAATACTGCAAGCGGCTTCTTTAGCATCGTCATCGCTTCACTCATTGCGGACCTCTCCTTGTTCTTCCCCGCCGGCATCATGGCGGACCGTGCCTATCGTCATGGCGTGCAGGGTTGCACAGTCTACTTAACACGGCTCAGCCCCGGCGCGTCTTCGGACTGGACTTTTGGGGCCGCCGAGTCCGATTCTTCTTCGGCCGGCCCAGCCTTGACCGTTTCCTGGCGCCTTGCGAACATGAACGGGCGCAGCGGCTACGCCCGGTCGCGCTTGTATCGGCTAATTCCGTTAGATAAAGTGCGGTTGCGAACCTAGTGAGTGAGGAGCCCGGCTCTTGATAGAGACATTGGCCCGAATAAGCATTCGAAGACCCTGGCTGACAATCGCCGTATGGACGTTGCTCGCGGTAGGCGCCCTAGGAATTGCCGGGGCCCTACTCGGCAGCGCCACGACCACCGACTTCCGGCTTGCAGGGCGGTACGAGTCGGAGCGGGCCGCCGCCATATTGGAAGAGAAGCTGCGCGGGCCGGAGAAGCTCGCCGAGATCGTCATCGTCCACTCGTCCTCGCTGACCGTGGACGACGCCGCGTTCCGGGCCAAGGTGGAACAGGTACACCAGGACATCTCCGCCCTGGGGCCTGAAACGATATCCGGCGGCATAGGCGGCCAGCCTATATTCCACTACTACCACGCCATGGACGCAGGGCCGCTCATCCCTCCTGAGCAGATGGCGCAGCTGCTACCGCTATTGGTCTCCTTCGACAAGAGCGCCGTCATGATGCACTACACCCTGACGGGCACGTCCCAGGAGGCTACTGCAAACGTCGGCGAGGTTATGCACCTCGTGGAGGAGGCGAACGAGGCCGGCGACTTTGTGGTGTTGATAGGCGGGGATGCCAGCACTGCACACGAGAGCAACGAGTTGGCGGAGGAGGACCTGCAAAAGGGTGAGCGGTTCGGCGTTCCGGTGGCGCTGCTGGTCTTGCTGGTGCTGTTCGGCGCCGTCGTCGCCACCCTGCTGCCCCTAGGCTTGGCCGGCATCTCGATCGTCGTGGCCTTGGCCGCCGTCGCTGTCATCGGCCAGCAGTTCCAACTGGTCTTCTTCGTCACCATGATGGTGGTCATGCTGGGCCTAGCCGTGGGCATCGACTACTCGCTGCTGATCGTGTCCCGCTTCAAGGAGGAGTTGAGACACGGCGTGCCGGTGAAGGACGCGGTCGCAAAGACGGCCGCCACGGCCGGCCGCACAGTGCTGTTCAGCGGCGCAACCGTGGTTCTGGCGCTGGTAGGGCTACTGATAGTCCCAGCGTCCTTCTACCAGTCGCTCGCCTTGGGCGCGATCCTCGTGGTGATCGCATCGCTGGCGGCAACGCTCACCCTTCTGCCCGCCGTGCTCGCGCTGCTGGGTTCTAGGATAGACCTCCTGACCATTCCCTTCCTGACGCGGTTTTCGCTGAAGGGCGCCGATACGTCGCAGGGAGGCTTCTGGGACTCCATTACGCTCATCGTCACCAAGCGGCCCGTCATCAGCCTTCTCATCGTCGGCGTGCCGATGATCGTGCTCTCTTACTTCATACTCGAAATGCGCACCGGACTTAACGACGTCAACACCTTCCCCGACAAGGCCGAGACGAAGAAGGCATTCCTGCTGATGGAGGAGAAGTTCTCCTTTGGGAGCGTCAGCCCGGCCGGCTTCCTCAGCCCTGCCGAGATCGTCGTCTCCGGTGACGTCGACGACCCCCAGGTGATGGGAGCCATCGAGCGGGTGCAGCAGTCGATCACGGAGGACGCCGCCTTTCCGCTTCCGCCACAGCCGCCGGTGGTCAACGACGACCGTGACGTCGCCCTTCTCACGCTGCCCTTCCCCGGCAAATCGGCCAGCCACGAGGCTGTGGACGACATGAAGAGGCTGAGGGAAGAGCACGTCAGGCTCGCCTTCGACGGGGTTCCCGCGGAGGTCTACGTCGGCGGTCTGACGGCCGAGGTGGCCGACTTCTACGGCATCGTGCGCCTCTACACCCCTATCGTCTTCGTCTTCGTCCTGGGCCTCAGCTTCCTCATCCTGATGATGGTGTTCAGATCCGTCGTCATACCCATCAAGGCCATCATCATGAACCTGCTGTCCGTGGGAGCCACGTATGGCCTGCTGGTGCTGGTCTTTCAGAAGGGGTTCGGCGCGGACCTGCTCGGATTCCAGCGCGCCGACGTCATAGACGC
The DNA here is from genome assembly GCA_963663555.2 of Dehalococcoidia bacterium. Classification (GTDB taxonomy): domain Bacteria; phylum Chloroflexota; class Dehalococcoidia; order Lucifugimonadales; family Lucifugimonadaceae. The sequence goes on from CAXXNJ010000009.1 coordinate 34,135, forward strand.
ATGGCTGCCGCTGTTCCTATTCGCCATCCTGTTCGGGCTGTCCATGGACTACCACGTATTCCTGCTCAGCCGCATACGTGAACGCTTCGACGAGACCAACGACAACACCGAGGCGGTCGCCTACGGGCTGCGCTCCACGGCGGGGCTGATAACCGGGGCCGCCCTCATCATGGTGGTGGTATTCGGAGCCTTCGCGTCGGGAGAGACGGTGGTCAACCAGCTCATGGGCTTTGGGCTGGCCGTCGCCGTGCTGCTGGACGCCACGCTGGTGCGCTCAGTCCTCGTGCCGGCCAGCATGGAGGTATTGGGCAGAGGAAACTGGTACCTTCCGCCGTTCCTCAACTGGCTCCCCACCCTGCAGGTGGAAGGGCCGGAGGAAAGCCCGCCCGGCAGCGAAACCCCACAGAGCGGGGAATAGCAGACGGGCGCCGGCTAGAAGGCGCTTCAAACCCGCGCTTGCCGGGTCATGGTCTCGGTATCCTTCGATACCATGATGCTGAAGCGCTAGGCCTTATTCACTCTTCCCGCTGCCAGCGGAGATACGGCCGGCGGGCCGCCGTGGCCTCGTCCAAGCGGGTGTTGGGCAGGTCGTGAGGCGCGTCGTGTAGCAGTTCCGGGGACGTATCGATTTCATCGTCGATCCGTCGCATGACCTCGATGAACCGGTCCAGGGTCTCCTTGGACTCCGTCTCCGTGGGCTCGACCATAAGGGCCTCGTCGACGATCAGCGGGAAGTACATCGTCGGCGCGTGGATTCCGTAGTCCAGCAGTCTCTTGGCTATTTCCAGGGCGGAAACCCCGCGCGCCTTCTGCCGCCGCGCGCTCAGCACCGTTTCGTGCATGCAGTACCGGTCTGCGGCCAGGTCGAACCTGTCTAGGAGTTTTGCCTGGATGTAGTTGGCGTTCAGGATGGCGTTCTCGGAGACCTCACGCAGCCCGTTTCGTCCGAGCGAACGCATGTAGGTCCAGGCGCGTACCAGTATGGAGAACGAGCCGTGGAACCCGTTGATCCTGCCGATACTGTTCTCAGGCGCTTCAAGCCTGTATACGCCGTCATCGTCCAGTGCTGCGACGGGCGCAGGGAGGAAGCTTGCCAGCCGTTCCGTCACCATGACGGGGCCCGCGCCGGGCCCGCCCCCGCCGTGAGGGGTGGAAAAAGTCTTGTGCAAATTGGAATGGCAAATGTCGAATCCCAAGTCGCCGAGTTTCACGAGGCCAAGCAGGGCGTTGAGATTGGCGCCGTCCACGTAGACCAGCCCGCCCGCTTCGTGCACTGCGGCCGTCATGTCCAGAACGTTTGGATTGAAGAGGCCAAGCGTGTTCGGAAGGGTGAGCATGAACACCGCCGTCCGTTCATCGCACGCCTCTCTCAGGGACTCGACGTCCAAGTTGCCCTCGTCGTCTGACGGCACGGTGACCACTTCCAGACCGGCCATTGCCGCCGATGCGGGATTGGTGCCGTGGGCGCTGTCGGGTATGAGCGCAACGGTCCTGTCGGACTGTCCGAGGCTGTCGAACCATGCCCTGGCGATCAGCAGGCCGGCGTACTCGCCCTGGGCGCCGGCGAGCGGCGTTAGTCCTACGCCGGGCAGCCCCGTCGTTTCGCCGAGCATCTGCTGCAACTCGTACAGCAGCCTCAGCGCGCCCTGCACCGTCTCGTCCGGCTGGTTGGGGTGTATCTGGCTGAAGCCCGGCAGAGAGGCCGCCTCGTCGTTCAGCTTTGGGTTGTACTTCATCGTGCACGAACCGAGTGGGTAGAAGTTCGTGTCTATAGAGAAGTTGAGCCTGCTGAGCAGGGTGAAGTAACGCACCAGCTCGAGTTGCGACACCTCCGGCAGGTCGAAGTCGTCCCGGAGCATCGCCTCTTCAGGCATTTTCACGGGAGGCACGTCGCTCTGCGGCATCGCCACGGAGAAACGGCCGGGCACGCTGCGGTCCATCAGCAGCCGGCGGTCGATGGCGCTCGTTTCGCCGTTCATACCCGCCCTCCGATCTCCCCCAGCGCGGCCACAAGCGAGTCTATTTCCTGCCTGCTGTTCATCTCGGTCACGCAGAGGAGCATTCCGTTTGGGATGCGGCGGCTGACGTCGTACCCGCCGATGATCTTTCGTTCCAGCAGGCCTCGGTTGACCTCGGCGGGCGGACGCGGGCAGCGCACCACGAACTCGTGGAAGAACGGGCCGTCCACCGGCAGCGAGTAGCCGGGCAGTTGGGCTATCTCCGCAGCGGCGTAGTGGGCCTTTTGGTAGCAAAGCTCCGCTACTTGGCGGATACCCCTCTTGCCCATCGCCGCAACGTACGCGGTCGCCATCAGTGCGATGAGCTGCGTGGAGGTGCAGATGTTCGACGTGGCCCGCTCGCGGCGGATGTGCTGCTCGCGGGTCTGTAGCGTGAGCGCGTAACCAGTGCGGCCCTTCGTGTCGGTCGTTCGCCCGATTATGCGGCCCGGCATCTGCCGGACGTGCTGCCTCCTGCCCGCCAGCAGGCCGACGTACGCGCCGCCGAAGCTGAGCGGCACGCCAAGAGGCTGCCCTTCCGCCGTAACGATGTCCACGCCCAACTCCCCAGGCGGCTTGTACATTCCGAGAGAAGTGGGATTCACGTGCGCCGCCGTCAGCGCGCCAACGGCGTGAGCCGCCTCGACAAGCAGGCACAGGTCCTCGATTACGCCGTACGCGTTGGGCGACTGCGCCAGTATGCAAGCGGTCGCGTCCGAGACGCGCGGCGAAGAGGAATCGACCACTTCCACCTCCACGCCCTGGTAGCGCACGTAGGAATCGAGCGTCTCGATCAGCCGTTCGTCGGCGGTGTCCAGCACGGCGACTTTTTGCCGCCTCGTCACCCGGCAGGCCATCAGAGCCGCTTCGGCAAAGGCCGTCGGCCCGTCGTACATTCCGGCGTTGGCCACGTCCATGCCGGTCAGCTGGCAGACGGCCGTCTGGAACTCGAATCCGACTTGGAGGGTGCCCTGAGCGGCCTCCGGCTGGTACGGCGTGTAGGCAGTGACGAACTCCCCCCTGGATGCAATGGCGCGGACGACTGCCGGAACGAAGTGGCGGTATGCCCCGGCGCCCAGGAAGCAGGCGTAGTCGCCCGGCGTCGCGTTCCCGGCGCCCATGGCGGCCAGCTCGGCGGTCAACGCCAATTCCGGCGCGCCCTCCGGCAGTTTCAGTTCGGGGTAGACGTGAGCGGCCGGGATGTCATGGACCAGCTCATCGAAGGACGAGACGCCGATCGCCTCCAGCATAGCGGCGCGGTCCGACGCAGTGTTGGGAATGTAGGCGTGCGGCGATCCGGGCTCGCCTGGGCGGCTGAGAGCTTCCGTGGACGACATTCGGAACTTACTCCGACTCGGCCAACAGAGTTTCGTATTCCTGTGCGGTGAGCAGGTTGCCCAGTTCCCCGGCGTCCGGAGCGCTCAGGCGGATGAGCCAGCCGCTTTCGTACGGCTCGGCGTTCACCAGCTCCGGGTTGTCGACCGCCTCGCCGTTCACCTCTGTGACGACTCCGCCCACGGGCGTGAAGAGATCGCTGACGGCCTTGACCGACTCGATCTCACCGAACTTGTCGAACTGCTCCAGATTGTCGCCTACCGATGGCAGATCGACGAAGACGACGTCTCCGAGTGAGTCCTGGGCGAAGTGCGTTACGCCCACCGTGGCCGTGCCGCCGTCAAGGCGCACCCACTCGTGCTCCTTCGAGTATCTGAGGCCTGTTGGGACGTGTTCGGACATGCTCTTTGCCGTCGGCTGCGCAGGCGGTCAGGCGCTGCGCCGGTAGAAAGGCAGTGGAACCACTTTGGCCGCCACTCGCCGGCCCCGAATATCGATCTCGAACGTGCTTGAAGGCCCGGCGTACATAGTTTCAACGTAGCCCATGCCTATATTAGCGTCAAGGGTAGGGGAGTACGTTCCTGAAGTGACCTCGCCTATCGTCCTGCCGCCGTCGAGTATCGGATGGCCGTGCCGCGCTATACCCCTGCCGGTCATTCTGAAGCCCACAAGCCGCCTGGACGGCCCTGAGTCCCTCACCTTGCGCAGGGCCTCGCCTGCGACGTAGTCAGGTGAGTCCAGGTGCACGAAACGCTCTAGCCCGGCCTCCCAGGGATTGTCTCCTGTGGTCATGTCATTCCCGTGCAGCAGCAGGCCGGCTTCCAGCCTCAAGACGTCGCGGGCCCCCAGACCGCACGGCGCAACTCCAAGTTGCAGCAGCGAGTTCCACAGCTCTGCCGTCCGGTCGGCGGGTGAGATGACCTCGAAGCCGTCCTCGCCCGTGTAGCCGGTGCGGGCCAGCAGGAAATTAACGCCGTCGACTTCCGCCGGCGAGATGCGGAAGGGCCTTACCGACGAGGCGGGTAGTGGGAAAAGCCGGTCGAGTATCCCAACGGCCTCGGGGCCCTGCACCGCGATCATGCCGGTGCGGTCCGTCGTTACGTCCACGTGCAGATCGCGCACGTGTTCCGCATGGCCCGCCAGCCACTCCCGGACGGAATCGAAGTTTCCCGCATTGACCACAAGCAGATAGCGGGACTTGCCGAGCCGGTAGACGATCGCATCGTCGATAATCCCGCCGGACTCGTTGCAGATCAGGTGGTATCTGGATCGCCCGGCGCGCAGGCCGGCCACGTTTGCGCTCAGGAAGCGGTCGAGGAATCCGCAGGCGTTCGCGCCTGAGAATTCGATGCGGCCCATGTGCGACACGTCGAACATGCCGGCCGAGCGGCGTACCGCTGCAACCTCCTTGAGCGTCCCGTCCCCGTACCGGATCGGCATGTCCCAACCGGCGAACGGCCCCATGCGCCCGCCGGACTCAAGGTGTGCCGCGTGGAGGGGAGTGCGTCGTGGATTAGTGGCGGTCACTGCGTTGCTTCTCCGCCAGAGTGAAGGCCGGTGAATGAACGGACGTGTATATATATGCTACACCGCGGCTGTTAAAAGCTTCCGGCGCGTGACGCGCGGCGGCCCGGCGCCGTCTGCGCCCGCAACGCGTACGACTGCCGTTCAAGAGTCGCCCGCGCGCGCGGCGAACAGGTCCTCCCACGTCGTTGCAGGAGGCTGCGCCGCTTCGGGATAGCGGCTGGCCAGCAGTGCGGCGTGCCCCTCGCCTTGTTGCAACAGCGGCAACGGCAGCGGCTCCCACGGTTGAGATGAATCGCCGCGCTCTGCGAGCCCGGCGGGCCGTGGCTCGATTGGGGCCTGCTTGGCGTGAATCGACACCCGGAAGTTCCCCATGCCTTGGGGATTTAGCAGCTCGACTATGCCAATCCGGTTGGCGTTCGCTTCATGCTGTGGCAGGCCGCGGCTTCTCAGCGAGGCCAGTATCCGGCCTGCGCCCAGACTGTCGAGGAACTGCGCCTGCGTCGTGTGGCCGGCCTTGACGAAACCGGCGCTACGCAGCGCGTCGTCGACCGCCGTAAAGTCCACGTGGGCCGTCATGTCCTTGCGGCCCACCCGCTCCAACGGATTGGCGTCCAGCGTGTGCCTGTAGTAGCAGCGCAGGCTGCCCCGCCAGCGCGCAGGCGCGTACAACTGCGGCCTGGCGTAGCCGTAGTCGATGGTCAACACGTAGCCCTGGCGTAGGATCCCGGACACGTGCCGCGCCCAATCGTCCAGGCCGAGGTTCACTTCGCCCCTGAATCCGTCCGGCAACTTTGCAGCCGGATTTCCAAGACGCGCGACGAGAACCGACTCGGACGGCGCACCCTCCACCTCGCAAAGCTTGCCGTCACGCACGCCCACGTACAGCTCGCGGACCTCACCCTGCCTGATCACAAAGCGGTGGACCGGCATGGCGTCCAGCAACTCGTTGGAAAGAACGCAGCCGGTGACTGCGAGCGGACTCCTGTCCGGGGCAACGACGGGGTGCCAGGTTGCCGGCCGCGGCAAGCGGTCGACTGCCGTATAGCGAAGCGCGTTTGCGAATGCGGCGTCTAGCCTGCGGGCATAAGCGGTTATGTCCCGGGCCATCAGCCCGTCTCCGGCGCCCTGCTCCACGACGGCGAACTCGTCCGGCCCATCGAGGCGCGTCCACATCTCCCGCAGCTGGACTGCAACCAGGGCGCCGAACACCGGATGAGCCATGGGGCTGGTGAAGTAGTCCGCAGGCCCGGCCCCGGAGTCGCGCAACCCGTCGAGGCGAGAGTAGTAGCCGCCCGAAGGCGAGTACAGCGCCGTCTCCATGAACTCCGCAAACGTAATCGGCCCGCAGTCGCGAATTCGTTCCAGCAGCGCAGCTTCAAGGTTGTTCATGTTCAAAGATTATGGCGCCCGGCCAAACGGGGAACAGGACAGACACCCCGGAGGCCCGCTAACTCGGTCACTGTACAATTCACGCTCAGATGGGAATGGCTACGATGATCGACACACTTGTAACCGCCCGCACTCTCAAGGAAGCGGGCATGCCGGAGCCGCAGACCGAGGCGGTCGCGACCGCAGTGGCCGCGGTTGCGGACGCTCGCTCTGAAAATTTCGCAACCAAGGCGGACGTAGCCGGTGTAAAGTCGGAATTGTTGGCCGAGATGGCCGCGCTCGAAACACGTCTCACCGTCCGCATAGTGACACTCGCCATCGCTACTTCCGTAGCTATTTGCGGGGTTATCATCGCCGCGATGCAGTTCATCTTCGGGTAGGTGGCGGCTAGGAGCGCGGGCGCGCTCGGCAGGCCGCGCGGTACAAAGATAGACGGGCTTAGACTTTCCGCCTCAGCGGGCGTCGATAGGTACGTACTCCCGCTCCCGCTCCCCCGCGTACATCAGCAGCGGGCGGATGAGAATGTTGTGCCGGTACTGCTCTACGACCTGGATGGTCCATCCCGGCACCCGCCCGACTGCGAAGATCGGCACGAAGAGGTCGTTGGGAATGCCCATCAGGTAGTAGACCACTCCCGCGAAGAAGTCGACGTTTACGTGAATGCCGCGCCGTGCGTAGGGGCGCATGGCCTCTATGACCGCTTCAAGGATGTTGTACCACTTGGGTTCGCCCATCTCTTGACTCAGGCGGCGAACGCCCTCTCGAAGGTGTCCTGCCCTGGGGTCTTCCGCCCTGTACACGCGGTGGCCGAAGCCCATGACGCGCTGCCTGCTCGATAGCAGCCCTCTCACGTAGGCTTTTGCGTTCTCCGGCTCGCCGATCTCCTCGGCCATCGTCATCACGTTTTCGGCGGCGCCGCCGTGGAATGGGCCTGAAAGCGCTGCCACTGCCGCAGTAATGGCGCTGTGCAGGTCGGCGCCCGTGCCTGCGACGACGCGCGCCGTGAATGCCGAGGCGTTAGAGCCGTGGTCGGCGTGAAGGATGAAGTCGCGGTCCATCAGCGTTGCAGCGTCGTCGCTGGGCGTCTCGCCGCTCAACATGTATAGGAAGTTGCCTGCGTGTCCCAGCTTCGAACTCGGCTCCACTATCTCGCGTCCGTTCCGGATGGCGTTGTGGGCCATGACGACCGTGGGCACCTGCGACGTGAGCCTTATGCCCTTCCTGATCGTGGCCTCTTCCGAGTTGTCTGCGGCCTCGGGATCGAATGCCGACAACGCAGACACCGCGCCCCGCAGCACGTCCATCGGATGCGAGTCCTTGGTGAGCCGTATGACGTCGATCACCTCACCGGGAATCCCGCGTGATGCCTTCAACTGCCGGTCGAACTCGTCCAACTCGCTGCGGGTAGGCAGCGAGCCGTAAAGGAGCAGGTAGGAGGTCTCCTCGAAAGTGGACCTCTCGGCAAGGTCGTGGATCGAGTAGCCGCAGTATTCAAGGACGCCCTGCCTGCCGTCGATGAAGGTCGTCCCGGTGCGGTCGAAGTAGACGCCCTGGAGGCCGCGGTGCAGTGTTACTTTCTTGGTGGTCAAGTCTGAGTTTCCAAGTATGGCGATGAACGCTAAGCCTACCGCTTCACTGGGCGCGCCGGCCGCTTTGGCATACGCTCTTGCGCGGTTTCAGGCAGGTGAATGGGAAGCGGACGGACATTCCTTAGAGGCTCCGTTTCACACCCGTTCCAGCCATCCGGACCGGGGCGCCGCGGTTGGCGCAAAGCCGCTGCCCAAAGCGGCCCGACACTAGCGCCGAGAGGCCCCGGTGTCAACTTGCAGCGCCCCAATTCTATCCGTTTCGCGCCTTGTGGATGGCCCGCGTCTCCACCTCGCTGAGTATGCGCGCGGCGAACTCTTCGATGGCCTGTGGGCCCAGGTTCCTGCCGGTCCGGGTACGCACCGAAACGGTGCCGGAACCGCTCTCCCGGTCGCCAACTACCAACATGTACGGCGTCTTTTGGATCTGCGCGCGCCGGATCTTGGCGTTCATCCGGTCACTGGAGTCGTCCACCGTTGCGCGAATGCCCGCTTCCGTCAGCCGCTTGCCAACCGACTCGGCGTACTCGCAATGCCGGTCTGCGATGGGAACGATCGCCACCTGCATCGGAGCAAGCCACACGGGGAATGCCCCGCCGAGGTGCTCGATCAGCACCCCCATGAATCGCTCCAGCGAACCCAGCATGGCGCGATGGATCATCACCGGCCGCTCGCGCCGGCCCTCCGCCGTCACGTACTCCAGGTCGAACCGCTCCGGCTGGTTGAAGTCGACCTGCACAGTTCCCAGCTGCCACTCGCGCCCCAGGGCGTCCGGCACGAACATGTCGATCTTCGGCCCGTAGAAGGCGCCCTCTCCTGCCGCCACCTCGTACTGGAGATCGCGCTCCGCCAGTACGGACGCGAGAGCAGCCTCAGCCTTGTCCCACTGATCGTCCGAACCGACCCGCTTCTCCGGCCTCAGCGAAAGCGTGTAGCGAGTATCTTCGAAGCCGAACACGTCGTAGCTCTCCACCAGCATGTCGATGAAGCTGTTCACCTCGGCGCCGATCTGGTCTTCGCGGCAGAAGATGTGCGCGTCGTCCTGTGAGAACGACCTGACGCGGGTCAGCCCCTGCGTTACGCCCGACAATTCATAGCGATGCAGCCTGCCGAAGTCCGCCAGGCGCACCGGCAGGTCGCGGTACGAGTGCAGGCTCTTCGAGTAGATCACCGCGTGCGACGGGCAGTTCATCGGCTTCATGCCGTACTCCTGCTCGTCTATGTCCAGCATGTACATGTGCTCCACGTAGTTGTCGTAGTGCCCGGAGGTCTTGAACAGCTCGGTCTTGAACAGCTGCGGCGTGACCACCTCCTGGTAGCCGTAGCGCACGTACAGGTCGCGCATGTAGTCGACCAGCGCGTTATAGACGTATGCGCCCTTTGGCAGGAAGAACGGGTTGGCCGGCGCGAGCGGGTCGAAGAAGAACAGGTCCATCTCCCGGCCCAGCCTGCGGTGGTCCCGCCTGGCGGCCTCCTCCCTGCGCCGCAGGTACTCCTTTTGCGCCTGCGGAGACTCCCACGCCGTGCCGTAGATGCGTTGAAGCATCGGGTTCAACTCGCTGCCGCGCCAGTACGCCCCCGCCGAGCCCAGCAGACGGAACGCCTTTATCTCCCCGGTAGACTCGACGTGGCCGCCCCGACACAGGTCGTCGAAGTCGCCGTGGCTGCAAAAGGTGATCCGCTCGTCTTCCGGTATCCCGTCGATGATCTCCAGCTTGTAGGGATTGCCGGACACCAGCTCTTGGGCCTCGTCGCGTTCCACCTCGCGCTCGACGAACCGGTGGTCCTGCTTGATCGACTCGCGCATCAGGGACTCGATCCGCTCTATGTCGTCCGGCGTGAACGGCTGCGGCACGTCGAAGTCGTAGTAGAAGCCGTCCTGCGTGGGCGGGCCTATCGTGAGCTTCGCCTCGGGGAACAGCTTGAGCGTGGCCTCGGCCAGCACGTGCGCCGCCGAGTGCCGCATCCGGCTGCGCAGCTCTTCCTGCTCTGCGGGAGATAGGTCTCTGAAGCGCCGTTTGCGCACGCTGACTGCCCCCGCCTGGCCGTCGTTCTGTTTCTCTGCCATTTCGTTTACACCTGCCATCTGGAATTGAGTGGACTCTGAAGGTATGCGGCGGCCGTACTCTCAGGCCGCGTTGGCGGCCGTGCACTGTGGAGACTTGCCCGGCCCGGTCGAGCGCACACCCAAGTTGCTATGGCCGGCCCGAAGGACGCGCGACCGGACTGGAGTTACTGGCCCGCCGTCTGCGATGGGGAATAAGGCGCGGGCCGGAATATCGCGGCTAGGCCCGCGCCCTCGTAGTGAGGGTGTCGCGCCCGGATGGGTCGCCCTCGCTCTGCGTGGATATTATCTGCGTTACCTTCATGGTCGTAGGCGGATGCGCCTCGGCGCAGCGTCAGCCAAGTCTGAACGGACTGAACGGCGAACTGCACAGGATGCGCCGACCCGATAACTAGTCTAATCCCTAAGCCGCACCGCTTCAACACAACGGCGCTCCCGTATCTACCGAGGCAACGCTGCGCTAAGAGGGCTCATTGGTATACTGGCGCTGCAACGTGAGACGAATAGGATGGTGGCTGAGATTATGGCAGGCGGTAGCATATGAATCTCAAACAGGGATATCAGGCTACCCAGACTAGAGACACAGAACACTCCGTGCAGGCGCAACCGGTCGATACATCTCGGGCCACGCGGGGAGTTGTCCCGGCAGACCCGCTCGACACCGACGGCCAGCTCGAAGAGATGAAGCGGCTAGAGGACGGCTGGGCGGACGGGATGCAGCACGCAAGCGGGTGGGGTGAAGCATACGGCAAGGCCCCAAGCGCACAGGGACTGGACCGGCTGAAGCGTCAGTTCGCCAATCACTACCACTCCAGCCTGCCGCGACCTTACCTCTACCCGACCCCGGAAGGGGGTGCCAAGGCCGAGTGGTCTCTTGGCGCCAGTGAGGCAAGTTTGGAGATTGACTTGGAATCTCTTTCCGCCGAGTGGTTCTGCCTCGACATGGAGACCGGCATATCCACTGAAGAGACTGTGAACTTAGACGAACCGGCGGCCTGGGAGCGGCTGAAAGGTGAGTTGATGAGGCTTAGGGCTACGACCCGGTGAACGCGGGCACACTACTCTTTCGGCAGGTGCATCCCGGTTGGATAAGAAACGGCCGGGCTACTTCTCAGGTATTCACACCAACTCCAAAGGATGAACGTAGGCTTTCAGCGTATGACGGCGATCAAATTACGGCCGCAGATTCGTGGAAGCATTACACAGAACGGCAAGGACTGATCTCGGCGGGAACGCTCGCCGTAACGGTTGGCGAATGCCAAGGACAGGACACTCCGGCAAGACCCGATGATGCGTTCTTTCCTGAACATGTGATCATCGACTTTACGGCCTTGACGCGTTCGCAAGTCAAGAAGGCGGCTAGAGAGCTTTCGGCTCTTGCCCGGAAGCGAGGCTGACAATACAAGCCCGACCTCTAGAAGACACCCTAGACGAATTCGAGGAGCAGACCATCTCCCACACCCGCCGCCAAGTCGAGCTGCTACGCCCTCACCCCCACCCCCCTCATCACCTACATCGTCACCCGCAAGCTGGACGTGCGCGAGGCCGCGGCAAACCCACACCCTACAGTGACTGACATCCCGATTTCGAGATAACCGCCCTCCTGAGCTAGACTCCCACTTGGACGGGGTGCGAAGAGCCACTTCACACCAGCCCGTGCTCAGACCGTCAGCGCGCCGGAGGACCGGTCCGGCTCAAGTCAGGGAGGTATAGCCCTTGGTTGCGGAGACTGTAAGCCGCATAAGCGGGACGGAAACCACGGCGGACGGCGAAGAGCTGCTCCGCCTGCTCAAGGCGAACTTCGGGTTCCACTCATTCCTGCCCATGCAGGAAGAGATCGTCACCCACGTAATGTCGGGGCTGGACGGGCTGGCGCTCATGCCAACCGGCGGCGGCAAATCCCTCTGCTACCAGCTCCCCGCGCTCGCACTGGACGGCATGACGCTGGTCGTCTCACCCCTGATAGCGCTCATGAAGGACCAGGTCGACGGCCTGAAGTCCAACGGCATACCGGCGGAGTTCCTGAACAGCTCGCTGTCCGCCGCCGATGCGAGAAATGTACGCGCCAAGGCGATCAAGCGCGAACTCAAGGTCCTCTACATTGCGCCCGAACGGCTGGCGATCCCCGGCTTCCTCGAATTCCTGAAGGCTCTGAACATCAGCCTCATCGCCATCGACGAGGCGCACTGCATCTCCGAGTGGGGCCACGACTTCCGGCCCGACTACCGCAACCTGAAGGCCCTCCGAAACGGCTGGCCCGGCGTACCCATGCTCGCGCTCACCGCTACGGCCACGCCCAAAGTGCGAGAGGACATCGTCAGCCAACTGGAGCTCCGCGAGCCGCGCACCTTCCTCGCCAGCTTCAACCGCCCGAACCTCGTCTACCGCATCGAGCCGAAGCGCAGGGCGCTCGACCGTCTCGTCGGACTACTCGAAAACCGCAAGGGCGAGTCGGCCATCATCTACTGCTTCTCCCGCCGCCAGACAGAGCGAATCGCCGCCGACCTGCGCGCCAACCGGATCAACGCTCTGCCCTACCACGCCGGACTGGAACCCGCCGTGCGCAGGAAGACCCAGGAGCGGTTCATACGGGACGAGGTGCAGGTCGTAACCGCAACCATCGCCTTCGGAATGGGCATAGACAAACCCGACGTCCGCCTCATCGTCCACCACTCCTTCCCCAAGACCATCGAGGGCTACTACCAGGAGACGGGGCGCGCCGGACGCGACGGCCTGCCGAGCGAGTGCGTCCTGCTCTACTCCCACGCCGACAAGAACAACCACGACTTCTTCATCAACATGATCGAGGATGAGGACGAGCGCGAGAAGGCGGAGACGAAGCTGCGCCAAGTGATCGACTTCTGCCAGAGCGTCAAGTGCAGGCGACGTTCGGTGCTGGGGTACTTTGGCGAGAAGCTGGGCGATGAGAACTGCAAAGCCTGCGACGTCTGCCTTGCGGAGAACGACACCTTCGACGCCACCGTCATAGCGCAGAAGATACTGTCCGCGGTCATTCGCACAGGCCAGCGCTTTGGAGCGGCGTATCTGGCCAGCGTGCTGAGAGGCTCGCACTCCGGCAAGATCATCGAGCGCGGCCATGACCGGCTGTCAGTCCACGGAATCGCCAAAGACCATTCGGCCGGCGAGCTGCGTAACCTGATCGCGCAGCTTGAAGCGAAGAAGCTGGTGGCCAAAGTCCCAGGCGACTACCCGGTTTTCAAGGTCACCAAGACCGGTATGGACTTCCTGCGGAACCGCGATTCGTTGGAATTGGCCCGGCCCAAGGTGGACGGGTATTCCGGGGCCGACGGCAGGCGGGCGGAACTCGATTACGACAACTCGCTGTACGACAAGCTCCGGCAGTTGCGAAAACGGCTGGCGGACGCACGGGGAGCGCCTCCCTACGTCGTCTTCGGGGACGGGCCGCTCCAGCAGATGGCCTACTACTACCCGCAGAGCCGTGACAGCCTGGCTCTCATCTCGGGCGTCGGGCGAGCCAAGTTGGATACCTACGGCGAGGACTTCCTGAAGGTCATCCGGGAATATGCGCAGTCGCACCGGATCACGGAACGCCCGATCCCGCGTGCGACGATGCGGGAAGGAAGGGCGGCCAGGGCGCTTTCCCAGACCTACTTTCAGACCCGCGACCTGCTGAAGCAACGGCTTTCCGTTGCGGACGTGGCCGAACGCCGGGGCATTGCCCAGAGCACCGTGGTCAGCCACGTGGAGCGGCTGGCAGAAGCCGGCGAGGATCTGGACATATCGGGGCTTCTCCCGTCCGGCGAACGCCGCCAGCGGATCGAGGCCGCGTTCTGCAACGCCGGGTCTATGCTCCTCTCGCCCGTGCGAGAGCTCCTGGGCGAGGAATACTCCTACGAAGAAATCCGCCTGGTCAGGCTCACCCTCGCACAGCCGCCACCCCCACAACCGTCCGCCGCACCCGCATAAACCGTACGGCCGCCCGGCAAAATCCGTAGGGGCGTCCCTTGTGGGCGCCTTCCGCAGGGGCATCCCCTCCTACCTCTTCCCCCGTCTGCGAGACCTTTGCATAAACCTCTTTGGGAAAGTCCATACTGCTTGCGAGCCGTCGTCAGAGTCGTCTTTAAGGAGCGATGCCGTGCACCGCAAGATGGGCCAGCCCTCAGTGATTAACAGTTTTTTGCAGGGAGGGTTGGGCAAGAACAAAACGCTTGAACGTCTGAACCGGGAGTTGGACTGGGACAGGCTGGGAAGTCTGATGGACGGGATGTACCCGTCCCCGAAGGGCCGGCCAGCCTATCCTCCCCTGATGATGTTCAAGGTGTCGATACTCCAGCAGTGGTACGGGGCGTCCGACCCCGAGATAGAGGCGGCGCTGCTGGAACGACTTTCGTTCCGCAGCTTCGTGGGTCTTGAACTCCATGACCAGACTCCAGACCACTCGACGATCAGCCGTTTCCGCAAGCAACTGAGGAAACGGGGCCTGGGCAAGAAGCTGTTTGAGGAGGTGAACCGCCAGTTAGACGGTAAAGGGTTGATGGTGAAGAAGGGGACTCTGGTGGACGCCACTCTCGTGGAATCTCAGGCCCGCAGGCCTTCCTCTCCCAAGGGTTCTGCGGAGAAGAGCGACACGGACCCCGACGCAGATTGGACCAAGAGGCCGGGGCGCTATCACTTCGGCTACAAGGTTCACCTGGGCGTTGATCAGGGATCGCGCCTGATACGCAAGGCTGCTCTTACGCCTGCGAACGTGAATGACACCAAGATGGCCGATGACCTGATATCCGGCGATGAGGAGGCCGTGTACGGTGACCGGGCATACAGTTCTAAGGATAGGCGGGAGCGGCTAGAGGCCGTAGGGATAAAGGACCGCACGATGCAGCGGGCCAACAAGCATCACCCCATACTTTCCTGCTTGGAGCAGAAGCGCAACCGGTTGATCTCCAGGGTGCGCATGCCGGTCGAGGGGGTGTTCGGGACTCTCAAGCGCACCTACGGCTACGCCCGCGTGCGCTACATGGGACTTGGGCGCAACGAGACGGAGATGTGGTTCAAGTGCATTGCGTACAACCTGCGGAGGGCCGACAAGCTGATTCTCAGCGCTGCGTAGTCCCTTGTCTCACCGCGCCCAAAACGGGGCTAGGCCCCCCAAGCGCGGCCAAAATACGCCCGTAAATGCGGTTTCAGGGCCGTTCTGACCGTCAACAGGCCCTCCCGGAGCGTCAAACAGGTCGATTCCAGCCCAAAACCAAGCAAACCGCAGGTCTTCTCCGTTTGTGCAAAGGTCTCGTCTGCGGGGGAAGATTGAGATGGGGGTCTTCGCGCGCGCGATGCCACGAACCGCAGCGGCGCAATCCAACAGGATTCGCAGAAACGCGCCCCGCAGAGGCGATCCCTGCCAGGTGCACCCCATTTTCATCACCTTGTGCGGCCTAGCAAGGCCATGGTGATTCCTGTGAAAACGGGAACCCAGAGGGGCGCCGCCCGTTGGGGCATCCCCCGTAGGGGCGATCCCTTGTGGGCGCCTAGAGCGGGGCGGGGGGGGGATCGTCGCCCACTGCCACGCGCGACGCCACCAACGCGCGCGCCATAAACCAACCCCCACGTGCCCCCTTGCGCGCTTAACTCGGGATCTGGGCCAGCAGCTGCGCTGCCAGGGTTGGGTGGGTGGGAGATAGGGCATGGTGGAGGGTGCGGGTCAGTTGGGTTAGGAACTGCGGGTCGGTGTTGGCGGATGCAACGTCGGCCTGTACTTGGAGGGCGGCTTGGCGCAGTGTCCGCTTGAGCCACTCGGCGCCCCGGAGGCTGTAGAGCTCGATTAGGAACCTGCCGTCTTTGTTGGGGTCCACGCCTGGGCCTCCTCCCAATGTCGTCCAGTAGGAGTCGAATGCTATGGCCATCAGCCCGCGTCCCGCGATGCCCTCGATGCCGGCCTCTTCCATTTGGAGGAGAATCGTTGCGGCCAGCTCGGGATCGTGGGCGATCAGGGCGTGGATGAGCATCTCGGGTGTCTCTCGCGGGCCGGGTACCGATGCCAGCAGGCCGGCGGCGAGGCGCGGGCGCGACCACATCACGTCGAGCGAGGCGCCGGAACCGCGTTCGACCCAGGGCAGCAGCCGCATACCGGACTGTTGCAGCAGGGCTATCGCAGCGGCCGGATCGGTTGCGCCTACCGACTCGATGGCCTCGTAGACGGCGAGGTCGTATGGCCGGTCTATTGCAAAGTTGCCGGAGGAGTTGCCGGACAACAGCTGCGCGCCGGACGCAATCGACCGCACCGGCGCGCCGGGCACGATGCCGACGGCCCGCAGCAGCCGCTCGGGGCCGATCTCATACGCCCTGGCCTGGTCGGGCTTGACCGCCAACAGGCGGCGCAGGGTGTCGTCCGAGAGCAGCGGAAACATGCGCTCCGTAATGTCGCCGCCGGTCTCCCGCATCAGGTCTACTGCGACGTTGATGCCGGACCTGATGTCGTTGTCGGACAGTTCACCAAGCCACGTCTCTAGGGCAGCGGCGCCGAGGGCCGGACTGGTGCGGGCGGCCGTCATGACCTCTTCGACGCGCCGGGCCATTTCGGCCAGCGTCCTGGCCCGCTCGCTTATCACCCTGTCCAGTCCACCGTCTCCCGTCCCGCCGCCGTACAGCTCGACTATGGCGAGCGGCTTCAAGAGGACTGCGAATTCATGGGCCAGTGTGTCGTCAGGCCGTCCTCTGAGCGCGGCGGCCTGTGACTCCGGCGGGTCGCCGTCTATCGACAGGTAGAAGTCGAGCGTCGCGCCCAGCTCCCGTGCGCGTGCCGACGTGTGGCCGTTCAAGACCTCCGGATAGCGTTGGTGCAGCCGCTTCTTGTCTCTCAGGTATTCACGCCAGAAGGAGAAGCCCCTGTCGACTCCGGCGGCGTCTACGAGAGCGAACTGTCGGGCCTTGACGAGATCGAACTGCTGGGCAAAGTCCCGCAGCCGCTGCCGTTCCTCGGCGGTGAACGTCTCGATGACCGTCCTGTCCAGCACGGCGCGTGCCGGTGGGCTCAGGCCCTGGTACGGCTCCCGCGGGATGTGCTGCAATCCGAACACCTCCTCCGCTATACGCCGTTCCTCGCCGGTTAGTGCGTGTATCCAGGCCATGGCGGCGGCCCAGTCCGGTACCTGTTCCGCCGCCACGCCCTCCGGCGCCAGGTAGGGTGAGAAGTACTTGCGCAGGATTGGCGGGATGAGCGCCATGTTGCCGCCGGTCATGTTCACCATCTCCGCCTCGCCGAAGTGGTGCAGGTCGGGGTAGCCTCCCTTCACCAGGTTGGGCAGGTTGCGGAAGCGGTCTCGCAGGGGCTCGAACGAGTCGGGAGGCTGGCGCAGGAATCTGTCGAGGTCTGCGTGGAACTGTGCGAGTACGTGTCGCAGGGATTCTGCGGGACTGTCCGCCGGTAGGCCGGGCACACCCTCGACGTGAAAGGCTCCCCAGGAGGAGTGGGACAGCTCGTGCAAGACGATGCGGGGGTTGGCCTCTCCGGCGCCGGCCCAGCCGCCTGCGCCGTGGCTTCCGTACCATGCCGGTTGTCCCACCATCTGGCGGAAGTCGTAGGACTCCATCCATGCCGTGCCCCGCTCGGTGAAGCCCCAGATCAGCCGGACGGCGGATATCCTGTCCTGCACCCAAGCGTTGCGTGAGATGCCGTCTCCGGGAATGGTGGAGGCGGAGTCGTCGTTAGCCGCTGGCGTCGCTTCCGGCAGTGGAGATGGCCCGACCGTGGGCGGCGTTGTCCTCCTAGGCGCGCCAGTCGATTGGACTGTGGGAGTGGCGGTTGCCGCGGCCGGCGCCGTGCGTTCGGTGGCCGTAGCGGCTGCCGTAAACGACGGAGCCGGTTGTACGGCGTCGCGCTGGCAGGCGGCCGCCAAGGCCGCCAGCGCAAGCGTAGATACTAGGTATGAAAGCGCCTGAAACCGCATCGTGACCCGCGAGGGTATACCTTGAATAGTCCAAGGCGCCGGATCGGGGCATCACCCCCGGCCCCTTTTCCGCGAGAGACGTCCACAATTTCCAGATGCTGCCTTTTTACCCCCATCCTAACCTTCCCTCTAAGAGGGGGAAGGGAGAAGAGGGACACCTTCCCCCTTCAAGGGAGAAGGAAGAAGGGGGACGCTTTGCTACTGCAAGGGAGGAGGGAGAAGGGGGACGCCTTCCCACGTCGGGGGGTAAGGGGTTTTCGACTCTCCTCATGGGGGTTGCGAAGGTCTCCCGGTGGGAAAAGATAAGGCGATGCGTGCTGGGCTTGTTGGGACGCGTGCTGCGCTGGATGGGCCTATTCCTGCTGGGGCTGCTGTTCATCCTGGCGGTCGTACTTCCATCGGGTGACAGGCTTGCGCTGACGCCGGCCCAGCAGTACGCCGCGGGGTGGAGATTCGACATCCTGTCCTGGGAGGCGGCCAACATCGCCGACAAGTGGCTGTACCGCGCATACTCACTATTGCCGTGGACGGATACCGGGGTAGAGGCGCACCGGGCCATGCTCGACCGCTACGAAGAGCTGGTGGCAGAGATCAGGGCGACGCGGGAGGAGTTGAGTTCGGCGCCTCTCCAATTGCACGCCGGCCATGATACCGAGGAAACGTCGCTGCTGCGGGCACGGCTGGACGCTCTGCTGAGCGAACGCCTGGCCATCCGCGACGGCGTGGAGGAGTACGTCGAATCGGCCATAGCGGACGAGCTGTCCGCGCAGGGCTTCGCCAGCCTGGGCGGACTCACGTTGCCGCCGGTCGACATCCGCCTCGATTCCCCTCCGAGCATCCTCGTCGTGTCTCCCAGGGACAGCATACAACGCATCGAAAACCACCTGATCAAGCCCGACATACCGGTGTCGGAGAAGGAGCGGATCGAGCGTTCCATACTGGAGACGGAGGACAAGTCGGCCATAGTGCGGCGCACGGGCGGGCTGAGCAGCTACCCCGCGACGGCGCTGCCTGACCTCGGCCTGCTGAGGCTGCTGGAGTTGTCGGTGCACGAGTGGCTCCACCATTACCTGTTCTTCAACGCGCTGGGGTTCAACTACTGGAGCAGCCCCGACATGGTGGTACTCAACGAGACGCTGGCGGACATGGCCGGCAGGGAGATAGGCCGCATCGTCTACACGGCCATAACCGGCGAGGCGGTGGAGACACTCGTCCCGCCCAGGGATACCGTCGATGCGCCCCCGCCGGAGGGCCGGTTCGACTTCTTCAGCTTCATGCGGGAGACGAGGCTGAAGACCGACAGCCTGTTGGAGGAGGGCAAGGTCGAGGAGGCTGAGCGGTACATGGAAGCGCGCCGACTGGAACTGGAGACGAACGGCATCTACATACGCAAGATCAACCAGGCATACTTCGCTTTTTCCGGCAGCTACGGCGAGAGAGGCGCGGCGGTCAGCCCGATTGCGTCGGAGTTGTGGACGGTACGGCAGGCCGCGGGCAGCGCGGGCGAGTTGGTTAGGGCGGTTGCGGGCGTCTCGTCGATAGAGCAGTTCAACGCGATAATCGATGAGCTGGAGGCGCATACGGCCAGACCACAAGGTTGATGGGTAGGCGGGGCACGCGCGACGTCAGGGCGCGCGCGATGTTACCCACCACGCCGTCATTCCCGGCGCCTCCTTTCCGTCATTGTTATGAAAATAGATCCCCGCGCAAACGGGAATCCATCGGGCGCCACCGTAGGGGCGATCCCTTGTGGGCGCCTGCCCCGCAGGGGCGTCACCTCCTACCTCTTCCCCCGCAGACGGGGGAAGATTGAGATGGGGGGTCTTCCCGCGCATCCCACGTCCACGTTCGTTGTTAATAGCGCGCGTGTTGGCCGTCAGGGGAATCCCCCATCCTAGCCTTCCCCCTTCGAGAGGGCTGTTAGGTAAGGACTACTTGGCGGGCTTTGCCGGGTTCGCCGGGGCCGACGACGCCTTCTTCCTCCAGCTCGTCCATCAGACGGGCGGCCCTTGGGTAGCCGATGCGGAGTTTGCGTTGCAAGAGTGAGGTGGAAAGCGTGCGCTGCGTCCTGGCAAGGGCCACCGCACTGTCGAAGTGGGAGTCTCCGCTCTGTTCCATCTCAGGCGATCCGGAATCGGAGTCGAAGTTGACGTCGAGCATTGGGAGCTCGGGGCGCTTGACGTTTCGCCAGTACTCCACGACCGCCTCGACCTCAGAGTCACTTAGGAAGGCGCCCTGTACGCGTCCCGGCTTGGCGCGGTCGACGGGCAGGAAGAGCATGTCTCCCTTGCCGAGTAGTTTCTCTGCGCCGGGGCTGTCGATGATGGTCCGCGAGTCGACCTGCGACATGACGGAGAAGCTGATCCGGCTGGGGAAGTTGGCCTTGATAAGCCCAGTAACCACGTCCACGGATGGCCGCTGGGTGGCGACGACGAGGTGTACGCCGGTTGCCCTGCCGAGCTGGGCCAGGCGGACGAGGAGCCGCTCGACCTCGTTGGCGCCGGTGAGCATCAGGTCTGCCAGTTCGTCCACCAGTATGAGCAGGTACGGCATCTTGTTTTCGGACTTCTGGTTGAAGCTGGCGATGTTCCTGACGCCCGCCGACTGTAGCTGCTGGAAGCGGTCCATCATCTCCTGCACCAGCGAGCGGAGTATGACTATGGCCCTCTCGGCCTCGACGACCGGCTCGGTGTACAGGTGCGGTATGCCGGCGTAGGGCGTCAACTCGACACGCTTGGGGTCGATCATGACCATCCGCACCTGTTCGGGGGTTCTGGTCATGAGCAGGCCGACGATCAAAGTGTTGATGCAGACGCTCTTGCCGGAGCCGGTGGAGCCTGCGACGAGCAGGTGGGGCATCTTGGAGAGGTCTGCGATTGCGGGCTTGCCGCCGGAGTCGATGCCAAGCGGCGCGGGAAGGTAGAGTTCGTTGCCGACCTCCTGGTACTCCCCGGTAGCCATTACGGAACGGAGGGTTACGGGCGTGGGATTCTCGTTTGGCACCTCTATGCCGACCACGGACTCACCCGGCACCGGGGCCTCGAAGCGCAGGTTTGGCGATGCCAGTGCAAGCGCCAGGTCCTTTTCGCGATTGAGGATCGTGTCCACCCTGACCCGCTGCCCGCCGGACTTGTCGCCGGAGCCGCCCTTCCAGCCGGGCTTGAGGCCGTACATGGTCACGGTGGGGCCTATGCGGACCTGGTCGACCGAGACGTCGATCCTGTGCTGGCGCAGTGAGTCGACGATCAGCTCTCCGGTTGCTTCAATTTCGGATTTCGACACGCCGCCGCCGGAGGCGTTCTTGAGCAACGACATGGACGGGAGTTCCCAGTAGAACGGAAGGGGTGCGGCGTGTTGCACCGGCAATGGGGCAGGGGCGGGAGGGGGCGCGGCGGGATCCGTGCGGTCCATCACGTCCACTATTTCGTACGGCTCATCCTCGTACGGCTCATCAGCCCCAGAGAGCTCGTGATCCTCCAGGTCCACGTCCTGATCTACTAGGTATAGGTCATCCGGTTCGACGTGTTCGAGCTCTTCATGCTCCATGGCATCGTCCAGCCCGTTGGTTGCGGCGGTTTCGAAGGGCTCGTCGTGCATATGCTCGGGAGCCAAATGCTCGTCGGCCAGTTGGTTGGCCAATGGTTCCGCGCCGTTACCGGAGCCGTTTGTCCCGGCCGTCTCTGTCGCGTGCTCGCGCGGCAGTCCCAGCCGTTCCAATATTTCATCTAACTCGCTGCTTGGGGCAGCTCCGGCGGGCCCGTGCTCCGGTTCCTCTTGGGCATCATCCAAGTCGTTTGCTACGGCAATTCCAGGACGTTGGCGCGGCAGCCCCAATCGCTCCAAGACTTCATCCAATTCGCTGCTTGCGGCAGCTCCGCCGCGATCGTGCGCCAAAGGGTCTGCGGCGGCGTCCGTCGCGACTGCAGCCCCCGCTCCCCTGGCCGCGAATTGCCCGGAGTTCTCCGCCAGGTATGAACTTGTCATCCGTCCGTTACTGGCGAGCAATCCTGCGCCGGCCGACTCGCCGGCGGCGCGGTTTCCGCTGATGAGGCCGGCGCCTGCGGAGGCTCCTGCCGCGGCGAACCTGTCGGCGACGGACGGGTCGTCTGCGGCTATTGCGCCGCCTTCGGCAAACAGCGCGCTTGCTCCATCACCGGACGCGCCGCTTGGGGCCGGCATCTCCGCGTCCGGGTCAACAGGCGCTGAGCCGTCTGCGGGATCTTCCGTTCCCCGCTCCTCCAGCTTCTCTGCGGCCCCCTGCCAAATTTGCCTTGTCAAGGCAAAGAGCGCTATGCCGAGCCACATCACTCCCATCCCGGCCATCACGCCGGTCCTTCGAGCGGCGCTGGGCAAGACGAGGGCCAATGCCAGGGCTGCTAGCACGGCGACTCGCGTGCCGGAGAGGAAGTACTGGCCAAAGGAGACGCCGTAGCCGTCCCACTCGGTAGGCCATCGGGCCACTAGTTCTCCGACGCGGCCGCCCAGTGATTCGTCGGCGTAGAAGGCGTCGGGTCTGGCGACCATTCCCAGCGCGGCCGATGCCGCGACCGCCAACAGCAATCCGGCGAAAACGTGTCGCGGCCATTCCCGCAGCACGTGTGGCTTAACGCTGAGCAGAAACAGGAAGGCGCCGGCCCAGGCGAGCAGCGGGACGGCGCTCCAGCCCATCCATAAGTAGAACTGTTCCCTGAACATGAGGACGACCACCGCTCCCACGGCGGTCAACAGGACGAGGAGTCTGCCGTAAGGCGAAACGAGCGCGGCGCCCAAAGAGCGAAAAATGCTTCCCAGCTGTGATTTCACGCGTTACCTGCCCCTGTCCTGAAGGAAATTCCTGGCCTACGGCGCCTGAGAAGCGGTCCGCATCCGGGACAGAACGGTGCGCAGCCGTTGAAGACGGGCTCAGGGCGCTATACATCCACGGCGACCAGCACAATCAGCGGCCGGCGCCGTGTGCGCCTACCCAGGAAACGGCCCAAACCCGTGCGGATCTGCTGCTCAAGCTGTTTCCACTGTATGGATTCCTTTCTGGAACGGTCAAGGACAGACTGAAGCGAGTTAAGAGCATCGCTGAAGAGCGCGTCGGCCTGGCCGGTGTGGACGAAACCCGCCGAAACGAACTTTGGCTCGCCCAGGACCCGTCCATCCTTGTGCCTTGCCAGTGAGACGACGACGATCCCGTCCCGCGCCAGTGAGCGCCGTTCGACGACGACGTTTCCGGACTCGTCCCACATGCCGAGTCCGTGTACGAAGATGTGACCGGCGGGCAGGCGGTCTATGACTTCACCGCCGCGCTCAGTCAGTTCCAACTGGTCGCCGTTTACGAGCAGGAAGGTGTCTTCTTCAGGAATTCCCTGTTCGATTGCAAGTTCTGAGTGCGCCTTTAGCATCCTGTATTCACCGTGCACCGGCACGAAGTAGCGCGGGCGCATGACGTTGATGAGCGCGCGCAGTTCCTCCCGCCGCGCGTGGCCCTGTACGTGCGTTGTGTGACCCCGATTGGTGATGACGCGTGCGCCCAGGCGGACGAGGTCGTCGATGGACTCGTTGACGGCCGTTTCGTTTCCGGGAATGGTGCTGGCCGAGATGATTATGGTGTCCCCGGCCCTCACGTCTACGTCTCGGTGTTCGCCCCTCGACATTCGCACGAGGACGGACGATGCCTCGCCCTGGCTTCCGGTGATGGCGTATATGACCTTGCGGTCGGGCAGGCTTGCGGCCTCAGCGGGGCTGACCATCACGTCGCTGGGTACGTGCAGGTGGCCGAGGTCTCGTGCGATCTTGATGTTGTTGACCATGCTGCGGCCAATGGCCGCCAGCTTGCGCCCGGTGGCTCGCGCTGCGTCGGCGGCTATCTGGATCCTGGCAACCTGTGAGGCGAAGCTTGAGAGGAATACGCGCCCCTCCGCCTCGGCGATCAGGTCGAAGACGCCCTGCGCGACCTCCCGGTCGGAGCCTGAGTATCCGGCTTCCTCGGCATAGGTCGAGTCGGACATGAGTAGAAAGACGCCGTCTTCCGCCATGCGTGCAAGGGCGGAGAAGTCGGTCGGCTCTCCGATGACGGGGTCGTTGTCGAACTTGAAGTCACCGGTGTGTATCACCGTGCCCAGCGGTGTCCGCAGGGCTATGCCGTGTGCGTCGGGGATGCTGTGGCACACCGGGAACCACTCTGCGGCGATCGAACCGGCCCATATTTCCTGGCCGGGCCGGACCATCCGCAGGTCTGTGGAGTCGAGCCGCCGCGACTGCCGCAGCTTGTTGCGCAGCAGTTGGAACGCCATTGGGGGGGCGTAGACCGGCGCTGAGACCTCGTCCGCCAGGAAGGGCGTTGCGCCGATGTGGTCCTCGTGGCCGTGGGTAATCAGCACCGCCCTGACCTTGCCGGCGTTTTGGGTCAGATAGTCGAGGTTGGGTATGACGATCTCGACGCCGGGCATGTCGTACTCGGGAAAGAGCACTCCGGCGTCTATCACAACGATGTCCTCGCCCGACTCGAGGACCATCATGTTCTTGCCGATCTCCCCAAGGCCGCCCAGCGGCAGTACCTTCAGGGATGGCTGTTCCGAACGGCTAGTAGTCATACACGCAACTTATTGCAGGCGAAGCGGCCGGCGCGCAGCGCGTCGGCGCCGTGGAGGTACAGGGCCGGGGTGCGTGCCCGAAATGGTCTCCGGGGTTGGTCAAAACATGCTCAATTGCTGCCGCTCACCGGAACCGTCCTGTTCCGGCTCGGCCAGCGGCTCGTCCTGTGGCGGGTCAGTAGCAGCCTGGGGCTGTCCGGCCGGCGCCGGCGCCGCTTCAGGCGGGGACTCCGGCGCCGGTTCCACCTCTTCGCTTGAAGCGAGAGCGAGGGACGCTAACAGGGCCTCCGGTATCCGCCTGAAGTCTTGCAGAGTGGCCTCCATGACCTGGGAGGAACGGAGGGCGGCGGCGGGGTGGTAGAGCGGCATGAGGATACGCCCCTGCCAGCGCATGATCTGCCCGTGGCAACGGGATATCCTGGCCTCAGGGAAGAAGCGCATTAGAGAGTGGCGTCCCAGCGTGGCGATGACGCGGGGGTTTATCAGTTCTATCTGCGCTTCCAAGAACGGCTTGCAGGCTTTCACCTCGCCGGGCTGGGGGTCGCGGTTGTTGGGCGGACGGCACTTCACGACGTTGGTTATGTATACGTCTTCCCGCTTCAGGGGCGCCGCGGACAGCAGGTCGTCCAGCAGCTTTCCCGCCGATCCGACGAACGGACGGCCCTGCTGGTCCTCGTTGAATCCCGGGCCCTCGCCTATCAGCATCACGGCCGCGAAAGACGACCCCTCGCCCGGCACAGCGTTAGTCCTGGTGTCACTCAGGCTGCATAGCGTGCAGGACCGTACGTCGCTGGCGATGGACTCAAGCGAGTCCCAGGTCTGCCGGTAGTCTGAATCTGGCATGTGATGTGGGCGTGACTGTTGGGCGTTCCGTCACGTTATCACACACCGGGGATGCGTCCCCAACAGGCAACGTCGTCCGGCGCGCGGGCGCATCTCTACGGGCCCGCCCGCGGGCGCGCTTCATACCGGTGCGGTTCAGGCTCGCGGGCGGCGCTGGGTCCGCCCGTCCGGGAAGGCTCGGCGTCTCCGGCGGCCGTGGTTGCCGGGGAGGCGCCTTTGTGCCTAGTCGCTTACGCCGTGCTCTTTGAGGTAGGTAACAGCGTCGTTGACGGTCTGTATGCCTTCGGCGTCCTCGTCGGAAATCTCGAGAGGCTGGTCGTCGCCGCCGAATTCTTCCTCGATGGCCATAATCAACTCTACGACGTCCAGCGAGTCGGCGTTAAGGTCTTCGGTAAAGGACGATTCCAGCTCGATCTCGCTCTCGTCCACACTCAACTTGTCGGCTGTGATTTCGCGCACCCGTTCGAACACGGTTGCCATGAGGAGCTACCTCCGGGGAATATGAGACGGGCCTCGACGGCCCTGCAAGACAACGACTTTTCTCCGCAATCGGCCGGCGTATCGGACGGCGGCGGACAGACTTTATCCTAGCAGAGCGCCGGCCACTCCGTTAACGAATTTTCCCGACGATTCCGAACCGAACAGTTTGGCAACCTCGACCGCCTCGTTTATCACCACGGCAGTGGATGCTTTCTCATTGACCTCACGCTCCGCCAGCGCGACGCGCAAGACGCAGCGGTCGATTGCGGCCATCTGGTCCGCCGGGAACCCGGCAGCCTTGTCCAGGATGAGCCTGTCCAGGGCGAGGCGGTCCGACTCTACGCGTTCCACCATGTTGGACGCGAACTGCATCAATTGACCGCTCAGTCCATCTTCCCCGGCTATGCGGCCCAGGGCGGCCCGGCCCGGCCGTCCGGTCAACTCGGCCTCATAGAGGGCCTGCACGGCAAGCGCACGCGCTCTGCGGCGGCCCTCCGGAAACGCGGGAGACCACTCGGCCACCGGCTCGCCGTCCACCAGGGCCGTCAGGCGGTCATCCAGGTTTGGGGTAGTGGTTTGCTGCACCCTGCTGCCGGTAGGCGGTTCTTCCAGGCGCCGGCCCGCGAGCGAACCGTTGCCGCATTGCAAAACGGGGCTATGCCGCGGCGTATGCGCAGGCCGCCTTGTAATCTCCGATGCTGGTGACTCGTACAGACCGGTCGATGCGCCTCATGAGGCCGCCCAGCACGCGGCCGGGGCCCAGTTCCACGAACCGCTCAACGCCGCTTTCCAGCATGAAGCCCATCGTGCGGTTCCACTGAACGCATGACATTAGCTGCATCTGCAGCTCCTGCTTGATTTCGGCGGCGGTGGTCAGTGGGCGGGCCTCTACGTTCCCGATGACGGGCATCTTCGGTTCGCTGAAGCGCAGGGACTCGATGAGGCCGTTCAGTTCGTGTTGCGCAGGCTCCATGAGGCCGGAGTGGAAGGCTCCGGCGACGGAGAGCGGAATGGCTTTGCGGGCGCCCCTGGCCGAGGCCAGGTCTATCGCAACTGCGAGCGTCATGTGAGCGCCGCTGATGATGATCTGCTCTGGGCTGTTTATGTTGGAGATGTATGCGCCGGTCTCACGGCAGATCTCCCTTGCCGTTACTTCGTCTATGCCGATGATTGCCGCCATGCCGCCGGGCCGCTCATCGCAAGCGCCCTGCATGAAGCCGCCGCGGCGCGCCACGAGGCGGGCAGTGTCTGCAATGCTGAGTACGCCTGCCACCGCCAGGGCGGAGTACTCGCCCAGGCTGTGCCCCGCGACCAAGTCGGGGACCTGCTCGCCGCCGGCCGCCTCTTCGATCGCCTTCCAGGTCGCCATGGACACGGCCGCTATGGCGGGCTGTGCGTTCTCGGTGCGGGTGAGCGTCTCGGCAGGGCCTTCGAACATGATCGTGCTGAGGCTCGTGCCGAGTGCGTCGTCCACCTCTTCGTATACCAGCCTTGCCGCAGGGGAAGACTGGTAGAGGTCTCTCCCCATTCCGACGGCCTGGGATCCTTGGCCGGGGAATAAGAACGCTGTCTTCGGACTGTTGTCGATGTCCATTGATGATCCTTCTTGGGGGCGCGTATGCCGCACAGACGTGAGGCGCTTAGCCCTCGTTTCCGGTAGCGGTCGTGGGTTCGGCGTCTCCGGTGGAGTCGTCGCCGCCTGTGGTCGTGACCGCGTAGCGGCCGTTGTAGTAACCGCACTCTGCGCAGGCCCGGTGAGGCAGCCTGGTGACTCCGCAAGCCGGGCATCTGGAGAGGTTAATACGGCTGAGGCCGTGGTGTGCCGCTCTTCCGCCTTTGCGGGCGCGCGAGTGCTTCTTCTTGGGTAGTGGTGGCATTGGGAGTGTCCGCTTGGGCTGGGAGCGCCGGTCAATTCCTACCCGGCTCGGCGCTTACGAGAGCGCTCCACCGCGGGTCGATGGGTGACTCTTGGCAGTGGCAGTTCCCGGCGTTGCGGTCGGCTGAACAGTTTGGGCAGAGGCCCTTGCACTCCGGCCGGCAGAGCGGCGCAATGGGTATTGAGCCCGTGAGCGCCTGCCTGACGGCTTCACTTAGGTCGAGGTCGTTCCGTTCGTCGATTCGAAAAACTTGGTCTTCCAGTTCGACCAGGCCGAACTGCGAGTCCATGAGGTCGGCGTTGAACGGGTAGTACTCCTCTTCAATTACGGCTTCAAGCCTTAGTCTGACCGGTTCAAGGCACCTTGCGCAGGCTTCATCGGCTATGCCGGAAACGGTGCCCGTAACCAGCACGGTGCGGTCGGTCCGGAGCAGCCTGGCCTCCATTGCAATCTCGTCGAAGTCGCCGTACTCGGTCTCCAGTATTTCGGATTCCAGCCGGTACCGCCGGGTGGCCCCGGTGGGCTCCATCATCAGTCCGGAAACATTGAAGATCATGGCGCCGGTATCCCGTTGGGGCAGCGTCTGCGCCCGATATTTCAAGGCACAATCGGAGATGTTATGCCTGGCTTTCGATTGTGTCAACATTCACAAACTACCGGACGTGACCGGTAACTAGCCTGAAACATCTGCCGGAGGCGCGTTCAGACGACTTCAGCGCGAGCCTGCTTCCAGGAGAGAGCGGGAGATGACGACCCTCTGGATCTCGGACGTGCCTTCGTAGATTTCGGTGACGCGCTGGTCCCGGTACAGCCTCTCCACCGCGCTGGGTGTGAAGTATCCGGCGCCGCCGTGTATCTGCAGGGCCTTGGAGATAATGCGCCCCGACGCTTCCGATGCGTAGAGCTTGGCCATCGCGGCTTCGGCGCCGTGTGGCATACCGGCGTCGTAGAGGCCGGCGGCGCGGAAGGTTAGCAGCCTTGCGGCGTCCAGTTCAGTCGCCATGTCTGCCAGCATGAACTGGATCGCCTGGCGGGATGCGATGGGCCGGCCGAAGGAATGTCTCTGCTGGGCATATCCGGCGGCCTGCTCCAGGGCGCCCCTTGCGAGGCCAGTGCACTGCGCAGCGATCATGATGCGGCTGGAGTCGAGGATCTCCATGGCCGTGAGGTAGCCCGTGCCCTGCGCGCCCAGCAGGTTGGCCCTGGGCACACGGCAGTCCTCGAAGACCAGTTCGGCGGTGGCGGAGCCGCGCATTCCCATGGAGCCGCGCTGCGGATTAACGGTAAAGCCGGGTGTGTCCCTCTCCACCAGTATGGCGCTAATGCCGCGGTATCCGGCCGAGCGGTCGTTCGTCACGAATACGGCGAAGACGTCTGCAACTGCGCCGTTGGTGCAGAAGAGCTTGGTACCGTTGAGAACGAAGTCGTCTCCGTCCGGCGCCGCGGAGGTCGCGAGCGCGAGCGCGTCGCTGCCGGTCTGGGGCTCGGTCAATGCGAAGGCGGCGATTTTGGTTCCGGAGGCGAGTTCAGGGATCCAACGGCTCTTCTGCTCCGGGCTGCCCTTCTGGTTGATGGTCTGCGATCCCAGGGAGACGTGGGTGACGAATACGGTGCTCGTCGAGCCGCAGGCTGCGGCGACTTCCTCGACCGCGACCATCATGTCGAGGTATCCGCCGCCGAACCCGCCGTACTCCTCATCGAGGGTGAGTCCGGCGATGCCTAGCTCAGCCAGCCCGCGGAACTGCTTGGCGGGGAATTCTCCCGACGCGTCCACTTCCGCCGCATGCGGCGACAGTTCAGCGTTGGCAAACTCCCGCACGGTGTCACGGAGCAGGTTCTGCTGTTCGGTGTAGAGGGGTTCCAAGGAGGTCTCCGGGCGAGATGCGATCAGACTGCGCCCTCAACGGTCTGCGGTTGTTGCAAGCCGCCGCGGGTACCGTGCACGCCCAATACCGGACGACGGGCAACCGGGCATTGCGTCGCTCTCAGGCGGCCGGGCTTCAAGCGGCAGTACGGTTCGCCGGGAGGACGTCATTCAGCATTGCGCCGCTCGCGTCCGTCAGCACGGGCCAGCGGTCTTCCGTTACCGTCTCCGCCATGATCGTGCACTTGGCCACGGCGCCTTTGAGGGACGGCAGCTCGTACATTATGTCGAGCAGCGTCTCCTCTACGATTGCTCTAAGCCCCCGGGCCCCCGCCTTTCGCTCACGGGCCAGTTCGGCGGTGACCTCCAGCGCCTCCCTGGTGAACTCCAGTTCGACGTCATCCAGTGCAAACAGAGCCTTGTACTGCTTGACCAGGGCGTTCTTCGGATGCGTCAGTACGCTGATCATTTCCTCGTGGGTCAATTCCGCGAGGCCGACCACGAGCGGGATCCTTCCGACGAACTCCGGGATGAAGCCGTAGGAGAGCATGTCCTGCGACTCGACGGCGGTGAAATCGGTCTCCCGGCCACTAGCCGGGATCGAGAGGCTTGGGGCCCCGAATCCCATCGTGGAGCGATCTTTCAAAAGCCTCTTCTGCAACACCTCGTCGATGCCCTCGAAGGCTCCACCCAGGATGAACAAGATGTTGGACGTGTCTATCTGGATGAAGTCCTGGTGAGGGTGCTTGCGTCCACCCTGCGGAGGCACGTTTACCACCGCGCCCTCCAGTATTTTCAGAAGCGCCTGCTGCACTCCCTCGCCGGATACGTCTCGGGTGATGGACGGATTGGCGGCTTTTCTGGATATCTTGTCGATTTCGTCTATGTAGATGATGCCCTGCTCGGCGCGCCGGATGTCGCCCTGCGCGTCCTGGATGATGCGCAGGAGGATGTTCTCGACGTCTTCGCCCACGTAGCCTGCCTCAGTGAGAGAGGTGGCGTCGACTATTGCGAATGGGACGTTCAGGGCCTTGGCCAGCGTCTGGGCGAGGTGCGTCTTGCCGGATCCGGTCGGCCCCACCAGCAAGATGTTGGTCTTCTCAAGTTCGACGTCGGGATGTTCCGCGCCGTGCCAGATCCTCTTGTAGTGGTTGTATACGCCTACGCTTATTACCCGCTTGGCCTTCTTCTGCCCTATCACGTATTCGTCCAGGTGCCTGACTATGTCCTGCGGCGCCCATGGCGCATCCCGCTTCGGCTTGGCCACCGCTCCCGGAGCTTCACCTTCCAGGATCTGCTGGCACCGGCCAACGCACTCGTCACATATGAAGACCGGAGAAGGGCCGGCGATGAGCCTCTTCACCTCTTCCTGCCCCTTGCGGCAGAAGGAACAGGAGTAGCTCTCACGGGGGCCTGCCGGGTTGCCGTTCGACGTTGACGTGGTTGACATACGCTGCCCGTTACCTCAATCGCTCATGCGGAATTGTTGGTTTCAAATCAGGGCCTTTTGGTCAATTCTACCCGGCGCCGTTGTCGGTCTTGGGCGGGGCTGCCAGGACCTCGTCGATCAGTCCGTACTCAACGGCCTGTGCGGGCGTTAGATAGAAGTCGCGGTCCATGTCTTCTGCGACCCGATCTTCGGGCTGCCCCGTCTTGTCCGCTATCAACTGCTTGATGCGGTCCTTCACCCTTAGGATCTCCTGTGCGGCGATGGCGATGTCGGTGGCCTGTCCCTGCGCTCCGCCCAAGGGCTGGTGCATGTGAATGGTGGAGTTTGGCAGGGCGAAGCGCTTGCCCTTCTCGCCAGCGGTCAGCAGTACCGTACCCATGCTTGCGCACATGCCGACGCAGATGGTGGATACGTCACAGGGAATGTGCTCCATCGTGTCCATGATGGCGAATCCCGACGTGGTCACTCCGCCGGGCGAGTTGATGTAGAGCATGATGTCCTTTTCGGGATCCTCACGCGCCAGGTAGAGGAGCTGCGCCACTATGAGGTTGGCGACCTGGTCGGCGATCGGCGTGCCTAGGAATATGATCCGCTCCTTTAGAAGCAGCGAGTAGATGTCGAAGGCGCGCTCTCCGCGGGCGCCCTGCTCGATCACCATGGGGATTATGCTCTGCGGCGTCATCGACATTCTCGTTTCCTCTTTCGCTGCGCGCCTTTCTTTGCCGGCGCGCCGTCGTTATGAGCGTGGGCGGTGGGCCTACGTGTCCAGGGTAATGATCCGGTTGCCTTCCGGCCGGCCGGCTTGCGGTTGGTTGGCGTCGGCGGGAGTCCAGAGAGGGCTTTTTTCGGCGCGTGCCATTTCCACGGCTAGGTTCAGCGCCTTGCTGCGCAGCATGATGCGCTTAACGGTGCCGCGCAGCTGTTGGCCGTCGAGGTCCTTCACTTCCGGCCTATTCCAAATTGGCCTCTGAAGCTCCTCAGAGAGCTCTTCTTCGGTGACCTCGACGTTCTCGGCGTTTGCCAGTTCGTCGGCAACGAGTTCCTGCTGCATTCGCCGGGTCACTTCTCTTTCCAACTGGTCCACGTACTCTTTGACGGTCATGCCCGTCGTGTGAACGTGCCTCTCGAAGCTGTATCCCTGGCCTTCGAAAGAATCTCGCCGGTTGATCAGCGCGCGGTCGGTCTCCAGTTTCACGAGGGTAGGCGCAATTTTTATTTCGGCGCCCTCGATAAGGGCCTCCATGACTCGATCCTGAAGCGAACTTACCAGTTCCCTCTCGGCCCGTGATTCGAGGTCTTCGCGAAGGCTGGCTCTCAGTTGATCCAGGGTCTCCGATTCGCCGTCGGCGCTCTTTGCCAGTTCGTCGTCCTTGGGCGGCAGGTTCTTTTGCTTGACGTCTAGGACGGTTACGGTGAAGTCGGCGTCTTTGTTGGCAATTCCGGGGTTGGAATGTTCCTTGTCCATGCGGAGCCGAAAGTTGCGGGTGTCGCCGGACTGCATTCCGACAAGCGCGTTGGAGAAACCGGGCGCCGGTAGCGGGACTCCGTCGTTCAGCTCGAATTCGACGCTGGCGGCGTCGATGAATTGCATCCCGTCCACGCTGGCGCGCGCGTTGATAATGGCGAGGTCCCCGTCCTCCAGGCTGCGTTCGACGGGCTCCCACGTGGCGTGCAAGTCTCGTATCCCTTCCAGCGAGTCCTCCACGTCTGCGTCGGTTACCGGCTCCGGCTTGTCGTCGAAACTGATGGCTTTGTAGTCACCCAGCTTCACTTCGGGCGAGAGTGCGATGGTGGCGTCCAATTTGACCTGCGGTTCCTTTTGCACGATGGTGACCGCGGGCCTGGCGAACGGCTCGATCTTGAGGTCTTCGATGGCCTCGTAGACCACTGCCGGGGCGAGGCTGTCGAGCGCCTGGTCGAGCAGGTAGTCACGGCCGACGAACCGCTCTACGATCCGGTACGGGGCCTTGCCTCTTCTGAAGCCGGGTATGTTGGTGCGCTGCGCAGCCTGCTGGGAGGCGCGGCGCATGTGGTCTTCGAGCCGGCTTTCGTCAACCTCAATGTGGAGGACCACCTGCCGGTCGGGCGTTTCCTCACGCGTGACTTTCAAGGACTGCTCCCGCCATGGCCAAATCTAACGCAGGGCTGCGAACCGGCTGGCGCCGACGCTTTGCCAGAGCTTCATTGTAACCCGGCCTCTGCCCGGTGTTGTGGCGAATCCGTTACCTGTTGCGGCCGGAGGAGGGTCCGGCGCCGGCGTGGCCACTTCCGCTGAGAGTTACGCAGGGGTCTCCCCGATGCGTATGTGCAGCTCTTCCAGTTGTTCTTTGGAGATGTCCCAAGGAGCGTCGAACAGCGGATCGGACGCCGCCTGGGTCTTGGGGAATGCGATCACCTCTCGGATCGAGGTCTCGCCCGCCAGCACGGCGACCAGCCTGTCGAGGCCGAGGCCCATGCCCCCGTGGGGCGGCGCTCCGTACTCGAACGCTCTCAGCAGGTGCTCGAAGCGCTCCTCGGCGTCCTGCTTGCTGTATCCGATGACGTTGAAGACCTGTTCCTGGACGCTGCGGTCATGTATGCGTATGCTGCCGCTGCCCAGCTCGGTTCCATTGCATACGAGGTCGAATAGCTGGCCGTGGGCCTTGCCCGGGTCGCTCTCCAAGTACTTTTCGTGGCCGGGCTGCGGCGCCGAGAAGACGTGGTGCTCCGGCGTCCACCTTTCCAGCTCCTCGTCCAACTCGAACAGCGGAAAGTCGGTCACGAATAGGTATCGGAACTCTTTACTGTCGGCCAGTTCAAGCCTTCTTCCCATCTCGTTCCTGAGGATGCTCAGCGTGGTGTTGACGCTCTTCTCAGGGCCTGCGGCGATGAGGATGAGGCTGCCCGGCCCGGCTCCCGTGCGGCGCGCGATCTCCTTCACCAGTTCCAGCGAGACGCGGGACTTGACCGGAGAGCGGACGTCGTCCAGCGTGATGGCTTCAACCGACTCTACGGCGGCGGCTAGGGCTATGGTGATTAGGCCCTGCGAGCCGCTGCTCTTGGCGATCTCGATCAGTTCGTCTGTCCGGCGGCGTGTGTAGTCACTGCATCCCGGAGCCGAGAAACCTCTCACTGCGCCGCCGGAAGCGACCGCGGAGTCGAAGATGCGGAACCCGCTTCCTGCAACTGTGTCGGTCAGGGTGGCCAGTTCGAGTCCGAACCGAGTGTCCGGTTTGTCTGTGCCGAAACGGTCCATCGCCTCCCTGTGGGGTATGCGCTGGAACGGCATTTGCACCTTGGCGCCGGGCCTGGTCTGTGCGGTGATGCGCGAGTAGAGGCCCTCCACCAGTTCCAGGACGTCCTCCTGGTGAACGAAACTCATCTCCAGGTCTAGCTGGGTGTGCTCCGGCTGGCGGTCCGCCCGCAGGTCCTCATCCCTGAAGCAGCGCGCGATCTGGAAGTACCGGTCCACCCCGGACACCATCAGCAGCTGCTTTAGTTGCTGAGGTGACTGGGGAAGCGCGTAGAACTTGCCCGGATGTACGCGGCTGGGCACCACGTAGTCACGCGCGCCCTCCGGCGTGCTCTTAAGAAGGATGGGCGTTTCGACGTGAAGGAATCCGCGTTCGCTGAGGTGGTCCCAGATGATGCGGGTCGTCTCGTGACGCAGCCTTAGCAGTTCCTGCATCCGCGGCCGGCGCAGGTCGATGAAGCGGTAGGTCATGCGGGTCAGCTCATCGACCTCCACTTCGTCGTCGATCTCGAACGGGGGAGTCCTTGCCGGTCCGAGTACTGCCATTTCGGAGGCGGCCAGTTCGATTTCCCCGGTTGGGATGTTTGGGTTCTCTGCGCCCGGCAGCCGGTCTCGCACCTGGCCTTCAACCTGCACCACCCATTCCGAGCGCAACGTTTCCGCCGTCTCATGGGCGCGACGCGACAACTCCGGATTGAAGACGACCTGGAGCAGACCGGAGCGGTCTCTCAGGTCTATGAAGATCAGTGATCCGTGGTCGCGCCGGCGGTGCACCCAGCCTGCGACTTTGACCGTCCTGCCTGCGTCTTTCTTACGCAGCGTCCCGCAGTCGGCGTTCTTGTACATGTGAAATCCTCCGTCCCGGCAAGCCGGCTGCGCCGACGCCGTTCGCCCCGGCAGCTTCGGAACGAATACTTACCTAAGTGTACTCACCCCCCGGCGCCCCATTTCCGTCTTTCCCGTGAAAACGGAAATCCGTAGGGGCAATCCCTTGTGGTCGCCTGGGCGCTCCGTGCGCTGTTCGTGGCATCGTCCGATTCGTAGGGGCGATCCCTTGTGGCCGCCCTCCGCAGGGGCAATCCCTCGTCGTAAAACGCCGTAGAGGCGATCCCTTGTGGCCGCCTGGGCGCGCCGCGCGCTGTTCGTGGCATCGTCCGATTCGTAGGGGCCATCCCTTGTGGCCGCCTTCCGCAGGGTCGTACCTTCCTGCCTCTTCCCCCGTCTACGAGACCTTTGCATAAATGTCTCGCGACCCTCTACAGACCTCCAATTTTTCGATGGACGAAGATGAGAATCGGGGTAATTAGGTCGGCTCTGAGTGGGCAGCTGGGATTTATGCAAAGGTCTCGTCTACGGGGGAAGATTGAGATGGGGGTCTTCGCGCGCGTCTCACATCCATGTTCGTTCTTAATGGCGCGCGTGATGGAGGGCGGAGGAACCCCCCCATCCTAACCTTCCTCCTTCAAGGGGGAAGGGACAAGAAAGACCCCGCCGTTCGCGACCTACGTGCCGGTCTGCAGGGAAAGTGAGGAATCATTTCCCTGTGGGAGTTGTATTCGGTATGATTGAGGGTTAGGGAAGCGCTCACGTCCTGAGTTCTTCCCAAGAGAGGCGGGCCGGCCTGAACCGGCCAGAGCCTGCCGGAGGTTCTCTAGTTGTCATGCATCGTGCAGATGCGCGCCGGTTTCAGAAAAATCAGCCGGTTTTGCATCCCACACTGTGATTGAATGATGCTAGTATTCTTGGCGAATGCAAGGGAATCCTGCTGACGCTCGATTTGGAGGTTTACAAATGTCATTGAATTCGTTGCTGAGGCGGTTGGCCGTCATGGCGTTAGTGGTCTTGGGCGCCGCAATGCTCTCAGCCTGCACCGGAGACACAGGTCCTCAAGGTGCGATGGGTCCGGCCGGACCCCAAGGGCTGACAGGACCTCAGGGGCCCAGAGGGCCGGTGGGGCCGATGGGGCCGGTAGGCGACGAGGGCCCGCAGGGGCCGCAAGGACCTCCAGGGCCGCAGGGACTTGAA
Source organism: Dehalococcoidia bacterium (assembly GCA_963663555.2). Classification (GTDB taxonomy): domain Bacteria; phylum Chloroflexota; class Dehalococcoidia; order Lucifugimonadales; family Lucifugimonadaceae. The sequence continues at coordinate 70,308 of CAXXNJ010000009.1, forward strand.
GGAGTCCAAGGGCCGCAGGGACCGGTAGGTCCGACCGGGCCGCAGGGTTCCACCGGGCTTGCAGGGCCACAGGGCGATAGAGGCCCGCAAGGCCTACGCGGTCTGATTGGAGCACAGGGAGAAAAGGGCGAAAAAGGCGACAAGGGAGACCCAGGCGGGCCTCCAGGACCGGAAGGCCCCGATGGACCGGAAGGGCCTCCAGGGCCTCCAGGGCCGCAAGGACCTTCAGGGCCGCAGGGTGACAAGGGAGACCCGGGCGGACCGCCAGGGCCGCAAGGGCCGCAGGGACCGGTTGGCCCGCAGGGCCCGATCGGTGAGCGCGGTCAGCGCGGCGACGTAGGCCCGCAGGGGCCGGAAGGCCCGCGCGGCGACGTAGGCCCGCAGGGGCCGGAGGGTCCGCAGGGACCATCCGGACTTAGAGGTGAGCCTGGCCCGCAGGGTTCAGCAGGTCCTCAGGGACCGCGCGGAGCGGAAGGCCCACAGGGCCCGGCCGGACCGCGAGGACTTATCGGTCCGCAGGGTGAACCCGGACCGCACGGCCCGCAGGGACGTGAAGGACAAGCCGGTATCGCTGATGCCGAAGTCCTGGTCGTTACCTCCGCTTCCAACAGCCAATCGCCCAAAGAGGTGACTGCCAGCTGCTCTGCCGGCAAACAGGTGATCGGCGGCGGCGCCCGAATCTTGGGCCCGTCAACGGCTGATCTCAGCGACGTGCCGGACAACGTGGCGATAGTGGGGTCATTCCCCGTCGGCGGCACCGGGTCTGCGACCTCCGATTGGACGGCCATGGCCAAGGAAGTCACCGGAGTTGGAACCGTTTCAGACTGGCGCCTCAGCGTCAACGTGATCTGCGCGACCGTGTCAGAGAGCGAATAGCCGCACCGCAAGGAGCCGCCCGTCTACCCGTCGAGGCATGGGTAAATGGGCGCTCCGCAGAGACAAGCGCCAAGAGGGGCCGGCTTTCCAGTCGGCCCCTCTTACGTACGGAAGCCGGCCGAAATCCCGCCCCGTGGCGCCCACAAGGGACGCCCCTACGATTCATGCGACGGGGGGGTACGTGCGGGTATAACGCGCGAGGGGCGTATGTTTGGATGGGGGAATGACGCGGGGGGCCGGTATCTTGCTATTATCCGCCTTAGAGATTCTTTGACCGCTTGTGCCCCAGGCGCCCACAAGGGACGCCCCTACGGGTAGACGCCCCAGGCGCCCACAAGGGACGCCCCTACGGGTAGACGCCCCAGGCGCCCACAAGGGACGCCCCTGCGGGTAGACGCCCCAGGCGCCCACGAGGGACGCCCCTACGCTTGAAGGAGGCCCCATTTGGCCGACTACTCCACTGTACAGATACGCAACGTTTCGCTCGTGGCGCACAACGGCGCCGGCAAGACCTCGCTGGCGGACGCGCTCTACTTCACCTCCGGCGCCACAAACCGGCAGGGCAGCGTGGACAGCCACACCAGCCTTTCCGACTACGAGCCGGAGGAGCAGACTCGCGGCTCCAGCATCCAGACCGCCGTGCTGCCCTGCGAATGGAAAGGCCACAGGATCAACGTGCTGGACACCCCCGGCTATCCCGACTTCAGGGGCGAAATGATGTCCGCCCTGCGAGTGTCCGACGCCGCCGTGCTCGTCATCTCCGCCGCCGCCGGCATCGAGGTCGGCGCCAGGCAGGCTTGGCAGATATGCGACGAGTTCAACCTGCCGAGAGCCGTCGTAGTCAACAAGCTCGACAGGGACAACACCTCTTTTGAAGAAACCGCCGGACAGGTGGCCGAGCTGTGGGGCAGGCAGTGCGTTCCCGCGCAGCTGCCGGATGGCGAGGCGTCGTCCTTCACCGGCGTGACCTTCCTACTGGATAACCCCGAGGCGGACGATGACGCCCACGAGGCGCTCGTCGAGGCCATCGCCGAGACCGACGACGACCTGGCGGAGAAGTACTTAGAGGGCGAGGAACTGTCGCAGGAAGAGCTGGCCGGCGGCCTGAGGAAGGGATTCCTGGCCGGTCAGATCGTGCCGGTATTCGCAGCCTCGGCCTCCAACAACACCGGCGCCGCCGAACTGCTCGACGCCATCGCCAACTTCTTCCCCTCTCCGGAAGACTCGACGGCGCAGGACCTCGCCGACGGCGCGCACGCGTGCCTCGTCTTCAAGACCACCGCCGACCCGTTCGTCGGCAAACTGTCGTTCTTCCGAGTCTACGGCGCGCCGCTCGACGGGCAAGACCAGCTGTGGAACTTCAACCGGGAGACCAACGAACGGCTCGGCCAGATATACCGGCCCGCCGGCAAGGAGACCGTACCGGTCGACTCCGTGGTGACCGGCGACATAGGCGTAGTGGCCAAGCTGTCGGAGACCAAGACATTTGACACGCTGGGAGACCGCTCACGGCCGGCGCTGCTGGACGGCGTGGAGCTGCCGAGACCGATATTCTCGCTCGCCGTTTCGCCTAACACCCAGGCCGACCTCGACAAGATGGGCCCCGCGTTGCAGCGCATTTCGGAAGAGGACCCCACCCTGGTCGTGGAGCGGAACATCGATACGGGGCAGACGGTGTTGAGCGGCCTCGGCGACATTCACGTCGACATGGCGATAGAGCGCATTCGCCGCAAGTTCGACGTAGAACTGAAGACCAGTCTGCCGAAGATCGCATACCGCGAGACGATATCGATGGGCACGACGACGGAGTACCGGCACAAGAAGCAGACGGGCGGAGCCGGCCAGTACGGCCACGTGGTAATGGAGATTTCCCCGCTGCCGTCTGGCGAGGGCATCGTGTTCGACAGCAAGGTCGTGGGCGGCAACGTGCCGAGGGAGTACATCCCGTCCGTCGAGAAGGGAGTCCGCGCAGCGGCAGCAGCCGGTGTGCTCGCAGGCTTCCCCGTCGTGGACGCCGGCATCGTCCTGCTCGACGGCAGCTCGCACTCCGTCGACTCGTCCGGCACGGCCTTTGAGATCGCCGGCAGCATGGGCTTCCGCCAGGGAGTCAGAGACGCCAGGCCAAGACTGCTGGAGCCGATAGTGAAGGCCAGGATCCTCGTGCCGGACGACGCCGTGGGCGACGTGATGGGCGACCTCAACACGCGCCGCGCCCGCATCAGCGGAATGGAGCCAAAGGGAGTCGGGTTCACTGAGATCGCCGCAGACGTGCCGGCCTCGCTCATGCAGCGGTACGCCGCAGACCTGCGGTCGCTCACCCAGGCGCAAGGCGCCTTCTCCACCGAGTTCGACCACTACGAACCGGTACCGCCACAAGATGCGGAAAAGGTAATCCAGGCCGTAACCAGCGAAGACTGAGCAGGCGCCTTCCACAGGGGCGCCCCCGACAGGAACCCGTAGGGGCGTCCCCGACAGGAACCCGTAGGGGCGTCCCCGACAGGAACCGTAGGGGCGATCCCTTGTGGGCGCCTGGCGGGGCCGCGGCGGCGGGAATCGCCGCCCACCAACACGCGCGACGCCACGAAACGCGCGCCGTGCCCCCGTCCCTCTGGATTCCCCTTTCCACGGGAATCCACGGCGCTGCACACGCCCCCAAACCGCCAGTTAATCCGCCTCTGATACCTTGTCTTGACCAATCACCTAGCCTCCCTTGATGCGAACGGCGCGATACCGGACTATCATTTAAGGGAAGCGATCAACACACCCGCCTTAGGAACAGCATCTTGAAGATCGGCGTAGCGAGAGAGACGGCCTCGGACGAGCGTCGCGTAGCTCTCGTACCCGAGACGGTCCAGCGGCTCGTCCGGGCCGGGCATGAAGTCCTCGTAGAGACCGGCGCCGGAGCAGGCGCCAACTTCCCCGATGAGGCCTATAGCTCGGCAGGCGCCAGCGTCGTAGACGGACCGGCAGGCGTCGCACAGGCCGTAACAGTCGCCGGAGTACGCAAGCCCGGCGACGACCTGCTGGCGGCCCTAAAGCCCGGCACGGCGCTGGTCGCCCAGCTAAACGTGCGGAGCGAGCCGGAAGTCGTAGAGGCCCTCACCTCGCGAAGCGTCTCCGCGCTCAGCATGGAACTAGTTCCGCGCATCGCACGAGCGCAGCGCATGGACGCACTCTCCTCTCAGGCCTCGATAGCCGGCTACAAGGCCGCCCTCATCGCCGCCAACGCCCTGGGCAAGTACTTTCCCATGCTCATGACCGCCGCCGGCACGGTTCCCCCGGCAAAGGCTCTCGTGCTGGGCGCAGGAGTCGCGGGACTGCAGGCCATTGCAACCGCCAGACGCCTCGGCGCAGTCGTAGAGGCCTACGACATCCGCTCAGCCGCCCGCGAGCAGGTCGAGAGCCTCGGCGCTACCTTCATCATGCTGGAAGCGCAGGCCGACGCCGAGACCGCAGGCGGATACGCAAGAGAGCAGACCGACGAGGAGCGGGAACGGCAGCGGCTGTTCCTCAAGGAACACGTCGCAGCCGCCGACGCGCTAATAACCACCGCCGCCGTGCCGGGCAGACCGGCCCCGCGCATCGTCACGGAGGACATGGTGGAAGCCATGCGCCCCGGCAGCGTCATCGTAGACCTCGCCGCAGAGTCCGGCGGCAACGTGGCGATAACCAAGCCCGGCGAAATAGTGGAGCGAGGAGGCGTGGCGGTGCACGGCCCCGTCAATATACCCAGCTCCATGGCATGGCACGCAAGCACCCTCTACTCGCGCAACGTCCAAGCCCTGCTCGAACTCATAATCGACAAAGACGGCGAACTCAATCTCGACTTCGAGGACGAGGTGATCGACGCCATGTGTGTAACCCACGCCGGCGCACCGAGGCCCACCGAATGACCCCAACGCCCCACCGTCATTCCCGTGGAAACGGGAATTCACCGGCGGGTACCCGTGCCATCAAGACTGAACAGGCCCCCCCCAAATCGCAACGAGGCGGATAGTCGACAATGATTGAAGAGCTTCTGATATCGCTGACGGTGTTCGTGCTGGCCATGTTCGTGGGCTACTCCGTCATAACCAGGGTGCCGCCCACGCTGCACACCCCGCTCATGTCCGGCAGCAACGCCATATCCGGCATAGTGATAGTCGGCGCCCTCATAGTGGCAGTCCGTGAAGGGGGCGTGCTGGGCACCGTGCTCGGCGTCCTCGCCGTCACGCTCGCCACCATCAACGTGATCGGCGGGTACATGGTGACCGACCGCATGCTCAAGATGTTCCACCGCAGCGATGAGGAGCGCCGCTGATGTCCACCCCCGGCGTTCTAGACAACGTTGCAGAGGGCGTCTACATAGTCGCCGGCGCGCTCTTCATACTGGGACTCATCAGGCTGCGCTCGCCCGACACGGCGCGCTCCGGCAACATCCTGTCCGCCGTTGGGATGCTGCTTGCGGTGGTCTTTACGCTCGCCAAAGAGGACGTCGTCCAGCCCCAGTGGATGATCGCCGGCCTCGCCGTCGGAGCCGCGGCCGGCGCATACCTCTCCAGGACGGTGCAGATGACCGCCATGCCGCAGATGGTGGCCGTCTTCAACGGCTTTGGCGGCGGAGCATCCGCCCTCGTCGCAGCGGCCGAGCTGTTCCACCTGAACCGCACGCCGCCGATTGACGACCCCGTAACCGTCATCACCATCATGGCCTCCACGGTGATAGGCGTGGTCACGCTGTCCGGCAGCTTCATAGCCTTCGGCAAGTTGCAGGGCATAGTCGCGTCTAGGCCTCTCCTAATCCCGTTGAGAAATCCCGTAAACGCAGCCCTGCTGCTCGGCGCCGTCGGCCTCGCCGCCTACCTCGTGTTCGAGTTCACCGCCGGCGACACCGTCGGAATAGTGACCGGCCTCAGCCGCGGAGAACTGCTCTTCCTGGTAGCGGCCGCGCTGGCCCTCATCTTGGGCGTTCTACTCGTGGTACCCATCGGCGGCGCAGACATGCCGGTCGTGATAGCGCTGCTCAACTCCTACTCCGGCTTGGCGGCCGCAGCGGCAGGCTTCGCGCTCGACAACAACATGCTAATCGTGGCCGGCTCGCTGGTCGGCGCATCGGGCCTCATCCTGACGAGGATCATGACCCGCGCCATGAACCGTTCGCTGGCCAACGTGATGCTGGGCGGCATAGGCGTGGAGGAAGGTACGGCGGCCGCCGGCAGCGAGCAAAAGCCGGTGCGCTCGGTCAACGCAGGCGACGCCGCAACCGTACTCGCATACGCCCGCAGCGTCATCTTCGTGCCGGGCTACGGCCTGGCCGTCGCACAGGCGCAGCACAACGTTCGCGAACTCGCCGACCTGCTCAAGGCCAAGAACATAGAGGTCAAGTACGCCATCCACCCCGTCGCAGGGCGGATGCCGGGCCACATGAACGTACTGCTCGCCGAAGCGAACGTGCCCTACGACGAGCTGTACGACTTGGACCAGGTCAACAGCGAGTTCGACCGCACCGACGTGGCCGTCGTCGTCGGCGCCAACGACGTCGTAAACCCCGCAGCGCGAAACGACCGCTCCAGCCCCATCTACGGAATGCCCATACTAAACGTAGACCACGCCCAGTCCGTACTGGTACTCAAGCGCTCCATGGCCACCGGCTTCGCAGGCGTGGAAAACGAGCTCTTCCACCTCGACCGCACCATGATGCTCTTCGGAGACGCCAAGCAGTCAGTCCAAGCAATGGTCGGCGAAATAAAGGAACTCTAACCCCGCTCACCCATTCGCCCGCCGGTAGTTCCGCAGCAGCCACTTCTCGATTCCGGCTATCAGGATGAAGAGCGCTATCGCCATTGCGGACAAGGCCACTATCGACGCGAACACCCGCGGCGTCTGGAACTGCGGGCCGGACACCTTCATCAGCCAGCCCAGGCCCTCCTTAGCGCCCACCCACTCGCCAACCACGGCGCCTATCACCGACGTCACCGCTGCAACCTTCAGACCCGACATCAAGTAGGGCGCGGCCGCGTGGACGTGCAACTTCATGAACAACTGCAGCCGGCTGGCATTGAGCGTTCGAAGCATATCCACCATCTCGCGGTCGGTAGACCTCAGACCGTCCACCAGGTTCACCACTATCGGGAAGAAGGAGATCAGCGCTACCACGATCACCTTGGACGTGACCTCCGGCCCCACCCATACCAGCAGCAGCGGCGCGATGGCTATGTAGGGGATGGTCTGGGACGCAATGATGAACGGGTAGATAGAACGTTCCAGCAGTCTCGATGAAGCGATGGCGACGGCCAGAAGCGCCCCGGCGACGGACGCCGCGCCAAATCCCAAGAGCACCTCCGTCAGCGTCGTGGCCGAGTGTTCGGCCAGCAGTCCCCGCGACTCGACCAGTTCCCGGACGATCACGCTCGGCGCAGGCAGCAGCCAGCGTTGAACGTCGAGCGCCCATACCAGCCCCTCCCATATACCGATCGCGGCGGCCGCAAGCAGCGCCGGGGGCGTCCATTGCCGGACCAGCCGGAAGAATATGCGAGCAAGTGTGCCAACGGCGGCCGCAAAGGCGTTCATCGCTCTACTCGCCCCCGAGGGCCTGCAGTAGCGTGCGCTTCAGACCGACGAAACGGGGTTCGGTGATCGAATCTGCGGCGCGCGGCCGCGGAAGCTCCACGTCGAACTGGGCGGCCACGTGTCCGGGCTGTCCATTCAGCACGAGCACCCTGTCGCTGAGAAGAATCGCCTCCTCGACGTCGTGGGTCACAAGCGCCACCGTCGTTTCCTGCCGGTCCAGCACGCTGGCGAGCCACGTCTGAAGGCCGGAGCGCGTGATGGCGTCGAGCGCTCCGAACGGCTCGTCGAGCAGCAGCGCGCGCCTTCCCGGCAGTACCGACCGGAGCAGGGCCACGCGCTGCCGCATGCCGCCGGACAGTTGCCACGGCCGCTGGTCCAGCACGTCGGCCAGACCGAATTCTGCGGCAAGTTCGGCCGTCCTGCGGTCCGCATCCTGCCGGGTGACGCCTTGCAGTTCCAGCCCCAGCCTGCCGTTTTCCAGCACGGTGCGCCACGGAAGCAACAGGTCGCGCTGGTGCATGTATGCGATTTCGCCCAGCCTGTGCGCCGCAGGGTCTCCGTCCAAGGCGACTACGCCGGCCGAGGGCGGCTCCAGCCCGGCAATCACGTTCAACAAGGTGCTCTTGCCGGAGCCGCTTGGCCCGATGACGGCCACGAACTCTCCGGGGCTGACGGTAAAGTTGACGTCCCGCAGCACGTGTAGGACGCACTCCCCCCTCCGCCTGGGTTCGTACGACTTGGTCAGGCCGCGAACGTCGATCTGGGCCGGCGTGCGGCGTGGCGCCGTCTCGTGATGCGCCTGCTCCCCGTTCGCCCGCCGGCGGGAATCGTCATCAGCGTGAACGGCGGCCAAGAGTCTCCCTCCGCTGGAATTACCCAGATCAGGTTCAGGGGTCGGCAGTATTAAAGTCTGCCCTCTCAGCCCGGCTCTCCGGGCTCCCCCGCTGTCATCGCCTATTGCGGGCGACTGTCCTTCGGAGCGGATCTCCCACCTGCACGACGGCCTGTGGCTTTCCGTTTCCGTAAGGACCCGCCGCAGTCTTTCAGCGGCCGCTTGCAGTGTCAAGGAAGCGCCCGGTGACATTCGGGACTTGCCCGCAGTCTCAGACAAGCCTAAAATGCCGTCACGTCCTTCAGCCGTTTCGCAGGGAGTCCGCCGGAAGCCCGCTTTCCCGCGTTGTAGGAGAACAAGTCCTTGGCCGGTGAAGTTCCTTCGCCAAGAGAACAATTCATAGACGCCATCTCCGTTCCCGACGGAGAGATCGACTTGGCGCGGGCCGCTCTCTACGTCGCTGCCGAAGAAGAGCCCGGCCTGGACGTGGTGGCATACCAAGGCCACGTCGCATTGCTGGCGTACAAGGCCAGGAAGATGCTCCCGGGCCGCCACTCGGTCTACGACGCCATCCACACGATCAACCAGGTCCTATACGAGGGCGAGGGCTTTCGCGGCAATCGTGAAAACTACTACGACCCGAAGAACTGCTATCTGAATCACGTCATCGACGGCAGGAAGGGCATCCCCATAACGCTGTCGATAATCTACATGGAGATTGCCAGCCGCATGGGATACCCGCTCAGGGGCATCGGCATGCCTGGCCACTACCTGCTTGCGGCGGGCAAGGGATGCTCCGAAATCTACGTGGACCCGTTCAACAACGGCGGCCTCTTGTCACGTCTCGAATGTCTCAGGATCGCGCTGCGCGGCGCCTCCCCGCCCAAGGCGAGGCGGCGCATCCTGACCAAGCGGTACCTGCCCGTCTCCGACAAGCGGTCCACGCTCATGCGCCTGCTCATGAACCTCAAGATGATCTACGGCAAGAACAAGGACTCCGCCAGGGCGTTGAAGTGCGCCGAGCGGATCCAACTGCTCTACCCGCGGGACTGGCGCAACTTGGGCGAGCTCGCACGCCTCCAGGCCGAGGCGGGGCAGTACTCCAGGGCCGTCGATTCCCTTGAAGCCTCACTCAAGGCAGCGCCGTCGGATGCCGACACCACCCAGGTGGAGAACGCCCTAAACCAGCTCAGGGCCATGAACAAGGGCGCCTGACCGCCCGAATCCTAGGCCCGCGGAATCCGAAAACGGAATTCTGCCGTAATACAGGAACGGTGAGCCTAAACGCTTGTTTGGCCATGCGACGCGCAGTGACGCAGAGCGACGGCCAATGAGCACGGCGAGCGGACCCGGATGGGTAAAGGGCGCCAATTGAACTACCAGGAGCTGTCCGACCTGGAACTGTTGCAGAGGGTCAACGACAACGACGCCACTGCCCTGGCCGCCCTGTACGACAGGTTCGGGCGCAGGGTATTTGCGCTCGCGGCCCGCATACTGAACGACCCGATCGCCTGCGAAGAGGTGACGCAGGACGTCTTCCTCAGCCTCTGGCGCAGAGGCGGCAGCTACGACCCGTCGAAGGGCCGATTCACCACCTGGCTCTTCCGAATCGCACACAACCGGACCATCGACGAACTGCGAAGGCGGCGGCGGGATAGGGGACTCTACAGCGACGACATAGACGAAAAATTCGACATCGCGTCCGACGAAGTGACACCCGACGACTGGGCCGTGGCGCAGAACGAGTACGCCATGGTCAGGGAGGCCATGGACAACCTGCCGCCCGAACAACGGGCCGTAGTCGCCTTGGCCTACTTCCAAGGGCTAACGCAGGTCGAGATAGCGGGCAAACTTGAGCAGCCACTCGGAACCGTCAAGACCCGCATGAGGCTGGCCCTAAAGAAACTCAGAACAGCGCTCTCTCCCAAGATCGGCGTATACGAGTCATGACCTCTAGAGAACTTCAGAAAGCATCCTTCGAGAACCTACCGGCCTACGCACTGTCGGCGCTGGACAAGGACGCGCAGGAAGAGGTGGAAAAACTGCTGGCACAGTCCCCGGCCGCGCAGGCCGAATTGCGCGAGCTGATGGAGGGCGCCGAAGCCCTGGGAAGGACTCTCCCCGCCGTGCAGATGCCCCCAGGCATGAGGGACCGCATCCTGTCCTCGATCCGGCGGGAGGCGCATAGTCCCGGCGCCGTCACGCAAGACGCGCCGGAGTTCGTCCGGCCCGGTCAGCCGCCTGACGACATACTGTCCCGGATACTTGAACTGTTCACCCCGGCGAGATTGGCCGTAGCGTCTTCCATCGCCGTACTGATCACCGCCGGAGTGGCCGCCGGAATGTTCGGAATGCAGACCAACCGGCTTCAACAGGAAACCAAGGCGATGCACTCGGAAATAAACTCGCTGGAATCCGAACTGGTGACCGTGAGAGCTTCCAGGACCGAACTGGAAGACACGTTGGCATCCCTTAAGAGCGAGTTGGTCTCCAATGACGCTATTAGCAGCCAGCGTGAGGCGGACGTGTCGAGGCTGATGCAGAGCAACCAGGCCCTGCAGGATGCGTTGCGCGACCAGATGTGGCTCACCTACGTATCCGCCAACCGTTCCTGGCAGGCGTCGGACTGGCTCACCGGCGGCACGTCGGCGCCCAGCGCGCACGCAACTATCGTCGTGAAGAGCGGCACGCAGGATGCGGTCCTGCTGGTGGGAGGGCTGACGCAGCTCCAGCCGGGAAGCAGCTACCAACTGTGGCTGTCCTCAGGCGGCCGGATGATGCCCGTCGTCAACTTCCAGGTGGACGAGGCGGGCACAGCACGCGTCCCCTTCACATTCAGCGGTGACATATTCTCCTACGATGCCGCCGCAGTCACCGTCGAAACACAGCAGAACTCGCTCGCTCCAAGCAGCCAGCACGTCCTCTACACCGAGTCGCGTTAGCCCCGGGCGCATTGCCCTTCTCAGCCGGTTGCGTCCGGCGGCGCGACATTGCCATTTGCCGCAGGGCGGCTTCCACTATCAGCCCAACACTCCATGCCGTCAGCGCTTACGCATATGAGGAAACTGCAACTGCGCTCCCGGAGACTACGCGTCACTTTGCAATCGCTCATTGGGGCTGTTGGCCCGATTCGGATGGCCCGAGGTCTGCGCGCCCTGGCAGTGACCGGCCTGACGGTCTTCACCGCGGCGGCCTGCATAGCCGCTCCGCAGCCCGCACCCGCACCCACCGTCGCACCTACTCCCACGCCTGAGCCGCTAAGTCCATCCGAGGTCATCGCGCAGGCGGCGGTCGCCATGGGCAGCGCGAAGTCGATGAGCTTCGAGATAACCCACCCTAGCGGGGGAACCGCGCTCGCCGATGGGCTGACCTTGGAAAAGGCCGCCGGATCGGTCGTCGCTCCCGGCCGCGTGGCGGTACAGGCGGACGTAATGCGGGGCAGCGAATCGACGCGCGTAGAGTCGGTCACAATCGGCGAATTGAACTGGATGCTCGACCCGCAGACCATGTCCTGGGCTGAGACCTCACCGGAAGACAATCTCCTGTCCGGCCTGGACCCCGTCGGACTGATCACGAACATACTCGGCCTCGTCAGAAAAGCGCAGTACGACTATCTTCCCGCGCCGGGTCAAGACGTCGTCCTAAACGGGACCATCAACGCCTACGCGCTAAGCGCACTCGGCGTAGACGTCATCGACGCCAACGCGCTGGACATAACTCTGACGATCGACCATGAGACCTACGCCCTCAAGCAGGTCCGCATCTCAGGCGCACTCCAAGAATCCGACGGCCCCGGCGCCGTCCGCCTAATTGCCATCACCGGCCTGAACTCCGGCATACGAATAGACCCGCCGGAGTAGGGGCGCTCCCTTGTGGCCGCCCTCCGTAGGCGCGCTCCCTTGTGGCCGCCCTCCCCATCCGTAGGGGCGCTAAGAACCGGCGCCTCTGCGATGCCGCTGTGGCGGTTGCCTATAACATGGCCTGACGGTTGCCGCCTATCTTGCTGCCGCACCGCAGACGCCGGCGTGCGCGGCGGACCTATTCTTGCGAGCCGCTTATCGCAGAACGACCACCCATAACTGCCGCCCAAAAGGCCGAACGCGGCTCCGTCTACCGGCGGGTCACGGCCCCATTCGCCTCGCTCGCCATACCCAACTTCCGCTACCTGTGGATCGGGCAAGTCTGTTCGGCCACCGGGATGCACGCCGACGTGCTGGCGCGCAGCTGGCTGGTCTGGGAAATCACCGGCTCCTTCACCGCCGTCGCAGCCGTCAACGTGGCGCGCGGCATACCCATGCTGGCGTTCGGCTTGTTCGGCGGGGTGATTGCAGACCGCTTCAACCGCAAGAAGGCCCTACTGGCGGTCCAGTCGTGGACGATGCTCATGCATGCGTCTATGGCGGCGTTGATACTGCTCGGACTGCTGGAACTGTGGCACGTCTACGCGCTCGCCTTCCTCGTGGGTATTGGCATGGCGATGAACCAGCCCATCCGCACTTCGATCATCCCACAGCTGGTCGGCAAGAACCGCACGCTGAACGCCATCACCCTCAACTCGATGGCGATAAACGGCACCCGCTTCGTCGGCCCGGCCGCGGTGGCCTTCATCATCAGCTGGGCGGACGTCGGAGCGGCCTACGTCGTGTCGGCGTGCATGTACCTGCTGGTAACGCTGTCCACCTCCCGCATCCGGCTCGACGGCGTGAAGAGCGTCGTCGCCCGGGCCAACATGATCGAGCAGCTCCTGGAAGGGTTCCGCTTTCTCGCCGGCAACCGGCTGCTGCTGACGCTCGTGCTGCTCGGCCTCGGGCCGCTGGCCATCGGGATCGCCCACCGCGCCCTGCTGCCCGGCCTAGTTACCGACGTGCTGGGGCAGGACGTGGAGATGCTGGGCATACTCCAGTCCGCCGGGGCTGCCGGCAGCCTGGCGGCCGCGATGTACCTGGGCGCAAAATCGCGCATAGCGAACCGCGGCTACATGCTGCTGGGGGTGACTGCGCTGTACGGCCTCGCGCTCCTGGCGATGGGCGGCGCCACCGCGCTGTGGATGGCAATGCCGCTGTACATCGTCTCCGCCATGTCGCAGACCATGTTCCGGGCCGCCAACACGTCGATGCTGATGGACCACACTCCCGACCGTCTGCGCGGCCGCATCGTGTCGATGACGCTCATCGACCAATCGCTTTCCCCGGCGGCCGCGATACTGGCCGGTATCGCCGCTGACCGCTGGGGCGTCGGCGCCGGATTCATCCTGCTAGGCGCCGGCATACTCGCCGTAGTCGCCTTAGCCGCCACACTAAACCCACGCCTCCGCCACGCCTAGCCACGCCCTCCAACAGGAACCGCAGGGACGATCCCTCGTCGCAAAACCCCGTAGGGGCGCTCCCTTGTGGGCGCCTGGCGGGGAACGGCGGGGGGGGAATTGTCGCCCACCACAACGCGCGCCATTCACCCACACGCCCTTTCCGCCATTCCCGGCGTGGCCGGTAACATCGCACGCCGCCTGACGTCGCGCGTGCCCCACCGCGCCCCGCCCCAGGCGCCCACAAGGGATCGCCCCTACGACGCGCGCGCCATTCACCCACACACCCTTTCCGTCATTCCCGGCGTGGCCGGTAACATCGCGCGCCGCCTGACGCCGCGCGTGACCCGCCGCGCCCCACCCCAGGCGCCCACAAGGGACGCCCCTACGACGCGCGCGCCATTCACCCACACGCCCTTTCCGTCATTCCCGGCGTGGCGAGTAACATCGCGCGCCGCCTGACGTCGCGCGTGCCCCACCGCGCCCCGCCCCAGGCGCCCACAAGGGATCGCCCCTACGACGCGCGCGCCATTCACCCACACGCCCTTTCCGTCATTCCCGGCGTGGCGAGTAACATCGCGCGCCGCCTGACGTCGCGCGTGCCCCACCGCGCCCCGCCCCAGGCGCCCACAAGGGACGCCCCTACGACGCGCGCGCCATTCACCCACACGCCCTTTCCGCCATTCCCGGCGTGGCCGGTAACATCGCACGCCGCCTGACGTCGCGCGTGACCCGCCGCGCCCCGCCCCAGGCGCCCACAAGGGAGCGCCCCTACGGGTTCCTGCCGGGGACGCCCCTACGGATTCCCGTTTGCACGGGAATGACGGCGTGGTGGGGAAAGGCTCATCGTGGGTGGTGGAAACCTGTTACCCTTCCGGCATAAACCTAAAGGAGGGCCCAGTGATACCACCACAGTTTGAGTACTTTGCCCCGGAGACGCTGGAGGAGGCGATATCGCTGCTAGACGGGCACGGCCCCGATGCCGTCGTGCTGGCAGGGGGCCAGAGCCTGATCCCGCTGATGAAGCTGCAACTTGCCCTTCCCAAGTACGTAGTGGACATCAACCGGATTGCCGGTCTGGGAGAGATCGCCGAGGACAACGGCTCTCTTCGCATCGGAAGCATGACGCGCGAGTCCGAACTGGACGGCTCGGAAGCCGTGCGTGCGCGGTATCCCATCCTGCACGACACGACGGACGTGATCGCAGACCCGCTGGTGCGCAACTCGGCTACCGTGGGAGGCAACCTGGCGCACGGAGACCCGGCCAACGACCACCCCGCGACGATGCTGGCGCTGGGGGCGGAACTCACCGCCGTGGGGCCGGGCGGAGAGCGGTCGATAGCGGTGTCGGACTTCTTCGAGGGGCCGCTAAGCACCGCCCTGCGGCAGGGGGAAATCCTCACCGAAATCAAGATTCCGGCGCCCCCGGAAGGCACGGGCGGCGCATACCTAAAGCTGGAAAGGAAGGTCGGCGATTACGCCACCGCCGGCGTGGCGGCAGTCATCGGCGTGGAGGGCGGCGTCTGCCACTCGGCCGGCATAGGGCTGACCAACGCGGGGCCAGTACCCATCAAGGCCGGCGCCGCAGAGTCCTTCCTCGTGGGCAAGAGTCTCGATGACGAGACCATCCGAGAGGCTGCAAGGCTAGCCTCGCTGGACGCAGAGCCGACGGCAGACCTGCGCGGCTCCGAGGAGTACAAGAAGGACATGGTGAGGGTGATAGCGGGCCGGGCGATTCGCCTGGCGCTGGAGAGAGCCGGCTAGGGCTGGCACGCGCCAGCCCCCGCCGCCCGGGGAGATTGAATATGACGACAGAAGCAGGTCAAGCGACCGCACTACAGATCACGGTCTCCGTCAACGGAGAAGAAAAGACGGAAACGGTGGAGCCCAGGCTGCTGCTGGTGCACTTCATTCGCGAGACGCTGGGCCTAACCGGCACTCACATCGGCTGCGACACGACGCACTGCGGCGCGTGCACCGTCCTACTGGACGGCAGGCCGGTCAAGTCGTGCACGCTCTTCGCCGTACAGGCCGGCGGGCGCGAGGTGAATACCGTGGAGGGACTGGAGCAGGACGGGAATCTCCACCCCATCCAGGAGGCCTTCACGGAAGAGCACGGACTGCAGTGCGGCTTCTGCACGCCCGGCATGATGATGACCGGCGTGGCCTTCCTCGAAAGCAACTCCAGCCCGTCGGAGGGTGAGATCAGGAAGGCCATTTCCGGCAACCTGTGCCGCTGCACGGGCTACGTCAACATCGTCAAGGCCTACCAGTCCGCCGCTCAAAAGCTATCTGAGAGGAGCGAATGATGACCACGCGCACACCGCCTGAAGTCGGCGGAATGGGACACTCGGTCCGCCGCATGGAAGACCCGCGCTTCATACGGGGCAAGGGAAACTACGTAGACGACCTGAAGCTGCCGGGGATGCTCCACCTCGACATAGTGCGAAGCCCGGTGGCTCACGCACGCATAAAGAGCATCAACTCGGAGAAGGCGCTGGCCCTGCCGGGAGTCCTGGCCGTCATAACCGGCAAGGACCTGGAACAGTACAACCTCGCCTGGATGCCCACCCTGATGGGAGACACCCAGATGGTGCTGCCCGTCGACACGGTGAAGTTCGACGGGCAGGAGGTCGCCGCCGTGCTTGCCACCGACCGCTACACCGCGGCCGACGGCGTGAACGCGGTCGAGGTCGAATACGAGCCGCTGCCGCCGGTGGTCGATCCGTTCGAGGCTCTGAAGGCCGACTCCACCCTGGTCAGGGAGGACAAGGAGGAGAAGAGCAACCACATCTGGCACTGGGAAACGGGTGACAAGGACGGGACGGACGAGGCCTTCCGGCAGAGCGACGTCACTATCAAGGAAGAGATCTACATACCGCGCATACACGTTGCGTCGATCGAGACGTGCGGCTGCGTGGCCCAGTGGGATGCCGTCAACGAGAAGCTGACGGTCTGGATGACGACCCAGGCGCCGCACGCCATACGCACCGTACTCGCTCTCGTGGCCGGGCACCTGGGGCTGGCGGAACACAAGATCCGGGTCATATCGCCGGACATCGGCGGCGGATTCGGCGGCAAGGTCCCCGTCTACCCGGGCTACGTGCTCGCAATAGCGGCGTCCTTCCTCACCGGCGCGCCGGTGAAGTGGGTCGAGGACCGCATGGAGAACCTCATCGCCGACTCCTTCGCCCGCGACTACCACATCGCAGCCGAGGTGGCCGCCAGCAAGGACGGCAAGATGGAGGCGCTGCGCATAAAGACCGTGGCAGACCACGGGTACACCGACGCGGCCGCCAACCCGTCCAAGTTCCCGGCAGGGCTGTTCCACATATGCACCGGCTCATACGACTTCAAGGACGCATTCGTAGAGGTGGACGGCGTCTACACCAACAAGCCGCCGGGCGGAATCGCATACCGCTGTTCCTTCCGCGTCACGGAAGCGGTCTACGCCGTGGAGCGAATGGCCGACATCGCAGCGCACGAACTGGGCATCGACCCGGCCGAGTTCCGCATGAAGAACTTCGTCAAGCCGGAAGAGTTCCCGTACAGGTCGGCCCTGGGCTGGGACTACGACAGCGGGGACTACCACGCCGCGCTCCAGAAGGCGATGGACATCATCGGTTACCACGACCTGCGGCGCGAGCAGGCCGAGAAGCGGGAGCAGGGAGAGCTGATGGGCGTCGGCATCTCCAGCTTCACCGAGATCGTCGGCGCAGGCCCATCCCGACACTTCGACATACTCGGCCTCAAGATGTTCGACAGCGCAGACATTCGCATACACCCGACCGGCAAGGTGATCGCACGATTCGGCACCCGCTCACAGGGACAGGGCCACGAGACCACCTACGCGCAGATCATCGCCGAAGAACTGGGCATACCGGCCACAGACGTCGCAGTGGAGGAGGGAGACACCGACACGGCGCCCTACGGGCTGGGAACCTACGCGAGCCGCAGCACTCCCACGGCGGGGGCGGCAGCGGCCGTGGCGGCCCGGAAAATACGGGCAAAGGCAAAGGCCATCGCCAGCTATCTCCTCGACGTGGGCGAGGAAGACCTCGAGTGGGAGCCGGGCAAGTTCTACGTGCGCAACGCACCGTCGCAGGCCAAGACCATCCAGGAAATAGCGTTCGCCGCGTACACCGACCACCCGCCAGGCATGGAGGCCGGGCTGGAGGCGCACTCCTCCTACGACCCGCCGAACCTCACATTCCCATTCGGCAGCTACATATGCGCCGTGGACATCGACAAGGGCACCGGCGAAATCAAGATACGCCGCTTCGTGGCCGTCGACGACTGCGGAAACATCATCAATCCGATGATCGTGGAAGGACAGGTGCACGGCGGCCTGACGATGGGACTCGCTCCCGCAATGTATGAGGAAATCGTCTACAACGAGGACGGCCAGAACCTCACCAGCACCTTCATGGACTACCTGCTGCCGACCGCCGTCGAAACTCCGAACTGGGAGACCGACAAGACCTGCACGCCGTCCCCGCACCACCCGCTCGGCGCAAAGGGCATAGGAGAGTCCGCAACCGTGGGCGCCCCGGCGGCAATCGCAAACGCGGTCGTGGACGCACTGTGGCACCTCGGCGTGCGCAACATCGACATCCCAATAACTCCCTCGAAGGTGTGGGAGATACTGAGGGAGAACGGCGTATCCGATTAGTTGCCGGCCCCGGTCTGCAATGACTTATGCGCGCCAGGTGAATCCCGCCGACGCGGGATTCAGCTTGGCTGCGTAGGGCATTGCCGTCGGGAAACGGGCCACAGGTTGGATGAGATGTTCGATGACCTCTTGGAACAGGCCGCAGACCTGAAGGAACGCGCACAGCCCTTCGCCCTGGCGACCGTCGTTGCGTGCAAACCGCCCACGTCGGCAAAGCCTGGGGCCAAGGCGATCATACGGACGGACGGAAGCTTCCACGGATGGGTCGGGGGAAGCTGCGCGCAGCCGGTCGTTACGCAGCAGTCTCTCAAGGCGCTGCAAGAAGGCCATCCCAGGCTCGTCCTACTGGCGCCCGACCCGCAAGCCGCAGAGTTCGGAATGACGGGCGCCGTCTTCGTTCCCATGACCTGCAAGAGTGAAGGATCATTGGCCATCTACTTAGAGCCGTACCTGCCCAAGCCCGAACTTGTCGTGGTCGGCCAGTCCCCGATGGCCCGCAGCCTGGTCGCGCTGGGCAGCGCCTTGGGATTTCGAGTCTCGGCGTGCGACCCCGCAGCCAGCGCCGAGATGTTCCCCGAGGCCGGGTCTCTCGTCCATGATCCGGAAGAGATTGCCGGACTGCTGGGTCCCCGCAGTTGCGTGGTGGTCGCCACCATGGGGCACTACGACGAGGAGGCGCTGGAGAAGGCGCTCAGCGGAGAGGCCGGCTACGTGGGACTCGTGGCGAGCCATAAGAGAGGCCGTGCGGTAATCGAGTATTTGCGGTCAAAGGGCATCCCTGGCGAGGCGCTGGAGAGAGTCAAGTATCCGGCGGGCATCGACATAGGTGCGGCGACCCCGGAAGAGATCGCGCTCAGCGTGCTCGCAGAGATAGTGAGTGAAACACGCGCCGTTAGCCAGGGCGTGCCGCTAACGCCGACTACTCAGGCCGCCGCGGTCGAGGCGATAGACCCCATCTGCAATATGACGGTACAGGTGGACGGGTCGAGGTACCAGTCCACCCTCAACGGCGCGACGTTCCACTTCTGCTGCCCGTCTTGCAAGGACAAGTTCGAGCAAGAGCCGGACAACTACGCGCATCTGCCCGCCTAGCCCGCCCGGAATCAGTCCTTGCCGCGCTGCACGGCCAACACCTCGGCCAGGATGGACAGGGCCAGTTCGGCCGGGCTGCGTGAACCGATGTCCAAGCCGATCGGCGCCCTTATGCGGGCAATGTCGTCGTCGCTAAAGCCCATTTGGCTTAGCCGCCCCTTGCGCGCCCTGTGCGTAACGCGGCTGCCCTGTGCGCCAATGTAACGCGCCTCGGACTTGAGGGCGGATGCCAGGGCGGGTATGTCGAACTTGGGATCGTGGGTGAGAACTACAAGGGAGGAATCCTTGCCCAGCGACTCCTGCGCCAGCGCATCCTCCGGCCAGGCGTGGACCAGCCGCTCGGCGTGGGGAAATCGCTCGGTCGTTGCAAGCGCCTTGCGGACGTCGATCACGGTGACTTGAAAGCCTATCTCGTCGGCCATGCGGCACAGCGAGCTGCCGGCGTGCGTGGCGCCGACTATGACGAGGCTGGGCGGAGGGCCGATCGCCTCCAGGAACACCCGCGCCTGCCCGCCTTGCCAGTCCGTTGTGATGATCTTCGTCTCTCCGGTGCGGAGTTGCGCTCCTTCTGCGGCAATGCGGCTATCGACTTCGGGATCTATGGAGCCGACCGTCCCACCGTCGCCAAGCCTGATCCACTTGCGGCCAACCAGTGGGCCCGGAGCCAAGCCGACGGCGGAGACGGCGGTCTGCCCGTTCTCTACGCACCCGCGCAGGGCGTCCCACGCACCATCCGCAATAAACGGCTCAATCAGTACGTCGATCGAGCCCCCGCAGCTCAGCCCGACCTGGAATCCCAGCTCGTCCGCTATGCCATAGTTGACGACCTCCGGAATCCGGCTTTCCAGAACCTGCAGTGCCCGCTCGAACACGTCGGCCTCTACGCAGCCGCCGCTAACCGAGCCGGACATCCGCCCGCTGCGGGTCAATAACATGCGCGCTCCGGGTGGCCTCGGGGCCGACCGCCTCACCTCGACCACGGTCGCCACGGCGATATCTTCGCCTTCGCTAAGCCACAGGTCGAGATCGGAAAACGTCTCCTTCACTCCGCTTCATCTCCTCGGTTACACCCAAACGCCAGCCACGCGCGCCCGGCTGCCGTTCTAGGGCGACTATATCTGACGGAGCCGCGGGTCCAGCCGGTCACGTATCCAGTCCCCGGCGAAGTTGAACGACATTACCACTAGGAATATCGCAACGCCCGGGAACAGCGACACCCACCAAGCGGTGGCGAGGTACGACCTGCCGTCGGCGACTATGGAGCCCCAGCTGGGAGTCGGCGGCGGCACTCCGAGACCGAGGAAACCCAGGGTGGCTTCCGACAGTATGAGTCCGCCCGCCTGTAGCGACGCCAGCACCAGGATTATCGAGATCGTGTGCGGCAGGATGTGCCGGATCATGATCCGCGTGCTCGATGCGCCCGCAACACGGGCCAATGCTACGTAGTCGGCTTGACTAAGGCTGAGCGTGAGGCCGCGCACCTGCCGGGTGAATCCGGCCCAGGTGGATAGGCCCAAGACGATGACCAACAGCCCAAAGCTCTGTCCGTACACCACCACCAGCAACAGTACGATCATGATGAATGGCACGGCCAGCCACACGTCGATCACACGCATGATCACCTCGTCGGTCCACCCGCCGAAGTAGCCGGCCAGTAGCCCCAGCGCGGTACCTGCAATCGTGCCGATCCAGAGTGACGCGGTGACGACGATCAGGGATATCCGGGCGCCGAATATCAGGCGGCTGAGCATATCGCGACCCTGCTGGTCCGCGCCAAGAAGATTGTCGGACGATCCACCATCCATCCACACGGGGGGAGCTAGACGTGAACGAAGCACGGCCAGGTTAGGTTCATGGGGTGCGATCATGGGCGCAAATATGGCGACCACCACCAGCGCCACTATGACAGCGGCAGGAAGAATGGGCCATCTTCTGAAGAAATGAAATGCCTTGCCCAGCGGACTGCTGGGCAGACCCGGCATCAGCCCGGCGTCTTCTAGTTGTGTCGAAACTTGGGCCATGAGAGCTCAGATTACCTGAACTTGATCCGCGGATCGATCAACGCATAAGCGATGTCAACCATGAGGTTAGCCGTAACGTATGCCACCGTAGCAAAGAGCACTATCCCGGCAATCAGGGGATAGTCGGTCTGGAGCACAGCCTCGATGGCCAGCCTGCCCAGCCCCGGCCAGGCAAAGATCACCTCTACGACGATCGTCCCGGTCAGGAAGCCGGCGAACAGTAGGAAAGTAAGTGTGATGGGCGGGATCAGCGAGTTGCGAAGCGCGTACTTGTAGATGACCTTTGCGTTGCTCACCCCCGTAGCGCGCGCGAACTTGATGTATTCCGAGTCCAGCACCTCGAGCATGGCGGAGCGCATCAGGCGGAGTTGTGCGGCGCTGGTGGACCAACCGAGCACGAACACCGGCATGATGAAACTGACCCATCCCTCTTTTCGCCCTGCCGGAAGCCACTGGAGATACTCGGCGAACAAGAGGATAAGCACAACTCCCAGCCAGAAGTTCGGTATGGCTTGGCCAAAGAGAGCGAAAGTGCGGCCTACGTAGTCGGTCATTTCACCACGCTTGACCGCGGACAACACGCCCAGCGGCCATCCCACGGCGATTGAAAACACCCAAGCCGCGACGGCAAGCTGAAAAGTAGCGGGGATCCTCTCCGCTATGGACTGAGCGACGGGGCGGGATTCCCTCAGCGACTTGCCCAGGTCTCCCGTAAGCGCCTTGCCCAGCCAGCTGAAGTACTGGACGTAGATGGGCCGGTCCAGTCCCAGGTAAACGCCAAGCTCATCCCACTGCTCATCCGTCATGTGCTCGCTCAGGTACATGTAGCGGGGGTCGCCGGTCGCACGGGCGAGAAGAAACACGATGACCGTCACGATCAGCGCGACCAACACCATCGTGAAGGCTCTGCGAATGAGGAACGTGCTCATGTGTTAGCGCTCATCACCTTGCGGTCAGTAGTCCTCAAGACTCCGGTATCCGGACCCGTAATAGTCGGGCACGTAGGTAACGCCGTACCTGCCGTGCACGGGCGGCTGCTCGTCATACCAAGACCGGTCCGGATCCCTGGCACCTATCAGGCCATCCACCGCGGGAAACGTCTCGCCCAGTTCGCCGGAGCCTGCACTCACCACGCTCACCATTTCGGGCGCCGACACCAGAAGCGGGAGCGCAGCGCCGTCCTCGTTATCCTCTTCCTCCGTCAGTAGCGTTGTGCCGATGCCGACACGCTCAAATGCCTGCACCGTGAGAGCCGTCTCGAGAAATCGTTGCCCGCGGTAATTCGTCGTCACTATAGCCCCTGCCGCGCCCAGGCGCCGAGCCAGAAGGGCCGACCGTTGGGCCATGAGCTCCTTCTCCGACTGGAGCGTCCAGTTGGTTCGTTGAACGATTATGCCCAAGTAGTTGACGGTCTTACCGTGGCGGCGGCTGAGTTCCATTGACACAGGGTTGTTGGAAAGATGCCAAGATTCCGGCCGCCCATTGCCGTATGTGCCGAAGATGGCGCCGTCCATAGCCTCCGTGGGGTAAAGACACCAGGGCGCCGACAGGCGCGTCTGGCCGTAGACGGCCGGGCCGAGTACCGTCCGGGGCCCCGACGGCGCCTGCCACTCTGACGACGCGAGATGGGGCACGAACACCACGCCGGGCAGCTCCTGCCAATCGCTCTCAAAGTCGAACTCCTCCACCTCCGGCGGCGTAAGGGATTCCATGACCCCCGCAAGCCGGTCGACC
The DNA here is from genome assembly GCA_963663555.2 of Dehalococcoidia bacterium. Lineage (GTDB taxonomy): Bacteria > Chloroflexota > Dehalococcoidia > Lucifugimonadales > Lucifugimonadaceae. The sequence goes on from CAXXNJ010000009.1 coordinate 93,386, forward strand.
ACCGCTAGCGCCGCCGAGTAAGCGACTCTAGCTCTATCCTCGATCCCTAGCTCCGGTTCGATCTGCAACGTCAAGCAGACCAGCGAGAGACGGTCATATGGCGGCAACAGGCCTGGGCCTGACATGTCCAGGAAGCTCTGAAAGGTGCGCGCCTGTGAGTCGCCCGCGGCGTCCTGCCCCGCCCGCGCCGATGCTGGGCCCCTGGCGCGTTCATCAGACAGGTTGGACGCGTCCACGCAGAGCATCACCGCCACGCCGGATAAGCGGTTCGTTGCGCCGCTGCCGACTACGGCCGCCGGCCGCTCAAAGACGCCGGGATAGACCGCTCCGGGGCCGCTGACCTTTAACTTGATCTCCAGCAGATCGAAGAAGTTGATCAGCCGCAACCGCTCGCAGGGACGCGCAATCTCAAGCGACGACCAGGAAACGCCGGGCTGCGAGCTCACGATGTCCTGCAGACCATCGCGGTCGATCTCCAAGCGGCCGCAGTCGAGACGGGTCTGAGGGCCAAATGCGACCTCATCCACCGGAAATGTGCCCAGTTCAAGCCTCATCGACTCACCCATGCGCTCCTGCCGGCGTGAAGAGGGTCGGCTGCGCGACCGGCGTGCGCAAAGCCTCCAGCGCCTTGGCCACAATCCGCGCGGCAACCTGCCCGTCATTCTCAGCCGAAAGACGCGGATCGCCGCATACGTGCTCCACCCTCACCCCGCGCACCACGCGGCTCGCTCCCACCGCCAGGGGTATCGCGGGTATGGCGCTTATGAGCGCAACCGTTATGCCGGCCCTCTCCAGCTCCTTCGAGATCGTTGCGCCGCAACGGTTGCAGCTTCCTCAGGTGGCGACGAGCAGCGCCGCTTCAACTTCGCAGGAGGCGAATTCCTTCGCAATGTCCATTCCCATCTGCCGGGCGCTGCTGACCGAAGTCCCATTGCCCACGGTGGAAAAGAACGTGGGATGTATCGAACCTATGCGCCCTGCCCGCTCCATACTCCTAAGGGCCGGGAGTGGCAGAACGTAGTCGGGGCTCTTGGTGTTGAGATAGACGGTGTTGAACCCGCCGTGTACCGATTGCCACTCCTCGACGTTCAGCCGGTCCAGTCCGTAGATGGAATACCGGAACGCCCTGTCCGCATAGCCCGATACCTGGCCGTCGGGATTGTCCTTTGGGACCAGTCCGCCACTGGTCACCAGGCCCAACTTGATCTGCGAAGCGTCACGCGGCTTGGGGCGAACGGGCATGTCTGCGTACTGCTGCAACGCCACCTCCGACGACCAGGCCTGGCCGTTCAGTCGCGCCTCCAGCATCTCGATCGCGCGCTGCCACGCGGGCTTTTCCCTCAGCCTGTGCCTTCTGACCCCGGTGGGAAGGTAGCCCTCCTCGGCAGCCGGGCCGAGGCTCTCCCCCGCGGCGAGTCTAAGCCCGATTCCGGCCATGCGCGCCATGGCGTCCTGCATTTCCCGTGAACTCGATCCGGTCGGCACGCAGATAAAGTACCGCCTGAAGGTGGTGTAGCCGGGGTTGTCGCGGTGCATACCGGTCACCGCAGGGATGTTCATGCTACGCGCCAACCGGCTGACATTGGCGCAGGCGTATCCGTAGCGGCCCGCGTCGAATGCCGGGCCGGCGATTAGCAGATGCGGTTTCTCCGCTTGAAGCGCTTTTGTCAATTCCGATGAGGCGCGTTCCTCCTCGTCGACGAAGAAGTTGTCGCCGCAGATCAGGGTTGCCGCAACATTGCCGGCGTCCCCCAGCGCGGCCTGCAACAGCCTGCCCGGTCCGACCGGCCCGCGGCGTAATTCCGGCGGCGCGTTCGCCTTGTCCTCGCCGCCAATTCCACCAAAGAACTGGTTGAGGTAATGGACGACCCTTATTGGCTCTGCCATCTAGACCTGCCAAGTAGAGCGGCGATGCGGCGTCCGGCGTTGCGCTTTGTGCTGCCCGCAGGACGGGCGCCCAGTTCGCTTCCACCTGCCGCATTCTCGTACGCAGCGTCGCGGTCCTAAAAATCGTAACCGGCGCCGCGCCCGGCTTGCCGCCCAGCCGAGTCATACGGCCACGCTTGCACACCGTCCCGCATCCGCTTCCGGTGCGGAGCATCAGCCTGAAACTCCGCTATTTCAGAGTGAACGCGTCCGGGCCGGGCGAGCCGGCCCGGACGCGTTCCCGATCTCACCTCACCGGGGTGGCGGTGTGTATCCAGTTCGGGTAGGTGGTTGCGCCTGGGCCCAGAGCCCATTCGGCGATCCGGGGGCCGATGGGCCAGAAGGTATCCCAAGTCACGGTCCCGATGGCCCAGTGGTTCTCCCACCACCATTCGTAGAAGGGTTCAAGGATGTCCCATTGCGCCTGGAGGTCGCCTACGTCGCGGCACCTCAAGTAGTAGTCGGAGCTTTCGTCGAACTCCATCACCGGATTGAACGAGTGCTGAACGCCGGGTGAGTTGGGCAGGGAGCAGAGGTCGGTCACGTTGCCCCAGATGAACGTGAACATCATGTCCGACTCTCTCGCCAGCATTGCGGGCCGGAGCGCGCTGTATGCGGCCTTGGTGATTTCCACCGTCAGACCGGCAGCCTCCCACATTGGGGCCATCGCCTCGGAGATTTCCGAGTGAGTAGTGCCAAAGCCGCTTGGAATGGCGTACTGGATCGTGGCGCCTTCCGCGTCGGCGTCTACGAAGCGCTGCTTGGCCGCATCGAGGTCGAAGTCGTAATCCCACTTGTCCTGGAAGAAGGCGTTGCAGTTGTCCATCTTCATGATGATGTACTTGCAGCCCGTTCCGGACAGGAACACGTCGTTGAGCGCCTCCCTGTCAATCGCCAGGGATATGCCCCAGCGGAAGTTCCGCGCCCGTTCCATGTCTGCGGGGTCGCTCGGGTCGCCGACCCATGCCCGGTGCGTCGGCCTTTCCGGCCTTTCGATCGGGTTGCCGTCCAGGTCTTTGGTTGCGTAAAGCAGACCTTGGAACCAAACGTTCACGCCCCTGCGGCTGGAGTTCTCGGACGAGATGAGGCGTATGCCCTGTTCGTCGGCGACTCGCGGCAGGTCCACCACGCCGACCTGCGCCATGTCGGCCTCACCCGTCTTCAGCATGGCGATGCGCGTGGCCGATTCGGGCACCTCCAGGAAGCGGGCAGTCTTGAATCCCGGCGTGTACCGCCAGTGGTCGGTGAACGCTTCAAGTATCTTCTCGTTGTCCGGCACGTGCCGCACGACCTCGAAGGGGCCGGTGCCTACGGCGTTGAGGATCGACCAGTCTTCGCCGTTCGCGTCAAACGCGGCCTTGCTGATGATCCCGGCTGAGCCGCCGGTCGGAGGCCCGCGGAAATTGCCAGGGTTCCGCTTCAACTCGAAACGCACGTTGTACTGGTCGATGGCAGTGATGGCGTCTCTCACGTAGAGGTCATCCAGCGATCCGAAGGCGGTGTGCTTTGTGCCTTCCCGCATGAGGTCCTGGATAGACCAGACCACGTCGTCCGCCGTCATTTCCCCGTAGCCCTTGTGGAACTGGACGCCCTCCTTGAGTTTCACGTCCAAGAAGAAGGTTTCGCCCTGGTTGCTGATCTCCCAGCCATCAGCGAGCATGTTCTCCTGGGTCCAGTTGTCCAAAGCGATGCGAGTCAGACCCTCGAGGATCCCGGTGCTCTCTGCGTAAGTGTTGTGAGGCCAAGACATCGTGAAATTCGTGTAAAGGGGCGTACCCACGTCCTCGACGGCCACCGTGAGGATTCCAGACGGCTCGCGTACGTCAGTCCTCGGAGTGGCAGTGGCAATCACCACCTTCTCCCTGTCGACTACGACCGTCTCGACGACTTTCTCAATGCGGGTAACTTCCTTCTCTACGACGACTGTCTCGACAACCCTGACGGTCTCGCCCTCCACCTCTTTCTCGACGATCACCGTCTCGATCACACGCTCCGTCACCGTCACCGGCTTCTCGACGATTACCGTCTCGACAACCCGTTCCGTCACCGTCACAGGCTTCTCCACGACGACCGTCTCGACAACCCTGACGGTCTCGCCCGCCACCTGCTTCTCTACGATGACCGTCTCCACTACGCGTTCCGTTACAGGCTTCTCGACAACCACGGTTTGGATGACCGTCTCGCCTCCACATGCGATTGCCGCGCCGACCAAAAGGGCAAGAACGGCCGCGCCTGCCAGAAAGATCCGTTTGCTTATCTGCATTTGAGCACCTACCTAATCCATGGGCCTGCGACGGCCCGCTGCCCTGCCTGCTATCAGGCCCCGCCCCGATATCCCGGACCTGCCGGTCACAGGGCATATAAGGCCCCTAACTGCGCCTCTGCGCCTCTGCGTAAGGCGATGACGGCGCCTGGGGTGTCCGTCACGATGCCAAGTCGCCCCCAGCGCCGGTCCCAGCGGACTCGCGACGTTGGGAAGCCAAATCTAGCGCTCCTAAGCGGACGCCCGTGCGTGCGCGCCAACTGGCCGGCAGTCTATTGGCCGGTATCGGTAGTGTCAACAAATGCCCTGCCGCGCCCTATCCGGAAGGTCCGGTAAGCCGGACGGAGCCGCTGAGACGCGCAGGGGGCGCCTATCGGGAACGGTTGCGGAAGCGTAGGTAGCCGCTGCGTGTCAGGAGCGCGCCGCACAGCGCCAGCACCATCGCAAGGCCGAGGCCGGCGCCGGACTGCTGCGGGCCGGCTCCCAAGTTGCATCGCCCGCCTGAAGACTCGGGGACGGCGGTTGGGGAAGCGGCTGGAGTCGGCGTATCTTGGGCCGCTTGCGTGGGCGTAGGGGCCGGAGTCGGCGTCGGCGTGGAGGTTGGTGTCTCGGTCGGAGTGGCGGTTGGGGTGGGCGTTGCCGTGGGAGTAGGGGTCGCGGTCGGCGTGCTCGTTGGCGTAGCCGTGGGCAGCGGCGTGGCGGTCGGGGTCGGCGTGGGGCTTGGGGTGGGCGACGGCGTGGGCGTATGAGTCGGAGTTGCCGTGGGCGTGGCGGTAGGAATGGGCGTGGGCGTCGATGTGGGTGTCGCAGTAGGCTTGGGTGTAGGCGTATTGGTGGGCGTGGGGGTAGGAGTCGGCGTGGGCGTGGGCGTGGGTGTGGGTGACGGAGTTGGGGTGAAGGTGGGAGTCGGCGTGGGCGTGGGAGTCGGCGTGGGCGTGGGAGTAGGCGTCGGCGTTGGATTGTTGAACGGATTCCGGTATATGAACACGCCGGCCTGGTTGAGCTGCCCGACGTACAAGTTGTCATAGTCGTCGAAAGTGGCGGAATAGGCCATCGCCATGAAGTCGTACAGGTAGCCGTCCGGGTATTTTCTACCGTCGAGCGGGTCAGTGTAGATTCCGAGCCGCCTGGGCCCTATGTAGGCGTTGTACCCTGCCACCATGCGGTTCTGGCTGTCGAAAGCGGTCTCCCATGCGGCCGCATTTGGCCCACCCCACGCCGTATACTGAGACCGTACCAATACGCCGGGCTCCCATCCTCCCGACAAAACCCGTGCCCCTCCCACAGAAGACGCGTCTATGATCTCCGTGGGATCCAATGCGTATATCGCAGTGTCGGTATCTTCAGGAGTCAGCTCCGGCGCGAAAATGAGAATCCTGTGGTTGCCCTCAACCTCTAGAGAATGGTCTGAGACGTAGAGGTTTCCGAAGTTGTCGATCGACAGCGCCCCGGGGAAGCAGAGCATGTTGTCCTCCGGATCATCGTAGACCTCAGCCGGTCGCCCGGCGTGCGCCTCCAGTTGGGCGCGACGATTGCACATCGTGCCGCTAGCGTCCTCCTGCCCCAGGATCACGTCCACGACTGGATTCTCGAGCGGGTCTCGAATCCGCAACACCCTGTGGTTATCCGTATCGCTGAGCCAGAGGAACTTGCTCCCCTCCGTGGGCGCTATTCCAAACAGGCGCCGGCCTAGGCTGACTCGATCGTCTGTGCCCAATACTCGATAACGGACGTCTCTCTTCCAGAAGTGATGAATTGGTCCAGCTCTGTGAGTGAGAGGGAGCTCGTAGACGTCAATATATTCCAGTCCTTCAAAGGATAGAACCCACAGAAGACCGGCCCCGTCAGACTTTATCCTGCCGCAACAATAATGCCACCGTTCAGTCCAGTTCTCATCGCCCACCACTCCGTCGGCAGGCTGCCCGCTCGTCAGCTCATCAAGGCCATTCCAAAACAGCAAGCGGTGGAAGTCCGAAACTATCAACTGGTCCTGATATACGGCCACGCCCCTTCCGCCTCTAAGCCCTTTGCGGCCCATGAAGTTGAATCCCCCCGGCGGAAAGAAGAACCGCTTGCCCAACGGCAACTGGATAGAGTCTCCGCTGTCGTCCCAGCGAAACATTGCGAGGTCCTGAGTAGAAGCGGCGCCGGTGATCAGAACGTTGCCTTCACCATCTATGCCAACGCTTCCCCCACTAAGACACCAATCTCCCAAGTCGCCTGGACAACGCCAATCTCCTCCAAACGAATCCGGCTCCAAAAGCTGCACAAGTTCAGACTCTTCCCATTTCCATAACTGTACGGACGTATCGCCAAAGTCATTGACCCACATGCCTCTGCCATGTGGGTCCCACAGGAGAGACACCGGATGCCCTGTACCCAACTCGTCTTCACCCGTCTTGAAGAAGGAACTTGCTTCCATACCGGTCTCGAACGGGGGCGTGAATATCACGACGCGGTTGTTGCCGGTGTCGGCAACGTACATCCTGCCCTCATCGTCGAATTCCACCGCAGCCGGCGAATATAACCCGTCCATCTCATCCCCGACGTGCGCACGCCTCATCTCATATTGGCCAAGTACCAGGTCGGCCTTAGTAGCGATCGTTCCGGTCTCTTCGTCGAGCGGCATACGCAGCACCCGGTTGTTCCCTGCGTCGGCGATCCACAGGTTGCCAACACTGTCCAGCGCAACGCCCGAGCCGTAATAGGTCACCCCGAAGCGGTTGGAGTGGTTGTGAAAGCACAGCGTGCTGGCAGTAGGCCGGTCCAAACCCTTGTTGCACAGGATGTCGGTGTACTTGGACTGGCCCCAAATGGCATCCGCAACCGAGTTCGTTTCGAACGGGTCGTCGAACTTCAGCACGCGGTTGTTGAACGAGTCGGGTACGTACAGCGCGCCCTCATCATCAACCTCCATCGTGACGAAGGAATGTTCCTCGGTGACGCTGATGGATATGTCGGGCACGCCGCACAGGCTGGACTGCGTGGCGAGCGTGCGGTACGGGAAGTACTGGGCACGGCCGTCGCCATTGCATCCCGAACTGTCCCAAAGCGACGGCTGGCCGATGACAACGCTGGCGGAACATGGACTCTCGCCTGCGTAGCACTCGGCAAGATCGATTCCCAGTATCCGGCTGTTGCCGGAGTCCCACACGTAGGCCCTGCCGGGTTCGACCGAACGGTCAACGACGACGCCACCGGGGTTGAAGACCTTGAACGGCACAACCTCATGCGGCACCGCCTCGGAAAAGTCAGGCTTGCCGATAACCACGTCGGCCCAGTAGTCGCCGGAGACGCCGCGCACGGGATCGACTTTCGCAGGCGCGATGCCGCTTTGTGCCTGGACCGGAGGCGCGCGATCCGAGACGGCCTGGACGCCCAGCCAGACGCCGGCGGCCAACAGAGCCGCCACCACGGGTGTCCATATCGCCACCAGCTTCAGCATGACCCGACCTTGAACATCCCGCCTGGCCGCACCAGCGCAACCGGCGCCGCTATTCGCAGCGGCCCGGCTGCATCTTGCCACCCACTGGATAAGCGCTCAGCCGAAGCAGACCATAACAGCAATGAGGCTCTCCTACCAGCGCGCATTTCGATTTGCCAAAGTGGGGCATCATCGCAATTGGGGCGATGCCTGCAAGCATGAAACGAAAGCCCGCAGCGGCGGACGCAGCCTGATACGACTGGCAAGGCTTGCCGCCCGCGGTGACGGTCATCTATTCTATCCGGAGATTGTATTCAACTCCGCGAGTCCGGTCTTTCGAGATTAAGCGCATATGCCCACTCTAGCCAATTTTGAACCTTTGTTTTGGACGCTTATATGGATTCATATTAGCGTCTTGCTCCTTATGGCTTTGGGGTTAGGCTTGGCATTGCCAGCAGCCTTATTGCGTGCTGTTGTGGCTCGTTTCAAGAACCTTCCTGTTGGAATGTATGCAGCCGCTGGAGCGAAGTATAGTGCATTGTTGGTCCTGCGCTACTTGTACCTGTTGGCAACAATGTTGATTGGCAAGTCATCTTTTCCTAGACTTGTAGTTGGATCAGCATACGCGCTGCTCTATACAGTCTGGCTCACTATAGTGATAACCAATGCATTTTTGTTGTTTATCTTCGTTTCTGATATTTTTGTATATCATAGATATGCGTTTGGCTTCTTCGCAACTTTCGCTATCCTGTTTGCCATACTACTTCCCATCAATATGTATAGTTGGGGCAAGTCTATAAATGGTCTCTATCGTTTTTCCATGGCAGGCCACACAACCACGAGTGCACTATCTAGCGGTAGATATTTAGAGCCATTCATATTGCTAATTCTTTGGTCAGTATTAATCAGCGGGATATGGTTTCTAGCCGCGCTTTTAGGCTTTGCTTTCGTGGAGCAGTAAACGCTAATCTAAATTGTTTCCTTAAAGATGATTAACGACGTCAATCGAGTACTATTCCTGTACTAAGCGACTAATACTCTTGCCAGAGAATTTACATTCTGGCGGTGATTATTTTGCCCGCCGCCGGCCTACCGCCACAGCGGGTCCAACGAGTAGCGTCTCCCAGGGTCGCCAGCGGCGTTCCCAATCCTGACGAGCCGCTTCGCCTGCCCGGCATCCCCAAACAAATTTGCTAACATGCGCGAACGACTAGGCGGGGACGTCCGCAGCGAGCGGCGGGAGGGTGCCCGATGAGCGGGAGCAGGATCATGGCCTGCGGTGACGGCGGAACTCCCCAGTCGGGAGATGCGAGCAAGAGGACGGTGACCCTGACCGCTACGGCGGGCGCCGCTTCAGGCGAGGGGGATGTGTATTGCACGAGAGTAGGTCTTCCCGGTAACACGACGTCCGTTACCTTCGACCTATCCCGTTTGTTCAATTTACCTGATTCGGGCATCGACCTAACAAAAGTGACATATCATGTGGACGCTTTTATTGTACCGAAAGATAGAGAATATGGGGGGCTGAACTACTCACAATCGTTCAGCTTCAGAACGGAGTCGTAAATACATGGCTACGCTTGCAACATATTTGGTGTTTTGGGGACCCATTTATGTCATGATGTATTTGATGATAATGATTGCTGGCGCGCTGTGGTCTCCATTTGCGGCAGTTATCACCATGGCGATAGCCCGACAACGAGGATTGCATCCATACCGCTATGCCGCAATAGGCATGGCGTACTCTGCCTTGTTTCTGCTCCCCTGGATCTATCTTGTAATCCGCATGTACGATCGATCTGTTCCAAACTTATTAGTTTATTTGGTTTACATGATCCTATACGGGGCTTGGATACTTATAATAATGGGTGTCGCAATCTTTGGTTTTGGCCCGGCGGCTCTAGCACTTTTCAACTTCATTGTATTGGTAATGTCTATATGCTTAATGGCATGTAAAAATACACCCGATATGTATAAGAATCCAAACACTGTCCGCGATCAAACAAAGGCCATTGTGCCAGACTTTATATACATTCTTCCGTTCGCGCTATTCCTGTTCTGTGCAGCTATCCCTATTGTCATTTTAGCTGCCCTAGCAGATTGAGTCCACTTCCCCAACACCGGCATGCCCTGCCGTCCACCGTATCACCGCCTCCGCCATCCGGCCGGAATCCTCAATGCGGAAGGCTCTGACGACCGGGCAAGTCTCCCCCACCAGCGAGACCAGGGCGCGAAAAGGGCCGGACCACAGGACACTGACGGCGTTCCTCACGTCGACGGCGGACGGATGCGCCGGCGTTTAGGCGTGAGGTAAGAAGAGGTCCGCGGGGATTCCGGCCCCTGGGAGAGGGCCAGGGTCGGCAGATTCGGGCTAATCTCGTGTCGAACTAGCTTCCCGTAGCGGCGTATACTTGCGCCACGCGCCGCCGGGCAACGGAGGTTGTATGTCGGCGTCGCGCACGGTGGTGGGCGACGTTTCCCCCGCGGGACCGCCCCAGGCCGCCCACAAGGGACGCCCCTACGAGAGAAGTCGGTTGAACGGACTGACGGAGATATAAAAAGATGGTCACGCGAGAAGAGACCTCGAACGTCGCTCACCTGATGAGACGCGCAGCCTTTGGGGCTAGCGGGCCGGAGCTTGAGGAGCTTTCCGCCAAGGGCTACGACAGGGTGCTGGATGACCTGCTCAATCCTGAGCGCTTTCCCAGGCTCGAGGAAGACATACTGGAACGGCACCACGCTGAGCACGCCGACGAGGAATCGCCCCGCTGGCCGGCGATGAAGTGGATGTTCAGGATGATCAACTCGCCCCGGCCGCTGGAAGAGAAGATGGCCCTCTTCTGGCACGGGGTGTTCGCCACGGGATGGGCCAAGGTAACCAACGGCCCGATGATGAACAGGCAGTACTCCATGTTGCGCGACCAGGGACTGGGCGACTTCGCCAACCTGCTGCAACACCTGTCACGCGACACTGCGATGATCTACTGGCTAGACCAGCAGACCAACCACGGGGACGCCGTCAACGAGAACTACGGGCGCGAGCTGCTTGAACTGTTCAGCATGGGCCGTGGCAACTACACGGAGGACGACGTGCGCAACTGCGCACGGGCCTTCACCGGCTGGACGATGACCCAGGTGGTTCCCCGCTATCCAACGGGCTACTGGCCGGCCGAGTTCGTCTACCGCGACGAGGACCACGACCACGGCGTAAAGCATTTCCTGGGCGAGGAGGGCGATTTCAACGGCGACGACGTTATCGAGATCATCGCCCGGCAGCCGGAAACGGCTAAGTTCGTGGGCAAGGAGATCCACGCCTTTTTCGTCGCAGACCAGCCCAACGACGATGAGATCCAGCTGATCGCCGAGGCCTATGAGACGACCGGCCACGATATCCGCGAGGCGCTTCGCTTCGTCTTTACCAGCGACTTCTTCATGGACTCCAAGTTCAGGAAGGTCAAGAGCCCCGCCGAGTTCGTCGCCAACACCGTGAAGCTGTCGGGCCGCCACCGGGACGGCTACGAATTCGGCCTGGCGGACCTGCCGGGCGCAACGCTGTCCATGGGCCAGGAGCTGCTCAACCCGCCGACGGTCGAGGGCTGGCACACGGGGCGCGAATGGATCGACTCTTCATTCCTCGTGTCGCGCATCAACTTTGCGGCGGAGCGGTTGGGAGACGCAGAAGCGCCCGGCGTCGCCTCGATGATCGAGCGAGCGACACGGGGCGAGGGGCCTGTGTCACCGGATGAACTCCTCGACACCTGCCTATACGAGATGGGATGCCTGAAGTTGGGCAAGCCCTCCCGTGACATCATCCTTAGCGAGCTGGGCATCGACGGGAAGCTGTCTAGGGAAACGCCATCCGGCAAGGATGCGGTGCGGCGCGTTGCGGGCCAGATGGTCGGAATGGTCTCGTCCTCTCGCGAGTACCAGTTCATGTAGTTCGAGCGGCCGCGCCTTGTTGCGGCGAGCGGCGGATTCCGTATTCCAAGGAGAAGAGGATGGACACCATGAAGGCCAATGGAAGAAACGGCGGAAAGGCGCCGACGCTTGTCGTGCTGCAACTGTCCGGCGGCAACGACTACATGAACACGGTAGTGCCCTACGGCGACCCGCTGTACTACGACTTCAGGAAGACAGTGGGCATTGCGGAGAGCGAGTTGCTGCACCTCGACTCCAAGCTGGGACTCCATCCCGCGATGTCCGAGTTCAAGGACATCTGGGACGAGGGAAACCTGGCCGTCATATCGGGAACGGGCTACCCGCAGCCCGACCGGTCACACTTCCGGTCGATGGACATCTGGCACACCGCCAACCCGTTCGACTACGTGTCGGAGGGCTGGCTCGGCAGGACCATTCGCGAGCTCGACCCGCGCAAGGAGAACGTCGTCACCGGAGTCAGTTTCGGCCCCGGCCTGCCGAGAGCGATGTATTTGTCTGGCACCCCGGCCGTGTCGGTGAGCCAGCTGGAGGGGTACGGCCTGCTGAAAAACCTAGACGGTCAGAGCCAGCGCGCCGCCCTGAACGTCTTCACTCGAATGTACGCGCCGATTGAGTTCGAAGAGCAGCAGATGATCATGGACCACATCGGCCAGACCGGCCGGGACGCCATGGAGGCCGTCGATCTGCTCAAGACCGCGCCAGCCTCATACTCGTCGAGCGTCGAATACGAGGAGGTCCCGCTGGCGCACAGCCTCAGGGACATTGCACAAGTGCACACCGCCGGACTGGGCACGCGCATCTTCTACGCACAGCACGGCGGCTACGACGTGCACGGCAACCAGGTGCAGACGCAGCAAAAGCTGTGGCGCCAGGTGTCAAGGGCGGTGCGCGACTTCTTCGACGATCTGCGCCGGCACGACGCGGCAGACGAAGTGGTGATGCTCATATTCTCCGAGTTCGGCCGACGCGTCCGCGACAACGGAAACGGCACCGACCACGGCTCAGGCGGCGGGGCCTTCCTGGTGGGCGACCGCGTCAAGGGCGGGCTGTACGGCGAGTACCCCTCCCTGGAGCCGTCGGAGCAACTCAGCGGAGACCTCCACTACAACAACGACTTCAGATCGGTCTACTCCACGCTGCTTGACCGTCACCTCGGCATCGCACCCGACGAGATCGTCAACGGCAACTTCGAGCAGTTCGACCTGATCGGGTCAAGCGCCTGAGCGCAGACGGTCCCGGCCACACTTCCCATGATCAACCTGTAGGAGCGCTAACGAAGATGGTTGCAGAACTGGAAAGACCGGCTGAGCGTAGTGCCGCGATGCCGCGGTACGACGGCGTCACAGGTTACCCATACATGCTGAGGGGCGGGCACAAGTTCGAAATCGCGCTCGGCCAGCGCTTGGCCCTGGGCGGCTTCAAAGGGCCGATGGACCTCGCCATCGGGCCGGAAGAGCTGTACGTCATCAACCGCTTCTCGGACAACGCCGGCAACGTCGCCCGGAACCGGTTCGTCAGAGTCACGACCGAGGACGAGGGCTACGAGGACAACGACATCTACGTGCCCGGCCCGGACGGTGGTTTCGAGCAGGTAGGCGAGCGCTCTCTCCCTTCCTGGGTCATGTGCGACATCGACGACGATGGAATCCTGTACGTCACGGACGAACACGCCAACAAGGTGGCAAGATTCAAGACCGGCGGTGAGTACCTGGGCGCGTGGGGAGAAGACGGTGAAGGCCCGGGGCAGTTGAACGGCGCGTCCGGCATCGCAATCGATCTCAAAGAGACCGTTTGGGTAACGAGCACGCGCAATCACCGCGTCGAACGCTTCACCAAGGACGGCGAACATATCGGCGGCTTTGGCGAGTTCGGGGACGCGCCCGGGCAGCTCAACTACCCCTGGGGCCTGGGAATAGACCCCGTCAACGGCAGCGTCATGGTCGCAGACTGGCGCAACGACAGGGTGCAACGCTTCTCGCCCGACGGCGAGGTACTACAGGTGATCGGCGAGTCTGGCAACGGCCCCGGCCAGATGAACCGCCCCAGCGACGTGGCCGTCGACAAGTACGGCGACATATACGTGGCCGACAGGTCGAACCACCGCGGGCTGATGTTCAACCCCCGCGGCGGCTTCCTGGAGTCGTTCATCGGCGACGCCACGCTCAACGAACGCGGGATGCGCAAGCTGATGACCAACCTCGACATGCTGCGGATGCGCGAGAACGTCGTCAACCTCGACGCCGAGAAGCGCTTCCTGAATCCAACCGCCGTCAAGGTGGACGATGAAGACCGCGTCTACTGGGTAGACTCAGGCCGCTACCGCGTCCAGATCTACAGCAAAGTCTGCAAGCTCCTCGGCCCCGACGAAATAGACCCGCCCACGATGTTCACGGATCCGACGCTTACGTGAGGTGACTCGCGCTGAGAATAACCGTTCCTTGGAAAGAAGTGAGGTACACCACGTTTGAAGCAAGATGCCGTAGATGACATGGCGAAGAAGAGGAAGGCGTTCTTGGCCTTGTCCGGAAGACTGCGAAAACTGACTAAGGACACTCCTCAGACCCCTGCTGAGCTTCTGATCAGAGAGGACCGCGACAACGGGCATAGATCTGACCTGATCTGATTGGAGATGGACGGTACATCCTCGTCAACCGGCTTGGCGCGGAGAAATACTCCGTTACTGCCTACTCCTGCGCGTCGGACCCGAACTGAAAATATGGCCCAAATCGTGCAACGCCTAACCCGGTAACTGAGCCCCAGGACATTCCCATGCCCACACTCACCCGCCAGCAAATAACGGACGTCGCAGCCCGCATCCTCGCGGCCGCAGGCGCCTCCGAGTCCAACGCACGCATCGTCGGAGACCATCTCGCCGATGCCAACATGACCGGCCACGACTCGCACGGCCTTATTCGCGTGCCGCAGTACGTTGCCGACATCAGGGAAGGTCACCGCCAGCCGGCGGCCGAGCCGGAGGTCGTGGCCGAAAGCGGCGCGCTGCTAAGAATCGACGGCCACCACTCATTCGGGCAGGTCGTGGCAAGGTTCGCCACCGAGCAGGCCGTCGGGAAGGCCCGGCAGCACGGGATTAGCCTGGCCACGATGTGCAGCCTGGGCCACGTCGGCCGCATCGGCAGCTACGCGGAGCAGGCGGCAGCGCAGGGCATGGCGGCCATCATGTTCACCGGCCTGCTGGGCGAGGCGTCCAACATCGTTCCGCCGTACGGGGGCGCCGCCCGGCGATTCAGCACCAACCCGATCTCCATCGGATTCCCGTATCGGGGCGACGGCGCAGTCTTCCTCGACATGGCGACCTCGATAGGCGCCGAGGGAAAGCTGCGCGTCTACAGGGCAAGAGGCCATGACCTGCCGGATGAGTGGGTGATCGATCCGCAGGGCCGCCCCAGCCGGGACCCCAACGACTTCTACGACGGCGGCGCCATCCTCCCGCTTGGCGGCACGCAGGTGGGGCACAAGGGC
The DNA here is from genome assembly GCA_963663555.2 of Dehalococcoidia bacterium. Classification (GTDB taxonomy): domain Bacteria; phylum Chloroflexota; class Dehalococcoidia; order Lucifugimonadales; family Lucifugimonadaceae. Next base: position 108,418 of record CAXXNJ010000009.1, read on the forward strand.
TACGTGCTGGCCTTCATGGCCGCCGTGTTCGGCGGGCTGCTGGGAGAGTACGGCCAGCCCGACCCGCCGGAAGGAGCCTTCTCAAGCGGATCGACCATCATCGTCATAGACGTCGCCCGCCTAGCCCCGCCCGAAGACATGCAGGGCCGCCTGAGCTGGCTAATCGGCTACTCCAAGGACACCCCCCTCATGCCCGGCTTCAACGAAATCCTCTACCCCGGCGAGAAGGAAGTGACAACCCGCCGCACTCGCGAAAAGGAGGGCGTGGAGATCGAGCAGGCCACGTGGGAGCAGATCGCGGGGCTGATGGAGGAGTATGGGCTGGGCTAGGCAGCGCTTGCCTGACGTCCTGTGACTTGCTCTTATTCAGGTCTGCCCGGCAACATTCGTAACCCTCATGCTTTCCCCGGCCTGCAAGCCGAAATCCACCAGAGTCCACTAATTCAGGCCCTTGACCAACAGACTAAGGACCCGACTTAGAAAACCAAGAGGCTATTTTACAATGCTTGACATCCATCAAATTATGAAAGACTTAGCTGAGTCCCGCCCAATCTTCCATTCGGAAGCGGACTTCCAGTTCGCCCTCGCGTGGCAGATTCGAGAGTCGACGCCAGGCTGTGAAGTGCGTCTGGAAGTACCGTTTCAGCAAGATAAATCCAAGAAGTACTTGGACATTTGGCTTCCAAATCAAGGAGTTGCGATTGAACTCAAGTATCCGACAAAGAAATTGAATGTAAATTGGGCCAACGAATTCTTTAAGCTCCGAGGGCATGAGGCGCAAGACTTAGGTCGATATGATTTCCTTAAAGACGTCCAGAGGCTTGAATCTTTAGTTGCAGCTAGCTGGCGGAAGTGCATCGCAGGATATGCGATATTGATAACAAAAGACCTGAGTTATTTGAATCCTCCTTCTGGCGCCAACGACGATAGCTTTCGCCTTTGGGAATGCCGAAGGCTATTAGGCAAGATGGAATGGGCAAATCCAAATGCTAATAGCCTAGAAGCGGCGAGAAAATCGCCTATATCTCTACGGGGTACCTATAATTTACATTGGCAAAACTACTCAAACTTCACGGAAAAAAGGAACGGAGAGTTCCGTTACTTGGCAGTCGCAGGAGACCAGACCTAACCTGCCCCGCCCCGTTCACACCATCGCCTGCTCCCTCATGCCGGAGCTCTTCCGCCGGCTTGCCTGTTCAGTGTTTAAGGTGATGCACCCGCCGTGGCGGTTTCCACTAAAACCGCCCCTTCCATCCGGGCAAATTCACGGTCGAAGGTGTGGAGGGGCGTTGCTCCCGCACGTTTGGATGCTGAGAGGATCATTAGGTCCGAGAAACCTACGCCGCCTTGGTTGTAGAGATGCGCGGCGGCAGCGACGTCATCGGAATTCTCAACCAGGAGGCTGTCCGAGGCGGTGAGGTCCATCAGCGCCTCGGCGATTAGGGCACGCGGGAACCGGTAGCTCCGCTCCAGCACCCATGCGACCTCTATCATGACTTCTCGGCAGATGAAGCCCGGATTAGCGGGAGTCAAACCTTCCAAGAGCGCACGCGCCGCTTCCGCCTGTTCGGGATCGTCGCGCACGAGGTAGCGCACGATCACGTTGGTATCGACCGCCGTCATCCCCCGGTCGCTCCTTCTGCGACGGCGCGGTCCATCTCTTCCAGGCTCACGGGTGGACCGTCATACTTGAGGCTGCCGAACAGGCGGCTGGTGGGCCGCACCGGCATTATCAGCACGCCCTCGTCCAGGATGACGTAGCGGACCTTGTCCCCGGCCTTCACTGCCAGCGACTCTCTGACGGCTTTGGGCAGCGTGGTCTGCCCTTTCACGGTTATGCTGGACTCAATCATGCGGAGCGCTCCTTGACGGCACAGCGATGCGCTTGCCTTACAACATAGAGAATAGCAATGCGTAAAGCAATATCGCAATTCTAAATTGGTCTACGCGGTTAGGTCTTGCGAGCGTCTTTCCAAACGGACGCGTCTCGTTCCAAGGAATCTTCCGGTCATCTGTTCACCCTCGCCCGGAGCCGCAACAAGGGAATGGCGGCAACTCCTTACGGTCAGGGTGGCCGGGGCGGCAGGTAGCCCTGCTGCGACCACCTCTATTACACCTACACCAGCGCAGGTTCCCTTACGCGCTGGTAGATCTGCACCCGGTGGCGGCAGCTGTCCGTGATGAAGACGTGGCCCTCAGGGCCGGTGTCTATTCCGGCGGGCCGCCAGAACAGCTTCTCGCGCTCCGCCATGCCGGAGTTCTCGCGCCAGCTCGCCTGCTCGGGGTTCACGTCGACGAACTCCTGGCACCACTTGGACAGCGTTGCGTGGCCGACCAGCGTTTCTCGGTGTGAGCCGTTACGGTCGAACACCTGCACGCGGTCATTTCGCCAGTCGGACACGTAGACTGCCCCGTCGCTGCTGGCGTGGACGCTGGACGGCCGGTTGAACTCGCCGTCTCCGGCTCCCCTGGAACCGAACTGCGACACGAACTCTCCGCCGGGCGAGAAGCGCTGAATGCGGTCGTTGCGCCAGTCCGCTATCCAGATGCCGTCCTCGTCGTCTATCGATATTCCCCACGGGAAGTTGAACTCACCGGGACCGGAGCCGAAGTTTCCGAACGATGAGAGGTGCCTGCCGTCCGGCGACCACTTCTGAACGCGGGCGTTGAGATGGTCTACCACGAAAACGTCGCCTGCCGAGTCGACCGCCAAGCCGGAGGGCCGGTTGAACTGGCCGTGGCCGGAACCCTCTTCGCCCCAGCGTTCGACGAACGTGCCGTCCTTTTCGAACACCGAGACCGACTGTATGAACTCGTCCGCCAGGTAGAGCCGGTCGTCCGGCCCGAAGTCCATCGCGGTCGGCTGCGTGGCCTTGCCGGGCTCCGTGCCCCAGTTGGCGAACTCGAACTGGAACTCCGAGTCCATCGGCGTCACCGCGCTAATCCGCACGTTCTTGTTGCCGGCGTTCGACCGGCTCAGCACGTACAGGTTGCCGTCACGCGCCAACTTCACGTCCACCGGGTTCATGAACCCGCGCCCCTCGAACGAGGCGATTCCCAGCGTGTGGCTGTAGGAGTATTCGCTCATGCGGACCTCCGCTTAGCTGGACACCAGCTCCGTCATCGGGTTGAACTTCCTGTTAAGCGCCCACTCCGAATCGACGTGCAGAATGTCCTCCAACAGCGTGGCGTAGGCGTCCCGGTAGTCGGTGTTGTAGTGCACGTCGCCTTCCAGCTGGTCGGCGGGCTTCAGGCTCGGGTATTCCCCGTACAGTCCCCCGTTGATGGGATTGCCGATAGCGAACGCCACCCCGCCGGAGCCGTGGTCCGTGCCCGCGCCGTTGTCCTCGATGCGACGTCCGAACTCCGAGAACATCCAGATGACGGTGTTATCAGCCTGGCCCTGCTCGTGTAGGTCTGCCCAGAAGCACTCGACCGCCTCGGACACCTCGTCCCAAAGCTGCGCGTGATTGACCAGCTCATTGGTGTGGGTGTCGAAGCTGCCGTGCTGGGTGTAGAAGATCCGCGTTCCCAGCCCGGCCGACATCACCTGCGCGACGCCCTTGAGGCTCTGCGCGATCGGGTTATCGGCGTTGTACTCCACGTTCGAACTGTACTTTGCCGGAGCTGAACGCAGAATGTCGGCGCCGTCGAGCATCCCGCGGCCGGTCTGTAGGAGGCGCAGCGAAGGGAAGCCCTCCTCCGACATGGGTTGGTAGATGCGGCTTACGGTGTCCAGCAGCGCGTCGCGGTTCGACGCCCCGGCGAGGCCGGTGTAGAGACCGTAGCTCTCCAGTGCGCCCACAGATGCCACAGACACGCCCGGGTACGCCAGCGCCCTGGGAAGGCCGCGCCCGAAGTTGACGGCCGTGACGGGGTTCTTGCCCTCTGGGTCTATCGCCTTAGTGGTCTTTCCAAGCCAGCCCTCCGACGACGCCACGGCTGGCTCGGCGGTGTGCCAGATGTCCATCGACCGGAAGTGCGACCTGTTGGGCTCCGGGTAGCCGATGCCCATGATGACGGCCATCTTCCCCTCGTCGAACAGGTTCTTGAAGGGCCCCATGTGGGAGTTGAAGGCCACCCGGTCGTCCAGAGGGATCACCTTGGAACCGCTCAGGCCCATCACCGGCCGGTAGTCGTAGTAGAGGCCGTCCTGGTACGGCACCACCGTGTTGAGGTAGTCGTTTCCGCCCGAGAGCTGGATCACCACCAAGTTCTTGGCCTTGCCGTTGCTTCCGTTGCCATTCGAAGCCATCTCGAAACTCCTCGGTATCGCGGCCCTTAGGCCTGTGGTCTTAGCAGTACTGGTAGTCCGGGGTTGAAGCTATCAGTTGGAACATCTCGATTGCGCGGTCCCTGTGCCCGGTGTGCGCAAGCTGCCCGGCGGCGTGGTCGACCAGGATGTCCATCGTCCTGTCCGAGACGTCGATCGCGCCCATGGCGTCGAGGCACGCATTCACGTACTCCCTGGCGGACAGGCCGTCGCCTTGCGCAAGCACTCTCTCCACCATGCGGTCCACGCCCGGCGCGTCGGTGCGCTCAAGCTCGCCGGATGCGAAGTTGATGCGCTCCACCAGCGCGCCGCTGTCGATCCACTCATCGCCCTCGTGCCAGCCCTCTACGCTGGGCGGATTGAGCAGGTGCTGGCCCATGAACATCGCGTAGTTGGCGAGTTGCGAGGTGTCCATGTCCGGCAGGTCGAACCGGTCGGTAAGCCTAGCCGTCCCGTACACCAGCTCGGCCGGGCTTTTCACCTTGCGGAAGCGCACTTCAGGAGACTTGAAGTGGTCTGACTTGAAGATCGAGCGCAGCACGGCGCGGATTTCGCCGTCGTTCTCCTGGAAGACGTCGGCCAGCCGCTGCACCTCGTGCTCGTCCGCCTCATCCGCTACGAAGAACTGGTAGAGCCTTCGGGCGACGAACTCAGCCGTGGCCCGCTGTCGCACGATGATCTCCACCACGTCCTCCCCGTTCCAGTTGCCCTTCTCGCCCAGGAACTCCTTCTCGCTTTCGTCGTGGTCATTGGGATCGAAGCGGAACTCCATGGGAAATGGGCCCAGGAAGAACGGCGGCATCGTGGGCTTCGACGCCCAGCCCGTAAAGGCGCGGGCGGCGGCCTTCACGTCGCCCTCCGTGTATGCGCCCTCGCCTGTCTCGTTGATGCCCATCGAGAACAGCTCCAGCAGCTCACGACCGTAGTTCTCGTTTGGCGCGTCCTTGTGGCTGTTCTGGTTGTCGAGCCAGTACATCATGCCGGGGTTGCGGGATATCTCCAGGAGGATGTTGCGGAACTTCCCCAGCCCGACGCGGCGGAACAGGTCGATCTCCGTCAGCATCTCCAAGCCGTGGTCGAGCTTGATGCCGCCCACCGCCAGCAGGCCGTGCCAGAAGAGCGCGATCTTCTCCTCGAGGTGCTTCGGACTTGTTACGAGCCGCCAGGACCACTGCGGGTCGGCGTGTCCGACCGACCGGGCCTCCGTCGCGGCGATGAAGTAGCGTTCGAGCAGGTCCTGGTCTTCCGGCTCGCAGTACTCAGGGTTTAGCAATTCCTCGACCGTCTCGTCATACCCCTTGGCGAGGTAGTGGTCGAGCTGGTCCCGGGTGGCGCCGAAACCGGCCCTTCGCAGCAGGTGCGCCATCAGCGCGGCGTCTGTGTCTCGATGTACGGCGGTCGTCATGGCATCCCCCTGGGGCCGCCGGCCCCTGCCCGTTAGCTGGGCGTCCATTCACCGGAGAAATGTGTTGGTTGCTCTAAGTGTACGAATTGTAGATTTGAGAGGCCCCGTGGTCAATCACTTGCACCGCCCTAATAGCCGACGCGCGCCTCCGTCATTGTTATCAAAATAGATCCCCGCGCAAACAGGAACCCCCCTCCGTCATTCCCGTCCCCTCCTACCTCTTCTCTCGTCTGCGGGGGAAGATTGAGATGGGGGTCTTCCTGCGCATCGCCCACCCCCAAGCGCGACGCAGAGACGTCTTCCCCGCAGGGGATCGAACCGTAGGGGCGATCCCTTGTGGGCGCCTGGCGGGGAACCGGCGGGGCAACGTCGCCCACCCCCAAGCGCGACGCAGAGACGTCTTCCCCGCAGGGGATCGAACCGTAGGGGCGATCCCTTGTGGCGCCTGGCGGGGAACGGCGGAGGGAATCGTCGCCCGCCATGATGCGCGACGCCACGAATCACGCCGCACGCCAACGCGCCCCGCAGGGGATCGAACCGTAGGGGCGTCCCTTGTGGGCGCCTGGCGGGGAACGGCGGAGGGAATCGTCGCCCGCCATGATGCGCGACGCCACAAATCACGCCGCACGCCAACGCGCCCCGCAGGGGGGGTGGCCACAAGGGATCGCCCCTACGGTTTGCCCCTGCGGGGCAGGCGCGACGTGCGCGGTTCGTGGCGGCACGCGCGGGAAGACCCCCATCTCAATCTTCCCCCGCGGACGGGGGAAGAGGTAGGAGGGGACGGCGCTGCGGGGCGCGTCGGGATCGCGTCCCTGCGGGGTTGGTAGGTGTATTCCGGGTTGGTAGGTGGTCGCGCGTGCCCCGCCGTTCCCCGCCAGGCGGCCACAAGGGATCGCCCCTACGGAGGGCGGCCACAAGGGATCGCCCCTACGGGGGATGCCCCTGCGGGGCGCGTGTGGATTCCCGTTTTTACGGGAATGACGAGGTGCGATTTACCGCGGGGTTTTGGGGATGGGGTCGTCTAGGTCGTCGTATTCGATTGGGACGGGGGGGCTTGTGACGCGGATTCCGGGGAGGATTTCGTAGGGTTTGAAGGGTTGCGGTTCGTCGTGGGCGTCGCCGGGTTCGGGTTCGGCGGATGGCGCGGGTGGTCCTGTGACGCGGGTGATGACGTCGTGGGGGTTTGGCGGGTCGTAGGTATCACCGGGGTCGTGTTCGGTTGTGTCGGGCCAGGTGTTGTCGGTGGGGCCAGGGTCGTCGTGGTCGAGGTTGTGGTCGATTCCTCCCAGGGGGTAGCGTTCGACTATTAGGTTTCGGAGTGGGACCCGGCGGGGTTCGGATTCCGGTTCGGGTTCGGGTGGGTCGTCCGGAGGGTATTCTTCCGGATGGTCGTCATCGGGCGGGTCGTTATTGGGCGCGGGGTTTTGTTCTTGGGTTGGGTTGCTCGGCGGTGAGTCGTTGTTCGTTTCGGCCGGTTTGCTCGGCGACGGCTCGTTTTGTGTTTTGGCGGGCTTGGGCGGTGGGGTTTGTAGGGGGTCGAAGGGTTTGGTTGTGTCGTGTGGGCATCCGGGTTGGCCGAGTTCGTAGTCGCAGTAGAGGTGTGGCGTTTTGTGGCAGAACTCGTATGCGGCTACTGTGGCGACTCTGGCGGCGGCCTTGTCGTCGCCGTAGCATCTTTCGATGAGGCGCTTGTATGCCATGTTGTACATGCCTTTGAATTTTTCGGGTATTTCGAGGGGGTTGGGCCGGCCTGTGGTTTCCGTGACCTCTTGCGCGAGCCGGTACCTTCTGACCATTTCCATGGCGACTCGTGCGATGCGTATGGAGTAGACGACGGAGATGGCGGTGAATGCTTCTTCGTCGGGTGTGGGCTTGCTCGGTGGGGTGACGGTTACATGCCGGTGCAGGTGCGGGGGTCTGATGGTTGTGGGCTGCCGGGTGGGGGCTGCGGGTTGTCGCTGGCGCGTGGGTGTTGCTGGCTGGCGCGTGGGGGTTGCGGGTTGTCGCTGTCGCGTGGGGGTTGCCCGCTGTCGCGTGGGGGCGCGGGGTGTTATTTCGTCGTCGAAGCCTCGGTTGAGGAGTTCTTTGGCTGCTGCGAGGCGGTGGGAGGGCTTGAATCCTTTGAGTTCGCCCTGCATGACGTTTACGAGGAATCGGATGGCGGTTCTGCCGTTGTCGGTCTCTTGCCGGACGATTTCGGCGAGTTGTTGCAGTAGTGCGTTGGCGGCCGGGCCGGTTGCGCGTGTGGACCTTGCGGCTGCGGATTTTGCCGCGGGTCGTCCTGATGGTGACTGGAAGGAGTCTATGAAGTCTTGTGCGTCTTTGAATCCGATTCGGATGAGTTGTCGTGCTGCGTCGAGCTGGTGTGATGGCCTGGCGTTTTGTAGCCGGCCTTGCATGGCGTTGACGAGGAATCGGATTATGAGCCTGCCGTCGTTTGTTTCCTCGCGAACGATGTTGGCGAGTGTTGGCGGGCGGTTTTGTGTGGTGGTGGCGAACATGCGTTCTATAATGGGGTAGGTTGGGTGGATTGGTCAAGGGGGAGATGGCGGAGGGGTGTGGGTGGATGGCGTGCGTGAGGGTGGGAGCGCGTTCCCCGCCCCGTTCCCCGCCAGGCGCCCACAAGGGACGCCCCTACGGGTCATGTTGGATGGCGCCCGTACGGTTTCTGTCGGGGCGCCCGTACGGTTTCTGTCGGGGCGCCCGTACGGTTTCTGTCGGATTGCGCCCGTACGGGTTCATCCTCTGCGGGGAAGATGTCTATGCGGCGCGCGGGTTGTTGGCGGCGTCGCGCGTGTGGGTGGGCGACGTTGCCCCGCCCCGTTCCCCGCCAGGCGCCCACAAGGGACGCCCCTACGGGGGGACCCGATGGATTCCCGTTTGCGCGGGGATCTATTTTCATAACAATGACGGCGATGGGGTGCGCTGCGGATGGGCGCACCGGGGAGGTATGCGAAGGTCTCCGTCTTCTTAGGCGCTCTTGATAAGATTGGGCCAAGCGGCGCGTGCGATAGGCAGACTCAACTTATCTGTTTTCTTTTTTCCGGGCCTGTTGGCATGTCAACGAGGCTCGCGGCGTACGGACGGGCTGGCTGGCCGAGCAGTGAAATGGGTTGGTTCAACAGGGCTCTCATAGCCGGCGGCGCAGTTGCCGGGGCATACCTGGCCGTCTCGGCGTGCATGGCGGCAGGTCTCACACGCACGATGCGCGTGAGACCGGAAGACGACCCCTCCGCCGTGGGACTCGACTTCGTCAACGTCACTTTCATGAGCCGCGACGGCGAGGCGCCGCTTGCCGGATGGATCATCCCGCCCGGCGGCCGGGTCTCTTCCATCGACCCCGCAAGCGTCCGGTGGATCGTGATGGTCCACGGCTTCGGCACCAACCGTACCAACCCCTCAGCCAGCTCCCTCGGACTGGCGGGAGATTTGGCCAAGAGGGGCTTCGGCCTGCTGATGTTCGATCTGCGCAGCTGCGGCGAGTCGGGGGGCGAGCACGGCTCCGCCGGCTACTTCGAGCGGTTTGATCTGCTCGGGGCCATCGACTTCCTGATGTCCAGCGGCGTGGAGGGGTCCAGGATAGGCGTGCACGGAACGTCGCTGGGCGGTGCGGTGGCGCTGATGGCCTGCGCCAATCCAGGCATCGTCGGCGCGGTGGTGGCCGACAGCTCCTTTGCGGACCTGTCGGTAAGGATGCGGGAGGAGATGACCGGCAGCCGCAGGGTTCTCAACCTCTTCCTACCGGGCGCTCGTCTCATGTCCAAGTCGATCTTCGGGATGGACCTGAACGAGGTCTCACCGGCGCGGAACATAGCCGCCGTCGACACGCCGGCGCTAATCGTGCACGGGGAGATGGACAACATGGTGCCTGTGCGCCACGCCCGCATCCTGGAACGTGCGATAGGCGCGGATCCGGACTCGCCCAGGGACGACAGGAGCGTCTGGATAGTGCCCGGCGCCGGACACGCGCAGTGCTACCGCACGATGCGCGGCGAGTACGTCAACCGGGTGGCGGGCTTCTTCGAGCGGCACCTTTCCAAGTAAGTAAGGCGCCGGCGGCACGCGCGCTATGCCGCTGCGGCCGCCTTGGCGGTCTGCGCAACCTCGGTAAACGCAGCAGGTTCCCTGATCGCCAGATCTGAAAGGGACTTGCGGTCCAGGCTCACGCCGGCGAGCTTCAGGCCGTGTATCAGCTCGCGGTAGGTGATGCCGTTCTGCCGCGCGGCGGCGTTTATGCGGATGATGGCCAGCGAGCGGTTCGTCCGCTTCCTCAGCTTGCGGTGCCGCGTCGAGTATGCGAGCGCGTGCAGCAGGGATTCCTTTGCTAGCCGGTAGCGCCTATTTCGCGAGCCCCGGTGGCCTCGCACGGCCTTGAGCGTCTTCTTGTGCCGCCGTCTTGAATGCGGCCCTCTTGTAACCCTTGCCACTTGCTTCTCCCTGAGCGCCGCCTAGCGCCTGGCTCCCGATATCGCTTGCTTGATGCGCTTGCCCAGTCTCTTGGAGTCCAGGCCGACCTTTGCGCCGAACAGGCGCCGGACGCGGTTGGCCTTGTTTCTGCGCAGGTGGCTCTTGGGCCCCTTGGTACGTAGCAGCTTACCGCCGCCGCTTACGTGGAAGCGGCGCTTTGCCCCGCTGTGTGTCTTCAACTTCGGCATGGTCCTCAGCTTTCGGTCTTGCGGTCACTCCTCGCCGGGCGGCATCGACGCGGTGGCGCCGGAACTGCCCGCCGGGGCCAGTATGATGGCTATGGAGCGCGCCTCCCTGGTGGGCGGCCTCTCCAGCCTCGCCTCCGCCGCAACGCCCTCGGCGACGCGCCTCAGCACTTTTACCGCAACTTCGGGATGAGTGTTTTCCCTTCCCCTTAAAAGTACCGCAACGCGCACCTTCGCGCCCTCGGCAAGAAGTCCCTTCACAGTCTTTATCTTAGACCGTATGTCGTTGTCTGAAATGCGCGGGCGCATCCTCACCTCGCGCTGCTGGTTAGCGCCTTTGGACGCCCTGCGCGCCTCCTTGGCCTTCTTGGACTGGATGAACTTGAAGCGTCCATAGTCCAGCAGCCTGCAGACCGGCGGCGACTGGTTGGGCGCCACCTCTACCAGGTCGAGGCCTGCCTCATCGGCCAGCCTCAAGGCGTCCTGTATGTGCATTACGGTCGATCCGCTGGAGTCCTCCCCCCTGATCACCCTTACGATCGGGGCTCGGATCCGGCGGTTGACCCTGTAGTTTCTCGCTATTCCTTCAGCTCCTCAATAAACGGCCTGTGCGCTGCGTTGCGCCGGAGTGTCCGCTCCCGTCATTCCGGCGCGTGAACGCGAGTATATATCAATGCATCTCGCAGTAAGTACTATGTCAAGCAACCGAAACCGGGCACAAGGCGGCGGCGGCGGCCGCTATGCGAACGGCCCAGCCAGTGCAAGGAGCGAAGCGGCGGCGCGTGGGGAAGCCGCCAACCCTGTGATACGATTATCGAACAGGCAACCAGGTAATGCGGTCTTGGCCAAGCGCACCCGGAGTAGTCGAGGGGCGCAGCGGAAAGACGGCAGACGTACGAGTACAGAAACGCCGGGTAACTTCATGACCAACCGTTGCATGCGGAACGGTCTCGTATATTTGCTGATCGTGGTGGCAGTCATCACGGTCTTCTTGCTATTTTTCAGGGAGCCGCTCGGCGGCGCGCAGGAGATCGAGATCACCGAGGTGATCGAGATGGCGCGCAACAACGCCAGCGCCGAGAAGATACAGATCGAGGTGCGCGGGGACGCGCTGACCGTTACCCAGGGCAACGCCTCATACCGGTCGCGGAAGGAGGAGGGTTCGAGCCTCGTACAGCTCATGAACGAGGCGCAGGTACCCCCGTCCGCCTACACCGTGGAGGTGAAGGGTTCAAGCGGGCTGAGCAGTTTCTTCGGCATTTTCATCAGCTTCCTGCCGCTGCTACTGCTCGGCGGCATCCTGCTGTTCATGATGCGGCAGGCCCAGGGCAGCAACAACCAGACGCTAAGCTTTGGCCGCAGCCGGGCGCGCATGTTCGTCGGCACAAAGGCCACCGTCACCTTCTTCGACGTCGCGGGCGTCCCTGAGGCTAAGCAGGAGCTGGAAGAAGTCGTCGAATTCCTGAAGTATCCCGAGCGCTTCCAGGCCCTTGGGGCGCGCATACCGCGCGGGGTGCTGCTGGTCGGGCCGCCGGGCACTGGCAAGACGCTTCTGGCAAGGGCCGTAGCCGGTGAGGCCGGGGTGCCCTTCTTCTCCATAAGCGGCTCCGAGTTCGTCGAGATGTTCGTCGGAGTGGGCGCATCGCGCGTGCGCGACCTGTTTGAGCAGGCCAAGCGCCACTCTCCCTGCATAGTGTTCGTGGACGAGATCGACGCCGTGGGCAGGCACCGCGGCGCCGGTCTGGGCGGCGGCCACGACGAACGCGAGCAGACGCTGAACCAGATTCTCGTGGAGATGGACGGCTTCGACACGGCTACCAACGTGATTGTCATCGCAGCCACAAACCGGCCCGACATCCTCGACCCCGCGCTGCTCAGGCCGGGCCGATTCGACCGCAGGGTGATACTCGACAACCCCGACATACGGGGGCGCACGGCCATCCTCGACGTGCACGCCAAGGGGAAGCCCATCGACAAGCAGGTCGAGCTGGCGAACATCGCAAAGCAGACGCCAGGATTCTCAGGAGCCGACCTGGCGAACCTCATCAACGAGGCCGCTCTTCTCGCCGCCAGGCGCAACAAGAAGTCCATCGGTTTCGATGACCTTACCGAGGCCATCGACCGCGTCGTAGCAGGCCCGGCGCGCAAGAGCCGCGTCATCAGCGAGCGGGAGCGCGAGCTGACGGCGTACCACGAGGCCGGCCACGCACTGGTGGCGTATCACATGCCCGGCGCAGACATGGTGTGGAAGATATCCATCGTTTCACGCGGCCAGATGGGCGGATACACGCGCTACCTGCCGGAAGAGGACCGCTACCTACAGACCCTCAAGCAGTTCACCGCCATGATCGCCACCGCAATGGGCGGCAGGCAGGCCGAGGTGATCAAGTTCGGCGAGGTCACAACCGGCGCAAGCAACGACATCGAGGTCGCCACGCGCATGGCCCGCCAGATGGTCACCCGCTACGGCATGAGCGACAAGCTGGGCCTGCGTTCGTTCGGAAGACGCCAGGAAGCGATTTTCCTCGGACGGGAGATCTCCGAGGAGAGGGACTACAGCCTGCGAACCGAGAACCTGATCGACAACGAAGTCGACAGGCTGCTTGGCGAGGGCACCGACAAGGCTCACGAGATCCTCAAGGAGCACGTCGGCCAGCTCGATAGCCTCTCCCAGTTCTTGCTCGAGTTCGAGACCATCGACGGAGACCAGATGCGGGCGCTGCTGGAAGGTGGAGACCCGCACGCGGTGAGGGCGGAAGGCGGGGAGCCCGAGCCCGACAGTCCGCCGGGCGGGGAAGACCAGGCCGGGGACGAAAGACGCGCCCCTGCCCCAGACCCCGAACCACAGACGCTCTGAGGCCCGCACGCACGGGGCGGGAAGAACCACCGGGCTAACCGCCCGGGAAAGCGATGCAGCCAAATGCCGATAGTCTACGAGGGCAAGAACTGGAAGATTGAACGATTCATATCCGGTTTCGCCAACAACGCATACCTCATCACCTCCCAGCAAACGAGGAACAGCGTCATCATCGACACTCCGGACCAGCCCCGTGACCTGATCGCGGCTGCCAGGCTCACCACGGTGCAGGCCATCCTGATAACCCACAACCACTGGGACCACCTCGAAGGCTTCGACGACGTGCTCGGCGCATTCCGCGTGCCGGTGGGGATCGGCGTGAATGACGCAGCCGCCATAGAGGGAAAGCCCTTCCCCGGCCGGATCGACGTTTCTGACGGCACAATAGTCAAAGTGTGCGACTTTGAATTCAAGTCGTTCGAGACGCCCGGCCACACTCCGGGGTCCACCTCCTACCTGCTTGCGGCCCCTGCCGGGGAGACGTCCCACGTCTTTACGGGCGACACCCTTTTCCCGGGCGGGCCGGGAAGGTCGGCCAGCCCGGAGGCCCTGGAGCAGATACTGGAATCGATCACCACCCGGCTGCACACTCTGGCGGACGAGACGATGGCGCTCCCGGGCCACGGAGACTTCATCACCATCGGCGCCTCCAAGGAGGAGTACCGGCAGTTCGCAGCCCGCGAGCGCCCTCCCGGCCTCTTCGGCGACGTCGCCTGGGCCGGCGAATAGAACGTGGGCGGCAGCGCGTCTGATGTCCAAGGCGCCATGGCAACCCTTGGACGTGGCGCTTGCCGCGATCTTCGCCGCGGCCGTCATCTTCCTGGCTCTGCTGGCCTTTCTGCTCTTATTCCCGCCGCTTGGAGACGGCGGAGGGCCGGACGTCCAGGACGCAGGGAACCTGTTCGGCGCTCCGGCGTGGCTCGTCCTGTCTTCACTGACGCAGGGCGTGTTCGTGGTGGCCGCGCTCATCTTCTCCGTGTCGAAGTACCGCGCAGGCCCGGCAAGCCTGGGGTTAGCGTGGCCTCGAGGCAGCCTCTCACCATGGCTCATCGCCTGCGCAGCCTGGCTCGCGGGACTGTTTGGCGTCTACTTGTGGAACCTGGTGGTAAATGCGCTGGGCGTCGAGTGGCTAATTCCGCCCGACACGGCGAGCGAGACGCTGGAGGCAGCCGGCGGGGCGACCGGCGCCGTACTGATCTTGGTTGGCCTGTGGGGGCCATTCACCGAGGAGTTCTTCTTCCGCGGCTTTGCGCTGACCGGACTGTTGCAGCGTTACGGCAGGGCCGGCGCTCTGCTACTCAGTTCGGCCCTGTTCGCGCTGGCGCACATAGACCCGGCGCTGCTCGTTCCCACCTTCATACTGGGAGCGGCCTTTGGCTGGGCGTACCTCGTGACGGGTTCGATATGGCCCTGTATATTCGCTCACGGCCTTCACAACTCTTTGGCCATCGTACTGGCCAAGTATTCCAGCGCGTTCGAGGGCATATAGCGGGGTGTCGAATTGAGTGACCCGATACGAACGGCTTTCGAGTCGGCGAAGAGCGAAGGGCGCATCGCCATAGTCCCCTTCGTCACGGCCGGACACCCGCGGCCCGGGCTGACTCCGCCCATCCTGAAGGCCATTGCCGACGCCGGGGCCGCCGCGATCGAGATAGGCGTGCCGTTCAGCGATCCGCTCGCCGAGGGGCCAACCATCCAAAAGTCCAGCTATGACGCCCTAAAGATGGGCGCCACCCCGGCCGGTTCGATCGATACGGCGAGGCAGGCTCGAGACCTGGGCGTCGAAAAGCCCCTGGTACTGATGGGCTACTACAACACCATCCTGTCCATGGGCGTGCGGCAATACTGTGAGGCGGCTGCGGCCGCGGGCGTTGCCGGTCTGATTCCCGTGGACGTGCCGGCCGAAGAGGCGGGGCCGCTGACCGATGCCGCAAGCGAATGCGGCTTGAGCGTGGTCCCGCTCGTTGCGCTAACGTCGCCCGACCACCGCATCGAGGATGCCTGCCGTCGCGCCGGCGGGTTCATCTACTGCGTTTCGGTGCTCGGAGTGACCGGCGCCCGCGCCGCGGTGGAAAGGTCCGGCAGGCTCCGCCGCCTCGTCGAGCGGGTGCGAAACTGCACCGACCTCCCCGTCGCCGTCGGCTTCGGCATCTCCACCCCGGAGCACGTCCAGGAGGTGGCGGCCTATGCCGACGGGGCCGCAGTCGGCAGCGCGCTCATAAACGCAATCGACGCCGGCCCAACCCGATCGGCCCCCAAGAGAGCCGGACGGTTCGTACAAAAGCTGGTCGAGGCATCCCGCAAGCCGTAGAAAACCTCCGCAACACCCCCATTGCCAGACTCGCTGCAGGGATGAGGGTGTGCATTCTCTGCGCGACATGCGCTGCGCGCTGTATGCTCACGTTATGAAGCCAGCGCGTGGGGAGCGATATGAACGAACAGAAGACCGGCAACGTGGACGACAGGTTGGAGGCGGCGCTGTCGGCGCTCGGCGTGCCCTACGACGTCATAGAGATAGATCCGGCCTACGCCGACACGGCTGCATTCTGCGAAAAGTACGGCTACCTGCCGGAGGAGTCGGCAAACACGATCATCGTGGCGTCCAGGCGGGAGCCCAAGCAGTTCTGCGCGTGCGTGGTACTGGCGAACACGCGGCTCGACGTAAACCGCGCGGTGCGGAAGTTGATGGGCATCCGGCGCCTCTCGTTTGCCAGCGCGGAAGACACCGCGGCGCTCACCGGGATGGAGATAGGCGGGGTGACGCCCTTCAACCTGCCTGAGGGTTTGGCCGTCTACGTCGATTCCCGGATCATGCAGACGGAGTTCGTGATACTTGGCGGCGGCGGACGGTCCACCAAGGTAAAGATTGCGCCGGCCGTGTTCGAGCGGCTGCCCAGCGCTCGCGTTGTGGATGGGCTGGCAATCGACTGGCCCCAGGCATAGGCCGTGCCGACCTGAATCCCAACGGGGCGATGCGCCTCACTCCTCGCGGCGGCGCTGGTACTTCAGCCGGATCCAGATCGCCAGCGCGTTCATGGCCAGCAGCATTATCAGCAGGACGATGATCCCCGCCGCGGCGATGCCCCTGAAACCCGGCTGCGGCTGAGCAACCCAGGTGTAGATCTGGAGCGGCAGCACCGAGAAGCGAGAGCCGGGGTCGGTCGGCACGAAGGTCAGGAAGACCAAGGAGCTGATCATCAATATCGGAGCCGACTCTCCGATGGCCCGTGAAAGGGCGAGTATCACGCCGCTCATGATGCCGGGCACAGCCTCCGGCAGTACGATGGTCTTGACCATCTGCCAGCGCGTCGCCCCCATGGCTAGGGCAGCGTCCTTGTAGGAACTCGGCACTGCGCGTATCGCCTCCTGCGAAGCGATTATGACGATCGGCAGTACGAGCAGTGTCAGCGTGAGAGCGCCGGCGACGACGCTGCGGCCCATGTGGAGCGAAAAGACGAACAGGGACAGGCCGAGCAGCCCGTAGATGATGGAAGGCACGCCCGCCAGGTTAGAGATGTTCAACTGTATGACCCGCGTGTACCAGTGGCGGCCCGCGAACTCCTCCAGGAATATCGCAGTGCCGACGCCTACCGGGATGGTGAACATGGCCGTCATGACCATTACCCAAGCCGTTCCGGCCAGCGGCGCCAGGATGCCCGCCAGCTCCGGCTTGCGGGAAGCGTAGCTGGAGATGAAGCTCCAGCCCAGCCACGGAACGCCGTCCATGAGCGTGTCGACCAGCAGCGTCATCAATCCCGCCACGCCGATCAGCACCGCGGCGATGAACATCCCCAGGAAGAAGTTGTCACGCCAGACCTTATGGCCTACCTTCCGCGGCCGTGCGATCCGGCGCGCTTCCTCGCGAGTAATTTGGCGAGTAATTTGCCCGATGCTTCTCATTCGTACTCTTGCCTGAAGCGGCCAACGAACCACCGGCCGAATATGCTCATGATGAGCGTCATGACGAACAGCAGTAGCCCCACTGCGAATATCGTCTTGAACTCAAGGCTGCCCTGCGGAGTCTCTCCCTGCGCCACCTGTACGATGAACGCAGTCATCGCCTGGACGCTCTCCAGCGGGTTCCAGGTCAGGTTGGGCGTGGCGCCGGCCGCAATGGTGACGATCATCGTCTCGCCGATGGCCCTCGATATCGCCAGGATGAACGATGCGACGATGCCCGACAGGGCCGCCGGTATGACCACCTTGGTGGACACCTCGAACTTCGTTGAGCCCAGGGCGTAGGCCGCATCGCGCAGGGACCTTGGCACAGAGACCATGGCGTCTTCGCTTAGGGTGGAGACCATCGGCATGATCATCAGGCCCATCACCAGGCCGGCGCTGAGTGCGTTGAAGATGATCACGTCCGGAAAGATCGACCTGAGTATCGGCGTGACGAACGTCAAGGCGAAGTAGCCGTACACCACCGTCGGTATGCCGGCCAGTACCTCTAGGATTGGCTTCAGCGTCTTGCGAAGCCGCTCCGGCGCGTACTCCGACAGGAAAATTGCGGCTCCGAGTCCAAGCCCCAGCGACACCAGTCCGGCGATTCCCGCTACAAGCAGCGTTCCGCCCACGAGCGGCAGCACGCCGAAGTTCTGTGGCTTGAAATTGGGCGTCCACTTTGTGCCGCTGAGAAACTCCCAAATAGGAATGTCGGCGAAGAAGACCAGGCTCTCCCGGAGCAGTACGATCACGATGCCGATAGTCGTGATTATCGAAACCGAGGCCGCAGCCCTCAGGGACCAGATGACCATCCACTCTTCGATCTTGCGGAACCGGGGCCGCTTTGCCGCCGCGCTGGCCGGAAACGCATTTGTGGCAACGCGACCGGGCGGCGGGGCGGGGCTGGAGGCTATTTCGGTAGGTGAATCGGCCATCGGCTCTTTCGGATCGTCTGATGAGGCAAGGCTCACGGGCGGCCTAGATTGTGGCCGCGCTGAGTTAACTCACAATTAACAGTCAGCGGCAATGCGGCGGCGCCACGGCAACGACTTCCGGCCGCCGCCTCGTTATCCACCGCCCTGCCCAACGGGAATGCTGAAGCTCACGGTGGCGCCCTCCCCCAGCCGGCTCTCGGCGCCGATCTTCCCGCCGTGCGCCTGCACTATGTGCTTCGATATCGCAAGCCCCAGCCCCGTGCCGTCATCGCCGCGGGACGGGTCAGCCTTGTAGAAGCGCTCGAAGATGTGCGGCAAGTGCTCGGAAGATATGCCGATGCCGGTATCGGAGACCGCGATTTCCACCGAGCCGTTCAGGCCGTGGGCGGACACGGTGATCGAGCCGCCCCGGCCGGTGGCCCTCAGCGAGTTCCGCACAAGGTTTGCAAGGGCCGCCTCTATCCTCGAACGGTCGGCTACGAAGACGGGGGCGTCATCGGCGACGCTCGTCCGCAGGTCCACGCCCTCTTCGGCCGCAATGGGCCGGAACCTGTCGATCAGGTCGTCAACCAGCGTGCGCGGGTCGACCGGGCTCAGGTGCAGCGGGGCTTGGCCCGACTCCAGCCTGGACAGTTCCAGCATTTCGGATACGAGGGCGTCCATGCGGGCCACGTCGTCCAGGATGCGCCGCACGAAGTCCCGGGACGCCTCGGGGTCGTCGAGCGCTCCCGTCTGGAGAGTCTCAGCGGCTGCACGGATGGCGGCGATCGGCGTTCGCAGCTCGTGGGATGCGTTGCTGACGAACTCCCTTCGCGTGTTCTCCGCCCGCACCGACTCTGTCACGTCATTCGTCAACGCCAATATGCGTTTCGTTCCATCCTCCGCCGGCGGCAGCGGAGCCGCGAGAACGTCGAGGTGGCGGCCCTTGTCCCGCAGGTAGACGTCGCTCCGCTGCGTTGCGCTTTCCAATATCGCAGTGCGGACCAGGTCGTTTATGCGGGCGTCCCGCGTGATCGAGGCGAACTGGGATCCTGCCTGGAACTGCGTCTCGCCGCTGAGCATCGCCAGCGACGCCGGGTTGGCCGACTCCACAACGCCGCCGTCCCTGACCACCACGACGCCCTGCTGCATCGAACTGAGGATCGATTCCGCACGCCGGCGTTCAGCCGACTCGGCCGCCAGCAGGTTGGAGAAACGGTCCGCCAGCCTGGACGATGCCCGGGCCAGGCGTTCCGCCTCCTCCGGCCATCCGCCCTCCGGCCGCTTGCCGCCCTCCTGCGGGCTCATTCGCAGGATGTCGCGAGCGAGGCGTTCTATTCGAAGGGCAAATCTCCGGGCGAGGTAAATCGAGGCGGCAGCGGCGGCCAGGCCGGCCAGTACGGCCCCGGCCGTGCCCAGCAGCAAAGTGGCCGCGGCCACGAAAGCGGCCACGACGATGCCGCCGACCGCAATGAGATGCCTAACCGGCCAGGACTTCACTTTCAAGATTGCGGGAACGCGGAGCCTGAAGGTTCCGCGATGAATACCGGTAGCCGACCCCCCTTACCGTCACGATCCGCTGCGGCTTGGAGGAGTCCGTCTCGATCTTTGTTCGCACCCAGCGCACGTGGACGTCTACCGTGCGCCCGTCACTGGACTCTTCGTCCCCGTAGCGGTATCCCCACACGTCTCTCAGGAACTGCTCCCGGGTCACCACGCGCCCGGGGCGTGATGCCATGTACAGCAGCAGGTCGAACTCCTTGGGACGCATTGACACGGGGTTCCCGTTCAGGTGGACGGTCCGTGCGGCGGGGTCGATTTCAAGCCCGTCTTCACGGATGACCGGCGCGGCCGGCTCCGCCCTGGTGGCGCTCAGGACCTCGATCCGGCGCAACTGGGCATTGACCCTGGCGATCACCTCGCGGGTGCTGAAGGGCTTTATCACGTAGTCGTCCGCGCCGGCGTTCAGCCCGTCGACCCGGTCGGCCTCGGCGTCGCGCGCCGTCAGCATGATTATGGGCATGGTGTCCCCGCGCCGCCGTAGGGCCCTGCACACCTCCAGGCCGCTCATGACCGGCAGCATCAGGTCGAGCAGGATGATGTCGGGCTTCCGGTCGCGCGCTACGGTTAGGGCATCGCCGCCGTCCCCAGCCAGTGCAACCTCAAAGCCCTCCGCGACGAAGTTGTAGCGCAGCGCAGCAAGCAGATTGCGGTCGTCCTCGACTATGAGGATCAGCTTCCGGTCGGTGATGCCAAGCATGGCTTAATGCCCCAAGGGGACTTGTGCGAGCGCCCCGCGTCGAGACGTGCGCGTCGGGCGCGAGTGTTACTCGAAGGGCGCTCAACGAGTATATGCCGGGGCCGACGTTAACGTTTAATGGCGCGTTAACAACGTGGCCGTTAGACCCTTTCGGCCTGTCCTATTAGAGATGACCGGTACGCCGCGTCGATCATCTCGATTGCCCGCATACCGGCTTCGCCGGGCGCGTGATTTTCGCCGGTTTTTCCCAGCAGGATGTCGGCGAAGTTGTTCGGCGGGCCATTGCAATCATAGGCGCCCGCATCGTCCGGCAAGTCCATGCTGAAGTGATTGCCGTCGTACCGCTGCACCTCCAGGCGGGCGCGGTCGACGTCGACGAGCATCAGTCCCTCGCTTCCATAGACGCGCACGTCCAGCTGGAATCCCTTGTCGTCCGGCACGGCGCCGGCGCCGGAGAAAGTACCTATCGCGCCGCCCTCGAATTTAACCGAAAATGCGTCGTACAACTCGACGCGGCTGGTAGGCCCGGAGGTTAAGGCCATTACCGACTCGGCGCGCAGGCCGGTCATCCAGAACGCCATTCCTGCCGAGTGGGACATCTGCGCCAGCGCGTACCCACCGCCGGCGCGTTGAGGGTCGGCCCAAGTGTCGGAGCCGGGCTCGAACACCAGGTCGAACATTCCCCCGCCGGTCGCGTCGAACCGACCTCCCTCCAGGAGACCGCGCACAGGCGACGCCATGTGGCACATGAGGAACTCGATCTTTCCCACCGCGCCGTCTTCGAGCCGCCTCTTGGCTTCCTGGAGGTAAGGCTTGTAGTGCCAGCCGTAGGGTACGACGATCTGCAAGCCCCGCTCGGCCGCCAGTTCGACCAGCCGCCTTGCGTCGGCGGCGGTGGTTGTGAGAGGCTTTTCGCACATGACGTGCAGGCCGCGCTCCAGCGCCGCAGAGGCGTGCTCGAAGTGCAGCGTGTGCGGAGACGCCACCACCACGCCGTCGAGGTCATCTATTTCGAGAAGCTGCCGGTAGTCCTCCGTGGCGTATTCGAAGCCGAAGCGCTCCTTCACCATCTGCAGTTCATCGGCGCCCAGCCTGCACACCGCCGTCAGCTCTACGTCGTCCCGCGCTGCGAGCGCCGGCATGTGATTTGCCGTCGCCCACCAACCGGCGCCGATGAACCCGATCTTCGCCTTGCGACCTTCTGACGTCATCGCTGGATGCCCCTCTCTCCGGCTCGCCGCTTACCCATACGAATGGCGATACATCGTACATGAGCCGCAGGGCCCACAGTTCCGACCGCACCGCGCCCACCGTCGCGCCGGGGCTTCTGTAGGTTCCGGCCTGCGCCGGAATGATGTAAGAAGGGGCCCTATGCCGTTGCCGGGTAGGGCATATCCTCCTCATCCTCGAACAATGGGACCTCGGTGGGGGCGGAAGCGGCGCCGAATATCAGGCTGGGAGGCGTCTGGCTGGGGGTTGCGCCGAGCTTCTCCTCGTGGCGGGAAAGCCAGGAGTTCTTGCCAAGCTTGCTGTAGCCGCAGTTCAGGCAGGTCAGACACGGGCCATCGTAGTCAAGGGTGAATTCAATTGTGCCTATGTGACATCGGGGGCATGACCGGAAGTAGAGCATCGTAGGACCTTCAAGTAGATCGTGATGAGGCTGGTTCTATTGAGTACGGACAACCATATGAAGCGCCCCTGGGCCGCTACTACGTCTTTTCAATACCGGTTAGCGCAAATTTGACTACGCGGCAATCGCTCCACGGCGCTCGTCGCCACGCCCGCCTGCTGCCAGCCCGCGCCTGGGAAAGTACACTGAACGAGTCACGGCAATCCCGATTCGCAATGGACGGACGACAAGAAGGCAGGGCTGATATCCCGATGGAGCTGTACGTACTCGGCGCAGGCACGCCGACGCCGACGCCAACCCGTTTCGGGTCGGCGTTCGTGCTGGACGTGGACGGCGAGAAGATCATGTTCGACTGCGGCCCGGCCACGACGCACAAGCTGGTGAAGGCCGGGCTGTGGCCCACCGAGATCGACTACCTCTTCTTCACGCATCACCACTTCGACCACGATATCGACTACCCCTGCTTCCTGTTGTGCCGGTGGGACCAGAGCATCGGCAAGGAGAATGAACTACAGGTGTACGGCCCGACGCTGACCGAGCGCATCACCGAGGGCGTGATCGGAGACGACGGGGTCTTTTCCCATGACTGGAAGGCACGGGTCTACCATCCGCTGAGCCAGCAGGTGTACGTCAACCGGGGCGGAAAGCTGCCGCGCCGTCCTCCCAGGGTGAAGGCGAGTGACGTCGGCCCCGGCATCGTGCACACGGCCAACCGGTGGGAGGTGAGCGCTGCGCCGGCGGAGCACGTACAGCCGTACCTCGATTCGCTCGCCTACCGGGTGGAGACCGCAGGCGGCAAGTCGGTCGTATTCACGGGAGACACCCAGCCCTGCGACTCGGTGACGGAGCTGGCGAGGAACGCAGACCTGCTGCTGTGCATGTGCTGGGACGACCAGGAGGAGATGGCCAAGGACGGCGAGGCCCCCGGCCAGTGCGGAACTACCGGCGCCGCACGCATGGCGCAGGAGGCGGGCGTCAAGAAGCTGGCCCTCGTCCACATGGGGCCAAACATCTCATCCCACGGCCCGCTGGAAAAGGGCCTGGGGGACATCCGGGAGATCTACGGCGGCAGCGTGGTCTATACGGAGGAGCTGATGAAGCTGAGGGTGTGAGGCAGACCTCTTCCACCGTCTTTCCAGACACTCCCCGCGCCGTCTCCCCAACCGTCATTCCCAACCCCGATCGGGAATCCACGGCGGGGCAACCGCCTGCGAGTGACAATCTGCGTTGCGGAGTACCCGCAAACGTGTATCTTGTCACCACGCGGGCAGACCGCTAGCCTCAGCCGGGGCGGCGGGCCGGGCCGGACGTTGCCGAGGGCCAATGCGCCGGGAGGTATGGCATGGGACTAGACGTTGGCGTGGTGCAGATCACATACCGGCCTCGTGCACAGGGCGATGCCCATGAGTTTCTGAAGTACCTGAATGAAGAGTGCGTCGATGGCCACTGGGCGGCCTTTTCGGACGGCAACACGTTCGTCGAGTACACGCGGGAGGACGTGGAAGGGTACGCGTCGGCGTTCGCGTCGGCCAGGAAGCTGGGCGCGGCCGGGCGAGACGCGGTCGAGCGGTGGGTCGCCTCACTGCCGTGGCAGAGCGGCTCGGTGATGCTGCACTTTAATTGGTGAAGCAAGCGGCGGCACTGAGAGCGGGTAGGGCCGACTGGTCCTGTTAAGATGGTAGACCCATCCGAAAGGAGCGTTCCCTGATGGCCATGCAAGCAAGCGTCATCAAGATGCACTTCATCGACCTCGGAAAGGGCGCCACCCACGATTTTGCCTCATTCCTCAACCGTCAAGCCTTGCACGCAGACTGGGTCACGATTTCTGAGAGCAACACCTTCGTCGAATACAGCCGCAGCGACATCGCAGACATGGCAAACCATTTCGCCACGGAGAATAGTCTGACGGACGCTGACAGAGAGGCTGTCGACGCTTGGATTGAGAACCTGCCGTGGGAGGGCAATGAAGAGTTGTCATTCAACTTCAGTGTGTGAGATATCCCGTCAAGAGATGTACCAATGACCAGGAAAGCAACAGCGCAAGCCACTAAATACTTCGAAGAGCACCTAGAGGAGCTCAACGAGACCCTGTATGAAGGGGATACCGCCAAGGCATTTCGCCATGCTGCTTTCCAGATCTTGGCGCCGGACCCCAATTTTTCCGATGAACAAGTGATAGAAATGACGGCTATAGATGGCCCAGGCGACCTGGAAATAGATGGATGGGTTTACGATGAAACCTCTGACGTGTTCTTCATTTTTCAGGCAGCCGGAGGCAAAACGCCAGTCAACGAGGCGAAAGTCGCGAAGTTTTGGAATGCTCCAGATGAGGTTCTCAATTTGGAGCGTGTACAGCAGTCTTCTAATCAATCTGTCAAAGAATTACATCAGGAACTCAGCAAGAGACTTCAGGAAGAGGACGAGCTTACTCTCCACATGACATTTGCATCCAAAGCAGGCTTCGCAAAATCTGCGCATAGTTTTGCGGCATCGAGGGCCACGTCTGAGCGAACCCTCCGTCTCCCAGATGAGTCTCAAAGCCAATATCGCGTCATCTTTGAACTCAAAGACCAAAAGCAATTGTCTATCGCTTTTGACCGCTTTAGGGCAGGTTTTCTCCGAAATAACACGGATGTAGTACTGAACACGAAAATGGGAGATTCCTATATAATCGAGACTGCAAATCACAAGTCCCTTCGCGCAACTGTTCCTGCAAGCGAGATTCTCCGTGTATTCGAGGACTATGGGTTCAATCTTTTCACACTCAACCCCAGAGGTCCATTGGCAAACGCAAAGCCCAACGCTAACATAGCCAAGACATTAGGTTCTTTGGAAGGGCGGAGAAATTTTCACCTCCTCAACAATGGTCTGTGCGCGACGTGTGAAGAATTTGAAGTTGATGAGGACAATCGCGTTATAGCCAAGCAATTTCAAATTGTTAATGGCTGCCAGACAACCGTTACTCTGGCTAAGCGGGCACAAAACAACGGAGGTCACACCGCTCTTAACGACACACTAATTGACCTTAAGCTCGTGGTGGCAGATGAGTCGTTTGCAGAAGAAATCGCCTCAGCATCAAATTCACAGACGGCCTTAAAGGCGAAAGATTTTACGTCTTTCGAGAGACAGCAAAAAGAACTTGTCTTTGAATTTGGACGTCTCCGCCCACCATGGTACTATGAAATCAAGCAAGGGTACTGGCGCTTTGTGCTAAGCGATAAGCAAAAAGCGCGCTTCCGAACAGGTAGAAGAAAGCGTCACATCGAAGTCCAACCGTTAGCTCAGGCGGCTTTGGCTTTCAGAGATAATCCGTCGATAGCTTTGGACAAGGTCCGTGTCGTTTTCCAGGGTATACGTTCAGATGAAGATCGATACTGGTATGATCTTGCATTTCCGTCAAATGTTAAGGCGCAGCAATTACTGCTGCCCTGGATTCTGTTACGGCATATTTTGAGTCGTGACCTTGCTAGAAAATTTTCTAGCTTTCATATACTTTGGCTGATGGCCACTGTATTGAGAAGGCACTACGGCGTGAACGTGAACAATTATTTCACTCCGGATCTTTCTTCTAGGCTGATAGATACCCAGGGTGAATGGATCAATGGGATGTTCAGGGTAGCCAACAATACTTGTAACAATGCCTTTAGGCGAGCTCAGAGTATCTTGCAACCTACAGACTTGGAAGCGCGAGATTTCTTCAGAGCATCCGGAGAACTCAGCCCAGGGGTTGAACCTCGAAAGCTGCTGCTGGAAACGTTTGAAGACGAACTCTCGATTGAAAAGGACAATGACAGAGACCCAACGGCGTCCCTTCCCGCGCTCACCTAGGAGCCATTGTCTTTTGGAATGCAAGCTGATATTTCATAAGGGTCAATTCGTAGTTTCCGAGTGTCAATGAGGTAAGTCCGCCAGTCGGTCTATTCTCCTCCCCTTGCCAACTCTGCCCAGAAATTTCTGCGGGTCAGGCCCATCTCGCGTAGCTGCCTGTCCAAGTTCTTTATGGAGCATGGTCGGGTAAAGGTGACCTCCGGCCGTCCGCATGTTCTGAGAGCGGCTTCGCCGTGGGAGTCGGGGAAGAGGTATGTCGAGTAGGCGTCCTCCGTCGTCAAGTCTGAAGGCCAGGGCTCATCGAAGGGTTCGCCTGCCGCCGCCGCTTCTTCTCTGCGCCTGTACCAGGAGACCGAGAGCGCGTTTTACCTGGCGATTTCCAATTGGCGCTCCGCCTCGCGCCTTTCTTCGCGTTCCCTTTCGGCCTCGCGCCTTTCCTGGCGTTTCTGTTCCAGTTTTTCCTCTAACCACTGTGCAAGTACTATGATGAACCTGATGCCCTCCGTAGCGGCTACGGACAGCGCCGCGGCAGCGATGGCCATTGCAGCGATGCCCTGACGGATGGCCAGAATGGTCTCGACAACGCCGTCGTCTGTCCGGCTGCTCGCTTGATACCACGATACAAGAGCCGTTCCAGTTGAGATTTGAATGGTGAAGAGAGCGAAGTACGTTCTCTGCCAAGGAACCGGAACGCTCCAGATCGATTCCCTTTAGTCAGGTATGTGGCCGCCTGTTCTTCTCACGCTCCTGCCTTATCATCTAGCGGTATCTTCCCACCAGCGCTTCCGTTGTATGGCTAACTCTAGCAGAGCGCCTCACCGCAGGCCCTTACGCTTGCGCCAACTTCGCGACGGGCCAGGCGCGTAACCGGCAGGGCGGCTTCCTTCCTCACCTCCCCCTCCCTGGGCGGTTTATCATGCCTATATGAAATCTGAGGCAAGCGGCAAGTGTGAGTTGGTGCGCGACCTGGAGGTTGTGGTGGGGCCGGGGTATGTGGTGTGGCGGGCTGAGGACCTGCTGGTGTACGAGTACGACGGGTCTATCGACCGGTCGATGCCGGGGATCGTCGTGGTGCCGGGTTCTGCGGAGCAGGTTGCGGCGGCGGTTCGTGTGGCGAACCGCCACGGTGCGACGATCGTGCCGCGCGGCGCGGGAACCGGGTTGTCCGGGGGTGCGGTGCCGACGCGCGGCTCGGTGGTGATCGCGCTCACCCGCCTCAACCGCATCTTGGAGATCGATCCGGTCAACATGACGGCGCTGGTGGAGCCGGGCGTGGTGAATATCGACGTCTCGACTGCCGCTGCGGAGTACGGCCTCTTCTATGCGCCCGACCCGTCTAGCCAGCGGGCGTGCACCATCGGGGGCAACGTTGCCGAGAACGCCGGGGGCCCTCACTGCCTGGCCTACGGTGTCACGACGAACCACGTTCTGGGCATGGAGGTTGCTCTGGCGGACGGCAGCCTGGCGTGGCTTGGCAGCGACCTGCGGGAGCCGGCCGGGTACGACCTTCGGGGCGCGTTCATCGGCTCGGAGGGAATGTTGGGGATCGCGACGAAGGTCTCCCTGCGCTTGCTCAAGACGCCGGAGTCGGTGCGGACGATGCTGGCCGCCTTCAGGAGTCTCGACGACGCTTCGCAGGCGGTCTCCGACATCATCGCCGCCGGAATCGTGCCCGCGGCCATCGAGATGATGGACCGCAACACCATCGCCGCCTGCGAGCCGGTCTACCATCCCGGCTACCCGGCGGACGCCGAGGCTGTGCTGATCGTGGAGGTGGACGGTCTGGCCGAGGCGGTGGAATCGGATGCCGCGAGGATCGAGTCGGTGTGCACGCAAAACAACGCATCGGAGTTCCGGCAGGCGGAGGACGAGGCCAAGCGTGCGGAGCTTTGGGCGACGCGCAAGGGGGCCATCGGGGCAATGGGAACGCTGGCGCCCAACTACTACCTGGTGGACGGCGTGGTGCCCCGGACGAGGCTGAGGGAGGCGCTGGCCAAAGTGATGGAGATAGGGGCCGAGCTGGACCTGAAGATCGCCAACGTGTTCCACGCCGGGGACGGCAACCTGCACCCGTGCATATTGTTCGACGAGCGGGACAGGGAGCAGGTGCGGCGGGTGATCGAGTGCGGGCACCGCATCCTAGAGGTGTGCGCCGAGGTGGGCGGCGCGCTGTCGGGAGAGCACGGGATAGGGATAGAGAAGCAGGCTTACATGCCGTTGGTTTTCAGCGACGCTGACATGGAGGCGATGTCGCGTCTGCGGCCTGCGTTCGGCGCCGGCGATTCGTTCAATCCCGGCAAGGTTTTCCCAGGCGGCGCGGTCCACGGAGAGGCGTTCGGCATCGAGGCCACGGCGATCCGGCGAACCGGTACAGCCGAGGTTGTGTAGACGGCATTCGTGATCATAAGGAATAGACTCAAGGAATCCCGTGCCTGACCTCGACCTAAGCGGCTACGCCATCGACGGCCTCACACCCGGCCGCGTCTACACGCCGGCGACCGTCGACGAACTGTCCTCGGCGCTTGCCGAGGCGCAGGACGAGAAACTGGCGGCAATTCCGGTTGGCGGCGGCGCACGAACCGGAATCGGCAACGTGCCTGAACGCTACGACGCGGCAATCGACCTGAACGGGCTGAGTTCCAACATCGAGCACGCGCCCGGCGACCTCACTTTGGTGGCGGAGGCCGGGGTCAGGCTTGACCGGCTACAGGAGCTCTTGTCGGACTCCGGCCAACGTCTGCCCTTTGATATTGCACATCCTCAGTTGACGACCGTAGGCGGCGCGTTGGCCGCAAACCCGGTCAGCCTCACCAGCGTCTCGCTGGGCGGCATCCGCGACTGGCTGCTGGGCATGAGAGTCACCCTTGCGGACGGTACTCAGACCAAGAGCGGCGGGCGTGTTGTGAAGAACGTGCAGGGCTACGATCTGCACCGTCTGCACACGGGTGCGCTGGGCACGCTGGGGGTCGTAACGGAGGCGGCCTTCAAGCTGACCCCGGTTCCCGATGCGTCTCGAACGGTTGCGGCGTGGTTCTCCTCGACAGTGGGTGCGTCGGAGGCGTCGAACATGATCCTGTCCGGCCCCGCCCTTCCGGAGGCTATTGCGATTCTGTCCGGGCCGGCCGCGTCGCGTGGGTCTGACGTCTTCGCCGGCGCCGGCGCCGGAGGGCAGGACGGGCAGGCGAGCGCCTTGCTTCTGGTGCGCCTGTCGGGCGTGCGTGCGGCGGTCATCCGGCAGGTCGACCTTGCGACCGGCGCGGCCGGGGCCGCTGCTGCGGACGGCTACGAGGTTGCCGGTGCGGACGAGGCGGAACGGCTGTGGCCGCTGGCGCGGGGCGAATCGTTCGACCGGAACGGCGTTACGGCGCGTATCACTGTCAAGCCGGCAGACGCGGCTCGCGTCTTAGAGGACGTCGAGTTGCGCGGAGCGGCGGGCGGGCGCGAGGCTCCCTCCTGCGCGGCGCTGGCCGGTTACGGCGTCGTGACGGTCAACTGGCCGGCCGGTGACGTGGAAGACGCCCGCAAGGCGATCATCTATGCTTCCAGCTTGCGGGACCGTTTCGGCGGCTCCGTCTTCATCGAGGGCTGCCCAACCGCCGTCAAGCCGGGCATCGACGTATTTGGCCCGATCGGGCCGTCGCTAGAGATAATGAGGCGCCTTAAGCGGGAGTTCGATCCGGCGGGAACGCTGAGCCCGGGCCGGTTCGCAGGCCGCATCTGAACATTCACGTTGAAGAAGCAGACCACCAAGCCCTGGGCCATTCCACGAGCGAGTTGAAATGCAAGCCAGAGTCATCAGAGTCGGCACACCTGTCAAGATAATCAATCCGTCTTCACCTCACTTCGGGAAGTTCGGCGTCGTGACCGAATCCAGCATGCGTGTAGGCCGGGACCGGTTGTACACGATCCTGACGGAATACGGGGCAACGGCGCTGAACGCCGCCTATCCGCGTGACTTCACGTTAGCGAGGTTTGCGTCGAGATGACGGGCCAGTCCCTGGGTCCGCCGGGCACGTTTGCGGGGTTCTCCGGCGCCGACGCGCCCCGCGATGAGGACCTGTACAAGTGCGTGCACTGCGGGTTCTGCCTGAACGCCTGCCCCACCTACTTGGAGACCGGCCTGGAAGCGGAGTCGCCGCGCGGCCGGCTGGCCCTGATGAAGGCGGTTTCGGAGGGCAGGCTGGAGGTCACCGAGCAGGTGGCCGGCCACTGGGACCTGTGCCTCCAGTGCCGCGCTTGCGAGGTCGCCTGCCCGTCGGGGGTACCCTACGGCCGTCTGATGGAGGCGACGCGTGCGTCGCTAAAGACGGATTTCAAGCGTCCGCTTAGGGAGCGCATCGGGCGGGCGCTCGGCTACGGCTTTGCGCTTCGGAGTCCCCGCCGGTTGAGGACGCTGGTGCGCGGGCTGAAGCTGTATGAGGCGTCGGGGATTCGATCTTTGGCCAGGTCGAGCGGCCTGCTGCGCTGGCTGCCGGGGGACTTGGAATACCTCGACGCGGGCCTGCCTAAACCGAGCAATCGGTTCTTCACCGGAGACGGCCAGGTGGTTCGTCCAAAGGGGCCGCGGCGCGCAACGGTGGCCCTGCTGGCGGGCTGCGTCATGCCGCTGATGCACGCTGAGACGATGCGGGCGGCAACGCGCGTGCTTGCGCGCAACGGCGTGGAGGTGGCAGTGACCGCCGGACAGGGATGCTGCGGCGCGCTGAATGCACACGCAGGCGAGCGGGAAACGGCCCGCGAGATGGCACGCCGGAACATCGACTCCTTCCTGTCGGTTGAGCCTGACGCCATCATTACGCTATCGGCGGGCTGCGGCTCGACGATGAAGGAGTACGGCGAGCTGATGCACGGGGATGGGGAGTACTCCGCAAAGGCGGAGCGCGCCAGCGGGCTGGTCAGGGACATCCACGAGTTCCTCGTAGACCTTCCACTCGATCCTCCCAAATCGGGGATCGACCGGCGTGTCACCTACCAGGACGCTTGCCACCTAGTGAACGCGCAGCGGATCACCGAGACGCCGCGCGCCCTGCTGCGCGCCATTCCCGGCGTGGAGTTGGTGGAGATGGCGGAGTCCGGCATCTGCTGCGGTTCGGCGGGCACCTACTCCATCACGCAGAAGGAGATGTCGAGCCGTCTAGGCAGGCGCAAGGCGGGCAACATTTCGTCTACCGGCGCGGACGCGGTGGCGACGGGCAATCCCGGCTGCGCGTTGCAGATGGAGAACCACCTACGCGTGGCGGGAGCGGCCTGCGAGGTAAAGTACGTCGTCGATCTGCTGGACGAGGCGTACCGGGCGGAGCATGCGGGCTGACTGGTTGACCGGCCCGATATTGCGGCGCGTCTATAATCCGCTATTGACCACAATCTCTTGACGCAGCACACCGGCGCAGGGTGCAGGATAGGAAAGCGAATATGGACCTCGGACTCATCGGCAAAGTGGCCATAGTAACGGGCGGCAGTTTCGGGATCGGCAAGGCCGCGGCGGCGGCTCTATCGGCGGAGGGAGCGCGCGTCTGCATCGCCGCCAGGAACCAGGCCGACCTCGACGCGGCGGCCGGCGAGATAGAGTCCGCGACGGGAAATGCGGTTATCGGAGTGTCGGCGGACGTGCGGGAAGAGGCCCAGGTGCGGGCGATGGTTGAGCGTGTAGCCTCCAAGTGGGGCGGCGTAGACATACTGGTCAACAACGCGGGCACCAGCGCGGCGCACACGTTCGACAACCTGACGGACGAGATCTTCTCGGAGGACTTCCAGCTGAAGGTGTACGGCGCGATGTACTGCATCCGCGCCGCGCTGCCGTGGCTCAAGAAGTCCGGCAGCGGGTCGATAGTCAACGTCACGACTCCTGGCGGAAAGGCGTCTGGCGGCGGCACCAACCCCACGTCGATGGCGAGAGCCGCCGGCATATCGATGACCAAGTCGTTGTCAAAGGAGTTTGCGGAGCATAACGTCAGGGTCAACACCGTCTGCGTCGGCACCATCAAGAGCCGCCAGAACGAACGGGGCTGGGAGCGGATTCACGCCGAGGATTCCTCGTACAGCCTAGACGACCACTGGGCGATGCGCGCTGCGGACATACCCCTGGGCCGAGTGGGTGAATCCAAAGAGGCGGGTGACGTGATCTGCTTCCTGGCGTCGGCGCGTGCGTCCTACGTGACCGGCGCATCGGTGAACGTCGACGGCGGGGTGTCGCCGGTAGTGTGAGCGGGCGGCGTACGGGTGCACTTGCGCGCCTCGACGCAGACCGCGTATTTCCGGCGGAAACCGCCGGCGGTATGGATCCGAAGTTGGATAGCCAGTTCCCCGGGGCGATCGCATTCATCGGCACAGGCAAGCTAGGGCGGCCAATGGCCGAACAGCTTGCCAAGGCGGGCTGCGACCTCGTCGTCTACGACAGGGTCAAAGAGTCCACCGCTACGCTGCAAGCCCTCGGAGCGCGGGTAGCCGGCTCCGCCCGCGAAGCCGCCGCAGGCTGCCCGGCTGTACTCACCTGCCTTCCTGGGCCGAAGGAGTTCGAGGAGTTGCTGTTCGGCGATGAAGGCATCGCGGCGGCGATGCGGCCGGGCACGATCCTCGTCGACCACACCACCAATTCGCCGGAACTGATCGCCGACGCGGCGGAGCGGCTTGCTCAAGTGCAAGTGGAGTTGGTCGACGCCCCGGTCAGCGGGGGCGTAGAAGGGGCCGCAAGGGGCGAGCTTACGGCGCTGGTGGGCGGCGAACAGCGTGCGGTGGAACGGGTGCGGCCGCTATTGGAAACGACCTGCTCGACGGTGGTGCACGTAGGGCCGCTGGGCAGCGGCACGGTAGCCAAACTAATGAACAACTTGGCTTGTTTCACGCTCGACCAGGTTCTTGCGGAGTGCATGGCCATAGGCGTAAAGGCCGGTCTTGACCCGCTGCGGCTGTTCGACGCGCTCTCGCAGAGCGCCATTGGTAAGGGTGGAAACATGGGCGCCCGCATCCCGGAGACCTTCATGCGCAGCGACTTCGAGCCCCGCTTCACGCTTGACGGGGCGTATAAGGACCTGTCGCTCGCCATCGAATTGGCTGAACGGCTTGGAGTTCCCCTGCGCATCGCCACCCTTGCGCTGGAAGAGATGGAACAGGCGCTCGCGCTCGGCTACGGGGGGCGCGACGCTTCGATAGCCATGACGATGCAGGAGAGGCGTGCCGGGGTGCGCGCCCGGCCTTTGATCCCGGATGGCGGTTAGTTGCCCGGCGGGCCCCGGTTCGGTGGGTTCCCTATCGGGTTAGGAAATGACGGCGCGTCAGCCGGTTCGCTGGTGCGGACTCACCGTTGCCTAGAATTTAAATGGATCGATGACCCGCAGGCCGTCGTATTCTTGCTCCGGGTTGAGGTCTTCGGTGTAGATGGCGTCGCAGTCCAGGGCGCGGGCGGCGGCGAGGATCGCACCGTCCCAATATGAAATACGGAAGCGCCGGCTCATGACGACCGCAGATTGAAACAGCTCTACGGTCATTGGCTGAACGGTAAGGCTTATGAAATGTTCCAAGAATCCCAGCGCATCCTCATGGGTCATCGGATGGGGGCGCGTGGGCAATCTCGCTTGGTGGTAGAACTCCTGGAGGACCTGGACCGACAGCGCGAGGTCAGGCTCGTCGAGCAATTCGAGAGCGCGGCGACGCTTACCGGCTTCCTGTGTTAACGAGCTAACCGCGTAGATGAGGACGTTGGTGTCAACGAAGCGCATTCGGGCCGTTTATCGCTTGGTCGTAAAGCTCTTCGCGTGTCAGGCTATCGGCGATGCTAATGCCTACTCCGCGGGCGTCGAAGTCGGCAAAGATCTTTCTGAGCTTTCGCCGGCGGCGTTGCACTTCAGACTCGCCGCTTTCCACGCCGGCCGCAGAGTGGACTTCGCCGTCTCGCTCCGGGGGCGGCGCGTTCCCCTGTACGCTGGAGCCGTTACCGGTCAGGTTCCGCAGGTACTCGTTCAGGAGCGCGGTTACCGATGTGTCGAGCTCCGTAGCCCGTATGCCGGCCAGCCGGTAGGTCTCTTCGTCACCGGATAGGGTGATGGTCTTCATGGTTAGAACCTCACGTGCTTTGCGTTAAACATTATAGGTAGCGGCTGATGACCGGTGGATAGTTGCCCGGCCTTCCCCCGCAGACGGGGGAAGAGGCGGGAGTGGATTCCCGTTTTCACGGGAATGACGGAAAGGGCGACGGGGATGACGGGAAGGGGGTTTGGGTTGATGGCGCGCGTTGTGGTGGGCGACGATTCCCCCCGCCGTTCCCCGCCAGGCGCCCACAAGGGAGCGCCCCTACGGTTCGTGTCCAATGGCGCCCCTACGGTTCGTGTCCAATGGCGCCCCTACGGACTGCCCCTGCGGGGCAGGCGCGACGCGCGCGGTTCGTGGCGGCACGCGCGGGAAGACCCCCATCTCAATCTTCCCCCGCATCGCACATCCATATTCATTGTCAATAACGCGCGAATCGCGGGGACGTCCCCGTCAGGAACCGCAGGGGCGATCCCTGCCGGCAGGGGCCGACCACCGATCACTGGGGCATCCCCCGCCCCGGCCGTCCCTTACGCGCGCCTGGCTATCCGCCTGGCTTCCAGCGCCAGCGCCCTCGCCGTTTCGGCTTCCCCCGCAACGGCCGTAAGGTGTCCCATCTTGCGGCCGGCGCGCACCTCGGCCTTGCCGTATAGATGCAGCGACACGCCCGGCAGCGAAAGCGCCCCGCTGAAGTCCGGCTCACCGCCGCTCTCGAGCCACACGTCGCCTAGCAAGTTCGCCATTGCCGCCGGTTCAGCCATGCTCACGTCGCCCATTGGGAGGTTGCAAAGTACCCTGACCAGCTGCTCGAACTGGGACGTGCGGCAGCCCTCAATGGTGTAGTGGCCGGAGTTGTGGGGCCGGGGAGCAAGCTCGTTCACCAGCAGGCGGCCATCGGTGGTGAGGAACATCTCGACGGCGATCAGGCCTATCACGCCGAGCTTGCCGGCAATGGCGCACGCCAGCTCCTCAGCTTCACGCGCAATGCTTTCATCGCACGGAGCGGGAGCGACCGAAACGTCCAGGATGCCGTTGACGTGCACGTTTTCCGTGCAGGGAAAGCTCCTCGTCCGGCCATGCGCGTCGCGGGCGCATATCGCAGACAACTCCTTGGCGAACGGCACGAACGCCTCCAGTATCAGCCCGTGCCGTCCCGTGAGTTCGGTGAACGCCGCTTCGGCTTCACCGGCTGTGTGCACTACCGACTGGCCCTTACCGTCGTAGCCCATCCGCGCCGTCTTCAGCACTGCCGGAAATCCGATCGACGCGACCGCCTCGCGCAGCTCATCGAGGTTGCCGACCGGCGCGTAGGGCGCTACCGGGAAGCCCGCCGCGGCGAGCGATCGCTTCTCCAGGATCCTGTCCTGCGCCGTGCGCAACACCTCAGGCGACGGATACACGGGCGCCAGCTCCTGCACCGCTTCGACGGCTCCGGCGTCCACGTTCTCGAACTCATACGTCACCACGTCCGACCGGCGCGCAAGTTCTCTCGCGGCGTCACGGTCCTCGTACGGGGCGGCGATGCAGTCATCGGCCACCTGCGCTGCGGGAGAGTCCCCATCCGGGTCTAGGACGCTTACCCGGTAGCCCATGGCCGTAGCTGCCGAGGAGGTCATCCTGCCCAGCTGGCCGCCGCCGATGATGCCGATCCTGGAGCCCGGGGGCAGAGGCGCCTTCGGACCACGTGCGGCTCTCCCCATCGCGTGCAGACTCTTACTACTCTGCATCATTCCGGGTCTTCTACGACGCTACCGGCTATCACCTCGTCGGCCGCGGCTTTCCGGCGCGCCAGCAACCGGTCTTGAACTTCAGGCCGCGTCGTGCCGACGATCTGGGCCGCCAGCAGGCCCGCATTGACGGCGCCGGCGCGGCCTATGGCGACGGTGGCGACCGGAATGCCGCGCGGCATCTGGACTATCGAAAGCAGCGAGTCCAGCCCGCTCAGCGCCGAACTCTCCACCGGCACGCCTATGACCGGCAACACCGTCTTGGCCGCCGTCATGCCGGGCAGGTGCGCCGCGCCCCCCGCGCCGGCGATGATCACCTCGAGGCCGCGCGCTGCGGCCGTCTCGGCGTATTCGAACATCGCGTCCGGCGTCCGGTGCGCCGACACTATCCGCACCTCGTGGGATATGCCCAACTCCTTGAGAACGTCCGACGCGTGGCGCATCGTCGCCAGGTCAGACCTGCTTCCCATGATTATGCCCACCAGCGGTTTGCTCAAGTCGTGCGCTCCATCCCGTAGCTGTGCCTTCGTTCCAGCGTGCCATGCCCGCCCGACGATAAGTTTACATTCCGGCGGATGTTCGTCTTGCAGGGCATAGAATGTATAGTCATGCCAACGTTTCAATATCGCGGGGCGCGAATCTACTACGAGGCATGCGGCTCAGGCCCGCCATGGATACTCCACCACGGCTTCGGCCAGAACGGCAGGGCGTGGGCGGAATCGGGCTGGACGCCAGCCCTAGCCCGAAGTTTCACCGTCGTCGCGATGGACGCACTCGGCCACGGACGAAGTAGTAGAGGCGGTGACCCCGGCAGCTACCTCATCCCATCCCGCGCACAGACCGTCTCCGCTCTCGCCGCGCACATGGGCTTTGACGCCTTCGGCGTAATGGGATTCTCACTTGGAGGGAGGGCGGCCCTGGAGCTGGCGGCCTTGCAGGACGCCGGTCTTGTGGCCACCGTGGTGATCGGCATGAAGGCGCGGATGACGGCTGAAGACGTCCGGCGCACAAAGCCGAGGATCAGGGCACTGCGCAGCGGGCGAGTCCGCTCACTGAGACGGCAGGGAGACAACCCGGATGAAAACGACGCCGAGTCCCTCGCCCTGACGATGGAGGGCGTGTCCCGCTGGAGCGGAGTCTGGGAGCGCATCGGACAGATACGAGCGCCCGCACTGTTGGTGTGCGGCGAGAAAGACCCGTACTTCGAAGGGGCTCAGGAAGCCGCGGCAGCCATCCGGCACGGCGAGTTCCTCCCGCTGCCAAACGTCAACCACGACGACTCATTCACGCAAAGCGCCCTCTCACTGCCGAAGGTCCTCGAATTCACGTCGCGCGTTTCCGGGCCGGCATCTGACAGCCGACCCCGGAGTTGAACGGCCGCAGGCGCTACTATCGATACAGCAAACCCTTTCGTCAGCCAGGCGCTCGCGACGGAAATTCGCCAGGCCGCCTGACGCTCACCAAAATCGCAGGAGAACAAAAACGCAGATGGTGGAAGGAAACAGCGAAGCAAGTTACTCGCGCGCCATGGTCGTGGTGGCGCACCCGGACGACGCCGAATACGGCTGCTCAGGTACGGTGGCGAAGTGGTGCCGTCTCGGCTGGGAGGTCGTATACGTACTGTGCACGGACGGATCGAAGGGCACGGAAGACCGCAGTCTGACCTCCGAGCAACTGGTAGAAATCCGGAAGAACGAACAACTTGAGGCAGGGAAGATACTCGGACTCAAGGAGGTCGCCTTCCTCGGCTATCCCGACGGCTACCTTGAGCCTACGCTCGACCTGCGGCGGGACATCGTCAGGCAGATCAGGAAGCACAAGCCGGACATCCTCATCACCACCAACCCCGGCCGGGAACTGGGCAACGGGCGATACATAGGCCACCCGGACCACATTGCGGCGGGTGAGGCTGCGCTATCCGCGGTATTCCCGTCGGCGCGAGACCACCTGGCCTTTCCCGAACTCCTTGAAGAAGAGGGGCTGGAGCCGCACAAGGTCTCCGAGGTATGGATGATGAGGTTCGGCCGGGACAGCGACCGCCACAGCATCCTTGAAGAGCAGGACGTCGAGACTTCCGCCAACGCGCTGCGGGCCCACGCAAGCCAGATCAGCGACCCTGAGAACACGGGCACGTGGATGAAGGAATGGCGGGCCAAGACCGGCGCGAGGATCGGCGTCAAGTACTCCGAGGCATTCAAGGCGTTCAAGATGGGCTGACCCCGGTTGAATGAGGAATCGCTAGGTCAGGCGCCATCCGCCCCGCACGGGCGAGCCCCCGCAGAAACCGTAGGGGCGATCCCACGCAGAAACCGTAGGGGCGATCCCTTGTGGGCGCCCTGGGCGGGGCACGGCGCACGGGCGTCCCCCACGCAGGGGCGATCCCCCGCAGAAACCGTAGGGGCGATCCCTTGTGGGCGCCCTGGGCGGGGGCCAGCGCGGGGAATCGTCGCCCACCCCCCACGCGACGACGCCACCAACCACGCTCGCGCCACGAACCGCAACAACGCGCCCCGCCTGACGTCGCGCGTCCCCCACTAAAAACTCAAAACTGACAACTGGAAACTACCCGCAGCGCCGCGTTTTGCTAAAATTGCGGGCCTAATTCCATCCAGGGCGGGCGGTCAGCCGCTGCCCGATCCCGTTCAAGCGCCGGTCCGGAAATGCAGCCGCTATCAGCAGATGACGTGCGCCACATAGCCCTATTGTCACGACTCGATTTGTCAGACACTGAAGTCGAGGAGATGCGCTCTCAGTTGACCGACGTCCTCCAGCGCTTCCAGTCCCTCTCAGAAGTCCCGACCGATGGCGTCGAGCCGACCGGGCACTCCACCAACGCGCACACCATAACCCGCGCCGACCTTCCTACCGGCTCGCTCCCGCGCGATCAGGTGGTCGCCAACGCTCCCGACCACGACGGCGAGTTCCTGCGCGTCAGGCCGATTCTGGAGTAGAGGTCTACATTTGGCCGCCAGCGGCGGAAACGGCTCCCAGCCCCTACTTGCGTCCGCCCGCGACGCGCGATCGTCCCTGGCCGCGGGCGAACTGTCGTCGGTCGAGTTGACGCGCCTCGTCCTTGAGCGCATCGGCAAAGTGGGGCAGAAGACCCATGCCTTCCTGGCCGTCACCCCGGAGCCGGCCATGCGAATGGCCGAGACCGCGGACCGGCGGCTCCAAGGCGACGGCCCCCCTCCCGGCCCTCTGACCGGCATTCCCGTCATGGTCAAGGACAACATCTCCACCGCCGGCATCCCCACGACGGCCGGCTCCCGCATCCTCGAGGGATACGTGCCGCCCTACGATGCAACCGTCGTGGAACTGCTTCGCTCCGCCGGAGCGGTCATCGTCGGCAAGGGAAATCTGGACGAATTCGCAATGGGGTCTTCCAACGAGAATTCGGCATACGGCCCGGTGCGCAACCCATGGGACACCGGCCGCGTGCCCGGCGGCAGCAGCGGCGGAGCGGCGGCGGGCGTTGCGGCGGGCGAGTGCTTCATCGCGCTCGGCTCCGACACCGGCGGCAGCATCCGCCAGCCCGCAGCCCTGTGCGGCGTGGTCGGAATGAAGCC
The DNA here is from genome assembly GCA_963663555.2 of Dehalococcoidia bacterium. GTDB lineage: Bacteria > Chloroflexota > Dehalococcoidia > Lucifugimonadales > Lucifugimonadaceae. Next base: position 147,494 of record CAXXNJ010000009.1, read on the forward strand.
AACTTACGGCCTCGTCAGCCGGTACGGGCTGATCGCTTTCGCCAGTTCGCTCGACCAGATCGGGCCGCTTGCAAGAAACGTGCTGGACTGCGCCGACGTGCTGAACGTCATCGCCCAACCGGATGCGCGGGACTCCACGTCCGTAAGGGGGCTGGTGGAGGACTACACCGACGGTATAGACGCTGGCGTGGAAGGAATGCGCCTCGGCATGCCGCGAGAGTACCTAGCGGAGGGCATGGAGCCGGGAGTGCGCAGCGCGTTCGAAAAGGCTGCGGAAGCGCTCGAATCGCTTGGCGCAACGGTAGAGGAGACCTCCTTGCCGCTGACCGGCCACGCGCTCGCCGTCTACTACATCATTGCGCCGTCCGAGGCATCCGCCAACTTGGCGAGGTACGACGGCTTCAAGTACGGCTATTCGTCGCCCGGCGCTGCAAACTCGTGGGAGGCGATGGACAACTCCAGGGGAAATGGATTCGGACCGGAGGTAAAGCGCCGCATTATCCTAGGGGCGTACGCCCTCTCAGCCGGGTACTATGACGCTTACTACAAGAAGGCCCAGCAGGTGAGAACGCTGATAAGGCAGGAGTTCCAAGAGGCATTTGAACGCTACGACGCGCTCATCATGCCGACGTCCCCGACCGTGGCGTTCAAACTGGGCGCCCGCACCGGTGACCCCCTGGCGATGTACCTGAGCGACGTGTGCACCATTCCCGCCAACATCGCCGGACTGCCCGGAATATCCGTACCGGCCGGCTTTTCCGGGAACCTGCCCGTCGGACTTCAGATACTCGGTCCACAGTTTGGCGACGACAAGATACTCCGCGTCGCGTACGCTTACGAGCAGGCGTCCGGTTGGCGCCTGATGCACCCGGATATTTGACCGAATGACAATTCCGACGATCTCAATGGCCCGGAGCCTGCGCCCGTTCGCGGTATTCCTGTTTCTAGCCGCCGGCCTTGCTATCGCCGCGTGCAGCGGAGGCGAAAAGGCTCCGCCGCACCCGTCCGAGGTGTGCGTATCCGACGCCTCTATGGAGGGGCAACAGTCCGACACCCAACTGCCCCCCGACGGCCCGCCGTCATTCCCATACATCTTCGAAGGCAACTTCACCGTCGACGGCAAGAGCGGCCCGGCCAACCTGCCCATGCAGGCACGAATAGGGGTGGGCAAGTCCGATCTCATCCACACCGGGCCAGGCACGTACAGGAACATCATCCTGGGGCCCATCACACAGGAAGACCTGGAGGCCAGCGTCGAGTTCTATCTTGGCGACCCTGAGCAGGGCGGCGTGAAGGCCGACCAGACCTTCAGCTTCCGCAAAGTCAACCAGCCCACCACCTTCGAGTGCGACCTGTCGTTCCCAAGGCTGCCTTAGTAACCGGGCCGGAATGACCATCAGGAGCTTGGGCGGCAAGTCTCCACGGGTGCACGAGTCGGCATTCGTCAGCGAGGCCGCGTACCTGGTAGGCGACGTGGTGATAGGCCCGCGGTCGTCCGTCTGGCCGGGGGCTGTAATCCGGGCCGACAGCGGCAGGATCGCCATCGGCGCCGGTTCCAACGTCCAAGACAACTCAGTCCTGCACGCCGATGACGACGCGGAGATCGGAAACGGCGTCACCATCGGCCACGGCGTGGTGTGCCACGCCCGGCGAATCGGAGACGGCTCGCTCATCGGCAACGGCTCGGTACTGAACGACGGCGTTGTCGTCGGAGAAGGAACGCTGATCGCCGCGGGGGCCGTTCTGCCGGAGAACGTCGTTATAGGTGACGGCCTGCTGGTGCGCGGAATGCCCGGCAAGCCGCTCGGCAGGGTGAGGGAACGGCATCAGAAGCTGATGCGGGGCGCGGCGGCTTCATACGTGGAGCGCATCGGCCGCTACAAGGCGGAAGGTCTCCTGCACCACGGCCAAAACCGGACGGACGGCGACTGATCAGGCCGTCACATACGCTCCGGGGCGGCCATGCCCATGATGTTGAGCGTCCGGGAGAGCGCCACTCTTGCCGACTCCACGAGCAGAAGCCTGGCGCGCGTGACCGGCGCATCCGCCGGGTCTGAGGAAATCACCCTGCACTCCTCGTAGAACCGTTGCAGAGACCGCGCAAGCTCGTACGCGTAGTGCGGGAGGTGATGCGGCTCCAGCCGGACTGCGGCGTGGTGCACAACGTCCGGCAGCCGGATCAGCGTCTTGATGAGCTGCATCTCCATGGGATGGCGCAGATGGGCAGCGTCCCCGCCGGAGTATTCCAGGCCGAGCCGGGCCGCCTCTCGTTGAATGGAGCGGATGCGTGCGTGCGCGTACTGCACGTAGTAGACCGGGTTCTCCGAGGACTGCTTCTTGGCCAGTTCGAGGTCGAACTCCATCTGCGAGTCGGGCGACCTGCTCAGGAAGATATAGCGGCACGCGTCGGCTCCCACTTCGTCCAGCAGCTCCCGGACGGTCACTATGACGCCCTTGCGCTTGCTGAAGCGGACCGACTCGCCGCCCTCCTTGAACCTGACCATCTGGTTGATGATGAGTACCAGGTCGTCCGGATCTCTTCCCAGCGCGGTCACCACGGCCCTCATTCGTCCAATGTGGCCGTGGTGGTCCGCCCCCCAGACGTTGATTACCTTCTCGAAGCCGCGCACCAGGAACTTGTTGTAGTGGTACGCGATGTCGGTGCCGAAGTAGGTCGGGCCGCCCCCGCCGCTGCGCACCAGGACGTTGTCCTTCTCCTCGCCCAGCTTGGTCGACAGGAACCATCTGGCCCCCTCGCGGTCGGCCAGGTATCCCTGCTCTTCGAGAAAGGCCATGGCGCGGTCGAACTGGCCGTCCTCCAACAGCGTCTTCTCGCTGAACCATAGGTCGTAGTGCACGCCCAGGTCTTCCAGGTCGGTGCGTATGACCTCCAGGGTGGCTTCCAGCGCCTCCTTCTCGAGTATGGAAATGGCCTCCGGCTTTGGCATCGCCGGGAGGTCATCTCCGTGCTCGGCGTAGATGCGCTCCGCCAGTTCGACTAGGTATTCGCCGGGGTAGGCCGGGTCCGGCAGCGGATGGTCGTGCCCGGCCGCCTGCATCAGGCGGGCGTAGAGCGTCTCGTTGAAGACCTGCATCTGGTTCCCGCCGTCATTGACGTAGTACTCCCGTTGAACGTCGTAGCCTGCGTTTTCGAGGAGGTTCGCCAGGCCGCTGCCGATCACTGCGCCGCGGGTGTGCCCGACGTGCAGCGGGCCGGTCGGATTGATGCTGACGAACTCCACCTGCACACGCTGGTCGGCTCCGGATTCGACCTTGCCGAACTCCTCACCGGCCTGGCACACGGCGGCGGCGCGCTCGCGCAGGAACTCCTCGGACATCTCCATGTTTATGAAGCCCGGCGGCGCTACCCACACCCGCTTCAGCTGCCCGTTTTCGGGCATGGCCCCGGCGATCGCCTCGCCTATCGCCATTGGCGGCATCCGCATGGCGCGCGCGAGCCGCAGAGGCAGGCTGGCGCTGAAATCGCCATGCTCGGCCAGCTGCGGCTTCTCGACGTTGACTTCGACGGCGCCGGATGGGGGCAGAAGCCCCGAATCCTGGGCGGAAGTCAAGGCGCTCGATACCAGTTCGGAAAGGGATTCCGCAATTCGCATATGGCTAATGATGCTAGCACACGAAGACCGGGCCGCCCGCGATACTCTCCCGGCGGTTCCACACTTGCCGGCCGCGGAAGATATACCATGCACGCAACACAGTCGGCCCGTTGTTGCATCAACGAGCCGCGCATCACGTCATTACCTGGGAGATGAAAATGTCCAAGCAGCAGGAACCGCGGGAGACCCCCGCGGAGTACGTCATATCTGCCGCGCGGGCCGGTCTCCGCATCAGCGCGCAGCACGCCGCAGGCATCGCCAAACGGATCGAATCGCGACGCCAGGCCGAGGATGACGTGCGGGCAATCGACACGTCACAGCACGAACCGGCCGTGGCGTTCAGGCCGCGCCGGCTGAGCGGCTAGAGGCATCCCCAAGCCATGACCCCGGACATCACGTACGCGTCGATAGACGAACTGGCGGCCCTCATCCGCAACGGGGATGTTTCGCCCGTGGAGGTCACTCAGGCCGCCTTCCAGCGAATTGCCGATACCGAACCGAAGCTCAACGCCTTCCTGGAACTGTTCGAGGAGGGCGCAATGAGCGAAGCGCGCCGCGCCGGTGACGAGATAGCCGGCGGCGCCTACAGGGGCCCTTTACACGGCATACCCATCGGCCTGAAAGACCTCGTCGACGTGGCGGGCAGCCCCACGACGGGCGGCTCGCCGCTCTTCCAGGACAACGTGGCTCGTACCGACGCGACGATCACGCGCAGGTTTCGCAACGCCGGCGCCGTCATCATCGGCAAGACGAACCTCGTCATGCACGCTATGGGCGCAGCCGGGCTGAATCCATATACCGGACACCCGCGCAACCCGTGGAACCTGGAACGATGCACCGGCGGTTCGTCGAGCGGTTCGGGCGCCGCCGTCGCCGCGGGCTGCGTTGCCGGGGCAATAGGAACCGACACCGGCGGCTCCATACGAATGCCCGCCGCCCTCTGCGGCATCGCCGGACTGAAGCCGACGTACGGGCGCGTATCCCGCGCCGGCGTGATGGACCTGAGCTGGAGTTGCGACCACGCCGGCCCCATGGCCAGGCGGGTGTCGGACTGCGCGCACATCATGAACGCCATCGCCGGGTACGACCCGCGCGATCCCGCCTCAGCCGACGAGCCTGCCGAAGACTACACGCTGGGCCTTAGCCGGGGCGCGCAGGGGCTGCGAATAGGCGTGCCCAAGGACTATTTCTCCGGGGAGCACGTCGACCGGGAGATCGAATCTGCCGTCCGCGACGCAGTCGAGCTGATGGCTGGCAACGGCGCCGAAGTCGTCGAACTGCCCATGCCCTTCGCGGCCCACGGCAGAAACATCAACATGGGCATAGTGATGCCGGAGTCAGTCGCCGTACACCGCGAGAACATCAGCCAACATCCCGAAACCTACACCAACGAGATCAGGGCCAGGATTCAGTCCGCCATGACCATCGCCGCTGTGGACTACATACAGGCGCAGCGGGCCAGACGGTGGTTCATAGAGAAGATGGACCACGCGATGCGGGACGTAGACGTCATCTTCACTCCAACCGTGCCTCAGCAAACGCCCACCATAGAAGAGCAGGACAAGTCTTCGATGGGCGACGACGCGCCGCCCCAGGGCGGAACCCTTCCCATCTTCACCGGGGTGTTCAACACCACCGGCCAGCCTTCTCTGTCCGTGCCTTGCGGATTCACGCAAGACGGGATGCCGATCGGCCTGATGATCACCGGCCGCCACTTCGCCGAAGCCGCCGTGCTAAGGGCAGGCCACGCCTACGAAACGCTAGCCGGCTGGCACGACCGGAGACCGCCATTAGGGTGAGGCGGGGGCGTGTTGAGACCGGCGTTTACAGGTCGAACACAAGGGGCCTGAGTGTGGCCGCGCCGCATTGACACTTGGAAATGGCGCTCAATAGAATTCAGGCGGCTCGGTTCGGCACGGAATCCGGCGCGGGCCGGCAGCCAGTCCAGAGGCCTACGGCATCTACCTCAAGTCACCATCATCGCGACGCGCCACAGACGTTTTCCGCTTAACGCGGGAGGCTCTGTCTCCCCGACTCTCGATCCGTCTCTGCCCACCCGCCTCCGCAAGTGAGCGCGCCTTTGCGCCGGATTTTCGCCCGGCGGGCCGCCGGAAGTACGCGAGGGGCTGGGCATGACTAAGTACATCTTCGTGACCGGCGGCGTGGTCAGCTCCCTCGGCAAGGGCATCGCCGTAGCGTCGATAGGACGGATGCTCAAGAGCAGGGGCGTAAGCGTATCCCCGCTCAAGCTCGACCCGTACCTGAACGTCGATCCGGGAACGATGTCTCCCTATCAGCACGGCGAGGTCTACGTGACCGTCGACGGCAGCGAGACCGACCTCGATCTTGGCCACTACGAGCGCTTCATCGACGTGAACCTGACCGGCCTGTCTAACGTTACGGCGGGCCAGATCTACAGCGAGGTGATCAGCAACGAGCGCAGGGGCGTCTACCTCGGCGGCACCATCCAGACCGTTCCCCACGTGACGAACGCCGTCAAAGACCGGATCGGCGCGCTTGCGGACGATACGGATGCGGAGGTGATCGTCGTAGAGGTAGGCGGAACGGTGGGCGACATAGAGGGCCAGCCCTTTCTGGAAGCCATCCGGCAAATGCGAAACGACGTTGGCCGCGACAATGCCTGCTACGTCCACGTCACCCTGCTGCCGTACCTGGGATCGACCGGCGAACTGAAGACCAAGCCGACGCAGCACAGCGTGCAGATGCTGCGGGGCATGGGCATACAGCCCGACGTGATCCTCTGCCGCGCCGACTACCCCGTCGACCTGGGCGTCCGGTCGAAGATATCGCTGTACTGCGACGTTCCGCTTGACAACGTCATTGGCCTTCCGACGCTGGACTCGGTCTATGAAGTGCCCCTGGCCCTTGAAGAGGATGGCCTTGGCGACATCCTGGAGAAGGCCGTGAACCTTCCAACGAGGCAGCCTGACCTGACCTCATGGCGGGGCATCGTGTCGCGCGCCATGGCCCCGGGCGAAGAACTGGAAATAGCAGTCGTCGGCAAGTACGTCGAGCTTCACGACTCCTACATTTCGGTGCGCGAGGCCCTTCACCACGCCGGGCTCCACCACAGTCGCGACGTACGCGTTAACTGGGTGCCTGCGGAGGCGATTGAGGAAGAGGGAGCTGACAGTCTGCTGGGCTCGGCTTCCGGGATACTGGTGCCCGGCGGATTTGGACCTCGCGGCATAGAGGGGATGATCGAGGCTGCGCGCTATGCGAGGGAGAACGAGGTGCCATACCTGGGCCTGTGCCTTGGAATGCAGGTAATGGTGATCGAGTACGCGCGTAGCGAGTTGGGCCTGCCTTCGGCGAATTCCCAGGAATTCGACGCAGCCACGCCCCATCCGGTAATCGCCTACCTTCCCGGCCAGGAGGAGTTGGACATGACGGGCGGGACGATGCGCTTGGGAGAGTACCCCTGTGCGCTGACGCGGGGATCGCGTGCATGGGCTGCGTATGAGACGGACATGGCGCGCGAGCGGCACCGGCACCGCTACGAGTTCAACAATGACTACCGGGAGAGATTCGAGGCTGCCGGCATGACTGCCAGCGGAGTCGCTCCCGACGGCTCGCTCGTGGAGATTTCAGAGGTGGTGGACCACCCCTTCATGCTGGGATGCCAGTTCCATCCGGAGTTTGCATCGAGGCCCGACAGGCCGCATCCCCTGTTCAGGGAGTTCCTGGGCGCAGCCACGCAAGCGCTCCGCGAAGGCGGGCAGCACACGCTCCTCGCCAGTGAGACCTTCGCAAAAGCCTAAGATCCTTCCACTCTTGTTATGAAAATAGGTCCCCGTGAAAACGGGAACCCACCGGACATGCCCCACAGGGGCATCCGTAGGGGCGTCTCTTGTGGGCGCCTGGCGGGGAACGGCGGGGGGGGGGGGGGGGCGACGTCGCACACCACAACGCGCGACGGCGCCAACAACGTCCCCCGTAGGGGCGATCTCTTGTGGGCGCCTTCCGCAGGGGCGTCCCCTCCTACCTCTTCCCCCGTCTGCGAGACCTTTGCATAAATGTCTCGCGATCCTCTACAGACCTCCAATTTTTCGATGGACGAAGATGAGAATCGGGGTAATTAGGTCGGCTCTGAGGGGGCAGCTGGGATTTATGCAAAGGTCTCGTCTGCGGGGGAAGATTGAGATGGGGGGTCTTCGCGCGCGTCGCGCCTCCATGTTCGTTGTTAACGGCGCGCGTCGGTGGGCGCCCCTGTGGGGCGGGCGCGGCGGTGCCCCGGTGGATGGCGTCTTTATTTGGTAAGCTTCTTGAAGAAGGGAGAGGTGGCTGAGTGGTTGAAAGCGCCGGTCTCGAAAACCGGTATACCCGGTTCGGGTATCGCGGGTTCGAATCCCGCCCTCTCCGCCATTATCCAAGCCCGCCCGTTAGCCGCTTCATGCGTATGCCGGGCTGTGCGTTTGGTAAACTTTTCTTTGCCCGGAGAGGTGCCGGAGTGGTTGAACGGGCGCGCCTGGAGAGCGCGTGTTCCGGGGAACCGGAACCGCGGGTTCGAATCCCGCCCTCTCCGCCATGCCGGCCGCCGGAGGCTTGGCCTAAGCGAGGCTGACCCGCAAGTCTCTTCCACCGGATGGGGGCCTGCCGCTCCCAGGTACGATCGTTCCGCTTCCAAAGGTAGGCGCCATGGATATCCGTGACTTCATCCCGCAGCGTTTGGACTTCTTCGACGCCGTGGACCTCCTAGCGCCCGTGTCGCTCTATGTCCTGGGCATGGCGATATACGCCATATTCATATTCCACTTCTACCGTTTCGTCGCAACGCGGGACATGTTCAAACTGAACTTGTCCAAGTACAGAGGCCACAAGAACAAGTGGGTGCGGTCGTTCCTCCACGTCCTAATCTACGTATTGCAGTACCTGGTCCTCTTCCCGTTCGTCGCTTTCTTCTGGTTCGCGGTCTTGACGACCATGTTGGCCTTTCTGTCCAGGGGAAGATCGTTCCCCGAGATTCTGCTGATGTCCCTGGCCACGGTTGCCGCGATTCGCGTAACGGCCTACTACAAGGAGGACCTGTCAAAAGACCTTGCCAAGATCCTGCCGTTCGGCGTCCTGGCCATCGTCTTGATCAATGCGCAGCTCTTCACGGTCACCGAATCGCTGGACGTCCTAGGCAGCTCCGGAGACCACGTCGAAAAAATCTTGTACTACCTCGTGTTCCTCATTGGCCTTGAGTTCGTACTGCGGCTGCTCATGGGGATCGTCGTCGGTCTGTTGGCGCTGAAGAGAAGGCTGTTCGGGCGGCGCGGAGCGGACAAGGCGGACCCCGCTCCGGCCGTGGAGCCGGCGGAAGAGATTCCACAGGCCGCAGAGTGACAAACGAATTGACACACGTCGCCATGCCCTGCTAAGTTCAAGAACATTAGTGCTTGTAACCGTCTCGTACTTTCGGGAAAGCACGACAGACCGGCCGACAGCCTGATTGAGGGAGAGTATATGAACGCTGGCAGACTGTCCGAACGGCAGAGGGCAATTTTGGAGTTCTTCGAGGAATTCCTGGACGAGAACGGGTATCCACCCACCGTCCGGGACATCCAGCACGGATGCGAAATCAGTTCGACGTCCGTCGTCGCATACAACATCGAGGCGCTGAAGAGGCATGGTTTCATCCACAAGGTGGACGGCGTCTCTCGCGGCCTTGGCCTTGTTCACCGCAAAGAAAGGCGGCGCGAGCCGGAAACCGTCTCCGTGCCGCTGTTGGGCGCAATCGCCGCCGGAGAGCCGTTTCCCCTGCCCACCGCCGAGTCCTGGTCGGATGACTCCGGCCTCGACACCGTAGACCTTCCCCAGTCGATAGCCGGAAGCGGCGAGGAGATGTACGCCCTTCAAGTAAAGGGCGAGTCGATGATCGACGCGCTGATCGCAGATGGCGACATCGTCGTCATGGAACAAGCCGACTCCGTGCGCAACGGGCAGACGGCGGCTGTGCGCATCTTTCCTGACGACGAGACGACGCTCAAGAAGTTCTACAATGAGGGAGCGACTATCAGACTCCAGCCGGAGAACAGCCAGATGGCGCCCATGCACTTTCCCGCCGAGAACGTCGAGGTGCTGAGCAGGGTGGTGGCGGTCCTGAGGCTACGCGGTTAGGCGCGTTCCGCGGCGCAAGGCGTTTGACACCCGGCACTCCGGCTACGTATTCTGAGAGTCGAAGTCAGCGTCAAACCGGACTGTAGAGCGTCGCCATGGGCTTTTTACGGGGCATCGGCCCACTTGAAATATTCCTCATCCTGGTCGCCGTGATGATCATCTTCGGCGTCGGGAAGCTGCCCGAGATCGGCTCCGGCGTGGGCAAGGCCATCAGGGAGTTCAGATCATCCATCCGGGGCAAAGACAAAGACATTACCGACGCCTAAAAACTGAGTTCGCTAACCGTATTGAACCAATACGGGCCGCTAGTTAGACCTGCCGGGCCACGTGCACGGGGTTGTTCCCGGATTTTCGTTTCGGCTATCCCGTTCGGGGACATTTCCGCAACTGCAACTCCCGATAGCGGGTTTTGCAGAGGTCTCCACGTAGGTCACCGCCAAGTGCGCCTGCCAGCGGCCTAGGCTGTCCCCACAGGCGGAGTGGCGCCGGAGGCCGAGGTCTCTTCTCCACTGCTGCGCCAGCGTTCTCCGAGCTTGCCAAGCCAGTAGCCCGCCTCGAACAGGACTATTACGGGAAGCGCCACCAGCGTCTGGTTGAACGGGTCGAAGGTTGGAGTTATTGCGGCCCCAAGCACGAACGCCAGCAGCACGGCCCACCTGCGCTGTCTGCCCAGCCAACTGGTCTTCACCACGCCTATGCGAGTCAGAAAGAAGATAACTATCGGCAGTTCGAATATGAGGCCCATCCAGAACAGCAGCGTGGTGAGCAGGTTCACGTAGGAGCCTATGCGTATGAGCGGCGTCGCCACGTCGCCGCCGAACGAGAGCAGGAAGTTAATGGCCGGGGGCAACAGCACGTAGTAGGCGAATGCCACGCCCGCTGCGAAAGCGCCCAGCCCGCCGAGCATGAGCAGGTACAGGTACCGCCGTTCCACCGGCGTGAGGCCGGGCCGCACGAACATCACGAGCTGCCACATCAGGAAAGGCAGTGAAAGCGCAAAACCCGTCAGTACCGACACCTTGGCCGTGGCGCCCCAGAACTCGGTGAGTTCCGTAAAGATCGGCTTGCCGTCGGTCTCCGGATTGAGGGCTGCGGCAGGGGCCAGCAGGAACTCCAGTATGCGTTCGTGAAAGACGAACGCCAGCGCCGTCATGGCTATCAGCACGATCACCCAGCGAATCAGGCGGGACTTCACCTCGCCCAGGTGGTCCATGACCGATGCCTGCCTGTCGCTCAAGGTTTGCGCTCCCGCGCCGCGTCTGCCGTCTCATCGGTCGCCGGGGGAGTTCGGCGGTCACCGCCGGGGCGAGCCACGCTCGACGACGGCGGCGTCTCGTCCAAACCGTCCAGGCTCTCCAGATCCACGGCATCCGCCACCATGCCGGTCAGGTCATCCCGCTGGCGCCGCAGCTCGTTGAGCGCCTTTGCCGCGGTGCGAGCGCCTTGCGTGAGCCGCTTGGGGCCAAGCACGAGGAACCCGACCAACGCAATCACGATGATCTCGAGGCCGCCTACGCCCAGGAAGTTCACTCTAATACCCCAAGGTTCACGTCACCCCGCTCAGCCGAACCCTTGCGGGCGCAGCATCGAGGGTCTCCCGCGTCCGGCACGATGCCGGCCCAGGCAAGGAGATCCGCCGCGACGCACAGCGGAAGGCCAACGACGTTCAGATAGCAACCATCATACGTTCTGACCGGCGCGAAAGGACGATCTTGGATGCCGTAAGCGCCTGCCCTATCCATGGGCAGACCGGACGCTAAGTAGTCTTCGAGCTCTTTGCGGTCATAGCTGCGGACCGAGACGCGCGTGGTTGCGCTTGCGCTGCGCAGGCGGCCATTCGCCGCCACAACGCAGACGCCGGTTATCGCCTCGTGCCAGCGGCCGCGCAGTCCCATGAGCATCCGCCGCGCTTCGGCCGCGGAATCCGGCTTGCCCAGCGCCTCGCCGTCCAACACCACTGACGTGTCGGCTGCGATGATGACAGAGCCGGGAATCCTTGCGGAGACTTCCCGGGCCTTGGCCTCGGCGATTCTGACGGTAACAGCAGCCGGCCCTGTTCCAGGTACGCTCCGCTCATCCAGCCGGGAGGCCGCCCGCCCGAAACGGTATCCCGCCGACTTGAGGATTTCCACTCTCCGCGGCGAGGCCGAGGCCAGCGTAAGAAGGAGCTGCGCCGGACGTTCGCCCAAGAAGTCACCGATGCGGTTGGCGCAATCGTGACCCTCATAGCAAGTATGGAGTTCGCTGGCGGGAATGTTCGTATTCTTCATCGTCTTGGCGCCGCCTTGGGCAGAGCTAGAATCTGCGCAGGCAGATCCGGGCGTGGCCGGAAGGTATGCCGCGGTAATGAAATCATAGACCAGTTGTCCCCGGCGGTTGCGGAGACCGCGCCTTGCCATCCCTGCCAGCGTCTGGATTAGTATTCAAACACATTCCGGCGGCGCGCCCGTCCGGGAACCTATCTTCATACCAAAGACGGTTTGCAAGATATCCCGGCGCGCTACTTGGGGCCAGGCGCCGCCTTCGCGGTACAATCCAACCCTAACGGGCCTATGTGCAGGCCCCGCAGTGACCGGACTGGCCGGAACGGGTCCGGTCAGGCGCGATGAACAGCCAAGGAAAAGTAGCCTTGACCCAGACCAGACCGATTGTCGCCATACCCTCGGACGATCCGCCCCAATGCCAGGGGTCACCCTGGGTCGACAAGCTCCGGGAGCGCGCAGAGGTGCGGCTGTTCACGAATAGGCCGGCCGACTTTTCGGAGCAGTTGGAGCGCGTGAAGGGCGCCGCGGCCATCATCAACTCCCGCAGCTACGTGCAGTGGCAGCGGGAAGCGCTCGAGCGGCTGCCCGACCTCCGCATGATAACCGTCTGCGGCATCGGCACCGATTCGATAGACCTCGTGGCTGCGAAGGAGCACGGCGTGCTGGTTTCCAACATCCCGGGCAAGACCGCGCCGGTGGTTGCAGAGCACTCCTTCGCGATGATGTGGGCCATCGCCAAGCGGCTGTCCTGGTACATGGACACCATGCGGCAGGGAATGTGGACCAAGATGGACGGCGTATTCCTGGCCGGGAAGACGGTGGGCATCATAGGCACGGGGAACATCGGCGCCGAGATGGCCAGACTGTGCCGCGCCGTGGGCATGAACGTACTCGCCTGGACGTTTAACCCGTCTGACGAACGCGCTGCCGCGCTTGGAGTCGAGTTCGCCAGCCTGGATGAGGTGCTCGTGCGCTCCGACGTGATCAGCATTCACGTACAGCAGACGCCGGATACGTACCACATGCTGGGAGAGCGGGAACTGGCGCTTATGAAGCCCGGCGCTCTGCTGGTCAACGTGGCACGCGGGCCTATCGTCGACGAGATCGCTCTCATGAACGCGCTCAACTCCGGCCACCTGGGCGGCGCAGCCCTGGACGTGTTTGAGGAAGAGCCGCTCCCCGAAGACCACCCGATACTGTACTGCGAGCAGGTCATTCTCACCCCCCACATCGCCGACATGACGCCGGAAGGGCTGGACCTGCTGAACCAGGGCGTTGTCGAAAACACCCTTGCCTTCCTGGAAGGCAAGCCGCAGAACGTAGTCAATCCCTGATGGACGGAAAGGCCGGAAAGATGACCTTCGGAGTAGCGGTACTTGGCGTCGGCCGGCTCGGCGGCCGGTACATCGACATCGTAAAGGAGACTCCCGGCGCGTCCATGAAGGTTGTGGCCGAGCCGCGCGAGGAGCAGGTCGCGCCCCTGAAGCTCGGCCACCCGGACGTCGACTTCGTAGCCGACTACCGGGAGACGCTTGAGCGGGACGACGTGCAGTTGGTCATCGGTACGCTGCCGCACTGGCTGCACAGGCAGGCGGCCATAGACGCCGCAGCGCACGGCAAGCACGTCTACCTGGAGAAGCCCATGGCGGTCTACCTGCCGGAGTGCGACGACATGCTGGAAGCCGCGCATCGCAACGGCGTCAAGCTGATGACGGCCCACACGCAGCGCTACTTTCCGACGGTTCGCAAGATGAAGCATACCGCCGACTCGAAGCGGCTGGGCGAGCTGATCATGGCGCACGAGATGTGGCACAAGCCGCTGAACCCCGAGGCCAGGCCGCCGTGGATGCTCGACCGCGACCTCGGCGGCGGAATGGGTCAGATGGACGGCACGCACCTGATTGACCGGCTGCTGTGGATATTCGGCAACGACGTTGCCACGGTCAGCGGCATCACCGACAACTACTGCTTCCCCGGCGTCGCAGCCGATGACACAGGCATGTGCCTGATTCGCTGGAAGAGCGGCAAGGCTGCCGTCATCAGCCGCATCGGCTGGAAGACCGGCGTCACGGAGTACGGCGGCGACTACTTCTTCACCGCCGGCCAGGCAAAGTACCGCAACGCATACGGGCCGCAGGGAGACCAAGAGACCTCCTTCTGGATTGGCTCAGGTGAGGAGTGGCGCCCCGAGCCCGTCGAAGGGCACGACCCCAATGGTCCTGGAATTCCGGGAGTTCATAGACTCACTGCTCCGGGACGACGACGATACGCCGGTCCCGCAGATTCACGGCAGAAACGTAATGGCGGTGCTAGACGCCTGGGAACGGTCGCACCGCTCAGGGGTCGAGGAGATACCGGACATACGCTAGCCGCGCCCTTCCAAACGGAAGCCTGGGATGGCGTCGCGCTCGCGGTTGACGTCGCCGAGCTCCAGCGTGTGCGCGGCGTCGTTGATCGAAATGACCGCCCATGCCTGCTCGTCGAACCTGAACCTCGATATGGAGCAGTTGTCGATCCGCAATCTCAAGGTAAGGCGGTCGTTGAAGCCCATGATGTAGTGGAACATGCTGCGCATAGTGTCGCCGTGAGAGACGACGGCGATGGTGTGGGAGCCTCCGGCGTCCTGCCAGGCCGGATTGAGCAGGAACTCGTCCTCGATCCAGCCTGAAGCCTTTCGCTCCACGTCCCTGTAGGACTCGCCGTCTCCCGGCCGGAACCAGATTCCCTTCGAGGCCGACGACATCACGACCTCAGGCGTCAGCACCTCAGAGAGCTTCCGGCCGCGCCAAGAGGGAATCTGACGCTCCACTATGGCGTCTACACGCTCGAACTGCCTGCCGGTCTGGCCCATGCCGCGCAGCATACCCTCGGCAGTCTGAACGGCCCGGATGAAAGAGGAGGAGTAGACCCCGTCGAACTCCACGCCCTCTCCGGCGAGCCGCCTGCCGAGCGCCTCGGCCTGCCTGTGCCCCCGTTCCGTCATAGGCGCGTCGTAGTTTGTCCCTCCCGCCAAGCCGGGAGTTGCGTTCGACTCCGACTCGCCGTGCCTGATGAAGTAAAAATCGAACTGGACGTCCTGTCGCATCAACTGGCCTCTCTCCGTGTCTTTGAGTCTGCCTAACGACTCAATTATGGGCGCGTGCCATTAAGAGATGAAGACAGACACCCGCTCCGTACGCGTTGTAAGGTTGACTGACCATGAAGTTACCAGATTCTCAATCCCTCCCAGCCCACGTCCGGCGCAGGGCCGGCGAAATCTCAGACACCGTCCAGGCGGTCAGGGAAGACCTGCACAAGCATCCTGAGATGAGGTTCCAGGAGCATCGGACCGCCGGCATCTGCGCCACTGAGCTGGACCGGCTGGGCATCGAGGTGCGAGAAGGCGTGGGTGGCACGGGCGTCATCGGGATGCTGCACGGTGAATCCGGCGAAGACCGCGGGTGCATCGCCTTCAGAGCGGAGATGGACGCGCTGCCGATGCTAGACCTGTGCGGGCGGCCTTACCAGTCGGTGAACGAGGGAGTAGCCCACCTGTGCGGCCACGACGGCCACGTGGCGGCGCTTCTCGGCGCTGCGGAGATATTGTCCGAGCTGAAGGGCGCCATCCCCGGCAGCGTCAAGTTCCTGTTCGAGCCGGCCGAGGAGATGACGCCGAAGGGCGAGAAGAGCGGAGCGCAGGCCATGATCGAAGACGGCGCGCTGGAGAACCCGGAACCGATCGCCGTGTTCGGCTCGCACTTCTATCCCGACTGGCCGACGGGCTCCATAGCGCTGAGGGTAGGCCCGGCATTTACCGGCAACGACACCGTGCGCATAACGATCACCGGCCGCGAGTCGCACGTGGCGGTGCCCCACACCGGCATAGACGCCATCAACGTCGCCGGCCACGTCATCACGGCCCTGCAGGGGCTGGCATCCAGTTTCGACATTGGCGAGGCCGTATCCATGCACTTCAGCAAGATAAGCGGCGGCCGAATGCCGAACCTAATCGCCGAGCGCGTCGAGCTTGAAGGGACTTTTCGAGTATCCGACGAGTCGCTTAGAGACGAAATGCCGGGCCGCGTAGAAGAGATGGCCCGCGGAATTTGCGCCGCCTTCGGAGCGACCTGCGAGGTCTATTACGAGTCCCGCAACCTGCAGGCGGTCATCTCGAGCGCCCACGAGGTAGACGTAATGCGCTCGGCGCTGCACGAGACGCTGGGAGTCGAAAAGACCATCGAGATGCGGCACCCGCGCCTAGCCGCCGACACCATGTTCAACTGGCTCAATCGGAAGCCGGGCGTCTTCTACATGGTTGGAACGGCGGGAAAGGACCAGGCGACTCACTACCCCTCGCACCACCAGCGGTTCGACATCGCTCCGGAGACCTGGCCCGCGGCCGTCTCTGCAATCGTGATTACCGCGATACGCTACCTAGAACAAGCGGGCGCGCCGGGCCAAGATTTGCAAAATGGCGCATAGCCGGGAGACGCTGCGCCAACCAGGCCGGCTCTTGTAGAGAGCGAAAGTGGACCGCGCCTGCCTGGGAACGGCTTTGCAGTAGCTTCGCGATAGACGCGATAGCGCGGAAGGACGGCTGAATGGACTCGAAGACTCTCAAGGAACGGCTCGCTTCCGGCGGCACGGTGTTCGGCACTATGCTGGACTTCATGGTCAACCCTCAGTGGGCTCAGGTCATGGCTGCAAGCACGGTCGATTACGCCATAGTCGATTGCGAGCACGGCTCACGTGACCGTTCGCACATGGCATCTCTTTCCATGATGTTGAAGTTCGCCGGCGTTGCGCCGTTCATCCGCATAGCCTCGCCCGACCCCACGCTCGTCGCCATGGCGCTGGACGCCGGGGCCGACGGTGTGCTCGTTCCGTACTGCGAACAGGTCGAAGAGGTACGGGCCTGCGTGGCCGCCGCCAAGCTGCATCCATTCAAGGGCGAGTACCTTGAGCGAGCGCTCGATACCGGCGTCTTTCCCAGTGAGAAGTCGGAGAAGTACCTCAAGGAGATGCACAAGGACCACCTGATCATCATCGGAATAGAGAGTGTGCCGGCAGTCGAACGCCTCGACGAAATCCTAGACGCCGGTGACATCGACGGCCTGTTCGTAGGCCCCAACGACATGACGACGTCCCTGGGCGCGCCGGACGAGCTGGAGCATGAGGCCTACGTCGAGGTTCTGAAGACGATAGTGGCGAAGGCCGAGAGCCGGGGCGTGGCGGTGATGATCCACCACGACGAGCCGGAAGACTCGCTGCGCGCCGTTAGGCTGGGCGCGCGCTTCGTCCTGCACACCTACGACGGCGGCATCATGGCGCGGGCGTACCGGAATGAGTTCGCGAGACTACGCGAGGAGGTCACCGCGATCCGCGGAGAGGCCTTCGACGTGGAGAGCGCCGGCGGGGTACAGACCGTCTGACGGAGCTAGCCGCCGCCGGTAAATGCCGCAGCGACGTTGCGGCGCTGGATCTTGCCGGTCGCGGTTCGGGGCAGGCTGCCGGTCACGTAGACCCTGTCGGGGGCCTTGAAGTCCGCCAGCCGTTCCCGGCAGAAGCCGATCAGATCATCCTCGCCGCACTGCCCATTCAGCACGACGGCGGCCTGAACGCACTCCCCGTACTTCTCGTCCGGCACGCCGAAGCAGACCGCCTCCGCAACCGCCGGGTGCTGTAGCAGCGCGGCGTCCACCTCCAGCGGGGATATCTTCTCGCCGCCCCGGTTGATCAGCTCCTTTATGCGCCCCGTCAGCGTCAGGTATCCGCGTTCGTCCAAAACTCCCTGGTCGCCCGTGCGGAACCAGCCGTCCATGAAAGCCTCGGCATTGGCATCGGGATTATTGCTGTATCCGTGCGTCACGTTGGGGCCCTTGATCGTCACCTCGCCTGTCTTTCCCGGGGCGAGCATCCTGCCCGGCCGCTCGATGTCCATGATGGCTATCTCGACGCCCGTGCCCGGCCCCACGGAGCCCATCTTCCTTGCGGCAGGCGGCAGCGGGTTGGAGCACATCTGATGCGACGCCTCGGTCATGCCGTACGCATCCAATACCGGCGCGCCAAAGCGGTTTTCAAGCTTTTCCAGAACGGACGGCGCAAGGGCGGCCGAACAAGAACGGATGAACCTGAAGGAGCGGCGCGGCGCGCCGTCGTCGTCAGCCCTTTGAAGGATGATCTGGTGGATGGTTGGCACAGCCGAATACCAGGTGGCGCCCGACTCGCGTTGCTCCGCCCAGAAGCGGCTTGCCGAGAAGCGATCCGGAACGGCCGCCGTGCCGCCGGAGTTGAGCGTACTGAGCGCGGCACCAAGCAGCCCGTGCACATGGAACAGCGGCATCACGATCATCGATACGTCATCCGGCGTGAGTTGGTAGGTGCGGCGGATGTTAGAGAGGGAGGACATGAGGTTGGTATGCGTGAGCGGCACTCCCTTTGGCCTGCTGGTAGTGCCGGAGGTGTGCAGGAACAGGGCGGTGTCTTCCGGCGAGGGAGGCTCAGCGTCGCGGGACGCGGTGAGGGCGTAGCCGTGCCTGGAAAGCGTCAAAGTTGACCCATCCAAGGCGGCCTCTATGACCGTCACGCCCATTTGGGCCGCCGCATCCCGCGCGGCATGACCACCCGTGGGGACGATGGCAAGCGTGGAGCCGGCGTCCTCCACGTAGAAGGTGAACTCCTCCGCCGTGTAGGCCGGATTCAAGGGGGCTGCCACGGCGCCGCAGCGGGCTACGGCTAGGAAGACGACAACGAACTCCAAGCCGTTCGGCAGGACGATCGACACCGGCCGGCCGCGCTCCGCCCCGGCGGCCGCAAGCAGGCCGGCGACGCGTTCTACTTCGTCGCCAAGCGTCAGGTAATCGACAACAGGGCCGCCGGGTACGTGTACTGCGACGTCGCTCTTAGAGGCAGGCTTGAGTAGGTCGGCAAGGATCTCCGTATTCATCTAAGTCCTTTCTGCCAATGGGTCGATTGTAGCCGTAGCGCCGGCGGTCAGGGAGAGCAAGCGCGAGACGGCTGGCTATTCGACGACTTCGAAGACCTCTGTCGTGTGAGTCTCCGCCAGCAGGGGATATATGTGGGAAAAGACCCCTGTTATGCCGGGCGTGCGCCTGACTACGCCGCGGGACGCCTCGTAGGAGGCGATGTCGGGCCACGATTGTTCCGTTTGTAGGGCTCCGTGCTTGCCGTGCCATCCGCGCATAACGACCGGGCGTTCGAAACCGGCCTCGGCCATGGCGTCCGCGGCCTGCTTGACCAGCCCGAGAAGCTGGCCGCCCTTTCCGGGAAGCGGCAGGTAGGTCCTTCTGACAATGATCACTTTTTCACCTCGATTCTCCGGCGCTCATCACGCCAGGGCGATTATGACAACTCCGGCGACCACTGCGGCCGTGGCAATGGCCTTGATCGCAACGTCGGACCGGGTCATCCTTTCATCGAGCAGGTCGCTGGCCAATTTGCTCAGCCCCATTGCGCCGGCGAGAACGAAGACCGGCCTAGTGCCGAGGACGGCGCTGACGAGCGAAATCGGGCCGTCGGCTATCGCCCAGAGCAGAAGCAGGTTACCGAAGAAAGGCCCAATGCCGTCATTTATGGAGATCGCCAGCGCATTGCGAGGCGACCTCATGAAGCGTACAAGATCTCGCAGGGTATCCCGTCTCAAGAAGGGTACGCACATCGCAGTGGCGAGGCCGAGTGCGCGAAAAGCCATCACCGGCCAGACGGTCATGTCGTCGGACGACTCCTTCAGCAACAGCTGCCCCGTGCCGATGATTACCGCGCCGGCCAGCACAACTGCGTAGGTCGGGCTGAATCCGAAACCGCTCCTGAGGTCGCCTCCCCTGATCGACACCGCGGCAGCGCCGAACACTACCAGCGCGATGGCGACCCAGTGGAGGTTTTCGAGGGACTCTCCAAGCAGGAACACGGCCACTACCGCCACGAAGACCGGTGAGGTATGCCAAAGCGGGGCCACCCTGGAGACCTCCTCCCGCGTGAGGGCCCAGAACATCAGCATCAGCCCCGTGCCCCAACACAGCCCGCCGCCGTACGCCTCTAGGGATGACCGCATCGGCAGGTCGCCCGGAAGGTAGACGGCAAATACGATCAGCGCCGTAACGAACTGGGCCGCACCCGTGAAGAAATAGAACGCGGTCAGGCCGATTCGCAGGCGAGTAAGGATCAGCTTGTCACCGATCGTTATGCCGGCATATACGATGGTCGTGCCTATAGCAGGCGCGATCCAGGCCAGGTCCATGTGTAAGCCCTCAGTGAGAAGAAGCGTATCGCTTCGTCCGCTCACCAGATATTAAGGGAATAGGGAATTGAGTCCCCTAGCGCGGGCCGGACTTCTCAGATGCGCGGGAGGAACCGGCCGGAGTCGTTGGCCGGGATATGGCAAGACCGTCCCCTCCCCTTACCTGTCGCCGGAAGCGCTGCGTTTGAGTGTTACGGCGCCGAGGCCCATGAGCAGGAGTCCCAGGAGTGCGGCCACGGCCAGCAGAGCTGATCCCGGCGAACCTCCTCCCGTCACAGGGGGCGAGGGAGTTTGGCCGGGCATTGGCGTTGGCGTCGGCACAGGAGTAGGAGTAGGAACAAGCGCAGGAGTGGCGGGCGATGGGGACGGTGACGCAGGCGCAAGGTCACGACCTAAGATGAACAGTCCAGTCCCGTAGGCATCGGCGCAGGAGACCATCGCAACCAGTTCATTGCCGCTCAGCAGCCGCTCATACATGCCATCCCCGTTCCGGCGGACCACTCCGACGCCGTGTGCGCCCCCGTGGGCCGCCTTCAAGTCCTCGTGGCTGTACGGAAAGCAGACGCGCACGTGGCCGGTCACAAGCCGGCTGTCTATCGGCAGTCCGGCGGAGTCGATTAGGGCCAGTTCAATTGCATGGCTGCCCACCGTGAAGGCCGCATCGTCGGGAATGGCTATCGTCAATGGATCAATGTCCCTCACGTAGACCCACGCTTCGTCTACGGACACCGCGCCCGCCGGAATGATCGCGACGGCGCCGGAAGGCAAGAGGACCTTAGTGTCCTCCGACGCCGACAGCCCGGCTCCAATGGCTCCCTCAGGAAAGTCCATGACCGGTAGGTCATCAGTCGAAGCCTCAGCCTCTTCCACTACTACGGCGGTTGGCTGAGGCGTCGGAGAAGGGGCCGCCTCCATGCCAGTCACCTCCAGGCGCGCCGCCGCGGTTGCCTCCGAGGCGCCCTGCGTGACGGTAACGACTATCAGGCCTGTGCCGGGCCCGGCAGGAGTGAAACGGGTCTGGTAGGCGTGCGCGACATTGTTGGGGCGGAACGTGCCGCCGATGCTGGAAGACCAGCTGTAGGTGATCCCGCTGGCCCGGCGAGGCAATGCCTGACTATTCCCATCGTATGAAGTGGCAGTCAGCGCAACCACGTGATTCGAGACAGCAATAATCGGGGAAGGCTGTATTGTCACTCCGGCCAAGTCATGCGGGCCGGTCTCCCCGCCGGCCTGGGATTCCGCCGGGGTCGGTGAGTTTTCTGCCGAAGGGTTTGCCGGACGGGTCGCTATCGGAGGAGCCTCAGCGGTGGACGCGCTTCCAGACTCTGACCACGAACTTGCCCCCTCGTCGTTCACCGCCTGCACCTGGACTTCATAGGCCGTGGCGGACGACAGCCCGGTGACCGCAAATGTGTAGGATAGCCCCGCATTGAGCCGGCGCCATGGATGCTGGGCGCTTCCGGTGGCCCGGTACCGCAGGTTGTAGCCGGTGATGGGTGGCCCGGCATTGCCCGGCTCCGCCCACGTGACTTGCAGTCGTTCATGGCCGAAGGATGCGCCGGCGGCCACGGCCGGAGGGCCGGGCCTGCCGGGAGCCTCCGTGTCGTCGTCCGACACCGTGATATTCACACGTATCGTGGCATCGACTGAGGTGTCCGGGTTGCCCTCGTCGTCCCTGCCGTCCACTACGTCAATCGCAACCTCATAGACGCCGTCCAAGTTCGAGTCGGAGGGTCTTTCAAAATCGAATGCCCGTAGGG
Organism: Dehalococcoidia bacterium; assembly: GCA_963663555.2. Lineage (GTDB taxonomy): Bacteria > Chloroflexota > Dehalococcoidia > Lucifugimonadales > Lucifugimonadaceae. The sequence goes on from CAXXNJ010000009.1 coordinate 169,491, forward strand.
TCGTCAGTTGGCCACTTGAGGCGTCGATTTCAAAGAGGGCAGCGTCATTTCCGCGCAACGAGTAGACGAGGGCGTCGATCGCGTCGGGGTCGTCGGCTACGACCGGCCCGCCGGCTTTCGTTCCACTGGCGGCGTTTTCGGCAACCGGCCTGGTCGTGCCGTCGCCGTCGAGGAATTCAGGCGCAGTGTTGATGGGCTTTGCCGACAACGTCGCCCCCTTGCCGGTCGGCGACCATTGGCCTGTGCCCTCGTCGTTGCTGGCCCGCACCTGGACCTCGTACTCGGTAGCGCGTAGGGCTCCGCTTATGTCAATGGAAGTCTTGTCGCTTCCGGCCTGAATTTGCGTCCAGCTAGAATCGTCAACAATCCTGTATCGGAGGTCGTAACTGTTGACCGACGGCTTCAGGATGACGGGAGGTTTCCACTTTACGGTCAGGGTGTTGACCGGTTCATGTCTATTCGGAATTACGACGGGCGCCGAGAGCCGGTCCGGGGCCTCGGTCTGGTCGTCTCTTACCTGGATGGTCACTGCGGCGCTGACGGCCATATAGCCCGGATCGGTCGCGGTGACGGTAACCGCGTACAGGGACTTCACCTCGAAGTCGAGGGCGGCGCTGACCTTTATCTGACCGGTAGATTCGTCCAGGGCAAACGCGCTCGCGTCATCGTCCGACAGGGAGTAGGTCAGCGCGTCTCCGTCGCCGTCGGTTGCACGTACCGGGTCTCCTATGTTCTTGCCCACGGCGGTGTTCTCCCAAACGGCCATGCCGGTGACCGTTCCCGTCGGGAAGTAGGGCGCCGTGTTTGGAGTGGCCGACACTTCAGCGGTGGCGGCTTTTTCGGCGTACTTGCCGGAACCCTGCCCGTCGTCGTAAGAAACCGACGCCTTCAGTATTTTGCCGGCGTCGTCATCTGCCGGCGCGTAGTTCTCGCTAGTAGCGTTGTCTATCCTGTTCCAACGATCAGGATTCAGGTCGTCTTGGGTGTACCACTTCCAGGAGAGGCTGGTCATCGCCCCATCGGGATCCGCCAGGGAGGCTGTAACCGCCGTGCCCACAATGGGCTTGTTGGTGGAAAGCGTGACGGCCCCCGGTTCTTCAACGTTTTGGACCGTCACCTCCACGCTCAGCCGTCCTGATGGACCCTGTGGCGAGCCGCCCGTGGATGCCACAACCGTTACGCCGTATACGTTGTTACTGCCGGTGTCCTGGGGATCTTCGTAGTCGGGCGGAGCGCCGAACGTCAAGGTTCCAGTTTGACTAATGCCAAACAGGTTCTTGTCAGCGCCCTCCAGAGACAGCGATACGGCCAGACCCTCGGGGTCGGTAGCTGAGTAGGCCCCTAGAGAGCCACTTGAATCTTCAGCTACGGCAATTGCGCTCGGTCCGGTAATGGCCGGCGGCTCGTCTACGTTGTTCACCGTGACGGTCACGCTGATGGTGTCGTCCACCGAGTCGTCCGTCTCACCGTGTGGCCCCTTGCCGTCGGTAACGTTGACCGTGAGTGAATATCTCGACTTGGTCTCGTAGTCCAGGGCTGACTTCGTCTTGATCTGCCCGCTTGTCGACACGATGCTGAACGAGCCGGCATCCGTACCTGTCAGCGAATAGTTAAGCGCGTCGTCCTCGGCATCTTCGGCCTCGACCGGACTGCCGACATCTGCGTTGGCGGCCGTGTTTTCTGCGATGCTCAGGCTGGCGCTTTCCCCATCGTCAAAGACTGGAGCAGTGTTAGTGGGAGGAGACGAAAGAGTCGTGCCCTCGCCGATCTCAGACCAAGCCCCGGTTCCTTCGTCATTGACGGCGCGTACGCGCACCTCATATTGGGCGCTTGCACGTAGACCGGATATGGTGGCGGACAGGGCGGAACCGTCCTCCTGGGTAAGGGACGTCCATCCGTCGTCTCCCGTCCCCTCGATCCGGTACTGGAGGCCGTACTCGGTGATGGAAGGGCCGTTATTCTGCGGGGCAGTCCAACTTACGTCGAGGGACTCATGGCCCAGCGATTCAGTTGGAGTAACGGTGGGCGTGCCGGTCTTGCCGGGCGCCTCCGTGCCGTCATCCTTAACGGCGATCGTCACCCCAGCCGTGCCGTACAGGCCGCCGGAGTCGGACGCCTTGACGGTAACTGCGTAGCTACTCTTCGCTTCGTAGTTCAGGGCCGACTTCGTCTCGATCTGCCCACTGTAAGAGTCGATTTCGAATGAACCTGCGTCCGTTCCCGACAGGGAATATGTGACCGTGTCGTCCTCCGGGTCTTCGGCCTCCACGGGATCACCGACGTACGTGCCAGAGGCTTTATTCTCACGTACGGATAGGGACGTGATCGTGTCCCACGGAAAATACGGGGCCTCGTTTACCCCTGTGACCGTGATTGTAATGCTGACGGTGGCGTCCACGGCGGAGTCAGGATCTCCCGAGGAGTCCTTGCCGTCGCTAACCTGCACAGTCAGCGAATAGCCGGTCTTGGTCTCATAGTCCAGGTCTGATTTAGTCTTGAGTTGACCGCTGGACGACGCGACGCTGAACGAACTGGCGTCAGCGCCGGACAGGGAATAGGTGAGTGCGTCGTCCTCCGGATCGCTGGCCGCGACCGGACTGCCGACGTCCGTTTTGGAAGCGGTGTTTTCAGCCACGGAATAGGATTTGACGATGGTCGAAGGAAATACCGGAACCTCATTGACGTCGGTGACTGAGATGGTCACCGCAACGTCGTCCGACAAGCCGCCGGGATCGGTCGCGGTGACGGTAACGGCATAGCTACTGTCGGTCTCGTAGTCCAGCCCTGCCTTTGTCTTTATCTGCCCGCTCGACGACGCGACGCTGAACGAACTGGCGTCAGCGCCGGATAGCGAATAGGTAAGCGCGTCATCCTCCGGGTCGCTCGCCGCAACCGGACTGCCGATGCTCGTGTTGGACGCCGTGTTCTCCGCTACGGATAGCGAAGTGACGGTGTTTGAGGGAAATGACGGCGCCTCATTTACGTCCGTAACGGAAATGGTCACCGAAGCCTGGCTTTTCAAGCTGTTGGGATCAGCCGCCTCGACCGTAACGGAGTAGCTGCTCTTGGTCTCACGGTTAAGGGCGGCCTTGGTCTTGATCTGACCGCTAGAAGAGACGATGGTGAACGAGCTCGCGTCAGTCCCCGACAGGGAGTAGGTGACGGTATCGCCTTCCGGATCTGTAGCCGCAACCGGACTGCCGATGTTCGTGTTGGCGGCGGTGTTTTCCGCAACGGATAGTGACGTGACCGCGTCTGCGGGAAAGCCCGGCGCCTCGTTAACGTCCGTGACGGAGATGGTCACTGCGGTCTGGCTTTTCAAGCTGTCGGGGTCTGACGCCTCTACGGTGACGGAGTAGCTGCTCTTAGCCTCATGGTCAAGCGCGGCCTTGGTCTTGATCTGACCGCTAGAAGAGACGATGGTGAACGAACTAGCGTCAGTCCCAGATAGGGAGTAGGTGACGGTATCTCCTTCCGGATCTGTAGCCGCAACCGGACTGCCGATGTTCGTGCTTGCGGCGGTGTTCTCCTCTACGGATAGCGACGTGACGGTGTTCGACGGAAAGCTCGGCGCCTCGTTAACGTCCGTAACGGTGATGGTGACGCTGACAGTCGCGTCCACCGCGGTATCTGTGCCGCCCGATGAGTTCTTGCCGTCGCTCACGCCCACCGTCAGTGAGTAGCTCGACTTGGTCTCTTTATCCAGCGCCGACTTCGTCTGGATCTGCCCGCTGGTGGACACGATGCTGAATGAACTGGCGTCAGTCCCCGACAGGGAGTAAGTGAGCGTGTCGTCTTCAGGATCGTCCGCCGCAACCGGACTGCCGATGTTCGTGCTCGCGGCCGTGTTTTCCGCAACGGATAGCGACTTGACGGTGGTGGACGGGAAACTCGGCTTCTCGTTGACGTCGGTAACGGAAATGGTCACCGAAGCCTGGCCTTTCAAGGTGTTGGGGTCCGACGCCTCCACGGTGACGGAGTAGCTGCTCTTGGTCTCATGGTCAAGCGCGGCCTTGGTCTTGATCTGACCGCTAGAAGAGACGATGCTGAATGAGCTCGCATCGGTTCCCGACAGGGAGTAGGTGACGGTATCGCCTTCCGGATCTGTAGCCGCAACCGGACTGCCGATGTTCGTGCTTGCGGCGGTGTTCTCCTCTACGGATAGCGACGTGACGGTGTTCGACGGAAAGCTCGGCGCCTCGTTAACGTCCGTAACGGTGATGGTGACGCTGACAGTCGCGTCCACCGCGGTATCTGTGCCGCCCGATGAGTTCTTGCCGTCGCTCACGCCCACCGTCAGTGAGTAGCTCGACTTGGTCTCTTTATCCAGCGCCGACTTCGTCTGGATCTGCCCGCTGGTGGACACGATGCTGAATGAACTGGCGTCGGTCCCCGACAGGGAGTAAGTGAGCGTGTCGTCTTCAGGATCGTCCGCCGCAACCGGACTGCCGATGTTCGTGCTCGCGGCCGTGTTTTCCGCAACGGATAGCGACTTGACGGTGGTGGACGGGAAACTTGGCTTCTCGTTGACGTCGGTAACGGAAATGGTCACCGAAGCCTGGCCTTTCAAGCTGTTGGGGTCCGACGCCTCGACGGTGACGGAGTAGCTGCTCTTGGCCTCATGGTCAAGCGCGGCCTTGGTCTTGATCTGACCGCTAGAAGAGACGATGCTGAATGAGCTCGCATCGGTTCCAGACAGGGAGTAGGTGACGGTATCGCCTTCCGGATCTGTAGCCGCAACCGGACTGCCTATGTTCGTGCTTGCAGCGGTGTTCTCCGCCACGGATAGCGACTTGACGGTGTTCGACGGAAAGCTCGGCGCCTCGTTAACGTCCGTAACGGTGATGGTGACGCTGACAGTCGCGTCTACCGAGGTGTCTGATCCGCCCGACGAGTTCTTCCCGTCGCTGACCCCAACTGTCAGCGAGTAGCTCGACTTGAGCTCTTTATCCAGCGCCGATTTCGTCTGGATCTGCCCGCTGGTGGACACGATGCTGAATGAACTGGCGTCGGTCCCCGACAGGGAATAGGTGAGCGTGTCGTTCTCCGGGTCCGTGGCCGCGACCGGACTGCCGATGTTCGTGTTGGCCACCGTGTTCTCCGCAACGGATAGTGAAGTGACGGTGTTTGACGGGAAGCTCGGCGCCTGGTTAGAGCCGGTGACCGTGATGGTGACTTTGATCGAAGTGTCGACCGAGGTGTCTGTGCCGCCTGTCGAGTTCTTTCCGTCGCTCACCTGCACGGTCAGTGAGTAGCTGTCCTTGGTCGCCTTATTTAGAGCCGACTTTGTCTTGATCTGCCCGCTGGTGGACACGATGCTGAATGAACTGGCATCGGCGCCAGCCAGCGAGTAGGTGAGCGTGTCGTCCTCCGGGTCGGTGGCCGCGACCGGGCTGCCGATGTTCGTGTTGGCCGCGGTGTTCTCCGCAACGGACAACGAAGTTACCGTGTCCGATGGGAAGCTCGGCGCCTCGTTTACACCGGTAACGGTGATCGTGACGCTGAGAGTAGCGTCGACCGTAGTATCTGATCCGCCCGATGCGTTCTTGCCGTCGCTGACTCCAACCGTCAACGAATACCCGGTCTTGGTCTCGTAGTCCAATGCCGAATTAGTCTTTATCTGCCCGCTGGATGACGCGATGCTGAAGGAGCCGGAGTCGGCGCCCGACAGCGAATAGGTGAGCGTGTCGTTCTCCGCGTCGGTGGCCGTCAGAGGACTCCCGATGTTCGTGTTGGCCGCCGTGTTCTCCGCTACGGACAGTGACGTAATCAGGTCAGGCGGGAAGCACGGCGGTTGGTTGGTCAAGCCGCCTGGGGCGGCAAGCGTTGAGCCCTCGCCGGTATTAGACCATTGGCCGTCACCCTCATCGTTGTGGGCCCGCACCTGTACCTCGTACTTGGTGTTGGCGCTGAGGCCGCAGATGGTGGCGGAGGCGGATGTTCCGGGTAGTTTCACCTTGACCCAGCCCGTCGATCCCGTTCCTTCGATGCGGTAGCGTACGGTGTACGCGGTGATTTCAGGGCCGGTGTTCGTGGGTGCAGTCCAGCTGACGTCCAGCGATCCATAGCCCAGCGTTGCACTGGCGTTCACGGTGGGAGCGTCCTGTTTGCCGGGAGCTTCCGTGTCGTCGTCCTCTACCTCGATTGTCACTTCTATTGGGAATTATATACTTGACGATCCTGTAAAGCCATGATATACTACATGTATGGAGGGTGTCAAGATGAAGAGTCTACTAGAGTTCACGCGAGAATATGGCACGGTTGAAGCCTGCCTATCCCACCTAGAAGCTACGCGCTGGAAGGACGGGGCATTCTGCCCGCGCTGCGCATCCTCTCGGAAGATATACCACTACTCAGACGGACGCCGCCACAAGTGCGCCGACTGCAATCGGGTGTTTCGCATCACCACTGGAACAATCTTCTCTGAGAGTCCAATCAAGTTGCTCCCAAAGTGGTTCGCGGCTATCTACCTGGTCACTGAGCACTCTAAGGGCATTTCCAGCGTCCAACTTGCCAGAGACATATCTGTCACTCAGAAAACCGCGTGGTACATGATTCAGCGCATCCAGAACGCTTCACGGCTGATAGACGACGCGATGCTGTCTGGGGACGTGGAAATCGACGAGACCTACATCGGGGGGAAAGAGCACAACAAGCACCTCGACAAGAGAACCCCAGGGACACAAGGGACGGGTTCAGCCAAGACCAAAGCCGTTGCGTTCGGCATGAAAGAGCGCGGCGGGGCATTGAAGGCCTACCACGTACCCGATGCGACAGCCAAGAGCATTACCCCCCACGTCATCAACAACGTTGCGCTGGGCACTCGCATCAACGCAGACGAAAACCGCGCATACACTCACCTAGACGACTTCTATCAGGTTGACCGCATCAATCACGGTCGGCGCGAGTACAGGCGCGGAGAGACCACCACCAACGGCATTGAGTCCATGTGGGCAGTGGTCAAGCGAACGTACATAGGGACGCATCATTGGTGGAGTCGGAAGCACACTCAGAACTACCTCGACGCCGTAGCATTCAGACAGAACGTCGAAAAGGGTGAGACCGTTGACACCCTGCTAGACGTTGGCATGAGCGCGGACGCCGTTCTGCCCTATCGGGAGTTGATAGCATGAGCGCGATGCTTGACCAGATAATCCAGCATACCGAGCGTCCATACCTCGACCGAGCGCGGGCGCGTCCGTTCGTCAAGTGGGCAGGTGGCAAGCGCACTCTGATTCCAGAGATAGCCCAACGTCTGCCAGACGACTTCAACGTCTACTGGGAGCCGTTTCTAGGTGGCGGCGCGGTGTTCTTTGCCCTAGACAGTCGCATACGGTCCGCGCACCTCTCAGACGTGAATCAAGAGCTTGCCCTCACCTATCAGGTGGTGAGAAACAGCCCTCACGCTCTTGTCTCGAAGCTCGAAGACCACGCACGGCTACACTCCAAAGACCACTATCTGAGAGTCCGCAAGATGGACGGCATACCTAGCGCGATTGAGGTTGCCGCCCGGTTCATCTACCTGAACAAGACTTGTTTCAACGGGCTCTACCGAGTCAACAAGAGCGGTCAATTCAACGTCCCGATGGGTAAGTACAAGAACCCCACCATTTGCGACGCTGAGAACCTTCACGCGGCGTCTGAGGTGCTTCACAAGGCTGAGGTGCGCTTGGGTGACTTTGCCAAGATAGATCCGAGTAACGGCGATTTCGTCTATGCCGATCCCCCGTATGATGGGACGTTCGCGGAGTACGATTCAGGCGGCTTCACAGATGCCGACCAGAGACGACTTCGGGATGCGGCGGTCAAATGGCACAGACTGGGCGCGGCGGTCATGGTCTCGAATGCCGACACGCCATTGATTCGAGACCTCTACGGACGCCAACCCTTCACGCTTCACACAGTCCGCGCACCTCGCAACATCAACTGCAAGGCAGATGGGCGCGGGGAAGTGGGCGAGCTGCTGATTACGTCCTATGACTAGCGGACGGCGCGCGAATCGACGGGGTAGGCAGTTGGAGCGGTTCGTTGCTGAGGAGCTTCAAGAGATAGGCTATGAGCGCATTCAGCCGCCCGTCCTGATATTCGCCATGCGAGACATGGGACAGCCCGTCTATGCTTCTCAGGTCGAGGTGGGGCGCGACATATACGCCAAGACACGGCGCGTTGATTTCCTGCTGTTTCACCCCTACAAGTACCCTCTCGGACTGGTCATTCAATGCAAGTGGCAAGCGTCCAGTGGGAGTGTGGAAGAAAAGTACCCGTTCGAGGTACTGTCCATCCAGCAAGGCGAGTTCGACACGATAATCGTGCTGGACGGCGGCGGCTACTCAGATGGCGCGGAACAGTGGCTTAGAGGGCAGGCAGGCAAGAACCGACTAAAGCACGTATTCAGTCAAGGCGAGTTCCAGCGGTTCTTGTCTCGCGGTGGACTTTAGGATCGTCTAGTGATTAGTTCCCCTTCTATTTCTGCGTACAGGTCCCCTGGATCCGAAGCCCTAACCTTGAAGGTGTAGCGCGACTTGGTCTCGTAGTCCAGCGCCTCCTTTATCTTGATCTGCCCGTCCGACGATCCGATCTTGAACACGCTTGCATCGCTGCCGGTCAGCGAGTAGGTCAGCGTGTCGCCGTCCGGGTCTTTCGCCTCTATCTCATCGCCGATGTACCAGTCCGCATCTCTGTTCTCCCGCACTTCGAGGGACGTGATCAAGTTCCAAGTCTCGAAGTAAGGGGTCTCGTTCAAGTTGGATACCTTGACGGTTACCTCAATGCTCGCGTCAATGGAAGAGTCGTCGTTTCCTTGGGCGTTCTTGCCGTCTGACACGTTGACCAACAGCTCATAGTCATTGTCCTTATCGGAATCCGCAGGAGACTCGTAGTTGGGCGAGTTCTTGAAGCTCAGGCCGCCGCCGCTAGTGACGTTGAACGCGCTCGCGTCCGTACCGCTCAGAGAGTATGTGAGCGTATCGTCGTCGGGGTCGGTTGCAGAAACAGGACCTCCGACAACAGTGCCGGAGGCCATGTTCTCCGTAGCGTATCGTTCTGTTTCATCGAACTCGTCAAACGTCGGAGGACTGTTTTGGCCCTGTGCAGACGTTGCTTCGGACGCCAGGAGCAACAACAGCGCCAACTGCAACAGGACAAGGGTTAAGGCCGGTACGCGTAGAGGGTGATCCAACTTCTCTCGTTAAGCGGGGGAGTCTGAAAGTCACGCGGGTCCCGGCTTTGATGTCCCGACAACCGTTAGTTGTGCGGACTCCGCGCAGACCCCTTCTAACCGGACCTATGCTTAGGCGCGTTCCCTGCTCTCTACTGCCGTGTAAGCCTCATGCCTGGAACGCGTGTGCGCTAGCCGTCTTCCAGTGCGCAAATGTTCGATCGATGCCAAGTCAGAGCGCCGCATGGACGCCAGACGGGCCCGCAGCGGCTAACTTACATGACTTTTCGATATCTGCATAGCTGCAAATAGAGGCTGGAACGCGTGTGCGCTAGCCGTCTTCCAGTGCGCAAATGTTCGATCGATGCCAAGTCAGAGCGCCGCATGGGCGCCAGACGGGCCCGCAGCGGCTAACTTACATGACTTTTCGATATCCGCATAGCTGCAAATAGAGGTTGGATGAGCTGACCCGCGTTTCGTTGACACCGGCGGCCCGCGGCGCATAGCATTTCCTACCCAGTTGACCCCCCCACTCCCGGCCCGCGCAGTTTTGCCGGATAACAGGACTGACCGAGCCGTTACGAGGCGCCTGATGACAACGCGTGCGTACATCCTCATAGAAACATCCGTCGGCATGACCAACGAAGCCGCCAGGGCCCTTCGCGAAATAGAGGAGATGAAGAGCGTCGATACCGTGACAGGGCCGTTCGACATCATCGCCGTCGTCGAGGCGGACAGCCTGCCGGGCATAGGCGTTCTCATCAGCGAGGGGATGCACCAAGTCCCTGGCATCGTCAAGACGGTCACCTGCCTATCGGTCGCATCCGCCGCGGGGCCGCGGGGCCCGGCGTAGACCTTCAACCGGTCCCGGTCAACTGATGCGCTTCGACTTTACTCACGAAGAGCGGCAGTTCAGGGACGAGCTAAGGGCCTTTCTGGATGAGGCTCTGCCCGCCGGATGGACGGGCCCCGCCGACGAGTCACGCGACGACCATTGGCAGCTGTATAGAGACGTCCAGCGCGGCCTGGCAGCCCGCGGCTGGCTCTGCACGTCGTGGCCTGAGGAGTACGGCGGCAGAGCGGCGGCGCCCGTCACCCAGGTCATCTTTTCCGAAGAGATGGCCTACAGGAGGGCTCCCGGCAATGACCGCTTCGGCACCCGCATGATTGGCCCTGCCATCATCCACTTCGGCACGGAGGAGCAGAGAAGGCGCTTCCTGCCGCCCATCGCAAGGGGAGAGGTCCAGTGGTGTCAGGGGTACTCCGAGCCCGATTCAGGCTCCGACCTAGCCTCCATCTCCACCCGGGCCGTGGAAGACGGCGGCGAGTTCGTCATCACCGGCGCAAAGGTCTGGACCACCCTGGCGCACCGCGCAGACTGGATGTTCTTGTTGGCCCGTACCGACCCCGAAGCCCAGCGACACCGCGGGATTACCATGTTCCTTCTGGACATGCGGTCCCCCGGCGTGAGCGTCAACCCCATCATCAACATGGCCGGCTACCACAGCTTCAACGAGGTTGTGTTCGACGGTGTGCGAGTCCCCCGCGAGAACGTCGTAGGCGGAGTTAACAATGGCTGGCGTACCGGGCTCGGCCTGCTCGACTTCGAGCGGTCCGGCATCGACTACGTAGGGTGGTCCCGCCGCACCCTCGACGACCTAATGCGCTTGGCGCAGACGAAGAGCCTTGGTGGAAATGGGCTGCTGGTCGAAGACCCGCTGTTCTCTGCCCAATTGGCCGACCTCCAGGTGGAAGTTGAGTCGGCAAGGCTTCTCACTTATGAGTCGGCTTGGCGGCAGGGGATAGGCGAAACGCATGCCACCAACGCGTCCATGAGCAAGCTCTTGGCTACCGAGGTCAACCAGCGCGTGCACGACTTCGCCGTGGAGACGCTCGGAATGTATGGCCCCTTGGCGCCCGGCTCTGAACTTGCGGAACTGGGTGGAACGCTGCTCAAGCTCCGCATCTTCTACACCTCTGGGACCATCCTCGCCGGCACCAGTGAAATCCAGCGCAACATCATCGCCACGCGCGGGCTCGGCCTGCCTAGAAAATAACCGTCAAATGAGACCATCAACCGCTCGCGTCGCTCCAGCCTTCCCGTCCGGGTCCGATTGCACAGCCCGCGTCGTTGAACCGGCCGGCGAACACTGTGCCAAGTCAAGGGCTGTCTAGCATGGACTTCTCGCTGTCGGAAACGCAGGAGATGATCGCGTCCGGCGCCCGTGAGTTCCTGACGGAACGCGTGTCCAAAGACGCGCTTCGCGGGACGGCTGCCGGTGACGAGGAATACAGCGGTTCATGGTGGCAGGAGATCGCGCAGCTTGGATGGCCCAGCATACTCGTGCCTGAGGAGGCGGGAGGCGCCGGGCTGGGAATCCTGGAAATGGGATCGCTGCTTGAGGAGTGGGGAGCCGCCCTTGCGCCCGGCCCATTGTTGGAAACCGCCCTGCTAGGCGTTTCCGCTATCGACCGTCTTGGGAATTCCGGCCAGCGCCAGGAGTACCTTCCGGCTCTGGCGGCCGGCGAGATGGTCGCAACACCGGCCATTCACGAGGAGCGACCGGCGTGGGCGCGGCCGACACCGGAGACCTCAGCGCGCTTCACCCAAGGCGGATGGACTATCAGCGGAGAGAAGCGCTTCGTGCCATTTGCCGCTGACGCGGATCTGATGCTGGTAAGCGCCTCGACAGGGCAGGGAGAAGATGACTGTACGGTGTTTCTGGTGCGTTCGAAAAACGCCGCCGGACTGGAGCTGACGCCCTTACAGACTTCAACGGGGTCTCCGCTGTATCTTGCACGGCTGCACGACGTCGAGGCGCCGGAGGACTCCGTTCTTGGCGAGGTGGGAAAAGGCCGTGACGTTATCGAGAACCTGACGCTCCTGGGTGCAGTCGGCCGCAGTCTACAGATGGCAGGCGCGGCCCAAAGAGTGGTAGACCTGACCGTCAAGTACGTCTCCGAACGAAGGCAGTTCGGCCGGCCGGCCGGCTCATTCCAGGCCGTGCAGCATCACTGCGCCAACATGGCGATTGCGGCGAAATCCATGACGCTGCTGGCAAGAAAGGCGGCGTGGGCCGCTGCGGAGGGGTCCGGTTCCGGTCCGGCCGCCTCCTTTGCAAAGTTGAAGGCCAACAGGGAGCTGCCCCGCGTCTGCTCCCTGGCGCACCAGTGTCACGGGGCGATCGGCTTCACGTGGGAACACGACCTGCACCTGTTCACGCGGCACGCGCTCCAATGGCGCTCCGAGTACGGCGACACCAATTACCACCGGCAGCGGCTCATGGCCGCGGCGGCAGGATAGACTCCTCGCCGAGGCAGGGCAAAGGGCGGGGACTGGTAAAGTACGAAATGCCATGGCTATGGACTGCATCTTCTGCCTAATACTGAGCGGCGACCTACCGAGCGCGGAGGTGTATGGCGACGATCTGGCATACGCATTCGCCGACATCAGCCCGGTCACTCCCACGCACGTGCTGGTGATACCGCGCGAACACGTGACGACGATTGAAGGAACGGGCGAGGAACATGAGCCCCTGCTCGGCCATCTGCTGAGAGTAGGCTCCACGGTGGCGCGGCAATGCGGCATTGCCGATGACGGCTACAGGCTGGCTATCAACCAGGGAGCGAATGCCGGTCAGATGGTCGATCATCTTCACGTTCACGTTCTGGGCGGCGCCGTCATGGGCCAGATGGGCTGAACGGCAGAGTCCTTACGCTACGCTCGCTCCCAGTAGAACCGGCCGCTTGGAGGCGCCCCAATCGCTTCGTTCGAAATGGGCCCTGTTGAGTTGTAATCGAGCATGAGCCGCCGACTCAGGGCGCCGATCCCGTTACTGTCCGGCACCAGTTTCGAGGCCTTCAGGCATCGCGAGTACCGCTACTTCTGGCTTGCGGCCGCCTTCTCGAACGTCGGCATGTGGGCGCTTGTGTACGGCAGGCTGTGGCTCATGCGTACGCTCACCGACTCCGAGGTGATGCTGGGCCTCGTGGCGACGGCCAGCCTGGGGCCGGTGCTGCTGCTATCGATGTGGGGCGGCGTTCTGGCAGACAGGATCAACCGGCTATACCTCGTCAGATCAACCAGGTTGGCATTCGCCGCGGTAACGTTGCTAACCGGAGTCCTGATTGCCACGGACGTAATCAGGCCCTGGCACGTAATCGCCATTTCAGCCTGCACGGGCGTGCTGCTGTCATTCGACATCCCGTCGAGATCGGCGATGGTGGCGACCATAGTCCCGCGGGAACACCTTGCCGGGGCCATCGCCATGTACTCCCTGGTGTTCGGCGGGGCATCTATCGTCGGCCCAACGATATTCGCTCCGCTGGTGCTCAACTGGGGCCTCGAGGGACTTTTCTTCATCGTAGCCGCCACCTACCTGCTCACCGTCCTGACCCTGATGCTGATGAAACCGGATGGACACAAGATGGCGAGCGGCGGGGCCGGTTGGTTGGAGGGACTCGTGGATGGACTGCTGTACATCAGGGGCATCCCGGCGATATGGGGCGTCATCGCCCTTGGGATATTCACCGGCATATTCGGAGGTTCGGTCGAGACGCTGCTTCCCGTGTTCACCGACGAGGTGTTTTCAGGCGCCGAGAGGACCTACGCATCCCTCCTTTTAGCGGGAGGAATTGGAGGACTCGCCGGTACCGTGGGGATCGCGCTTATCGGCAAGCGCGTCCGGCCCGCTCTCTATCTTTCGCTGGCCGGGGTGTGCTACGGATTGGGGCTAGTGGTCTTTGCGAGAATTGACGCGCTACTGGTGGCGGCCGTAGTCCTGGGAGTGACCGGCGCCCTTAGAGTGGTGTTCGGCACGATGAATACGACCGTAATCCAGACTCTCACCGAGGAGCGTTACCGCGGCAGGGTGATGAGCCTTCACCAGTTCACCTGGGGCGCAACCGCGCTCGGCGGTCTGCTCATGGGAGGCTTGGCGCAGAGCTTCGGCGCGCCGTTTGCGCTGACGGTTGGGGGAATTGCGACGGCGGCGGCCACGGCGATCGTTGGCGCAACCGTGTTGCGACGCGCTGCGGATAAGACGGCCGTCGAGTAAGGGAAAGACGCGTCACTCGACTTAGACTTAGAAGACTCGCAGCGCCAGCCGGAATGTTCGCTTGTAACGATGCTGAACCCACAACGGCTTCAAACCGTTTATTGCAGCTATAACTGCCGTTAGGCATAATGGCGGCACTCTACGGGTGCGCTTGCAGAGCGCACGTTGGCGCGCACGGCACGGCGGCCGCTCAAGAGACGGCCGGACGAGACCGGTTAGCGCGTTGAAAGGAGAAGGATTTGCATCCTTTCGAATATGTCGCCCCAACGAGCGTCGATGAAGCGGTTGCCGTTCTGAGCCAGCACGGCGACAGAGCCCGCCCACTGGCAGGAGGCACCGACGTTCTGGTGCAACTGCGGGGCGGAAGGTACGAGCTCGACGCCATCGTCGACGTGAAGAACATCCCTGAGCTGGTGCAGGTCAAGCACGATTCAAGCGGCCTTGAATTCGGCGCGGCGGTTCCCTGCTACGCGCTCTACGAGGATCCGGGCATCTCAGCAGAGTACCCGGGCCTGGTCGACGCGGCATCTCTCATTGGAGGAATCCAGATCCAGTCCAGGGCCGGATTTGGCGGGAACCTCTGCAACGCAGCGCCCAGCGCAGACGGCATTGGCCCGCTCATCGTCTACAACGCCGTCGCCAAGGTCGTAGGCGCTAGTGGCAGCCGCGAGGTCTCCGTCGAAGACTTCTGCACCGGGCCTGGACGGACAGTTCTAGATGCCGGTGAGTTTGTAGTCAGCATAAGCATGGGAAAACCCGCATCGGGATTCGGAGCGGCCTACGAGCGCTTCATTCCAAGGAATGAGATGGACATTGCCGTGGCCGGCGTGGCGTCCGGGGTGCAACTCGACTCGTCCGGCGAGAATTTCGTATCTAGCCGTGTCGCCCTCGCCTCGGTCGGGCCCACGCCCATCCTGTGCGGCTACGACGGGGATGGGCAGTACGAGGACCCTCTGGCAGGCAAGCCGGTAAACGACGATTCGATCAACGCCGCGGGCAAGCTGGCGCGTGAGAGCGCCAGCCCCATAAACGACATGCGGGGCACGATCGAGCAGCGGAGACACCTGGTAGACGTGCTCACCCGCCGCACGCTGAACAAAGCCGTCGAGAGAGCCAGAGTCACGCTGTAATCCACACTCCCAGGTCACCCAAAACCCATACGAGGACCCCAGACATGACAACGAACAAAGTGCGAAATGTCCACGTCCAGACCACCATCAACGGACAGGAGATGGAGTTTCTGACGCCTCCCTACATGAGTCTCCTGGACACGCTCAGGGAGGTGGTCGGACTGACCGGCACCAAAGAGGGCTGCAACGACGGCAACTGCGGAGCGTGCACGGTAAGCATCGACGGCCGCATCGTCGACTCCTGCCTTGTGCTTGGCGCCGAGGTAGAGGGCAAAGAGGTCAACACCATCGAGGGCATGGCCACCCCGGAGGGGCTGCACCCGCTCCAGCAGGCGTTCCTGGAAGAGGCTGCGTTGCAGTGCGGAATCTGTACTCCCGGGTTCCTCGTTGCCGCCAAGGGGCTGCTGGACAACGAGCCGGAACCCAGCGAGGAACGGATTCGCCACTGGCTGGCCGGAAACCTGTGCCGTTGCACCGGATACGACAAGATCGTTCGAGCCGTCGAAAAGGCTTCTAAGGCCGGGTAGCCCGCTCATGCAGCGGGCGCCCAGTTGGAGGTACTGCCAATGGTCGCCACATTTGAACCAAAGCAGAAGTACAGGGTCATAGGCACTAGGCCCATTCGCCACGACGGCTACGACAAGGTCACCGGCAGGGCGGTCTACGGTGCCGACGTAAAGATGCCCGGCCTCGTCTGGGCGGACGCGCTTCGTAGCCCGTATGCCCACGCCCGCATAAAGAGCGTGGACACGTCGGAGGCGGAGGCCATGCCCGGCGTGCTCGCCGTCGCGACGGCCGCAGACATGCCGACGCTGGAAGGCAAGGAAGTCGACCTCGGAGAAGGCACGGTCAACTTCAAGTGGGCCAGCGACAACATCCTCGCCAGTGACAAGGCCCTGTACGCCGGCCACGTCATTGCCGGCGTGGCGGCCATCGACCGCAACACGGCGCAGGAGGCCTTAAAGCGAATAAAGGTGGACTACGAGCCGTTGCCGTCTGCGACGAACGTGGACGACGCGCTGGCGGACGGCGCCCCGGTGCTGCTTTCCGATCTACAAGGCAACGACCTTGGTGAGAAAGTCAGCGACACCAACATGGCGGCGCACAACAGGCACGAGTTCGGCAACCCTGAGAAGGGATTTGAGGAGTGTTCTCTCGTCGTCGAGCGTGAATTCAAGATGCAGATGGTGCACCAGGGCTACATCGAGCCTCACAACACCACGGCATTCTGGGATGAAGAGGACCGCATCCGCATTTGGACCAGCACGCAGGGCGCTTTCCCAGTCCGCAAGCAGACCGCCGGCCTGCTCGACCTGGACGAATCGCGCATAAAGGTGACTCCGCTGGAGATCGGCGGCGGCTTCGGCGGCAAGATCCCCGTCTACCTCGAACCCATCGCGGCCATCCTATCGAGGAAATCGGGAAGGCCGGTCAAGATGGTCATGGAACGCAAGAACGTGTTCGAGGCCACCGGCCCCGCCCCCGGCGGCAAGGTCAGGGTCAAGATGGGGGTGAACGACGACGGCAAGATAATCGCCGCCACGTCTCACATCTACTTCGAGGCCGGCGCATACCCCGGTTCGGCCGTGGGCGCAGCCGAGCAGTGCGTTTTCGCCTGCTACGACATCCCGAACACCCGCATCGACTCCTACGACGTGGTGGTCAACAAGCCCAAGTCTGCCGCCTACCGGGCTCCCGGTTCACCCCAGGTGGCGATGGCGACCGAGAGCGTCGTGGACGAAATCTGCGAGACGAAGGGCTGGGACAAGATAGAGTTCCGGCTGAAGAACGCCACCAAGGAGGGGTCCAGGAGAGCCGACGGCCCAATCTACCCGCGCATCGGGCTGATCGAGACGCTGGAAGCGGCGCAGAATTCACCGCACTGGAACGCACCTCTCGATCCCGACCCCGGCAACGGACGCAAGCGCGGGCGGGGCATCGCCTCCGGCTACTGGTTCAACGTCGGCCTCAAGTCGGCGGTAAACCTGAGCGTTAACGAAGACGGGGTAGTCTCGCTGGTGGAGGGTTCCACCGACATCGGAGGCACGAGGGCTTCAATCGCCATGCAGGCCGCCGAGGTGCTCGGCTTGGACGCCCACGAGGTGCGGCCGGTAGTGGCCGACACCGAGAGCATCGGCTACACCGACGTTACGGGCGGCAGCCGGGTGTGCTACGCCACGGGCTACGCCGCCTACATCGCCGCCAACAACTTGGCAGAGGAGATGAAGAAGCGCGCCGCCATGATATGGGGTATCGACGCAGCCGACGTGCAGTTTGAAGACGGCCTCTTCAGCTCCAGGACCGACCCCGAGCTGAACCTCCACTTCCGTGACCTTGCCAGCAAGCTTGGAGACACCGGCGGGGCTGTGACGTCCACCGGCTCGGTGGACCTGGAAGACGCCGGCGGCGGATTCGGCGTGCACATTGCAGACGTGGACGTAGACCCGGAGACCGGCAAGACCGACGTGGCCAGGTACACCGTGGTTCAGGACGCCGGCAAGGCCATTCACCCCGACTACGTTGAGGGACAGATGCAGGGCGGCGCCGTACAGGGCATCGGCTGGGCGCTCAACGAGGAGTACTACATGCAGGACGACGGGGTTATGGCAAACTCCACGTTCCTCGACTACCGCATGCCCACCTCGCTCGACCTGCCGAACATCGAGACCGTCATCGTCGAGGTCCCGAACCCGATCCACCCGTTCGGAGTCAGGGGCGTTGGAGAGGTGCCGATAGCGCCTCCCCTTGCGACGGTCGCAAACGCCATCCACAACGCAGTGGGAGTGCGGCTTACGGAGACGCCGATGAAGGCCGGCAACATCGTAGAGGCCCTCGAAACCAAGGGCTAAGGCCAAGGCAACCAGTACCTGAACTGACCGCGAACCCCAGCAACTTTGACAGTCACAACCAGACAGACGGAGAGGTAACACTCTAATGGTCGCAACGTACGAACCCAGGCACGACCTGAAGGTGGTGGGAACACGACCCATCAGGCACGACGGATACGACAAGGTCACCGGTCGAGCGGTGTACGGCGGCGACGTGAAGCTCCCCGGGCTGATATGGGGCGAAGTTCTTAGAAGCCCGCACGCGCACGCGCGCGTCAAGAGCATCGACACCTCGGCCGCCGACGCCATGCCCGGCGTATACGCCACCATGACCCACGCCGACCTGCCGCTGGCGGACGACAAGGAGGTCGATACCGGCGAGGGGATGGTCAACGTCCGGCGCCACGCCCTGAACGTCATGGCGGACGACAAGGTCCTCTACAAGGGCCACGTCGTAGCGGCCGTCGCGGCCATAGACCGCAACACGGCTCAGGAAGCCGCCAACCGCATCAAGGTCGAGTACGAGCCTCTTGGCGTGGTCAACAACGTGGACGAGGCGATGGCCCCGGACGCGCCCATCCTGCTGCCGGACCTGCAGGGCAACCACCTCGGCGAGACGGCCGGAGACACCAACGTGGCGAGCCACTTCCGCCACGAGATAGGCGACCCTGAGAAGGGGTTTGCAGAATCCGACGTCGTCGTAGACCGCACCTTCACCCTGCCGATGGTCCACCAGGGCTACATCGAGTTGCACAACGCCACGGCGTTCTGGGATGAAGAGGACCGCATAACGATCTGGTCCAGCACACAGGGCGCGTTCGGCGTCAGGTCGCAGACCGCGGCCATACTCAGCGTCGATGAGTCGCGCATAAAGGTGAACCCGGTGGAGATTGGCGGAGGTTTCGGCGGCAAGACGGTCGTGTACCTGCCGCCGGTGGCCGCCGTGCTGTCCAGGAAGTCCCACCGGCCGGTGAAGATGGTGATGGACCGCCGCAGCGTGTTCGAGGGATCCGGCCCGGCTCCCGGCGGCAAGATCAGGGTCAAGATGGGCGTTACGAACGACGGCAAGATCAAGGCCGCCGATGCTGACATCCGCTTTGAGGCCGGCGCCTTCCCCGGTTCCGCAGTGACCGCGGGAGCCATCTGCGTACTCGCCTGCTACGACATACCCAACGTTCGAATCGACGGCCGGGACGTGCTG
This sequence comes from Dehalococcoidia bacterium, assembly GCA_963663555.2. Taxonomy (GTDB): domain Bacteria; phylum Chloroflexota; class Dehalococcoidia; order Lucifugimonadales; family Lucifugimonadaceae. The sequence continues at coordinate 188,864 of CAXXNJ010000009.1, forward strand.
GTCAACAAGCCGAAGTCAGCCGCATACCGGGCCCCCGGCTCGCCGCAGGTCGCCTTCGCTTCCGAGCAGGTGGTGGACGAGATCTGCGACAAGATGGGCTGGGACAAGATCCAGTTCCGCCTCGACAACGCGTCCAAGCAGGGTTCACGCCGTGCGGACGGGCCAACCTTCGCACGCGTCGGCCTGGTCGAGACGCTGGAAGCAGCGAGGGAAAGCGACCACTGGAACGCGCCGTTGGAGAGAGAGTCCAACGGCAAGCTGCGGGGCCGCGGCGTCGCATCCGGGTACTGGATGAACGGCGGCGGCAAGTCCACCTGCGACCTGTCGGTCAACGACGACGGCATCGTGTTCATGAACGAGGGTTCGGCCGACATCGGCGGGACCCGCGCGTCCATCGCCATGCAGGCCGCCGAGGCGCTCGGCATAGACGCACACGACGTGCGCCCGAGCATTCCGGACACCGACAGCATTGGTTTCACCGGCGTCACCGGCGGCAGCCGCACCACGTACGCCACGGGATACGCCGCATACCTGGCCGCAATCGAACTACTGGAGAAGATGAAGGCACGCGCCGCATTGCTCTGGGGCATCGACGCGGGCGACGTGGAGTTTGCGGACGGCGTGTTCAGCTCCAAGTCCGACCCCGAACTCAGGCTCGGATTCAAGGAACTGGGCCGCAGGCTGGACGGCACCGGAGGGCCGGTCACCTCCACCGCGTCCGTGGACCTGGCGGAGGCCGGAAACAGCTTCGCCGTCCACATCTGCGACCTGGAGGTAGACCCGCAGACCGGCAAGACCGACGTTATCCGCTACACCGCCCTGCAGGACGTCGGAAAGGCCGTGCATCCGTCATACGTGGAGGGACAGATGCAGGGAGGCGCCGTACAGGGCATCGGCTGGACTCTGAACGAGGAGTACTTCATGACCGGAGACGGCGTGATGGCGAACTCCTCCTTCCTCGACTACCGCATGCCGACCTCCCTCGACCTGCCGATGATCGACACCATCATGGTGGAGGTGGCGAACCCGCTCCACCCGTACGGCGTGCGCGGGGTTGCGGAAGTGCCGCTTGCGCCTCCCCTTGGAGCCGTCTCCAACGCAGTAACGGACGCCACAGGCGAGCGGTTCACCGACGCGCCCATCAACCCGGGCAAGATCGTCGCAGGCATGGCGGAAGGAAACGGGGCTTAGCGCGGAGAGGCTATATGGCCCAAGTATTCATACCGTTCAACCTGCGCAGACATACGGACGGCGTGACGGAGGTCGCCATTCCGGGCAGGACGCTGGGCCAGGTCATCGACAACCTCGAAGAACGCTTTCCGGGCATCAAGGAGAGCCTCGTCGAAGATGGCCGGCTCAAGCCGGGGGTGTCTGCCGTCTGCGGCCACGCCGCCACGCGCCGCGGCCTGATGCAGACCCTGGAAGAGGATACCGAGGTCCACTTCGTCCCGGCCATCTCCGGGGGCTAGCAAATAGGCCTTCACGCCTACACAAGCGGCGCGGCCCTCTGCCATGCCGTGTAGCCGGGTGGCGAAGCCTTTTCCGTGATTGCTGAGACCGCCGGCCGGCTGGACGGCGATATTTGAGACAGCAGTTGACCGCCGGAATATCCCTTGTGGCTACCGGCTGTGGAATAACAGCCGGAACATATACTTCACTCTCAACATTGCTACGATAGATTGAACGGAGAACTTCTAGCGACCAGCGGGCAGCGGGCTCACGCGCCTGACATTTTCGGGGACTCATGACGACCGCCGATACAACAGACAGTCAAGACTTCGCCGATGGCTTGGTGCTGTCCGCCGAGTCCAAGCGGCTTATTGCGGCAGGCGTAAGCTCGATCCTGCAAGCGGTCGCTGATGAGCTCGATGATGCCGGCACGGCCAACACTCCGCAGCGCGTCGCGCGCATGTACGACGAGCTGCTCTCCGGCTACGCCACGGACCCCGACGAGTTGCTGAACCGCGCGCTGTTCGACGTGGTCTACGACGAGATGGTGGTGGTTGGGGACATCGCCTTCTACAGCCTGTGCGAACACCACCTGCTGCCGTTCTACGGGCGCGCGCACGTCGGCTATCTCCCCAACAAGCAGGTGGTGGGGCTGTCCAAGATCCCCCGCATAGTGGACATGTACTCTCGCCGCTTGCAGGTGCAGGAGCGTCTGACGGAGCAGGTGGCCTCTTTTCTCGACGAGCGTATCAGCCCGCGCGGCGTGGGCGTGGTGATCGAGGCTGCACACCTCTGCGCCACCATGCGGGGGGTGAGGAAGCCCGGCGCAAAGATGGTCACAAGCGCGTTGCGGGGCGTATTTCGCGCAAACCTCTCCACGCGTGAGGAGTTCATGGCCCATGTCAGGCACAGCGACCGCTTCTGATTGGGCCGGGCGGCGACCGGAGTGAACGCCGCCGGAAGGACCGCGCTCGTCACCGGATCGGCCCACCGAATCGGCCGCGCGCTGGCGCTGGCTCTCATGGAGTCCGGAGCACACGTCGCCGTGCACTACAACGACTCCGCCGAGGCTGCCGAAGAGACCGTACGGACATTGACCGCCTCGGGCGGACTCGCCAAGGCGTTCAGGGCCGACCTAGCCGATGCGGAACAGGTCGGAGGACTCCACCGCGACGTGGTCTCCTGGATGGGGCCGGTCGAGATACTGGTGAACAACGCAGCTTTGTTCGGGCTTGGGGACATGGCGGCGTCGTCAGTCGAGGAATGGGACCGCTGCATGTCGGTCAACGTGCGCGCCCCCTGGCTGCTGGCCAGGGAGATGAGGGTCGCCCTGCCAAGCGGGTCGCAGGGCAAGATCGTCAACATCGGCGACTCCCGCACCGCAAGGCCGGACCGGTTCGTCTACGGCGCCAGCAAGGCGGCCCTGCACGGACTGACCGCTTCCCTCGCCAACGCACTGGCGCCCGTCATACAGGTCAACGAGATCGCGCTTGGAGCGATACTCCCTCCCGCAGACAGCCCTCGCGGCCAGCCGCGGAAGGAAGACCGGCAGGACATCGGACTCATCCGGCGAATGGGCACCCTGAACGAAGTGACGCAGACGCTAATGTGGCTCATAGAGAATGATTTCGTGACCGGTGAGACCATTCACGTCGACGGAGGCCGTCACGTTCGTCAGATCTGGCCCGCCGCGCAGGGACGCCGGAGCCGATGAGCGACCGGATCGATATCAAGGGACTGCGCGCCAGCTGCATCATCGGCGTGGAGGCGGCTGAGAGAATGGCGCCGCAGGCCGTGGAAATCGATCTCTCCCTGGAATTCAACCTCTCCGTTGCGGGCACGTCGGACAGCATCAAAGACACCGTCGACTACAAAAGTCTGACGGATGAGGTGGTCGTGGCCGTAGAGACGTCTAGGTACTTGCTGATAGAGGCGGTCACCCAGCGGATCGCGGAGGTGTGCCTAGAGCACGCGCTGGTGGACGCCGTGGAGGTTGAATTGAGAAAGCCGGGCGCCCTGCCGCGCGCCGACTGGGCGGGCGTGACGATACGCCGCAGCCGGCGAGAGGACTGAGGCTGCAAAGCCCCGTGGTCGGCAGATTGTGAAGATCAATCTCGAATACGGTTCAGACGGGTTGTGCGTGGAGCTTCCGGACAGCGACGTTACCGTTATTGAGCCGCTTCACCGCCCGGCGGCGGCAGACCCGCATGAGGCTCTCTTGCGGGCGCTGAGGAACCCCGCCGGCTCTCGGCCTCTGCGGGAACTTGCCCAAAAGGGCTCGACTGTGGCCATTTCCATCTGCGACATAACGCGGGCACAGCCTCGGCCGCAGGTCTTGCGCGCCCTGCTAGAGGAAATGCCGGATGTCAGGACGGAAGACATCGCCGTCTGCGTCGCTACGGGTACGCACCGCGGCAACACCGACGACGAGGTTGAGATGATGCTCGGCCCGGAGCTCGCCCGCTCCCTGCGGATAGTGATGCACGACGCGCGCGATTCCGGCTCCCTCGTACAGCTCCCCGCCACGTCCGCCGGCGTTCCGGTATCGCTAAACCGGCACTGGGTGGAAGCCGACCTGCGCATTACTACGGGCTTCGTCGAGCCCCACTTCTTCGCAGGCTTCAGCGGCGGCCCAAAGATGGTGGCGCCCGGCCTCGCCGGATTGGAAACCGTCATGAAGCTGCACGACGCACCCCGCATCGGCCACCCGATGGCCACTTGGGGCGTCACGGAAGGCAACCCTGTGCATGACGACGTGCGAGAGATAGCCCGCGCTACCGGCGTCGACTTCGCTCTCGACATGACGCTGAATCGCGACCAGCAGATAGTAGACGCGTTCGCCGGAGACCTTTTCATGGAGCACGCCGGCGCCTGCCGCTCAGTCCGTAGCGTCTCTATGCGCCCCGTCGCGGCCCTGTTCGACGTCGTACTCACCACCAATTCCGGCTACCCGCTCGACCAGAACCTGTACCAGGCGGTCAAGGGCATGTCGGCTGCTGCGAAGGTGGTCAAGCCCGGCGGCCGGATAATCTGCGCCTCGGAGTGCCGGGACGGCGTGCCCGACCACGGCTCATACGCCGAAGTACTGTCGCAGCGGCCGTCTCCCGCCGAACTGCTGGAGCTGATCAACACGCCCGGATACTCCTGGCCGGACCAGTGGCAAGTGCAGATACAGGCCGCTATCCAGGTAAAGGCCGGGGTTTCGGTAATGTCCGGCGGTCTGCGGGCAGAGCAGATAAGGGCGGCCCACTTCGAGCCGGTGGACGACCTGGAGCAGGCCGTACGCGACGCGCTGTCGGCCAGCGGCCCGGGCGCCAGCCTGTGCGTACTGCCGCAGGGGCCGCAGACGATTCCCTACCTCAGTTAACGGCCATCTCAGGCCGCCCGCCTAACTAGCCGTCCATCCCTACCTGTTTGGCGTAACGGTGGGTACGGCCATACTGGCGGGCCGCTCGCCTAACTCGACCTCCACCTCGATTTGCTTGCCGTCGCGGTAGACGCCCAGCGTCACGGTGTCGCCGGGGCTGGTGTTGAGGGCCAGGTAGGCGATGATGTCCTCTATGGCCGTCACGCGCTCTCCCTCGATGGAGGTGATGACGTCGCCGCCGGTCATGACCGGCCTGCCCATAACGGTGATCTGCTCTTCACCGCCCTTTAGACCGGCGCGGTCGGCGGGGCTGTCCGTCGTAACGGTCTGAATGAGCGTGCCGCGCAGGCCGCTGTCTAGGCCGGCTTCGTCCCGCAGGTCCTTGCCCACGTCCTGCGCGCTAATGCCGATCCAAGAGTGTCGGTGCTCTCCGTGCTCGATGATCGACGGCACCACCCGCTTCGCGAGGTCCACGGGCACGGCGAATCCGACGCCGGAGTTCTGCCGGCTGTCGCTGCGTATCTGCGTGTTGATGCCGATCACCAGCCCGTAGCGGTCAAGCAGCGGGCCGCCCGAGTTGCCCGGGTTCATCGCGGCGTCGGTCTGGATAACCTCAGGGATGGCGAACTGGCTGAAGCCGCTGTCGATCATCCGGCCCACCGCGCTTACTATGCCGATCGTCATAGTGAAGTCCTGGCCAAACGGATTGCCGACGGCGATGGTGAATTGGCCGGGGCGCAAGTCACTGCTGTCGCCCAGGCGTGCCGGTATGAGATTCTCCGCAGGCGCGTATATCTTGACCACCGCAAGGTCTGCGGCAGGGTCGAAACCCACTATCTCGGCGTCATACTCGTCGCCGTTGAAGAAGAGCGCTCTCACCTTGCCCTCGCCCCTGATCACGTGGTAGTTGGTGACGATGTGGCCCTCGTCGTCCCACACGAAGCCGGAACCCTCGCTTGCGTCGAATGCGCCCGGAGACTCCACGATGCGAACCACCGACGGCACGATGTGGTCGTAAATGGCCATCATCATCGCTTCCTGCTCCGCCAATAGGCTCATGACGGCGGCGGCAGACTCTAGCCTTACCTGCCCGGGCCCGGACGGCGGCGAGTCCGTAGCGGCCTCAATCGCATCCCCGCCGGTCTTGGCAAGTACGGGCGAGTCGTTCGTGACGGGCTCGTTGAAGACCGTCTGGGCGACTGTTGTGGGAGTGGGAGTCTCGATGGGGCTCCTGCCGGTACAGGCGGCCACCGCCAGCAGGACGGCCACCGCAGCGACGGCGAAGAGCGCGTTGCCAAGTCTTCTGTGCAGCTTAATCATCTCCATCTCTAGGTTTCCATCACGCGGGAGTTTCATGCTAAGCGTTGGACGGCATCGGGGCCGGAAGCGTACGAATGCAATGTCAATATCTTGTCAAGAAGCAGCGCCCACGGGTAGCCCACCCGGTCATCCAGACCGCGCCGGCGCAAGAGCTTCCGCGCCGCGGCTTGCCATAGAGCTCCGGCAGCATGGTTGCTGCTCAGTGAGTACGTAAGTGCGGATTGGGCGGATTCGCTAAGAGTGGCGAGACTATTTAACATTCCACGCGTTATCATGTTATAAATACCATTAACAAACTCTTAAACACGATTTAGCAAGGTCTTCTGAGAATACATTGGCAGACAGCGACAGAACAGAAGCGCTCATGTCCCTGCCCGACGTGGCCAGTTACCTCGCAATGGGGGAGCGGACCATCTACGTGTGGGCACAACAGGGCTTGATACCTGCCTTCAAGCTGGGCGCGACTTGGCGGTTCCGCCGCTCGGAGATCGAAGCCTGGCTGGAATCACAGCGGTCAGGCCCTGTGGTATCGACACCGGAAAGGCAGCCGGTTGTCGAGTCCTTCGAGCCGCCTGTTCCAACCCGAACTGTGCCGCCTGACTCGCCTGCCGCGATCCGGCACTGGGTATATGAGGACGACCCAACGGACAAGGCCATAATCCACAAGTCGACGTGCGGCCACTGCAACGACGGCCGTGGGAGAAAGGCGTCCCGCCTTTCCGACAACCGATGGCACGGGCCGTTCGCGTCCCTGCAGGAGGCCATAGACATGGCGCTGGGTACCCGCAGAAAGACAGTCCGAACGTGCGGAGCGTGCCTGCGCGGTGTCGGAAGTTTCCGGTAGGAGCTGCTAGTAACGGGCCGGAATGCGCCACAAATTCATATTTGTCGGAGAAGCCTCATTGCCGCGCTCGCGGGAATGAGGAAGAGCAAGGAAAGTCATCAGGAGAAATGAGATGCCTAGACCCGAGTTGAACTTCACCCTTCACGCAGAGAAGCGGTACCAGCAAAGGGGGATTCGCCGTGAGTGGATACACGCCGTGTACGAACACGGTAAGCGGCGCTACACCAGGGATGGCAGCCTATCCTTCTCGATGGACACGGAATCGCGTCTCAAGTTGAGGAGACGCCTCGGCGACAGGGCGTACCGGCGGATCGAGGAGAAGCTGAACTTCTACCTGATAGTCTCTTCGGACAACACGCTGATCACGGTTGCGCACAGGCTGAAGAAGCATCGTCGCGGCTAACGCGTCAGTGGCTCCCGCCGCCTGACATCGGCGTGAATCGGGATGGGCTACTCCCTGTATCTCGACGCCAGCGGCAGGCGGCGGTCGCGGCCGAAGGCTAGGCCGCTTATCTTGACGCCGGGTGGGGACTGGCGGCGCTTGTACTCGTTGCGGTCTACGAGGCCGGCGATGCGGCGCACCGTGGCCTCGCCGGCGCGGTCGCCCTCTGCCAGTTGCTCATCCGCGATGATCTTCGCAAGCGGGGTGCGCCTCTCCACGTACTCTTCCAGCACGCGGTCCAGCACGGAGTATGGCGGCAGCGAGTCCTGGTCGAGCTGGTCCGGCCGCAGTTCGGCGCTTGGCGGCTTGTCGATCACGACGCGGGGTATGGGAGAGCCAGGCCCCGACTCGTTCCGGTATTGCGAAAGCTCGTATACCAGCGTCTTTGGCACGTCCTTGATTGCCGCAAATCCGCCCGCCATGTCCCCGTACAGCGTGGCGTAGCCCGTCGCCATCTCCGACTTGTTGCCCGTCGTCAGTACGAGCCATCCGAACTTGTTGGATATCGCCATCATCAGGTTGCCGCGGATGCGGGCCTGCACGTTCTCCTCGGCCACGCCCGGCTCGCTGCCGCTGAAGTGCGGCGCCAGCATCTCCTCGAAGGCGCCGTGTCCCGTCTCGATGGGGATGCGCCAAAGCTCGATGCCAAGCCGCTCCGCAAGTTCTCTGGCGTCCGAAACCGACCCCTCCGACGAGTAGCGGGACGGCATCGACACTCCCACGACGTTGCCGTTGCCAAGCGCGTCAACGGCTATGACGGCAACGAGGGTGGAGTCGATTCCGCCCGACAGGGCCACGACGACCTTGCCAAATCCGGACTTGCGAACGTAGTCCCGCGTGCCCACGACGAGTGCGGAGTAGATGTCCTCCAGCCGGCTTGTTCTTACGACCTTGGGCGCTTGCAATGCGGGCTCGCCCTTTGTACATGGCGCGGGGGCCGTCCAGCGCGGCGTAGTGGTCGGGGGTGCGACGTTTTGGGCGGCCCGGCGCGACGGCCTCACACGATTCAGGTCTAGGTCAACGACCAGCAGGTCCTCTTCGAAGCGCGGGCCGGAGGCGATTAGGCAGCCGTCCGGGCCGGCGATCATGCTTCCGCCGTCGAAGACCAGCTCGTCCTGCCCGCCAACCTGGTTGACATACGCCACGTACACGCCGTTGCGCCTCGCCGCCGCGGTGACCAGGCTCTCGCGCACCTCGAACTTGTCCGTCTCGAACGGGGAGGAGCTGATGTTGACGATCAGTCCCGCCCCGGCGGCGCACTGGGCCTCCGACGGCCCCGACCCTTGCCAGATGTCCTCGCACACGTTCAGGCCGGCGACTACAGGGCCGAGGTCTACCACCGGGGCGCAGCCGCCGGGCGTGAAATACCTGCGCTCGTCGAAGACTCCGTAGTTGGGCAGATGGATCTTGTGGTAGACGCCGCGCACCTCTCCGCCGGCGATGACTGCCGCGGCGTTGAACAGCTTCCCGTCCACCTCGTCGACGAACCCCACGATGACCACCGTGCCGTGCACGTCTGCGGCCAGTTCGTTCAAGATGCGTTTGTTTCCGGCGACGAATGAGGGGTAGAGGACGAGGTCCTCGGGCGGATATCCGGTTACGGACATTTCCGGGAATGCCACGAGACCGGCGCCCGCGGACGCGGCCCGCTGCACCCCGTCCCTGATGAGGCCGGCGTTTCCGCGCAGGTCTCCGACGGTGGTGTTCACCTGGGCAAGCGCTATGCGAAAGTTGCTCACGCCTTGAGTCTACCGCGCGGCGGAAGGCGCGCTGCGAGCTAGCCCGGCAGCGGCAGGCCCACCGCGGGACGGGCATAGCCCGTGACCGGGGGCAGGCTCGAATGTCCCATCAGGTAAAGGTCTATGGATCGGGCGCAATTTCTTCCGCCCGCGATGGCGCGCACCACCAGCGACTGGCCGGTCTGCATGTCACCGCAGGAAAACACGCCGTCTATGTTGGTCATCATCGACGCATCCGTCTTCACGTTGCCTCGTCCGTCGTACTCGACGCCGAGGCTGTCGAGCAGGCCGTTGTGCTGCGGGTGCAGGAAGCCCATCGCCAGCAGCGCCAGCTCGGCTTTCACCTCGAACTCGCTGCCCGGCGCCTCTACCAGGCGGGGGCGGCCCGATTCCGTGGGCTGCCACTCCACTCTTACGCAGTGAAGGGTAGTGACGCGGCCGTCACTGCCTGAGAACCTCTTGGTGGACACGTTGTAGTCCCTGACGCCGCCCTCCTCGTTGGCCGAAGAGATGCGGAATACGTCCGGCCACTGCGGCCAGGGGTTGCCCGTCTTTCGGCCGTCCGGCGGTCTCGGCATTATCTCGAACTGTACGATGTTCGCGGCCCGCTGGCGTATGGCGGTGCCCAGGCAGTCGGCTCCGGTATCGCCGCCGCCGATTATCACCACGTTCTTGCCCTCGGCGGTGATCGTCTCCCGTGGCGAGAACTCCTGGCCGCGTCCTCTGCGGTTCTGCTGCGACAGGTAGTCCATGGCGAAGTGGATGCCGTCCAGTTCCCTGCCGGGCGCCGGCAGGTCCCGGGGGACGGTGGAGCCGCCACTGAGGCACACTGCGTCGTACGCGTCAAGCAGCTCCTTTGCCGATACGTCTTTGCCGACGTCGGTGTTGGTGCGTATCTCGACGCCCTCCGCCGCCATTTGCTCTACGCGGCGGTCGACGTGCAGCTTCTCCAGTTTGAAGTCGGGTATGCCGAGGCTGAGCAGCCCGCCTACGTATTCGTTGCGCTCGAATAAGGTCACGTAGTGGCCGGCGCGGTTGAGCTGCTGTGCGGCGGCCATGCCGGCCGGGCCCGAGCCGACGACTGCGACCTTCTTGCCTGAACGCCGCGCCGGCGACTCCGGCCTGATCCAGCCCTCGCTCCATGCCCTGTCTACGATGGCCTTTTCGATCATCTCGATCGTCACTGCGTCTTGGTTTATCGACAGGGTGCAGGCCGGTTCACATGGCGCCGGGCATATGCGGCCGGTGAATTCAGGGAAGTTATTGGTGGCGTGAAGCCTCTCTATGGCGGATTGCCAGTCGCCGTGGTATACGAGGTCATTCCACTCCGGTATCAGGTTGCCGAGCGGACAGCCGTTGTTGCAGAAGGGCACGCCGCAATCCATGCAACGGCTGGCCTGGCCGCGCGCCTCTGTGTCCGTCCAGGGCACGTACACCTCGCGCCAGTCACCGACGCGCAGGTCTACGGGCCGCCGCCTTTGCGCCTCGCGGCCCTTCTCGAGGAATCCGCGCTCCTTAGCCATGCGTCCCGACCGTTGTTGCTGGGGCCTGGCGGGCAGGGTATTTGCCGTTCGTGGACCGTTGCGCCTGCCGCTCGGCCTGTTCCTTCAGCACGCGGGCGTAGTCTCTCGGCATCACCTTGTGGAACCTTGCGAGGGACGACTCCCAGTCTTCTAGCAGGCCCGTGGCCACGTCGCTGCCGGTGTAGTGAAGGTGGTTTTCGATGAGGCTCCGCAGTTCCTTGTCATCTTCGCTGCCGGGTACGACGCGTTCCAGGTCCGCCATGCCGTCGTTGAACCGCTGCCTGAAGTCACCTTCCACGTCGAGAACGTAGGCGATTCCGCCGCTCATGCCGGCGGCAAAGTTACGGCCGGCCGGCCCGATTATCGCCACGCGCCCACCCGTCATGTACTCGCATCCATGGTCGCCAATGCCTTCGATGACGGCGTTGGCGGAAGAGTTGCGCACGCAGAAGCGCTCGCCTCCAAGGCCTCTTATGTACGCCTCCCCGCCGGTGGCGCCATACAGGGCCACGTTGCCTATGATGATGTTCTCCTCGGCCTTGTAGGTGGAGCCGGTGGGAGGAACGATCACCAGACGGCCACCTGACAGACCCTTGCCGAAGTAGTCGTTGGCGTCTCCCTCCACCCGGAAGGAGAGTCCGTTGACCAGAAAGGCGCCGAAGCTCTGGCCGGCCGATCCTTGGAAGGTGATATCGACGCGCCGCTCAGGGAGACCGGCTTCGCCGTACTTGGCTGCGATCTTGCCGCTCAGCATCGCGCCCGTCGTTCTGTTGCTGTTTCTAATGGGCAGCGTTGCGGAGACGTCTCCTGCGCCGTCGATAGCCGGCTGACAGAGCTCGATGAGGCGGTGGTCCAGCGCATTCTCCAAGCCGTGGTCCTGCGACTGACAAGCGTACGGAGAGTCCCCCGCCAGCCCGGTTGGACGGGTGAGCAATCTGGACAGGTCGACCTTCCTGGTCTTGAAGTTTCCTAAGTCTTGACGCTGGCGCAGCAGATCGACTCGCCCGATCATCTCGTCGACGCGGCGGAAACCCAGCCGGGCCATGCGCTTCCTCAGGCCCTCTGCCAGGAACATGAAGTAGTTGATTGCCGCTTCCGGCGTGCCGGTGAATTTCTTTCTGAGCTCGGGATCCTGCGTTGCCACGCCAACCGAGCAGGTGTTCAGATGACACTTCCGCAGCATGATGCAACCCATGGTCACGAGCGCGGCCGTGGCGACTCCCCACTCATCGGCCCCCAGCAATGCCGCTATGGCCACGTCGCGGCTCGTCTTTATCTGCCCGTCCGTCTGCACCACTATGCGGCCGCGCAGCCCGTTTTCGACCAGCACCTGCTGCGTCTCGGCGAGGCCCAGCTCCCAGGGGAGCCCGGCGTGCTTGATCGACGACAGCGGCGACGAGCCGGTGCCGCCCGAGTCTCCTGAGATGAGCACCACGTCACCCTTACCCTTAGAGACGCCGGCCGCGATGATGCCGACCCCCACCTCGGAGACCAGCTTGACGTGGATGCGGGCGTCAGGGTTGGAGTTCTTAAGGTCGTGAATCAGTTGGGCCAAGTCTTCGATGGAGTAGATGTCGTGGTGCGGCGGCGGCGATATCAGCTCCACGCCCGGCGTCGTCTTCCTGATGGCGCCGATGTAGTCACTGATCTTGTTGCCAGGTATCTCGCCGCCCTCGCCGGGCTTGGAACCCTGCGCCATCTTTATCTGGAGGTCGGTCGAGTTCACCAGGTAGTTGGCCGTCACGCCAAAGCGGCCTGAGGCCACCTGCTTCATGCGGCTCGACCGTGAGTCCCCGTTTGCGTCCAGCGTGAACCTGTCCGGGTCCTCGCCGCCCTCGCCGGTGTTGCTGCGGGCGTCTAGGCGGTTCATGGCGACGGCCAACGTCTCGTGCGCTTCGCGAGATATCGAACCCAGCGAAATTGCGCCAGTGGCGAACCGCTTGACTATCTCTGTGGCCGGTTCAACCTCGTTCAGCGGAACTTCATTCTGCTTGTCATGCGCGAACTCCAGCAGCGAGCGAATGGTGAGATTCGAGCCGGACTCTGAGTCGGAAGCGTTCTCGAACCGCTCAAACGCCGCCGGATCGTTGCGCGTGGCGGCATCCTGTAGGAGGGCTATGGTGTCGGGGTTCCACATGTGGTGGTCGCCGGCGCCGCGCCACAAGTAGAAGCCGCCGATTTCGAGTTGAAGATTGGCGGGTATCTTCGCGGCGGGGTATGCGCGAGAGTGGTTGAGCAGTTGGTCCGCTGCGATCTCGTCCACACCGATGCCGCCGATGCGCGAGGCGGTCCACGTGAAGAACTCGTCCACCAGTTCCTGGGACAGACCCAGCGCCTCAAGCACCTGCGCGCCGAGGTACCCCTGCAGGGTGGAAATGCCCATTTTGGACATCGTCTTGAGCACACCCTTTTCCACGGCGTAGCAGTAGTTCTTCTCGGCTTCTTCCTGCTCCGGCACGGGCTGCTCGGCCGTGGGCTGGGCGCGGATTCCCGCCAGCGTCTCGAAGGCCAAGTATGGGTTCACCGCATTGGCCCCGTACCCGAACAGGCAGGCGAAGTGGTGCACCTCACGAGGCTCGCCGGACTCCACGATGATGTCCGCAAGGCTGCGGGTACGTTCCCGTATCAAGTGATGGTGCACCGCGCCCGTGGCGAGAAGGGAAGGAACGAATGAGTTTTCCGAGTCCACGCCCCTGTCGGACAGCGCCAGGATCGTACAGCCGTCCGCCACCGCCTCGCTGGCCTGCCTGCGTATGCGGCCCAGGGCGTCTTTCATGCCTGTGGCGCCCTCTGCCGCCGGGAACAACGTGGAGATCGTGCGGATCTTTATTGCAGGGTGGTCGGCTTCCCTGATACGGGCGAGGTCAGCGTTGCGCAGGGTAGGACTGTCGATTCGCAGCAGCCGGCAGTGTTCGGGAGACTCATCGAGCAGGTTCTGCCTTCGCCCAGCCGACACGGACATCTGCGTGACCAGTTGCTCGCGAATGGCGTCCAGCGGCGGGTTGGAGACCTGTGCAAATAGCTGCTTGAAGTAGTTGAAAAGGGGCTGTGGCCGGTCCGACAGGACTGCGAGCGGGGAGTCGTTGCCCATGGAACCCTGCGGCTGGTTGGCTTCTATACCCATGGGCGCCACCAACATGCGGACGTCCTCTTGCGTATAGCCGAAGGCGACCTGGCGCGTCACTAGGGTGTCCAGGTCGAGACCCGGAACGCTGCCGGCCGGGGGCAGGTCTTCAAGCAGCACACGGTTCTCAGCGAGCCACTTGCCATAGGGCTGCCGCCTGGACAGGCGTTCCCTCACCTCTTCCGGCTGTTCGATGCGTCCTCTGTCGAAGTCGACCAGGAACATTCGTCCCGGGCTCATGCGGGAGCGGAACTTCACCTGGTCGGGCGGAACGTCGAGCACGCCTGTCTCCGACGCCATGACCAAGAGGTTGTCATTCGTGACCATGTAGCGGAACGGGCGCAGGCCGTTGCGGTCTAGCACTGCGCCCAGCATCTTGCCGTCGGAGAAGGTCACCATGGCGGGTCCGTCCCACGGTTCCATGATTCCACTGTGGAATTCGTAGAAGTCCTTCACCTCCTGCGGCATCGACTCGTGGCCGTACCAAGCGGCGGGTATCATCATGGCGGCGGCGTGCTCGATAGACCTGCCGCCCATGCGCAGCAACTCGAAGGCGTTATCCAGCGAGGCGGTGTCGCTTCCGTCCTGGTCGCAGACGGGCGCCAGTTCTTGGACGTCGTCTCCAAACAGTTCTGATTCCAGCGCCTGTTCACGGGCCGCCATCCAGTTGCGGTTGCCCCTGAGGGTGTTTATCTCTCCGTTGTGCGCGACGAAGCGGTACGGGTGCGCGAGCTTCCAGGCTCCCAGCGTATTGGTGCTGAAGCGTGAATGGACCATTGCGAATACCGACTTCATCCGCTCGTCATTCAAGTCCAGATAGAAGGGGCTTATCTGGTGCGCCATGAGCAGGCCCTTATAGACGATGGTCCGGGACGAGAGCGAGCAGACGTAGAACTGCGACGACAGAACCTGCTTGGTATCGGGCGTCGCAAATTCCGCCACCGTGCGTTCGGCGACCTTTCGAGCAACGTACAGCCGGCGTTCCAAGTCGTCGTCTTCGAGGCCGCTGGGGGCGTCCGCAAAGCACTGTCGTATGCGGGGCATGATCTGCCGTGCCGAGTCGCCAATGGCCTTTGGCTCTACCGGTACGTCGCGCCACCCCAAGAAGCGCAGTCCCTTGGAAACGAGCGCATCTTCGAGGGCCCGCTCGCATTTCTGCCTCAGGACGCCGGACTGTGGCAGGAAGACCATGCCGACTCCGTACTTGCCGCTTCCGGGCAGTTGGATGCCTTCCGCCTGCGCGACGGCGGACATGAATTCGTGCGGCGTGTGCAGCATGATGCCTGCGCCGTCACCGGTACGGGGGTCACAGCCGCAGGCGCCCCTGTGGCCGAGATTGACCAGTACCTCTATACCCTTCTCGATGACGTAGTGTGAGTCCACGTGGTTGAGGTCTGCCACCACGCCGACCCCGCACGAATCTCGCTCAAGCTCGGGCGCATAGAGACCCCGCTCGGCAATATCCGAGAAGTCCGGTATTTGACGGGTTTCAGTCATCGTGCAATAACGGCCGGCAGGCGTGCCGGAGACCCGGCGGCGCCGTTACAGGCGGAAGAGGTACTCGTCGACCTCGTAGTCGGTTACTGTGCGGATGTAGCTTTCCCACTCGATGCGTTTGTTCCGCACAAAGCTGTCCATCGCCTTGTCACCAAGAGCCTCGCGCATCAACTCGCTTTTTTCCAGCAGGCGCACCGCCTCATCGAGCGTGGAAGGCAGGCGGTCTATGCCGTGGCTGGCGCGCTCGCTGTCGCTCAGTTCGTATACGTTGCCTCTCAGCGGTTCCGGCAGCGGGTAGCCGTTTTCTATTCCGGCCAGACCGGCGGCGAGCATTGCCGCAAAGCTGAGATACGGGTTGCAGGCGGCGTCCGGCGCCCGGTACTCGACGCGCACGCCGCCTTCCCTGCCGGTGCGGTAGGCGGGCACGCGAATGAGGTCGCCCCAGTGCCCCAGCGACCAGGATGCGTAGACCGGCGCCTCCAGGCCGGGCGCCAAGCGCTTATAGGAATTCACCCATTGGTTGGTGACTGCGGTGATCTCGGCGGCGTGACGCAGTAGCCCGGCGATGAACAGTCTTGCGGTGCCGGACAGCCGCATGTCGTCGTCTTCATCGTAGAAGGCGTTCCTGTCCCCCTCGAATAGGGACATGCTGGTGTGCATGCCAGATCCGTGTCTGCCGTTGAACGGCCTCGGCATGAAGGTGGCGTGGACGCCCTGTTGCGCCGCAATTTCCTTGACCACCACCCGGTAGGTGACCACTGCGTCGCCCATTGTGAGCGCGTTCATGTGTCGGATGTCTATCTCGTGCTGGCCCCCCGACACCTCGTGGTGACTGTGCTTGACGGGGATTCCCATCCCCTCCAGCGCCAGGACCGTCTCTCGCCTCAGCCCTGTTCCCGTCAGGTCCGCCGAGGTCTGGTCGAAGTAGCCTGCCTCATCCAACGGCTGCTTGGTCTTGGGGTCAATGTAGTAGAACTCGATCTCAGGTGCGATGTAGAAGGTGAAGCCAAGGTCTGACGCCCTATTGATGCTTCTCCGCAACACCTCGCGACTATCGATGGCGGCGGCTTCACCGTCCGGCGTGCGGAGGTCGCAAAACATGCGTGCAACGGCGTTCTCACTTGGCCTCCAGGGGAGTATTTGCCACGTGGACGGGTCTGGGAGAGCGACCATGTCGGTCTCCTCGGCCCTGGCCTGCCCGGTTACGGACGCGCCGTCGAAAGATGCCCCGTTGCGGAGCACCTCTTCCAGCTCGTCGACGGTTATGGCAAAACCCTTGAGGGTTCCCAGGATGTCCGCGAACCAGAGACGGATGAACTTGACGTCATGCTCGTGTGCGGCGAAGAGGATGAACTCGCCGTCCTCTTCACTAGGCTGCGGTAACGGGACTTCAGGCGCCTGTGTCATAGGATGGAGAGCTGGCCCGGACAATGTTGTGACCTCGGATATGCCCGGCGGGCGCCAAGATTGAGAATAGGGACGGCTACGAGGACGTTGGAGGTTGACAGGCAAGTTTGAAACATTGTGAAGTTTTTGTCAATCCAGTTTGAAACTGCCGTTCATGCCTTGTGAATCGTTACGGGCGCCTCCCGGATGAGCTGTCCGCGCATTCAGGGTCAGGCCGGAGAAGTAACGCAGGGCGCGCAGCTGGGCCGGCGACCGGACCGTTCAGGCGGCGCGGTTCTCCGCCTGGCGGAACCGGTAGCCAACGTTCCAAACAGTCTCTATGAAACGATGCGGCGCGTTTTCGATCTTGGAGCGCAGCCGTCTAACGTGGACGTCTACGGTCCTGGTTCCGCCGAAGTAGTCGTACTGCCACACCCTCCTGAGCAGCGCCTCGCGCGTGAACGCCCTGCCGGGGTTGGAAGCGAGATACTCAAGCAGCTTGAACTCCTTGTAGGTCAGGTTCACCTTGCTGCCGGATACAGTGACCTCGTAGCGGTCGCAGTCGATGATCAGTTCTCCTTGAACGATCATGTTTGAAGCGGCGTCCTTGCCCATCCTCGATTCGGCGAGCTGCATACGAACCAGGATCTCCCGGCCGTTGTGGGGAGGAAAGCACAGTTCGACCTGTTGTGCGGCGGGGTCCAGGCCGAAGAGCTCCAAGCCGGGCATGAGGGCCACCACGGGCAGGCCGCTATCGATGGCGCCGTAGACGCGGCCCGGCATGGCGGAACCGTCCGCATCTCCGCCCCACACGAGAACCACGGGGTCGGCCAGCGCCGACTCCTCCCGCAGGTCGCCATTCACCTCCACGAATGTCGTGCCGGACGCCTCCAGCCTCAGCGCTTCAACCACGCGTCGCGATGCGACAGACCTGAAACCGACTAGGCAGATTGTCTTCATGTCAGAATCTTGAACAAACCGTGCATTCGTCCGTCCTCATCCGTAAGAGTCTACTAAATTGCCGCCAAGCGGCTGACCCCCGCACGCCCCGGTTAGAGGTTACACAAATGGCAACCGCCAACGGGCAGACCGGCAGAGCAGGCGGGCCGTAAGTTGGAGGCTCCAGCCGCGCCCGTCCTTACCATGAAAATAAATTCTCCGATGGAATCGCAGGATGCAAGAAGTCCCTTGCCTCATCTCAATCTTCCCCCTGAGTAGAAGGGCTAGGCTCCGTAGAGGCGTCCCCCGTGGGCGTCCTGGGGCGGGGGCCTTGGGGGAAGGGAGCCCTCACCTCGGCCATCCACGCGCGGGCCACTCCCGAGCCCCGTCATACAAACCTTACAGACGCCCCCTGCGGGCGGACGCGGGCTGACATTCACCGGGGAAGGCCCCCTCTCTTCAAGACCGGCCCCTTACCTCGTTACGATAATCGTTGACTACTATGGCCTTTTGTTCGTATAATCTCTAGTCGCGTCCTGGGCGAAGCGCCGCTTGGGGCTCCCTGTATTTCACCCTCATCCGCCGGAGCGGATAGTGCCGACGATAAACCAGCTGGTGCGCAAGCGCCGCCAAAGAACGCGGAAGAAGCCGAAGACTCCCGCGCTGCGGTTCACCCTGAACTCGCTAGAGAACCGCATGACCCGCGGCAGCAAGGGCAGCCCGCAGAAACGCGGCGTGTGCCTTAACGTGCGAACGGTGACTCCGAAGAAGCCGAACTCTGCGCTACGAAAGGTGGCGCGCGTGCGGCTGACTAACGGCATGGAAGTTACTGCGTACATACCGGGTGAAGGTCACAACCTGCAGGAACACTCGGTAGTATTGATTCGAGGCGGCCGGGTTCGAGACCTGCCCGGAGTCCGCTACCACGTCATCCGGGGCGCCTTGGATACCTCCGGCGTGCCGGACAGGCGCCAGGGACGAAGCAAGTACGGTTCAAGCCGGAGCGGGTCATAGTCCAGGGGACGGTGTAGACGCCGCCTGTTCGGAATCACGGGCAGGCGGCTAAGTTTGCCCGCTAGGGTTCCAGATCATGTCAAGGCGCAGGCGCGCAACGCAACGAACCATAATTCCCGACCCAAAGTACGGGAGCCCCGACTTGGCTAAGTTCATCAACCGCCTCATGATCGGCGGCAAGAAGTCTGTGTCGCGGCGCGCCATGTACGAGGCGCTCGATAGGCTGGAGTCGGAGACCAACCGGCCAGGCCTGGAGGTGTTTCTACAGGCGATTAGGAACGTTACGCCCGCACTTGAGGTGAAACCGAGACGGGTTGGCGGCGCAACGTACCAGGTGCCGGTGGAAGTCCGGCCGGAACGAAGAACCGCACTGGCCCACAGGTGGATAATCCAGGCGGCGAGATCGCGCTCAGGACAGCCCATCGCAAGCAAGATCTACCAGGAACTGCTCGACGCGTCCCGCGGACAGGGAACGGCCGCAAGACGACGGGAAGAACTGCACAGAATGGCGGACGCCAACCGGGCCTTCGCTCACTACCGCTGGTGAACCGCTGCACGACAGAGACTTGGGGAGCGGGCAGACGGGCCAGTCACGACTGAACCTTAGCCGCTACGAATGACTACCACGATGACTAAAACGCCACGCCGAACGGACTTGCGGAAAGTCCGGAATATCGGTTTCATTGCACACATAGACGCCGGCAAGACCACCATCACCGAGCGGGTGCTCTTCTTCACGGGCCGTACCTACAAGATCGGCAACATCGACGAAGGCACGACGGTGATGGACTTCATGGACCTCGAGCGGGAAAGGGGCATAACCATCGGCTCCGCCGCTACCGCAGCCGAGTGGAACGGCCACCAGGTCAACATCATCGACACGCCCGGGCACGTGGACTTCACCGCCGAGGTTGAACGCAGCCTCAGGGTGCTGGACGGAGGAGTGGTCGTACTTGAAGCGGTGGCCGGAGTTCAGCCACAGTCCGAGACGGTCTGGAGGCAGGCCGACCGCCACGGCGTGCCGCGCCTGATATTCATCAACAAGATGGACCGGCTGGGCGCAGACTTCGACCACGCGGTCGATACCGTGCACCGCCGGCTGGGCGCCAACGCCGTTCCCGCACAGATCCCCGTCGGCGCCGAGGCCGAGTTCCGGGGAATGGTGGACCTCATTAGCCGCCGGGCCTTTGTATACGACTCCGAAAAGGCAATTGCCCACACGGAGATCCCGGTACCGGAAGAAATGAGTGAAAAAGTTGAAATCTATAGGCAGAGACTGATAGAGAAGGTGGCCGAGACGGATGACGACCTCCTGATGAAGTACCTGGACGACGAGGAGATCACGGAGCCGGAACTGATGAGCGCCTTGCGAAACGCCGTCTGCTCCCTGAAGATATTCCCCGTCTTTTGCGGCTCAGCCCTACGCCATCGAGGAGTCCACCCCCTCTTAGACGCAGTTATCAGCTATCTACCCTCGCCACTGGACGTGCCGCCCGTCAAAGGCTCAAGCCCATCCAACAACACCCTGCCAGTCGAGAGACTCGCCTCGCCGGAATCTCCACTTAGCGCACTGTCATTCAAGGTAGTCACCGACCAGCACGTTGGAAGACTGGTCTATCTCCGCGTCTATTCGGGAGAGCTCAACTCAGGCGCCGGCGTCTACAACCCGTCCACGAGAAAGCGTGAACGGGTAGGACGGCTGCTGAAGATGCACGCCGACCATCGCGAAGAGATCGTGGCGGCCGGGCCGGGCGAGATCGTCGCCGCCATCGGCCTGAAGGACGTCTTCACCGGCCATACGCTGTGCGACAGGAGCGACCCCGTCGTCCTCGAGGCGATCGAGTTCCCGGATCCCGTGCTGTCGGTAGCCGTGGAACCCAAGACGCGCTCCGACCAGGACAAGATGACAATGGCCCTCGCCCGGCTCGCAGACGAGGACCCGACGCTGCGGCTCTACACAGACGAGGAGAGCGGGCAGCAGGTGCTCGCCGGAATGGGCGAACTTCACCTTGAGGTAGTGGCGGAGCGCATGCGTCGCGAGTTCAACGTCTCTGCAAACGTCGGAGCGCCGCGCGTCGCATACCGCGAGACCATCTCCAGGATGGCGGAGGCGCAGGGGCGGTTCGTGAGGCAGACCGGAGGACACGGCCAGTTCGGCGACGTCACCCTCCGCGTCGAGCCCTTGGAACGGGGCGCTGGACTGGTATTCGAGACGGCCATCACGGGAGCCAAGCTGCCGCGTGATTATTTTGCGGCCATCGAGGCGGGCTTCAAGGAGGCTGCGCAGTCCGGCATCATCGCTGGTTATCCGATGGTGGACGTCAAGGCTCAACTGATCGACGGCGCGTACCATGAGGTCGACTCTTCGGAGATAGCCTTCAAGGTGGCGGCTTCCATGGCCTTCAAGAACGCCGCCGCCAAGGCGGCGCCCGTGACCCTGGAGCCCCTGATGAAGATGGAGGTCATCACACCCGGCGAGTTCCTGGGTGACGTGCTCGGAGACCTGAACTCCAGGCGGGCCCAGATCCTCAGCATGGAGGGCGACCTCGCCACGCAAACGGTAGTCGCGCACGTGCCGCTTGCGGAGACTTTCAATTACGCTACCCAGTTGCGCTCCATCAGCACCGGCCGCGCCACCTTCGTAATGGAACTCGACCACTACGCCCCGGCCCCGGCCTCCTTGTCCAAAGTACCCGCGGGAGTCTGAAAAGGTGCCAGGCCAGAAGATAAGAATCGTGCTCAAGGCATTTGACCATCGCGTGCTGGACATCTCGGCACAGCAGATCCTCGACGCGGCCGAGCGTACCGGCGCACAGATCGCCGGGCCGGTGCCTTTGCCCACGGCCATCAGGCGCTTCTGCGTAATCAGGAGCCCTCACGTGGACAAGGACTCGCGAGAGCACTTCGAGCTACGAGTCCACAAACGTCTCATAGACATCCTGGAACCCAGTTCCAAGACCATCGATTCCCTGACGCGGTTGAACGTGCCCGCAGGCGTCGACATCGCCATAAAGCTGTAGCCGCCAGGAACGCAACGACATGCCAATCGAGGGCCTGCTGGGCCGCAAAATCGGAATGACCACCTACTACCGCGAGGACGGCGGGGCGATACCCGTCACCGCCATCGAGGTGGGGCCGTGCGTGGTGACCCAGGTCAAGACCCCGGCCAGGGACGGCTACGAGGCCGTCCAAGTCGGTTTCCTACAGGCCACGGCGCTGAACAAACCCGCGGCGGGACACCTGGAACGTTCAGGAGGCAGGTTCCGCCACCTCCAAGAATTCAAGGTTACCGACCTCGGCGAATTCGAGGTCGGCCAGGAGATCAAAGCGGACGTCTTCGACGTTGGCGAGACGATCAAGGTCACCAGCAAGTCGAAGGGGCGCGGCTTCACCGGCAACGTGAAGCGTCACGGCTTCAGGGGCGGCCCCAAGACCCACGGCCAGTCCGACAGGCACCGGGCGCCGGGCTCCATCGGCGCAGGAACTTCACCGGGCCGCGTATGGCCGGGCACCCGCATGGCGGGACACTACGGTGATTCCAGGGTGACCGTGCGCGGGCTAAAAGTGGTCCTCGCCGACGCGGAGAGAAACCTGGTACTGGTGAAGGGGTCCATTCCCGGCCACCCAAACCGCATCGTGCAGGTACGCAAGCAGAACTCAGGATAATGGAACTACAGGTCAAGAACGCCGCTGGAGAGGTCGTGGGCACGATTGAGGCCAGCGACCGCGTCTGGGCCGCGCCGCGTAACGACTCTCTGCTGCACCAAGCCGTGGTAGCCCAGCTCGCCAATCGCCGGAGCGGCACCCACGACTCGATGCGCCGCAGCGAGTCGAGGTATTCAAGCGCCAAGATAAGAGGGCAAAAAGGTTCCGGCAGGGCGAGACAGGGCAGCCGGAGCTCGATGCTGATGGGCAACAGCGTGGCCCACGGCCCTCACCCGCGATCTCACCGCCAACGGCTGCCCAAGAAGATGCGCAGGCACGCTCTGCGAATAGCCCTCTCCGACAAGGTCAGGGAAGAGAAGATCACCGTCATAGACGCCGTATCGGTGGAGACTCCCAGGACGAGGTACGTAAAGGAGATAATGTCCAACCTCGGTCTATCCGCCGGCGCCCTCGTAATAACCGAAGAGTCCAACCCGGTATTCGTCAAGTCCGCCGACAACCTTCAGAACGTCGCGGCGCTTCCGGCGCCGCAGTTGAACCCCTTACAGGCGGCGTCCGCCCGCCACCTTCTGGTCACGCAGGACGCCGTAAAGGTGATCGACTCGCTGTGGGGAGAGGAAGACCGGGCATGAACCCCGCCAAGGTGCTGAAGCGCCCGCTGATAACGGAGCAAAGTACCATCCTGCAGGAGAACGGCAGGTACGCATTTGAAGTGGACCGGCGCGCCACCAAGGCCGACGTCGCAGCCGCGGTCAAGTGGGCGTTCGACGTGGAAGTGCGCTCCGTCAACACTTTCAACATGAGGGGCAAGGTCAAGCAATATGGCCGTAGCAGGCCGTCAAAGCAGCCCGATTGGAAGAAGGCGATCGTCACGCTTCGCCCCGGCAACTCCATCCAGCTGTTCGAGGGTACTTAGACGATGGGTCTGAAAGCGCATAAGCCAACCTCGCCGGGACGGCGCAACACCATCGCGCCCGATTTCAGCGAGATCACCAAGACAAAGCCGGAGAAGTCCCTGCTCGCGCCCCTCACCAAGAAGGGCGGACGCAACAACCGGGGACGAATCACCGTTCGGCACCGCGGCGGCGGCCACAAGAGACGCTACCGGATAATCGACTTCGCCAGGAACAAGGACAAGGCGAACGCAACCGTCCTGTCCATTGAGTACGACCCCAACCGCTCGGCCCGGATCGCCCTGGTCCACTACGAGGACGGCTCCAAGCGTTACGTAATCGCGCCGGAAGGACTGGGGGTGGGAGACACCATCCAGAACGGAGACAGCTCCCCCGTCACGCCGGGCAACTCCCTCAAGGTTGGCCTCTTGCCTGCCGGAACGTATGTCCACAACATAGAGCTGACCCCGGGCAACGGCGGCCAGCTGGTGCGCAGCGCGGGGACCGTGGCGCAGATCATGGCCCACGAAGGCGGGTATACCCTTGTAAGGCTGCCAAGCGGAGAGATGCGTCGCGTCCGAAGCGAGTGCATGGGCACCGTCGGGCAGGTCGGCAATCAAGACCACAAGAACAGGAAGCTTGGCAAGGCCGGCAGCAACAGGCACCGCGGCAGACGCCCCACGGTTAGAGGCTCGGTAATGAGTCCCGCGGCTCACCCCCACGGCGGCGGCGAGGGACGCGCCCCCATCGGGCTGCCCGGCCCAAAGACGCCATGGGGCAAACCGGCATTGGGGCACAGGACGCGGAAGAAGAAGCGCAGGTCGAACAAGGACATCCTCAGGAGACGCTACGACGCCTAGGCCCTCCGCCCCCGGCTCTCACGCACAGGTACAGGCAGCTCATCATGTCACGATCAGTCAAGAAGGGTCCCTACGTGGACGCCAAGCTGATGAAGAAGGTCGAACGATCCCGAAAATCGGGGTCGCGCGAGGTGATACGCACTTGGGCGCGCGCCTCTATGATGATGCCGGAGATGGTGGGCCTCACGCTCGCCATACACGACGGGCGCCGCTTCGTGCCGGTGCTGGTGACTGAGAACATGGTCGGCCACCGCTTGGGCGAATTCGCTCCCACCCGTCTTTTTCGCGGCCACTCTTCCAAGTCGGACCGCATAAGCGCGATCTCATAGGTCTCGATTCACGATGGCAAGAGCGGTCTCAAAACTGGTCGGAATATCGAATGTGAAGCTGCGGCACGTGGTGGACCTCGTGCGCGGCTCCCCCGTCGAAGAGGCCGTAGACACTCTGAGGTTCATGACAACGCCTGCGGCGACAGAGGTGAGGAAGACGATACAGTCGGCAGCCGCCAACGCCGTCAACAACGACCTTCTGGACGAGGAGTCCCTGGTGGTGAAGGAGATTTACGCCAACCGGGGGCCGTCCCTGAAACGCTTCAGGCCGAAGGCGCGCGGAAGAGTGGGCGCCTTCGACCGGCCAACCAGTCACATCACCGTGGTGGTCGAGGAGCAAGAGTCCTGATAAATCAGCAGCCTGGCCATACCTGTACAGGTATGGTCGGCGAGCAGGCTTGAGCGCCAATAACGAGTTTCCGAAAGCGCAAGACAACGTGGGACAAAAGACACATCCAATCGGCTTCCGGCTGGGAGTAATCCAGGACTGGCAGGCTCACTGGTTCGCCGACAAGGCCAGTGACTACCGGCGTCTAACACTCGAAGACGAGTCTATTCGCAAGCTCATCGATGAGCGGTACGGCGACAGCGGAGCCATTTCGCGCATCGACATCGAGCGCGGCCCGCAGGATCTGGTGGTGACCATCAACACGGCGCGCCCGGGAATCATCATTGGGCGCGGCGGGCAGAGAGTCGACGAACTCCGGTCGGACCTTGAGAAGCTGACTCGAAAGAGGGCCCGGTTGAACATCCAGGAGGTGCGTCAGCCTGAGCTCGACGCCAAGCTGGTGGGCCGCAGCGTAGCCGAGCAGTTGGAGCGCCGCGTGGCGTATCGCAGGGCCATGCGCCTCACGATCCAGCGCACCATGCAGTCCGGCGCACAGGGAATAAAGATCATCGCGTCCGGACGGCTGGGCGGCGCCGAAATCGCACGGTCGGACAAACAGATGGAAGGGCGGATACCGCTCCACACGCTGCGCGCCGAAATCGACTTCGCCATAGCCGAGGCCCGGACTACGTTCGGAGTCATCGGCATCAAGGTGTGGATATACCGGGGAGACGTTCTGTCCTCCGCCGACAGTATGCGCGCCAGGCCGGTCAGCAGAATGTCGCTTGGCCGCGGCCCGCAGCGCCAGGGAAGCGAGGCAAGGTCCTGAACCGCTAAACCAAGAAGCGGCGGAACACGACGTGACGCAAGGCCGGACAGCCCCGAAGTCACTGAAACGACAAGAAGATGCTACAGCCCAAGAGAACAAAGTACAGAAAGATGCACCGCGGGCGGTTGAAGGGAATCCGCACCGCGGGCAGCACACTAGTCTTTGGCGACTTCGGTCTCAAGGCTGAGCAGCCTGCATGGCTTACCAGCCGCCAGATCGAGTCGGCCAGGCGCGCAATCACCGGCCACGTACGGCGCGGCGGCCAGATCTGGATAAGGGTGTTTCCGGACCGGCCCGTTAGCGCACGCCCTGCGGAGACTCGCATGGGCGGAGGCAAGGGAGCCGTCGACCACTGGGTAGCGCCGGTCAGACGTGGGCGAATGCTGTTCGAAATGGCAGACGTCCCGGAAGACCTGGCACGCGAGGCGCTCAGGCTGGCCTCTCACAAGCTCCCCATACCCACGCGCATCGTCTCCAGAAGCGAAGACGTATAGGTCTCAGGCAACAATGAGAATCAGCGAAGTCAGAGAGTTGAACAACGAAGAGCTCCAGAAAGAGCTCAGCGATCAGGAGCGCGCCTTGATGAACCTGCGTTTCAGCATGGCTACCCTCCAGCTTTCGGACAGCAACCAGATAGGCGGTACCCGGCGCACGATCGCCCGTATCCGAACCGTGATACGGGAGCGGCAGATCGTGGCGCAGGGCGGTATGGACTCCCGGACGAGCAAGGCTGCGTCGGCCGACGGCGGCAGTGACGCGCAGACCGGCGGGTCCGCGAGCGAAGAAGAGCCGGCGCAGAAGGTTGAGGAGTAGAGCATTGTCAGGGAGACGCCGGACACGCGTTGGCACGGTGCTG
Source organism: Dehalococcoidia bacterium (assembly GCA_963663555.2). GTDB lineage: Bacteria > Chloroflexota > Dehalococcoidia > Lucifugimonadales > Lucifugimonadaceae. The sequence continues at coordinate 215,269 of CAXXNJ010000009.1, forward strand.
AGCGACAAGCCGGACAAGACGATAACCGTAGGGGTGTCGTGGCTTCAGCGCGACCGTATCTACAGGAAGAAGAAGCGGCGGCTAACGCGATTAGCCGCACACGATGAGAACAACCGTGCCCGAACGGGAGACCGCGTCCTGGTCGAAGAGTCCCGGCCCACGTCACGGCGCAAGCGCTGGAGGCTGGTGGAAATCCTAAACAAGACCGGTTCCGCGGAAGCCGGTGCAGACGAGGCCGCACAGGCGCCAGCGCCGGCAGGTGAGGACGCAGCGGCCTGACCGCGCTGCAAGATCTGGAACGAGACTCATACGATGATCCAAAGAGAAACACGGCTCAAGGTGGCCGACAACTCAGGTGCGAGAGAGGTGCTCTGCATCAACATCACCGGCGGCGGCTCGCGTAGGTACGCCAGCCTGGGTGACGTGATCACCTGCTCCGTAAAGGACGCCACCCCCGGCGGCGCCGTGCGAATGCACCAGGTCGTCAAGGCGGTCGTAGTCAGAACGGCAAAGGAAAAGCGGCGGACGGACGGCTCCTACATCAGGTTCGATGACAACGCGTGCGTGATAGTCGGCGAGGACAGAAATCCCGCAGGCACACGCATATTCGGCCCGGTGGCCAGGGAACTGAGAGAGCGTGATTTCATGCGCATCGTCTCCCTGGCGCCTGAGGTCCTATAGCGGGCAGCCCGGAGAAAGCAGACGTGGCGCAGCGAATAAAAGCCGGAGACTCCGTGCTGATTCTGTCCGGCAAGGACAAGGGTAAGCGCGGCGCGGTGGTGCGCGTCATGCCCGGCAAAGACAAGGTGGTCGTTGAAGGAGTCAACGTCGTCACCCGTCACGTGAAGCCGAGTCAGGGTACGAGGCAGGCAGGGCTTGTGCAGCAGGAATCGCCTATTCCTCTCAGCAAGGTCATGCTGATCGACCCCGACACCGGCAGGCCCGGGCGCACCGCCTGGACCTACCTCGAAGACGGTTCCAAGGTACGGTTGATAAGAAGTGGCAAACGAGAACAAAGGGAACAATAAGAGCGCCCGCGGCAAGGGCCCTCAGTCAGGCGGCGGCAGGCGCGCACGAGCGCGCAAGGCGCCGGCCAAGGCTGAGCAGACGCCTGCAGACGCCGGGAGCAACGGCACGGGAGAACTGTTCGTCCCGCGGCTGCTCACTATCTACCGGGACGAGGTCACGCCGGTGCTCCGGCGGGAGTTCGGATACCGGAACGCGATGATGACGCCTCAACTCGAAAAGGTCACCGTCAACATCGGCCTGGGTGAAGCTCTCACCAACTCCGGCGCCCTCGATGCGGCCACCAGGGACCTCACAGTCATCACCGGTCAGAAACCCGTGGTCACCAAGGCCAAGAAGTCGATCGCAAACTTCCGCCTGCGCACGGGCATGTCGATAGGCGTAATGGTCACGCTGCGTTCCGCCCGGATGTGGCAGTTCGTGGACCGCCTGGTGAATCTTGCCCTCCCGCGCGTGCGCGACTTCCGCGGCGTACCGAGGAATTCGTTCGACGGTCGGGGAAACTACACCCTCGGCATCCGTGAGCAGATAGTGTTCCCTGAGATTGACTACAATTTGATTGACCGTCTGCGCGGTCTTCAGATGACCTTTGTGACCACTGCGCGGAGCGATGAAGAGGCCCGGCGGATGCTTGAGCTGCTGGGCATGCCCTTTGTTAGGCCGGGCGAGGGCATCGGCTCCGGCTAAAAGCGGGACCTACCCGCAGACCGTACGGAAGAGAGAGGCGAAAGGCCCTGATTTGGCCAAGAAATCCAAAATAGAGCACTGGAAGAAGAAGAAGCGTTTCAAGGTGCGCCAGAAGAACCGCTGCTATCGCTGCGGCCGGCCGAGGGCCTTCATCCGCTTCGTGGGGCTCTGTCGAATATGCTTCCGGGAAATGGCCCTGCTGGGCCAACTGCCCGGGATACGCAAGGCGAGCCTCTAACCTCGTCCGGGAGTTGATTGATTGCCAGTAACCGACCCAATAGCGGACATGCTCACCCGCATCAGGAACGCCATCCTGGTGCGCTATGACCACGTCGACGTGCCGGAATCGCGCATGAAGACCTCGCTCCTGCGGCTCATGAAGGACGAGGGATTCATAAGCGGATTTGAGCCCTTCACGGACGGCAGCGTGAAGATGCTGCGCGTGGCCCTCCGGTACTACGAGGGAAGGGAGCCGGTGATCCACGGCCTTGAACGGGTCAGCAAGCCCGGACTGAGGGTGTACGTGGGCAAGAACGAGATCCCCCGCTACTACGGCGGCCTCGGCGTCTCCTTCATGTCGACCTCCAGGGGAGTGATGACCGGCAGGCAGGCGTACAGGCAAGGCATCGGAGGAGAGCTGCTCTTCTACCTCTGGTAACGCGAATGCCGCCAAGGAACACGGCCCTCCGGCAGAGCGATCAGAACTGACAAGGCGATCAAGGCTCGGTAAACCACAATGTCCAGGATTGGAAGTTCTCCCATAACGGTGCCTGAGAGCGTCGAAGTGACCATCGACGGCGCCTCCGTGTCCGCCAAGGGGAAGCTCGGCGAAGTCTCGGCAAGCTTCTCACCTACCATGACGATCAGCTTGGATAACGGTGAAATCACGGTCGCCCGGGCGTCCGATCACCCAAACCATCGGGCGCTGCACGGCCTGACGAGGAGTCTGCTGGCCAACATGGTCGCCGGCGTTGACACCGGATACCAGAAGACGCTCGAGCTGGTGGGCACGGGCTACCGCGTGGAGCAAAAGGGCAAGGGACTGAACCTGCTGGTGGGATACTCGCACCCTGTCGAGGTGATGCCCATAGCGGACAATGAGCTGACCGCCGAGGGCAACAACCGGATCATCGTCAAGGGAATAGACAAGCAGGCCGTTGGCGAGCAGGCGGCGCGAATACGCAAGATCAGGAAGCCCAATCCCTACACGGGCAAGGGCATCAAGTACGCCGGCGAGCAGATCCGGCGCAAGGCGGGCAAGGCCGCCACGGGAGCGCTTACGTAGGTGGGCAAGAATAAGTTTGACCCAAGGCCGCGCTGGGTAAGGCATCGCCGCCTCAGGAGACGAGTCAGGGGCGTGCCAGAAAGGCCGCGCCTTGCCGTGTTCCGAAGCGCCAAGCAGATCTACGCGCAGGTCATAGACGACGAGCAGGGCCACACGCTGGTGGCCGCCTCCTCGTTGGAACCCAGCCTGCGCGAGGGCTGCGCCAAGGCGGGAAGAGTGGGCGCGGCTGCGCTCGTCGGAACCGAGGTGGCAAAGCGCGCGAAGGACGTGGGCGTGTCACGCGTCGTGCTCGACAGAGGCGGTTACAAGTACCACGGCAGAGTCAGAGCGCTGGCAGACGCAGCCAGGAACGAGGGACTGGACTTCTAAATGGTTTCGAGAGACCGAGGCGGGCGAGGAGAACGTGACCGCGGCCCCCGCGGGGAGCGCGGCCGGGGTTCCCGCAGACAGCGGCGCGATGAGAGCGAAGATTCGGGGCTGATAGAGCGCGTCGTGAAAATCCGGCGCGTCTCCAAGGTTGTGAAAGGCGGCAGGAACCTCACCTTCAACGCCATGGTCGTCGTGGGTGACGGAGCCGGCAACGTCGGAACCGGGCTGGGCAAGGCCGGAGCGGTGCCCGATGCGGTACGCAAGGGATCGGCGGTGGCGCGAAAGGACATGCACCCCGTCCAACTGAAGCAGGCCACCATCCCCCACGAAATGGTTGCCAAGTACGGCGCTTCCAGGGTGCTGCTCAGACCTGCCGCGCCGGGCGCAGGCATCATCGCCGGCGGCGGCGTGCGCGCCGTCATGGAAGCGGCAGGCGTGCGCGACGTACTCTCCAAGACCTTCGGGTCCAACAACACCATCAATATCGTCAAAGCCACCATGAAGGCCATGGAAATGATGAGAGACCCCGCCACCGAGTTGGCGAGGCGGCGCGGACTTCCACCGCCCGATGTGCCCGAGGCCCCGGTTGCAGCCGTCGACGCGGCGAGCGAAGAACCGTCCGCCTAAGAAGAAAGCCGGGAGCGTAACTGATGGCCAGCAATACACCAGGCAAGATCCGCATCACGCAGGTGAAGAGCGTGATCGGCACAAAGCCCCGGCAGCGAGCAACCATGAAGGCGCTGGGACTCAGGCGAATCCGCCACGTGGTGGAGAAGGAAGACTCGCCCAGCGTGAGAGGAATGATCAAGAAGGTGGAGAACTTGGTTAGCGTCTCGGAATAGGACCGGGACAGGCCACTCTACGCCTGCCAATGGACGGATAACCTGATCAGCAATGCCAGGATTACACGAACTCAAACCCGCGCCCGGTTCAAAGAAGCGCCGCACCAGGGTGGGACGCGGCCGTGGCAGCGGCCGCGGCGGATACTCCGGCCGCGGCATCAAGGGCCAAAAAGCAAAGGAAAACCTTAACCCCACGTTCGAAGGTGGACAGCTTCCGCTCGTCAAGAAGCTTCCCTTCATGCGAGGGTTCGTCAACCTGTTCCGCGTCGAATACTCGCCGGTCAACGTGGGCAGCCTCGAAGTGTTCGATGACGGTACCGAGGTGACGCCCGACCTGCTGGTGGAGAGGCGGCTGGTCAGGCGGAAGAGAGACCTGGTGAAGGTGCTGGGCGGCGGCGAGCTGTCACGCGCTCTCACCGTCTCCGCCCACGCGTTCAGCAAGTCCGCCCGCAGCAAGATCGAAGAGGCCGGAGGCAGTGCGAACCTGCTCTCCGGCAAACAAGACTAGCCGATGCTCAGGGACGCTCCAGCGCAGAGAGTCGATTCAGGCCGGCCCGCCCTTCTGCAGGCCGTAATCGACGCAATGCGAATACCGGACCTCCGGTACCGCATTCTCTTCACGCTGGGCATGCTGATCATCTTCCGGTTCTTCGCGCACGTGCCCGTGCCGGGAGTGGACCGCGCCGCTCTGAGCGCCGCCTTCGATGCAAACCCGCTGCTCGGCTTCCTAGATCTCTTCAGCGGCGGGGCCCTGCGCAACATGAGCATCGCCGCCCTCGGCGTCTACCCATACATCACCGCGTCGATCATCATCCAGGTGCTGACGCCCATCCTGCCCAGCCTCAAGGCCCTGTCGCAGGAGGGCGACTACGGGCGCCAGAAGATAAACCAGTACACCCACTACCTCACCGTGCCGCTGGCTATCATGCAGGGTTACGGCCAGTTCAACCTGCTCGGCGGTGCGCTGAGCACCAGCCAGGGCGCAGCCATCACCGGCTTCGGTTTTGGCGGCGATAACACCTTGAACACCATCACCATCCTTGCCGCGCTGACGGCGGGCACGATGCTGCTGGTCTGGATGGGAGAACTGATTACCGAAAAAGGCATCGGAAACGGCATCTCCCTGATCATCTTCGCCGGCATCGTGACGGCGTTCCCGTCTATATTCGGCCAGCTTTGGCTATTGAGAGACCAGCTCTTCCAGGTTCTGCTGCTCATCTCCATAGGGCTGCTGGTGATCTACTTCATAGTGTTCTTCAATGAAGCGCAGCGAAGGATTCCGGTCCAATACGGCAGAAGCGTCTTTCGAGGTGGGCGCATGTACCGCCAAGCCGGGTCTACGTATATACCTTTGCGCGTCAACTCCGCGGGCATGATCCCGCTCATCTTCGCCTTCTCGCTGCTCATACTGCCGCCGACGCTGGCGAGCTTCTTCCTGAACCCCGGCAGCAGCTCGGTGGGCGCGCAAGTTGCGGACTTCTTCGCCAATTCGCTCGGGCCCACCAGCGCCTTCTACTGGGGCGCGGTATTCGTCCTGGTGGTGCTGTTCACCTTCTTCTATACGCTCGTGGTCTTCAACCAGCAGAACCTGGCGGAAAACCTCCAGAAAAACGGGGGGTTCGTGCCCGGCATACGACCGGGCAGGCCCACCCACGACTACCTGATGCGTGTCATCATCCGCATCACCTGGGGGGGCGCCTTGTTCTTGGGCCTCATCGCCATAGTTCCTTACTTGGCAGGCCTCGTTTCAGGGCTGGACGCCGCCACCAGCATCATCAGCAGCACCAGCCTGCTCATCCTCGTGGGCGTCGCGCTGGACACCATGCGCCAGTTGGAAGCGCAGTTGCTGATGCGCAACTACGAAGGATTCATAAGGTAACGGCGGAAAGCCGGATCGGTTCTTTGCGAATTGTTCTTTTGGGCCCTCCGGGCGCCGGCAAAGGCACGCAGGCAGTGAGCCTAGCCGAGGTAACAGGCGCCAAGCATCTGGCGACCGGCGATATGCTGCGCGCCGAGATCGCGTCGGGGACTCCACTGGGAACGTCGGCCAAGGTCTACATGGACAAGGGAGACCTTGTGCCGGACGAGGTGATCATCGGCATGATCCGCGGACGACTAAGCGGCGGCGCAGGCGTGATCCTCGACGGCTTCCCGCGTACCGTGGCGCAGGCGCAGGCGCTCGACGGCGAACTGGCAAAGGCGAACTCCCCGCTGGACATGGTGATCTACCTGAACGTCGAAAGAGACGAGCTGGTCCGCAGGCTCTCAGGCCGTGCGGTGTGCGGCAAGTGCAGCAAGCCCTTCAAACTTGACGGCTCGCCGGGGCAGCCGTCCGGCAAGTGCGACGACTGCGACGGCCGGTTGGAGGTGCGGGAGGATGACCGGCCGGAGGCCGTGCGGCACAGGCTGAAGGTCTATGAACGGCAGACCCTGCCGGTGCTCGATTACTATAAAGACACCGGTATGGTCCGTGAAGTTGACGGCGCAGGGACCATGGATGAGGTCAAGAATCGCCTAATGGCCGCCACCAAGCAGCGTTCGGGCGTGTAATTCCCGGCAGTTTCAGGATATACTACTCAGGTTGAGCGCGAATGAAGTGCACCGCGATTTCCGGCCTCGGAACTGACCGCCCCCGCTCGCGCGGGGCGACAATCAAGTCCCACCGCGAACTTGAAGCCATGCGTGAAGCCGGCCGTATTGTCGCGATTGCCGTAAGGCGTACGGTGCAGTCCCTTGAGGCGGGCATCTCGACCGCCGAGTTGGACCGCATTGCCGAAGGAGAGATAAGAAAACAGGGAGCGAAGCCCGCATTCTTGGGCCTTTACGGATTCCCTGCGACAGTCTGCATTTCCATCAATGAGGAAATCGTCCACGGCATCCCGGGACCCCGCTTGGTGAAAGACGGTGACCTGGTGTCATTCGACTGTGGCGCCATAGTGGAAGGCATGTACAGCGACCACGCCGTAACCGAGATTGTAGGCAGGGCCACGGAAGAGAAACGCCATCTCGTCGATACCACCAGGGAGTCGCTTGAGCGAGCCATCCAGGCGGCTCGACCAGGCAACCGGGTGGGGGACGTGTCCAACGCCGTCGAATCCTACGTGAGGCCAAAAGGCTACGAGCTGGTAAGGGAGTACGTAGGACACGGAATCGGACGCTCGCTCCACGAACCGCCGCAGGTGCCCAACTACGGCACGGCGGGACGGGGCGACCTTCTCAAGCCGGGAATGGTCATCGCAATTGAGCCAATGGTCAACGCAGGAGGATGGGAGACCGAGGTCCTCGATGACGAGTGGACAGTCGTCACTGCCGACCGCGCCCTGTCGGCCCACTTCGAGCACACAGTCGCCATCACGAATGAAGGGCCGGAAGCGCTGACGGCCCTTTAGGGCGTTTCCGGTAGACGAAAAATGGCAAAGAAGGAAGCAATAGAGGTGGAAGGCCGGGTCAGCGAGGCCCTGCCCAACACCACTTTCAGGGTGGAACTGCCCAACGGCCATGAGGTGCTGGCAAGGGCGTCCGGCAAGATAAGGATGAACTTCATCAGGATCCTTCCCGGGGACAGCGTGCTCGTCGAACTGTCTCCCTACGACCTTACCCGTGGCCGCATCACATATCGCTTCAAGTAACCCGCCAGGCCTGCACAAACCAAGAACACATTTCAGGAACCATGAAAGTCAGAGCGTCAGTAAAGCCCATGTGCGCCAGCTGCAAGGTCATTCGCAGGCGCAACACCGTTCGCGTCCTCTGCACCAACCCCAAGCACAAGCAGAGGCAGGGCTAACTTGGTCAATGCTGGGCAGGACAACCCGGCCCGGAAGAGTGCAAGTCCGCGCCAAATGCGGAGCGGGAGCAAGGCAGGTAATACGAAATGGCTCTGATAGCAGGCGTAAACGTCCCCGACAACAGGAGGCTGGAGGTGGCCCTGACGGCCATTCACGGCATTGGCCCGCAGATCTCCAAGAGACTTGTCACCGAGGTGGGGCTTGAGCGCAACCCGCGCGTCAGGGAACTCGACGAGGAAGACCTGGCGCGGATTCGCAGCGCCATCGACCGCTCCGGCATCCTGATAGAGGGCGACCTGCGCAGAGAGACCCAGATGAACATCCGTCGGCTGGTGGACATCCAGTCGTATCGCGGCCTTCGCCACCGGCGCGGCCTGCCGGTCAGAGGCCAGCGCACCCGGACGAACAGCCGAACCAAGCGGGGGCGGCGCGCCACGGTTGCCGGCAAGAAGAGGGTTGCCAAGCACTAGCCCTCCCCGGCCATCGGACGGCATAGTCCGCTTCAAACAGCAGACCGGACCGAAGAGCCTTTAAGAGACCCATGCCCAGAAAACCCAGAACGAGAAGGCGTGAAAAGAAGTTCGTCCCGCAGGGACGCGCCTACATTTCCGCGACCTTCAACAACACCATCATCACCCTGACCGATCCCTCCGGCAACACCATAGCCGCCAGCAGCGCCGGCGCGATGGGGTTCAGGGGATCAAGGAAGTCCACCGCCTTCGCGGCCCAGCGCGCCGGAGACAACGCCGCGAGACAGGCGATAGACCAGGGGCTCCGAACGGTCAACGTGTTTGTCAAAGGGCCGGGCGCGGGACGGGAAGCCGCAATCAGGGCCCTCCAGGGCGCAGGCATCCGCGTGGTAAGCATCAAGGACGTAACGCCGACGCCGCACAACGGGTGCCGGCCTCCCAAGAAACGAAGAGTCTAGGCTCTCCAACGACGCAGCCGGTGTGCGCAACAACCCTGTCGGCCTATCGGCCGGGCAGGCCCCGCGACTAGCAAGGAAAGATATGGGACGTTACACAGGACCAGTTTGCCGGCTCTGCCGGGCGCAGAGCCTTAAGCTGTTTTTGAAGGGCGAGCGCTGTTTCACCCCGAGGTGCGCCATCGAACGCCGCAAGTCTCCTCCCGGCGACAAGTCGATGATGCAGCGGCGCAGGCGACTCTCCGAACACGGTATGCAGCTGCGCGAAAAGCAGAAGGCGCGACACATCTACGGCGTATTCGAGAAGCAGTTCCGCAAGTACCTGGAAAAGGCCGCCCGTTCCCGTGAAGTCACCGGCACGGCGCTGATGCAGCTGCTGGAGCGGCGCCTCGACAACGTCGTGTACCGGCTCGGATTCAGCGACTCCAGGGCACAGGCGCGCCAGACCGTCAAGCACGGCCACATACGGGTAAACGGACGCAGGGCGACGATCCCTTCCTACCAGGTCAGACCAGGCGACGTGGTGACGTGGAAGGAGCAGTCCAAGGAGACAGGCCTGTTCAAGATGGTCTCCGCCAACCTACAGCGAAAGACGCCTCCGGGATGGCTCAAGATGAATCCGGACGACGCCTCCGGTGAGGTCGTCTCCGTACCGGACTCCAGTGAGATCGATTCGAGCGTCGACACCCGCCTGATCGTAGAGTTCTACTCAAGGAGGTAGCCCGATTGATAGGACAACTGTATGACGAGACGTCGCCCGAGGATCTGTCGCCGCCTGAGATCGAGACTCCTGCCCTCGCAATAAAGATCGAGGAGTCCGGAGAGACCTACGGCCGCTTTGTGGCAGAACCCTTGGAGCGCGGCTGGGGCGTCACGCTCGGCAACCCGCTCCGCAGGGCGCTGCTCAGCTCGCTGCCGGGGGTCGCCATCACCTGGGTCAAGATAGAGGGCATCCTGCACGAGTACTCCACCATCGACCACATGCGTGAAGAGGTGGGCGAGTTCCTGCTGAACGTAAAGGGCATCCGCCTGAGGGCGCTGTCCGACCGCAGCGGAAGGCTGCGCCTCGACGTGGAAGGCGAGGGCGAGGTCAGGGCCGGCGACATCATGGCGACCTCCGCCTTTGAAATCGTCAACCCCGAACGCCACCTGGCGACCCTCGACTCGTCGAGCGCAAGGCTGTCCGCCGAGTTCAACGTCGAGCAGGGATCGGGTTACGTACCCGCCGCACACGACGAAGGACTGCCCATCGGCGTACTGCCGGTCGACTCGATCTTCACGCCCGTCAGAAAGGCGAACTTCCGCACCGAGAGGACGCGCATCGGACAGCGGTCGGACCTCGAGCGGCTTGTGCTCGAAGTGTGGACCGACCGGACCATCACGCCGCTGGAGGCCACCCGGCAGGCGGCCAATCAACTCATAGAGAAGTTCTACCTCTTCTCAACCCTCGAACTGAGAGAAGGGGATGACGAGATCGGCGCCTTCCCGCCCGGCGTATCCCACGAGGTCTACAACGCCCTCATCGAATCATTGGACCTCTCGGCGCGCACCCTTAATTGCCTGAAGCGAGCCAACATCAATCGCGTTGGAGAGGTGCTCGCAATGTCCAAGGAGGACCTGTACGGCATCAGGAACTTCGGCCAGAAGTCCCTTACCGAGCTGTACCGCGCACTGGCCGTGCAGGGCATCCGGACGGGAGAGGACGAAGAGGACGATACCGGCGAGAAACCAGCGGAGCCACAGCCCGTGGGCGGAGATTCCGGCGATGAGACATAGAGTCTCGGGGCGCCGCCTCGGGAGGGGAAGCAGCCAGAGGAAGGCGCTCTTCAGAAACCTGGTGACCGAACTGCTCAAGCGGGAGAAGATCCGCACGACGCTGGCAAGGGCGCAGGAATTGAGGCCCGTCGCTGAGCGGATGGTCACCCTCGGCAAAGCCGGCACGCTTCATGACCGCCGCCGGGCGGCCGCGTTCATCACCGACAAGGACGTCGTCTACAAGGTGTTTGAAGACCTGGCGGAACGGTACGACGAACGCGCAGGCGGCTACACGCGCATCACCAAGCTGGTGCCCCGCAAGGGAGACGCAGCGGAGATGGCGGTCATTGAGCTCGTATAGGGCGTCAGGCGGCGGACTCGCCGCAACGCGGAATGCGGATTGGACTGATCATCGAATACGACGGGACCGCCTTTCACGGTTCGCAATTTCAAGCGAACGCGCGAACGGTCCAGGGAGAGTTGGAACAGGCGGCACAATCTCTGTTCGGCAAGCATAGAAGGGTCGCCCTAGCCAGTAGGACCGACGCAGGCACGCACGCAACGGGACAGGTGGCCACGCTGGACGCAGACTCTCCACCGGAATGTGACACGATAAGGAACGCCCTCAACTACTACCTCCCCGAAGACGTCAAGGTGCGCAGCGCAGCGGTTGTAGCAGCCCGCTTCGACCCCAGACGACACGCCACACACCGGACCTACGAGTACACGTTGAACGACTCTCCCGCCCCTCCAGCCATTCACCGGCGAACGTCGGTCCACGTGAAGACGCGCCTCGACGCCCGCGCAATGGACGCCGCGTGCGGCTACCTGACAGGCACGCAGGACTTCGCGTCGTTCGCCGGGCCCGCAACTCCCCCGGACGCGGTGACTGTGCGCCGGGTGGACTTGGCGAAGATCGAACGCAGCGGCGACATAGTGAAGTTCACCATCACCGCCAATGCATTCCTCCACCAGCAGGTGCGACGACTTGCCGGCGCACTTGTGGAAGCCGGCAAAGGCAAAATCGCGCCGGAGTCGGTGCAGGGGATCCTTTCCAATCCCGTGCGGGGCGCGGCGCACTACGTGATGCCGGCCAAGGGCCTTTGCCTGACCTCAATCAGATACGATGGAAGTGAGCCGGGCCGCCTGCCAACTCCTGCGCAGTAAGTCGGCCGGAATGTCCCGGAACTGAAATGGTTACAAGAATCAAGCCATACAACCCAAGCGCCAGCGACATGGTTGCAGATTGGCACGTGATCGACGCGTCCGGGGAGGTCCTGGGACGTCTTGCAAGCCGCATAGCGTGGCTCCTCATGGGCAAGCACAAGCCCGGGTACGTGCCGCACCTCAAGTCTGGCGATTTCGTCGTAGTGATCAATGCGGAGAAGGTCAGGCTAACCGGCAAGAAGAGAACGCAGATGGTCTACCGCCGGCACAGCCAGCGGCCCGGCAATCTCAAGGAAATCCCGTACCGGACGATGCAGGAGAAGCATCCGACCAGGATCATCGAGCACGTGGTCAGGGGGATGCTGCCGAAGTCGAAGCTGGGAGACCGCATGTACCGCTGCCTAAAGGTCTATGCCGGCGAGGCGCACCCGCACGCGGCGCAGGTCATCGGTTCCGAGAGGCGCATCCAAAGGCTCGCGGAACAGGCCGCCAGGCAAGCCAATGAGGCGGTTGCAGTAGCGGATGCCGCGGCCGCCGCCACAGAAGAGGCGCCGAAGCGACCCGCGCGCAGGCGCAGACGCAGGACCAGGACTGCAACCGAGGCCGCCGCCGTGGCCTCAGCGGTCAGTGAAGAGCCGGCGGCTACTGTGGCGGATGCCGATGAGACGCCTAGCCCCGCTCCCAGGCGAAGACGAAGGCGCCGCACGCGCTCCAGCGCAAGCGCAGCCGCAGTGGCTGCCGGAGAGACGGTTGCCGCTCCGGCTCCGGTAGAAGAACAACCGGCCGAAACCGATGGCGCAACTACAATTTCGGACTCTCCAGAAGCAGACGCGGCAGAATCGCGGCGTATTTCCGGCACAGTTTCAGCCACGGAAAACGAGCCTTCCGGCGATGCCGAACCAACGCAGGAATCCGGCGCGACAGGGGATAAAGAGAAGAAAGAATCGGGAGACGCCTAGTTGACGCAGCAGCAGTACTACTACGGTACCGGCCGGCGCAAGAACGCCGTCGCCAGGGTACGGGTCTACGCCCAACAGGGGCCAGTCACGGTCAACGGCAAGCCCGTTGGAGAGGCTTTTCCGGTCGACGCCTGGCGCCAGCACGCCTTGCGTCCCCTCTTGGTGACCAACACGCAGGCCTCGGTCACAGTACTGGCCAAGACGCACGGCGGGGGCAGCTCGGGGCAGGCGGGGGCATTCGCCCACGGACTGGCCAGGGCGCTCGTCGTGATGGACGAAAGCCTCAGAAAACCCCTGCGCGCGGCCGGCCTCCTCACGCGAGACTCTCGCATGAAGGAGAGCAAGAAGTACGGCCTCAAGCGAGCGCGCAAGGCCCCGCAGTACACCAAGCGCTAGACGCGCGGCGATCGCAGGCTGGTCGGCATTCCGTTCATAGCGGCGGAGGTCTTACTGTGGGTCGGCAGCCTCAGGTGTATATCGTCAAGCGCCTGTCCAATCCGGCCAGGTCGGGCATTACCTCTATGCTGGCGTGCGGGAGGCGCTCTTTCGACAGTTGCACGCACTTTTCGGCCACGGGCGGGTCGATCTCGATGAACGCGGCGGCCCTGCCTTTCCTCAAAAGTGAAGGTAAGGAAGCTATCAAAGGTCTCAGCGCTTCCATGCCGTCGCGTCCGCCGTCCAACGCCCGGCGAGGCTCATGCGACAGCTCAGGCTCAAGGTGCGGCAGCGCGCCACTCAACACATAGGGCGGGTTGGACACCACGACGGTAAAACCGCCCGGCAGACCGTCCGCTATGTCCGTGTGGACGAACTCTATCCGGTCGGCAACGCCCAATGTGTGAGCATTCCCGCGAGCCACGTTGAGCGCCCCGTCCTCCGAATCGATGGCGGTGACGCGCAGCCCAGGCAACTCGGCCGCCAGGGTGATGGCGAGGACTCCGCTGCCCGTGCCGGCGTCTAGGACGGTCGCATCCGCCTCGCCAAGGTCTTGGAGAAACTCGATCGCCTTTTCGGCGAGCAGCTCCGTCTCGGGTCTGGGGATCATCACCCGCGAGTCGACGTTGAAGGTGCGGCCGTAGAACTCCTTCCGCCCTGCGATATAGGCGTAGGGTTCCCGGCGGAGCCGCCGGCCAAGCAGTCCCTCAAGCGTTTCGCGAGACGACTCAGGAAAGCACGACTCGTGCCCGGCGATCAAGGATTCCGCTGAGAGCCCGGACGCTAGCTGCAACAGCAGGCGCGCCTCCAACGCAGGATCGGGCACGCCAGCCAGCCTCAGTCTAGACACAGCCTCTTCGATGGCTTCCCGTATAGTCATAACCGAAAGGCTGGTCTTGGAGCGCAAAGCCAAATCCTCAGCTCACCGAATGAGATCTCCAAAGCCGCTCATTCCGCCCGAAGATCACACCGAGGCTCTTGGTAGGATGGCCGGAGCTTCAGAGACAGATCAGCCGGAGGCGGACAGGCCCGCCAGTCTCCGGTCCTGTTCCTCCCGGAGCAGTGCGTCGATGAAATCGTCGAGCTCTCCGTCCAGGACGCGTTCCAACTGGTAGCTCGTGTGGCCTATCCGGTGGTCGGTAATCCTGCTCTGCGGATAGTTGTAGGTCCTGATCTTCTCCGACCTGTCGCCTGTGCCCACCTGCGCCCGCTTGTCGGCGCTCATCGCGGCCTGCTGCTTGCGCAGCTCCTGGTCCCAGAGGCGGCTCCTCAGTATTTCCATAGCCTGCATGCGGTTCTGAAGCTGGGAGCGCTCGTTCTGACAGATCGCCACAGTGCCGGTCGGTAGGTGCGTAATGCGTATGGCGGTAGCCACCTTGTTGACGTTCTGACCGCCGTGCCCGCCTGCGTGAAAGACGTCCACCTTAAGGTCTGAGTCATTCACCTTGACGTCGATCTCCTCCGCCCGTCTGAGCACGGCCACGGTCGCAGTCGAGGTGTGTATCCGGCCCTGTGACTCCGTAACCGGTACGCGCTGAACCCGGTGCACGCCGCTCTCGTGCTTGAGCCGTGAGAAGGCGCCGTCTCCCTCGACTTCGAAGACGACCTCCTTGACGCCGCCCACTCCGGTGTCATTGGAGCTGACGATCTTCGACGGCCACCCCTGGCGCTCCGCGTACCGCTGGTACATGCGGAACAGCGCCGCGGCGAACAAGCCTGCCTCATCGCCGCCCGCTCCTGCCCGTATTTCCACCACTGCGTCGGCGTGCTCGGCGGCGTCCTTGGGCAGCATTGCGGTCAGCAACTCCCGCTCAAGGTCGCCGGCCCGCTCGCCCATCTCGGCAGCCTCGCCTTGAACGAACTCCACCATCTCCGGGTCTGTCTCAGACTCCAGCATCTCCTTGGCCTGTTCCATACCGCGCACCGCCTGCTCGTACTCCGTCCAGAGCTCGATGACGCTCTGCAGTTCGTTGTACTCGCGGCCAAGTTTGCGCAATGAATCCGGATTCGACGCCACTTCGGGCCTCGACATCTCCAGCTCGATTTCACCGCGCCGGTCCGTCATCTGGCGGAGCCGCTTGAGAGTTGACTCTTGCATCATTCGAGAATATCAGCCCCATGGTGCACAGGCAGCGGGCTACCGGGGCGGCGGCGTTAGTGAGCGCGGATGTGCCGCCGGTCAATGGGCGCGAAGAGGCTTGCCCGTCTTCAAGCCCTCCGGCCGGGCCTTAGCGCTCTCCACGAATGGCGGCGATGACGTGGGCGGCATCCAGAGGAACGGTGATCTGCTCGCCGCCGTCCAGGGGCTTCAGTGAAGCTATGCCCTGTTCCAACTCCCTGCCGCCGATGATCAGTGCGAACCTGGCGGATAACGCGTCGGCGAAGCGCATCTGGCCGCGCATCGAGCGATTCGGCGCCAAGACTGCACGCACACCCTCACTGCGCAAGCGCGACGCAATGGCGTACGACGCTCGCGTAGCCGCCTCGCCGAGGTGGACCAGCGCCACGTCCGGGGCCTGATGGCCGGAGGTCGCGCTCTTGTGTGCCCCGAGGTTCAGTATGTGGCGCTCGATGCCGCTGCCGAACCCGATGCCAGGTGTCGGGTCTCCGCCCAACTCTTCGATCAAGCCGTCGTACCTGCCGCCGGAAAGCACCGAGCTCTGTGCGCCCATCTCGCGCGGGTGAATCTCGAACACCGTGCGGGTGTAGTAGTCCAGCCCGCGCACCAACCGGCTATCGATCTCGAACCTGAAACCGGGATACAGGGGCTTCAGCTCCTCCACGTAGCCGCACAACTCCTCCCAGTGGTCCCGGCATGGCCCATCCAGGAAGTCGATCGAACGCGGCGCGGCGGCGCATAGTTCGGCCATGGACGCTTCCTTGCTGTCCAGCAGCCTGAGCGGGCTGCGCTCGAGACGGTCGCGGTCGGTCTGAGACATCCTGCCTGCGTGGGGCCGGAAGTACTCCCGCAGGGCGTCGAGGTAGGCCTGTCTGCCACCGGCGGCGCCGATGCTGTTGAGCTTCACGGTCAACCCCTCCATACCGATTTCGGATAGGAAGCGCAGGGCCAGCTCGATAACCTCAGCGTCCACCTGCGCAGACTCGTCTCCGATGGCCTCGACGCCAAACTGGTGGTGCTGCCTAAGCCTGCCTGCCTGCGGGCGCTCGTAGCGGAACATAGGGCCGACGTAGTAAAGGCGGACGGGCTGTGGCAAGTTGCGCATCCCGTGCTGTATATACGCCCTGCACACGCCCGCCGTGCCCTCCGGCCTTAGCGTCAGCGAGTCTCCTCCCCGGTCGTCGAAGGTGTACATCTCCTTCTGGACGATGTCGGTATCGGATCCTACGCCGCGCTCGAACAGGCCGGTAGCCTCGAACGTCGGCGTGGTAATGCGGCCGTACCCGAACTGCCGCGCCACCTTCTCGGCCGTACCGGTCACGAAGTCCCAGTTGGGCTGTTCGCGCGGCAATATGTCGTATGTCCCTCGCGGGACTCTCAGATTCATGATTCTCGTTCCGCCCCTAATGTTTAGGAAAGGGCAAGCGCAGGCGCAGACCGAACCGGATTGGGGTTAGAAGAGCGGCTGCGGTCTCACGAGCCGAGCCCGCTCATTTGAAAGACCTTGCCCTCCGTCTTGATCGCCGGAGCGTACAAGAGCTCTGCGGAGTGCATCTCCCTGATGTTCTTGGCCCCAACCATGCCCATGGAGATCTCCAAGGCGCCGACCAAGTTCTCCGTGCCATCGGTCTTCGATGAAGGGCCAAAGAGTATCTGCTCAAGCGACGCCCTAACGCCGACCTCGATGCGCGTTCCCCTCGGCAGGGACGGATGCGGCGTTGCCATACCCCAGTTGTAGCCGAGTCCCGGCGCCTCGACCGTCTGTGCGAACGGCGTACCGATCATGACGGCATCTGCGCCGGATGCAAACGACTTGCATACGTCTCCACCTGTACGGATACCGCCATCGGTGATGATCGGAACGTAACGGCCGCGGTCCTTGAAGTAATCGTCTCTAGCCGCAGCGCACTCCAGCGTCGCCGTCACCTGCGGCACGCCTATGCCCAGCACCTCGCGGCTGGTACACGCAGCGCCGGGGCCGACCCCCACGAGCACTCCGTGCACGCCTTCGTCCATCAACTCACGTGTCACGTCGTAGCTGACGGTGTTGCCCACCAGTACCGGGGCCTCTATCTGCTTGATGATTTCAGAGAAGATCAGCCCGCGAAGGCTTTTGGATATGTGCCTGGGAGTGGTGACCGTGCTCTGCACCACTATGGCGTCTGCGCCGGCCTCCGTTGCCAACGGAGCGAGCCGTTTGGCGCTGGCGGGGATCAGCGATACTGCGGCTGCCACTCCGCCCCTCTTGATATCTTCCACTCGCCGGCCCACCAGATCATCGCGAACCGGCTGCGAGTAGAGCTTTTGCAGCAGTACGGTTGCGTCCTCGCGCGGCGCCTCGGCTATCTCTGAGTAGAGCGGCGCCGGATCGTCGTAGCGCGTGTGCAGACCGTCCAGGTTCAGTACCGCGAGACCGCCCAGCTTGCCGAGCTTTATTGCGAATTCCGGGTCGACCACGGCATCCATCGCGGAAGCCATGAAAGGAACGTCGAGCCTGACGCCGTCAAAATTCATTGAGACGTCCACCATCTCCGGGTTGATGGTTATCTCACCGGGCGCAATGGCAACGTCGTCAAAACCATAGGCCGGGCGCAATTCCTTCAGCAATCGTGGCAAAGAGTCTGACTCCTGTGAGGTTCGCAGGTCGGGGATTGCGGAAAGACCGCATCGGAATCTGAGAGTCCATGGCAGCGGTTACGAAAATCGCCCCCATCAGAAGGCAAAGTATACCGCCTCTACGTTGAATGTATAGGATCGGGGCGGAGCAATGGGCCGGCTCCCCGCCGCACCGCCTATGATAGGCTGACAATGCCTTCTGACACCAGCAGGCTGGAAATCCTCCCACGGGATCGGGGATTTAGGGAAACGCCAAGCTGGCGTAAGGCGGGCCCGCTTCAAGGACGGTTCCTGGCCATCGGCGCAAGTACCGGGGCAACTTGGACTTGACGACCGAAGACCGGCCGGAGTCATCCGCGATAGCGCCACGGGTTCCACCTGCGCGCCGGACTGGCAGAGCGGGGCGAACGTTTGAACGACGCCACCAGCAGTTCCCGGCCGACTCGACGCGGCCGGCTCACCGACGTTAGCGGCCTCACGGTTGGCCACTGGACCGACGCGGCCAACTGCACCGGCTGTACCGTCGTGCTTTGCGACCCTCGCGCCACCGCCAGCGCCGAAGTGCGCGGCGCGGCGCCGGGCACGCGTGAAACCGCCCTGCTGGACACGCTGGCACAGGCCACCTGGGTAAACGCCATCGTCCTGGCCGGTGGCAGCGCCTTCGGGCTGGAAACGGCCACCGGCGCAATGAGGTACTTGGAGGAGCGGGGCCGCGGCATCCGCGTCGGCAGAGCCGTCATTCCCATTGTGCCCGCCGCCATCCTCTTCGACCTCGGCCTCGTCACGCACAAGGTAAGACCCGGTGCAGACGCCGGGTACGCCGCGTGCCTGGATGCCTCTAAGAAATTCGCTACTGGCAGCGTGGGCGCGGGCACGGGGGCAACGATCGGCACGATGCTGGGCAGACACAGGAGCGTAAAGGGCGGCATAGGCACGGCTTCCGTGCGACTTTCCGGCGGGGCCACCGTGGGCGCGCTCGCGGCGGTCAACCCTGCCGGTTCGGTGGTAAATCCGGCAACCGGACAGGTCATAGCGGGACCCGTCAGCAGCGACCGCGCAGGTTTCCAAGATTCGGTCGAGATTCTCATAAACGCTCCACCAAAGGACAGGGGCTTCTTCAGAAACACCACCCTCGGAGTCGTCGCAACGGACGTCGAACTGGACAAACGCGGCGCAGCGCGGCTGGCGGTTGCCGGGCAGGACGGTATCGCCATGACCATCCGGCCGGCGCACACGGCCAACGACGGGGACATCGTGTTCTCGCTGGCGACGGGCGCCGTGGACGTAGAAGCGAGGCCGGACGAGCTTCACGCAGGTGCATTGAAGGCCATGAGCGAGGCGATCATGGACGCAGTGGAGTCGGCAACCTCCTTGGGATGCGTGCCGTCCGCCGGGGAGGCATCGCGCCATGACTAAAGGTCGCGAAACGCCCAATCGACCGCCGGAGACGGTCGGAATCATCGGAGCGGGCAGGCTGGGCTCCAGTCTCGCCGTTGCGTTGAACGACGCCGGGTATCGCGTCGCCGGCGCCAGCACGAGACGGCAAGATCACGCTCTCTGGCTGAGAAAACGGCTACCCGGGGTGAGGGTGAGCGAGGCCGCCCAGGATATAGCCGACATTGCGGACGCCGTCTTCATAGCGGTGGACGACGGCAGCATAGCCCCGGTCTGCCGGGCTATACGTTGGAGGGCCGGACAGGTGGCCGTCCACTGTTCCGGGGCGCAGCCCATCTCCCTGCTCGCCCCGGCGGATGCGCAGGGGGCCCTCATCGGCGGCTTCCATCCACTCCAGACCTTTCCCGGCCCCGACGAGGCGCACAGGTTCAGCGGCATAACCTTTGGAATCGAGTCACCGGACAGATCCACTTACAGATGGCTAACGCAACTGGCGCACGACTTGGGAGGCGAGGCCATACCTCTTTCAGAGCCGGTCAGGGCGTCCTACCACGCATCCGCAGTGACGGCCTGCGGGCTGCTCGCCGGGTTGATCGGCCTATCGGCTGAAATGTTGGCCCCGCTGGGACTCAGCAGACGGCAGGCGGTCGACCGGCTGATGCCGCTGGTGGCGTCCACCGTCGAAGCCGTCCGCGACAGGGGTCTGCCAGCCGCTATCACCGGGCCCTACGTGCGGGGGGACGTCGAAACCGTTGAGGCGCACGTCGAGGCCGCATTCTCGGCCTCTCAGAACACCGGCGCGGCCTATTCCGCCCTGGCGCTCGCCGCGCTGCCGCTCGCCGCCGAGCAGGGCGGCCTGACCGATGCCGCCCGCGCTGAAATCGAGCAAAGCCTTAGAGAGGCCATCTCGGGCTCTCACGAAAGTCCAAGACAGTCATGACGGCGGCGCAGATAGGCGGGTAATCGTAATGACGCAAAGACGGGTAACCACCCGCGACATACAGTCCATGAAGCGCCGGGGCGAACGCATACCGATGATCACCGCCTACGACTACCCGACGGCACGCCTGGCCGATGAGGCCGGCATACCGATGATCCTGGTAGGCGACAGCATCGGCAACGTAGTGTACGGCTACGACTCGACGATACCCGTAACCATGGACGACATGGTGCGCGCCACGGCCTCCGTTGTAAGGGGCGCCAGCCGGGCGCTGATCGTAGCCGACATGCCGTTCATGAGCTACCAGGTGGACGCGGAGACTGCGCTCCGCAACGCCGGACGGCTACTACAGGAGGGCGGCGCGCAGGCGGTCAAGCTGGAGGGCGGCCGGGCCGCGGCGCCCGTCATACGGCGGCTGTCGGACGCTGGAATCGCCGTCATGGCACACGTCGGCCTTACGCCCCAGTCGGTGCACCGCATCGGCGGCTACCGCGTGCAGGGCCGGTCCAAGGCCGCGGCTGAGGCGCTTATAGAGGACGCCCTGGCCGTCGAGGAAGCCGGCGCATTCTCCATAGTGCTGGAACTGATTCCTGCACAGCTCGCCGCAGAAGTGACCGGACGACTGCACATTCCGGCCATCGGCATCGGCGCAGGCGTCAACTGCGACGGCCAGGTGCAGGTGCTACACGACATACTGGGACTTGGCTTGGACTTCAAGCCGCGCCACGCAAGGCAGTACGCAGACGCTGGCGCACTGATCGCCTCGGCATTGACGCGTTACGCCGCAGACGTGCGTGACGGCACATTCCCCGGCGACAAAGAGTCGTTCTTCTCTGACGACAAACACCCCAACGGCTCACCGGACAACGGGCCGGGGTAGGCCATGCGCATCATCGAGACAGCGCGGGAGATGCGCGCAGCCAGAAGGGGCCTGAAAGGGCGGGTGGGCCTCGTACCCACAATGGGCGCCCTGCACGCCGGGCACACGGCCCTGCTCGATCGCGCCAGGAACGGCTGCGACAACGTCGTAGCCTCGCTCTTCGTCAATCCCACCCAGTTCGGGCCCTCCGAGGACTTCGCCGAATACCCGAGGAACAGGGACCGCGACATCGCCATATTCGAAGAGCATGGCGTTGACGTCCTGTTTGAGCCGACGCCGGAGGAAATGTACCCACCGGGCGAGTCGACCCGCGTAGACCCCGGCCCAATCGGGGGCGTGCTGGAGGGCAAGTACAGGCCTGGCCACTTCACCGGCGTCGCCACCGCAGTCGCCAAGCTCTTCGCCGTCACCGGCCCCCACGCCGCATACTTCGGGCGCAAAGACGCGCAGCAACTGGTCATAGTGCGACAAATGGCCAGAGACTTGCGGATGGGCATCGATATCGAGCCTGTGGACACTGTACGGGACCCGGACGGTCTCGCTTTGAGCAGCCGCAACTCCAATCTGCCGGCCGATGCCAGGGTCGCCGCCGGTTCGCTATACGCGGCCCTTCGCGCTGCCAAGGCGGCATGGGCACAAGGTGAGAGGTCGGGAGACGCGCTGAGACATGCAATGCGCGCCGTGCTCGACCGGGAACCGCTGGTGCAGACCGACTACGTGAGCGCCGCCCATCCTGAGACCCTCGATGAGATGGAAACGGTATCCGGCCCGGCGTTGCTGTCACTCGCCGCCCGCGTCGGCGGCATACGCCTAATCGACAACATCACGCTGCCTGACCCCGACTAACTGAGCCGCAGCCGCCCCAAGCCACTCGCGCCGGTAGAACGTCCCCTGTCAAGCGCAGGTTGACGCTGGCGGCCTAACTGCGCAGAATCAGCGTAACCGCGGCATCCAAGGCTGGATTGGGAGGAAAACTTGATTTACGAACTGCGCATCTACGAGTGCTATGGCGGCAGGCTGCCGGCGTTGAACAAGAGATTCAACGATCACACCTGCGCTCTCTTCGAGCGGCACGACATCAAGAACGTCGGCTACTGGACCAACGTGATCGGGCCATCGAACAACGAGCTGATATACCTTGTGGCATTCGACGACATGGGCCAGCGCGACCGCGCTTGGGCCTCATTCAGCAGCGACCCCGAGTGGCTCGCGGCCAAGGCGGCGTCCGAGGAGGACGGCCTCATAGTCAGCAACGTCAGGAACCAGATCCTGGCGCCAACGCCCTACTCACCGCTACAGTAGCCTGAGAAAATCCGCTCGCAAGCCCCCTACGCCCATCACAGACAGCCGGCCGGCCCTCGCGAGACGCGCGGCCGTCCGGCCTATCCGGGAAGCCACTGAACCATGCCAAACTACGCCAGGCTCAAGAACCTCTCCGGCGCATCTGAGATCGTCGGCGTCGCCGAGTCCGACGAGATAGGCAAGGTACCCCACAAGTCGCCGCTGGCCCACCACGCAGAGGCCGCGCTCAACGCACTTGAAGACGCCGGCCTGTCGCGAGACGACGTGGACGGCCTGCTCACGGCCGGCTGGTCCACGCTCGACGTCGGAGAGTACCTCGGCATAGAGCCGCGCTTCACCGACTCCACCTCCGTCGGCGGCTCCTCCTTCGTCATACACCTTGCCCACGCGGCCGCGGCCATCGCAGCCGGCTACTGCGAGGTGGCCCTCATCACACACGGGCAGGCCGGACGCTCAGACCGGGCGCCCATCCCCCGCAACCCCGGCGCGCCGATGGCGGAATACGAGTACCCATACGGCATCATAGGCCCGCCCATCTCATACGCCATGGCGGCCAGCAACTACATGCACCGCTACGGCGAAGAGCGCACCCGGCAGGCCATGGCCGAGATAGCCGTCTCGACCCGCAAGTGGGCGAATCTCAACCCCAGGGCATACTTCCACGACCGGCCTATGGACTTCGACGAGTACCACGACTCTCGATGGGTCGCATGGCCCTTCCACCTTCCCGACTGCTGCCTGGTTACGGACGCGGGGGCCGCCGTGGTGGTCACCACCAAAGAGCGGGCGCGCGACACCCTCAAAGGCGGCGTTTCGATACTTGGCGCAGCCGAGGGGCACGACCACTCGATGGTCTCCCAGATGAACGACCTCACATCCGCCTTTGGCAGGAAGACCGGGCCGCAGGCGATGGGCATGGCCGGCGTGACCCACTCCGACGTAGACCTCGCGATGATCTACGACTCGTTCACCTACACGGTGCTGGTGAGTCTTGAGAACCTGGGCTTCTGCGGCCCCGGCGAAGGGGCGGACCTAGTGGCGGGCCAGCGAACGGCCCCTGGCGGCGATTTTCCGTTGAACACCAACGGCGGCGGCCTGTCGTACACCCACCCCGGCATGTACGGCATATTCACCGTCGTAGAAGCCGTCAGGCAGCTCAGGGGAGAGACGGACGCGCGGCAGGTCGAAAACTGCCGTGTCGCAGTGGCCCACGGAACGGGGGGACTCCTTTCGTCCACCGGCACTACCGTGCTGGCGCGCGCATAGGCGCACGTAGGAGGCAACGCAATGGCGGATGGCAAAACCATCTACGGCTCACAGGAATCGGACGAATACTGGTCGGCCGTCGGAGAAGGACGTCTGTTGCTCCAGCGGTGCTCAAATTGCGGTACAGCGCAGTTCTACCCGCGGGTTTTCAGCCTGGCGTGCGGTAGACGCGACCTCAGTTGGGTCGAGGCCAGCGGCAACGCCACGCTGCACGCCTTCTCCATAGTCCACCAGGCCCCTACGCGCGATTTTGCGGGCGACACTCCATACGTCACCGCCATCGTAGAACTGGAAGAAGGGCCTCGTATGCCGACTCGCATAGTAGGCACGGACCCCGATCCTTCGGCGCTGGAGATAGGCCAAGCGCTGGAGTTGACGTTCGCCGAGGTGGGCGGCAGGAGGCTCCCCGTCTTCAGGCCGGCCGGTTCCGCCTGACGCGCAGCCGCACGACAGAGCGCGGCAGGGCGTGCCCGCCACTTAGGTCCAATCTCTACCGCCGGCAGGCCATACCCGCGCTCAGTCTTGCATTAGCCGCATTGCGACGGACTTTAAGAACAGCGGCGATAAATCTACTATTAGACTATTAGAGGAGTAAGAGAGACACTTCGGAGCTGCTGGATGAAACGCGATTTCCTGAGATTCAACGACCTGACGGCGGAGGAAGTACCGCCGCTGCTGGAACGCGGACTTGAACTAAAGCGGGGCACGTCAAGCAATGCCCTCGACGGCAAGAGCGCCGTCCTGCTGTTCGAGAAACCCTCCCTGCGGACGAAGTTGAGCTTCTGGATAGGCGTTGAGAAACTCGGCGGCAGGCCGGTCTACTTCAGCCCCGAAGAGGTTGGCCTCGACAAGCGCGAAACGGCGGAGGACATCGCCAACATCGTCGCGCGCATGGCGGACATTGCCATCCTGCGCACGTTCGCGCAGAGCGCGTTGGACCGCTTCGCAGCCGCTTCTTCGATACCCGTTGTCAACGCCCTCACGGACGACGAGCACCCATGCCAGGCCCTTGCAGACCTGCTCACCATGCTGGAAAGGCGCGGCTCGCTTGAGGGCGCGAGGGTGGTATTCATAGGAGACGGCAACAACGTTGCGGTGAGCCTGGCGCACGCCGTGGTGGCGACGGGCGGCAGCATGGTGGTCGCATCCCCGGAAGGCTACGAACTGCCTGAGGAGACCGTTGATGCCGTGCGCAAGACGGCTGCCGTCACAAAGGGAGAACTTGTCTTCATACGCCGCCCGGAACAGGCTGTCCTGGGCGCCGACTTCATCTACACCGACGTGTGGACATCGATGGGGCAGGAGGCCGAGACTGCGCGCCGCTTGGTTGACTTCCAAGGCTACCAGGTCAACCCGGCGCTGCTCGACATTGCAGGCCCGCAAGCGCTGTTCATGCACGATATGCCCGCACACCCCGGTGAGGAGATCTCCCCCGGCCTCTTGGAACATCCCCGGTCGATCGCGTACGAGCAGGGAGAAAACAGGCTCTGGGCGCAGGCCGCCCTGCTGGAGTTCCTAACGGCTTAGACCGGCCCCAATGCAGTTCCCGCCATGAACGCAGTCTACGATCCAGGCCGGCCGGTGGTCGCCATAGTCGGCCGCCCCAATGTTGGCAAGTCAACGTTGTTCAACCGCCTGGCGCGGCGGCGGTTCGCCATTGTGAGCGACCTGCCGGGCACCACGCGGGACCGTGTATCCACCGAGGCGGAGTGGGATGGGCGGCCAGTCACGCTCATAGACACCGGCGGCATCGAGGAGCGGTCTGAGCAGGTATTGGGTGACGAGGTACGCACTCAGACCGAACGGGCGCTGGAACAGGCGGACGCCGTCATCTTGGTGGTTGACGTGGCCGCCGGTATGACGCCGGACGACAACGAGGCGGCGGACCTGGTCCGGAGGTCCGGCAAGCCGTCGGCGGTGGCCGCCAACAAGGCGGACAATCCGGCGAGGGAGTACAGCGCATCCGAGTTCTACGCCCTGGGCATCGGTGAGCCTGTACCCATCAGCGCATTCCACAACACCGGCATTGCCGACCTGATGGACCGTCTGTTCGATCTGCTTCCGGTCGGGCGGCCCCGGCTCCGGCGGGGATGGCTCGGTCCGGGTCGCCATCGTCGGCAGGCCGAACGTGGGCAAGTCCGCCCTCCTGAACGCGCTGACCGGGGAGGACCGGGCCATCGTCAGCCCCGTGCCGGGCACCACCAGGGACACCGTGGACACTCATGCCGTCTTCGATGGGAGAAATATCACCTTCCTGGATACGGCCGGGTTGCGCAGACGAGGCCGCGCAAAGCCGGGCATCGAGAAGTACAGCGCCATACGCACCTTTCAGTCCATACAGAGGGCCCACGTGGCGGTGATCGTCATGGACGCGCAGGAATTCGGCACGGCGCAGGACATGCACATAGCGGGATACGCCGTCGACGCCGCCCGCGGCGTGGTCGTCGCTCTCAACAAGTGGGACCTATCGCCCGGTCTTGGCCTCACTCGCGAAGATGCGGTGGGCAAGATCCGCAGCCGATTCAAGTTCCTCTTCGACGTTCCGGCCCTCTTCGTATCGGCCCTAACGGGGGAAGGAGTGGAGCTACTGCCCAAGACGCTGATGGAGATACACTCGGAGTTCACCCAGTCCGTTCCCGCGGACGATCTTCGAAGGGTTGTGTTCGGCGCCGTCACTGCCAATCCGCCTCCCGGCAGGAGAGGCAGGGCGCCGCACATCTACCGGGTGAGGCAGACCCGCACAGGCCCGCCCACTTTTGTCCTTAACACCAATGCGCCTGATTTAATACACTTCACCTACCGCCGTTACCTGGAGAACCGGATGCGTGAGGCGTTTGGCTTCGCCGGTTCACCTGTGCGGATCCACTTCAGAACGGGGCGCGAATGAACGAATACATAGCGTGGCCCGTCACCCTCGCGGCCGCCTACCTAATCGGGTCTGTGCCGTCAGGGGTCATAGTGGCACGGCTCTGGAGAGGCGTGGACATCCGCAGCTACGGCAGCGGCAGCACGGGCGCGACAAACGTGCTGCGGACGCTTGGGGCCAAGGCCGGCGTGCTGGTCCTCGTATTGGACGTGGCCAAAGGAACCGGCGCAACCCTGATCGCCATCGCCCTAACAACGGACTCGCCATTGAACGTCGCATTGGCCGCCACGATGTCAGTGGTGGGGCATTCATTCCCCATCTTCGCAAAGTTCCAAGGCGGCAAGGGAATCGCCACCGGACTCGGAGCGCTATTCGCCCTGCACCCCTT
The DNA here is from genome assembly GCA_963663555.2 of Dehalococcoidia bacterium. GTDB lineage: Bacteria > Chloroflexota > Dehalococcoidia > Lucifugimonadales > Lucifugimonadaceae. Next base: position 242,276 of record CAXXNJ010000009.1, read on the forward strand.
GGCCGGCGGCGCCGCCTTCTGCGGCGCGGTCATAGCCATGGTCACGAGGTACGTTTCGCTGGGCTCACTTGTGGGAACGGTGACCGGATTCGCAATCCTGATATGGCTAATGCTGATCGAGACGCTGCCGTACGAGTACCTCGCCTTCTCCATCCCCGTATTCACGCTCATATTCGTCCGCCACGCGCCCAACATCAAGCGCTTGATCAACGGCACAGAGAGTAGGCTCTCTTTCGGCAGGTCCAAGGCCGCATCGTCCGGCGAACCGGCCGAATCACGCATAGAGGGGCAAACGGCAGCGCCTTCCGAAGCCAAGGACACCTGACCGTAAATGGCGAAGATCGGCGTGGCTGGCACTACCGGCTGGGGCGTAACCCTTGCCATGGTATGCGTGCGCAATGGCCACGACGTGACCCTGTGGGCGCGTACTGAGGACGAGGCCCAGAGACTGTCGTCGGGCTACAGTCCCAGGCCGCATCCGGGCATCGACCTTCCGGAAGGCATAAGCGTCACCTCATCGCCCGGCGAGGCATTTTCCGGCGCCAACCTGGTCATGGTGGTGACGCCCTCTACGACTCTGCGCGGCAACGTCAGGTCGATAGAACGGTCGCTTTCGCCCGGCGCCATAGTGGTGAGCGGGGCCAAGGGCATCGAGATCGAGTCCGGCAAGCGCATGTCGGCCCTCATTGGCGAGGAAGCCAACAAGATCGACCCCGGGCGCATCGGCGCGCTGTCCGGCCCCAACCTTGCGCCCGAAATAGCGCGCGGGCGGCTCTCGTCGGCCACTTTGGCATTTCCAGACCCGCAAGCGGCCGCGCAGGCACAGGAGATGCTCAACTCGGAACGCTTCAGGGTCTACAGCAGCGAAGACGTCGCGGGCGTCGAACTTGGGGGCGCCCTCAAGAACGTCATCGCCATCGGAGCAGGCATCATCGACGGCATGGGCGTGGGTGACAACGCCAAGGCGGCATTCGTCACCAGGGGACTCCACGAGGTGACACGGCTCGGCGTCGCACTCGGCGCCAGGCAGGAAACTTTTGCGGGACTGTCCGGTATGGGTGACCTGATCGCCACGTGCTACAGCCCGCTGAGCCGGAACCGCGGCCTCGGCGAACAGATCGCCAGGGGCAGGAGTCCCGATGAGTTGATCGCGTCGCGAACGGAGACGGCGGAGGGGGCGCCAACCACTAAGGCCGCCGTGCGAATCGCCCGGCGGCTCGGAGTGGAAATGCCCATCACGGAGATGACGCACAGGGTGCTCTTCGAGGGGCTGCCCATAAACCGGGCGATGGTAGAACTGATGCGAAGGGCCCCTCAGCCGGAGGCGAGGATCTGACGCTCAGCGGCTTGCTAGGGGCCCAGCTCGCCCAGCTCCAGCATGATCGCCGTCAGGGCGGCTATTGCGGCTGTCTCAGAGCGCAGTATTCGCCGCCCCATTGAAGCCGAGATCGCTCCGGCTCGCTTCGCATCCTCAACCTCGGCTACCTCAAATCCACCCACAGGGCCCACCACTACGGCCAGTTTGCCGGGCTGCGCTTGTGCAACCAAGCGGCGAAGCACGCTCCGCAGGCCGGGAGTCCCTGCTTCCTGTTCCTCCCATAGAAACAGTACCGCGCCATCCCCGGCCGCTCTCAGTACAGCCTCCTGCAACGCTATAGGCTCGCCCACCCATGGCGCTCTCAGCCGCCCCGATTGCTCGGCCGCCTCTCGCGCTATGCGGCGCCAGCGCGCCAGCCTCGACGGGCTCGCAGCGCGGACGTCCGATGCCTGGACCCTCGACGAAACGACGGGCTGGAAGCCCCACGCGCCCAGCTCGGTGGCCTTCTGTAGAGCCATCTCAAATCGCTCCGGCCTGACCAGCGCCAGCAACAATGTCACCTCGCACGCCGGCTCCACGTCGCTGAATACGGCTTCACCCAGCTCCCCTGCGACCGAGGTCGAGTCGACTCGCGTCAATTCAGCCGGCCACTCGCAACCGCCGCCGTCGAACACCGTCACGCTGTCGCCTGGCCGCAGGCGTAGTACAACGCGCGCCTGGTAGGCCGCATGCTCCGGCAGGGTCACTGTTCCATGCCTGATCGCCTCAGGAGGAACGTAGAACCTATGCTTGGTCAACGCGAGACACCTCCAGCGCCACCCAGTCACCCCGGCTGCGTTCCGACGTGACTATTCCCCCCGTAGCGGTAAAAGCGGCGGCAACCTCTTTCCGGCGTTCCGCCAACAGTCCGGAGGCGATCAGTGCGCCGGGGCCGGTCAGGGACGCTACTAGGTGGGGCGCCAACTCGCACAGCGCAGCGGCCGAAATGTTCGCCGCCACCGTGTCCCAGACGCCGGCGTAAACGTCGGGATGCGGCAGCGAGCCGTGCAGCGCAGCGGCGCGGTCGGACACGCCCGCCCGCCTCAGATTGTCGGCGGTGGCGCTCACGGCCTGCTCGTCAACGTCGAGGCACACCGCCCGTCGCGCCCTCAGCTTCAGCGCTGCGATGGCCAGTATCCCAGACCCGCAGCCCACGTCGAGAAACTGCGCGTGCGGGGTGATGCGGGACTCCAGCCATTCAAGGCACATGGCGGTCGTCGGGTGGTGCCCCGTACCGAAGGCGATGCCGGGCTCAAGCGGTATAACGACGTCGCCTGGGCCTGCACAACTGGGACGGCTAGTTGGAGAGATGAGCAACCTGCGCCCGACTCTTACCGGCTCGAACTCCTGCGCCAGCCAGACGCGCTCGTTGATCTCCTTCTCGGCGATGGTGGAGACCTGCCCAACGTACCTTAGCAACCGCAGCCCGACGTCTATGCCCGCCCGGCGGCTGTCCGCAGTCGCGTCTAGCCGTACGTAGCCGCGTACCGAGACGGGCGATCCAGGCGGCGGTGGGGGCTCTCCCTCGTCGGGATTGAAGCCGCCGGACAGCTCGATTACCGGCGGGCCTTCGCAGTACTTTGAGAATAGGTGCACAACGGGTTCGACGAACTCGCCGGAGGTCTCGACGGACAGCTCAAGCCAACGCACGCTTGCACCACCTGGGCGGCATCCTTTCCGCCCACCGGATCCGTCCGTCGCGGCGGGCGACGAGGCAGGTTGCCGCCTCAGCCCCGGTCATCCCCGCCAAAGGCGCCCTTGATCTTTTCGAACAGGCCGCCATCCTGCGCGCCATCCTCGCCGAACGTGGCGCCCAGCTCCCGCAGCAGCTCCCTCTGGCGGGCGTTCAGGCTGACGGGCGTCGCCACGTAGACCGTAACCAGCTCATCGCCGCGCCGTCTCCCGCCGTTCGGGTTCGGGATACCCTGGCCCCGCAGCCGGAATGTGCGCCCGGTCTGCGTGCCGGCGGGGATGTTCAACTCCGCTTCGCCGTGCAGGGTTGGGACGGTCAGCTTTGCGCCGAGGGCCGCCTGGGCGACGTTTACCTGCCTGTCGAGCAGCACGTCGTTGCCCAGCCGTCTGAAAATCGGGTGCGGCTCGACCTGGAGGTACACGTACAGGTCGCCTGCCTGGCCGCGCGGCGAGGACTGTGCGCCTTCACCGCGGATGCGGACGCGCAGGCCGTCATCAGTGCCGGCGGGCACTTCTATGGCTATCTTGCGCCGCCTGTTTTCCAGTCCCCGGCCCAGGCACCCGGTACACTCTTTTTCCGGGTAGCTGCCGAGGCCGGCGCAACTGGAGCAGGTCGATATCTGCTGAAACTGGCCGAACACCATGCGCTGTACCCGGCGCACCTGCCCGCTGCCCTTGCAGGTGGCGCACCTCTTAAGCGACGTGCCCGGTTCGGAGCGGTCGCCTTTGCACTTGGAGCAGTTCTCGACGCGGTCCAGTTCAAGGAGCTTCTCCACGCCGAAAGCCGCCTCCTCGAACGTCACAAATACCTGGTATTCGAGATCCGCCCCGCGCGCCGGCCCTTCCGTCCTTGCGCCTCCGAAGAAGGCGTCGAAGATGTCCCCAAATCCGCCGAAGCCCTCGAAACCCTCGAAGCCCCTGCCGCCTCCGTTCACGCCGGCGTGACCGAAGCGGTCGTATGCGGAGCGGCGTTCCCGGTCGCTCAGTATCTGGTAGGCCTCGTTGATCTCCTTGAAACGCTCGCTTGCGCCGGGATCGCGATTGCGGTCGGGGTGATACTTCAGCGCCTGCTGGCGGAACGCCTTCTTTATCTCTTCCGGCGAGGCTTCCCGCCGAACGCCCAGAACCTCGTAGTAGTCGCGCTTGGTGGTCATGGCGGTTGAACTACCGGCCTATCATCGGCCGCCCAGGCGGTCTGCGAACTCGCCCAGCGCGGCGGCGGTGTAGCCCACCAGCGGGATGGCGCGGGAGTAGTGCATACGAGTTGGCGCGATCATGCCGACCAGCCCGCCGGCCAGGCCGGGGCTGCCGTAACGGCACAGCACGACGCTGAAGGTGTGCAGGCTCTCACGTTCATTCTCGGACCCGATGACCGCCACCGTAGTGCCGTCGTCCGGCGCGAACTGCGCCAGTTGGCCGATGGTGTCTACGTCTTCGATGGCTTCCAGTGCGCCGCGGTAGGAGTCGGGGTTGCCTGCAAGCTCCGGCTGGTCGAACAGGCGTGACAGGCCCTGTATGCGCGGTTCGCGGGCCGACTGGCGGTCGTGTCTCAGAAGCAGCTCCAGGGCTGACTCGCGGGCCTGGCCGACGATGGCTTCCTCCTCCGTGGCGTCGCCCGCCCCGATCTCCACCGCCGTCTTGCCGGCCATGGACACGTTAAGGCTGCGCCGCGCCTCATCCAGGCGACGCGCGCTCATCGGCTCCGTCAGGGTGATCAGCTGGCGGTACACGCTAGCTCCCTGGAGTATCAGCACCAGCATCACCAGCAGTTCCTGCAACCGCACCAGTTCCACGCTCTGCACCGTGGCCGCCGGGTCTCGCGGCGGCGTGGCGAACGCAAGGGTGTTCAGCAGGAACGCTAGCGTCGACGACGCAGCGTCCGCCCAGCGGTCGATGTCTTCCACCGCCTGGCCCAGCTCATCGTCGACGAGCGCTGCGTCGGGCTGCGCCGGCCCTGCGCCGTTCTCGATGGACGTCACGTGGAGGCGGTAGCCGTGGTCCGACGGCACGGCGCCGGATGAGACGTGCGGACGAACGATGTAGCCCCCGTACTCCAGCTCCGCTATCTCGTTTCGAACTGTGGCCGAGCTGACGTTCAGGCCGGGCGCGCCGGCAATCTTCGACGACGCCACGGGAGAAGCCGTGTTGACGTACTCGTCGACTATAACGTTCAGTATCTTGCTCTTGCGGTCCGTCAGCATCCGAACGCCCCTGGCGCGGCCTGTCCGGGGAAGCGAACTGCTCCAAACCGGCCCTGCCGTTCAGTCGCGCACTTTTGCCAAGTGTAAATAAAATTGAGGTCTGATGCGTAGACCATCCATAACAGTTACAGCCGGGGCGCGCCGTCCGGGAGGCAATCGCATGGAAATACGTTGGCTCGGCCAGGACTCCTTCCTAGTGTCGTCGGTTGCGGGCTCGGTCATAACCGACCCTTTCCCTGAGGCCCTTACCGGCGGCCATTCCGGTGATGAGAACACCATCGCCGTCTACAGCCGGTCCGCGGGCAGGCTGTCGAGCTTCGAGGAGAAGGTAGTTTCGCTCGACGGGCCGGGCGAGTATGAGGTGGCCGGCATCAGGCTAATCGGCATTCCGGCGCCCGCAGGCGATCCCGCGACCACCCGGCAGGTCGCAACGCAGTTCGTGATCGACGCCGAGGGCGTGACGGTCTGCTCCCTCGGCCTCATCGGGGCCTTGCCCGACGCCAAGACGCTTCGCGCCACCGGCAAGGTGGACGTCGTGCTCGTGCCGGTCATCGGGGACAGCCCGCTCAGCGTCGACCAGCTCGCCGCCGCCGTCAGGCTCATGGAGCCGTCCGTCGTCGTTCCTGCCGGCTTCGACCTCGACGCCCGCGCACCCAGCCGGCCTCTTCGCCGCTTCATCCAGGAGCTCGGCGCAAAGCCTGACGAACCGGCGTCCCGCCTCCGTCTAACCTCCGCCAACCTCCCCGAGCAGATGCAGGTGGCCATCCTCCAGCCCAGCGGGTAGGGGGGAACCGCAGGTGCGTCTTCCCCGCAGGGGATGGACCGTATGGACGGCGTGATTCGTAGGGGCGTCCCTTGTGGGCGCCTGGGGGAACGGGGCGGGGCACGCGCGTCGTTGCGGCGGCGCGTCAAATCTCTCACCCCTTCCTCCCTTACAGGGGAAGGGATGAGGGGGGAAGTTCTTTCCTGCCTCTTCCCTCTTCGAGGGGAAGGGATGAGAGAAGAGGGGACGCCTTCCCCAGGGGAGAAGGTATAAGAGGGGGCGGCCCAGGCCTCCCTCCCCTACGGTTTCCCCGCTGCCCTTACGGTGATTGGCGGCGGCGTAGGATGGTGCGGGCGGCTAGGCCGGCGGGTAGGGCCAGGAGCCACAGCAGGCCGACGTTCGCCTGTCCGCCGCCGGTCGAGCCGCAGAATCCGCCGCCCTGTTCCGGCTCCGGCGTGGCGGTCGGTACCGGCGTGGCCGTTGGAACCGGCGTGGCCGTTGGCAGCGGCGTTGGCGTCAGCGTCGGCGTCGGGGTCGGGGTGACCGTCGGCGTCGGGGTGACCGTCGGCGTCATGGCCACTGCGGTAGCCGTCATGTCCAACACTGCCTGTACTGTGGCCGGAATGTTCGGCGGTGTCGTCGGGGTTGGCGTGGGCGTGACCGTGGGCGTTGGCGACGGCGTGGGCGTCGGCGTCCTCGTCGGCTCGACCGTGGGCGTCGGCGTCAGCGTCGGCGTCAACGTTGGCGTCAGCGTCGGTGTGAGCGTCGGTGTGAGCGTCGGCGTGAGCGTCGGCGTGGGCGTGGGCGTGGGGAGTGCGGGGAACAGCACGATCAGGTCGGTGCGGTTCTCTCCCGGCGTGAATGTGTACGGCTGTAGCGCCTGGTATGTGCCCAGGAAGAAGTTGACATCCTGGCCGTCGAACCGCTCCTCATTGGGATTGAGCACGATGGTAAAGCGGCCTCCGACCACAGGGACGATCTCCGAGTTGTAGTCGTCGATGGTGGCGTACATGAGTGTGCCGTCGGGCGGCGCGAGCGAGCCTGCGAAGACCACGCCGGACACGAATGCCGGTTCGAGCACGACCACCGTGGCGGTCGGCGTGAACGTCGGCGTTGCGGTCGGCTGCGGTGCGGCGGGGAAGTTGAGGTCGAGTTGCCTTGAAATCGGCAGCGTCCACGAGCATCCCAGGCAGACGTTTCCGTCTCCGTCGAGCGGTGCGAACACCTGCGGCGGGCCGTCCGACACGATCTGGTCTTCGAGCCAGAACTCGATTATCCGGCCTTCCACCTCGGCGGCTGGGCCTATGGTGAGGGAGTACCTTCCGGGCGGGACGTTCTGTCCCGGCCTGCCGCCGATGACGGCCAGGTCGGTCTCATAATCGCCGACTTTTGCCCTGATGTTTAGTGGCTGCGTCACCGGCTGTCCGGCGATAGTCACGCCGCCGATGTATGTGATGACGCGAAACTGCGGCAGGTTAGTCTGCGCCGTCGTCGTATCGGAGGGCAGCAGAGCGAATATGGCGGCAGTCAGGGTCAGCGAGAGCAGGGCGACCGCAGCGAGTCCCAGTTTCAAGGCGCAATCCCTTCACCCGTGCATGCGTGCATGTCGTTGCCGCCCTACTGCGGGCGGCCTTGGGAAAAGGCTACCACTTTGCCCCCGCCGCAACCTACGACAAATGACACAGTTTTGGGCATATTCCGTGGGGGTGGGGCTAGGCTACGCCCGGATATACGTCCTGCCGGCTGACCAGGGCTTGAAGCTCGATTTGGACGGCTAGGTCGTTGGCGGTGTAGCCGTGGATGCCGGAGTGGGAGGGGTCTTCGGGGAGCGGTTGCCGCTCGATCCGCAATTTCCGGCCCAGGCTAGCTAGGCCCGCCGTCTTTGCGCTGCCGACACCGAGGATGGCGAAGCGCCCGTTGGGGCGTACCTGATAGCCTTTTCGGCGGGACACGCACCGGAGCGCGTCGATGGCGGCGCCCACGTCCGCTGTTCCAAAGTACTCCAGCCAGTTTACGGATAGATAGGCGTCTTCTCGTCTGAGAGCGAACGCAGTCGCCATTGGCATCTTCGCAGCGCTCACCGAAGAGGGCTTGCAGCACCTCGCAATGCGGTTGTCGTCCGGCAGTGAAGCGTGGGCGTCGTTCATCCGGCAGCCAGTCGATCGGTGAAGACCTGAATGGCGGCCAACACGTCTCCTGTCGGCAGTACGCCGTTGACGCTATGGCGGTGGTTTCCGCGTCCGGCGGGATGAGAAATGGCGGCGAACCTTACGAGGTCGATCGGCAGGAACTGCATGGCGAGAACGCCATCCTCCCCGACTCGCCACTCTGCGTGAGCGAACCCCTCTGGCTGACGCTGATTTCAGGGTCGGGAAGGCGGCGGTTGCCCATGATGAATCGAGAGAACCTGCGCAGAGACTCCAAGCCTATAGGCGTCTCGTCGGGATCGTCTGCGGCAAGGCTGCGCAAATAGCCCAGCCGGTCTGCCATAGAGTGCAGGCCAAAAAGCCTGAGAACCGCGAGCACTTCCCTCTCCTCCTTGGCCTCGTCGAGCATTACGGACCAGGGTGACAGCCAGCGGTCTGCATCCCCCGCAAGAGGCCCCTCGGTGGTTGACCTGGCGGCCCTTGTACCGGCAGCGTCCGCGGGATGAAGCAGGACTCTGTAGACCCTTTCAATCCTCTTGAGACTTTCAACGGACGGACTCTTACTTTCAGCCCACGTCTGTTCAAGGTTGCGCTCCACCCCATCTGCCGGTTGAACGCGCCAGTACCGGAGCGCCGAGAGCTGTCCTTCAAGGCGCCGGGCCGGTGTGTGTTCGGTAGGCGCAAGAACCACGTCTATGCGCTCCCCAGGATCTTGTCGAGCATCGATACGACCATCTCTTGTCCCTCTTTCCACCGGCTGATGGCTGCCCTTATTTCGTTGGAATTCAGGGGGCCTTCGTGATGGAGATTGCATCTTGCTACAACCGCGTTGGCTGTATCGCCATCGGCCTGGTTAACCATCCCCTCACTGAGATTCAGATTCAGCACGGCGTCCCCGGCGTCTGCCGTGAACGATGGCATCATGTCGCGAACCCTGAACCGCCCTTGGAGCCATGGCCCGGGCTTCAGGAAGCGGCGGTCAGCCATTGACGGGGATTTTCAACATTGGCGGAGACCACGAAATTGAGGCCGAGGCTACGGTAAGGCACGTGCGGAAGTTTCTCCACGTACTTCGCTGCTAGGGAGTGAACCTGGTATTCGTCCCGAAAGGACGCTTCGCAGTCCTTAGCAACATTGAGCGTGCTTTGGTCTACCAGCCATTGGATGCCGTTAGCGTACCGGACCAAGGACAGTGGAGGCGTGGAGATGGTCTCGGCGACGTCCAACTCTTCAGGTACGATTCCTTCCGATGACAGAAATGATGGGTTGACGATGGAAGGGTTGTGGTACTCGGCGGTGACGAACACACTCACTGAGTGCAGCAAGTATGAAGATTTTCCAGTCATCCTTCATCATCCCTCAATTGCGTATTCTAGACGTTCTCATACAGCAGTGTAGCTAACCTACCGGGCCTGCGCCCTGTCATTCTGAGCGGAGCGAAGAATCCAAAGCGCCCCCTCGAAGGGGGAAGGTTAGGGTGGGGCCCCCTCCCATACGATCCCCTGCGGCGCGTGGGGGTGGGCGACGGGGGGCAATGGGGATACATATATCCGCTATGCGGGTACGCGTGGTTAGTTACAAAAACCTTTGCGCCGCTATTATCAGCCCGACGGCGGTAAGGAACAGTGCGCCGAGCCTGAGCGTCATCCTCAGCTCGAGTGACTGTATCTGTGACTGCAAGTCCAACCTTACGGACTGGATCTCCGTCTGCAAGTTTGACTCGACCGCCTGGACTTCGCCCCTGACCGACTGGATCTCAGCCTGCAAGTCTGCCTTGTTGGACTTCATGTCAGCCCTGATGGACTGGACCTCAGCCTTCAACTCGGCTTTGGTGGCCAGATCGCTTCCTATGGCCCCGCCGACAGCGCCGACCACGGCCTCCGCCTGGGCCTCTTCGAAGCCTGCTTCGGTGAGCCGCTTGACGGCCTGGTGAGTGTCGAATACTAGCGTGGTCATTCAGTTCACCCCTTCCGTCCTGCCGGCGTTGGCCTGACGTGGAAGCCTCCCTAGTCCCCCAGCATACCGGCAATGGTGAAGCATCTGCAAACAGGGATGTCACAGCCACGGGGCGTGGCAGTGGGGATATATATATATCCGCTATGCGGGTACGCGTGGTTAGTTACAAAAACCTTTGCGCCGCTATTATCAGCCCGACGGCGGTAAGCAACAGTGCGCCGATCCTGAGCGTCATCCTCAGCTCGAGTGACTGTATCTGTGACTGCAAGTCCAACCTTACGGACTGGATCTCAGTCTGCAAGTCCGACCGGGCTAGCTGGATCTCAGCCTGCAAGTCTGCCTTGTTGGACTTCATGTCAGCCCTGATGGACTGGACCTCAGCCTTCAACTCGGCTTTGGTGGCCAGATCGCTTCCTATGGCCCCGCCGACAGCGCCGACCACGGCCTCCGCCTGGGCTTCTTCGAAGCCTGCTTCGGTGAGCCGCTTGACGGCCTGGTGAGTGTCGAATACTAGCGTGGTCATTCAGTTCACCCCCTCCGTCCTGCCGGCGTTGGCCTGACGTGGAAGCCTCCCTAGTCCCCCAGCATACCGGCAATGGTGAAGCATCTGCAAACAGGGATGTCACAGCCACGGGGCGTGGCAGTGGTGGTCCGTGAATTGCGGGCGGCGTGAATCGTAGGGGCGATCCCTTGTGGGCGCCTGGCGGGGAACGGGGTGGGGGGCACGCGTCGTTGCGGCGGCGCGATTCGTGGGGATGACGGCCCATCCCCGGCGGTTCCCGCGCCCCGGCGGGGAAGACATCTCTGCATCGCGCGTCGTTCGTAACGTCGCGCGTGGGGGTGGGCGACGATTCCCCCCGCCGGGCCCCGCCAGGCGCCCACAAGGGATCGCCCCTACGTCGGGGAGGGCGGCCACAAGGGATCGCCCCTACGGAGGGGAGGGCGGCGACGGGGGAGCGGCCCTGCGGGCGGGCGGCGACGGGGGGCGGACGTACGGAGGGCGGCGACGGGGGAGCGGCCCTGCGCGTCTTACGACAAGGGATCGGCCGTACGGAGGGGGCGGGGGATTTGTGTATGGTTTGGGGATGAATGATGATGGTGGACGCAGGATGATTGAGGCGCGGCGGAGGAGGTCGCCTAGGCTGAGGGATTATGACTATTCACAGTCGGGCGCTTATTTTGTGACGGTGGTTACTCGCGGACGCAGGACGCTGTTTGGCGAGGTGGTGGATGGAGAGATGCGGCCGAGTGAGGCGGGCGCAATGGCGCAGGCCGTTTGGGATGCGCTGCCTCGCAAGTTCCCGTCGGTCGAAGCCGACGTGTCCGTCGTGATGCCCAACCACATACACGGCATCCTGTTTTTCGACAGGCCGGCGGGTTCGACGGGGAGACGTCATCCCAGTGCAGCCGCAGGTCATCCTGCGCCGAAGTTGGGCGCAGTGATCGGCGCGTACAAGTCGTTGACGACGGTGAGGTATGCGCACGGCGTTAGAACAGCCGGATGGCCGCCTTTCGACAGGCATCTGTGGCAGCGCAGTTATTACGACCGAGTCATCCGAAACGAGCACGAGCTGGACAACATCAGGGAGTACATAGTCAACAACCCCATGCAGTGGCAGTTGGATGAGGAGAATCCGGACGTATACGCCGAATCGTAGGGGCGCGGGGCGTGCATCGCGCGTGGTTTGTGGCGTCGTCGCGTGGGGGTGGGCGACGATTCCCCGCCCCGGGCCCCGCCAGGCGCCCACAAGGGAGCGCCCCTACGGGAGGGCGGCCACGAGGGATCGCCCCTACGGTTCGCGTCGCGGGGCGTCCATACGGAGGGCGGCCACGAGGGAGCGCCCCTACGTCGGGGAGGGCGGCCACGAGGGAGCGCCCCTGCGGGGCGCGTGTTACGGGTTGCCCCTGTGGGGCGCGTGCCGCGCGTCGCGCGTGTTGGTGGCGTCGCGCGTGGGGGTGGGCGACGATTCCCCGCCCCGGGCCCCGCCAGGCGCCCACAAGGGAGCGCCCCTACGTCGGGGAGGGCGGCCACGAGGGAGCGCCCCTACGTCGGGGAGGGCGGCCACAAGGGAGCGCCCCTACGGTTTTGCCCCTGCGGGGGGTGTGTTACGGATTGCCCCTGTGGGGCGCGTGTCGCGCGTCGCGCGGGTTCGTGGCGTCGCGCGTGGGGGTGGGCGACGATTCCCCGCCCCGGGCCCCGCCAGGCGCCCACAAGGGAGCGCCCCTACGGTTCGCGTCGCGGGGCGTCCATACGGAGGGCGGCCACAAGGGAGCGCCCCTACGGTTTTGCCCCTGCGGGGCGCGTGTTACGGGTTGCGCCTGCGGGGCGCGGGGCGTGCATCGCGCGTGGTTTGTGGCGTCGCGCGTGGGGGTGGGCGACGTTGCCCCGCCCCGTTCCCCGCCAGGCGCCCACAAGGGAGCGCCCCTACGTCGGGGAGGGCGCCCACAAGGGAGCGCCCCTACGGTTCGCGTCGCGGGGCGTCCATACGGAGGGCGGCCACGAGGGAGCGCCCCTACGGTTTTGCCCCTGTGGGGGCATGTTACGGATTGCCCCTGTGGGGCGCGTGTCGCGCGGCGCGCGGGTTCGTGGCGTCGTCGCGTGGGGGTGGGCGACGATTCCCCGCCCCGGGCCCCGCCAGGCGCCCACAAGGGAGCGCCCCTACGGAGGGGAGGGCGGCCACGAGGGAGCGCCCCTACGGTTTTGCCCCTGTGGGGGCATGTTACGGATTGCGCCTGCGGGGCGCGTGTTACGGGTTGCCCCTGTGGGGCGCGTGTCGCGCGGCGGCGCGATTCGTAGGGGACGATGTGAATCGTAGGGGCGGTTCGCGACGGGGGGCGGACGTACGGTTCGCGTCGCGGGGGCGGACGTGCGGTTCCTCTCGTACGGTTCATGTCGGAGGGCGGGCGGCGCGGGGCGTCCACACGGTTGCGCCCATACGGTTCGCGGGCACCTGGGCGCGAAGCGGCCCCCGTGGGTTAGGACGGGGGCCGCTTGGCTTTTGCCTTTGGTCGGCAGGTTGCCTTTTGGTTGGCAGGTTGCCTTTTTCGGTCGGCAGGTTGCCTTCGGTCGGCAGGTTGGCCTTGTGGCCAGGCCGGCCTGGTGGTCAGGCTGGCCTGGCGTGGGGCTGGGCCTGCGTTACGGGGCTATGTCTGGGAGGGAGCCGTCGTTCTGCGGGACTATGAAGACCCAGATGCCGTCTCCCCAGTTGAGGTTGTCGGAGCTGCGGCCGAGCCGCACTTCGTTGTAGGACTGGCTGGCCGACATGTACTTGTAGGCCTTCCTTGCGTCCACGGATGCGAAGTAGGACTCTGCGGTGAAGCTGGTGGTGCCGCCGGATGCGCCTTCGGTGTTGGCCCGCGTGGTGTCGATGACGCCCACGAAGTTCCAGCCTGCGCCGGTCGGTATGGAGACGACCGAGGGGGCCTGGCCGCCTTCAGAGATCGGGCCGGCGAGCTCGACGTTCTGCGCCTCGAAGCTGGCCGAGTGCACCCAGTATCCCATCGTCGAGCTGACTTGGCTCAGCGGGGTTTCGGTGGTGCTCGTCCAGGCGCCGGATACGGCGTCGCGAGTGGCGATCCGCCACGGGCTGTCTGCGTCGGTAGCGTCGTACGCAACGACCTGCGAGATCGTGTCGTTCGAGAAGACCGAGTTGATGTCCGGGTCGAGCGGTTCGGACGGGAAGGAAACTGCGTTCCATCCGAAGAACATCGCCAGGTCGAACGTCTTGCGGTCCGCTATCGTCAGCGTGTACTTGGCTTCCTTCACTTGGTTGCCGGCGAGGTCGGTAGCGGTGGCCATCACGGTGTGCTTGCCAAGCTCCAGGTCCTCTGCGGGAACGTGGAAGAACAGCTTGTCGTTCGCGGTGGTGAGTTCATTGACGACGTCGCCTTCGTCCTCGTCGTCGTTCGCCAGAACGGCGTCGCCGAGCGATGCCATGTTGACGGCTACCACTTCGTCGAACTCGATCTGTACGGACGGGCGGGATTGGCTGGTGGTCGTGTTTGCGGTCACCAGGCCGGGGGCGGTCTCGTCAAGCACGAACTTGGTCGAGCCGAGTACGCCCTTGTCGGGGTCGTCGGTGCCGAACGTGCGCATGTTGTTGTTGGGGGTGGCCTCGTCCTGGGCGAGCACGCGTATGGTGAGCGTGCCTTCCTTGCCGACGGACGTTGAGCCGTCGAACTTGGCTTCCCAGGCGTTTCCGCCCTTGCCGGTTGCGCCGACGGTGCCGGCACAGTTGTCCTCATCGGCACAGTCGCCGATCTTCGCGCTTTCGGACTTGCCGTTCCAGATCTGGACCACGGGGCGCCTCGAGAGGGCCTCGTCGGACGAGACGGTGATTAGCATGTCCTTCTTGGTGAGTGCGTCTGGGCCGCTCTTGCCGTCGCCGGTGCCTGAGCCGCCGGACAGTACGACGCTGATGACAGGCGCGAGGCCGTCAACTGCGACCTTGGAGCCGCTGCTGGTGGTGTTGCCGGCCTTGTCCGAGATCTGGCCCTGCAGGGCGACCGTCGGGGTGTCGTCGGACGGCAGGTTCGAGTCGAGCATCAGGTAGACGTTGCTGCCGGAGGTCTCGACGCTGGAGGGCACCAGCGGCGTCTTGTCGCCAAGCGTCACGAGGATGTCCTCGGCGTCTACGCCTTCGACCGCGTTGTCGAACCTAATCACGATCGAGTCGCGCTTGTTCTTGCCCTCGGTGTTGCCTGCGGCGTCCTTCTTGGCGTCGGGGTCGTAGTAGACGCCGGTCATGACGGCGGTGAGCACCGGGATCTGCTGGTCGATGTGCACGACGTTGTGCTGCACGCCCTTCGTGTCGGCGTCGGAGTCTGAGTAGCCGACGTTTCCGGCGAGGTCGGTCGCAACCACGATGTAGTCGACCATGTGGTTGACCGGCTTCTGGAAGTTGCCACAGCCCGTGCTGCTGGTGTCGTCCTTACAGGGGACGCTGCCGGGGTCGGATGACCACGTTACGGAGCTTGCGCCGTCCTTGGGGCTGCTGTCGAGTTCAAGGCCGTTGTCGTCGTCGTAAGCCGCAACGCCCGTGCTCTGTGCGTCGGTGGCTTTGACGCCCGGAGCGGTGTTGGTTATGGCGTCCTGCCCGTTCGACTTGTCGTCGGACTCGTCGATGTACAGGGTGATGGTTCCGACCTGCAGTCCTGCGCCGCCGTCGAAGACGGTGCCGCTGAAGCTGGGGCTGCGGTCCTGGGTCGCGACCTTGTTCTCAGGCGCCGTGATGACGGGCTGAGGGGCCGAGGTGTCGATCTTCGCAGTGGAGCTGACCGTGCGGCTCGCCGCGGTGCCGGTCGGGGAAGTGTCCTTGTACTCCACCTTGAGAGTGTCGGAACCGCTGACGATCATCGTCGCGTACGGGCTCAGCGCCCTTCCGTCCTTCCTGGCAGCGAGAACCGTGTCCGCCCGATCGGCGGGGGTATTCAACGGGAAGAAGCCGATAAGGTTCTGAGAACCGCTACCCAAGTCTGCCGTGGCGTACGCCGTGCCGCCAACGCCAAGCGTGTTGGCGCAATCGGCAGCTGTGTCGAGGCAGGCGGCAGTGGCGCCACTGTTGAGCTCTACCACCCTGTCGGTGGAGAGAGCGACGCCGCTAGCGACGGCGAATCCCTCGATGGCAACGGGAGGGTCAGCAGCGTTCATACCTGCCCTGATGAACCCTACGGACACGGCCTCGTGGTCCTCACAGTCGCCGTTTACGACCTTCGAGGCGACTACTGGGGGACTTGCCGTCGCGTCCGCGGGCGTGTACGAGTCGTCCGCCTCGTTGCAGTTTCCTGCGGCGTTGAGGTTGATGACGTCGGTCTGGGTGCTCGTAGCGTTGGCGCCGGTGGTGACGGCGTCGGGGTTGTCGAGCACCAGCTCGACGTCTCCCTCGAACCTGCCGCTGGAGCGGTCGGTCTCCCACAGTGTGACGGTTACCTTGTCGCCGGAGCCTCCGGCGCCGGAGGAGAGCGTCACGTCCAAGGAGTCTCGTACGCTGGTCTTCCAGAACAGGCCGTAGCCCGCGCCATCAGTATTCGCTGTGGGCCTCCCTACGGTGACGACCGTGCCGTCGCCGGTCACAGTCTGAACGTAGTAGTCGCTCGCCGGCGAGCGCGGCGGGTCGTTCGTGTCGTTGGTCGGGTCGCCGTCCGTGTCCCTAGCAGGCACATCGTAGCCGGTCGTCGGGTGACCAGTCGGTTCTTCCCTAAGAGTCTGCCACCAATTGGCAAGTGTGAGAGTCGTGGTGCCGTCGTTCAGTGTCAGAAGGTGAGTGGCGAGAGCCTCATCATTCGGCCGGTCGCCTTCGCGATCGCAGTCAGTAGCAGTGACGAAGCAAGCTGAGAGGTCGAAGATCAACACCTCGTCCATGAGGGAGCCGTCCCTGTCGGAGTCGACCGCGGGCGGGCCTGTGCCATCGGCGGTCGCGTCGTTGTCGAGGCTGATGATGGCGTCTTGGCCTGCAGCAGGGACAGTCCCGCTCATCGCGTTTGGCGCGTTCGCCACGTCTGCGTCGGGGTCAACGACTGTGACAGTCACGACGTTAGCGTGTTGCCGTATGGAGTTTGTGACGGCGGCGTCGGCCAGTTTGGTCTCCGTGCCGGCGTATTCACCCGTTAGCACCGAGGCGAAGACCTGGTTGCCGGAGCCGACGTACGTTCTCTTGTCGGCGCTTGGCGGGTTCGACTCGTTGGTCAGGCTTGACCATTTGTTAGTGAGATAGACATTGCCGGTAGTGCCGGCTTCTGCGCTCCTGTCCTGGATGCCCACCATCACCACAGCGAACAGCGCGAGCGCTGCCAGAGCGGTTAACCATTTCGCTGAAAGCTTCACAGCGTCAGTCCCCCTTGCTTGACCATCCGGATTGAGTGTTTCTCACTGTTTCGGTGGTCTGCGTGCAGGATCCATGCAGGAGATTCCTGCTTGTCGTCTGCCCTTGTATTTGGGTATTTCGGGTCATTTCCCGTAGCCGGTGTAGATTGAAGTCCTTGTTCGAGCGTAGATTCCGCGGCGCACCGGCGCGCGCGCGTTTCCGACTGCTCGGACGAACCTTAGCGATTGTTACACCGCGGCAGTTCCAGTGTCAACCTCATTTTGCGTTAGGGTTGTGCGTTGCGCTGTTCGCTTCGTTGGGCTGGCCTTGTTGGCTGCGTTCGGAAGAGTGTCGCTGCGGCGCTTTGTTCCCGGTGCAATCCGAGGCGGACGTGCTACCAGTGAATATAAATATGCGGTTCGGTTAGTGTCAACATGGATATCGGTCAGTGTTTGGGGAGTTTTGGGGGCTGTGGCGTGAGTTTTGAGTTGCCGGTGTGCGGCTGGCGTCGGCAGGTGCGCGGTGCGGCATGGATGGCAGGGGGGGATTTTTATGTGTGCGCGGGGCGCGGGGGGACGGGGGGGGCCTACGATTTCTGCGAGGCGCCGGTCGTCGTGACGACGCGCGTTGTGGTATGTCGCGGCGGGCGGCGACGGGGGAGCGGGGGATTCGCGATGCCGGGCGCCGGCCGTCGTGACGACGCGCGTTGTCGTATGTCGCGCGTTGCCCCGCCCCGTTCCCCGCCAGGCGCCCACAAGGGAGCGCCCCTACGATTCGCGATGCCGGACGGCGCGCTACGATTTCTGCCAGACGCCGGCCGTCGTGACGACGCGCGTTGTCGTATGTCGCGCGTCGCCCCGCCCCGTTCCCCGCCAGGCGCCCACAAGGGAGCGCCCCTACGGGGGGAGGCGCCTGCGGGGAAGACGTATCTGCGTCGCGCGTGTTGGCGGCGTTGCGCGTTGTGGTGGGCGACGTTGCCCCGCCCCGTTCCCCGCCAGGCGCCCACAAGGGAGCGCCCCTACGGGGGAGGCGGGCGGCCACAAGGGAGCGCCCCTACGGGGGGAGGCGCCTGCGGCGCGGGTCCGGGGCGGCTTGTGACATTCCGTTTTTAGTTAGGGCGGGGTGTGTTTTACTCTCCTATATAGAGGAAAGGCGATCGATCAAGGGGGATGCCGGTTGACTGGAGATGGCGGGCATGGGGTGCGCGAGTCGGTGTGGAGTATGGCGAGCGTGGCGCGGGGGACGAGCTGGCTGTACTTTCTTTTGTTCTCGCTGCAGGTCGCGGTGGGCGTGGTCTTCGTATCTGTGCAAGAATTCAACGATGGCGGGGGCGTCGCGAACGCCTGGGTGATGGTGTGGGAACGGTCGAGTTCCTTCGTCATCACGGCGGCTGCGACCTCGATCATCGTCGTCGAAGGAGGAGGCTATCTGATGGTACTGGCAAGTCAGTTGGAGGACTATCTCAAGCGCCGGCAGGAGGCCCGCCTGCAGAAAGCCGTGGAGGAGGCTCGGGAGGAGGCGGCCCAGAAGGCGGTCCAGAAGATGCTTGTGTGGTTTGAGAAGAATAAGGAGGCGCTGGAGGAGATGGGGATTGAGCCGCCTCCCATCGCCGGGCGTAACGGGCAGCCGGCAGGGGAGTAGTTTTTAGTTGTTAGTTAATGCGGCGGAGTTGCGTGTCGTCGCGCGTTGTGGCGGTTCGGGCGGGGGGAGGGATGAGAGAAGAGGCGGCCACAAGGGAGCGCCCCTACGGGGGAGGGCGGCCACGAGGGAGCGCCCCTACGATTCGCGATGCCGGACGGCGCGCTACGATTTCTGCCAGACGCCGGCCGTCGTGACGACGCGAGTTGTCGTATGTCGCGCGTCGCCCCGCCCCGTTCCCCGCCAGGCGCCCACAAGGGAGCGCCCCTACGATTCGCGATGCCGGACGGCGCGCTACGATTTCTGCCAGACGCCGGCCGTCGTGACGACGCGAGTTGTCGTATGTCGCGCGTCGCCCCGCCCCGTTCCCCGCCAGGCGCCCACAAGGGAGCGCCCCTACGATTCGCGATGCCGGACGGCGCGCTACGATTTCTGCCAGACGCCGGCCGTCGTGACGACGCGAGTTGTCGTATGTCGCGCGTTGCCCCGCCCCGTTCCCCGCCAGGCGCCCACAAGGGAGCGCCCCTACGGTTGCATCCCCTGCGGGGAAGACGTATCTGCGGCGCGCGTGTTGGCGGCGGCGCGCGTTGTGGTGGGCGACGTCGCCCCGCCCCGTTCCCCGCCAGGCGCCCACAAGGGAGCGCCCCTACGGATGGGGAGGGCGGCCACGAGGGATCGCCCCTACGATTCGCGATGCCGGACGGCGCGCGTGCGGTGCGGATGCCTTGTGACATTTTCGGTTTTAGTTGTGGCGGGGTGTGCTTTACTCTTATATATAGAGGAATAGGCGGCGGGTGGCCGCGGGCTGGGGATTCGTCGTCGCAAGGGGGTTTTTCGTCATGGCGCAGGTTAGGGCGAGGTATGAGAATGGGTCGCTGACTCCGCTGGAGCCGCTTGAGCTGGAGGAGGGGGCTGAGGTGACGGTGTGGGTGGATGGTGCGCGGGTGAACTCTGAGGAGATCGTGTACAAGGGTTTGAAGGGCAGGGCGGCAAGACGGCTGGCGCATCGGGATATGACGGAAAGTAGGCGGAGGGCACAGGCTGCGGTTCCGCCGGAGGAGTGGGCCAAGTGGCCTGCGGATTTCTCTAAGAACAAGAAGCACTATCTGTATGGGCATCCGAAGGAAGTGGAATGATGGCGGGATTCTTCGCAGATACGAGCTACTGGGTGGCTCTATGGCAGCCAAATGACGGGCTGCACGAGAAGGCGACTTTCTTGGACGCGGCGCTTGTGGAACAGGACATCGTTACGACGCAGATGGTGTTGGGTGAAGCGCTTGACTCGATGGCAGGCAAGGGGGATTACTGTCGCTCGTACGCGGTGCAGATGGTCCTCGACATGACTGACAACCCGTTCGTCGAGATCATTCCGCAGACGGATGCGCAGTTCCGTGCGGCTGTGGAACGGTACGCGGCGAGAAGCGATCAGCGGTGGAGCCTGACGGATTGCGCCAGCTTCCTGGCGATGGAGGAGCGCGGCATCACCCAAGCGCTGGCGCATGACCGGGATTTCGAGCAGGCAGGGTTCGTGGCGCTGTTGAGGGAGGCGCGTTCGTAGGGGCGTGTGGCGCGGGGGCTTTCCTGCCTCTTCCCCCTTCCGAGGGGGAAGATTGAGATGGGGGTCTTTGCGCGCGCGCGTCGTACCTCGATGTTTGTTGTTGGCGTCGTCGCGCGTTGTGGCGGTTCGGTCGGGGGGAGGATGAGAGAAGAGGCGGCCTACGATTTCTGCCAGACGCCGGCCGTCGTGACGACGCGCGTTGTCGTATGTCGCGCGTCGCCCCGCCCCGTTCCCCGCCAGGCGCCCACAAGGGAGCGCCCCTACGGGGGAGGGCGGCCACAAGGGAGCGCCCCTACGGGGGAGGGCGGCCACGAGGGAGCGCCCCTACGGATGGGGCGGGCGGCCACAAGGGATCGCCCCTACGATGGGAAGGGCGGCCACAAGGGATCGCCCCTACAGGGGCGGGCGGCCACGAGGGATCGCCCCTACGGATGGCGCCTGTGACATTCCGTTTTTAGTTAGGGCGGGGTGTGTTTTACTCTCCTATATAGAGGAAAGGCGATCGATCAAGGGGGATGCCGGTTGACTGGAGATGGCGGCCATGGGGTGCGCGAGTCGGTTTGGAGTATGGCGAGCGTGGCGCGGGGTACGAGCTGGCTGTACTTTCTTTTGTTCTCGCTGCAGGTCGCGGTGGGCGTGGTCTTCGTATCTGTGCAAGAATTCAACGATGGCGGGGGCGTTGCGAACGCCTGGGTGATGGTGTGGGAGCGGTCGAGTTCCTTCGTCATCACGGCGGCTGCGGTCTCGATCATCGTCGTCGAAGGAGGAGGTTATCTGATGGTACTGGCAAGTCAGTTGGAGGACTATCTGAAGCGCCGGCAGCAGGCCCGCCTGCAAGAGGCTCGGGAGGAGGCGGTGGAGAAGGGCATCGAGAAGGGCATCGAGAAGGGCAGGCAGGAGGCGGTCCAGAAGATGCTTGTGTGGTTTGAGAAGAATAGGGAGGCGCTGGAGGAGATGGGGATTGAGCCGCCTCCCATCGCCGGGCGTAACGGGCAGGAGCGAGACGGGAAAGGTCGTAACGGGCAGCCGGCAGGGGGGTAGTTTTTAGTTGTTAGTTAATGCGGCGGAGTTGCGTGTCGTCGCGCGTTGCCCCGCCGTGCCCCGCCCCTCTGGATTCCCGTTTTCACGGGAAAGACGATAAGGGGGTGGGGGGAGAGGTAGGAGGAAGAGGGCGCCCACAAGGGAGCGCCCCTACGGTTCGCGATGCCGGGCGGCGGCCTACGATTTCTGCCAGACGCCGGTCGTCGTGACGACGCGCGTTGTCGTATGTCGCGCGTCGCCCCGCCCCGTTCCCCGCCAGGCGCCCACAAGGGAGCGCCCCTACGGGGGAGGGCGGCCACGAGGGATCGCCCCTACGATTCGCGATGCCGGGCGACGCGCGTGCGGTGCGGATGCCTTGTGACATTTTCGGTTTTAGTTAGGGCGGGGTGTGCTTTACTCTTATATATAGAGGAATAGGCGGCGGGTGGCCGCGGGCTGGGGATTCGTCGTCGCAAGGGGGTTGTTCGTCATGGCGCAGGTTAGGGCGAGGTATGAGAATGGGTCGCTGACTCCGCTGGAGCCGCTTGGGCTTGAGCTGGAGGAGGGGGCTGAGGTGACGGTGTGGGTGGATGGTGATGGTGTGGCGGCGGAAAAGTACGCGAGCGGGTCCGACGGGCCCCTGGGGATGGGGCAGCAGAGGATGTCGATGATTTTCTCGCCTTGCTGGGGAGAATCAAGGAGTTGCATAAGAACATCCCGCCGGAGGAGTGGGACCGGCTGCCGACGGATTTGGCCAAGAATAAGAAGCATTACCTGTACGGCCATGCGAAGGAGGAGGGGGCGGTGCGATGAAGCGGGAATTCACTGCGAGCGTGACTAAGGAGGGCGTGTGGTACGTGGCCCAGGCGCTCAATGCGGACGTGGCCAGCCAGGGAGAGACGGTGGAGGATGCGCTGTCGAACTTGAAGGAGGCGCTGGCGTTGCATTTCGAGCGGCCGAGGCCAACGGTGCAGCCCGAGATCCGGCGGATTGAAGTGGAAGTTGCCGCCGGTTAGACCTCTGCCGTATCGGGAGGTGGCGCGCCGCCTAGAGGCTGCGGGCTTCCGAGTAGTAAGCCAAAGGGGCAGCCACGTCAAGTTCGCTAGGGAGGCGGATGAAGGCGTCCGCACCGCGATAGTTCCCCGTCACCGGGAAGTTGCCGCGGGAACGTTGCGCAGCGTGCTCCGTCAGGCCGGACTGAGCGTCGATGAGTTCGATTCGCTGTGACGCAGATGGTTCTTGGTAGAACGGTACGCGGCGAGAGGCGATCAGCGGTGGATCCTGACGGATTGCGCCAGTTTCCTGGCGATGGAGGAGCGCGGCATTACCCAAGCGCTGGCGCATGACCGGGATTTCGAGCAGGCAGGGTTCGTGGCGCTGTTGAGGGAGGCGCGTTCGTAGGGGCGTCGTCCGGCAGGAATCGTAGGGGCGTTCCCTTGTGGGCGCCTTCCGTAGGGGCGTTCCCTTGTGGGCGCCTGCGGCGCGGGGGCTTTCCTGCCTCTTCCCCCTTCCGAGGGGGAAGATTGAGATGGGGGTCTTTGTGCGCGCGTCGTACCTTGATGTTTGTGGTTGGCGTCGCGCGTTGTGGCGTGCGACGTTGCCCCGCCCCGTTCCCCGCCAGGCGCCCACAAGGGATCGCCCCTACGGGAGAGACGGGCGGCCACAGGGGACCGCCCCTACGGGGGAGGCGGGCGGCCACAGGGGACCGCCCCTACGGGGGAGGCGGGCGGCCACAAGGGATCGCCCCTACGGGGTAGGCATGCGCGGCGCGGTGGGTTCCCGTTTTCACGGGGATGACCATGGCCTTGCTAGGCCGGACAAGGTAATGAAAATGGGGCGTCGCCGGACGAACGGTACAACTGGGGCGGTTGTCAGCGAGGCAAAGATGCCATCGCTCGTAGCGCGGTCAGACAGCTCGGCGGTTGGGCCACGACGTCATTTTGAGAGCCGCTTGAACCGTCTATTTTCATAACAATGATGGATGTGGGCGGGAATGGCGGCCGTGGGGCGCGGGTTACATTTGGCCGGGTTTGGTTATGGAGGATAGGAATTCTACGTTGGTTTGGGTTTTGGCCATGCGCTCTAGGATGCGCTCTGCGGCTTCGGTGGGGTTGGGTGAGTCTTGGGAGATGATTGCGACCATGCGGCGGAGTAGCCAGACTTGGCGGAGAGTGGGTTCGTCGAGTAGGAGTTCTTCGTGGCGGGTGCCGCTGAGTTCGATGTTGAATGCTGGGAATATGCGGCGGTCTGCGAGCTTGCGGTCGAGGTGGAGCTCCATGTTGCCGGTGCCTTTGAATTCTTCGTATATGAGGTCGTCCAAACGGCTGCCGGTTTCGACGAGGCAGGTTGCGATGATGGTTAGGCTGCCGCCTTCTTCGCAGTTTCTGGCGCCGCCGAAGAAGCGCTTGGGAGGGTAGAGGGCGATGGGGTCCATGCCGCCGGATAGGGTTTTGCCGCTGCTGGGGGCTGCGAGGTTGTATGCACGGGCGAGCCTGGTTAGGCTGTCGAGGAGTAGGATTGTGTGCTCTCCGCTTTCGACGATGCGCTTTGCTCGTTCGAGTGCGACTTCGGCTGTGGCTGCGTGGTCTTCGACGGGTTCGTCGAAGGTGGAGCTGTAGACTTCTCCCTTGACGGATCGGCGCATGTCGGTGACTTCTTCGGGGCGCTCTCCGATGAGGGCCACGAGCAGGTGTGCGTCGGGGTGGTTTGCGGTGATTCCGGCTGCGATTTGCTTGAGTAGGACGGTTTTGCCGGCCTTGGGGGGCGCGACGATGAGGGCGCGCTG
Organism: Dehalococcoidia bacterium; assembly: GCA_963663555.2. GTDB lineage: Bacteria > Chloroflexota > Dehalococcoidia > Lucifugimonadales > Lucifugimonadaceae. The sequence continues at coordinate 266,196 of CAXXNJ010000009.1, forward strand.
GCCGCGTCCGATGGGGGAGATGAGGTCTATGAGCCTTGTGGAGAGCTGGCGTGGGACGGTTTCGAGGGTGAGTCGGTTGTTGGGATATATAGAGGTAAGGCGGTCGAAGCGGGGGCGGTTGCGCGCGGAGACGGGGTCGTATCCGTTGACGACTTCGACTCGGAGGAGGTTGTAGTAGCGCTCGTTTTCCCTGGGGGGCCTTACTTGTCCTGCGATCATGTCGCCTTGCCTGAGGCCGAATCGGCGCACGTGGGCCTGTGAGACGTATATGTCTTCCTGGCCGTTGGTGTGTCCGGGGGGCCGGAGGAATCCGTATCCGTCTCCGAGGAGGTCTATGACTCCGGCTCCGAGTAGCTGTCCGCTTTTTTCGGCGTATACGGATAGGAGTTCTAGTAGGAGGTCTGAGCGCCTGCGTAGTGCGCCGTTCTTGATTCCGGCCTCCTGTGCGGCGGCTCGAAGTTCGGGCGTGGTCATTGCGCCGAGTCTTCCGAGTTCCGACTGTGCGGTGGCTTCGGCGAGTTCGGCGTCGGTGGGTATTTGGGCCTGCCCGTTGTTTGCGCGGTTGCCCTTTGGGGCGGGCGGGCGTCGGCGTGGGCCGGGTCTTCTGCGCGGGGCAGGTCGTGTGTTAGGTCGGCTCGCGGTACTCAGTTAATTTTCCTCCTGGATTGCCCTGCACGGGCATTTCGACTTGATAGGCGGGCGCGTTGCGCGGGCTTTAATCGTTCTGCGTGCGTTGAAGCTCGGGTCGCACTACAAGGAAGGGTAGTAGTGGCTAAGGATGCGGACGAAAGGGCCGTCCCCGGTGCGCCGGGATTGGCGCGAGTGCGCCGCAGTCACTGCGACTTGGGGATTATAACAGATGATGTGGCAGGCGGTATGCAATACGGTCGGCGGTCTTGGGGATGTTTCGGTTTCGGCGCCGGAACGATGGCCGGATAGGGCGCGGGAGTGACAGCCGGACAGGGTAAGTGAAGGTTGACACCTGCGAAGCGGCGTACGTAGGATTGTGTGACGCGCCGCGTAGTCGTAAAGCCATTAGTACCGATTCACAACCCCCAGATCCGTACGCGCCTCTGATTTTCGAGCCGCAGAGTTGGGGCGCGCGTGTTCGTTGCGGTCGCCGGCGGACCCCCATCCTAACCTTCCCCCTAAGAGGAGGAAGGGATAAGGCGCCGATATTCCCTCTTCAAGATAAGACCCCGCCGTGCCCCGCCCCAGGCGCCCACAAGGGACGCCCCTACGGGTTACGTCACAAGGGACGCCCCTACGGGTTACGTCACAAGGGACGCGCCTGCGGGTTGTGCCGTGGGAAAGATTGAGATGGGGGCAATGACCGGGATGGCTGTTGAGTGGGTGGGCGTTGCGCTGGCGGCTGGGCGCGGGACAAGGATGAGGTCGCGTATTCCGAAGGCACTGCATGAGGTTTGCGGCGCGCCTATGCTGAGCCACGCGGCGTCGGCGATTCGCGCGGCGGGCGTGATGAGGCTGGCAGTGGTGGCTCCGGGCGAGCCGGCGGACGCGGCGACGAAGTTGGCAGGCGCGGCGGACGGGGCGGAAGTCGTCGTGCAGCCACAGCCCCTGGGTACGGCGGACGCGCTGCTGTCGGCAAGGCGGGCCTGCGAAGGAGCGGGCGGCGTACTGGCAGGGCCGGCCGACGCTCCGCTCACGCTGGGCGCGACGCTTGAGAAGATGATGCGCAAGCACGAACGGAGCGGGGCGTTGGCCACGGTCCTGACGGCGCGTACGGAGACGCCGTACGGCATGGGAAGAGTGGCGAGAGACTCCTCCGGCAGGCTGGCGTCCATCGTGGAGGAGGCGGATGCGGCGCCGGAGGAGCTGGAGATAAATGAGGTCAACGCCGGCTGGTACTGCTTCGATCCGGAATGGCTCTGGGAGTCGCTGGAACGGGTGCGGCCGTCGAGGTCGGGTGAGAAGTACCTGACGGATCTGGTGGAGACGGCGGCGCGGGAAGGGGCGGCGGATTGGTTGGAGGCGGCGGATGCCGATGAGGCGCTGGGGGTGAACGACATGTCGCAGCTCGCCAAGGTGGAGTCGGTGATGCGCGATCGCATCCGCGGCCGCTGGATGCTGGCGGGCGTAAGGCTGAATGATCCTGCAACCATATATATAGATGTAGGGGCATCGCTCGGGCGCGACACGGTCGTGCTGCCCGGAACGCACGTCCTGGGCGGCACGCGGGTGGGCAGCGGCTGCCGGATCGGGCCCGGAACGTGGCTGTCGGACTGCGTAGTTTCGGACGGCGCGAGCGTGGCAAGCTCTCACTGCGAAGGGGCGTCCATTGGTGCGAACGCCTCGGTCGGGCCCTACAGCCGGCTACGACCGGGGGCAAAGATCGGGCCGGACGTGCACGTGGGCAACTACGCGGAGGTGAAGAGCAGCGAGGTGGGTCGCGGTAGCCGCGTTGGGCACTTCAGCTATATAGGTGACGCCGAGGTTGGGCGGGACGTGAATATCGGTGCGGGCTCGGTGACCTGCAATTTCGACGGGAAGAACAAGCACAGGACGATCATCGGAGACGGCGCTTTCATCGGCTCCGGCACGATGCTGGTTGCGCCGGTTGAGATAGGGCCGGGCGGCCGCACCGGCGCCGGCTCGGTGGTGACGCGTGACGTCGCGGCGGGGGATCTCGTAGTCGGCGTACCGGCGCGGCGCGGCGCGGTGAAGAGACAGCTTCAGAATAGAGGAGGCGATAACGGACATGACCAGCCCAGATGAACCTGGCAGTAGTACGAGCGCCGGGCCTGACCCGGTATGCGCGGTCGCCGCGCGGGAGGCCGTACGATGACGGTCGACGTGTGGCTGCCATGGGCGATAGTAGGCGCGTGCGCGCTGCTGAACCTGTCGATGAGCCTGGCGAACGCCGCTTTCACCCCTGCCGGGCCGGGTCTGGCCGGTATGGGGCTGGGCAATGGCGGAATTGAAGAGGACGAGCATCAACCCCGCCTGAACGGCAATGCCCGGGGCGCGTTGAACGCGCTGCGCTGGGCGAGCCTACTTGGGATCTGCGCGGCGCTGCCGCTGGGCCTAGAAGGGACCAGGATGACCGTAAGCGGCATCGCCTACGGCGTGCTGGCGGCGCTCGGAATAGGGCTGGCGACGGGCGTAGTGTCGGCTGCGGCCGGCAACCGCTGGAGCGGCGCGCTTAAAACTGCGCTCTCGCCGGTCGCCTCGGCCTTCAACTTGGGCAGTTCCTTGCCGGGCGCATCCGCTGTTTCGTCGTTCATCACGGGCCGCAAGAGCGGAGACGCCGCGAGCGATGAAGAGGTTAGCGCGGCGCTTCGCGAGAGCCTCGACCTGCTGGAAGCGGCCCGCATACCGGAGGGCGAAGAGGAGCTTCGCATGATCCGCGGCGTGCTGCGGATGGATACGGTGAAGGTGAGGGAGATCATGCGGCCGAGGGTGGACGTACTGGCTGCCGAGGCGGGTTCTAACGCCGGCGACGTGACCGAGATGATGGCCGTGGGCGGGTACAGCAAGATACCGGTCTATGAGGACTCGATCGACAACGTTACGGGAGTGATTTATGCGCGCGACCTGCTGGGCGCCAAGGACAAGGACGGCGGCGGTCTGGTGCAGAAGCTGGCGCGTCCTGCGATGTTCGTTCCAGAATCGCAGAACCTCGAGCGGCTGCTACAGAATTTCCAAGAGCGGCGTACCAGCATCGCAATAGTCGTGGATGAGTACGGCGGCGTGTCGGGGCTGGTGACGGTCACCGACTTGATCGAGGAGATCGTGGGAGAGCTGGAGGACGAGTTCGACGTGGGCGAGCCGGAGCTTCAGCGGATCAGCGAGTCGGAGTCTCTCATTGACGCAGGAGCGTCCATAGACCTGTTCAACGAGAAGGTCGGCGCGGAGATCGAGGCCGAGGGCTTCGACACGGTCGGCGGGCTGGTGTACCGGGAGCTGGGGAAGATTCCCGTAAACGGGGATACAGTCCGCGTCGACGGTCTGGAGATAACGGTGCAGTCGACGATCGGTCGCAGGATCCGTCGCGTGCGCGTGCGGCGCGTGGGCTGAGGAAAACGTAGTGGCTCCGCCCATCCGTAGGGGCGTCCCTTGTGGGCGCCTTGGCATGGCGGCATGGCGGCATGGCGACCAACCATCGGCGAACTGTGTGGGGGTGGGTGACGTCGCGCGCCGCGACAGGCGGCGTTTCCCCACGTCCCCACATCCTAACCTTCCTCTAAAAATAGCCTGTTCACAGGGACGTCCCTTGTCGCACGAACCGCACGGACGTCCATCGCGCGCCACCCTCCCCGCAGGAGCGTCTACTCGCTAGGGGCGTCTTCCGGCAGGATTCGCAGGGGCGTCCCTTGGGGCGCCTGGCGGGGGAATCGTCGTCCACCAACACGCGCGACGCCACGAACCGCGCGCCGTGCCCCGCAGTCCCTCTGGATTCCCGTTTTCACGGGGAACTATTTTCATAACAATGACGGAAAGGAGGCGCCGGAGTGATGGCGTGGTGGGTAACATCGCGCGCGCTGACGTCGCGCGTGCCCCGCCCCGTTCCCCGCCATGCGCCCACAAGGGACGCCCCTACGGCCCCCCTGGATGGCGCATCGGGGCAACGCCGTGGTCACAACGACCCGCGCCGTGACCGAACGGCCGCTCGGGCCTCCGTCATTCCCACGCGGGTGGGAATGACGGTCATGGGGTGGTAGGACCGGCGTTTCGCCGGAGTGCCGGCCGGCCGGTCCGCACTCCGGGGCGGTCTATTAAAAAGACACACAGAAGCGCTCCGGGCATCCGGAGCGCTTCTTCATTCGACGTGTTCCAGGTTGGACCTGGAGGTTAGTCGGGGTTCTTGTCCACCATCACGAAGGCGGCGAACAGCTCGGAACCCTTATCGCCCTTTGCTTCCAACTGAAGCGGGCCGTGGTTGTACCAGGCGAACGGGTAGGAGTCTGGGTCGTCTGGTATGGCGAGCACGTTGAGGTTGATGATGGCGTGTATTGCGCCTGCGCCATTCGCCTCACCCTCACCTACGAGGAATCCGTCTCCATGCTGGTGTCCGCGGTCCCAGGTGACGATCTCCGGCAGGTATGTGCCGGCGGTCGGTATGCGGACTCGGAGTGTGACTTTTTCGCCGGCTATGAAGCCTGCGCCCAGTACTCTCGCCAGGGACTGCCTAGTCGGGCTTCCCCTTCCCTGCAGTTCGATGAACCCGGCCATGCCGGTGTTTTCGTCTGCAATTATGAGAGAGTTGTTTCTTCCGTCGATGCCGTCGGCTCCGTCGGCTCCATCGGCTCCATCGGCGCCTGGCAGTCCCTGCGGTCCCTGTTCACCAGGGGGTCCTGGGTTTCCAGGCTCGCCTGGTTCACCTGGGGCTCCGGGCTTACCTGGTTCGCCCGGCGCACCGGACTCTCCTGGCGCTCCGGGGTTCCCCGGCAGGCCTGGCGCACCCGGGAGGCCGGGTTCACCTGGCGGTCCCTGGGGGCCGGTGCATGCGAGCACCGCCACAAGCATGGCGGTCGAAACGATCAGTAATAGCGTGGCGACCCTTTTTCGGAACAGACCAGTCATTTGGCCCCGTCCTCCATATCGTCCTTCAGTCCGCCCCAAGGCTGTTCCGCCCTAGAGATACGCGCTCAGCCTGGCAGGACTTTCAAATTCTTGATTTTGACACAGTGCGCGCAGAGCACCCTACCGAGAGGGGCTACGGGGGCAATCATATTCTGCGGCTTTCCGCAATGTCAAGGAAGCCTGAGACTTTCTTTTGCAAAAGTTGAGCATACGGTCGCGCAGCCTCGGCAGGCCGCCGCCGGTCATCCGTGCGGTCTGCCCGTACTCCGCGGGTACCCTGGGGCGCAACGTGGTATCCTTCTTAGCAGGAGAAATGTTACCCAGCAAGACCGCGCCGGTTTCAGAACCCCTTGAACGACATCGCTTCCAGACAGCAGAGTGAACGGAGATAAACGGTACCTTGGACCAATCTAGGCGCGCAGCAGTAATCGAGGAGAATCGAACCCACCCAAACGACACAGGGTCCCCTGAAGTCCAGATAGCTATTCTCACAGCGCGCATCAACGAACTGACAGAGCACTTCCGGCAGCACAAGAACGACCACGCCAGCCGACGCGGACTGTTGAAGCTCGTTGGCAGGCGCCGCAGGCTCCTCAGATACATCGAAGGAGAGGACGCCAACCGGCACCGCGCGCTGGTCGCAAGGCTTGGGCTCAGGGGATAACGCGGACGGCCTGTTCCTAGAGTAAGGCGCAGGCGTCCTTTTTTACCACCCGCTGACTTACCGTAGTCGAAACGCGGGAATTTGGAGACAGAACACAGCATGATTTCAAAATTTCAGATGGAACTGGGCGGGCGGGTGCTCGAACTGGAAACGGGGCGAATCGCCGGGTTAGCAAATGGCGCGGTGACTGCCCGATACGGAGACACCTTCCTGCTTGTCACGGCCACGGCAAGCAAGAAGCCGCGCACAGGCATCGACTTTCTGCCGCTGACGATTGACGTAGCCGAGAGGGCGTACGCCGCCGGCAAGCTGCCTGGCGGCTTTTTCAAAAGAGAAGGAAGACCGGCCACAGACGCCATCCTCAACGGAAGGCTGATCGACCGTCCCCTGCGCCCGCTGTTCCCCAAGCACTACCACAATGAGGTGCAGATAATCGTTACCGTCATGTCCTCGGACATGGTGCACCCCTATTCACCCATCGGAATCATCGGCGCTTCCGCAGCGCTGGCGATCTCTGACATCCCGTTCGACGACCCGGTGGGCGCCTGCGTGATCGGCCTACTGGAAGGGGAACTGGTGGTCAATCCAACCTACCAGGACCTCAACAACAGCAAACTCGACCTGACGGTAGCGGGCACCGGTGACGCCGTCATGATGGTCGAAGCCGGCGCAGAGTTCGTTCCCGAAGCGGCCCTTTTGGACGCTCTCAGACTGGCTCAAGAGGTTAACGGCGAGGTGGTCGCGCTGATCCGCGAGATGCAGGCGGAGGTAGGAAAGCCAAAGATGGCGCCTCCCGAGACCCCGCCTAAGCTTGAAGCCGCAGAGGCCGCCGTACGCCAGCACGTTGGCGACCGGATTAAGGATGCCCTTGCAGACCCCGGCGACAAGACCGCCAGGCAGGCCGCGGTCGACGGGATAATGAACGACGCAATGCAGGCGCTTTCCGAGGAACACGATGAAGGACACGTCCAGACCGCGCTTTGGGGACTGGAAAAAGAGGCTGTCCGGGAGGCTGTCCTGAACGAGGGACGCAGGGCCGACGGACGCTCGCTCGACGCCGTCAGGGCGCTCTCCTCGGAGGTCGGATATCTCCCGCGCGTGCATGGCTCAGCCATCTTCACGAGGGGAGAAACCCAGGTCGTAAGCGCAGTGACGCTCGCATCCATGGGCGAACGGCAGCGCATCGACTCACTCAGCCCGGAGACCGAACGTTACTTCATACACCACTACAACTTCCCTCCGTACTCCACGGGCGAGACCGGTAGGTTCGGCTTCACCGGCAGGCGGGAAGTCGGCCACGGCGCGCTGGCAGGCCGGGCGTTGGAGCCGGTGACGCCCTCGCAGGAGGACTTCCCTTACACAATCAGGGTGGTGTCCGACATCGTCAGTTCCAACGGCTCCACGTCCATGGCAAGCGTGTGCGGCGGGACCCTTTCGCTGATGGACGCAGGAGTTCCCATATCGGCCCCGGTGGCCGGCGTGGCGATGGGGCTGATGACCGGGGACGAAGGCAAGTACGCCGTCCTGACCGACATCCAGGGCGCCGAAGACCACACCGGAGACATGGACTTCAAAGTGGCCGGCACTGCCGATGGCGTAACCGCCCTGCAGATGGACATCAAGGTGAAGGGCATCAGTTTCAGCGTCATGGAAGAGGCCCTGGAGCAGGCCCGCACCGCCAGACTGGAGATACTCGATCATCTGGTGGCTACCATCGGGGAGCCGCGCGACGACCTGAGCCCGTTCGCGCCCAGGATGATCAATCTCAAGGTTCCGACCGAGAAGATCGGTGCAATCATCGGCCCGGGCGGCAGCGTGATCCGGGGCATGATCGACGAGTTCGGGGTGACGATCGACGTGTCCGATGACGGCACGGTGGTGATCGGGTCGCCGGACCAGGAGAGCGCGGACAAGGCTAAAGAGCAGATCAGCCTGCTGACCAGGGAGGTCGAAGTGGGCGCGAAGTACAGCGGCAAGGTAGTACGCATCATGCCGTTCGGCGCCTTCGTACAGATTCTCCCCGGCAAGGATGGGCTGGTGCACATCAGCGAGTTGACCGACCACCGCGTACCGGACGTGGAGTCGGTGGTGAAGATCGGCGATGAGCTGGAAGTGATGGTCATCAACATCGACCACATGGGGCGAGTCGACCTGTCCGCCCGTGCGGTAATCGAGCAGGCTCGCGGCATCGAGCCGGAATTCGGCAGTCCCAGGGACCGCCGCGGTGGCGGCGGTGACCGGGGTGGCGACCGGGGCGGTGGACGAGGCGGAGACTTCAGGCAGGAAAGGCGTGACAGAGGCGGCGGAGGTTTCCGTAGGGAAAGGCGGGGAGGAGACGGCGATTACCGCCGCGATGGACGCGGGGGCGACTTTAGGAACCGCTTCGATGACGACAACAGAGGTGAACGCGAGCCGCGTTCGCGCCGCCAGGTCGGCGGATACTCAGGCGGCAGGGAGCGCAGGCGCCGCGCCCCCAACCGCTAGCGCCGGCTTCCGGCGAGCGGAAACACTCTTCGACCGGAGGTAGCAACCGTGGCCAACACAATCAAGGTAGCGGTCAATGGCGTTTTGGGCCGCATGGGAGCCACTGTACTGGCGGCCGCGGCCGCAGAGCCCGGCACGTCACCGGTGGGAGGCGCCGACCTGCGAGCGGCCGCCGGTTCGACCTTGCCTCTTCCTAATGGAGGAGGCGCGATACCCGCCGCCAGCGACATAGGGTCTCTGCTCGATTCGGTCGATGCGGACGTGGTGGTCGACTTCACGAACGGTGAGGCTGCTGAGGCGGCCATCAGGGCATCGGTTGCAAGGAACGTGCGCGTCGTCTCCGGCTCGACCGGAATGGCGCCCGGCACGCTGGAAGAGCTGGGCGAACTGGCCGCTGAACACGGGACGGGAGTCATATCGGCGTCCAACTTCGCCCTGGGAGCCGTGCTGCTCGGACACCTTGCGGGCATCGCTTCTCCCTACTTCGAATATGCCGACCTGATCGAAAGCCATCATGAAGCCAAGGTGGACGCTCCGTCAGGCACCGCGCTGTCGATCACAGAGTCGATGGTGCGCGGCAAGGGCGGCCCGTTCACCTCGTCCGCCACGGAAAAGGAGACGCTGGCGGGTACGAGGGGTGGGAACTACCAGGGAATCAACGTGCACAGCGCCCGCATGCAAGGGCGCGTGGCGCGGCACGAGGTGGTATTCGGCGCACAGGGACAGACCCTGACGATCATCCACGACTCCATCGACCGCGGCTCGTTCATGCCCGGCGTGATGCTGGCCGTCAGAAAAGTGATGACGCTCGACCGGATGGTGGTCGGACTCGACAGGGTGCTGGGACTGACCGGAGAAGGCTAGGCGCCACAAAGAGGGTCAACCCGGCGGGGGCCGTCGCCCCGGCTCCTCTCCCTCCCTGAAACGGCATCCCGCAAGGAAGACTGCCTGCCCGGACATTGCCCTCTATTGCCGTCTCAGTCACTAAACTACCCTCAAGGACTCTTTGGACTAGGTGGAAATGGCTGACAACCAGGCTGCTACGAACAATCTCAAGATAGCCCTCGTCGGCGCCACGGGCGCGGTGGGACGCGTCGCGTTGCGGTTGCTCGAAGAGCGCGGGCACCCGGCCGGGAACATCGTCGCGATGGCCTCGTCCCGCTCTGCAGGCAGGAAGTTGCCGTACGCCGGCGGCGAACTGGCCGTGGCAGAGGCCGCGCCGGACCTGTTCGACGGCGTAGACGCGGCCTTCATTTCGGCCTCGTCCGCAGTCAGCCGGCAGCTGGCGCCGGAAGCGGTGAGACGCGGAACGCTTGTTATAGACGACGGCTCCGCCTTTCGCATGGAGCCGCACGTGCCCCTCGTCGTTCCGGAGGTGAACGGCGAGGACGTAGAGTGGCATAGCGGGATCATCTCCATACCTAACTGCACCACCACTCCCCTGGTGATGGCCCTGCGCGCATTGGAGCAATGCGCGCCAATAGAACGGGTTACCGCGGCGACCTACCAGTCGGTCTCCGGAACGGGAGCGGTGGCACAGGAGGAGCTGGCCGACCAGACCCGGGCGGTGATGGCCGGGCAGCCCTACGAGCGGAACGTATATCCGCACCGCATAGCCTTCAGCGCGCTGCCGCACGTGGACGACTTCCAGGACGACGGCTACACGGTAGAAGAGCACAAGATGGTGAACGAGTCCCGCAAGATCCTGCACCGGCCCGCGCTTCCCATGTCCGCCACCTGCGTTCGCGTCCCCGTGCAGGTGTCGCACAGCGAGGCGGTGCACGTCGAACTTGCCCGGAAGGTCTCCGCAAACCAGGCGCGGGCTGCTCTGACTATGTTCCCCGGTCTTGCCGTTGTGGACGATCCCGCCCGCAACGTCTACCCTATGCCCCATTACGCCGAGGGCAGCGATGACGTCTTCGTTGGCAGAATCCGTGAGGACTCGTCACACCCACGCGGCATCGCGCTTTGGCTTTCGTGCGACAACCTGCGCAAGGGCGCTGCGCTTAACGCCCTGCAGATCCTGGACGAGGTACTCGCAAGGGATTGCCTGAAGGCCGGGGCGGCGGCGGCAACGGCCGGCGCCCTAGGGAGTGAGAGCAATGGCTGAGATCGGTCGACTCCTTACAGCTATGGTGACTCCGTTCACCGCGGACGGAGAGGTGAACTATGCGCAGGCCCGCAAGCTCGCCAGCGGCCTGCTCGACTCGGGCAGCGACGGCCTGGTGATCGGCGGTACGACCGGCGAGGCGCCTTCCATGAACGACGAAGAGCGGCTCCGCATGTTCGCAGAGGTGAAGGAAGAGATCGGAGAACGGGGAGCCGTAGTCGCAGGCACGACCGACAACAACACCCGCGCCTCGATCAACCTGTCGGTCGAGGCCGAGAAAGTGGGCGTCGATGCTCTGCTGCTCACCGTTCCGGCATACAACAAGCCCCCTCAGGAGGGCTTGGTCCAGCACTTCAGGGCCATCGCAGAGAGCGTGTCCATCCCGGGACTGCTGTACAACGTGCCGAGCCGCACCTCCCTCAACATGGAAGCTTCAACGACGCTGAAACTGGCCGAGATAGACAACGTAATCGGCGTCAAAGAGGCGTCGAGTATGCCCGACCAGATCACCTACATAATCGACGGCGCGCCGGCGGGCTTCCGCGTGTGGAGCGGCAACGACAACGAGACCTTCTCCATCATGTGCACCGGCGGGTTCGGCGTGGTCAGCGTCGCCTCCAACATCATCGGGCTGCAGATCCAGAAGATGATGGGGCTGATACTTGAAGGGGACATAGAGAGCGCGGCGAGCGAGCACCGCAGGATGCTGCCGATCTTCAACGCGCTCTTCTGGGTCACCAACCCCATACCTGTAAAGTACGCCGTGAACCGCGCCGGTTTCGACGCAGGCAGCCCGCGCCTGCCCATGGTCGAGCCTAACGAGGACTTCAAGGCCCGCTTCGACCCGGTCATGGACCAGTACGAAGTAGACCTGCCGGTGGACTAAACGCCAACCACGCCCCCTTCCCTATCTCCCCCTAGGAGAAGGCTTGGGGTGAGGCCCCCGGCCGTGATTAGACAACGGCTATGCTGCGGGATAGTATTCTGGCCAGAGTATGCGAACGTCGCATGGTCTGCTACCAACCATCGGCAGCCAAGCGCGACCTTCAGCCGTAACTGAAAGGGGGTAGTCAGGATGATCCTGTTGCGAAAATTTGGAAGATTAAGGGCGCTAATTGCAGTACTGCTCTTGGCCGCCATCCCGGCCGCAGTAGCCTGCGGCGGCACCGAAACGGTCACCGTCGTTGAGACGGTCGTCGTCGAAAAGGTGGTGCAGGGTGAGACCGTCACCGAGATCCAGACCGTTGTGGTCGAGAAGCCCGTAACAAGGGTTGAAAAGGTGGTCGAGACGGTTGTTGTCGAAAAGGAAGTGACGCGGGTCGAGAAAGTCGTCGAGACCGTCGTCGTCGAAAAGCAAGTTGAAGGCAAGACCGTAAGAGTCGTCGAGACCGTCGTCGTCGAGAAACCGGTCACACGCACCGAAAAGGTCGTCGAGACCGTCGTCGTCGAAAAGCAGGTCACGCGTACTGAAAAGGTCGTCGAAACCGTCGTGGTCGTGGCCACTGCTGAGCCGGATCCGGGTGATAAGCCGCTTGCCCTGATCGACATCCCGCAGTCGAAGAGCCCGGGCGGCACGGTCATCATGGCCGACCTGGCGCAAGCCCTAGGCGGCACCGGATCGCTGCCGGACGCTCCAATGGGCGCTGCGAGGCAGTGGGGCGCAGGCGAGAGCCTCTTCACCCCCGGCGAGGCCGACTGGGACGTGCCGATGCTGGCAAGTTCCTGGGAACTGGCGCCTGACCTCAGCTCGGTGACGATGGACATCCGAAGCGGTGTCAAGTTCCACAAGGACTGGGGCGACCTGACGGCCGAGGACATGGCCTGGGTCATCAACCGCACCAACCCATCCCTCAATCCGGAGTCCATTGCGGCCAGCGCGGCAAACCTTTCTGCGCTGTTCGGCGACGTTCCGGTTGAAGCGGTGGACGGCGACACCATCAAGGGAACGTTCAACAACTTCGACGTGCGCTGGGCCAGCAACTTCCTTAACCAGGAAGCCTCCGGCGGCCTGACAACCATCGCAACGCCCAAGCGGGCCTTCGACGAGGAAGGCCGCGATTGGCTCAAGGACAACTTCATCGGCACAGGCCCATTCCAGGTCAAGGAGTTCAAGACCGGAGTCAGCGTGACCCTTGAAAAGGTGCCCTACGGCCACTGGCGAAAGGACGCGCAGATCCAGGAGTTCAAGGTACTCGCCGTGCCTGAACAGTCCACCAGGGTGGCCCTTCTCCAGACCGGCGAGGCCGACGTGGCCTACATCGACCCGAAGGACCTGGCCCGACTCGGCCAGAGCGGATTCCTACAGGTGAGCGCCGGACAGGGCACGCAGGAAGGCGTGATGTTCCCGGGCAACCTCTGGGAGACCACCAACGCACTTACCGGCGAGGCGATCGACTTCCCGTCGCACGGCGTCTTCGTCCGGCCCATCCCGTGGACGGGCAACCCGCACAAGCCGGATGACCCCGACAACCCGGCAGGCATGGACGACATGGAGCAGGGTCGGCTGGTACGACAGGCGCTCGCCCGCTCAGTTGATCGCGCGGCCATCGTCGAGCACGTGCTCGGCGGCGTTGGAGAGCCGGTCCACGTCACCTACTTCAGCACCAACAACCCCAACTGGGACGACAAGTACCTCTACCCGTACGACCCGGCCGAGGCTGAGAGACTGCTTGACCAGGCCAACTACCCTCGTGGCGACAACGGCTCCCGCTTTGAGATGCCCCTGTTCGTAGGCCCCGAGCTCGGCGGCGGTGACGGACCGGCCGGTGAGATCGGCGACGCCATTGCGGGCTTCTGGGAAGACATCGGCATCAGCGTGAAGGTACTGAAGTACGCCTACGGCGTATTCCGCCCAGGTCTGGTCAGCCGCTCCACCGTCGTTCCCATGCTCACGTCATGCGACGACGGCAAGGAGTCCTACCCGTTCGACTGGCCCAAGGGGCTTGTTCAGACGACTCTGACGCGCGGCGGCTTCAGCTGCGGCTTCGAGTCGCCTGAGATCCTGGGCTGGTACCAAGCGGCGGCGCGCGAGCCTGACCGTGAAAAGCGGATTGCGATCAACCAGGAGTACCTGGCGTACATGCACAACTGGGCCCTCTTCCCGGGCTACGTGACCGTGCCCAACGCCTGGTTCGCCAACCCGAACCACGTAGCCGAGTGGCCGATGCACCTCGGCAACAGCTACAACTCACCGGAGAACATCGTCCTCAAGTAAGAGACGAGGCTTCAAAGGACCTGTTTACGGGGGCGGGCGCTATGCCCGCCCCCGCGACCATTAGACGATTCACAACCTAAGGCCCCGACTGTGGTGTTAGCCGGCATCTGCGGACGGACCGGAACGTGAGGATCGGCTCCACATGCAGCGCTACCTGATCAGGCGGTTCCTGTTCGCCATTCTCACTTTGGTGGTGGCGACGATGCTGGTGTTCAGCCTGTCCCGCGCCGCCGGCGACCCGCTGCTGCTGTACGCAAAGCCCGGCGGCTACGGCATGAGCCCGGAACGCGTCGCGGACCTGGAGCGAAAGCTCGGGCTGGACAAACCGCTGATCGTGCAGTACTTCGTCTGGCTGGGACGCGTGCTGAGGGGTGACTTGGGCGAGACGATCGTCGCTGAAACGCCGGTCGCAAGGCTGATCAGCGAGCGGATGGCTCCGACGCTACAGTTGGCCGCGGCCTCGTTCATATTCGCCTGCCTGCTGGGAGTGCCGCTAGGCGTGCTCTCGGCGGTGCGAAGAGGGTCTTTGTGGGACTACGTGGGCCGCACCCTGGCGCTCTTCGGGCAGGCGGCGCCTATCTTCTGGGTCGCCATCATGAGCATCCTGCTATTCGCCGTGACGCTCAAGTGGCTGCCGGTTGGAACGGCGGGGCCTGACGACGTCTCGTTCTGGACGTGGACGCGATTCAAGTACCTGATCATGCCGTCCATCGCCCTGGGCTGGGGGCCCGCGGCGGCGCTGTTGCGGCTGACTCGCTCCGCAATGCTGGAAGTGCTCGACTCGGAGTACGTCAAACTGGCGAGGGCCAAGGGCGTCAACGCTACGGTCATCACTTGGAAGCACGCGTTCCGCAACGCCATCCTACAGCCGCTCACCGCGGCGGCCATAACGCTGGCCGGGTTCATCACCGGCGCGGTGGTCATCGAGCGGATTTACGCCTGGCCGGGAATCGGTCAGCTCACCGTCGAGGCCGTGTGGAACAACGACTTTCCAACGCTTACCAGCACCGTGCTGCTGTGGACCGCGGCATTCGTGTTCATGAACTTCCTGGCAGACATCGCGTACGGATATCTCAATCCGGTCATTAGGTACGACTAGATGGCCACTTCGGAGGAAACGTTCGTAGGCCTAGCCGAGGTCAAGCCCAGGAGGGGCTGGCGCGCGGCTTGGTGGTTTCTGCGGCGCTGGCCCATCCTGCCGGTAATAATCCTAAGCGCGCTGATCGTCACGGGCGTGGGGGCTACGTGGATCGCGCCAAACGACCCTATAGACCAGTCACTGCCGTTGCGCAGCGCAAGGCCGTTCTTCCAAGACGGCAGCCCCTATGTGCTGGGCGGCGACCACGTGGGAAGGGACGTCTTTAGCCGGGTGATACACGGCGCCAGGGTGTCGTTGTCGGTGATGGCGGTCTCCCTTTCGGCCGGACTGATAATCGGGACGGCGCTGGGCCTGATAGCGGGATACGTCGGCGGTCTGGTCGATGAACTTATAACGAGGGCCGTGGACATATGGCTCGGCTTCCCGTTTCTGTTGCTGGCCCTGGTGGTGGCCATCGTCATTGGCGCCAGCTTCGAGGTCGTGATGGCCTTGATGGTCCTGCTGGCATGGAGCGCATTCGTGCGAAACGTACGGGCCGACGTGCTGGTGCTAAAGGAGAGCGACTACGTGGCCTTGGCGCGCGTATCCGGGGCATCGACGAGCAGGATACTGTGGAAGCACATACTGCCCGGCACGATAGGCACGATCACGGTCATCGCCTCACTCAGCGTGGGGGGGCTGATCCTCGCCGAGGCGACCCTGAGTTTCCTGGGTGCGGGCATTCCGGCGCCCACGCCGTCGTGGGGCAACATGGTCTCCGAGGGACGGGACTATCTCCAGAGCGCCTGGTGGACATCCACCTTCCCGGGCCTCGCCCTCCTGCTCACCGTCATGTCCCTCAACTTCCTGGGGGACTGGCTGCGCGACAGGCTCGACCCCAGGCTGCGCCAGTTGGACTGATACCCCTGCGCGCCGGGCGTAAAGAGGCGGCGCGAGGAGCCTAGCGGCCTCTCGTCTCCCTGTGCGCCTCCGCGCGTTCCAGCTCGACCTCTTCAAACCAGTCTTCCAGTTCGCGCGTCATGCGGGACACTCTTTCCGGGTGTGAGCCGGCGAGGTTGGTCGTTTCGAGCGGGTCATCGGCTATGTTGTACAGTTCGGGCGTTGGCGGCTCCGGGATGATGCGTTCCGGGTCTGGGTCTCCCATCAATTCGGTCACGTTTTCCGGGTGGTACTTGTACTCGATGTCGGTATCGACGTAACGCTGTGCCGCGGCCTCATCCTCCGGCGTCGCCCACTCGGTCTCCAGCCTGGGGCGCACCAGCTTCCAGTCGCCGTCCCGCATCGCGGCGTTGCTGGGGCCTATAGGCAGGTAGTCGTTGAACTGCCAGAACCTGCGCGGCTGCTCCCAAGGCGCTTCACCTCTAAGTTGCGGCAGTACGTTGTTGCCGTCGAGCGGCGGTCCGGCCGGCCGTTCCACGCCCGTCGCCGCCAACAAGGTCGGCATCCAGTCGGTGAAGTGGACCAAGTCGTTTACCTCCGCGCCGCCTCCGGGCAAGCCGGCCGGCCAGCGCAGGACCATGGGGACGCGAATGCCGCCCTCCAGCGAAGATCCCTTTGCGCCGTTGAAACCGCAGTTGTATCGATGGGTGTCAACGCTGACGCCCTCCGGCACTTGGTCGTAACGCAGCATGAAGGCCGGCCCGTTGTCGCAGGAGAACATGAAGATCGTGTTGTCGGCGAGGCCTTGGCACTCCAGTTCTTCCAGGATGCGGCCGACTCCCGTGTCCATCACCTCGATCATTGCGTAGGTGAGGGCGACGCCGCGTGAGAGGCCCATGTCCTGGTAGCTCTGCGTTATGTCCTCCGGGGCCTGTAGAGGCGAGTGGGGCGCGTTGTACATGACGTTCAGGAGGAACGATTCCCCGCTGTGCCGCCGGACGAATCCCACGGCTTCATCGGTTAGAACGTCGGTGAGGTATCGTCCGTCCGACCAGGTAAACGAGCCGTTCACGTCCAGCCGCCAGCGGTAGTAGTCGGCCCATCCGCCTCGGAACCCTGCGAATTCGTCGAATCCCCGTGCGTTCGGGTGATAGCGGGGGTCGAGCGCGCCGTTGTGCCACTTGCCCACCATTCCGGTGGCGTATCCCGCGTGCTTGAACGCGTCACCCAGGGTGACTTCCCGCAGCGAGAATCTATCCATGCCCCGGACTTCCTGCGGAGTGATTGCGCCCGTGCGGTGCGGGTAGCGGCCGGTGAGCAGTGCGGCCCTCGACGGCGAGCAGACCGGCGATCCCGTGTAGTGCTGGCTCAGGCACATGCTCTCGCCTATCAGCCGGTCGAGGTTGGGCGTTCGGACGTATCCGTCGTTGAAGACGCCGAAGTCTCCGTAGCCCATGTCGTCCGCGACGATCATCACGATGTTGGGTGGCTGCGTCATGCTCGAACTCCCTTCAATTCTTGGAAACTACCTTCGGCCTCTCAGCCTGGGGTCCAGTACGTCCCGCAGCGAGTCTCCGAACAGGTTTATGGCCAACACCACGGCGGTAATCGTGGCGCCTGGGGCTATGGCGATGTGCGGCCCCAGGTCGAAGAAGGTCTGCGCGTTGCTAAGCATGTTGCCCCAAGAAGGCGTCGGCGGCTGAATGCCGAGGCCCAGGAAACTGAGCGCCGCCTCGGCGGTTATGGCAGAGCCTATGCTCACGGTAAACAGCACTATGGAGACCGCCATGGAGTTCGGCAACAGGTGTCTTAAGATGATCCGCCTGTTCGTAACGCCGGTGGCTCTTGCGGCCTCCACGTACTGCATCTGGGTTAGCGTCAGGGCGTGGGAGCGCACAGTGCGCGCCGTACCCGCGACCACGTTCACCGCCAGCGCGATCACCACGACGAGGGTTGTGAAGCCGAAGGCGACCGTGATGGCCATGGCGAGAACCAAGCCGGGCAAGACCAGCAGGGTGTCGACGAGCCGCTGGGAAAGCAGGTCGAACAGTCTGCCGTAGTGGGCGCTGGCAATGCCCAGCAGGGTGCCGAGCGACACGCCTATGAGAGGCGCCGTTATGCCCACCAGCAAGGAGGTGCGCCCGCCGTGCAGCAGGCGCGTAACGATGTCGCGCCCCAGTTCGTCGCTGCCCAGCAGGAGGGTGCGCCCGTCTATCGACTCCGACATGGGCGCCTGCACCATCGCCGACACCGTCCGGTCGTAGCGGAAAGGCGAGATGAATCCGGCAAGCAGTACCGCCAGGACTACGATCAGCAGGACTGCCGCTCCGAACGCTCCGGTGGGGTGGCGGCGCGCGAAATGCAATGTGCCCGTGCGCAACCGGCGTAAGCGCAGGCCGATGGACGGCGCTGAGGCTCCGGCTTGTGATCCTGCCTGACTCGAAGGGACGGTCATAGAAGTTCGGGCGGTCCAATCACTCGTAGCGGATCCGTGGGTCGAGCCGCGCGTACATGAGGTCTATGAACAGCACCCACAGCATCAGGCCCAAGCCCAGGGCCATGACGATGCCCTGCACCATTATGAAGTCACGCGCGTTTACCGAGGCGATGATCTGGCGTCCAATGCCCGGCAGGGCGAAAATCTGCTCGATCACGACCGCTCCCTCTACGAGAACGCCGAAGAGCAGCGCCGATACGGTCAGGATTGGCAGAAATGCGTTCGGCAGCGCGTGGCGTATCACCACAACGTAGGATCCCATGCCCTTGGACCTGGCGGTGCGTATGTAGTCCTGGTTGATCACCTCCAACATCGTCGAGCGCGTCAACCGGCTCATTACAGCCGCAAAGCGGTAGCCAATTACCAGCGCGGGGAATATCAGCCGCTGGAAGGCGGTGAGAGGGTCGCTGAACACGCTGACGTGCTGGACGGGCGGGCTCCAGTTGAAGATCCTGACCAGCAGCAACAGCACAACTATGCCCAGCCAAAATCCGGGTACGGCCAGCCCGCCGGCCGTGATGATGCGGATTACCTGGTCGACCCAGCTGCCCCGCCAGAGGGCGGCGATGATCCCAAGCGGCAGGGCCCACAGCAATGCCATGAATACCGACAACACCGCCAGGGACAGCGTGACCTCCGCCTTGTCGAAGAGTATGTCCGCAACGGGCTGCTTCTCGGAGATTGAGAAGCCCAGGTCGCCCCTGACTATCTCGCCGAACCATCGGAAGTATTGAACGTACAGGGGATCGTTGAGACCCAACTCGACCCGCAGCCTCTCGACCTCCTCCGGGTCTATGGAGCCGAATTCACCGGCCGTCAGGGCCAACGCGATGTCCCCTGGCATCACCCTCATCATGAGGAACAACAGGGTGCCCAGCAGGAACAGCGTGGGTATGAGTATGAGCACGCGGCGCGCTACGTATGCCTGCAATGCATACCCCCTGGCTTTTGCCTACGCGCCATGTCTACCCGTTCCGGCAGTCCAAGCCTCTCCTGCCTTCACGCGCGAGGTTGGCTATGAGAGGCTGCGTACCTGCCGCCGCGGCCCGGCAAAGGCCCGGGCCGCGGCCGTTTTCTTCCTGCAATCTTCCTACCGGGCGGGCGAGTTTTCGTCCAGCCACACGTCGAAGAACTTGTGCATCTGGAAGTGCACGACCGGAACCGGCCGGTAGTCGTGGACGTAGTTGTAGCCCACCACGCTTATGCCGCCGTGGGCCATGATCGGCACCGCGGGAATCAACTCATCCCTCAGGAAGTTCTCCATTTCCCTGAACAGTTCGTTGCGCTCCGGGCCTGGTAGCAGCGCTCTGGCCCTTCTGAAGATGTCCTTGAACTCAGCCGGCGGATCGGGCTTGTGATGGAACCATCCACCCTCAGGCAGGTAGTAGAGCTGCACTATGTCCATCGGGTTCCAGACGACGTTGTTGCCGCCGTGGCCGTAGGTCACGAAGTCGCCAGCAGCAGCCGAGGCGAGCGAAGAAGGCGCGTCTTTGGTCGACAGGTTCAGCTTCACTCCCACGTCTTCCAGCTGCTGGGCCAGCAGTTGCGCCCACTGCTCAAACCACGGGATGGATATCACCATCATGTCGATTTCGGTGATTCCCAACTCCTCGAAGAGTCGCTTCGCCTCCGCCTGGGCCTCCGGCCTCGTCGCCGGGTTGACCTCCGGGTAGGCCATCACCTCATTCAGGAACGGGTATGTGTTGCCCAGGAAGCTGACGGGGTCGTAGGGCAACTGCCCAGTCGGCAGCCTCTGGAACTCCGTGATCGCCACTCGGTCGATGGCGAGGTAAAGGGCCTTGCGCGCCTTGATGTCGTTGAACGGAGGGTTGTTTGCGTTCGCTGTCAGGTAGAAGACTCCCGGCAGGGGTGACAGCTTGTGCGTCACGGTGTCCGGGAAGTCGTTCTCAATTGCGACGGCCCTCTGCAGGTCGATCTGCATCAGGTCGATGCGCCCCGTCCTAAAGGCCGAGGCGAGAGCGTCGGAGTTCGGGATCACAACGGTCGTGACCTGGTCCAAGTATGGGAATGGGCTGCCGTCCGGCGCGATCAGGTGGTAGTTGGGATTGGCGTCGGAGGTGACGAAACTGTCCTCTTCGGCATTGGTGAGCATGAACGGCCCGGTGCCGATTATCTCTTCGGCCGCATTGATGCCTCCCTCGCCGCCGGCGATTCGCTTGGGCGCCACGATGGCCCAGGTGCTCGCCAATTCCCCTAGGAAGTCGGTGTTGGGCGAGGCCAGAGTGAACTTCACCGTCAGGTCGTCGATGCCTTCCACGGCCTCTATGCCCCTAAAGGCCGCAAGCCGCGGGAATACGATGCCCTCGGGCGGGTTCTGAAGCTGCTCGAAGGCGAACAGCACGTCTTCCATGGTGAGGGGTTCGCCGTCGTGGAACTGCACGCCGTCGAACAGAGTGAGCGTGAGTTCGTCGAAACCGGAGCTGAACTGCCAAGCCCTTGCCAGGTCAGGCACGACCGTCACGCCGTCCTCGGTAGACAACTGGAGCAGACCGTCATAGTGGCGCGTGAGGCTCTGCGGCCCCCACCAGACTGCTTCCTGGCGCATATCCCACTGCGTTGGCATGCGGGTCAGGCCGCGAACCAGCTGGCCGCCGCGCTTCAGTCCGGGCGGCACTGCGCCTGCCGGCGCCGCCGTCGGAGCCGCAACCACCACCTTCTCGACCACAACCGTCTCCACCACCTTTTCCACCCTGGTGACAGGCTTCTCAACGACGACGGTCTGGACCTCGGTGACGGTCTTGCCCTCAACCTGCTTCTCCACAACCACCGTCTCTATCACCGTTTCGACCCTGGTGACGGGCTTCTCAACGACGACGGTCTGGATCTCCGTGACGGTCTTGCCCTCAACCTGCTTCTCCACAACCACCGTCTCGACCACCTTTTCGACCTTGGTGACCTCCCTATCGACGATGACCGTCTCGACCACCGTGACCGTTTCGCCGCCGCAAGCGATGGCGGCTCCTGCAATGGCGGCCAGCAGAATTGCGGGAACAAGCGCCCGCAATCTGTGGAATGCTAATAACCGGTTCATGCGAATATCCCCCTTAGACGACGGTAACCCACCGGACTCATCAACCTCTGCGGAAGTCGAGAGCGCGCGCATCGCGGCTCCCATTGAGGCGGAATACTACGCGGCGGCCCGAAATTTGTCGAATCAAGAGCGGCGCTGAGGGCTGAGGCTGGGTAACCTGCACACCACAGGGGCGGCCCGGCAAGCGCTTGCGGATGTACATTTCCACTGGCATGGAGACTTGAGAGTCTCCCCGTTTCGCAGAGCGCAGCTACGAGTTGAAGGTGAATTCCTATGAAGATCAAGAACATCCGCGCAGTGAAGCTGGACCTCCCCAAACGGCCTCCTAAGACTCCTGCTAGGCGGCCGTCTTGGAACGAGACCGCGCCGCGCCAGATGCCCATCAACAAGTACGAGGAGTTCTCGAATCTCCCTTCCCACATGCCGGGCATGGGCGGTGGGGAAGTGTGGGTGCATGTAACCGCTGAGGATGGCTCGTGGGGGCTGGGCGCGTGCAGTTTCGGAGAGCTGACGGCGGTTGTGATCGACTACGTCTTCGCTCCGCTGCTCGAAGGCCGGGACTGCATGGCCACGGAGTTCCTGAACGATCTCATGCAGCGCGCTACCGAGAGGCTGGGCTCCGCCGGCCACGTGGCGGTGGCGCGCAGCGGCGTAGACCTAGCGCTGTGGGACCTGAAGGGAAAGCTGCTTGGCCAGCCGGTCTACAGGTTGCTGGGCGGCCCCTGCCGTGAGCGCGTCCTGCTGTACGCCACCGGCGACGACCTGGACTGGGCGCAGGAGCTGGGATTCCGGCACTTCAAGATCACCAATCCCGCCCACTACGACATGGGTACGAGAGGGTTGAACCTAGTTGAGGAAAGGGTCGCCGATGCCCGTAAAACGATCGGGCCTGACGCGGACCTGATGGTCAACGCGGTGATGTCATACAACGTGGAGTTCGCCGTACGCCTGGCGGAGCAACTGCGCCCGTACCGGCTGCGCTGGCTGGAGGAGCCGTTCGCGCCTTCCGACCTGGAGGGTCACGTAGCCCTTAAGAGGGCCGTGCCCTGGATGCCCATCGCCACCGGAGAGGACCACCACGGTCGGCACGCCTTCAGGCAACTCGTGGAGAGCAGGTGCGTCGATATCCTCCAACCCGACCTGAAGTGGTGCGGCGGCCTCACGGAGGCGGTCAAGATCTACACGATCGCCGAGGCGGCCGGGATGGTCACGATCCCACACGGCGGCGCCAACTCCCCTTTCGGTCAGCACTTCGCAATGGCTATGCCGGAATCTGCAATGGCGGAATTCTGGCTGGGCTCGGATCCTGGCATACCTCTCAAAGAGGTGAGGCCACTGCCCGGGATGGCAATGCCCAAAGACGGCTACGTTACGCCACCGGATACGCCCGGATTCGGCCTGGAGATCCAAGAGGAATGGATCCGGCCATGGGATCACTCCCCTTCAGCCCACCGCGCCGCGTCCATGGAGTACAGGGGCTAGCCGGGAGAATTCAATCCAGGCCGGATTACCGCGCAGGCTCAGTTATTCCCGCTCACCAGTTGCCATGCCCGTAGGACAACCAAACGGGGGAATCTTATACTCCATAACAGAGACTGCCGCGTGGCCGCAGTCGCTTGCGCTTGAGGGAGAGAGATGGAAGAGAAAGATGCAGACAGGCAAGCGCTGATCCTACCGGCATATCAGGTCGCTGAAGCCTCCCGCCTCACCGGAGCGAAGCGCCAGACCATTGCGTCATGGTTCAGAGCGCCTGCCAATCAGGGCCACCATGCCACACGGCCTGTCCCCCTCCTTACGCCCAAAGCCGCGCGTAAGCCGATTTCCTTTCTTCAGTTGATCGAAGTCGCAGTTGTGGCACGCTTCAGGACGCTCGGCGTACCGCTTCAGCGAATCCGGAAGGCCAAGGCATACCTTTCCGATGTCTTCAAGACCGAATATCCGTTCGTGGTTCACCGGCTCAAGACCGAAGGAGCGCACGTATACAAGGGGTACGAGAACCAAGGCCGGCTTGCAGGTGGCTCCCTGCTGATAGTGGCCGACAGGCGCGGCCAGTTGACTTGGCCGGAGCTGATCGCCGGCCGTCTTGAAGAGTTCGACTACCGCGCCGATGGTTTCGCCACCCGGTGGTTTCCCAGGGGTAGATCGGTACCGGTCATCGTTGACCCCAGGTATTCCTTTGGGGCGCCGGTTCTTAAGGATTCGTACATAGCGACCTGGGCGTTGAATGGCCGCCTCGACGCAGGTGAGTCTCCATCCTCTGTGGCGAGAGATTTCGGAATTTCCGAGCGGGAAGTAGAAATAGCCGTAGAATTCGAGCGGGCCGCCGCGTGACGTTCTTGTTCGACAGGAACTTTGGCCACGCCGTACCCAAGGTCCTAGAGATTCTGGGTCTTCCGATTAAGTGGCACGACCAACTCTTCCGGCAGGACACTTCAGACGCGTCCCTGTTAAGGGAAGCGGGTGAAAACGATTGGATACTGGTAACTCAAGACAAGCGGATACGCTTCAACGAGCACGAAATTCAGGCCCTAGTGTATTGGAAGGTAAGATGCGTTGTACTGAACACGGCGCAGTTGACAAGCTGGGACGCCGTCCGTGTACTCGCACGAGCCTGGGACAGACTAGAGGCAATGGTCAGAAGCGGTAAGCCGCCTTATATTTACTTCATAGACAGACGAGGCAGCGTGTCGCAGAGATATCCGTGAGCCTTCTGTTGCACAGCCCTTTGCTAAGAGACATCCCTTATGTTGCGAACCTCTCTTGTTCTCGCGCTCCTCATCCTCGTGGCAGGTATGGGATATGCGATAGTCGCGCTCGTCTCGGCCAACCGGGAGATTGACCGGATGCACACCGAAATGAAACGGCTGGAGCAGGGCCAGATCGACCTGGCCGCGCGGCCGACCGTCACGCCCCAGCCAGACCCCACCGCGCAGCCGACGGCAACGCCCCCGGCTACGGCGACTCCTCAGCCACAGCCAACGCCCGGACCCACGCCGACGCCGCAGCCCACGCCCACCCCGCAGGCGACGCCGACGCCCGCCGCCACGCCGGTCCCAACCGCAACGGCCGTCCCAACGCCGACGCCGGTGACGATCCCGCCGACGTCCACTCCGATTCCGACGCCAACGCCACAGCCCACGCCCACCCCGCAGGCGACGCCGACGCCCGCCGCCACGCCGGTCCCGACCGCAACGGCCGTCCCAACGGCCACGCCTCAACCTAGCCCCACTCCTCAGGCGACGCCGACTCCAACCAAGATAGAGCTGCCGGCCACGCCTACGCCCTCGCCGGAGTGGAACGAAATTTACCGGCAGGCCCGCCGGTCAGTCGTTAGGGTGAACACGCAGAGCGGCGTGGGCACCGGTTGGGTTTACGAGAAGGGCTGGCTGCTGACCGCCCGGCACGTGGTGCACGGATACAACAGGGTGACCATTCACTACGTGGACGAACAGGACGAAAAGCAGTCAATATCAGGGTTCGTCAGAGGGACCGACGAACTGAGAGACCTCGCCGTCGTTCAAGTCGATCTGGACCTGCCCGCGCTGCAATCGGGCGCCGGACTGTACACCATCGACACCGCCGAACCCGTGATGAGCCTCGGTTACTCATCCAATCCTCCCGTCGGTTACCCGAATGTGAGAGTGGGAGTCGTGACAACGGTCTACAGGACGGGCACGGAAAGCGTGTCGGCCCTGGAGACCGACGCCCAGTTCGACCCAGGCGACTCCGGCGGGCCGGTGCTCAACCTGCAAGGCCAGGTCATCGGCGTCAGTCAGGCGTCAAGGACCAGCGTGGGATCTAAGCGAGTGCTGGGCCAACAACTTGTTCTGTCCATACGGGAGGTAGCGAATGTCTGGAGCCGGATGAAGCAGGGCGTCCAACTGAATTCTCCCACCCGCGGCCACTGGTGGGAATCGAAGTAGCAGGTCTTTAAGATAACTAAGATATGGCTTGCCATATTTGCCAGTATGGGTATATGAAAACGACTCTTGACATACATGACGAATTGCTCATGCGTGCAAAGCGCCACGCAAAGAATAAAGGGAAACCACTGCGCGCAATAGTCGAGGAGGGCATCCGGTTGGCGCTTTCTGAAGATGATGCGCCTCCCAAGGGCTACAAGCTGCCGGACATGAGCGCCGGTGCGCCGGATGGCCCAGATCCGCTAGAGACGTACTCTTGGCCGGTGTGACCCGGACCAGCAAAATCGGCTGCCTCAGGGATCTTCAAAAAGCATCCGAACGCTCTAGTTCGGTGACATTTACGAGACGTAATCATATGCCTTTTTGACGGTTTCTTCTGGGAACTTCGGCTTCAACTTTCGGACCATATCCATAACTTCGCGCTCATCCGCTTGTGGTCGGATGCTTTTGACGAAGTGAGTAGTAGTTATTAGCTCCAAGCGCCAGATCTCCAATTGGCTCAATTCTTGGATTGTAGGGTCGATTTTGTTCCAGTCCCAGTTGGAGCCTTCCACGTTGTACTCTCCGGGAGTGACGTGAAACCCAAAACCCTCGGTACCGGGTCTAATTTCCACGATTCCCATCGCGTTTGCCAGAGACAGATTGCCATCAAGCTGCTCTGAGTAAGGTCCGTAATAGTGCATCTTGAATCGGTAACCCAAAGGGATGCCGCGCCCTTCCTGAAGGAAGTAGACGATCTTTTGGATCATTGTCTTTCCCGGGTCTGAAGCCGTATCCGCTATGCGGCGAATGACTGCAAGGCGGTTACGCAAGGACGGAGTCATTATTGTCATGTGAATCCTCCCATTTTTTGGCGGCAGAAGTCTGCAATCTGATCCTCCAGTTGCTGATCTCCTCTGACGTCTGCGTACAGACGGAACTGTCTAATTTCCTCAAGCCCTGACAACGGCCTGGACAGACTGGTAAGTGATTCCCATCTGTTCCCGACTCGAATGTAAAGCGGACTATCGCCCATCCTAAATTTCTCTGGATGGTCGGAAGCCTGATCAGTCCATACACTGATATCTGGAAACCGGTTTTCCACTTCTGAGTGCAAGCGATTTACCGCCCTGTTGATTGTACCTCGATCGGCGTGGTCACTAGTTTCAAATACAGGCTTAGGGTGTTGCCGGGCAATGAGTCTCCACGCCAAATTTCTTCTGCCTGGATCGCTCTGCTCAGAAGCCTTGGACAGAACTCGCTAATCGTTCCACTTTAGGTAGTCCTCAGACGAGGATGGATATTTGCCTTGCCCGATCTCCTCTTCAAGCAATTCTCTTATGAAATCAGTCAGTAGGACATCATAAGCACGACGAGTCTTGTGGAAGTATACCTGAGTGAACATGAAGTACCTTGCCAGTACAAATGCTTCAACTGCATGGATTCCTCCGTAGTCGAAGCCCAGACTCAGTGCCCCGCTGGGTTTTTCATCATAAAATATGACGGTGTCCAGGATGCGCGGCAAGTCGAATTGGCCATATTGAACTCCACAATAGTGAGAATCCCTGAGCAAGTAGTCCATCTTGTCAACGTCCCACACGCTGGATATCAATTCTCTGACCACTCCCACTTTGTAAAGTTCCGTGTCGCTGATGCCCGTGTCGCTGATGATGGAGGCGACCTTTTCACGTGTCACGTCGAAGCGGCCAAGTTGATCGTCGATGACCTGACCGATACTGTCAGACAGTATGAGCTCTTCACTGTACTTTTCGTGTTGCTTGTTTTCAGGGAACAGTCTTTGTTCCCCAGTATGGGAGAATGGCGAATGACCAATATCGTGGAGCAGACCGGCGAGTCTGGCTTCGAGAACCAATCGGTCCACTTCTTCATCAATTTGGCCTTTAGTCCAGTCGTATCTCTCCAAAAGGAGGCTACGGTGAGAAGGATTTCTGAACAAGCGCTCGACGAATTGTCCTGCTAGATGCATTGCCCCCAGCGAATGTCCAAATCTTGAGCGCTCTGCTCCATGGTAGATGAAGGAGGTCAGGCCGAGCTGCCGGATACCTCTCAGCCGCTGAACCGTCGGAGTGTCGATGATTTCTTTTTCCCACGGGTGCACGGGGATGTAGCCGTGTATGGGGTCTCGGAAGGTGGTTGTGGGTTCGGGCAGCATCCTGGCGACTCTTATCAGCACGAACGTTCTAGCAGATGTTAGCACACTGCCCCGTCGCAGGCCATGCCGCTGTCGGACACCAACGCCATAGGTGGACAATGTTGCGCCGCCCAGCACGGCCCCCAGCTCCTAAACCGCCGCCGGCGCAGCCGCTACTTCTCCGCGCATGAAGAGGCGGCGGAGGGGTTGGTGGGCGTTGCTGACCAGCATGGCGGTTAGGAACGTCAGGCCCGCGATGGTTAGCATCGTCGGCGCGCCGACGATATCGGCCAGCGACCCGTTGATCAGGTTGGACGTGGCCATGACGCCGCCGATGCTGAGCAGGTAGACGCTCATCGCACGGCCCCTGATCTCATCGGGGATGATGGCCTGTATGAACGAGGCGCTGAGCGTCATGAAGGCGGCTTGGGACGCGCCCATGAATACCGCCGCAACCAGCGCCGTCGCCAGGCTCGTCGAGAACACCAAGCCCAGCGGCATGACGGCGCTCACCAAGCCGGTCGCCAAGAACCAGCGGCCGCGCACCACCGGGCTGGAAAGGCCGGAAAGCGCAAGCACGCCGACTAGCGACCCTCCGCCTACCGCCATCATCAGGTAGCTGAAGCCGTCCTTTGCGCCGAACTGCTTGTCGGACAGCACGGGAAGCACCGACTCGAAGGACATCGTCAGGGAGCAGTGCAGGAAGACGAGAACCACAAACGGCCGGACGAACGGGTGGCGGAAGACGTATTGCAAGCCCGCGGTGAAGTTTCGCACTGCGCCGACGCCCTTCTGCAACTGGCCCGTCGAATCTGACCGGATTCGGCTGCTGGAGATCCACGCCGCCACGTAGAAGACAGAGCATATTGCGAAGGCCGGCCCGGCGGCATCGTTCGCCAGCAGGGGCGCGACTACACCGGCGCCGAGGAGCCTCGACCCGTGCATCGTCGCCGAATTCAAGGCTATGGCGTTCAGGAGGAGCTTTTTCGGCACGAGGTTGGGCAGCAGTGACTGGGATATTGGCATCTGCGCGGCGCGGGCGCTGCCGTTGAAGAAGGCCAGCACTACGAGGTGCCAGGGCTCGATCACGCCGGACATGGCGAGGGCAGCGAGGACGGCGTTGTGCGCTAACTGCGACGCGAAGACGTAGCCGAGCAGCCGGCGGCGCTCGAACTTGTCGGCGAGAAACCCCGCGACCGGCGGCACGAGAAATAACGGGATCATCGCCGCGAAGGTCGTCACGCCGACCCACACCGACGAGCCGGACAGGTCGTAGACGAGCCAGCCCCTGGCCACGATGAGCGCCCACGCCGCGGCGCTGGATGAGAGCGTGCTCATCCAGAGGTAGCGGTAGTCCCTGTAGGTCAGCGAGGGCAGGAACCGCCCGGTGAAGCGTTGCAGGCCGGTATCAAGCATATCCGCCGAACCTTATCCCTTTACGCCCCCGAAGGGCCATAGAAGAGACCCTTGCAAAACTTCCGGATATTGCCTTAGCGCCGCGATTTTCACTCCTATCCTAACCTTCTTCTGCAAATAGAGACCCCCCTCTACTTGAGGTAAAGAGCCGGGGTGAGGAACCCATTCCTCCTCCGGGAAGACCCCCCTTCTCTGTGCGACCAGGTACATGTGTAACAGTTAGACCGGGGACACAGGTAACACTTTTGAAGGTGTCTTGTCGACCCTCTTCGCGGGGTCTCTAAGGATCCCGATCTGGAGGGGGTCCGGCAGGGCGCGCGCGAGGGATGGCCGGGGTAGATAGGTTTGTTCCGGGTTGGTAGGTGGTCGCGCGTGCCCCCGCCGGTTCCCGTTTTCACGGGAAAGACGATGTTGGCCCCCTCTCCCCATCGTCACCCACGCCCCCGTCGCTCCCGCGAAAGTAGGAATCCATAGTGCGGACCGCCGTCACTCCCGCGTCCGTCCTACCCGGCGGGTAACATGCAGTGCAAGTGTGCGGCATATAGTCGATCAGGAGTTTCGGAGTAATGGAAAAAGTCCCCTTTGGCGATACGGGAATAGAGGTCAGCCGGCTGGGCATAGGTCTGGCCGAGATCGGAAATGAGCTTCGGTTTGAAGACGTGGAGACGGTCAAGTCTCTGCTGGGGCACGCTCTCGACAGCGGGATCAACTTTCTCGATACGAGCGCGTGCTACGGCATCAGCGAGGAGCTGATCGGGCAGGCGATCCCGGAGCGGCGGTCGGAGTACACGCTGGCGACGAAGGCGGGCCACGTGACGGGGGGCTACGACGGGGAGCCGTGGACGTATGAGACGATTTCGGCGAGCGTGGACCGCAGCCTGCAACGTATGCGCACCGACCACGTGGACTTGGTGCAGCTCCATACGTGCGACAAGTCGGTGCTGGAGCAGGGGGACGCCATCCGCGCTCTCCAGGACGCTCGCGACGCCGGGAAGACGCGGCTGATCGGTTACAGCGGCGACAACGAGAACGCTCATTGGGCCGTGGACAGCGGGATATTCGACACACTGCAGACCAGCTTCAACCTGGTGGAGCAGAGCGCCCGCACGACCGGTCTGCTGGACAAGGCGGATAAGGCCGGTCTCGGCGTCATCGTGAAGCGTCCGATAGCGAACGGTTCGTGGCTGGCGATACGCACCGGGCGGCCCAAGGAGCAGCTCAGGGCGTACGCGCATCCTTACTATGACCGGGCCAGCCAGGTGGCCTCGCTGGGTGAGATAGAGGGCGAGCCGGATGATGCGATGCTGACCTCGTTCGGCTTCACCTTCGCGCATCCGCAGGTGGACGTCGTGATCGCCGGTACGAAGAACCCTTCGCACCTGGCCTCCAACATCAAGATGGTGAACGAGGACCTGCCGATCGGGGCGGGCGTGGTGGTGGAGTTTCACCGCCGCTTCGAGCAGCTTGACGACGGGTGGGCCGGCCTGACGTGACGCGCCCGGTGGGGCCGGAGATCGTTCCGGCGGACCGGGACGCCGTCGACGAGGAGAAGGCTGAGCGGCTTGAACGCGGCAAGCTGGCTGCGACGGGGGCGGGCATCGCGCTGGGCCTGGCGGCGCCGGCGCTGTTCATCCTGTTCGACGGAACGGAGTGGCTGCGCGACTTGGCCGAGGGATGGACGTCATCACCCGCGCTCGCGCTTGCGCTGTACTTTGCGATTGCGTTCGCAGCGCTGGAGGTCGTCAGCTTTCCGCTGGACTGGTACTCCGGCTACTGGCTGGAAGGGAAGTTCGGGCTGTCGCGCGGCGGGTTTTGGACGTGGCTTGCGGACTACGCGAAGGGTGAGGCGCTCCAGTTCGTCCTGCTGCTCGGCGCGGTAGAGGGCATCTACGCTCTGATCCGGGGGTTCCCCGGCGCATGGTGGGCCATCGCCGCGGCGGGTTTCGCCTTCATGATGGTCGCGCTGGCCGGACTGGCGCCCGTTCTGCTGTTCCGCCTGTTCTTCAAGTTCGAGCCGCTGGAGGAAGGGGAACTCCGGCGTCGCCTCGTGGCCCTGTCGGAGCGCATAGGCGCTCGCGTGCGCGGGGTGTACGTGTGGAAGATGGGCGAAAAGACGGGGCGGGCGAACGCTGCACTGGCGGGCTGGGGCAGGACGCGGCGGATACTGCTGGGGGACACGCTGATCGAGTCCTACACGGAGGACGAGATCGAGGTGGTGATGGCGCATGAGCTGGCGCATCACGTGCACGGCGACATATGGCGCGCGCTGCTGCTCAGGTCGGCGCTTGCGTTCGGCGCGCTGTACCTAGTGCATCTTGGCTTGGGATGGTGGTCTGAGCCGCTGGGCTATCGTTCGATATCGGACTTTGCGAATATGCCGTTGTTGGTCCTGATAACGGGCGCGGTATCGCTGGCGGCGATGCCGGTGGCGAACGGCTGGTCGCGTCGGCAAGAGCGGCAGGCAGACGACTTTGCGCTGAGGACGACCGGCATGGCGGAGGAGTTTGCGTCGGCGATGGATAAGCTGGCGAGGCAGAACGTGACGCGGCGGAGGTCGCATCCTGTAGTCGAGTTCCTGTTCCATTCGCATCCCTCTGCGGATAGCCGGATAAGGTTTGCGAAGGAGTACGCGGCGCGGGCAGCGGGGGCGTAGGAGTGGATTCCGGGTTGGTGGGTGGTCGTGGGCGCCCCGCCGGGCGCCGCCCCTCTGGATTCCAGTTTTCACGGGAATCACCATGGCCTCGCTAGGCCGCACAAGGTAATGAAAATGGGGCGTCGCCGACCACCAACGCGCGCGCCGTTAACAACGAACATGGAGGCGCGACGCGCGCGAAGGCCCCCATCTCAATCTTCCCCCGCAGACGAGACCTTTGCATAAATCCCAGCTGCCCCCTCAGAGCCGACCTAATTACCCCGATTCTCATCTTCTTCCATCGAAAAATTGGAGGTCTGTAGAGGGTCGCGAGACATTTATGCAAAGGTCTCGCAGACGGGGGAAGAGGTAGGAGGGGACGCCCCTACGATTCCTGTCGGAGGATGGCCTGAAGGCGGCCGGTATACGGCTGCCCGTCAGGCAGGTAGGTTCTCTATGCGGATTGGCTCGATATCCCCGGCGGGGTGGAAGCTGAAGATCTTTCCGTAGAAGTAGAGTTCAGCTTCGAGGCAGCGGCGTATGTTTGCGGCGATCCTGAAGCCGTGCTGCTCTCCCTTGAAGGGCAGGTATGCGAATGGCGTGCCCTTTGGCTTCAGCGCCTCCACCATGGCCTCCGCCTGCGCCGGGGGGACTATCTCGTCCTCCAGGCCTTGGAAGATGATGAGTGGGCAGGAGAGCCTGTCGACGTAGTCGATGGGCGACCGTTCGCGGTAGAGTCGCTTGGCCTCCGGGTAGGGGCCTATTAGGCCGTCGAGGTAGCGCGACTCGAACTTGTGGGTGTCGGTGGCGAGGGTCTCGGCGTCGGCCACGCCGAAGTAGCTGGCGCCGGCCGAGAAGAAGTCGTGGAAGGTGAGGGCGCACAGGGTGGTGTAGCCGCCTGCGCTTCCGCCCTTGATGACCAGCCTGTCGGCGTCTGCGAGTCCCTTGTCCACGAGGTAGCGCGCGGCGTTTATGCAGTCGTCGGTATCGACGACGCCCCACTGTCCCTTGAGGGCCTCGCGGTATGCGCGCCCGTATCCGGTCGAGCCGCGGTAGTTGACGTCGACGATTGCGAAGCCTCGGCTCGTCCAGAACTGGGTGTCCATGCTGAATGCGGATGAAGTGGCGCCGGTCGGGCCGCCGTGGCTGAGGACTATCAGCGGGGGTTTCTCACCGTACGGGGCTTGGTAGCCGGCGTTGGCCGGGGGGTAGTAGAGGGCGTGCGACAGTTCGCCGTCGCCGGTGGGATAGGAGACGCTCTGGGCGGAGGAGACGTAGCCGGGTTCCAGTTGTACCTCTGCGCTCCGCTTGAGGACGCTGACTTCGCCGCTGTCGGCGTCCACCTGTACCACGGCGGCGGGTTCCGTTGGGCCTGCTGCGGTCATGTAGACCGTGTTGCCGCCGGCGGAGATGCCCCCCATGGCGGTGTAAGGCAGGTCGATTTCCTGGGATGAATCCGCCGGGGAGATGAGTACAAGCCGGTCACCGTCGTGCCGCTCCACTTTTAGCGCGATTCGGCCGTCATCCAAGAAGGCGTAGGTGGACTGGCCGAAGGCCCACTGGGGTTCGCCGCACTCCGCCTCTACCGGGTATACCGGCTCTGCGTTGCCGTTCCGCAGGGCGTAGAGGTTCCACCATCCGCTGCGGTCGGACACGAAGTGGAGCGTTCCGTCGGGCGCCCATTCGGGCTGGAAGATGCTTTCGCCTGGCCCGCCCGCGACCAGCGTTGCGCCGTGCGCCGTGCCGTTTGCGTTGAGGTTTGCCGTCCACAGTTCCACGCTGTCCCACGGCATGTTCGGGTGGTTCCATGCCGTGTAGGCGATGCGGTTGCCGTCGGGTGAGATGCGCGGGAACGAATAGAAGTCGTGCCCGGATGCGATGACGGCCGGCTCGCCGCCGCGGGTCGGTATTGCGACGACCTCGTTGGCGGCCTCTGCATTCTCCCGGTGCCGCTCCCTGACGCATATGACGAACCGCCCGTCCGGGGTGAGCCTGGCGTCTGCGTAGCGATCGCCTGTGGGGATGGCCGGTTCGGGAGTCACCGGCGCGGGGGCAGCGTCTCCTTCCTGCCTGTACAGGCGTTGGTCGGCGAAGTTGGAGAAGTAGACGACTCCGTCGTGGACCACGTATGCGCCGCCGCCGTACTCGTGGACGCGATTGCGTGCGTTGAAGCCCTCCGGCGTGACGTCGACGGCGCCGCTGCCGGGGTTGAAACGCACGACTACGCTTCTTCCTCCCTCGGCGGGCCGGCCTTCAAGCCAGTAGATGTCGCCTCCGTCGGGCTTGGCGGCGCCTAGGCGGACTCCGGACTCGGTGACCATGTGCGGCGTGATGGGCGAATCCCACGATCCGTAGGGGGCTGTTGTGACGTTTCCTTTGGTCAAGGCGGTACCTCCGGGGCTTGGCGACGTTTGATGATACAGGTGGGCGGCTGCGCCGGTGAGGGCGCGATTCTTGGGTCTGAATTTGCGCGCCGGCATTTTCGTTGACCCTTCGGGCAATCGGGCATATACTCGGTAGGTCTACGAAATTCGCAAAGGCTGCGACCGGGAGTAGTAGCCTCCAGCACGGAACGTAGAGAGCCGGGGTTAGGTGTGAGCCCGGTTTCACGGCTGGAGTCGAATGGACCCGCGAGCCGCAGGACGAAAGCCTCTTCGGATAGGGAGCGGCAAGTAGTCTGAGCCGGTTTGGCCTCCGTTACAAGGGCCCGGAAAACCACCGCCATTGGCGGCCGTGATCCGAACACGAGATGCCCCGGCGCGCCCGGGGCAATCAGGGTGGCACCGCGGCAAACCTCGCCCCTGTACAGGGAGCGGGGTTTTTTATTGTGGCGCCCGAACTTGCGATCACGGCGGCAGCGGCGACAAGTGCGAGGTCGTGAGGCTTCGCGAAGAGACCTGAGAAACGATGACGACAACCAGCGCCACTACTAAACCGGCAGCCGCGCAGAAGAACGCCGAGCGGCCTCGCATATTGACGGGGATACGCCCCACGGGCGCCCTGCACCTAGGGCACTACGTGGGCGCGCTCCGGAACTGGGTCCGCCTTCAGAACGAGTACGAGTGCTACTTCCTCATCGCCGACTACCAGGCGCTTGGCGACCACTTCCACGAGATCGACCTCATCCGCGAATCGGTGATCGAGGTGACGCTGGACTTCCTGGCCGTCGGGCTGGATGCCGGTGAGTGTTCGTTCGTGATACAGAGTTACGTACCGGAGCACGCCGAGTTGACGATGCTGCTGAGCTTCATCACGCAGCTGGGCATGTTGGAGCGCAATCCCACTCTGAAGTCGGAGTTGGACTCCCTGCCGGTGGAGCGTCGCACGGTCGGTTTCTACAACTACCCGATGAGCCAGGTTGCGGACATCCTTCTGCCGAGGGCGCACCTGGTGCCCGTTGGCGAGGACCAGGCGCCTCACTTGGAGATGACTCGGGAGGTGGCGCGCAAGTTCAACCGCATGTTCGGGCAGGTATTCCCTGAGCCCAAGACCCTCATCGGCGACGTGGGGCGGCTGGTAGGCACGGACGGTGCCGGGAAGATGAGCAAGAGCAGCGGCAACGTGATCATGCTGTCCGACGATGAGAAGACGGTGAATGAGAAGGTGCGGGGCATGTTCACCGACCCGAACCGCATCCGCGCCGACATACCGGGCAGGGTGGAGGGCAATCCGGTATTCGAATACCACGACGCATTCAACACCGACAAGGCGCAGGTGGACGAGTTCAAGGAACGGTATCGCGCCGGAAAGGTGGGCGACGTCGAGGTGAAGAGGGCGCTGGCGCTCGCCATCAACCGGTTCCTCAATCCGATCAGGGAACGGCGCGCTTACTACGAGCAGCGGGCGGACCTTGTTGAGGAGGCGCTCATGTCCGGCACGGAACGGGCCCGCGTCACGGCCGCAGAGACGATGACGATGGTGCGGGACGCCATGCGTATATCGAGTTACACGTCAAGGTGGGCGTGAGCTTGGGCCGGGTGCGATCGACGGCCGGGAGTGACGGCGCAGAATGAACAAGTATTCGGACAAGAGGTTTCTCTGGCGACGCGGTATTGCGTCGAACTGACACTTGCGCCCAACCGCGAAGGAGAAATCCCTTGTACTTAACGCCAGACATAGCGACGTTCAGAGAACTCGCCAAAGAATCGAACCTGATACCGGTCTACCAGGAGATCACCGCCGACCTGGAGACCCCGGTATCTGCATACTTGAAGGTCGCCCGAGGCCCGTATTCCTGGCTGCTGGAGTCGGTAGAGGGCGGGGAGCACGTGGCGCGCTACAGTTTCATCGGGACGGAGCCGTGGGACGTACTTGTATCGGGGCCGGGCGAAGCTGACGGCGAGGTGGATCCGCTGACGCTGTTGGAGTCCCGCATGTCCGGCGTCAGGTGCGCCGACGTTTCGGGGCTGCCGCGCTTTCACGGCGGGGCGGTGGGCTACGTGGGCTACGAGGCCATTAGGTACTTCGAGCCCAAGGTGCCTCCGCTTCAGGGCGAGGGGGTCGGCGTGCCGGAATCGGTCTTCATGATGACCGATGCGCTGCTGGTGTTCGACCACGTGCGGCACACGATAATGGTGGTGGCGCACGCCCGCGTAGGCGGCGACGTGGACGCCGCCTACGACCGCGCAACGCGGCTGATCAGGGAACTGACGGCGCGCCTTGTGGCCCCTCTGCCCTCCCATGCGTACTCGCAGGCCCCTTTGGCGGCCGGGGAGTCGGGCGTTGCCGGCGATGCGGCGCGTTCCAATATGAGCCGCGCCGACTACGAGAAGATGATCGACGTTGCGCGCGAGGGGATATATGAAGGCGAATTGATACAGGTGGTGCTGTCGCAGCGTCTTTCCCGAAGCACGGATGCGTCGCCTTTCGACATCTACAGGTCTTTGCGAGCGGTGAACCCGTCGCCGTACATGTTCTACCTGGACCTTGACGGGTTCCAGGTGGTCGGGGCCTCGCCTGAGCTGCTCGTCCAGCTGATCGACGGCGAGGTTGCCGTCCATCCGATAGCGGGCACCCGGCCCAGGGGAGCCACGCCGGAGGAAGACGAGATGCTTGCGCAGGACCTGGCCGCAGATGAGAAGGAGCGGGCCGAGCACGTCATGCTGCTCGACCTCGGCCGGAACGACGTTGGAAGGGTCGCCGTGCCCGGCACGGTGAAGGTGACACAACAGCTCGACATAGAGCGCTACTCGCACGTGATGCACCTGGTGTCTCACGTGACGGGCAAGTTGCGGCCTGAGTACAACGCCTACGACACGTTGCGGGCGGGATTTCCTGCGGGCACTACGTCGGGGGCGCCGAAGGTGCGCGCCATGGAGATGATCGCCGAGCTGGAGCCGGACAAGCGGGGCCTCTACTCGGGCGCCGTGGGCTACTTCAGCTACACGGGCAACATGGACACGGCGATCTGCATCCGCACCATCGTGCTGAAGGACGGCGTGGCGCACATGCAGGCCGGGGGCGGCGTAGTGGCGG
Organism: Dehalococcoidia bacterium; assembly: GCA_963663555.2. Classification (GTDB taxonomy): domain Bacteria; phylum Chloroflexota; class Dehalococcoidia; order Lucifugimonadales; family Lucifugimonadaceae. The sequence goes on from CAXXNJ010000009.1 coordinate 303,316, forward strand.
ACTCGACGCCGGAAGGCGAGTACCAGGAGTCGCTGCACAAGATAGGCGCCCTGATGCGCGCGATCGACCGCGCGGAGGAGATCTCCGGTGCGCGTTGAAACTTCACCGTCGCCCAGCCGTGAGGAGTTCCGGCGTCTGGCCGGTCTCTTCCCGCTCGTCCCCGTTAGCGTGGAGATCCCGATAGGCGGTCTCACGCCGCCGGACGCGTTTGCGCGCATATCCACTCCCGGCAGCGGCTTCACCATCGAGAGCGCATCGCATGAGCCCGGCGCGCCGCGCTTTTCCTACGTGAGCGGTCGAATTGCGGAGGCGTTGCGCACGGGGCCGGGCGAGCCGCGCGGTCGGGTGAACCCTTTGGAGGCGTTGCGTCCTGCGCTTCGGCGCACGGCGGCTGCGCGACTGCCGGGCATGGCGCCGTTCGCGTCGGGCGCGGTGGGATACGTGGCATATGAAGCGGCCGGCTACTTCGAGCCGTCCGTCCTTCCTCTTTCCGGCGACCCTGCGGGCTGCCCTGAGTCGGCATTTCTAATTCCCGCCGAGATGGCGGTGTTCGATCACCGGCGTGACGTGATCCGGCTGATGGCGCTCGTTGACGTGAAGGGAGCAGGCGGCCCAGACGTGTGTCACCGGCAGGGGCTGGAACAATTGGAACGCCTGATTGAACAGCTCTATGAGCCGCGCTACCGCCAGACGGAAACGGCGCTGCCCAGCGTTGCCTTTACGGGGGACTTCCTATTCGACCGCAACTCGTATGAGTCGATGGTCTCTTCTGCCCGCGAGGCCGTAATCGACGGTGAATTGATCCAGGCGGTGGTGTCGCAGAGGGCTGAGAGACCGACCGGAGCCGGTGCGCCGGAGATATACCAGGCCCTGCGGCGGATCAATCCTTCTACCTACATGTTCCTGCTGGACTTCGGCGACTTCCAGTTGATTGGCGCCTCACCGGAGATGCACCTGAGAGTCATGGACGGCGTGGCTGCGATTCATCCCATCGCCGGGACTATGCCCAGAGGCGAGACGGCGGCCGTGGACGCTGCATACGAGCGCGTGCTGCTTTCCTGCGAAAAGGAACGCGCGGAACACGTGATGCTGGTGGACCTCGCTCGAAACGACCTTGGCCGCGTCTGTTCGCCGGGCACGGTGCGCGTTCCCTCGTTCCTGCACGTCGAACGGTATTCCCACGTGATGCACTTGGTGTCCAGGGTCAGCGGCGAGCTTTCGCCGGGAAGTGACAGCCTTGACGCATTCGCGGCTTCCTTTCCCTCGGGCACGCTGACGGGCGCGCCGAAGGTGCGCGCCATGCAGTTGATTAGCGAACTGGAACCGCAGGGCCGGGGGGCCTACTGCGGCGCGGTGGGCTGGTTCGACGCCGGCGGGAACCTCGACGTGGGCACGGTCATACGGTCGATAACCCTCAAGGACGGCGCGGCCCACGTCCAGGGCGGGGCGGGAATAGTGTTCGACTCCGTGCCCGCCAATGAGTACCGCGAGGCTGTGCAGAAGACCTTGGCGCCCCTTGCGGCCATCAAAATTGCGGAACGGTCATTGACCCGGCCGGACCGCGTGGCCGGACCGTTAGCGCCGGAATTGGCGGCGGTCTGAGCCGCGGCGGCGGAAAGAGATTGGAGCCTGATTCAATGGTGCTGCTAATCGACAACTACGACAGTTTTACCTTCAACCTGTACCAGTACCTTTGCGAACTGGGGGCCGAGGTCGAGGTTGTGCGGAACGACGCGGCCACGGTGGACAGGCTGGAGGAGATGGACCCCGATAGGGTGGTGATATCGCCCGGCCCGTCCCGGCCTGAGAACGCCGGCGTCTCGATGGAGGCGGTGCAGAGATTTGCGGGTAAGAAGCCTCTGCTGGGCGTGTGCCTCGGCCACCAGTGCATCGGCGCAGCCTTTGGTGGGATAGTGGAAGGCGCAGGCGAGATAAAGCACGGCAAGACCTCCATCATCGAGCACGACGGGAAGGGCCTGTTCAAGGGAGTGGAAAATCCGTTCGAGGCGGTGCGCTACCACTCCCTCGCCATCCGGCCCGGCACCCTGCCCGGCGAGTTTGAGGTCACGGCCCGTTCGGAGTCGGGAGTAATCATGGGCGTCCGGCATACCGCCATGCCGTTGGAGGGGGTACAGTTCCACCCGGAGTCGATCCTCACCACGCCGGGCAAGCGGATACTCCAAAATTTCTTGGAGATGTAGGGCTAGAGCCGGCCTTCCTCTGAAAATAGAGATGGGAGCGACGACAAGATGAACATCCAGCAAGGTATACAGGCGGTGGTGGAGGGGGAAGACCTGAGCGTCGGCGACGCGGCGGGCGTTATGCGGCAGATCATGGCGGCGGAGGCGACTCCGGCACAGTTCGGGGCCTTCGTGACGGCGCTTCGGATGAAGGGCGAGACGCCGGAGGAGATAGCGGGCATGGCGACGGCTATGCGCGAGGTGTCCCGCCGCTTCGACCTGGGCGTGCCCGTGGTGGACACGTGCGGCACGGGCGGCGACGCCAAGGGGTGGTTCAACGTATCGACGGCTGCGGCCCTTGTCGTAGCGGGTGCGGGCGTGCCCGTGGCGAAGCACGGCAACCGCGCGATGACAGGCTCTACGGGTAGCGCCGACGTGCTGGACGAGCTGGGCGTGAAGATCGACCTGGGGCCTGACGGCGCCAAGCGGTGCGTCGAACAGGCGGGCATCTGCTTCATGTTCGCGCAGGAGTTTCACCCTGCGATGAGGTTCGCCGGGCCGCTGCGGCCGCAGCTGGGCATCCGCACCGTGTTCAACCTGCTGGGCCCGCTGACGAACCCGGCCGGCGCAATGCGGCAGGTGGTGGGAGTGTACGACCGCCAGGCTGCGGAGAAGATGGGCAAAGCGCTCTCCATACTGGGCGCAGAGTATGCGTTGACGGTGCACGCCGAATCCGGCGCGGACGAGATAGACGTCGAGGGGCACACCCTGGTCTACCAGGTGACTCCCGGCGCAATGAAGCGCAGGCGCACCCGTGCGGCTGACTTCGGCCTTCCCGAGGGCAGCCGCGATCATCTTCGGGTACGTAATGCGGCTGCCAGCGCCGAGGTGATCCGTGGAGTGCTGGACTCGAAGGGCGGCGGGCATAACGCTCCTCCGGGCCCTGCCCGCTCGGCGAGGAATATCGTGCTGATGAACGCCGGCGCAGCGCTCGTGGCTGCGGGCAAAGCTGTAAGCTTTGAGGACGGCGCAGGACTTGCCGCTGAGTCGATCGATTCAGGTGAGGCCCGGCGGCGGCTGGAAAGGCTGGTTTCGTCCAGCAACGAGTAATAATGAACAACGAGCCAACCGGGTCGAACGGCATACTCGGAGAGATAGTCGAGGCCAAGCGTCGGCACATAGCGCTCACCCGGCGCAGGATGTCCGCGTCGCGAACTCGCGATTTGGCAGAGCGGGCGGATCCCCCGCTTTCGCTTGCCGATGCGTTGTCCAGCCGGCCGGGGATTGCCGTGATTGCGGAGATGAAGCGGAAGGCGCCCTCCGCCGGCGAACTCAATCTGAACATGGATGCCGCGGAGCGCGCCGGGGAGTACTGCGCTGCCGGGGCGGCGGCGCTGTCGGTACTAACGGAGTACGACTACTTCCTGGGGACGCTGGAAGACCTGTCCAAGGCGAAGGCGGTAGCGGCCGGGCATGGCGTACCGGCGCTTCAGAAGGACTTCGTGATCGACGAGTACCAGGTTTGGGCGGGCCGGGCAGCCGGGGCCGACTCGGTCCTGCTGATCGTCTCCATCCTGGAGCCGTCGCAGTACCGGGACTTGTTCGAGCTGAGCCGCTCCCTAGGCATGGAGCCGCTGGTGGAGTCTTTCGACGAGGAAGAGCTCGACGTTGCGCTCACGACGGACCCGAAGATAGTTGGCATCAACAACCGCAATCTGAAGACGCTTGAGACCTCGCTAGAAGTTTTCGAGCGGCTGGCGCCGCGCATCGGGGAAGGCCGGATAGCGGTGGCGGAGAGCGGCATGAAGAACGCTGCCGACGTTGAACGGATGGGCCGGGCCGGGGCCAAGGCGGCGCTTGTGGGGGAGTCCCTAATGCGCGCCGGCGGCGAGACGCTGGGCCTGTTGCGGGCCATGTCGCAGTCTGATCCCGAATGAGCGGCTACAAGCCGAAAGTGAAGATATGCGGTATCAGGGACGCCGACGTCGCCTTTGATGCGGCCAAGGCGGGCGCCGACTTTCTCGGCCTGTGCTTCGTAGAGGGCGTGCGGCGCCAGCTGAAGGTGATGGAGGGCGCTGCAATAGTGGCGCGCTACCGGCTCCGCGCAGACGTCAAGGGCTACGAGACAAAGTTTGCCGGTCTGTTCCGCAACCAGCCGAGGGACTGGGTGAACGAGGTCTCGAAACGGGCCGCGCTCGACTACGTGCACCTGTGCGGAGAAGAGGACGAGAGTTACATGCGCAGCATGTGGAGGCCGATCCTGCGACAGGTGAGGGTGCGCGGAGAGATGTCTGCGAAGGACTTGGAGGAGATAGTCCTGCCCCATCTCGACGCCGGGCGCATGGTCGTACTGGACCGCTACGACGAGGATACGCCCGGCGGTTCCGGCAAGACGTTCGACTGGTCTGCGGCCGAAGGGGTCGCCAGCCGGGACGGCGTGCTGCTTGCCGGCGGTCTGTCCCCGGACAACGTCAATGCCGCGATAGAAAGGCTGCGTCCCTGGGGCGTAGACGTTTCAAGCGGCGTGGAAACTGACGGCGTGAAAGACCGCAAAAAGGTCAGAGCGTTCATCAGGGAGGTGCGGAGGGCTTGTGGGGATTTTGAAGCCGCCTGCTCCCGCGCCTAAGTGGGCGGGTGAGCGTCAGGCGTCACGTGCATTGCGGGCGGCCTAGCGCTGCCTGACGCCCAGCTCTTCCGGGTTTAGGGCGCGGAGCTTCCTGATTCGCCTGTTTGCGATGTCCTGCGCGGGGATTGCCAGGACAGGCGCGGTTGAGCGCCTTACCACCTTGTCGGCCACGCTGCGCTGTAGAGTGCGCGCCAGCCAGGAGCGCATCTTGGAAGTTATGACGACCCAGGAACCGGGATGCTCATTCTGAATTTCTTCCAGGGCGGGCATGATTGAGTGGGTGGACGTGTGCAGCTGCGCGTCCAGCCCGGCCTCGCGCATCCTGAAGACCTCCTGCTGTATGTGAGACGGTGGCCTGTTTTGCGGGGGCCTGGAGCAGACCAGTGAGATTGCCGCGCCGGTTTGCGCAGCGATGGCCTCTGCCATGTCGAGCGATTCGCGTCCCAGGTCTCTTGCATGGCGCGGCACGAGCAGCCGGGTGGGAGGCTTCGGCGGGGCGCCGTTGAGGTACATCCTGCGTGCGTCGACTATCAGTACGGGCACGGCCGTCTTCTCCCACAGTTCGACCGCCGGCGTGCGCCTAGCCTTTCGCTTGACGATGTCCGGGGGGCTGACGGCCAGCACGATTAGGCCGAACCCTCCGGTGACCGCCCTCATGCTAATCAGTTCTGCGGTGTTGCCGGTTGCAACACTCCACTGGGCTTCGATTCCGCTCCTGGCCAGTTTTGAGGAGATCTCCCGCAGGTAGGAGTTTGCGAGGTTTGCACCCCTGTCGCGCAGTGCGTACGGGTACCTGACGGGTGAGCCGCGCGCCTGGTGAACGGGATCTGCGGGCGGCAGGACGTGGAAGAGGACGAGGTTTGAGTTGAAGTAGTGCGAAAAGATTCCGGCGAAGGCTAGACCGAATTCCGCGCCGGGGAAGCCGTCCAACGGGACGAGCACGCGGTCCAGTTTCAACCTCGCGGCGAGGTTGCTCTGCCCTTCCAGCTCTTCGTTGTCGTCTTTTGCAGGATTCATGGCTGTGGCGGCGCACGCGATCTCTCGTCTTGTGGCCCTGCCGTGCGCGGCGGTTCGCTCTATTCTCGCGCCGCCCGCGACGGCATTCCACATTGGCGGATTTAGCCTTTGGGCAAGTTGCAGTCGCGGCAAGGGAAGGCGCGATGGCATTGGTCCGGGCGGATTTGGGGATGGCGGGCGTGCCATTGACAATAAGCTTGGAAGCGCGACGCGCGCGAAGACCCCCATCTCAATCTTCCCTCGCAGACGAGACCTTTGCACAAACGGAGAAGACCTGCGGTTTGCTTGGTTTTGGGCTGGAATCGACCTGTTTGACGCTCCGGGAGGGCCTGTTGACGGTCAGAACGGCCCTGAAACCGCATTTACGGGCGTATTTTGGCCGCGCTTGGGGGGCCTAGCCCCGTTTTGGGCGCGGTGAGACAAGGGACTACGCAGCGCTGAGAATCAGCTTGTCGGCCCTCCGCAGGTTGTACGCAATGCACTTGAACCACATCTCCGTCTCGTTGCGCCCAAGTCCCATGTAGCGCACGCGGGCGTAGCCGTAGGTGCGCTTGAGAGTCCCGAACACCCCCTCGACCGGCATGCGCACCCTGGAGATCAACCGGTTGCGCTTCTGCTCCAAGCAGGAAAGTATGGGGTGATGCTTGTTGGCCCGCTGCATCGTGCGGTCCTTTATCCCTACGGCCTCTAGCCGCTCCCGCCTATCCTTAGAACTGTATGCCCGGTCACCGTACACGGCCTCCTCATCGCCGGATATCAGGTCATCGGCCATCTTGGTGTCATTCACGTTCGCAGGCGTAAGAGCAGCCTTGCGTATCAGGCGCGATCCCTGATCAACGCCCAGGTGAACCTTGTAGCCGAAGTGATAGCGCCCCGGCCTCTTGGTCCAATCTGCGTCGGGGTCCGTGTCGCTCTTCTCCGCAGAACCCTTGGGAGAGGAAGGCCTGCGGGCCTGAGATTCCACGAGAGTGGCGTCCACCAGAGTCCCCTTCTTCACCATCAACCCTTTACCGTCTAACTGGCGGTTCACCTCCTCAAACAGCTTCTTGCCCAGGCCCCGTTTCCTCAGTTGCTTGCGGAAACGGCTGATCGTCGAGTGGTCTGGAGTCTGGTCATGGAGTTCAAGACCCACGAAGCTGCGGAACGAAAGTCGTTCCAGCAGCGCCGCCTCTATCTCGGGGTCGGACGCCCCGTACCACTGCTGGAGTATCGACACCTTGAACATCATCAGGGGAGGATAGGCTGGCCGGCCCTTCGGGGACGGGTACATCCCGTCCATCAGACTTCCCAGCCTGTCCCAGTCCAACTCCCGGTTCAGACGTTCAAGCGTTTTGTTCTTGCCCAACCCTCCCTGCAAAAAACTGTTAATCACTGAGGGCTGGCCCATCTTGCGGTGCACGGCATCGCTCCTTAAAGACGACTCTGACGACGGCTCGCAAGCAGTATGGACTTTCCCAAAGAGGTTTATGCAAAGGTCTCGCAGACGGGGGAAGAGGTAGGAGGGGACGCCCTGCGGAAGGCGCCCACAAGGGATCGCCCCTACGATTCCTGCCGGAGGACGCCCCTACGGTTCATGCCGCAAGGACGTCCCTACGGTTCATGCCGGAGGACGCCCGTACGATTTGTGCCGCGAGGACGTCCCTACGATTCATGCCGGAGGACGCCCGTACGATTCCTGCCGGAGGACGCCCGTACGATTTGTGCCGCAAGGACGTCCCTACGGGTAGACGGCCCTGCGGGGCGGGTGGTGTGCGGCGCTAGAATCGTCTTTTCCGGCTGCCGGTTCGGGGGCGCTTTTTGTTCCGGCTGTGTCACGGCTGGTGCGGCCGGGCGCCCGTTCGCAGTGAGAGGTTCAAGCCATCCATCTCTCAAGGTTAGTTCTTTCGGGATTTCGGAACTATTCGTCCGCCGAATTGAAGCTTGAGCCGGGCCTCATCGTATTTCAAGGCGAGAACGGCCACGGCAAGAGCAACCTGCTGGAGGCGGCATACCTGCTGGCGATAGCCAGGTCTCCCAGGTCTTCAAGCGACCGGGAGTTGGTGAACCGTGAGCTGGCGCAGACGGGCGGGCACGTGCAGGCGCTCGGCGTGGGCCGGGAGCATGACTACACCGTGCGCGTCCAGTTGGACATAGAGGCAGCGGCTCCGGGCGTCACCGGCACACCACCGACTCGAAAGTCGCTTCGGGTAAACGGCGTTTTGCGCCCGGCTGCGGAGTTCGTGGGCAACATGAACATCGTCTTCTTTGAGGTCGGCGACCTGGAAATGGTCGGCGGGCCGCCGTCTTTCAGGCGCCGCTACCTCGACATACTGATATCCCAGTCCGACACGGGCTATCTAAAGAACCGCCAGCGTTACGCGCGGGTGGTGGCCCAGCGCAACCAGCTGCTGCGGCGCATACGGGACGGGCGGGCCGGCATCGACGAGCTGGAATTCTGGGACGGGCGCTTGGCGCTGGAAGGGGCGGCGATTGTGGAACGCAGGCGCAGGGCGGTATCGGAGCTTGCGAGTTACGCCGTTCCGACGCACGGGAAGCTGAGCGGCGGCAGCGCGCTGAGTCTTGCCTACCGGCCAAGGGTTACGGCCAGCGATGCGCCTCTCCGCGACTTTGCCGGCATGAACGTGCAGGCCCTGTCCGCCGGCATCTTGAATGCGTTGGCTTCCGTGCGCGCGCGCGAGATAGCGCAGGGTGTGTCGGTCATCGGGCCGCACCGGGACGAGCTGGACATTGGGCTGGACGGCCAGCCGGCGGCGGCCTATTCGTCGAGGGGCCAGGCCCGTTCCATCGCCCTGGCTCTGAAGTTGGCGGAAGCCGCCGTTGTGGCCGACTCGGTGGGCAGGACGCCGGCGCTGGCGCTGGACGACGTGCTGTCGGAGCTGGACTCCAACCGCAGGAGGCTCCTGCTCCAAGAGGTCTCGCAGTACGAGCAGGTACTCCTGACCACAGCCGACTTCGGCCTTGTGGACGATGAGTACCTTGCGGGTGCGCGGCGCTTCAGAGTGCACGAAGGGACGGTTACGCCTCATGCAGATTGAACTTCGCCGGCCGGACTGAAGAGTGCGCCCGTTTTGCGGCCGGGCGCGACGCGGACGCTGTGTAGGGCATAATGACTTGTTCAGCCTCCACCTCCACTTTCGACGCCTCTCGGCAGACAGGGAATACGACGATGGCCAATGCGCTGCAAGCAGAGATAGAACGGTACAAGTCCCGCAACCAGGAGTCGATGCGCCTCCATGAGCGCGCCGCCAAGGTGATGCCCGGCGGAGACTCCCGCAACTCCATATGGTGGCCTCCTTTTCCGACCTACGTCACCAGGGGCGAAGGCTCCAAGCTGTACGACGTAGACGGCAACGAGCGCGTCGACATGGTTAACAACATGACGACGCTCATACTCGGCCACAGGCACCCCGGCGTGGTGCAGGCGATGCGGGACCAGCTGGACAACGGCGTTTCGTTTCCGGCGCCCAGCCCTCCCGTAATCGAGTGGGCGGAGATGATGGTCGACCGCGTGCCGTCGGTGGAAAAGGTGCGCTTCGTCAACTCCGGCACAGAGGCTACCTTGAACGCCATACGTGCCGCTCGCGCCTTCACCGGCAGGGAGATGATCGCCAAGTGCGAGGGCGCGTACCACGGAGCGCATGACGCCGTGTCGATCAGCGTACAGCCCCCGCTGGAGAGCGCAGGGGACGCGCTGAATCCCGATCCGGTGATCGGCTTCGAGGGCATACCTGCACGGGCCGCAGACGACATCGTCATCATGCCCTACAACGACATAGCGGCCTGTGAGCGCATCATCCGGGCCAACGCAGACCGGCTGGCGGCCGTCATAGTCGAGCCGGTGAACGGCCAGAGCGGCTTCATCCCCGCCGAGCCGGAATTCCTGGGCGGCCTGAGGTCGTTAACCTCGGAGCTTGGCATCCTGCTGGTATTCGACGAGGTGATCACCTTCCGCGTATCGCGCGGCGGCGGGCAGGAGTACTACGGCGTGATGCCTGACATGACGGCTTTCGGGAAGGTCGTAGGCGGCGGTATGCCTGTGGGCGCGTTCGGGGGCCGCGAGGACGTCATGGCCCTCTACGATCCGCGCAACGGGCCGCCGCGAGTACAGCACGCGGGCACCTTCAACGGCAACCCGATGACGGCGGCGGCGGGTATCGCAACTTTGAAGGAACTTACGCTCGACGCCTACCGGGAGCTGGACGAAAAGGGCGAGTACGTTCGGGATGGGCTGAGGAACCTCATCTCCGAGCTGGAGGCCCCCGTCGGCGTTACGGGCATATCGTCGCTCTTCTCCTTGCAGTTCACCACGACTCCGGTGACGGACTACCGTAGCTATGCGACGAATGACAAGGAGCTTGCGCAGACGGTGTTCATGGGCTTGCTCAACGAGGGGTTCGTCGTCGCCAATCGCTGCGGCGGCAACGTGTCCACGGCGCACGAGCACGGAGAGCTGGACGCATTCGTGGGAGCCGTTGGCCGCGTGCTGGAGCGGGCCGGGTACGGCTAGGCGCATGGCGCGTCGTACCGGCTGACCGCTCACTGGACCGCTTGCAAGGAGCCGGAAGAGATCGAATGGACGCGATCACCTTCATCGCCGACAGCCTAGCCCAAGTGCAGCTGAGGCTATTGGGCACCTGCGACGGCCTCACCCAGGAACAAGCGCTGTGGCGGCCGGCCCCGCACGCTAACAACATCGGCTTCATCCTGTGGCACGTGGCGAGGGGCGAAGACAACATGGCCGCGAGCCTACAAGGCGGCGCGGCATTGTGGGAGAAAGAGGGCTGGTACGAGAGGTTCGGCCAGCCCGTCGAGATGCCGGACCCGGGCGACCGCATGGGCCTGCGAGCGCTTGCGATTCCTTCAGTGGAAACGCTCATGGGGTACCTGGACGCGGCGCACCGGCAGACGGGCGAGTACCTGTCCACCCTCAGGCCTGAGCGCCTTGACGACGCTGCGGAGGACTTTCGTCCGGGCGCGACGATTGGCGAGTGTCTGCGGCATCTCATTACGCACAAGAACAACCATCACGGGCAGGTGGATTTCCTGCGGGGCTTGCAGGACGACGCGTGGGACCTGCCGCCGGGCACGGGGATGAAGCTGCCGGGCAGGGGGTAGGCCGTTACCGGGCCGTGTGCGGTGTAAAAAATTATCGATTACCCTTAAGTCTTGAGACCTCTAGGAGAAATTTCCGATGCGCATGAAGAATCCATCCCACCCCGGCCTGTCCGTTCGCTACGACTGCCTCGAGCCGCTCGGCCCTGAGCGTCACGGAGGCTGCGCGCAGGCTTGGAGTGAGCCGTAAGCAACCGTCGGTAATCGTCAACGGACGCTCCGGGATATCGCCGGAGATGGCCATCCGGCTCGACAAGGCATTCGGCGGCGGTGCGAGTACCTGGTACCAGATGCAGGCGGCATACGACCTCGCGCAGGTGGCGGAACGGTCTGGCAACATCGACGTCGAGCGCGTCTTCATGCCGGAGACTCTCTGCGTTGAATGACTAACGTCTCGCACGGATACCGCACAAGGCCCAGGAATCTTGAAGACCATGCCCAACGCGCTTTACTACGGCGACAACCTCGATATTCTCCGGCAGCACGTCCCCGATGAGTCGGTGGACCTGGTGTACCTCGACCCGCCTTTCAACTCGAACGCCTCCTATAACGTGCTCTTCAGGGAGAAGGCGGGCGAGGAGTCACCGGCACAGATCAGGGCGTTCACCGATACGTGGGAATGGACGCAGGAGGCGGAGCGCACGTTCGAGCAGGAGATCATTCTGAACCGGGATACGCCGGGCACCGTCAAGGAGATGATTTCATCATTCCGGCAGTTCATCGGCAACAACGCCATGATGGCCTACCTCGTGATGATGACGCCGCGCCTCGTGGAACTGCGCCGCGTACTGAAAAGCAACGGCTCCATATACCTTCACTGTGATCCTACGGCGAGTCATTATTTGAAGCTGCTACTGGACTCGATATTTGGAACAGTGAACTTCAGGGCCGAAGTCATCTGGCGACGTACCAACGCAAAAGGCTTGGCATTCAAAACGTATGCGCGCAATCACGACAACCTGCTGTATTATTCAAAGGGAAACGATTTCAAATGGAACCGCCAGTTCCGTCCTCACGATTCCGAATATGTAGAACGGTTTTATAGGTTCACAGAGCCGGATACAGGGGCGTCGCTATATGCTGAGTGATCTTTCAAACCCAAACCGAGACCGTCCGAACTTGACCTACGAATGGAACGGGCACATGCGAGTTTGGCGTTGGACAAAGGAACGGATGCAGGAAGCGCATGACAATAGCCTCATTCATTATTCCTCTACCGGCCTTGCACGCCAGAAACGATATCTTGACGAAATGCAGGGCAACCCTCTCGATACGATTTGGGAGGACATTAGACCAATACAGGCTCAGTCAAAGGAACGCCTCGGCTATCCCACGCAAAAGCCGCAGGCTCTCTTGGAACGCATCATTCAGGCCTCATCAGGCGAGGGCGACGTGGTGCTCGACCCCTTCTGCGGCTGCGGTACGGCGGTAGCGGCTGCGGAGAAGCTGAAGCGGCGGTGGATCGGCATCGACGTCACCCACTTGGCCGTTGCGCTGATGAAGAACCGGCTCAGGACGAGTTTCGACCTGGTTCCGGGAAGGGACTACGAGGTGGTCGGCGAGCCGGTTGACGTGGGGAGTGCGCGGGCGTTGGCGGTGCAAGACCGCTACCAGTTCCAGTTCTGGGCCATGTCGCTGCTGGAGGCGTTGCCGCGCGAGCAGGGCAAGCGCGGGGCCGACAGGGGCATAGACGGCGTAGTTCATTTCATCGACGGGCCGCGCCGGACGCCCAAGAAAGCGGTCGTCCAGGTCAAGAGCGGCAAGGTTTCGTCGCCGCTCATACGCGATCTGAAGGGAACGATGGACAGAGAGAAGGCGGCCCTCGGCTTGTTCATCACGCTGGAGGAGCCGACGAGCGAAATGCGCACGGAGGCGGTGAGCGCCGGCTTCTATCACTCCGACCTATGGCAACGGGCCTATCCCAAGATACAGATACGCACCATCGCCGACCTGCTGCAGGGCGAGAGCTTTGAAATCCCGGCCCACCCCTCGATGTACCAGTCCGCCGAGCGAGTTTCGCGCACCGAAGTCCGGCAGAGTAAACTGGTCCCGGGATCCGGCCGGAGTGTAGACGAAACGCGGTAAGGGACCATGGCGCGCCGCAAGAGACAGGACAGCCGAAGAACATATCGCTTCACCGGTCTGTCCCTGGAAAACTGGCGAAGTTTCGTTGGCGCCTAGGTCGAGCTACAACGGCGCGCTTTCCTCATAGGCCCCAACGCATCCGGCAAGTCCAACCTCCTAGACGCTTTTCGTTTTCTCTACGACATAGCAGCGGTTGGAGGCGGATTCCAGGAGGCGGTCAGGAAGCGCGGCGGTGTATCCGGCATCCGTGCACTGGCCGCACGCCGCTACTCCGATATCGGAATTCGAGTGACGGTTGGCAGTGATGATGCCGAATCTCTATGGGAGTATGAGATTCTCTTCAATCAAGACAACCGTAGCCGCCCGTTTCTCAAGAAGGAAACCGTTCGTCAAAATGGGAACACGCTTGTCGATAGGCCAAATCAAGATGATGAGAGTGACCCTGAACGCACGACCCAGACATACCTTGAACAGGTGAATGCCAATAGAGAATTTAGGGAGCTGGTCGATTTCCTAGGCTCGGTGCGCTACAGGCACATAGTCCCCCAGCTGGTACGAGACCCTGACCGCTCCGTCGGCCGTCAGGACGATCCGTTTGGCGGCGACTTCTTGGAGCAGCTGGCTCAAACCCTACCGCAAACATTGAATTCCCGCCTACGGCGCATTACCAAGGCTCTTCAAGTGGCGGTTCCGCAGCTTCAAGACTTGGAACTCAATCGGGATGATCGAGGCACACCGCACCTGCGGGGTCGCTACGAGCACTGGCGGCAGCATGGAGCCTGGCAGAACGAGCAGGACCTGTCCGACGGCACACTTCGGTTACTGGGTTTCCTATGGTCCCTCCTGGACGGAAGCGGCCCACTGCTGCTTGAGGAGCCCGAACTGTCGCTACATCCCGAAGTAGTGCGCCATATCCCGCAGCTCATCGCACGTACACAGCGGGGCAGCGAGGGAAGGCAGACCATTATGAGCACTCACTCCGTGGAGCTGCTGCACGACCGGGGAATTGGCATGGACGAATTGCTGCTGCTGGCGCCGTCCGGTGAAGGCACGGAAGTGCAACTCGCCGGGTCGAAATTCGAGATACGAAGCCTGCTGGAAGCAGGCCTCAGCATGGCCGACGCGGCGATTCCCTACACGCGGCCCGCGACTCCGGACCAGTTGGCGCTTTTTGCTCTTTGACGTTGAGTGAAACGCATTCAGCCTGAGACTCTAGCCGTCGCAGTGTAGGCGTGCGGCAAAAGTTCGTCCGGCGCTACTCCCCATCACACAGGCGGCACTACCGACTCCGGCGCCTCCCCCCTTGCGGCGCGGGCGGCGTTTTGTACTCCGAAGTTGACGGAGTCTATGGTGGACTCGATGGCCATGCTGGCCAGGTGCGGGGTGATGACTACGTTGTCGAGGGCTAGCAGCGGGTTGTCGGGCGGAGTTGGTTCCACCTCGGTGACGTCTAGTCCGGCGGCCTTTATCACCCCGTTTTGGAGGGCCCGTACCAGCGCCGTTTCGTCGACCACCGGCCCGCGGCAGGTGTTTATCAGGATGGCCGTCGGCTTCATCATGCCGAGCTCGCGGTCGGATACCAAGTAGTGCGTCGTCGACTCCAGCGGGGTGTGGAGGGAAACGACGTCCGAGGTCTTGAGGAGCTCCTCGAACGAGACGCGGGTGGCGCCGGCGTCCTTCTCATACTCCGGCTGGAATGCGAAAGAGTCGTGGTAGACGATCTCGCACTCCCAGCCGGCGAGCCGCTTGGCGACCCGCGAGCCGATCCTGCCCAGTCCTACGATTCCGACGCGCTTGCCGACAAGCGTGTGTGTATCGTTCAGGTCGCCCCTTGCGCCGTCGGCCCAACGTCCGGCTCTCACGCTTTCGAACTGCCGGTCGAGCCTTCTGTAGACGGAGAAGATGAGTGCGATAGTGTGTTCTGCCACGGCCGGGGCGTTTCCGCCGCCGTTGTTGGATACGGTGACGCCGCGTTCCGCCAGCGCCGTCTTGTCGAGCCAGTCGGTGCCTGCGCTGGTCACCTGTATATGCCGCAGGTTGGGGAGTTGCACGAACTGTTCCATGGTCATGGAACTGGAGGAGGGCATTAGCGCAACCGCGCTACGGCACTTTTCGACCACCTCGTCCGGCGGAGAATCCGAGTCGACGAAGATGAACTCGACCCCGTCTTCCAGCGCGGCGGCGCGCCTGTGGCGCTCGACGCGCCGGCTGTCCGCTATCTGCGGCAGCACCACGGCAACCTGCTTAGGCAAAACGACCTCCCGCGGGCATTGACCTGACCTCAACGAGTCGGTTAGTACATGTGCGCCTGGACGGAGGCGGCTACCGAGATCTCGATATCGTGGATCGCCCTGGACATGGCCTGGCCGATGAGGTCGAGCTTGCGTACCTGCTCGATACGTGGAGCCGCCTTGGCGAGTTCGTGGCTGGGCAGGAGTTCTCTGAACAGGCCGCATGCGTCGACGAGGCAGATGATGGTGATGTCCCGCGGGTCTGGTATCTCATCGCTGAGCAGTACGCCCATGATGCGCAGCTTCACCTCTCGCTCGGCAGTTCCGTCGACGGAGGGGTAGCGCCTGGAGCGGAAGACCCAGAGGAAGCGGTCTTCCTGCGGCTCGATGATGCCTCTGGATACCAGCCGGTTGATGGCCTGTTCCTGGATTTCCGCCGACCGCTGTGCGGTGTACTCCACCCAATATGCCGCGTCCTGCTCCTCGCCGAGCGCTATCTCTGCGAGCGTGGGGTCCAGCAGCGGGTCTCCTGTGGGGGTGGAGTCCAGTAGGATGAGTTTCTCGATGTCGGTATCGATGCGGTTTTCCAGCGCCAAGTCCATCAGGACTCCGCCCGCAATGGCGAAGTCTAGGGACCATTTTGGGACGTGGACGAACCTTCCGTCGTCGCGGAGCAGTAGCAGCATTATTTCCTCGACGAATCTGAGCATGGCGTTCTCCTCTCCGCTAGTTCGCTCCGGCCGGACCCTGACGGCGCCGCTGGGGCCTTGGATAGACCGGGAGGCCCTGGCGGTATTCTATCTTGCCGTGTAGCCTGGGCCTCTACCCGCCTCCCAAGCGTGTTTCCTTGCAACCTCCTCGTCCAGGTCTACGCCCCAGCCCGGTTTCACGGGGATCATCGCCTCGCCGTGCTCGATCGGCATCGGCCCGCCGGTCAGGTCGTCCTTCCACGGCACGTCGTCTATGTCGATCTCCATGATGTGGATGTTCGGGCTGCACGCGCAGAGGTTGAGCGCGATGCTGGACGCGAGGTGCGAGTAGTAGTTGTGCGGGGCCACGTTTAGCTCGTAGCTCTCGGCCAGCGCGGCGACGCGCCTGGACTCCAAGAAGCCGTTCCAGGGCACGTCGACCATCACGATGTCCATCGAGCCGGCCTCGAAGTAGGGCCGGTAGCCGCGCATCCCGAACAGGTTCTCGCCCGACATGATGGGCATCTCCGCCTTGCTTCGGATTCTCGCCAGGGCCGTAGGCTCGTACATGTCGATTTCTACCCACATCATGTCGTACGGGGCAAGTACGCTGCAGATCTTGGTGGCGGCCTCAGGCTTGAAGTTGAAGTTGAGGTCGAGGGCGATCTCGACGTCGTCGCCGGTCCCCTCCTTGAATGCGGCTATCTGCTTCTCTGCGTGCCGCAGCAGTTCGACCGAGGCTTTCTGGTCTGTGGGGCCGGGGCCGAAGCCGCCGAATACGGTGCGCGCGTTGGGGCCGGGCATGATGATGTTGGTCTTGAGTGCGGTGAACCCTTTCTCCCGCACCTCTCTGCCCAGCTCGGTGAACGACTGTATCGACGTGATGGGCGGCGTGCCAATCAGTTCGTGGTCGCGCGCCCTGGATGAGCCGCAGTGCGACCAGTAGACGCGCTGCCGTTCTCTCAGCGGCCCGCCGAACAGTTCGTAGACCGGCACGCCCAGGGCCTTCGCCTTCACATCCCACATGGCCAACTCGATCCCGGCAATCGCCTTGGCCGCAATGCCGCCTGCGCTCTGCCGCGCCATGCGGTACATGTCGTGGTAGTTGGACTCGACTGGCCGCGGGTCGCGGCCAACCAGTATCGTCTCGAACTCGCCGACCGTCGCCGCGATGCCGAACGGGTTTCGCCCGTCCGAGCACTCCCCGTAGCCCGTCAGCCCCTGGTCGGTGCGGAGGGCGACGAACACCCACGGGCGCCAGCCTGCGTCCACTACAAACGTGTCGATAGCTGTGATTTTCATGGTGAGTCCTCGCTTTGGGGGCCGCGGCGGCCGTGAATTCCTGTTCCTACGATACGCTATCTTAGGCGACTTGCCGCGAGTAACCGCCCCGGCGTGCCGGGAAGCGCGGGCGCCGGAGGTCGAGCGAGGTCATGAAGTCTCAGCCCGGCTTGCGTAACGCTTGTCAGCCTCACTGCCCGGCGTTGCCAGCAGGAAACATATGGCGGGCGCCCGCTTGGTAAGCTGCGGGGAAATCGGTTTATTGCACCACACAAGCAGGCATCCAACGACTTGAACGACTCTCCGTCCACTGCCGAAAGCGCAGCCGGCCATTCGCCAGACCGCGCTGCCCGCTTGGCCGGCGCTTTGTTGCTGGCTACGGCAGCCTGTACGGTGGTGATGGTCGTCGCTCGCGTCGCCGCGGACGCAGATAGGGAAACGCTGCTGGAGTCGCTGCGGGCAGTCGCCGATAACAGGGCGATGTACGGGGTGTCCGGCATAGCCAGGCTCCTGTCCGGCGAGGCGCTTCTGCTTGCCGGCTGGTTCCTGTTGCGGACATGGATCATCCGGGAGAGGCGGGCCACGCCGCTGGTCCCTTACCTGTTCGTCTTGTCCGGCATCTTCACCGCTCTATCCGGGGCGTGCGCCGTTCTGATCGCCGTCCATCCTGCGCCGGAAGCGACCTACCTGTATGCGACTCCGACGGCTGAAATTGCGCCGGTGGTGGAGTGGGCATCCGGCATCCGGTGGATTAGCGGTAAGATCGGATTCGCGATTGCCGGAGCGGCACTCCTCATAGCGGCCAAGTACCAGTGGCAGGTGGGGGGCGCGCTCAGAAAGATGGCGCCGCTGTCGGCTGTGATCGGCGCGGTCATGCAGTTCATCTGGATCGACTCTGCGACCGTCATGCACCAGATAATCGGCCCGGCATTCTTCCTGTGGCTCCTGGCCATAGGGACGATGCTGGCCGCCGGCCGGGTCGAACGGCTCTTTCTGAGGGCCTACGGCGACCGGCGGGGTTGAAACGGCTTTAGCGGGTAGTTGGGGCGGTTGCGCGCCCTCAAGGCAAGAGTGACGGAAAGCTATGGATTCAATCGTTGAATTCCTATCCCCATCCCACGTCGACATCACCTTGTGGAAAGTCTCCCTCCTGGCGCTGGCAGGGGTAGCCGGAGGATTCGTCAACACCTTGGCGGGCGGAGGTTCGATGATCACCGTACCGGCGCTGATGCTGATGGGACTGCCTGCCGACCACGCAAATGGTACGAACAGGCTTGGCATTCTCCAGCAGTCGATCACGGGTATCAGGGAGTTCAACCGGGCAGAGATGTTGGACAGGGGGGCGGTCATCCCGATGCTGCTGCCCACAATATCCGGCGCCGCCTTGGGATCCCTTTTTGCGATATGGCTTCATCCCGACGTCCTCAAGCCGGTCCTTCTCGGCACGATGATCGCCATCGCCGTAATCATGCTGGCCGCTCCCAAAGTCATTGCGCCGGAGGAGGGCACGAAGGTCTATAGCCTCCGGGAGCGTCCTCTGGGATTCCTGATGCTGTTCGGCGCGGGCGTATACGGAGGTTTTGTCCAAGCCGGGGTGGGCTTCATCCTGATCGCCGCACTGGCCGCCGGGCTGCGCTACGACCTAGTACGGACGAACGCCCTGAAGGTCGTGTGCACGGCGTTGTTCAGCATAGTAGCCCTGGCTGTGTTCATTTCCGCCGGCCGGGTGGAGTGGGTAGCGGGAATACCCCTTGCGATCGGAATGACGGCCGGCGCGTACCTCAGCGTAAGATTTGCATTGAAGGTGGACCAGCGGCTAATCAGGTGGCTGCTCTTCGTGATGCTCTGCTTGATGAGCGCTTCAGTGATTCTTTTCCGCTGATATGTCACGTATGCCGGAATAACGTTCGCTCTTACCCTCAGCTGTCGGCCAGCGGCCGGAAGAGACCGGACGGTCGATAGGGGATGTTGGGATTTCCCTTGCCGGTCGTAAGATGCTCTGCGCGCCCGTCGACAGGGTAGAGGCAATGCCGGAGGCCGTTTCATGGCAAGCAAGAATCCACCTGAAATCACCATCATCGGCTGCGGCACGCCCACGCCGCAGCCCGACCGCTTCGGCTCCGCATACGTCATCGACGTCGGCGGGCAAAAGCTGCTGTTCGACTGTGGCCCGGCTACGACGCACAAGCTGGTCAAGGCGGGGATATCGCCCACAGAGATCGACGAGGTGTACTTCACGCATCACCACTTCGACCATGATGCGGACTTTCCGACGTTCATCCTGACGAGGTGGGACCAGATCGTGCCGGTCGACCGTCCGTTGAAGGTGTACGGCCCGCCGCCTACCACGAAGTTCACCAACGGCATCATCGACGAAGAGACCGGCCTGTTCGCCCACGATTGGCTGGCGAGGGTGCACCACCCGGGTAGCCAGGTGACCTACCGCGACCGGGGCGGCGCTCTGCCCAGGCACAAGCCGATGGTGGAGCCGCACGACATGCAGCCCGGCCCAATAAAGGACGGCCCGTCGTGGCAGATCACGGCCGCCACCGCCGAGCACGTGCAGCCGTGGCTCGATTCGCTCGCCTACCGCATCGACACCGACGAAGGCTCGATCGTCGTGACGGGCGACACCCGGCCGTGCGACTCGATAACGGACCTTGCCCGCGGGGCCGACGTCCTGATGATGATGTGCTGGGACACCGACGAGGCGATTGCGGGCACGAATCACGCCATAGCGACCACGTCGGCCTTGGGCGCGGCGGATACTGCTGCCGAGGCCGGCGTAAAACAGCTCGTCATGGTGCACGTGGGCGGACGGCTCACCCAGGCGCACATGCACGGCCCGCGTGACGTAGAGGCGCGTAAATCGTGGAGCGGAAGGCTGGTCTGGGGCGATGAGCTGATGAAGGTGCCCTGGCCGGAGTGAGGCCGCACTTGCCACGGCAGTCGCGCCCGCCCGTACGTTCCGAGGCTACGTCACCACCTGGCGGGCCCGGAACTCCCCGATACGTTCCATGGCCATTCGGACGTATTCGGGGGACTTCTCTATCCCCAGCCATGGCACGTGCGCCATTTCGGCAGCCACGGCTGTCGTTCCACTGCCCATGAACGGGTCCAATACCGGGCCTGCGCCGACGGACCGGATGCAACGCAGCGCCAGCTCGACGGGGAATGGCGCCGGATGCGGGTTGTCACGCTCCTGCTTGATCTTCCAGACGCTGCCGGCGGCGTTCTCTTTGGGGGCGAGCCGGAAGTCCGGCTTGGCGATGAGGTAGATGACCTCGTAGTTGGGCAGGAAGTAGCCGGGGTTGAAGTTGATTCCTCCGGCGCGCTGCCAGATGATGATCTGGCGGACGGGGAAGCCTTGCACGATGTCCTGCCGGTCTTGCAACAGGCCGTTTTGGACGCGCCACTTGTGGTTGTAGAAGATGGCGCCGTCCGGCCGCAGTATGCGCAGCATCTCCGACAGGCACTCCCGCTGCCACTGCACGTATTGATCGTGCGGCATGCAGTCGTCGTGTTCGGAGTAGCCATGCAGGAGCGCGGCCTCGGCCCACTTGCCGCCGCGCCCGTCCTTCAGCCCGTTGCCGGTGCTGTTCTTGATGTTGTACGGCGGCGAGGTGACGACCAGGCGGACCGACTCGTCGGGCAGGGTGGCCATCAACTCGAGGCAATCGCCCTGGAGTATGACTCCGAGCGGCAGGCGCTTCGCCTCAAGGCCGGCGCGGTCTTGCATCTCAGTTTCCATCGTGTTCATCCGCTGGAAACGCTAGCACATCCCCCGTTCCGGCAAAGAGTTCGTGTCACTCAGGCAGTCACAGGCAAGGCTTCAGTTCTTCAGTTCGCCCATGACCTCCATTAGTCCCCGGATGTAGCCGAAGGTGTAGGCGAACGCCACGCCGGGGGCATTGTCTCCTGAAATCACCGGCACGTGGTCGGGCTGGATCATGTACTGGTAGCCGAAGTCGCGGTAGGTCTTCAGCGCCTTCACCATATCCACCGTGCCTTCGTCGGGGAAAGTCTCGTAGAAGTCGAGCTTGTGGCCGCGGATGTTGCGGAAGTGGACGTTGAATATCTTGCCGCGCTCGCCGAACCAGCGGATGGCGTCGAATATCTCCTCCGCCGGGTCGTCGAGCATCTCGGATACCGATCCCTGGCAGAAGGTGACGCCGTGGTACGGCCCCTCGCGCATCTGGACGTACTTCTTGAATCCCTCGACCGTGCCCAGCACGCGGTCTACGCCCATGTAGCCGGGCGGCGTATACGGATCGTGCGGGTGGCAGGACATCTGGACGCGGTACTCGTTGGCGGCGGGTATGACGCGCTCCAGGAAGTAGTCGAGCCGCTCCCAGTATTCGTCCTCCGGCACGGCGCCGGCCGAGGTTGGCGGCGCCTCCTTGTCGGCGTCGTCCCACCTGAACGTTGCGTTGCGCGAGCCACCCCGGCCGATGGTCTCCGGCGTGCGCAGGATGCCGAGGAAGTTCATGTTGTACTGAACGCCGCGTATGCCCACCTCGGAGCACATGCGAAGAATGTCGCACACCAGCTCGATCTCCCTATCGCGCTCCGGCGACTTGCCGAGCATGATGTGCGGCGTTCCCGAACGGGCCGTTTCCGAGTCGATGGAGTACGGCGTCATGGGCATCCGCACCATGTCGAGCTCTATGCCGTATGAGTTGACCTTCTCGCGGTAGGCGGCCAGCCTGTCGGTCGTCCAGTCGTGCCAGTTGTACGGCGGGTATCCGGTGATGTGGTTCAGCCCAAGCTGCGCCCAGACCTCGTATTCGAAATCGCCTCGCGCTTGTGACGCTGTGCCCAAGTACATTGTTCTTTCCTCTTTGGCTGGCGGCCCGGCCGGTTCGGCGTGTTGCGCGTGGGTCTCGGCGTCAGTCCTTCAGCTCGCCGATGGACTCCAGCAGCGCCCGTATGTATCCGTAGCAGTAGGCGAACGCGGTGTGCGCGGGATCGGGCCCCGATATGTGCGGCACGTGGTCGGGCATCAGCATGTAGGGGTAGCCGACCTCTTGGTACACCCTCAGCGCCCTGACCATGTCGACGCTGCCCTCGTCCGGAAAGACCTCCATGAAGTCGAGCTTGCCGCCCCGGATGTTGCGGAAGTGCACGTTGAATATCTTGTTGCGCTCTCCGAACCAGCGGATTACGTCGTAGATCTCCTCGCCGGGGTCGTCGAGCATCTCCGACACCGTTCCCTGGCAGAAGTTGAGGCCGTGATACGCGCTTTCGTGCATCGACACGAACTTCTTCAAGCCGTCCACGGCGCCCAGGACGCGCGTGACGCCCCGGTAGCCGGGCGGGGTGTACGGATCGTGCGGATGGCAGGCGAGGCGTACCTTGTTGGACTCCGCGACGGGTACGACTCTGCCGAGAAAGTAGTCGATTCGCTCCCAAAACTCGTCCTCCGAAACCTCGCCGGCCGACGAGGCGGAAGCGTCTTGGTCGACTTTTGACCAGCGGAAGGTGGAGTTGCTGGAGCCGCCGCGCCCGGCCTCTCGCTCGGAGCGCGGGATGCCGATGATGTTGAGGTTGTACTTGGCTGCCGGAATCCCCGCCTTAGCGCAGTTCTCGATCAGTCTGCATATCTCGTCGATCTCTTGGTCGCGCTCGGGGTCGTTGGCGAGCATGATGTTGCGCGCCTCGGGCTGCCTGTTCTCGGAGTCGATCTCGGCCGAACTGAGCGGCAACTGCACCATGTCCAGCGATATGCCGAATGAGGCGATGCGCTCGCGGTGACGCTCAAGGACGTCGACGGTCCAAGCGCGCCAGTCGCCCGGCGGGTCCTGGCACAGGTGGTTCACGCCCAGCTGCGCCAGTATCTCCAAGTCGGTGTCCGTACGGGCATGGTTCTGCGTGCCAACGTGCATGTTTTTCTCCCGGTGAGGTCAAAGCGTTCTTAGCGGAGATGATACAGGCCCTCGGAAGGCCCGGTGGATCCCCGATCGGAGTCGGGAAAGACAATGTTGGTTCCCGCTGCCCGTCTTTGTTATGAAAATAGATTCCCGCGCAAACGGGAATCCACCGGACCCGCCCCGCAGGGGCGATCCCTGCCGGCGACGCCCATTTTCATTACCTTGTGCGGCCTAGCGAGGCCATGGTGATTCCCGTTTTCACGGGAATCGTAGGGGCGATCCCTTGTGGGCGCCTGGCGGGGAACGGGGCGTAGAATCGTCGCCCACCCCCACGCGCGCCATCCACCCACATCCTCGAACTGTCATCCTGAACGTAGCGCGGCTAGGCCATCCAGCCGTTGCGCGTGTTGAGCCGGCGTAGGCCGGACAAGGTGTAGACGTTGCTCTTGGCCCTGTTGCAGGGACTGCAGAGCAGGACGCGGTTCGTTATGTGATTCAGTCCGCCGTCGGAGCGCGGGGTGTTGTGGTCGAGTTCAAGGTAGCGGGGATCGTCGAATGTCCGGTCGCACCCCTGGCAACGTTGGCGGTGCTGGGCGAGTAGGTATTCGTACATTTCGTCGCGACTCATCCGCGGCCCTTCCGGCTCCTTGTACAGCTCCGTCACCTGTAGGAAAGGTACCGACTCCTCCGCATCGTCCGTCCGCTCCGGCGGCTGCGTCTCATAGTGAATCTGCGGGTCTGCGTCCGACAGTAACTGGCGGTTGTCCTCCATCCGCTGTTTAACTATCCCGTAAGCCCCTTCCCATATGTCCATCGCTATCCACTGTCGGCCAAGCCTCTCCGCAGCGATGGGCGTAGTCGCGCACCCCGCAAACGGATCTAGGACGAAATCACCCGGGTTGCTGCTTGCCAAGATCATGCGCTCGTACAGTGCAAGGGGCTTCTGCGTGGGATAGCCTGTAGTTTCCGGTTGATTGCCGCGTAATGCAGCAATATCCCATACGTCTCTCATTGCGACCATCGTGTAATACCCAAGACTGTCCTCAAGTATTTCAACGTTCGAAAAGCCATATTTGTGTGAAAGATATGATTTATCCTTTTGCTGATTAAACGTGTACTCATTCGATTTGCTATAGAACATTATCGTGTCATGTTTTTTCCAAACCAGCGTTTACTCACCCCACCTGTTTTGTAGAACCACACGATTTCATTACGAAAGTTCCGCCGCCCAAACACGCCGTCCATTAGCTGCTTGAGATAGTGGCTCGCCGTCGGGTCGCAGTGCAGGTAGATACTGCCGTCGCTGCGGAGGACGCGGCGCACCTCGATGAGGCGCACGGCCATGAAGCAGAGGAACGCCCCCATGTCGTCGCCGTAGCTATCGCGGGAGCCGTTGATGACGTTCATCGCCTTGGGCCAGTCGTCCGTGATCCGGTCCACCCATTCCCCCTCCACGTCGTCGTCCCAGCTCCAGCGGTCCTGAAACCGCGCGCCGCGTGCCAGGCTATCCGGCGTGGCGTGGAAGTCGCGACCCTTGTTGAAGGGCGGGTCGGTGGCGATGAGGTGCACGGACTCGCTGTTGAGGCCGCGCAGGAAGGACAGGTTGTCTCCGTGGTAGAGCGTCCGGTTGGCGAAGTTGGGGGCAGTCATTGGGTTCTCCTGCTGCAAGTTACCCAACACGCAAGGATGGTTAGCGCGGCAGTGTCAACGCCGCAAGGTAGTCTGGGTTCAAGGCGTTCTTGGTGGAAACGGTATAAGCCTATCTGAACGCGAGACGTAGGCCAAAGCCATCTGTCACAACACCCCCGGCATGGCGTGGCGGAGGGCCTCATGCCAGGCGGCGTACAGGGAATCGCGCCTGCCTTGCGTCATCATCGGCTCATAGCGCGCCGCCGACTGCCACAGGTTTGCTGTCTCTCGTTCGTCGTGCCAGATGCCCATGCCGCGGCCTGCGAGTAGGGCGGCTCCCTGGGCGGTCGTCTCCCTGACCTTGGCCACCTCCACGGGACGGTCGAGGATGTCCGCCTGGAACTGCATCAGGAAGGCGTTGTCCGTCTGGCCGCCGTCGACTCTCAGCGGGTGGTTTGATGCGGTGCGCCTTGCGGCGGACTCGATGGCCGTGACGACGTCCTTTACTTGGAACGCCGTGGCCTCCAGCGCGGCCCTTACGATATGCGCTCTAGTGGCGCCTCTAGTGAGCCCTATGATGGCTCCCCGCGCTTCGGGCACCCAGTAGGGCGATCCCAGGCCGGTGAAGGCCGGTATGAAGTGGACGCCGGCGTTGTCCTCGATCGAGTCTGCGATGGCGGACGATTCCTCGACCGAGGCGAGCGCGCCCATCTCGTCCCGCAGCCACTGTAGGGCGGCGCCTGCGATGAAAATGCTTCCCTCCAGCGCGTATGCCCTTCGAGAGCCGATCTGCCAGCCGAGTGTGGCAAGGAGGCCATCCGGAGATGCAGGCGGCTGCCGGCCGGCGTTGGACAGCACGAAGACGCCCGTGCCGTAGGTGGCCTTTGCCATGCCCTGCTTGGTGCAGGCTTGACCGTAGAAGGATGCGTGCTGGTCTCCTGCCATACCTGAGATGGGCGTTTCCGCTCCAAACAGCCCGGGATCCGTTACTCCGAAAGGCCCCGCTGATGGCCGCACTTCCGGCAGCATCGCCTCCGGCACGTCGAACAGGGACAGCATGTCTGGGTCCCACTGGAGGTCATGGATGTTTAGCAGCGAGGTGCGCGATGCGTTCGTGGCGTCCGTGGCGTGCTCGGCGCCGCCGGTGAGCCGGTGGAGCAGCCAGGCGTCGACGTTGCCGAAGCACAGGTCTCCGTTTTCGCCCCTTCGCTGTCCGTCGGGCAGGCTGTCCAGAATCCAGCGTATCTTGGTGGCTGAGAAGTAGGGGTCGATGACGAGGCCCGTGGCCTGCCTGACGTCCCGCTCGTACCCGGCCTCCGCCAGCATTGTGCACGCGTCGGCCGTTCTGCGGCACTGCCATACGATGGCGTTAGACACGGGCCGGCCGGTAGACCGCTCCCAGATGACGGTCGTTTCACCCTGGTTGGCGATGCCGATGCAGTCGATATCGGCCGGGTTGACGCCGGCCTTTTCCATCGCCTTTCGGGAGACCGAGATAGCAGCGTCAGCTATCTCTTCCGGATCGTGTTCCACCCAACCCGGTCGCGGGTAGATCTGCCGGAGAGGTTCTTGCGCCGTTGCGACGGGCTGCGCGTCCCCGTCGAAGACGATGGCGCGCGTGCTGGTGGTGCCCTGGTCGATGGCGAGGATGTTGGTTTCGCTTGGCATGGCCTAACGAGACTAGCGCCTAACTTATCGCGGCGTCTCGGCAACACCGCAATCCCAGCCCCCAGCCCCGTCATTCCCGACCCCGATCGGGAATGACAATGTCAGGAAACTATACGCATAGTTAGCCCAAAAATCTTTGCGCCGCTATTATCAGACCGGTCACGGCGATCAGCAGTGCGCCGATCCTGAGCGTCATCCTCAGTTCAAGCGCCTGCATCTGTGACTGCAAGTCTGACCTGACGGCTTGGACCTCGCCCCTGACCGTTTGGATCTCGGCCCGCAATTTTGACTCGACGGACTTCATGTCAGACCTGATGGACTGAACCTCAGCCTTCAACTCGGATTTGGTCGCGAGATCACTTCCAATGGCCCCGCCGACCGCGCCGACCACGGCCTCCGCTTGGACTTCCTCGAAGCCCGCTTCGGTGAGCCGCTTCACGGCCTGGTGAGTGTCGAATACTAGCGTGGTCATTCAGTTCAGCCTTTCTGCCCGTCCCCGGCCATCCGCGGGGCCGACTCCGTTGGCCTCACGGGGCAATCTCTCCCTACAGCCCTCGGCATATCGCCAATGGCAATGCACCTGCAAACAGAATGTCGCACCCCCACCCCCTCGTCTTTCACGACTCCGATCGGGAACCCACCGGGCTGGGGATAGGCGCGCGTGCCGCGCCCCAGGCGCCCACAAGGAACGCCCCTACGGCATCGTGTGGCAAGGAACGCCCCTACTAGTAGACGCCCCTTCGGTTCACACCTTTGCGGTAAGGACCTTAATTTCCGCGGCGTCGAAGCCGCAGGAGGCTAGGAACTCGGCGTCTCTCTCGTCTTCGGTGCGCAGCACGGAGAAGATCTGGCGCACTCCCCTGGAGCGGCAGTCATCCTTGACCGCTTGGAGCAGGCGGCGCCCGATGCCCTTCTGCCTGTGTTCGGGGTGTACGGCCACTGCCACTATCCTCGCGCCCGGCGGCAGGCCGTATCCGACCGACTGGCGCTCCGCAAGAACGAATCCGATGAGCCGCCCGTCTTCCTCTGCGACGAATGAGCCCCAGGTCGGCATACTCATCATGCTGACCCTGCTGCTTGCCAGGAAGCGGCCGACGTACTCGTTCCACGTATTGGACCTGTCGGGGCCGAGAATGAGCGTGTCCAGTTCCCGGACGCCGTCTGCGTCGTCTTCGGAGAGTCTGCGAATGGTGATTTCGGACATGGTGAGCAGCCTGTTGGAGCGGGCCGAATCGACGAGGGGCTGGGCCTACGAGGTCTGACCCAACTGAACGTCGACGGCGTTATGGATGATCATGTCGGTGATCTGTTCATCGGTCAGGTCGCGCCCCGTCTCAAAGGTCAGCCCGTAAAGCGCGGGGTCGGCGGGATCAGCGTCGGCGATCTTCTTGAACCACCCGGCGCGTGCCCGTTCGAGGCCGGTGACGATGTCTTCAGCCTCCGCCACTCCGGTGCCCAGCCGCTTGGCCATGCGGTCTACCCGCCGGTCCCACGGCGAGAAGAGTCCGAGGTGCAGCACGGAGGGTTCGTCCTTCAGGGTGACGCATCCGGCTCGCTTGACGAGTATCAGGTCCTTGCCGTCGTCTACGAACTTCTTTGCCGTCTCGTAGACGCCGTCCTTGTACTCGTCGTCCGATATTTCCGCCGGCATGGTTTTCTGGCCGGGCTTTTCGAGGGTGTAGGCGAGGGAGGAGTAGCCGTCCGCCGCAAAGTCGGCCCCGTACCAGCCGATGCGGTTGAAGAGCAACTCCAGTGTGGACAGAAAACGGTCACGGCGTGACGAGAACCCGAATTCCTTACGGGTGACCGCCTCGGCCGTCGCCCCCAAGTGACGGGCCAGACGCCTGAGCGCTAAGTGCTCGACGTACTGTCCGCCGAGCTGGTTTGCGACTTTTCGCCCTATCTCAGGGGCGCCGGCGCCGGCCTGTCCGCCGATCGTGAGTGCGAGCATGGGTTGCTTCTCCTGGCGATGATTGAACGGAACGTCTTTGCGGTTTCTCAAAGGTTCTTCATGGGCGCAACTGGGCGCCGGTAACTCGATGATACAGGCTACTGAGGTTTGGAGCTGTCCGGTCTGTCGCCATCCGGTCAGACCCTCTTGCTAGAAGAGGCGCGCCGGGCAGCTATCAGCGGCGCGGCGGCGGCGACTATTGCGGAGAGGATGAGTATCTTGCGCATGTGCTCGCACCTTTCATTGCTATGTCCGTGGCGCTTGGTGTGGTAGAGGGTTGGTTGCCGTTATACGGCCCTGGGTCGCCGTGGCGGCCCGATGTTGGCTCGGCGGGGGTGCAAGGACCATCCGGCGGGCCTGTGAATGCCTCCTTTCTCGTCTTCCGCTTCTAAAGGGCCGGGAAGCGTTTTACGTGATGGGGCTGGCTGTCCGCTTGCCCCTCTCTTCGATGGTATCGCCGGGGCGGTTACCGGACAGTTAACGGAGCGTCCGGCCGTAATTATGCTGCCAGGTCAAGCGACGCTCCGCGCCCATCGCTTGCCCCTATTGAAAGCAGAATCGCCGGAACTGTCAACATAGTTCTTTATCTCACAAAGTCGGGGCCAATTCGTCCAGTTCCGCAACTTCACCGGGCGTCAACTTCCAAGCGGCTGCTTCGACGTTCCGCGCCACCTGCTCAGGGGAGCTTGCGCCGGCTATGACTGAACTGACCTGCGGATTGGCCAGCAGCCAGGCGAAGGCCAGGTCCAAGACGGTGCGGCCGCGCTGGGAGGCGAATTCGCTGAGCCGGTTGAGAATCGCGAACTTGCTCTCGTTGAGGTGACGCTCGGCGATGTGGGGAAAGTCGTGAAGCCGGGTGCCCTCCGGGGGCGCCTCGTCCGGCTTGTACTTGCCGCTGAGGAATCCCGATGCCAGCGGGTAGTAGGGGAGGATTCCCAGGCCGTAGCGCCTGCACACCGGCAGAACCTCGGCCTCTATGTCTCTCTCCAGTATGTTGTAAGGCGGCTGGCAGCTGATGAAGCCGGCCAGCCGCTGTATCTTGGAGGTCCAAATGGCCTCCACGATCTCCCAGGCGGGGAAGTTGGAACACCCGACGTAGCGCACCTTGCCGGCGCTGATCAGGTCGTCCAGCGCCCTCAGAGTCTCCTCTATAGGCGTTCCCGCGTCGGGGCCGTGCATCTGGTAGAGGTCTACGTAGTCCGTTTGCAGCCTTCTCAGACTTGCGTCCAGTGCGTCGATGACGTACTTGCGCGAGCCGCCGCGGGTGTTTGGCCCTTCGCCCATCGCGTCGGAGAACTTAGTGCCTATGACGACCTGCGACCGGCTGCCCTTGAGCGCCCTGCCTATGATGCTCTCGGATGCGCCGTCGCCGTAGACGTCCGCCGTGTCGAGGAAGTTGACCCCATTGTCGAGCGCGGCGCGGATGATCGTTCTGGACTTTGTGTAGTCCCATCGTCTGCCGAAGTTATTGCAGCCCAGCCCAATTTCGGACACGTCCAGCCCGGAATCGCCCAGCTTGCGGTAGTTCATTTTCTTTTCTCCCGGCCGGGTCTACGGCTTATCTTTGCCCATCCTAGCGCGGCAGGGCCGTTAGGCCGTTTGGGCCGCCTCAGCGCCGGAACAGGCCGAAGAAGCGGTCTTCGTACTCGTCCACCAGGTCCCACCGCTTCATTTCGTTCATCACTTGCGCCGGATCGAGGCGGCCCTGTCCCGCGGCTTCGATCATGCGCTCGATCCGCCGCCGCGCATCGTTCGGGATGCCCTGGTCCATTTCGAGCATGCCGGCGGAGCGCAACTGTGAGACGTTCGTGCGCGCCGAGCTGTGCGTCAGTTCATAGATGAACTTCATTAGCGACACGTCCCACAGCTCGTCGACGCCGACGATTACGGCTTCGAGGGCGCGGTTGTTCTCGTCCAGTTCACGTGCGATGCGGTTCGCCACGTCCATCAACTTGCCCGACACGATGTCCATCCCGCCGGGCTCATTCTTGTACGAATAGAGAACGCCCGGCGAGTCCGGCCCCTGTATCTTGGACAGCTCCTCCAGGAACTGGCGGGCGCCGTCGCTGAAGGAATCGGCCTGGAGCAGGAAGTGGGGAGTTACGACCTGGGGCCGTTCCGCCCTGACCATGCCGTACCTGACGACGGTCTCGTGATCCGGCGCCGGGTCCAGGTCGCGGTAGACCGGCTCCGTGACGAGGTGGTAGCGCACGTTGGTGACGCCAAACGTCTCCAGCGCCTGCCGGGGCGGGCGTACGACTCGCGTGCGTTCCAGCACCGAGTTGAATTTTGGGTCGATGTTATTCAGGTCCACGGTACAGATATTAACCCGTCAGCATCCGCTCTACGTCGGCTCTGACCTGTTCCAGGTATTTTTCGTAGCTGGTGTTCTGGTAGCGGAGCGCCCGCTGGCTGCCGGCCGAGTCGTACCAGGTGAAGTGGCCCGGCTCCGGCTGGTATACCGCCTCATGCGGATCGACCTCAACTATGCGGTAGAAGTCTTCCACGTACTGCGCGCCCGTCATGCGCCACGCCGGGCCGCCGCTCACTAAGTGTATCTTACGGCCCTCGGCGGACTCCGCAGTGGCGGAAACGATGGCGGTGACGGCGTCGTCGCGGTGTACGAACTCGATCTTCTGCGAGGGTAGAAACGGCCAGGCGGCCGGCGGCTCCTGGAATACGGGAACCGAAACGCCGCTGATGCGCAGTGAGATCCAGTCCAAGCCCGAGTCGAGGACGACCTTCTCGGACTCGGCCTTGGAAAGCGCGTAGACGTCGTCAGGCGCGACAGGGTCATCTACGCCCACCACCTTCTCGCAGACGCTGCCCGAATCGTAGGGGCGTCCCTTGTGGGCACCCTCTTCCGTACCGCCCGGACGCCCGTACACGCTGACCGACGAACTGAACACGAACCTGGCGTCGGGCGTCAGCCGTCTCGCCGCGTCGACGAGTACAGCCGTCCCTTCCACGTTTACGCGCTCGGTCAATTCGGGATTCTCTTCCGACAGCGGGGGCAGTATGGCCGCTAGGTGGACGATTGCCGACGCTCCCTCTACCGACGCCGCGACGTCCGACGGTGAGGCGATGTTCCCGGTTGCGACCTCGACGCCGGGGTCTGATGCGAACGGCGTGAAGTCGGCGGACGGCAGGTCGAACACGCGCACTGCGGCTCCGGTGCGGCGCGTAGCCTCGACGACCAGGCGGCCCATGCTGCCTGCGCCGCCGGTGATCAGGACCGGACGCGTCAAGTCAGGACGGCGCCCGGCTCGTCGAGCTTTTCGATCATTTCGTTAACGACCTTTTCGAGAGCCGCCACGTCCCCCGCGCCGCCGGACTCCATGGCGCTTGCAGCCTTCTTCGCGCGGTTGGCGAGCGGCACGCCGGCAAGTGACTTGAAGAGGAAGCGGTCCTTCATAGCCTCCATTCGATCGGCGGCCTCAGCGGCGCGCTGCGAAGCGTCTGTGCCGTCGAGCGATTCGGCTGAGGCGCGCGCGCTGGATATGGCGGCGTCGAGCAGGTCCTGAGCCCTTGACATAGTTTTTCGGCGCTCCTTCTTCGCGTTATCGTGCGGTTTGCCGTGGGGTGAGAGCGCTGGACATAGCGACGTGCGCCGCAGGGCCGGCGCCCAGTTCATTATCCGTGGCGCAATGTTTGGCAGCTAGCTCCCGCCGTGCCTCACGGCCTCTTCTCCGGGGTGCCATACCTCGCGGCCATTTGACCCGGCGACCGGTATCAGTGTCCCGTCCCCGTGGTAAGGCGCGTACGAGTCCGACGAGACCTGTGGCCCGTCGTGCAGCTTCACCGGCTCGAACTCCACCTCTTCCTTCCGGTCGAACCCGCGCCCTCCGTGGCGGTCCTTCGGGAAGGGCTGGAACTTCTCAAAGAGACGGTGATACCGCTGCTTGGTGGGCCGCGGGTCGAGCGGGAAGCGGAACTTGTCGGCGCCCGCCGGCTTCACGTCCACCATCTCGTAATTTCTGCTCCCCAACCCGATGACGACGCCGGTGTTGATGGTCGTCTGTTCGCTCAGACCCTCTATGGCCGCGCCCGCAAGGTCGAACTTGCGCTCGCCCGGCTCCTCGACCCCCATCTCCTCGCTCAGCGAACCGGGTATGCCCGGCGCGTGCCTGGCCTTGTCGACGCAGGCCTGGTCTATCGCCACCGGATCAGAACTGGCGAACACCCCCAGGTGCGGCACTATCGGCACGTCCGAAAATCCGGCGCAGTCACACTTGGGCGAAACGTCCAGCGCGAGGTTGATGAACCCGCACTTGGGCACCGTCTTGACCACGCCCAACGCCGCGTCCGCAATCGCGATGTCCGTGGCGTCGAACAGGTCTTGTGAAGGCTCGAAGATGCCTCTGGGGTTCATGATGCCCAGGCAGCCAAGGCAGCCGATGCAGCCCTCCCTGTCCCAGGCGATCTTCTCATCGTCCGTGATCTTGAACAGGTCGTGCGGGCAGCAGTTCTCGATGATGCTCCACTCTGGGTCGGCGTCCTTGCCTGCAAACGCGTCCGGATTGAACTCGACCACGCTGCCGATGCCGTAGCGGGGATGCCCGCCCATGTGGACGTTGAACTTGCCCCTCTTCGACTGCGCTCCGATGCCGAGGTTCTTGAGCGCCCCCCCGATTACGCCCATGCCGTGTCCCTTGAAGTGAGTGAGCGCGATCAGCACGTCTGCGGCCGCTATGGCCTGCGCCACGTAAGCCTCCTTCAGCAGGTAGCCCTCCGGTATGTCGACTCGGTAGTCGCTCGTGCCGATGTAACCGTCGGCGCAGATGAAGGGACAGCCCAGGCTTGCGTGCGTATAGCCGTTCCGCGCCGCCGTCTCAAGTAGGTCGAGCTCGTTGGCCCGGCTGGAGTAAGGGCCGTAGGTCAGCGTGGTCGTGTCGCACACGAACGGCCTGCCGCCGAGTTCCTTGACGCGGTCGGCGACGGCCCGTGCGTATACCGGGCGCAGGTACGCGCTGCTGTTCCACTCACCGCAGTGCACCTTGATGGCCACCACGTCGCCTGGTGAGATGAGCTTGTCGAACCCCGCTGCGTCGAAGACGGTCAGGGTCTTCGCGATCAAGCTGGTGTCCGCAGAATCGCTGCGTGCATCCATGAAGTAGACGGTCGGTTCCATCGGAGCCTCCTGACTTATCTCCCACCATGTGCAGTCCCGCTAGCGGCACTATACCCGAATATGAGAACCGGTTGGCTGGGAAAAGCGCGGCCGGCTCGCAGACGCCTTGGGGGTGCATGAGGGGACGCGGGGGCGCCCCGGAGCGCTAACGCGCGCGCCATTCCCAACTAAAACCGGCAACTAGCCCCTCTTTCCCAGTTGCCCCTGCAAGCCGGACGACCTATCGAAAATCCCCATTCCCCGCATCGCCAATGACTTGACTAACGTAGGTGCAAGGTCACACTATAGCCTACGGAAAACCGGCTGGGCTTGCGGTCTGTTGGGCGCGTCCTTCAACCGTTGAAGAGGTGCGAAACATCCGGCCGGGTGAAAGGTGGAGCTGCGAACGTGCGGGTAACACAAGAAGAATTCGACAGGACCTGCCGGCGGAAGTCCGGGCAAACCCTATTACCGGAAAATCCCGGAAAACTGCTGCTCATCACCCTGGCCGTCATGGGCATCGCAGCCGCCGTAATCATGGCGGCAGTGGGAGTATTCTCAACGCCAACGGCACACGCGCAAGCGAGTCAGCCCACTGTGACGCTGAACGTCTTCTTAGTGGCCGGGACGCCGGTGACGGAGGTGACGGAATCCGGCGACGATAGCGGCACCACCGTAACGGTGAACGTCAACGCAAGCGTGAGCCAAGCGCAATCAGAGGACATCTCCCTCATCCTGACCTTGACTGACAGTTCGGGCGCCATCACCAGTACGGCTCTAACCGACAACTCCCTGCGAATCATTGCGGGCCAAACAACAAGCGACACCACCTCAACCTTCGATATCCCTGGCGATCCGATATACACGCCCAATAGGACCATCACGATCGCCGCGAACGAATCACCCAATTTTCAGCCGGATTCGGTCGTCCTGACCATCTTGGAAGACGAGCCTGCGTTGACGCTGACCATCGACCCGTCAACCATCGACGAGGACGCCGGGGCCACTTCGTTAGAGGTAATGGCGGCTCTGCCCACCGGCGTGACGGCTGAAGACCCCTTCAACGCAACGGTTTCCCTCACCGGAGACAACGCCGGCATGGCCAGCCTGAGCGGTGACGCCACCTTCAGCTTTGCGGTAGGCGACAGCTCCAAGTCCGGCACGCTCACCATCACCCCCACCGACAACGCCGCTTGGGCTGCAGGCCGGGCCGTCACCGTATCCGTAGACCAGGTGGCGTGGGACCACGACACAGACGAGAACACCGATGATGAGATCACCGTGGGCCCGGGCACGGCGGATCTGACCATCATCGAAGACGA
This sequence comes from Dehalococcoidia bacterium, assembly GCA_963663555.2. GTDB lineage: Bacteria > Chloroflexota > Dehalococcoidia > Lucifugimonadales > Lucifugimonadaceae. The sequence goes on from CAXXNJ010000009.1 coordinate 338,087, forward strand.
GCCTATGCTTACGCTGACGCTCGACCACCCGTCCATCAAGAAGACCGGCGGAACAACCGTCAGGGCCTCATTGCCCGCCGACAAGCCCGCCGTCCAGGACTTCAACGTAACCGTCGGGCTGCCCGCGAACAGCACGCTGGCATCACTGGCCGGCAACGCCACGCTCAGCTTCGCAAAGGGCGCGACGTCGAGCACGGGTACCGTCATCATCACGGCCGGCGCTAAAGCCGGTTCCGTAACGGTGTCCGGCACGCCCGACTTCGACGGCGTGTCATCCGATTCGGCGCAGCTGACCGTCACGGATGAGACGGAGTTGCCGCCCTCATACCCCGACGAAACGCTGATGGGCGGAGCCAGCGTGGCCATATCGCCGCCGAACATCACCGCGGCCCCGGGCCAGACCATCACGCTGTCGGCCAATCCAATAACCGTCTTCGGAGACGACCTGCCGAGCGACCTGCCCCGCGTCACCTACACGTGGACGGCAGACGGCGGCTCCTTCGAGTCTAACGATGAAGCGGTGGTGAATTTCGTAGCGCCCAGTTCCGGCAGCGGCACGGTCACGGTCACCATCGTGCAGTACAACGGCGCCATCCTCGACGGCAAAGGCAACGTGATCGAGGCCACCAAGGACAGGAGCGTCATCACCACCGCCACCGGCATGGCCGACTACACCGTCACCGGCCCGGCCGCCGTCGCCGCGCCCGCCAACATCCAGGATCCCGATGGAGATCCGCCGGATATCCCGTTCGGCAGCCTCGTCGGGACACTGGTCACGCCGACGGACGGAGCAACGCTCACCTCGCCCAACGGGACGACCGTCAGGGTTCCGAGGGGCGCGATCAACAACATGTGGGCCGGCGTGACCATCATGGACGTGGATGCATCGAGCATCGATATACCGGGCTACGCAGCCGGAAGCCACGCAGCCGAAGTACGCTTCACCGACACCGAAGGCAAAGTGATGGAGGGATTCCGCACGCTCAGGCCGGTCACCGTCTGCCTGCCCTTCACGACCGACGACATCGCAAACTCGTTCACCGACTTCCGCGGCATACACCTTGCGCGCCAGCTTGAAGACGGCAAGTGGGTGCACCCGCCCGCCATGAGCAACCCGGGAACCATGCTCACCTGCGCCGAGGCCACAACCTTCGGCCTCTTCGTAGTCGCACTCGCCATAGACCCCAGCCCACCAACGCCGACGCCAACTCCCACGCCGACGCCAACTCCCACACCTACGCCTACACCAACGCCGACGCCGACTCCAACGCCCACACCGACTCCAACGCCCACGCCAATTCCCACACCGACTCCAACGCCCACGCCAACACCCATACCTCCGCCAACCGGAGACCAAACCTTCGGGCCGCCCGCGCTGGCCGCCATCGCGCTGGCAGGCGCCGCAATCGGCCTAGCCGGCCTGGTCATCCTCCGCCGCACCCTCCGCCCAACCCGCAGACCGGAGGCGTAAGGCCAAGTAGAAAACGCGTCTAGCTGAACAGGGGCCCGGATGTCCGGGCCCCTGTTTCATTTCATCAACCGCTTCCCCTCATCGCGCGAATCCGTAGGGGCGATCCCTTGTGGGCGCCTGGCGGGGACGCGGGGGGAATCGTCGCCCAGCCACGGCGTCTTTCCCGTGAAAACGGGAATCCGTAGGGGCGATCCCTTGTGGGCGCCTGGCGGGGACGCGGGGGGAATCGTCGCCCGCGACAACGTCTTCTCGTGAAAACGGGAATCCGTAGGGGCGATCCCTTGTGGGCGCCTGGCGGGGACGCGGGGGGAATCGTCGCCCGCCACGGCGTCTTTCCCGTGAAAACGGGAATCCGTAGGGGCGATCCCTTGTGGGCGCCTGGCGGGGACGCGGGGGGAATCGTCGCCCGCCACGACGTCTTTCCCGTGAAAACGGGAATCCGTAGGGGCGATCCCTTGTGGGCGCCTGGCGGGGACGCGGGGGGAATCGTCGCCCCGCCACGGCGTCTTTCCCGTGAAAACGGGAATCCGTAGGGGCGATCCCTTGTGGGCGCCTTCCGCAAAGGCGTCCCCTCCTACATCTTCCCCCGTCCGCGGGGGAAGATTGAGATGGGGGCCTTCCCGCGCGCGACGCCACGAACCGCAACGGCGCAATCCAACAGGATTCGCAGGAACGCGCCCCACAGGGGATCGCCTCCACGGCGTGGAAGGCGCCTTGGGGGGAACGTGCCGCACCCCGCACTGCCCCCGGCCCTTCCCTTTCATCCACCACAACTGCGTTACAACAGGATTACAATCGTATTGCCAGTTGATTGACCTATTCATGTCAGACACTGCATAATTACGCTGAGCAACCGGCCCCTACACGGAGAGTCCCACGCGCCCCATTGATCCTTGGCGAACCCTTGAACCGGCCGGCCGGAAATACTTGGAGCTGCGAACTTGCAGGCAACAAACAACCACCTCGACGGGACTGAGCCGCGGAAATCCGCACTCACCCCACTCCCCGGCAACCCAAAGAAACTCCTCCTCATCACCCTGGCCGTCATGGGCATCGCCGCCGCAGTCATCATGGCCGCCGTCGGGGGAGCCACTACACCCACGGCGCAAGCGCAGACGCCCACGACGCTGACAATGGCTGTAGTAGACGTGCACAACAGTCCGGTGACTTCACTTACGGAAACTGTCAACGCAATCCCTCGTGTGTTTATTGAAGTGAAATCGTCACCGCCCGCATCGGGAAATATCACCATCAATTTAACCTTGGAGGGTAACGAGGCGGGCAACCTCGAATTCTCCGACGGAAGCACGACTTCCTTTACAGAGCTTCTCAATAGCGATGTCCGTAGCGGCGAGGATGTTGTCCTACTCAGCTTGTTCGACAACGCGTTCTACACGGGCGACAGGGTCGTCACGGTGTCCGCTGAGGTGACCACAGGGAATGCCACCACACCGGATCCGGTCTCCTTTACCATCGTGGATGACGAGCCCGTTTTGACGCTGGCGTTGGACAAGTCCACTCTCGCCGAGGACGGCAGCGGCAGCGCCACCGTCACCGCCTCCCTGCCTTCCGGCAGCGCCTTGGCTGAAGCCTTCAACGTAGAGGTCTCTCTCACGGGAGACAGCGCCGGTCGCGCCGCCCTCAGCGCAAACACCACGCTCAGCTTCGCTGCAAATGCGACATCGAGTACCGGTACGGTCACCATTTCAGCCGTCGACGACGCCGTCTACCGGGTAGACCAGACCGTCACCGTTTCGGCCAACCAGGTGGCTTACTTGGATCACGATAACAACAGCGCCACCGATCCCGTGATCAACGTCGGCCCCGGCACGGCCTCTCTGACCATCACGGAAGACGAGCCTACGCTGACGCTGAAGCTCGGCTCCCCGTCCATCAACAAGAACGGGGGTACCACAGTCACCGCGTCGCTGCCCTCGGACAAGCCGGCCGCCCAGGCCTTCGACGTGACGGTCTCCCTCACCGGCGCCAACGCCGGGTTGGCCGCAGTGAGCGCCAACGACAAGCTCAGCTTTGCAAAGGGCGCCACGTCGAGCACGGGCTACGTCACCATCACCGCCGGCGACACAGGAACCGGCAGAGTCACCGTGTCCGGCGCTCCCGACTTCAACGGCGTCGGAGCCGATACGGCCACTCTCACCATCGTCGACATGACGTCTCTGCCCCCGGCGCACCCGGAAGACGCGCTGATGGGCGGCGCAAGCATGAACGTATCCCCGCCAAGCATCACCGCGGCGCCGGGCCAGCAGATCACCGTGTCGGCCAATCCACAGACCATCTTTGGAGAAGACCTGCCTGACGATTTGCAGGGCGTCACCTACACGTGGACTACGGACGGCGGCGGTACGTTCTCGTCCAGCGACGAGCCGGTGGTGACCTTCACCGCGCCCAGCTCCGGCAGCGGCACGATTACCGCCACAGTCGTACAGCACAACTCGCCCATACTCAACGACAAGTACGAGGTGATAGAGGCGACCAAGGACAAGAGCGTCGTCACCACCGCCACCGGCATGGCCACATACACCGTCAGCGCCCAGGCCCCGGCTCCCGCGCCCGTCAACATCCAGGATCCCGAGGGAGATGCGCCGGAGATCACGTTCGGCTCACTTGTCGGGACGCTGGTGACGCCGACGGGCGGAGCGTCGCTCACGTCGCCGAACGGTACGACCGTCAAGGCGCCGAGGGGCGCAATCAACAACACGTGGGCCGGCGTGACCATTGAGGAGATGGACCCGTCGGACATCGAGATACCGGGCTACGCGGCTGGAAGCCACGCAGCCGTCGTCCGCTTCACCGACGTCGAGGGCAACCCGATCGAAGGCTTCCGCACGCTCAGGCCGGTCACCGTCTGCCTGCCGTTTACGAACGCCGACATCGAGAACTCGTTCACCGACTTCCGCGGCGTGCACGTAGCGCGGGAGCTCGAAGACGGCAGCTGGGTGCACCCGCGGGCCATGACCAACCCCGGCACGATGCTCACCTGCGCCGAGGCCACCTCATTCGGCCTCTTCTCAGTCGCGCTCGCCATAGACCCCAGCCCGCCCACGCCGACGCCAACACCAACGCCGACGCCGACTCCAACGCCGACGCCGACTCCAACGCCGACTCCGACTCCAACACCCACACCGACTCCAACGCCCACGCCAACACCCACACCGACTCCAACGCCCACGCCAACACCCATACCTCCGCCAACCGGAGACCGCACCCTCGGCCCGCCCGCGCTGACCGCCATCGCCCTAGCCGGCGCCGCAATCGGCCTAGCCGGCCTGGTCATCCTCCGTCGCACCCTCCGCCCAACCCGCCGCCCGAAGGCGTAAGGCCAAGTAGACAGCCTATCGTCTTAGGGGCGTCCCTTGTGGGCGCCTGGCGGGGAACGGCGGGGGGTCTTATCCCTTCCCCCTTGCTTCAAGGGGGAAGGTTAGGATGGGGGTTCGGCGGGGAGCGGCGGGGAGCGGCGGGGGGCACGCGCGACCACCCGCCCGATGGATTCCCGATCCGAGTCGGGAAAGACGATGGTGGCTTCCGCCGCCATCCCCCGATGCCCCCCCCCACCATTCCCGTCCCGCCCCCTTCCGTCATTGTTATGAAAATAGATTCACGTGAAAACGTGAACCCGTAGGTGCGTCCCTTGTGGGCGCCTTCCGCAGGGGCGTCCCTTGTGGGCGCCTTCCGCAGGGGCGATCCCTTGTGGGCGCCTTCCCCGTAGGGGCGATCCCTTGTGGGCGCCTTCCGTAGGGGCGATCCCCTCCTACCTCTTCTTCCCTCCTCAGGGGAAAGGAACTTTCCTACCTCTTCCCCCGTCTGCGGGGGAAGATTGAGATGGGGGTCTTCGCGCGCGTCGCGCCTCCATCTTCGTTGTTAACGGCGCGCGCGTTGGCGGCGTCGCGCGTGGTGGGCAACGAATCCCCCACTTCCCACATCCCACATCGCCAATCAGTTGACCAACATACTCACAACACCCCATAATTACGCCGAGCAACCGGCCCCTACGCGGAGAGTTCCACGCGCCCCCTTGATCCTTGGCGAACCCTCGAACCGGCCGGCCGGAAAAACTTGGAGCTGCGAACTTGCAGGCAACACAAAAAAACCTCGACGGGACTGAGCCGCGGAAATCCGCACTCACCCCACTCCCAGACAACCCGAAGAAACTCATCATCCTCACGCTGGCCGTGATGGGCATCGCCGCCGCAGTCATCATGGCCGTCGTCGGAGGGGCGAATACCCAAGCTCAATCGACCACGCCGACGCTGACGCTGAAACTAGAGGTGGACGGCACGCCGGTGACCTCGGTGAACGAAGGCATCGGCGACCAAAACGGTGACATAGACGTGACCGTCAGCGCGGAGTCAAGCGCCAATGTCTCAGCAGAGACCACCATCACCGTGGCCCTAGAAGACACCTCGACGCCCGCCCCTATTTTAACCGGCACCACCCTGACTATTAGTTCAGGAGCACAAACGAGTAGTACCGTCACCTTCCGAGTCCTTAACGACGACCTATTCACGGGCGACAGAACCATCACAATCAAGGGGAGCACAACCGCTACCGGCTTTAGCGGCCCTGCCGACGTCACCCTGGTCGTCTACGATGACGAGCCGTACGTGCAGGTGACGCTGTCTTCCGACACCATCGCCGAGAGCGGCGACGGCAACTCCGCCACCGCCACTGCGTCTCTCATGAAATTGGTTTCGGGAACGCCGGTGGCAGTTACCGCCACCTCGTACGCAGACGACGTAGGCACTGGCACCTTCGCCGCAACCGACACATTCACGGCGCAGGTAAGTGCGGGCGGGGGAGCCTCCACCAGCGTCGCCACGCTAACGTTCGGAGCAACGGCGCTGTCACATACTTTCACGGTCACCGCCACCGATAACGCCGTCTACGCGGGGGACCGGACCGTCACCGTTACCGTCGACCCCGATCCCTACGATTACGATGGCGACACTACTACCGAAGATTGGGACGGCGTGGGCGCCGGCACGGCCTCTCTGACGGTCACCGACGACGAGCCGATGCTGACGCTGAAGCTCGACCCGCCGTCCATCAACAAGAACGGTGGTACAACCGTCACCGCGTCGCTGCCCTCGGACAAGCCCGCCGCCCAGGCTTTCGACGTGACGGTCTCCCTCACCGGCGACAACGCCGGGTTGGCCGCCGTTAGCGAAAACGCCACCCTCAGCTTCGCCAAGGGCGCGACCGGCAGCACGGGCTACGTCACCATCACCGCCGGCGACACAGGCACCGGCACAGTCACCGTGTCCGGCGCTCCCGACTTCGACGGCGTCGGAGCCGCTACCGCCACCCTCACCATCGTCGACGTGACTTCTATGCCTCCCGAGCATCCTGAGGACGCGCTGATGGGCGGAGCCAGCGTTGCCGTATCGCCGCCAAGCATCACCGCGGCGGCCGGACAGCAGATCACCCTAGCGGCCAACCCGCAGACTGTCTTTGGAGATGACCTGCCCAGCGACCTTGAAGGCGTCACCTACACCTGGACGACGGACGGTCAGGGCACATTCCCGGAAGGCGACACCGGCGCGGTGGTGACCTTCGCGGCGCCCAGTTCCGGCAGCGGCACGATTACTGTCACCGTCGTACAGCACAACTCGCCCATACTCAACGACAAGAACGAAGTGGTAGAGGCGACCAAGGACAAGAGCGTCGTCACCACGGCCACCGGCTCTGCCAGCTACACCGTCAGCGGCCAGGCCCCGGCGCCCGCGCCGGTCAGCATCCAGGATCCCGAGGGAGAGGCGCCGGAGATCGCCTTCGGCTCACTTGTCGGGACGCTGGTGACGCCGACGGGCGGAGCGTCGCTCACGTCGCCGAACGGTACGACCGTCAAGGTGCCGCGTGGCGCTATCAACAACATGTGGGCCGGCGTGACCATCATGGAAGTGGACCCGTCGGACATCGAGATACCGGGCTACGCGGCAGGAAGCCACGCAGCCGAGGTGCGGTTCACTGACGCCGAGGGCAACGTGATGGAGGGCTTCCGCACGCTGAGGCCGGTGACCGTCTGCCTGCCGTTCACGAACGCCGACATCGAGAACTCGTTCACCGACTTCCGCGGCGTGCACGTTGCGCGGGAGCTTGAAGACGGCAGCTGGGTGCACCCGCGGGCCATGACCAATCCCGGCACGATGCTCACCTGCGCCGAGGCGACCTCGTTCGGCCTCTTCTCAGTCGCGCTCGCCATAGACCCCAGCCCGCCCACGCCCACGCCGACACCCACGCCGACGCCAACGCCAACGCCAACTCCCACGCCGACGCCAACGCCAACGCCGACGCCGACACCCACGCCGACGCCGACACCCACGCCGACGCCGACACCCACGCCGACGCCGACGCCCATACCGCCGCCAACGGGAGACAGGACCTTCGGGCCGCCCACGCTGGCCGCAATCGCGCTGGCAGGCGCCGCAATCGGCCTGGCCGGCCTGGTCATCCTCCGCCGCACCCTCCGCCCAACCCGCAGGCCGGAGGCGTAAAGCCAGCATAAAAACCGCAGGGACGCCGCCCGACGCAGGGGCGTCCATCGCGTGCGCCCGGCGCGATTCGTAGGCGCCCTCCCCGACGTAGGCGCGCGCGTCGCGCGGATTGGCGGGCGACGATTCCCCCCGCCGGGCCCCGCCAGGCGCCCACAAGGGAGCGCCCCTACGGATGCCCCTGCGGGGCGCGGCGCGCGCGGCGCGCGGGTTCGCGGCGTCGCGCGTCATGGCGGGCGACGATTCCCCCCGCCGGGCCCCGCCAGGCGCCCACAAGGGAGCGCCCCTACGGATGGGGAGGGCGCCCACAAGGGATCGCCCCTACGGATGGGGAGGGCGCCCACAAGGGATCGCCCCTACGAATCCTACCGGGGGGACGCCCCTACGAATCCTGCAGGGGGAGCGCCCCTACGAATCCTGCCGGGGGATCGCCCTTACGAATCCTGTTGGGGGATGCACGTACGGGTTTTGCGGGAGGACGCGCATACGGGGGGAGGCGCATGGTTCATCTCCATGCCCGTAGAATTCACGTTAGCGATTGACTGTCCACTTGGTGACATTTACCGACGAAATGACCGGACGCTACGAGGTACTGGCAATAGAGGGCATGGGAGAGGTGCGGTTGCATGACGACCTGGCCTCTCTCATATCAGTCGCGGTGGACGAGGGCGGCGTTGGCATTGCGCCGTGGGACGTGGTGGTGGTCGCTCAGAAGATCGTCTCCAAGGCTGAGGGATGCGTTCGCAACCTAGCCGGGGTGACTCCGACGGCAAGGGCGGTCGAGTTGGCGGAGAAGACGGGCAAGGATGCGAGGCTGATGCAGGTCATCCTGGATGAGACGGTGCGGATAGTGAGGGCCGTGCCCGGTGTACTGATCGTCGAGACGAAGCAGGGGCTGATTTGCGCCAATGCGGGCGTGGACTCATCGAACGTGCCCGGCGATGAGCTGGTGACGACGTTGCCGGTCAGCCCCGACCGTTCCGCCGGGCGCATCCGCCGGGGCCTGGAGGCGCGATACGGCGGCCGCATCGCGGTGATCGTGTCGGACTCTTTCAACCGGCCGTGGCGAGAGGGTTCCACCAACGTTGCGATAGGCGTCAGCGGTTTCGAGCCGCTGGTGGACCTGCGGGGCAGCGCCGACGACAACGGCAGGGAACTGAGGGCGACGCTGGTATCGCTGGCGGACGAGCTGGCGGCGGCGGCGCAGATCGTGATGGGAGAGACCGGCCGCGTGCCGGCCGCTGTGGTGCGCGGCGTGGAGTTCAAGCCGTCGGAGAGCGGGTCGGCGTCGCTGCTGAGGGATGCTGCGCGGGACCTGTTCCGCTAGCATCCGCGGCGTATGGCTACTTCGACTGGCCGGAGTTCCTGGTGCCGTACCAGGAGGAATACTCGATAGAGTTACGGAATTCGCGTGTCTCGCCGCACTTGCGGCAGCGACCGGAGCTGACGGCGCCGTTCGGCGGGTCGATGAGCCAGTGGTGTGCGCACCCGTCCTCCGGCTCCTGCTTCTTGCGGCCAGCCCGCGACTTGGTACCGCTCTTTGCTGCCGAACTCATACGCAGCGTCCCCTCTCGCTAACTACGGCGCTCATCCAGAACGGCGAACGTCTCGCCGGCTCTGCCGCCCCCAACAACGGCGTCCGTGTGCAATCGTCTAACAACCATTCTACCGCGCCGCGCAAGGGACGCGCCGGTGGGTTGTCAGTTTTTAGTTTTTAGTTGCTAGTTGGGAGCGCGGATGAGGCAAATCTCAACGGCCATGCTGTAGCGCCGCAAGCAACGTCGTGCCGCAGCGGACTAGCTTGATTGGCTGAGAATCGTTCCTGGAATCTCACTTCGCGGCTGGTCTGCCGAAATCTCCGCAGGTCTCTTGGATGCAACCGTCCTCCGCAGGCTACGATCGGCACGAACTTGACAGATACCGACTGTGGAACGTGTCGGTGCGCGAAATCCGCTCCGGCCTGGAGCTGTGCGAATGCCGTGGCAACGTCCGGCCTACCGCTTTTCATTTCGATAGGCGCTACAACAGTCTTTTAGTCTTGACCGACAAAGAGGTAGTCGCACTTCCTCTGGTTTGGTGAGAGCCGCAGTTGAGGACAGTCCATGTCAATGAGGACGTATGGCCCCGGCGCGCCACCCATGTCCAGGGTGCAGCCATGCTTCCTGCATTTCTTGACCTGGCACTCGCGGGGCATCCTTGCACCAAACCGGTCAACGACGTTGGGCAACTTTGCTTTCCGTCGACACCCGGCTGGTTATCTCCGCATAGTCGTTGTAGGTCCCCAACGCAACGTCATCGAAGCCTGAACGGAATCCTCCAAACTCTCCGTCGAACGGGATCTCCTTCACGACCGAGCCCTTGGGCCTCTTCTTGGGTTCGAACAGCCAGACGCCCAACTCCTCCGGGGTGAGCGCATACGGCCCGCCCTCTATACCCTGTCTGCCGGACTCGGAGAGTTCAGACAGCCGCACCAGGTTCGTGAGCTCATCGAGCACCCACTCGCTGTGGGTGGTGATGATGACGCGTACTCCGAACTTGACCACCGCGGCCAGCTGACGCATGAATTCCACCTGCATGGCCGGGTGGAGGTGCGCCTCCGGCTCCTCGATGATGAGCGTCTCGCCGGGCCGGACTACGTGGCGCAGGTATAGTACGACCGGCGCCAGTTCAGACACCATGGAGGATGAATTCACCAGGCCTAGGTCAAATTTCAATCCATTGGGCCGGTAGAAGAACTCGGGGTATCCCACGGGCGATGACTTGATAAGGATATTGCCTTGTAGTACACGTTCCTCGATCCGTTCGGCGATAGGTTGCTTGGGGCCTTTCCGGCGGTCCTCCTGCAGTCCGACAAGCTGTTCGAGGAAGTCCGCAAGAACGCCGGAGAGCTGGGGCAGCGGCGTATCCTGTCGGAATCCCGCATAGGCTGCCTGGCCTATCAGGGACCCGACGACCACCCGGTGCGCGTGCATCACGCCCGTCCTGTTGGCCGGCAGGTAGTAGGCGACGCGGCCCAACGGTTCTACCAACTGGCCGAGTATCTCCGATGCAAGCTGACCAAATTGTGCTGACGCTATGTAGTTCCAGTGCTCGTCATTAGGAAATACGTCCGGCAGCATTTCGAAAAAGGACGAGGACTGCCTAAACCATTCCACGTTCCTTGGAGCTGGCAACGGAGTGGCGCTAGGTATCCTCGAAGATAGGCCATGCTCGGATCTACCGGTTGAGTAGCCATATCCGAGTGAGCTTTCTGTGCCGTGGTTGCCGGCGACGTGCCGCTCCAAAACTATCTCGCTTCCACGAGTGATAGCGTTGCGTATGAGGCTGGAAGGGTCATCAACGCCAAAGCAACGCGCCACCTCAGCACTGAGAACGTCCTCATGTGCTCCAACCGCTTCAAGATACGGCCTAACCAGTCTTGCGACCGCTTCTGGAAGGGCTGGAGAAGCACCGTTGCCAGAGGCATCTCCCTCTTCTTTGGCAGTGAAATCTCTTAGCCAACTGCCCAGTGCGTGAAGGTCATCTTCAGAGTATCGTAGGCCCTCTTCCCGCGAAGGTTCGTAAGTTAGGAGGGATCTGTCGAATATATAGGGGCGCAGGTTGCCGCCGTAGAATATATAGGGGGGCAGGTTGCCGCCGTAGAAAAAGCGGTGCAGCGCGTAGATCAGGATGGCCAGGTAGGACTTGCCGGTGTTGCTTGGGCCGACGAAGACCGTCATGGGGCGCAGGTCTATGTTGGCCCTTGCGATAGGGCCGAAGTCCCTGACCTTAAGGGTGAGGTTCTTTAGCTCTATCGGATCGGTCATTGGATGCCTTCTCTGCGGAGTGGGAGCGGGCCGGGCGGCGTCCGGTCCCGCACCGCGTCGCTCTCGATACTATAACGCCAACTCCTTGCCCGGACACCCTGCGGGCTTGGCGGCCTACGACAACTCGCCTTCCACGTGGCGGCCTGGATACTGGATAGATGTTGACACCGCTTTGGGGCGGCTTGTAGCCTTTCGGCAGTCACGAAGGCCAACCCCGCCCGGCGCTCCTCTACAGACGAGGGGCTAATAGGGAAAGCGGTGCGAATCCGCTGCGGTGGCGCCACTGTGACCGGCTAGCCGTCCCCGCTCATGCCACTGCTCCCGTTGCCGGGAGTGGGAAGGCGCGGGACCGGCGATGATCCGGGAGCCAGGAGACCTGCCGGGCAGGGCTGAGTGGCCGCTCCCCGCCCAGGGGGCGCCTCAGGTCGCGGCTCCCACCCGGCGAGCAGCCGGGGTAATGCCACGCCTTCCCAATCCCTGGCGCGCTGTGCGGCCGGGGATTTTTTCGTTTGCACATAGACCGCCGGGAAGGCGCTGATAATCCGGGAGCGCGCGGCGCGCGGCGTCCCCGCACTGTGGATGCCCGATCGGAGTCGGGGTGACGGTTGTGCAGGGGTCTCGGAAGGCGGGCAGGCCGCCGCGGGGCATTGCGTTGGGTGGATTGCTGCCCGGCTCGCCGGTGTTGCGGAGGCTGATGGCAGGCTCGGCGCTGATGCTGGCGCTTATCGTGCTGCTGGTCGTGCTGGCGGCCGCCATAGGGCCGTATCCCATTCCCTTATCGCATACGGCCGGATATCTGCTCGACCTAGCCGGTATCGGCGGAAGCTCCGCCACGAACGCCGAGCAGGCGATCATCGAGACGATCAGGCTGCCGCGCATTACGCTGGCGCTCATCGTGGGCGCGGCCCTGGGCGTGTCGGGGGCGGTCATGCAGGGCCTTTTCAGGAACCCCATGGCGGACCCGGGCATAATCGGCGTCTCGACCGGCGGGGCGCTGGGGGCGGTGATAGCGATAGCCATCGGAGCCCAGGCGGCGTTTCCGCTGGCGCTGCCGGCCATGTCGTTCGCCGGCGCTATGGGCGCGCTGATGCTGGTATACGCAATCGCGTCCGCAGGCGGCAGGTTCTCGATGGCGGCCCTGCTGCTGGCAGGCGTGGCCATAAGCGCCTTCTTCGCCGCCATCATCTCGGCAATCGTGCTGTTCTCCGAGAACCGCGAGGCGCAGCGGGAGATGATCTTCTGGCTGGCCGGCGGGCTGGACGCTTCCAGGTGGACCGACGTGCGGCTGGCTGCCCCGCCGGTGCTGGCCGGTCTGGCCGCGGCCGTGCTGCTGGCGCGTGACCTGAACCTGTTGATGGTGAGCGAAGAGGAGGCGAAGGCGCTAGGCGTACGCGTACGGCTCACGAGGAACGTGCTGCTCGTCTCGGCGTCGCTCATCACGGGGGCTGCCGTGGCTTTCTCCGGCGCGATAGCGTTCGTCGGGCTCGTGGCGCCTCATGCGCTGAGGCTTATTGCCGGCGCCGACCACCGCGTGCTCGTGCCGCTTAGCGCCCTCGGCGGGGGTCTGTTTCTGCTGGCCGCCGATACGGTAGCAAGGGTGGCCATCTCGCCCGCCGAGGTGCGGGTTGGAATCATCACGGCGTTCGTCGGAGCGCCCTTCTTCCTCTTCTTACTCGTCCGCAACAAGTCCCGTGCAGGTCTGCTGTAGATGCCCCTGCGCGGAGTCCCTGACTAAAGGAGTCCTCAAGTTGAAAGTCACCAGATCCCCATTCATCACTGTGACGTTGGCCATCGCATCTGCAATTGCGATTACGCTGGCGGCTTGCGGCGGCGACGGGGCCGCGCCCGTTCCGCCGCAGATGCAGCCCACGTCGGCCCCGGCAATACCGCGGCCAGCGGACACGCCGATTCCTGCGGCCACGGCCATGCCCGCACAGGAGGCCGCGACCGCACTGCCTGCGTCGACCGCCATCCCGGCGGCGACACGCCGCGCCGCGCCGGCGGTGACGCCCACGCCAAGACCCGCGCCGTATCCGGCAGCGCCGGGGATCGTCGACGTGACGAACCGGGGCTGGCCGCGAGAGGTGGAGACCTCCGAGGGACGGGTGAGCATAGCGGCTCCGCCGCAGCGCATACACACCCTCTCGCTGGGCCACGACGAGATCATCGCCGCGCTGGTGGGAACGGATCGGTTCTCAGGAATCGGCTCCTTCACCGCCAATGCCACCTACTCCAACATCGCAGGCCAGGTGGAAGGTCTCAGGAAGGTGAAGCGGGACGCAGAGGAGGCGCTGAGCCTCGAACCCGACCTCGTCGTCGCCTCCAAGTACTCCAAGGCCGACCTCGTCGAACTAATCAAGGAGTCCGGCGTGCCGGTGGTGCGGGCCGCTCTCGAAAACTCGGCGGCCGGCAACATCCCGAACATCCTGCTGATGGGGTACATCCTGGGCGCGGAAGAGCGGGCGCTTGAACTGGCAGCTGAGATCGAGGAGAGGCTGGCCTTCGTGTCGCAGAGAACGCCGCCGCCCGGAGATGCGGCCAGACCGGCCGTGCTGTCCATCGCCCGCTTCTCGGATACCATCTCGGCGGCCGGAGACGGTTCGACCGAGGGCGGCATCATCGAGGCGGCAGGCGGCGTCAACGCAGCCGCGAGGGACGGAATCTCCGGCCACCAGACGGTCAGCGTCGAGTCGATAGCCGCCATGAATCCGGACGTGATACTGATCACGCAGCCGGAACCGGGCGCAACGACACTGATGATGGAGCTGATGCAGGAGCCGGCGCTCGTGAACGTGCCCGCCATAGCCGGAGCCCGCGTCGTTTCCTCTGACCCGAAGTTGTACACCACGCTGTCTCACTGGAACGTCCGGGGAATCGAGGAGACGGCGTTGCTCCTATATCCCGGCATGTTCTACGACGCGCGCTTCAAGGACTTCAAGCCGTTCCGTGGTGACTGAAGCGGTGGCGCAGCGCACAAAGGGCGGACATGGCCGCTGCTGAAACTGCAACCGCGCTCACTGCCGAATCCGGCGCGCAGACCGCGGCCATTACGGCGCGCGACCTGAGCGTCAACCTCGGCGGCGCGCCCGCGCTGCGCTCGGTGTCGTTCGCGGCCAGACGGGGCGAGGTGGCCGGGCTGATCGGGCCAAACGGCGCCGGGAAGAGCACCCTGCTGCGCGGCCTAGCGGGCCTGCTTAAGCCAGATGCCGGTTCGGTCCTGCTTGGCGGGACGCCGCTGAACGACGTGCCTGCCGGCGAACGGGCGAGGCGCATCGCCTTCATGCCGCAGCACGACGCGGCGCACCCATTCACCGCGCTCGAAACCGTGCTGATGGCGCGATACCCGCACCTGGGCCGTTTCGAACTGGAAGGGCGCAGGGACAGGGAGATCGCGCGCGAAGCGATGCGGCGCACCGAGACAGGCGATTTCGAGGACCGGCAGCTCGACACGCTCTCCGGCGGCGAGAGGCAGCGCGTCGTGCTGGCCCGCGCCCTGGCCCAGCAGGCGGATGCGATGCTGCTGGACGAGCCCGCCGCCAGCCTCGACCTGAAGCGGCGCCTGTCGATGATGGAAATCCTTAGGGAGGAAGCCGAACGGCGCAACGTGGCGGTGGTGGCAGCAATGCACGACGTCTCACTGGCCGCCAGGTACTGCGACCGACTGGTGGTATTGTCCAAGGGCCGGATAGCGGCCGAGGGGACGGCGGCGGAGACGCTCACGCCGGAGAACCTCCGCAGCGCCTTTGAAGTGGAGGCCGTCATCGAGCCAGATCTCGTCACCGGCAGGCCGCAGGTCTCGCTGTTGGGCCCGTCCGGCGAGGAGTCCGTCGCGGACGGCCGAAAGCGCGTCGCCGTGCACGTGGTCTGCGGTGCAGGCTCCGGCAGGGATCTGATGCACCAGCTGGTCAGCACGGGATACACCGTCACGTGCGGAGTGCTGGGCCTTGGCGACACGGACCGCGCCGCCGCCGAGGCGCTGGGAATATCATTCGTCGGGGCGCCTCCGTTCTCACCTATAGACGATGAACAGCACGGGCGGCACCTCGCCATGGTGCGGGATGCCGACGTCACCGTCCTGTGCGACATGGCCGTCGGGCCGAACAACCTTCGCAACCTGGCGGCGGCGGAATCGGCGCGGCGGCTGGTCATCATCGGCGGGCCGCCTATTGAATCGCTCGACTACACGGGCGGTGAAGCGACGGTTCTCAGACGGAGAATGGCGGAACGTTGGCCGACAGTGGAGCGCAACACCTTGCTGCGGCATCTCGCGGCGGAATTCACCCTGGCGACTTGATGCGGAGCGGTATACCGGCGACCACGTGCCACACCGAGTCTGCACGGCGGGCCAATGCCTGGCTGACCTCTCCCTGGAGGTCGGCGAACACCACGCCCAGCCGCGTGGGCGGCGCGACGCCCTGCCCCACCTCGTTGGCCACGATCACCGTAGGCCGCGCCGGACTGCGCAGAGCCTTCATCAGTCCATCCAGTCCAACTTTCACACGGGAGCGCGCCTTGTCCTCAAAATCCGGTGAATCGGCGTCCCCGCACTCCAACAGCAGGTTGCTGATCCACACCGTCAGGCAGTCGACTATGGTTGCGTCCTCCTTGCCGGGCCGGGCCAATGCCTCGCCCACGTCCAGCGGCGTCTCGATGGTGCGCCAAGCTGGAGGGCGTTCGGCGCGGTGCCTGCGAATGCGTTCAGCCAGATGTCCCGATTCGCCGGGCCGGGCAGTGGCGATGAAGCGCACCGGCCCGCCTGCGGCCAACTTGGTCGCCAGGCCGGCGGCAAAGCGGCTCTTGCCGGAGCGCACTCCGCCAATCACCAAGGTGACGCGGTCGTTCATCTTGTGCCGGCTCCGCGGTCCAGCAAGGAGTAGACGAGGCCCATATCGAGGTTTTCCCGCACCGTGTAGGCCAGCCTGTCCAGTTCCGATTCGACCGAGAATGATGGAATCTGGGGCGTTGGAAGGCCAAAGCGTTTCGCAGTATTGCCGAGGATACGGCCGGTGACTTCCGGCGAGTCGAGCAGGCCGTGCACGTAGGTTCCCAACGTCCAACCGGAAGGGCTGAGTGCGCCGTCGGTCTCGGTCGCGCCGTCTTGCGCGTAGAGCGTGAAGGGCTGCGCCCCGCTCACGGTGGTGATGCCGGTGTGAATCTCATACCCTGCGCCCAGTGCGTCTGCGCCGCCTTCCAGCAGGCCGGCGCCCCGGCCCAGGCGGAACTCGACGCGCCTGGTCCGTTTCTGCGCCGCGAAGGTGGTGTTGCAGTCCAGCAGGCCCAGACCGTCTTCGCCGTCGCCGGCGTGTGAATCGGCCCCGTGCGGGTCGTCGAGGCGGTTGCCTAACATCTGGAAGCCGCCGCAGATTCCCAGTACGGCCGCGGCCCGTCCGGCAGCGGCTTTCACCGCAGTGTCGATCCCCTGCGCCTTCATCCAGCGCAGGTCTGCAATCGTGCTCTTCGTGCCGGGCAGTATGACTATGTGAGATGCGGCCAGCCGTTCGGGCGAGCTCACGAAGTCCACGGCTACGCCGCAGCGGGCCAGTGGGTCGAACTCATCGAAGTTGGATATCCGGGGCAGCCGTATCACCGATGCTTGCAGGCCGCTCTCCGCGCCGTGAGCCGCCCCGGACGCACCGTCCAGGGCGGCTGCGTCCTCGTCGGGCAGACGCAGGCCGGGAATGAACGGCACGACGCCCGCGATGGGCTTTCCCGTTCGCTGGGCGATCATCTCCGGCAGCGGCTCTAGTACCGCCGGGTCGCCTCTGAAGCGGTTGATGACCAGCGCACGGACGAGCTCGCGCTCATCAGGTTCCAGCAGTTCCAGCGTGCCAAGCAGGGACGCGAAGACGCCGCCGCGGTCGATGTCCCCAACCAGCATCACGGGCGAGCTTGCGTAGAGGGCGACGCTCATGTTGGCTATGTCTTTCGGGCGCAGGTTCAGTTCGGCGGGGCTTCCCGCGCCTTCGATCACGACGACCTCGTAGGACGACCTCAGTTTGTCGAGCGCGGCCGTTACGTGCGGCCACAGCCTTCGTTTGGAGCGGTAGTAACCGGCGGCGGATACGCTGCCCTCCACCCGCCCGTTCAGCACCACCTGGGACCGGCTGTCGGCCTCGGGTTTGAGCAGCACGGGGTTCATGTCGGTAGACACCTCAATGCCTGCTGCTGCGGCCTGCAATGCCTGCGCGCGGCCCAGCTCGCCTCCTTGGGGTGCAACCCACGAGTTGTTGGACATGTTCTGCGCCTTGAAGGGCGCCACGGAAACGCCGTCCTGCCGGAGTATGCGGCACAGCGCGGCCGCCATCAGGCTCTTCCCTACCGATGACGCAGTTCCTTGCAACATCAGGGTGGCAGCCCTGCCGCTCACCAGCCCGGCCCAGCCATAGTCCCCTCGAGGTGGTCGGTCTCATTGAACGAGTGCAGGCGGATGAGGCCCGGCGCAACATCCAGGACGCTCACGCTGCAATTGTCGAGGTGGAACTTGCTCATCGCGTTCACCGGCAGGTCAAGCATTGCGACGAGGAGGGCCACCAGCGAGCCGCCATGTCCGACGACGGCCACGTCTCCTTCCGCTTCCGCCAGCCTTGCCTCGTCCATGAAACGGCGGCCGCGGTCTACCACACCACTGATCTGCTCACCGCCCGGTACGCGGAACGTGGGATCGGCGCGGAAGTAGCGGGCGGCCATTTCGGGCGACTCTTCTTGCAGTTCGCTCCACGATCTGCCTTCCCATTGGCCCAGGTCGATCTCGCGAAGCGTCGGCGTGCGCTTGAACGGCAGTTCCAGCGCGGCGGCGGTCTGTACGCAGCGCCTCTTGTCGCTCGACCATATCTGTGAGAATTCAAACCGCTTGCGCACGTATCGCGCGGCCAGTTGCGCCTGCATTCCTCCGCGCGCATTTAGCGGGCGGTCGGTATTCCCCTGGATGCGCTTCGCGACGTTCCAGTCCGTCTCGCCGTGCCGTATCAGTATCACTCTGCCGATCGTCGTCGCTCCCTTCCGAGGCCGGCCGCTGGCCGGATGTATGCCGCAATGCTAGCGATTCTTGGCGATTATGAGGGCGGCCGCTATGCCGACCGCCACGAGCGCGGCTCCGGTGAAAAGACGGTTCGCGCGGCGTATGTCCCGCGATCTGGGCCTTTCCCCCTCTGGGCCGAGCCTGTAGTGGCCGGTCTTTTCGACCTCCACTCCAAGAGCTCCGGCCATGGCGCCTATCGGCCAGCCTCCATTTGGGCTGGGCGTGCGTCCGTGCTCTTCGATCATGGTCCTGGCGGATTCCGATGCGTCGAATCCCGGCATAAGGGCTGCGGCCGCCACGACGGCGCCGCCCGCAGCCCTAGCCGGCAGATACCCGGCGGCGTCGTCCAGTTTGGCGGATGCGGCGCCCAGGGCCTCATAGTCGCCCCTGTAGCCGATCATCGAGTCGAGGGTGTCTATGGCCCGGTACGCTGCGGCGCCGGGCAGCCCGAACATACCGTATGCAAGAAGAGGGCCCGTCACGCTGTCGGTCACGTTCTCGGCGACCGAGCTAATCGCCGCACTGGCGACCTCCGACTCGTCAAGTGCGGAGACGTCACGCGAAACGATGCGGGACAACGATCTTCTAGCATCCTCGGTCGACTCTGCGGCCAGGTCGCGCTCCACCTTTTCAGCCTCCCGGGTCATGGCGTTTATGGCGAACATGCTCTTGAGCAGGTATGCGCCCCCAACGACGGACAGAATGGGGCCGGCGCGGTCGAGGACGCGGGTGGCCACGGCGGCAGCCGCAGCCGCGGCGACCGGGAGGGCGACGGCCGTAACCAGACCGCGCACTAGGTCGCTCTGCCTGTCGCCGCTGGGCTGCCCGGCCATACCGGCCGCCTTGCCCATCCACACGACGGGGTGTGCCGCCTTAGGAGGCTCTCCGAACTGCCTGTCCCACACAACGGCCAGGGCGAGGGTGAGAAGCCGCCGCCACATTTCTACACGCTCCAGACCGGCGCGATGGCTGCGCCTACGTTGAAGATGGCGACAAACGTTATCAGCGCGCAGGTCTCCGCGATTTCCACCGATGCGCCATAGACGTCACCCGTAACGCCTCCTCCAAGCTTGCGCGAGGCAAACCATGAGACAGCCAGACCTGCCAAAGCAGAGCCGCCAACGACTGCCAGGCCATATGGCCCGGCCAGTATGAAGCCCAGGGCGAAGGCCAATAGGCCCGCGGCGGCATAAGTCACGCGGGAGCCGGCGTTATAGGCAGTCCCCAGACCTTGAGTGCGCAGGTATGGGAATGCGGCCATTGCGGCCACGGCGGCGCTTCGTCCGGCCATCGCCGATACCGCTATGGCGATCCAGCCGTACAGGTTGGGCATGGACGCGATTGCGCCCCACTTGGCGATCAGTACGAGACCCACCGCGGCGATGCCGTATACGCCGACCGAAGGGTCGCGCATGATCGCCAGACGGCGGCGGGGATCGCGGCCGCCGAATATGCCGTCGAAGGTGTCCGCTAGCCCGTCGAGGTGCAGCGCGCCGGTGAGTATGACCCCTGCGGCAAGAGCAAGGGCGGCCGCGGGCAGGTCCGGCATTGCAAGCCGGGCCACCCAGTTGACGGCCGCCGCTGTGCCGCCGACAGCGAGGCCCACCAGCGGAAAGAAGACCACCGAGCGGGCCGTGGCGCGGGCGTCCCACTCCTGTGCGCCCGCCGGCAGTACGGTGAGGAAGCGAATCGCAGCGGTGAGCGCGCTCATCCGCCTCCTCCAATCGGTCCGGACACCGCGGCCTCGTCGAACGTGGACATCTCGCCGTGCAGTTGGACGGCTGCCTGAATGACCATCATTCCGAGCGCAGCCCCTGAACCCTCTCCCAGCCTCATGCCGAGGTCGAGAAGCGGCGTCAGGCCCAGCCGGTCCAGTCCAACCTTGTGTCCCGGCTCGGCGGACAGGTGGCACGCGAACATGTATCCGGCCACGCCGGGATCGATTGCGTGGGCTACCAGGGCGGCGGAGGTGACGATGTAGCCGTCCAGCGCAATTGCGATCCGTCGCTCCGAGGCGCCGAGCGCCAGCCCGGTGAGAAATGCGATCTCGAATCCTCCCACGGCGGCAAGTAGGCCCAGCGGGTCGGAAATTTCAGGCTTGTGCAGTTCCAGCGCCTGCCGCACCACATCCGTCTTGCGGGCCAGCCCGGCGTCATCCAGCCCGGCGCCCCGCCCCGTAATGCGTTCTGTGTCAATCCCGGTAATTGCCGCGGTGATGGCCGTCGCAGAGGTGGTGTTGCCTATACCCATGTCGCCAAGCGCGACGACGTGCGCGCCGCGGCCTGCCAGTTTCGCCGCAATGTCAACGCCGTTCGTGATGCACTGTTCAGCCTGCGCCCTGCTCATCGCCGGGCCGCGTGCGAAGTTGGCCGTACCCTGTCCAGCAGGCATGGAGCAAAGACCTGGGTTGCCGGTTACGCCGGGTGACATCACGCCTGCGTCGACGACGATCAGAGAGGCGCCGGACATGCGCGCGAGGACGTTAATCGCAGCGCCGCCGCGCAGGAAGTTGTGCACCATCTGGGCTGTTACGTCGGGCGGGTATGCGCTCACATCCTCGTCCGTCACCCCGTGATCGGCTGCGGCCACGACTATGTGCCTGTTATTGGCCGAAGGGATCTCGCGGCCCTGTATCCCGGCCATGCGGCAAGCCACTTCCTCGAGCGCGCCGAGGCTGCCGTGCGGTTTGGTGAGGCGCATCTGGCGGGCGGCGGCGGCGTCCATGGCGGCGCGGTCAAGCGGCTGTATCTCGAACTTGCGCATCACAGGCGGGAGTAGCGAACTAGGACGGCCGCGCGGCTCAAAATTCGATGCCGCGCTGCGCCAGGATGCCCTGGTCGTGGTAGGGATGCTTCACCTGCCGCATCTCGGTAACGAGGTCTGCCGCCTCGATGATCTCCGGGGCAGCGTGGCGGCCGGTGACCACCACGTGCAACATGGGCGGCCGCCGCTCCAGCGCATCCAGCACCTCGCGCGCCTCTATCCAGCCGTAGCGTACCGGATAGGTGATCTCGTCGAGCACCACAACGTCGTAGTCGCCGGACGACATGGCCTCTTGGGCTATTCGCCAGCCGTTGCGGGCGCGCGCCGCGTCTTCGCTCAGGTCTTTAGAGGTCCAGGTGAAACCGCGACCTGAGGAGATCATCTCGATACCGAGTTTCTCTGCGGCCATCTGCTCGCCGTACATCGACTTGTCGCTCTTGATGAACTGCACGGCGCACACCTTCATGCCGCGTCCCCAAGCTCGAAACATGATGCCGAAGGCCGCCGTGCTCTTGCCTTTGCCGTTGCCTGTATTGACCACGACCAAGCCCTTCCGCACCCGGCGGGCCTTCCTGGGCTTTTCGTCAGACCGAGCCTCATCTGAAGTTGTCATAGCGCTTTGCTGAACCTCCCGGTGGCAATTTGGCGTCATATTAACGTAGCGGCGATGTCTTTTTGCCATAGACTGCCCTGAGCGGCGGCGCGAGCCAGCGCCTGTATTCCGCAGACCGGAGGCCGGCCGCGCCGAATTCAGCCCCGGCAGTGAAACCGTCAAGGCATCCGCTGCGTAAAGGGAAACGATGTTAATTTCCGAAACAGGCCTGCGTGACAGCACGGCGCACGCAGGTCTTCCCATTTCACACTGCACGCCGGGCCACCGGCGCAGCCGGCCCCGCGCCGAGGGTCTGCACTCAACCGGCACAGGCCGGAATAGGCGTTAGAATATGTTGAAAGCGACAATCCGGCCCTGCCTGGTCCGCCGCGGCGATGTACTCGATGCGCCTAAGGCGCAGAGTTCAGAAATACCGGGCTAGTTTCCGATCCTTAAGACCTGACAGACACATCCCTCATCTTGGAGAAACTTGGTTGGAACAGGAACCGATCATCGCCGCAGAAAAGATAGTAAAGACCTACAGGTCCCGGACGCTGTCGGTGCACGCGCTGCGCGGCGTCACGTTGTCGGTGGGCCGCGGCGAGATGGTCGCGGTGATGGGGCCGTCCGGGAGCGGCAAGACCACGTTGCTGAACTGCCTTTCGGGCCTAGACGTAGTCGACTCCGGCAGCGTGACCATTGCGGGCCAGCCGCTTGCAG
The DNA here is from genome assembly GCA_963663555.2 of Dehalococcoidia bacterium. Taxonomy (GTDB): domain Bacteria; phylum Chloroflexota; class Dehalococcoidia; order Lucifugimonadales; family Lucifugimonadaceae. The sequence continues at coordinate 360,966 of CAXXNJ010000009.1, forward strand.
ACCTGCCCGACGACGCGCTGAGCGAGTACCGCGCCCGCTCGATGGGCTTCATATTCCAGCACTACAACCTGCTGCCGGTGCTGAGCGCCCTCGAAAACGTGGAGATGCCCCTGCTGGTGTCCGGTGAAAAGCCTGGGCGCGCACGGGAAATGGCCCTGCAAGGACTGGACGACGTGGGGATGGCCGACTGGGCCGACCACAAGCCCAATGAGCTGTCCGGCGGGCAGCAGCAGCGGGTCACCATCGCACGGGCCCTCGTCAACACGCCTGCAATAGTCTGGGCGGATGAGCCGACCGGCAACCTGGACAGCGAGAACGCGGCCGACGTGATGGACCTGCTGTGCGACCTGAACGAGAAGAACCAGCAGACCTTCGTAATCGTTACGCATACCCGCGACGTGGGGGGCCGCGCAGGACGAATGATCAACATGAGAGACGGCCAAATCGAACTGGACAGGACTACCGGGGCGAGCTAGCGGAAGATGGAAAAGCTGTTCGGCATACCGGTAGAAACTCTCACCATCGTGATGGTGGCGATACTGCTCATCTTCATGGCGGTCATAGCGTTCTTCGCCAACCGCAACAGGGCCCTCGTAAAGCTCGGCGTACGCAACATCCCTAGGCGGCGCGGACAGTCCGTGCTGATCGTCTTGGGGCTGATGCTGAGCACCGCCATCATCGCCTCGGCGCTGGCCATAGGGGACACCGTCAGTTCCTCCATTCGCGGCAGCGCGCTCGACGCACTCGGCGCCACGGACATAGAGGTGCGTGCCCCGGCGTTCGTACGAGTCAATAACGAGTACATCTCCGAGGAGAATGTGCGGAAGGTGCTCGCGGCGGCGGACAGCCACGAGCTGGTGGACGGTGCGATGCCTCAGATTCGTACCGAACTGCCGATAGTCAATGACGCCGCCGAGCGTACCTCCATCGGCTTGCCGGTGCTGGGCATCGACACGCAGAGAATGGGGGGCTTCGATGAGATCAGGACCACGCGCGGAGAGGTCTTCGACGTTTCATCCCTGGGCCCTGCCGGCATACTGCTGAACGAAACGATGGCCGCCGACCTGGAGGCGGGGGCCGGAGATCAGGTGACCGTCATCGCGCCCACTGGCCGTCACGAATTCACCGTAGCCGCCGTGGTGGAAGAAAAGGGCCTGTCCGGTGTTAGAGGGAATGTCCCCTCGAACGCAGTGGCCGTGGTGCAGTTGGCCGCGATGCAGTCGGCCATGGAGCGTCCGGGCCAGGCCAACAGGATCGAGATCTCGGTAGAGGGCGGTCTGCGTCCAGACGAAGGGGTGTCGAAAGATGCGGCCGACGACCTTCGAATAGCCTTCTCGAATGACGATATCGCTGACAGTCTGTTTGAGATTCTGAGTGAACCTGCGGCGGTTGCAGCCATCGAGGAGTACCTCGCCTCCAACGAAGACCTGCCGGCGCTTGTCACCGAAGACCTGGAAGAGCTTGTCTCGGAACTCAAGGAAGGCGGCGAGCCCAGCCGTAGATTCCGCTCCCTGATCACAAAGGACGTGGTCGCGGGCTCGGTGGCGTTGTCCCTGGAGGACAGCGGCCAGAGTCAGCAAGCCTTCGCCGCCACCATCATGTTCGCCCAGCTCGAGACGGTGTCCGTGGGGGAGATAAAGAATGACGTAGTCGAGATAGCCGACCTCGTAGGCGGCTTCTTTACCACCATATTCGGGATATTCGGCTCCTTTTCGATAATGGTCGGGCTGCTGCTCATCTTCCTGGTATTCGTCATGCTGGCCGCTTCGCGCACGACCGAGATGGGAATCGCCAGGGCTGTAGGCATGAAGCGCCAACACCTTGTGCAGGCCTTCATCTACGAGGGAGCGGCCTACGCGTTCGCATCCTCCATCGCCGGCGTGCTGCTCGGGATATTTGCCAGCTTAGCCTTGATCGAATTGCTGATCGGCCTCGTACCGGAAGACATCAACTTCACGATCCGCTTCGGACTGCAGCCGCGCTCGCTGCTGTTGGCCTTCGCCGCGGGCATGGTGGTCACCCTGATAACCGTGGCTTTCTCTGCGTACCGGGTGAGCAAGCTCAATATCTCCGTGGCGATACGCGGCCTGCCGGAAGAGTTCGTTCCTACCAGCACGCCGAGTCTCAGCGACCGGCTAATCCAACTAGGGATAGCCCTCTTGGGGCCTCTCTATAACCTCTACCGCCTGATAGTTGGCGGATCCAGAGTGCGCTCGCTCGTTATGTTCTTACTGCACCTGACGATCGTCGTCTGGCTCATTTCCATCATAGTCGCCACGTACAGGCTGCTCTCGCCTTACGTGAGGCTGGGCTGGCCGGTCACCGTAGTGGGCGTGCTCATCACAATGGCTGGAGTGAACGCTTCTTCGGCAGCCACGTTCTCCATAGGCGCTTCCCTGATTTGCATCAGCATAGGCCAGACCATCAGCCTAATCCTGAGCCGCACCGAGCTTAGGGAAGACATAGTCGCGCGCATCTCCTTCTCCGCCGGCAGCATCCTGCTGCTCATCCTGTGGCTGCTGCCTAACAACGCTCTCGACTCCCTTACCGGCGAACTGAGCGGCAACCTGGAGATGTTCATACTCTCAGGGGTGTTCCTAACGGGCGCTGCGGTCACCCTGGTGATGTACAACGCCGACGTAGTCCTGTGGCCGGTAAGCCGGTTCCTCGGGCCTGTCGGCGGCATGAGGCCGGTGCTCAAGGCTGCGCTCTCATACCCCTTGGAGTCGAGGTTCCGCACCGGCCTTACCATCGCGATGTTTGCCCTGATCGTCTTCACGCTGATGGTCTTTGCAGCCATCACCGAGGCATTCAACAACGCCATAGTGAACAACGTGGAGCGCATAAACGGCGGCTATGACATTCGAGCGTCCATAAGCAAAGAGTTGCCTATAGAAGACATCGATGCCGCCATTGCCGACTCGCCAAGCCTCAATCCGGAAGACTTTCAGGTCGTTGGGGGCCGCTCAGGATCACTGATCGAAGCCAGGCAGGTAGGCCCATACCTCGGCAAGGAGATCGAGGAGCGCAGGTTCCTGCGAATGGGCATAGTCGGCTTGGAGGATTCCCTCATCTCCTCCACTCTTTGGGAGTTTTCGCATTTCGACCCCGCGTACGGTTCCAACGACGCCGAAATCTGGGCCGCACTCCTCGCCGATCCAGACCTGGCGGTCGTAGGAGCCGGCGTCTTGGTCACCGGCGACCCCTTCAGCGCCGGCGGCGACACCAGCTTCAAGGTTCAGGACATAGAGTCGAACGAAACGGGAGACATTACTGCGTTCCAGGTGGAGATTCGTGGAGACCAAGGCGGGGCTGAGACCATTACCAAGACGGTAATAGGAATCACTGACTCACTCGCCTTCCAACAGTCCACGCTGATAGGCACAACGGCGCTGATAGACGAAGTCACGTCGGTATCGAATGTACTGACCACCTACCACTTCCGCCTGTCACCGGGAGCCGAAGTCGATGCCGTGTCCTCCGCCTTGGAGAACGCTTTCCTAGATCACAACATGAATGCGGCCATCACGCTCGACGAGATCAACAGAGACCTTTCCGCCAACCGGGCGTTTAATCTGCTCTTCCAGGGCTTCGTAGGGCTTGGGCTGTTCGTGGGAGTCGCATCGCTTGGCGTGGTGATGGTCAGAGCGGTCGTGGAGCGGACGCAGGCGATCGGGATGCTCCGGGCCATTGGATTTCGAGAGTCTATGATCAGGACGAGTTTCCTGCTGGAGTCCTCCTTCATCGCGCTGGCGGGAATCGGCTTGGGCCTTCTGCTCGGTACCGTAATCTCGTGGCAGGTGGTGAGTGAGATCAATAGGGAGTTCGGCGGCCTGGCGTTCTCCATACCGTGGCTGACCGTCATGACGATAGTGGCCGTGTCGTGGGTGTTCTCGCTCACAACGACCTTCCTGCCGGCCAGGCAAGCCTCGAAGGTATACCCGGCCGAGGCGTTGCGTTACGAGTAGCGGCCCAACTGTTAGTTTTGAGTTTTTAGTGGGGCGGTGGGCGCGTTACGGGTTGGTAGATGGTCGCGCGTGCGCCCCGCGTCCCCGTTAGGCGCCCACAAGGGACGCCCCTAGGGGGCGCGGGATGCGGTGGCTATGCGGCGCGAGCGTTTCAAGTCCTGCGGCGTGTCCACGTCCAACAGGCTTAGCAACTCCGGGTCTAGCTTCTTGATACGGTCGTCTGAAATGACCTCGACCGCCGGTTGTCCGGTCTCGATGGCCCGCCTGATCATCCGGCTTGGCGAAAGAATCCCATCGGCGAGGCTGGCGCCGGAATGCAGGCCCCACTCCCTCGACGGATAGACGGTCAGCAGGGGCTGCAAGCGACCCCCGACCTCCGGCACGGCGCAACGGGGTTCGCCTTCGCCGGCGTCCGCGGCGGCAGTCAGCAGGCGCAATACCTCCGGCGACGGGAAGGGATGGTCAACCGCCAGAACGACGCTGAGCGGGCGGCTGGCCGACGACAGTCCCGCGTGCAGCCCGGCCAGCGGCCCATCGTAGCCTGCCCTATCCCACACGATGCTCATGCCGAGCGCGAGACCGGCATCCTCTATTTCACCGCCGAGGCCCGGCTTCAGCGAAAGTAGGAGCTCTCCGCACATCGGGGTTAGCGTGGATACCACGCGTTCCAACAGCGTCTGTCCGCCAACCTCGACCAGCGCCTTTGGGCAACCTAGGCGTTCAGACAGGCCGCCGGCCAGCACGATCCCACTCAGCGACGGGCCGGCGGGCCGGCGGTCAGCCTTCATCTTCGTCCGGCAGAGGCATCAGTTCGGCGTGTGGATAGAAGCGGGACCAGACGAACCAGAAGCCCGTTTGCCCGTTTAGCATCCGCAGCCTCTCGCCTTCCAGTTCACCCTCTATGCACCGCCCCGTCAGTGCGCGCCACACGCTGCCGGTCTGGACGTCCCGCAGCAGTAAGGGCTCGTACTCGATCTGAAGCGCTGGGGCGGCCGACTCTTCCTGGCCGTCATCGTCCTCATCGTCCTTGGCTTCCTGCGTTTCGCCGGCGTCAAAGGTCCGGTAACGCACCACCTCAGTCTCCGGCTCTTTTGGAGCGTCGTCGCGTTCGCCGGTATCCCGCTCCTCCGCGTCGGGGATGATCGGGGCCGCTCCGGTCAGTTCCGGCCGTCGGGGATTGTCGGAAGTGGCCTCGAAACTGAGAACGCGACCGGCTACGACGCGGCTGAACACTGCGGCGGTTGCGCTGACTCGTTCCAACAGCACGAGCAGCGGCTCGCGGCCTATCTCATCGTGGATCAGCGGCTCCTGTATCAGGGAGCGGTACGGATAGGCCTTCGCTTCGTGCCCTACCGCGACGCCAAACACCATTTCCTTGTTACCGAGCCGGCGGTCCTTGGCCGGTTGCCGGTGCAGGCCGGGCCTGTCATTGAAGTAGTAGCTTTCGAATATGTCCCACTCCGGCGTGCCCTCCTTGGAAAGCAACTCCGTGTCGGGATGAGCCGACGACCATGCGCTCCAATTCGTAGCCAGCGCGGGGGCCTGATCCAGCGTCTCGCCGGTGCGCTCTCCGGCAACGGCCTGTCCGAGGAACTGCACCCACTTGCCGTCACCCGTTTCATCGTCATATACGGCGGAGTTGAAGACCGTCTTGGGAACCGGCTCGAGCGTGATGACTTCGTCCGAGGCAGTCCTGCGGCGGAACGCACGCGCCGAGTAGGCGACTGCCCACCAGGAAACGGCCACGCGCTCGCCGCCTATATCCAGGTTGACCACTTCGCGCAACGCCATGGCCGACATCGGAAAGGCCACCGCGTCCCCGTTCACCTCAACGCCGATCACCCTGTCCTCCCCGTCCAGTTCGGCCTGCGCCTCCTCACCGCGAATGAATTTTTCCGGCGCAGTCGGCACGAACCGCCTACCTCCCTGCGTCGAGCGCATCTTCTCCACGCTGAGCGCATCTTCACCGTGTAGCCGGACGAGGACGCGGTCGGCAAAGTAGCCGAACCGGAACAGGACGTAGACGGCGAACAGCCCGGAGTAGACCGCCAGCATGAGGTCTATGCCTTCGCCTACCACGCCGTCGCGCGCCGTTATGCCGAGGGCGATGGCGGCGACTAGGGCAAAGATGACGAATGCCCGCAGGCGGGCGTCTATACGATAGACCCAGCTCAGCTGTGCACGATTGTCGCTCTGGTTGCCCTGCAAGTCGCGCTCCGGCCGGCTAGGATCGCGTGCGCCTTCGATATCGGGGCGGCACAGTGTCGGGAATGACCGGATTCTAACAGACAGCGCCAGCACATCCCGCACGTTGCTATACTTTCGCGCCGGACGCTCACGCCAGCTGCCCCTGAATTACGCCAATGGCCGAACCAGTCGAAAAAGTCCCGGATTCCACGCTTCGCAAGCTCGAAAGCGTCTCCGGGGCCACCGTTCTCGGACTGCTGCTCAAGCGCGGCTACGAGCACACGTGGATGCGCGGGGTCAGGCCGCTGGCCCCGGGGCGTCATCTCGCCGGCAGGGCGGTAACCCTCCGCTTTCTCCCATCGCGGCCAGACCTTCAGGAGAGAATTGCCCGCGGCGGCCAGGGACGCGAGTTCAACGAGACCCCAAGGTGGGACGCGCTAGAAAGGCTACGGCCCGGCGACGTCTTGGTCGCCGACGCCATGGGCAGGCCGGACGCCTCTACCGGCGGGGACGTCGTATATTCGCGCGTCCTCACCAGCGGCGCAGCGGGGCTGGTCACCGACGGCGCAGTCCGGGACGGCCACAAGGTGGCGAAGTACGGCTTTCCCGTATTCGCCGGAGGCTCTACTCCAACCGTCGGCGAACCCCACATCCTGCCCTACAGCGTCAACGAGCCGGTCCAGTGCGGCGGCGTGCTGGTCTGGCCGGGCGATGCGCTCATAGGCGACGATGAGGGCGTAGTCGTGCTCCCGTCGCAGCTTGCCGATGAGGTCGCCGACGAGGCCGTCGAACACGAGGAGATTGAGCAGGCCGTACTGGAGCACGTCATAGAGCGGCGCATCTCGGCAAAGACGTTCTATCCCTTCAATGAGGAGACAAAAAGAGTCTACGAGGAGTGGAAGTCACGCCGGAGAGGGTAGTCATCCGTCCTACCGGCAGACGCAACATCATGGACACGAGCGACCCGCGCAGGATAGTAATCGAGACCGCCGGAGTGACGGTGACGGCGGAACTTAACGGCACGGCGACCGCCGACGCGCTGTGGCAGGCGCTGCCCCTCTCGGCCAGGGTGCAGACCTGGGGGGATGAAATCTACTTTTCCATTCCGGTATCGGCAGATGAAGAGGACGCACAGGAAACGGTGGAGCTCGGCGCCGTCGGATACTGGCCGCCCGGCAACGCGCTGTGCCTATTCTTCGGCAGAACGCCGGCCAGCCGGGGCGACGAGATCAGACCGGCGAGTGCGGTCAACGTGCTCGGCATGATAGAAGGAGACCCCACGACGCTGAAGGCCGCGCCCTCCGGAGCGCCCATTTCAGTCCGGCGGGCCTAGTAGCCGCAGCGCAGCGTTTTTTCCGCCGCGCGAGTCGCATATCCGGCGGCACACGAATCACGGAGAACCCCCCAAGCGCAAGTTCACCATGGCACAGACCTTTTCCGATCAGACGAGACTGGCATACGCAGGTGAGTGGGACAAGGCCCACAGGGACCACCCGTTCATCACCGCAATGGGAGACGGCTCACTCTCGCTTGAACGATTCAGCTACTTCATGCGGCAGGACTACCTGTTCCTGATCGACTACTGCCGCGTCGTCTCCCTAGCGTGCGCCAAGTGCCCCGACATCGAGTCGATGGGCTGGTGGGCAAAGCTGCTGGATGAGACGCTGAACTCCGAAATGGAACTCCACCGGGGATTCTGCGCCGACTTCGGGATAACGGTGGACCAGCTCGAGTCCACCGAGCCGGGGCCGGCGACCGTGGCATACACAACCCACCTGCTGCGCCTTGCGTACGAGGACACCATCGGCGTCATCGCCGCCTCAATGATGCCGTGCCAGTGGGGCTACGACGAGATCGGGCAGATGCTCGGAGAGTCCACCACCGCGCCGGAGGATTCCTTCCACGCCCGGTGGATAGCCGGATACAACGTGCCGGAGTACCGCGAGCTTACCGCATGGCTCCGCCAGTTCACCGACGACTTAGGCGCCAAAGCGAACGACGCCGAGAAAGCGCGCATGAAGCGGGCGTTCCTGGCCAGCACCCGCTACGAGTACCTGTTCTGGGACGCCGCATGGAAGCTTCAGTGGTGGCCCGGAGAGAGCGAAGCGGCAAACTGATAGGGTTTCACCGCCAAGAGCACGCGCCGCGCTGAGAAGGTGAGGTAACGACAATGACGATCGTAAGGAGAGCCAACCAGATACTGGAACCCAGGGGGCCCGGGGTCAACCGGCTCGTGATGACCGGTGAATCGACCGGCGCGACGATGATCTCGGTAAGCGACCTCACGATAGACCCCGGCTCGGAGATCGCGTACCACACCCATCCCAACACCGAAGAGTGCATGTACCTGGTAGAAGGCGAACTGATCGCGGTCCTTGACGGCAAGCGGTTCCGCTTTTCGCAAGGGGACTGCATGGTGGCCGCGCAGGGCAAGGGACACGGTTTCATCAATGAGTCCGGCAGACCGGCGCGCATGATCACCATGTACCCATCGGTAGACCCCGAGAGGGAGCCGGCCGACGACTCGGCCATCGTGGACGGACGGCCGGAAAGCGGCGTCACCTTCCGCAGCGAGGCCACTCCCTACGAGTTCTTCCCCGGAATAGCGCGCTACGACATGGTCGGCGACTTCACAGGAGCCGCATCGTCCTATCTTTCGGAGTTGATCTTCCAGCCGGGCGCCGTCGCCCCAAACCACTACCACCCTGCGCACGAAGAGGCGATGTTCTGCCTCGACGGCGGCCTCACCGCCACCTACGGGGACGAGGACGACATCCCGCTCAGCGCAGGAGACATGTTCACCTGTGAAACGAAGGTGCGCCACGGGGTAATCAGCAAGCCCGGCACCGGCGGAGGCCGCCTAATGGCCCTCCACCCCGTCCTCAATCCCCCACCCCGCGTGGACGTAGACTGACCCCCCGGCAGGCGACACCTTCTCGTAGCGGCGTCCCTTATGGGCGCCCGGCGGGGACGCGAGGGGCACGCGCGACCGCCACGGCGCGTGATGTCACCCACCCCCTACGCCCGTCCTAAATCCACGCCGCCATTCGCGTCGATGGTTGGTCGCCACGCCGCAGTATCAGGGCGCCCACAAGGGACGCCCCTACGGTTCACGTGGCAAGGGACGCCGCTACGGTTTGCGCCCCGCCAGTGTGACACGGATGTTTGGAGTTAGAGGGCTACTTCATATAAATATAATATAAACAGCCCCCGGAAAACCGGAGGCTGAAAGGTCCCTGTTGGGTATCCTGCGAGGCCAATGCCTCTTGGTATGCACGGCCGGGCAGGCGTCACTCAGTTGGATTCAACTTATTGCAAATCGGCGGAGGTGTCAAGGATGAGCGTCACTCCTATACGCACCCTTGGGCTGGACCTGGGAAGCAATTCCATCGGCTGGGCGTTGGTCGAGGACGATGGCCGCGGCAAACCTCAGGCGATAATCGATTGCGGCGTTCGCGTCTTTCCAGAGCCCATGGAGACGGAAGGCGGCAAGGAAAAGCCGAAGAACCGGAAACGTCGGGAGGCCCGGCTAGCGCGCCGCGTGCTGGACCGCAGGGCGCGAAGAAGAAAGCGGCTGACCGGCCAGCTGGTGTGCGCCGGATTGCTGCCCGGCGAACTGTTGGAGACAACTGAGCCGGAGAAAATTCTCAATGAACTCGTCGAAAGAGTTGACGGCGATCCGTACGCGCTCCGCAAGAAGGCGTTGGACGAGCCCCTAGAGCCGCACGAGGTGGGGCGCGTGATTCTGCACCTCTGCGCACGCCGGGGATTCCAGAGCAACCGCAAGACCCGCTGGGGCAGCTTGGTCGACGACCCCGACGTGGCAGGCCTCATTGCCGACGCGGAGGGCGATGCCGAAGACGACACCCGCAACGATGCCGAAAAGGAGAGGCAGCGGGAAGAGAAGAAGGTACTCGAGGAAATAGAAGGGCTGCGCAAGAGTATCGAGACATCCGGCAAGCGCACACTCGGGGAGTACCTGGCCGATCTGGACAAGGGCGAGCGCAGACGCGGGCGGCACACAGACCGGCAGATGTACAAGGACGAGTTTGAGCTGGTCTGGGACAAGCAACAGCAGTATCACGAAGTCCTGCGGGACGATGGCCTAAAGGCCGAGCTATACAAGACGATATTCCACCAGCGGCCGCTAAAACTGAAGCGTGGACGGCTCGGCTACGACGTTTTCGAGCCTCAGAGAAGACGCGCAGCCGCAGCTCGGCTGGAGTGCCAGCGCTTTCGCTATCTCCAAGACCTAAACCACCTGGAGGTCCGCGACCGCACGACCGGTGAGGACGTGCCGCTAACGGCCGAACAGAGAAGCGCGATTGCCGAAAAGCTGGAGGTCAAATCGACGATGACTTGGGGCGCCGCCCGCAAGGCGGCCGGCATATCCCGATTCATGAAATTCAACCTGGAGGAGTCGGGAACCAAGGATCTAAAGGGAAACAGGACTGCCGCAAGCATCAGAAACGTTATTCTCGAATGGTGGGACGGCCAGCCTGAAGCCGAGCGCGTGCTCCTCGTGGAAGACCTGCTCACGATTCACGACAAGCGCAGCCTGATGAAGAGGTTGATAGACCATTGGGGCTTTGAGCGGGAGCACGCATTCCGCTTGGCCATTCTGGAGTTCGAGGGCGGGCACTCCAACCACTCGCTAAAGGCCATCAAGCGGATGACGCCGGAACTCGAAAAGGGACTGTCTCAAGACAAACCTGTCCGGTACAGCGATGCCAGAAAAGCCGCGTGCTACGGTTACGACAAGGCCCGCGAGGCCATCCCGTTCCTCGATCAGCCTCCGGATGTCCCAAATCCGGTGGTCCAGAAGGCCCTGTTCGAGGTTCGCAAAGTGGTCAACGCCATCATCATCAAGTACGGCAAGCCGGATGTGATACGCGTCGAGCTGCCAAGGGAGATGAAAAAGTCCAAGAAGGAACTCGACCGCATAAACAGACAGAATGCCAAGAACAAGAAGCTCAACGATGTTGCGGAGCGCGCGGCCAAGGAAAAAGGAATTCTCAATCCGTCGAGGGACTACAAGATCAAGTACCGGCTGTGGATCGAGAGCAACCAGAGGTGCCCCTACACAGGCAAGACCATCTCTCTCCGCGAACTGTTCGGGCAGAACGTGGACGTCGAGCACATCATCCCCTACAGCCGCCTCCCAAACAACTCGTACATGAACAAGACCCTTTGCATGGCGGATGAGAACCGCAACGTTAAACGCAACCGGACTCCCTGGGAGGCCTATCACGATGACAAGGTGAAGTGGGAGCAGATCATCCAGCGCGTCAAGAAGTTCCCACCGCCCAAGATGAAGAGGTTCCTGCAAGAAAAAATCGAGGAACTGGACGACTTTATCTCCAGGCAACTGAATGACACGGGCTACATCAGTCGCTTGGCGAAGGACTACCTGGGCAGGTTGGGAGTGAAGAGCGTCGAGGCGCCGAGGGGCGGAACGACCGCGATGCTGCGTTGGCGATGGCAGCTCAACCACCTGCTGGGCGACGCGCCGGCGCCAAATAACTCCCGGCGAAAGCCCAGACATGACCATCGACACCATGCCATCGACGCAATCGTCGTGGCTTTAACCGATCGATCCGTCTATCAGAGTTTGGTGCGCAGTGCAGAACGGGAATCGGCCAAGGGGCAGTCCGGCAAAAGATTCAAAATCGACCCGCCTTGGCCTGGATTCAGTAAGTCCGTCGATGAAGCGCTGGTCGGCATCGCCGTTTCGTACGCGCCGCAGAGGAAGATCCTAGGCGCTCTTCACGAAGAGACATCCTACGGGTTGCGCTACGTCCCTGAGATCGGCGAAGAGCGATTCGTTAGGCGGAAGCGCCTCGATTCACAGTTCACCTGGGGCATGGCTCAGAAGGTCGTTGACCCCATACTGAGGAAGCCCATTGAGGCCCGCTTTAGGAAATTGGCCGAAGAAAGCAGAAAAGAGTTAAACAAGATCAGGGGGGCTTTCACAGACGAGGAACCTCTTTGTCATCCAAGAAGTGGCGTACTCGTCCGGCGGGTGCGGCTGCAAGAGAACCGGCGCGGGAATCTCGTGCCGGTGTATGACCGGTTAACTCGCGACGAAAAGCCGTTCAAGTACATGCTCACCGGTAAAAATCACCACGTGGAGATTTTCAAGAACCGGCGCACTGGCAAGATCGAGCCGTGTTTCGTCACGATGAAAGAGGCCGCTGAGCGTGCTCGCATCCATAAGCGGCCCATCGTGGACAAAGAAAGGGATGGGATGGACTTTCTCATGTCTTTGTCGATCAATGAGATGGTCGAACTAGGCGACGGCGGTGTTGAGCGCTTGTACCGCGTGCAGAATCTCGATTCGCTCAATAACCGGATCATGCTTAGACTGCATCGTGCTGCCAGCGATGAAGAAAATTCCGAACCTACTAGAGTCGTACGCTCTGTCAATGTGCTCATGGAGCGGGGAATGCGAAAGGTCAGGGTCGGCCCCCTAGGAAAAATTAAGGCCGCACGTGATTAAACGAACCGTGGAGGTGTCAACTCCTTCCTACCTACACGTCGAACGCGGCCAGATGGCAATCGAGCGTGACGGTCAACGGGTCGGGCAAGTCCCGATAGAGGACCTGGGGATACTGATCCTCAACCACAGCGGTGCGGTCGTAACCCAGGGTCTTCTGGACGCCTGCTCCGAGAACAACGCCGTGGTCGTATGCTGCGATGGCAAGCGGTTGCCAAGTTCCATATTGCTCCCGCTCAGCGGTCACAGCGTACATGCCGAGACGCTGCGGGCACAGGTGGCGATGACGCTGCCCCGGCGCAAGCGGCTCTGGCAGCAGATAGTTCGTTCCAAGATCACCGCCCAAGCGCGACTGCTTGGCGAACCGGGTAAGCGAATCGCAGACCTGGCCCCTCTCGTCCGCAGCGGCGACCCGGACAACATAGAAGCGCGGGCGGCGCGGGCCTACTGGCCGCTGCTGTTCGGACCGTCGTTTCGCAGGAACCGGACCGGTGCGGGAGTCAACTCGCTGCTCAATTACGGGTATGCAGTGCTGCGGGCGGTTGTAGCCCGCGCCATTTGCGCCGCGGGCCTGCACCCCTCGGTTGAACTGCACCACCACAACCGGTATGACTCGCTCTGCCTTGCCAGTGACCTGATGGAGCCGCTCAGACCAGCAGGGCGCCCACAAGGGATCGCCCCTACGGGGCCTTGCCAGTGACCTGATGGAGCCGCTCAGACCGGCAGGGCGCCCACAAGGGATCGCCCCTACGGGGCCTTGCCAGTGACCTGATGGAGCCACTCAGACCAGCAGGGCGCCCACAAGGGATCGCCCCTACGGGGCCTTGCCAGTGACCTGATGGAGCCGCTCAGACCAGCAGGGCGCCCACAAGGGATCGCCCCTACGGGGCCTTGCCAGTGACCTGATGGAGCCGCTCAGACCGGCCGTGGACCGCAGGGTGCACGGCCTGGCGGCAGACGGCTCAACTGAAATCGACAAGAAGAGCAAGGCCGTACTCTTGGGGCTGCTCGACGAGCACGCCGTCGTCGAAGGACGCAAATTTCCCCTGCACGTGGCCGTTCAGCATCTCGCGGTCAGCCTGAGGGACGTCGCGGTAAACCGGCAGGGGAAGCTCAAAATCCCGGTTCTGTGACCTACGGCGGATTTCGAACGTTGTGGGTACTTGCGATGTTCGACTTGCCGACGGACACGAAGGCGGCGCGCAAGCAGTACACTCAGTTCCGCAAACACCTGCTCCAGGACGGATTCATCATGCTCCAGTACTCCGTCTACGGCCGCCACTGCGCCAGTCAAGAAAACGCGCAGGTCCACGCGGAACGGATTCGCGCCGCACTACCGCCGGACGGCGAGGTCAGAGTGCTAACCCTGACCGACCATCAGTTCGGACGGATGCAGGTGTTTCACGGAAAAATCCGTCGGCAGACGGAGCGTCCGCCCGACCAACTCTCGTTTTTCTAGCCCGCGCAACGCTCCGATCCACCCCGTCGGCCGATGGAATCGCCCTCGTAAACGGCTGGCGTATTGTAACTGAGTGACGCCTGCCCGCCGTTCACAACCCCCACGGTCCCACGCGCAGAGCCACGATCATTGTAACTGAGTGACGCCTGCCCGCCGTTCACAACGTGCCGCGGGCAGCTGTCCGGCGATGACCGATTGTAACTGAGTGACGCCTGCCCGCCGTTCACAACTCGTAGACCTGGGCGTCGTTGCAGACCTGAATTGTAACTGAGTGACGCCTGCCCGCCGTTCACAACGACCAGGTTGCCGTCCTTGTCGTACTCCCTATTGTAACTGAGTGACGCCTGCCCGCCGTTCACAACACAGCCGAGGACTCATGCCTGCTCGACTTCATTGTAACTGAGTGACGCCTGCCCGCCGTTCACAACGTCTCTGGGGTGTCGTGCCATCCGAAGTCCATTGTAACTGAGTGACGCCTGCCCGCCGTTCACAACCTGTCAAGCGCCAGCGCCGGAAGAAGAAAGATTGTAACTGAGTGACGCCTGCCCGCCGTTCACAACCGCGCCGGTGATGCCGCGGAATCCGCTAGCATTGTAACTGAGTGACGCCTGCCCGCCGTTCACAACCGTACAGGCATGCGTGCCCGTGGAGTCCACATTGTAACTGAGTGACGCCTGCCCGCCGTTCACAACACCTCGCAACGTGCCTGGGCGCGCGATTCGATTGTAACTGAGTGACGCCTGCCCGCCGTTCACAACATGCTTACTGTAGTGACTCTCGCCGCCGATATTGTAACTGAGTGACGCCTGCCCGCCGTTCACAACATCTGGGCATACGTGTCATTCTGGGCAAAATTGTAACTGAGTGACGCCTGCCCGCCGTTCACAACTCGGTATCGTCTACACCCTGATTGAGTCTCAATTGTAACTGAGTGACGCCTGCCCGCCGTTCACAACCGTAGGTCCAGCGCTGGCCGTCCCGGACGAATTGTAACTGAGTGACGCCTGCCCGCCGTTCACAACTATGCGTGAGTCGTGAACGGTGCCGCCCATATTGTAACTGAGTGACGCCTGCCCGCCGTTCACAACCACGTTGCGCCCGAGACATCAGCCGGTTTATTGTAACTGAGTGACGCCTGCCCGCCGTTCACAACTCGCCATTTCTAGCGGGGTACGACAGCGCATTGTAACTGAGTGACGCCTGCCCGCCGTTCACAACGAGGGGTCAACGCCTCGTAGACGTCGGTCAATTGTAACTGAGTGACGCCTGCCCGCCGTTCACAACGACCAGGTTGCCGTCCTTGTCGTACTCCCTATTGTAACTGAGTGACGCCTGCCCGCCGTTCACAACGTACTAGCGGCGGTGTCTCCTACCCCGTAATTGTAACTGAGTGACGCCTGCCCGCCGTTCACAACACAGCCGAGGACTCATGCCTGCTCGACTTCATTGTAACTGAGTGACGCCTGCCCGCCGTTCACAACGTCTCTGGGGTGTCGTGCCATCCGAAGTCCATTGTAACTGAGTGACGCCTGCCCGCCGTTCACAACGCAGTCTGTACCAGGTCAACCACCGGGCCGATTGTAACTGAGTGACGCCTGCCCGCCGTTCACAACGCGCTTGAGCTCGTTGTACTCCGCGCTCGTATTGTAACTGAGTGACGCCTGCCCGCCGTTCACAACTTCGCATACGTCCATGGACGCAGGCTCTCGATTGTAACTGAGTGACGCCTGCCCGCCGTTCACAACTGTCTGGGCTTATCAGAAACCACTTCGCTTATTGTAACTGAGTGACGCCTGCCCGCCGTTCACAACGAGCTTGCGAACAGGAACTCGGATGCGAAAATTGTAACTGAGTGACGCCTGCCCGCCGTTCACAACTAGCCGCCAACCTGGGCGGTACCGCTAAATTGTAACTGAGTGACGCCTGCCCGCCGTTCACAACCCTTCTGCTATCCAGCAGTTCCCCGCGTGAATTGTAACTGAGTGACGCCTGCCCGCCGTTCACAACATTAGGGGTTACGCCATTGCTGCTACTTCTTGGCCGGGCCGGTGACGGCGCCGGGGCGGAGGGTGGTTCCGCTGAAGGCGAAGGCGGCTGCCAGGGCGCCGAGGACGCTGATGACGGCGGCGGCTAGGAACACTATGCCGAGGGCCGAGGCGAGGCGTTGCCGGGATGACTCCAGTTCGGATTGGAACCTTTCGGAGCCGAGCGCTTCATCCGCCAGGAAGTCCCGCTCTATCTCCGCCAGGCGTTCCTGGGATACCAGCGTTTCGGGGTCTGCCAGCGCGGCGGCCGGCCCTTCCACCGGCGTCGAACCCAGTTGGGCGATTAGCAACGCGCCGAGCAGCGCGGCTCCCAGCGCAGTGCCGAACGTCCTGGAGAAGTTGAGACTGGCGGTCACGACTCCCAAAGACTCCTCCGGCATGGCGTTCTGCACGGGTATGTGCAGGGTCGTGAAGGAGAACGACATGCCGATTCCCATGATCGTCGTCACGGCGTACAGGTACGCCGCCGGGGTGTCGACCGACATGGTGGAGATCCAGACGAGCCCGGCCGCGGCCACCAGCAGGCCGCCTATCGCCATAGCCGGGACATAGCCGAATCGTGACATCACCTGGCCGGACGCGTTCGAGCCGAAGGCGACTCCCAAGGCCATGGCTATCAGCGGAAAGGATGCGTCGGTTGCGCCGCCCCCGCGCACTCCCTGCACCAGCAACGGCACGAAGACCATGATCACGGAGAAGGTGGTCGTCACGGATAGCGATGCGATGAGGCCGCCCGCAAAGATGCGCTCTCTGAAGAGCTGCAACGGCACCATCGGGTCTGAAGCGCGCCGCTCTATGAGCGCAAACAGGCCGACTGCCAGGGCCGACGCCGCAAACAGGCCCAGCACCGGCGGGGATATCCAGGCGTAGTCTCTTCCGCCAACCGAGAATGCGTACAGCGCGGCCGAGGCTGCGATGCCAAAGACGACCGCGCCTGCGAAGTCGAACCTCGCCTCCCGCCGTTTCACCTCCACTGACGGATACCATCGGAGCAGCATCAGCAGGGCCGCGCCGCATGTTGGCAGGTTCATCCAGAACACCCATCGCCAGACCAGGTACTCCGATATGGCGCCACCGATGACCGGCCCCAGTACGCCCGACATCGTGAAGCCGGTCGCTATGACTCCCATCCACTTTGCGCGGTCTCCGGGCGGCCAGAGGGCGGCCATGATGATCCATACGCATCCCATCGAGCCTGCGAAGCCGATGCCCTGGACGGCGCGTGCGGCGATGAGTTGCGGCATCGACTGCATCGCTCCCGCCACGGCGGACGACAGCACGAACATCGCCAGCGAGATGATGATCACCCGCTTGCCGCCGTAGACGTCGGTCAGCTTGCCCACTATGGGTATCGAGATGGCCGATGTGAGTGAGAATGCGGCGAATAGCCACGTGAACAGTTCGAAACCGCCGACGTCGACGACGATGTTCTGCGCAGAGGTCGCCATGACCGTCATGTTCATGGTGGTCACGAACATCGTTACGGTCAAAGCCGCCATGAGCAGCAGCTTTGTCCGGTAAGGCGCCTCTACGAGGGAGCCGATTCGGGGCTGGGCTGATACGGCCCCTGTGGTCGCCATCAGCGATGCGCCATCATCCGGCTCCGGCGGCGCCGGACCGGCGGGGCTTCAACGCCCTGCATACGTAGACCGGCCATGAGAAGTGGAAGTCGCCCCCGTCTATGGGTTCTATCCGGAATTCGCTGACCGCCTCGGCCGGGGCTGACGCCCAGTCCGCCCGCAGCTGCTCGCAAATCTCCGGCGGAGTGCCGGAGCGCTGCATCCACGAGCTGAGGGTCATGTGCACTCGCGTCATTGTCTCGAAGTCGATCTTCAGCCCGGCGCCGGTCAGCAGGGGCCTCCACTCCGACGGGGGCAGGTTTTTGACGTGCGTGGGGTCTCTCCGTATCTCCACGTCGTGCTGCCACGCCGCCGCCGTAGCATCCTCCGAGCCGCAGGAGTCGGCAAGCAGGAACGATCCGCCGGGCTTCAGAACGCGCACGGTCTCAAGAATGCTCTCTTCCAGTTTTTCGAAGTGGTGCGTCGCCGTCCGGCAGGTCACGAGATCAAGCGACTCATCCTTGAACGGCAGGCTCTCGGCGGCTGCAAAGAGCGGTGCGATATTCCCCAGCCCTCTCTCGTCTGCCAGCCGCTGCGTCTCGCGCAACATTCCTTGCGCTATGTCCGTCGCGAAGACCACATCCGAGAAGGGAGCGATGGCGAAAGCGGTAAAACCTGCGCCGGTGGCGACGTCGGCAGCCCGACGATACGTGCCCCGGGAGGCGAGTTCTTCGATGATCTCGATGCTCTCACCTCCGGAGTGTGCGGCGCTTACGGCGTACTCGCCGGCCTGGCGGCTGAACTGGTCCCGGACGCGAACGCCGTGGCCGTCATGTCCTTCCGTACTGCTCATGTTTTTTCCTTCATGCGTTGGGCCTTTGTGCAGGTGCGCCGGCTTGCGCCCCTGGACGCTTTTCACCCCGCCAAATGCCTAAAGTGTGCACCCGGTGTCGGTACGTCGCGATATATAGTTGTACTTGGCCGTAAGGAGGGTTGGCATGGCGATCAGGGCATACCTGCTCATAGAAGCACAAACCGGCAAGGCGAATTCGGTTCTCAGCGAACTCCTAGAACTCGGTGAAACGATCCAGGCCGACCGCGTCACTGGACCGTATGACGTGATATGCATCTTGGAGTCGGACGACCTCGACACCCTTGGTGACGTTGTGCGCGATACCGTGCACAAGATACCCGGCGTCAACCGCACCATGAGCTGCCTGCGCTTCACCAGCTAGGCCTAGGCCAAGCGGCAGCAAGGGCCGCCTGCAGAAGCCGTCTCGCCGGATGGGGTCTCAGCGCAGGTTCTGCGAGAAGAATTCCAGCGTTCGGCTCCATGCAAGCTTGGCTGACGCTTCATGGTAGACCTCGGGCCGCTCGTCGTTGAAGAAGGCGTGCTCGGTGCCCGGGTAGACGTGGAACTCTGCGTCCACGTCCGCCGCGTTCAACGCATCCCGCAGCTCGTCCAGGCGTTCCGTGGCCCCGTCGTGCTCGGCGTAATGGCCCAGTACCGGGCACTTCGTTCCGCTCCAGTCGGAGGGAAAGAACGCCGGCACGCCGTAGAAGGGTACGGCCGCATCAATCGCTCCGGTTGAAGCCAAGTAGAGGGTCAGCCCGCCGCCCATGCAGAAGCCGACGCAGCCGACCTTGTTCGGGCTGACGGACGAATGGCCGCGCAGGAACTCAACTGCGCCGGCCATGTCCTGGGTGGCAGTCTCCATGCGCAGCTCCATCATGTACTTCTGCGCCTCATCCGGCTCCGAGGTCGACTGGCCGTGGTAGAGGTCCGGGGCGAGCGCCACGTATCCTTCCGCGGCAAAGCGGTCGGCCACGTTCTCTATGTGAGGCACCAGCCCCCACCACTCCTGTATCACGATTACCCCGGGCCCTTGCCCCGACTCGGGCAGGGATAGGTAACCGCTCGCAGTACTGCCATTGCTTGGAAAGGTGACCGACGTTCCAGCCATGATTAGCCTCCTGGTAGATCCCGTTCTCGCCGCCGGTTCGCCCACTATGTGTGCCGGCGTCAGTGTGCGCTAGGCTCACTGTACACCCTGTCGCGTCTTCTGCCAGCCCTTTGCCCGCCGTTAACGCCCAATCGGTCACAGTCTGCGCGGCCAGGCCGCCGGGCGCCGGATACGGTCGGAGTGGCCGCGCGTCTGGTAAATTCGAGCCGCCCATGGTGTGGCCCGGCCCTCACCGCCGCCGTCCGGCGCGGGTACGGAAGAATCGAGCCAGGCCGCAGGGCCAACGGACCGGACTCAGTTGAAGCGATAGATGGAAAAACTACTCTGGATCGTCGCGGCCGGCGGGCTGGGAACCGCGGCACGCTACGGCGTGGTCAGCCTTTTCGATCGTTTCAGCGCGCCCGGCTCGTTCCCGTGGGCCATCTTCACGGCCAACATGCTGGGCTGCTATCTCTTCGGCGTGGTCTGGCAGGCGGCAGAAGGGCGAACGTTCATCAGCGACACGGCCAGGCTCGCCATTCTCGTCGGCTTCATGGGCGCCTTCACGACCTTTTCGACCTTCGCTTTCGACAACTCTCAACTGATCAAGGCGGACAGGTGGGGCGCGCTCCTACTCAACTTGGCGCTGAACAACGTCGTGGGCCTCACGCTCGCATACGCCGGCCTCCGCACCGCTCGCGTCATATGGCCCTAGTCAAGCGCCGCCGGCATGGGAGCGCGGCGCAGAGTCTTTGGCGAGGGAGACTGCGGGAAAGGCGCCACTTCCGGAGCGGCGCACGGATGCTTTAGCATACTCGGATTGTTATCAGCCAGGGGCGCGCACTTAGGAGAGCGCTAGCCATTTGGATAGTGGAGCGATGGACAGACGAGATCCGGAAGAGCCGCTACGCTTGGGGTGGTTTTCGACGGGGCGCGGCCAGGGCTCCCTTGGGCTGCTTTCGAGCGTGCTGGAAGCCATTGACTCCGGGCGTATCCGGGCGCGGATGGAGTTCGTGTTCTGCAACCGCGAGCGCGGACATGCTGCCGGTTCCGACCATTTCATGGACTACGTGGAGTCTCGCGGCATTCCGCTGGCGCTTCTCTCTTCCCGCCGGTTCCGGCGTGAGCGGGGCGACGTACCGTGGGCCGGCTTGAGGGATTCCTTCGACCTCGCTGCGGCAAACCTGCTGAGCGCATACCGGCCGGACGTGGCGGTCAACGCGGGCTATATGCTGATAGCGCCGGTGTTGTGCAGGCTGTACCGGATGATCAACGTGCATCCCGCGCTTCCAGGCGGCCCGGTGGGTATGTGGCAGGATGTGATCTGGGAGCTGATGGGCCAAGGCGCCGTGCGGTCGGGCGCGATGGTGCACCTCGTGACGGAAGATGTTGACGAAGGGCCGGTGTTGTCCTACTGCGGTTTTCCGGTACGCGGCGGCGCGTTCGACAGGGCTTGGGTTGCTGTGGAGGGGCGGTCGGCTGGGGAATTGAAACAAGATCCAAGGCGGTCTATGCCGCTGTTTCGCGTGATTCGCGAGGCCGGTCTCGTCAGAGAACGCCCACTTTTGGTAGAGACCCTGCGCACGATTGCGGACGGCCGGGTTGACCTGGACGCGGCAGAGCGCGGAGAACATCCGGCCCTAGACCTGACGGCGGAAGTGGAAACGGCGTTGTCGTAGGGCCGACGCTTCACGCCTGCGTTGCGCATGGCGGCGCGCGGCTAGACGACGCCCTCTGCGCGCAGCGCTTTCAGGGAGTTCTCGAACGCCTCGGAGGTGCGGTCTATCAGGTCTTCGCCGTGGGCAGCGGAGACGATGAATCCGATGCCGCCCATCATGTCTACGCCTTCGTTGAGCATGGCCAGCTTGAGGGGCCCGGACTGGGCCGCGGTGCGTTCGGCTAGTTCGTCGTGCGGGAGCGTGGATATTCCGCCGCCGTCGTTGCACTCCGCGCCGAGCACGACGTGGATTATCGATGCGACGCCGTGGACGTGTCCGATGACCTCCATTCTGCCCATGGCCTCCACCAGACCGGCCTTTAGCCGTTCCGCCATGGCGTCTGCGCGTTCATTGACCGGCTCGTTCGCCAGCGTTTCGAGGCAGGCGATACCTGCGGTGGCGGAGAGCGGATTTGCGATGAATGTGCCTGGGTGCGACATGTGCACGGGATGATTGCCCGGGGCGAGCAGGCTCATGATGTCGTCCTTGCCTGCGACGGCCCCGCCTGGCAGCCCGCCGGCCACGATCTTCGCCATGGTGGTGAGGTCGGGCGTCACGCCGTACCTGCCCTGCGCTCCTCCCCTAGAGAGGCGGAATGCGGTTATCACCTCGTCCATGATCATGACGACGCCGTGCCTGGCGGTGAGTTCCCGCACGCTCTCCAGGAATGAGGGGTTCTGGACGGGGAACTGGCCCCAATGGGCGCCCGTCGGCTCCATGATGACGGCGGCGACGTCTCCGTCCTGCTCGAACAGGGCTGCCAGTTCGTCCACGTCGGGCTCGGCCACGATGACGGTCGCCATGGCCTCCGGCGGGATTCCGGCCTGCGTGTTTATGCCGGACTCCATGGATACGTAGTCATGCCATCCGTGGAAGTGCTCCCGGAACTTGACGACCTTGTTCTTGCCGGTGAAGGCTCGTGCGAGCCGGATGGCCAGCAAGGTTGACTCGGTGCCGGACGAGGTGAACCTGACGCGCTCCGCAGACGGTATGAGTTCGCTGACGAGTTCCGCCCAGCGCAGTTCCTCCGGCGTGGCCGCTCCCATGTGGGTGCCCTTGGCCAGCCTGGCGGTTAGGGCCTCGTTTATCTTCGGGTGCGAGTGGCCGAGTATGAGGGCGCCGTAGCCCATCATGTAATCGACGATCTCATTGCCGTCGGCGTCCCACTTGAGGCCGCCCTGCGCGTGTTCGACGTACACCGGAAAGGGGTGCAGTGGCCTTGAGAGATGGGCGCCGTTGGGTATCGTGCGGTGGCCTCGTTCACTGAGCCGGCCGGACTTTTCGAACTTCTGCGCGTAACGCTCTACGATTGCTGACATCTTCCTGACCCTCGCTTCAGCCTCTCAGGCGGGGCTATCCGGGCCGGAGCATCGCACGGATGCCGTCCGGGCCGCGACCCTATGGGCCCCATGGCCCTACTCTGGCAGGGCGATTCTACCTTGATTCCGCAAGGCGGCTCGGCGGCAATGTGCCGCGCCCATTGGCGCGGTTCTTGTTATCATGCCGTGGTAAGTGTGGTTTGATCGATTTTTCCGCTATTGGATCGGACGGTAGGCGATGAGCACAAAGGAAATACAGCTGATGGCGCACCTGATGCGCCGGGCCGGCTTTGGCGCGACGCGGGAGGAGCTGGACGAACTGGCAGCGCAGGGCTACGACGAAACGGTCGAGCTGCTGCTGGACACCGACAACCCCAGTACGATGTCACTAGACCTGATCAGGCGCTACCACCCCGACCACATGGGGATGATGGGCATCGGGGCCGCCGCCAGTTGGATGTACCGGATGATCTCCACCGATGCGCCGTTGCGGGAGAAGGTGACGCTCTTCTGGCATGGCATCTTCGCGACCGGCTACACCAAGCTGGCGAACGGGAAGGTGCTCCACGACCAGATAAGGATGTTCTCCAAGCACGGCCTAGGAGATTTCCGCACGCTGCTTTTGGAGTTGTCCAAGGACCCGGCGATGATCGTGTGGCTGGACAACTGCGAGAACCACAACGGCGCGATCAACGAAAACTACGGGCGCGAGCTGCTGGAGCTCTTCTCCATGGGCGTGGGGAACTATTCGGAGCAGGACATCAAGGAGGCGTCGCGCGCCTTCACGGGATGGACGATCGGCAACACGGAGTACATGGTCCTTAAGTCGATGCGCGACTCGATCTGGCCCTACGGCCGTCTTTCATTCCACTTCGAGTACAAGCCCGAGGACCACGACAACGGCGAGAAGGAGTTCCTCGGCCGCAAGGGCAACTTCAACGGCGAGGACATCATCGACATCATCTGCGAGCAGCCTGCGACGGCGCGGTTCATCTCACGGCACATGTACAGCTTCTTCGTGGCCGATGAGCCGCCGGTGCCGGAGTGGCCCTACAAGCCGCCCAGGGACCCGGAGGCGATAGAGATCCTGTCTCGCGCATACTTCGACAGCGGCTACAGCATCAAGGAGATGCTGCGAACGCTGTTCAAGTCCGACTTCTTCAAGTCCGAGTCGGTGCGGTACGAGCGGGTAAAGAGCCCCGCGGAGCTGATGGCGGGCGTACTGAAGTTGACGGGCGAGTTCCCGCGTCCACGCGAGGAGATTATCCAGACTCACATGCAGTCCTGGTTCATGGGCCAGCACCTGCTCAACCCGCCCTCGGTAGAGGGCTGGCACTGGGGCACGGAGTGGATCGACTCCGGCGCGCTTGTGGAGCGCGTCAACTTCGCGTCGGAGCGCCTCGGCAACCTCGACAGCCCCGGCGTTGCGGCCATGGTGGACAAGGTGCTAT
Organism: Dehalococcoidia bacterium; assembly: GCA_963663555.2. GTDB lineage: Bacteria > Chloroflexota > Dehalococcoidia > Lucifugimonadales > Lucifugimonadaceae. Next base: position 385,111 of record CAXXNJ010000009.1, read on the forward strand.
CGAACGGCGACGGCGGCGTGGAGCCGGAGGAGCTGGTCGACAGGGCGCTGGACCAGTTGTCGATGTCTCGCGTTACCGACACGACCAGGGAGTCCCTGGTCGAGTTCGTGGAGCAGAGCGACAAGCTGGGCGGCTCGTCGGGTTTGCCGGAGCGGGAGCGCGCTGCATACGCCCTGAGGCTGGCGGCCGCGGCGCCGGAGTTCCAACGGGCGTGAAGTGAGCGCGGCGGCGCATGCGGCATGGACGCACCACGAGCGATTTCAAGGCTGGGATGACTGAAAATGACACTGGCTGAAGCGGAAGTCCGGGAAGGGCGCCTTTCCTACAACCGTACGATCGGCGTAACGGCGATGTTCGGGCGCGGGCTGTACTACCCGGTGGACGTGGCTTACGACCGCGACGACCGCCTGTACGTCATCAACCGCTCGTCCGACGCAGACAAGAGGGGCGTTCGGATCACCGTGATGGACTTTGAAGAGGGCTATTACGGCATCTTCGGGGAGTTCGGGGAAGAGGAAGGCCAGTTCATATGGCCCACTTCGATAGCGGTCGACCGCGAGCAGCGGGTCTTCGTGAGCGACGACTACATGAACCGCATCACGGTGATGTCGACCAGCGGGGAGTTGATCGGCGTCTGGGGAGAAGAAGGCTCCGGCGAGGGCCAGCTCGACGGCCCGAACGGGTTGGCCTTCAACGATGACAACGAGTTGCTCGTCGTGGACCATCGCAACAACCGCGTACAGCGGTTCACGCCGGAGGGTGAGTACGCGGGTAAATTTGGCAGCCCCGGCAGCGCCGAAGGCTTGCTGAACATGCCGTGGGGCATTTCACTCTGCGGCAACGGTGACGTGCTGCTGGCGGACTGGGGCAACAACCGCATCCAGCGGCTGACCGCAGAGGGTGAGTTCGTGGCCTCGTACGGCACGCCCGGTCGCGGCGAGGGCGAGTTCCACCGTCCCGCCAGCGCTTGTATCGACGACGACGGCTACATCTACGTGGCGGACTGGGGCAACCACCGGGTGCAGGTCCTAGACGGCGAGGGCCGGTTCGTCCAGTCGCTGAGGGGCCAGGCGACGATATCGAAGTGGAGCCAGGAGTTCCTGGACACCAACGTCGAGGAGGCGGCGGCGCGATCGCGCGCCAACCTGGAACTTCCCGTTGAGCTATTCGGCGGTGACCCGCACGAGGAGTCGTCTCACATAGAGAGGTTCTTCTGGGCGCCGTCGGCAGTGAAGTTGATCGGGGGGCGGCTGTACGTCGTCGACACGTGCCGCCACAGGATCCAGGTCTTCGACGTGGCCGGGTCCGGGTAGCAGACCGCAGAAAGAGAACGCCGGAAAGGCTTCACGATTGAGCATCCGCCCGAAAGGGCGCCGGACGCCCGGGTGAAGCAGCAGGGGCATCGAGGAGTTGCAAGCAATGACTAGGCAACGTGATCCGTCGCTGGTGGTGATACAGCTGACCGGCGGCAACGACGCCATGAACACCGTGGTGCCGTACACCAACGGCATCTATCAAGACTCCCGAAGAGCGATCTGCCTGACCGAGGACGAGGTGATCGACATCAACGGCAAGCTTGGGCTACACCCCGGAATGGGGCCGGTCAAGAACCTCTGGGACGAGGGGAAGGTGGCGATAGTAAACGGCATCGGCTACCCGAAGCCCAACCGGTCGCACTTCCGCTCGCTGGACATCTGGCACACCGCCGAGACGGTCGAGATAGCGCCTGACGGCTGGCTTGGCCGGACGATACGGGAGATCGACCCGTCGGGCCGGAACGTCATCGCCGGCGTGAACTTCGGGCGCGGCCTTCCGAGGGCGCTTCACTGCAAGGGCGTGCCGGTGGCCTCCGTTGGCAACCTGGCGACCTATGGCCTTATGCCCGACATTGAAGATGCTCCGGCACGCGAGCTCGCGCTCGACGTGTTCACCCGAATGTACGGTCCTGCCGACGGGCGGGACGCAATCCTGGAAGCCATAGGCGAGACGGGCATGAGCGCCTACCTCGGCGCCGACATCCTGCGGTCGGCGCCCGCCAAGTACTCATCATCCGTCGAATATGCCGCCAGCCCCATCTCGCAGGCTCTGCGGGACATTGCGCAGGTGATGTTTGCGGACGTCGGCACCAGGATCTTCTACACGCAGCACGGCAGCTATGACACTCACGCCGGCGAGCTGATAAACCACGCCAAGCTGATGGGCGAACTGTCTACGGCCGTGGGCGACTTCTTCGCAGACCTGGAAGAGCACGGGCGCGAGAACGACGCGGTGGTGATGGTGTTCAGCGAGTTCGGCCGCCGCATCGACGACAACGGCTCCGGCACGGACCACGGCTCCGGCGGCGTGGCGTTCGTGATGGGCGGCGCCGTCAAGGGCGGCTTCTACGGCGAGTACCCCTCCCTGGAACCGCGTGACCAGGTAGAGGGCGACATGGCCTACAACAACGACTTCAGGGGCCTGTACGGCACGCTCCTAGACCGCTGGATGGGCATCGATCCCTACCCCATCCTAGACGGCGCCTTCGAACAGTTCGACATGATTAAGAGCTGAGCGGGCGGGGCGCCCGAATCGTAGGCGCGTCCACCCACCACGCCGTCTTTCCCGTAAAAACGGGAATCCACCGGACGCGCCCCACAGGGACGCCCCCTCCTACCTCTTCCCCCGTCTGCGGGGGAAGATTGAGATGGGGGTCTTCCCGCGCGTCGCGCCTCCATGTTCGTTGTTAACGGCGCGCGCGTTGGTGTCGGCGACACCCCATTTTCATTACCTTGTGCGGCCTAAGTGAGGCCATGGTGATTCCCGTGAAAACGGGAATCCACCAGACGCGCCCCACAGGGGCGTCCTCCGTCAGGATTCGTAGGGGCGTCCCTTGTGGGCGCCCCCCTACGGGGTGGGTGGCAAGGGCAGCCTAGTCGATGGTGACTACGCCGCCGGCGGATTCCAGCTTGTCCTTGGCCTCGTCGGCCTCTTCCTTGGACACGGCTTCCTTGACGGCGACCGGTGCGGACTCCACGAGGTTCTTGGCCTCTTTGAGTCCGAGCGGGGTGAGCTCACGTACCGCCTTGATCACGGCGATCTTGTTGGAGCCGAACTCCTTGAGCATCACGTCGAACTCGGTCTTCTCTTCCTCTACGGGCCCGGCGGCGCCGTTTCCACCCGGCATGGCGACCGCGGCCACGGGAGCGGCGGCGCTCACGCCGAACTCCTCCTCCAGCTGCTTCACCAGGTCGGAAAGTTCAAGCACCGACATTCCCTTGATCGCCGTCAGTATCTCTTCCTTGGTCGTCATCTTGGATTCTCCTTGATCCATCGGGCCGGCGCTTCCACTTGCCGGCCCGGGCATCTCCACTATTCAGCCGCTGCCGGCTGAGCCTCCTCAAGCTGCTCAGCGCGGCGTTGCAGTACCGTTGCCAGTCCCCGGATCGTGCCGGACAGCACCGTCACCAGTCCGGTGACGGGTGCGTTCATCTGTGCAAACAGGGTAGCCAGAAGCTCATCCCTGGACGGGAGCCGCGCCAGCTGCTCGACGCGAGCCGCGTCGAGTGTTTCATCACCCAGCGCGCCGCCCATCAGCTTTATCTCGAGACGGTTCTCCTCGGCGTAGGCCACCAAGCTCTTTGCGGCGGCCGCGGGGTCACCGCGTGCGGTCAGGAAACCGATCGGGCCGTCGATTATCGACTTCAGATATGGCCGGCCGGCCTGGTCCGCCGCGATGCGCGAGAGCGTGTTCTTGGCGACCCGGAAGTTTCCGTCGCCCTTTTTGATGGCCGCCCTCAGGCCGTTCATCTGAACGACGCTCAGGCCGCGGAATTCCGCGGCGACCACCAGCTCGGAACCCTCGAACATTTCCTTCAGTTCCTGAACGCTGCGTATGCTCTTCTCGTTTGGCATTTGCCCTCCCGCAACTCGTGCGGCCAACTTCAACAAAAGACCCCGGCGCGCATGGGCCGGGGTTGAACGTGCGGAATTCCGCTTTGGTCCTGACCTCGGCCGGCGCCCATGGCATTATCCGGGCGTGAAGCCCGGGCCGACTGTCTCAAGTCTTCCTGATTCGGTTGTTTCCGACTCTTAGATTCTAGTCCTCACTGGCCAGGGCTTCCAGGCTTGCCAGGTCGACCCTGATGCCCGGCCCCATGGAGGTCGTCACCGTCGCAGTCTTGACGAACTGGCCCTTCACGCCGCTCGGCTTGCCTCGCGACACCGTCCTGTAGACGCTCGCAAGGTTCTCCGTGAGCTGCTCTTCGGAAAATGAGACGCGGCCGATTCGGGTGTGGATATTGGCCGTTCGGTCGAGGCGCACCTCGGTCCTGCCCCGCTTTGCAGACTCGATGGCCCTGGGGATGTCCTGCGGCTGCACGACGGTCCCGGAGCGCGGGTTGGGCATCAGCCCCTTTCGGCCCAGGTAGCGGCCCAGCCGGCCGATCTTGGGCATCTGGTCGGGAGTGGCTATCGATACGTCGAAGTCGCTCCAGCCTCCCTCGATGCGCTTCACGATTTCCGGGTCTGCGATGTAGTCGGCCCCGGCCTCGCGCGCAGTGCGGGCGGCGTCTCCCTCGGCGAAGGCGAGAATCCGTACGCGCTTGCCGGTGCCGTGAGGCAGTTCGGCTATCTCGCGCATCTGCTGGTCGGCGTGGCGCGGGTCGGCGCCGGTCGCTATGTGCAGTTCGACGGCTTCGTCGAAACCTGCGAAAGAAATCTCCTTTGCAAGCTTCAGCGCCTCCGCGGCGGGCGTGGGTCGCGTGTTGTCGACCTTGCTCCTGGCCTCCGCGTACTTCCTGCCCCTCTTCATGCTTTCCGTGTTCTCCTGGCTGTGCCCGACATGGCTGGATTCAGTCCCTGACGGCGACTCCCATGCTGCGCGCCGTGCCCTCGATAACCTTCATGGCGGCATCGACGTCGGTGGCGTTGAGGTCGTCCAGCTTGGTCTTCGCGATCTCCCGTATCTGGCCGCGCGTCACCGTTCCGGCCACCTGCAGGCCGGGCGTCTGCGAAGCCTTCTCCAGCCCGGCCGCCTTGCGCAACAGGTCCGACGCCGGAGGGCTCTTCGTCTCGAACGTGAAGGAGCGGTCGGCGTAGACCGTCAACTCCACGGGGATGATATTGCCCGCCTGGCCGGACGTGCGCGCGTTGTACTCCTTGACGAACTGCATGATGTTGACGCCGTGCTGGCCAAGCGCCGGCCCCACGGGAGGGGCCGGGCTTGCGCTTCCGGCCGGAAGCTGCAGCTTCAACACCGTCATTACCTTCTTGGCCAAATGTCTCTACCTTGCAGTGTGATTGAAAGGGTGACTCTCAACCGGCAGGCGCCTCACTACGACGCGACTCGCGCCGGTTCCCTGGCTGAGGTCGATTCTTGCCTTGCGCGCTAGGCCTTCTCTACCTGCAGGAAGTCCAGTTCAACCGGGGTCTCACGTCCGAAGAAAGAGACCAGCACCTGCATCTTGCCGCGCTCTTCGTTCACGTCGTCGACCGTGCCCATGAAGTCTGCGAAAGGCCCGTCCTTGATGCGCACTGCGTCTCCCTTGCCGAAGCCGATCCGGACGCGCGGCACGTCGGAGGTCATCCGGCGCATGATGCGCTCCACCTCTGCGTCCTCCAGCGGCACGGGCTTAGGCCGCCTTTCCATTTCGTCTTCAGCCGAAATGAATCCCGTCACGCCTGGAGTGTTGCGCACCGCGTACCAGCTCTGATCGTCCATCTCCATGTTCACGATCAGGTAGCCGGCGTACATCTTCTTTTGTACGATCTGGCGCTGGCCGTCGCGGATCTCCACCTCTTCTTCCGTCGGAACGACGACCCTGTAGATCTTGTCCTTCAGGTCCATCGTCTCGATGCGCTGTTCGAGGTTCTTCCTTACCCGGTCTTCCTGGCCGGAATAGGTGTGGACGATATACCAGCGGCCCTTTTCGGCCGCAGCCGCGCCTTGGCTTTCCGCTGTGCTCTGCGAAGTCATGATCAGGTACCGGCGAACAGTTGGAGCAGCCGGTTGAAGAGGAAGTCGACGGCGCTCAGGATGGCCCCGACCACCACGGACACCACGATGACCAGTTGGGTGAGGCGCAGGGTTTCCTGGCGTGACGGCCAATGCACCCGTCGCAGTTCGGAGACGATATCTCCAAAGAAACCGCCGATCGTGCCGCCGCGTGAGCCGGGGCTGACGTTCTGTATGCCCGAGGTCGAGCGGCCTGTGTTTCTCATGCCCTATTGACCTACCTGGTCTCGCGGTGTGGGTGGCGGCATCGGCATCGCCGGCAGAACTTCACGAACTGCAGGCGGTCGGGGTCGTTGCGCCGGTTCTTCTCGGTATGGTAGTTGCGGGAACGGCACTCCGTGCACTGGAGCGTTACCAGAATCCTCGCGCCTGTCTTCCTTGCCATGGTCGGTTTGCCGTCCCGGGACGCTTGGCCGGGCCGTGAAGCCCGGCCGTACGCTCCGCGTCTACGCAGCCACGTCGATGATCACGCCTGAGCCGACGGTCCGCCCGCCTTCGCGGATGGCGAATCGCAGGTTCTTTTCGAGGGCCACCGGGTACATCAGTTCGATGTCCATTTCGGTGTTGTCGCCGGGCATCACCATCTCGACGCCCTCGGAGAGCTTGATCTCTCCGGTGACGTCTGTGGTCCTGATGTAGAACTGGGGCTTGTAGCCGCTGAAGAACGGGGTGTGCCTTCCGCCCTCCTCCTTGGTGAGCACGTAGACCTGTGCCCTGGCCTTTGTGAAGGGGGTAATCGAGCCGGGCCGTGCCAGAACCGCCCCGCGGGATATCTCGTCGCGGTCCACGCCCCGCAGCAGGGCTCCCACTGCGTCACCGGGCAGTCCCTCGCTTAGCGTCTTCTTGAACATCTCGACGCCGGTCACGACCGTTCGCTCGGTCTTGCCGAAGCCGACGATCTCGACCTCATCGCCCACGTTTACCTGTCCCCGCTCGATGCGGCCGGTCACTACGGTGCCTCGGCCCTTGATGCCGAACACGTCCTCGACGGGCATCAGGAAGGGGAGGTCCACGGGGCGGTCGGGGATCGGAACGTAGTCGTCGACCGCCTCCATGAGCTCAATGATCTGCTTGACTGCCGGGTGTTCGAGGTTGGACGAGTTTTCCATTGCGTCCAGGGCGCTGACCTGCACCAGCGGGATATCGTCGCCGGGGAAGCCGTAGTCGCTCAGTAGTTCTCGTATTTCCAGCTCGACGAGTTCCAGCAGCTCCTCGTCGTCCATCATGTCGACCTTGTTTAGGGCGACCACGATGCGCGGCACGTTCACCTGCCTCGCCAGCAGGATGTGCTCGCGAGTCTGCGGCATGGGCCCGTCCGGCGCGCTGACTACCAGTATGGCGCCGTCCATCTGCGCCGCGCCGGTGATCATGTTCTTGATGTAGTCGGCGTGGCCTGGGCAGTCCACGTGTGCGTAGTGACGGTTGTCCGTCTCGTACTCCACGTGGGTGATTGCAATCGTCACGCCGCGTTCCCGCTCTTCGGGGGCGTTGTCGATCTCGTCGAAACCCTTCACCTCGACGTCCTGTCCGGCCGTCTTGAGGTTTCCGAGCACATTCGAGATCGCCGCGGTCAGCGTCGTCTTGCCATGGTCTACGTGTCCAATAGTCCCAACGTTCACGTGGGGCTTGGTGCGGTCAAAAGCCTGCTTTGCCATTCTCTCCGGGGCCTCCGACTCCCGACTTCATCGGGGATCCTTGCCTTGATTCAAAACCTGTCCTGCATTGTAACCCGGACTTCTTCCCAGGATTCAGCTTCCGGGTCTGGAGCCCACACCCAGACTTGAACTGGGGACCTCGTTCTTACCAAGAACGCGCTCTACCGCTGAGCTATGTGGGCCCTTAGTTCGCCTCACGAATGTGGCCATCTTCTGGTGCAGGGGGCAGGATTCGAACCTGCGTAGCCTTTCAGGCGGCAGATTTACAGTCTGCTGGTTTTAACCACTCACCCACCCCTGCCGAAGCATCAATTCTAACATAGCAAAATCCGCTCCCATAGTGGAATTTACGAAATTCGTACAGACATCTACCGCCGACCATAGCGGCCGTGCACGGATATCGCCCGGTCGCGATGCCGTCATCGCTCCACGCAGCGTCGAGCTGGAGCCCCGGGGGGGATTCGAACCCACCGACCTGGCGATTACAAATCGCCTGCGCTGCCACTGCGCCACCGGGGCCTTAGCCGAGCATGAACCGTCAGCCGCTAGGCCAACCGTCTTCAACTTAAAGATACGCGCTTAGAGTCCGGCCAACAACCCGGCAGGGGACGAGCACGTCGGTCTCGTCCGCCGCGTAAGCCATGAATTCAGTGGGGCCTCTTGGCTCCGGAGCCTGCCAATTCGCTTCTCGCCTCCTCCCGCAGCCTGCCCATCACCTCGCCCAAGGGTATGCCGGTTGAGAGCGAAATGCGCCGGCAGTCATCGTACTCAGGGGCGAACTGCACCGCCTCTCCGCCGACCTTCTTGACCTTTATTCGCACCGGCCCCAGGGAAGAGTCGAGGTCCACCGACTCGCGGTCGGCCTCGTAGCGCTCTACCGGCCTGCGCCGGATGCCGAAGGTCGACGTCTCCGCCAATATCAGCCTGGCGCACTCGTCGGCGATCCGTTCCCCGACAAGCGCCGACAACACCACCCCCGGCCGGTTCTTCTTCATCTGGACGGGGGTGAGCCACACGTCTAACGCCCCCAGTCCAAACAGTCTCTCCTGGACGTGCCCGAACAGTTCGCCGGGCATGTCGTCTATGTTCGTTTCCAACAGCGTCAGGCCGCCCGTCAATCCGGCGAAACTGTCCGGCCCCGACGACGACGCGCCCAGCCAGAGTCCGACGACGTTGGCGCGGGTCTTGGGGTCTCGCACGCCCGCGCCATATCCGGACCGCTCGATATTCATCACGGCCGGCGAGAATTCGGCAAGCGTGGCAACGATAGCCGCGCCGGTGGGCGTCACTGCCTCGCCCTGCGGCATTGCAGGGCCGCCGGCCCGGACCGGCGCGCCCGACGAACGGTAGATTGCCAACGCAGCGGGCGATACGCCGCCCATGGCGCCGTGCTCCGACCGCGCCGATCCCGAACCGGCGGGAAACGGGGAGGCATGAAGCCTCTCCACTCCCAGCATCTCAAGACCTAACACTGCCCCGACCACGTCCACCAGCGTGTCCACAGTGGCCAGCTCGTGCAGGTGGCCCGGTCTGCCCCCGTGCGCAGCGGTCTCAGCCTCTTCCAGTACCTCGAAGATCCGCTTGGACTTGCGCTTCACGCTATCCGACAGGCCGGAGAGCGAGACCGCAGCCTGGAAGTCGTCGAAGCCGCGCGGCCGCAGGCCGTCCTCGTCCAGGCGAACGTGGAGCAGGGTGGCGTTCAGCGCACCGCGCGTTACGCGCTCCGCCGACAGCTCGTAGCCCCGGTCGGGAAGCTTCGACAGCCCGGTTCGCAGGTCGTCAAGTCTCAGTCCGGCGTCCAGCATGGCGCCGAGCAGCATGTCGCCGCTCACTCCCCCGATCACGTCGAGGTAGGCGACGGTCACACCTCCACTCGACATGGCAGCAATGCCGGACAAGCTTCAGCTAGCGGCAGACGCCGTACCGCGCCGGCTGCTTGGCAGGGTAAGTACGGCGTTGAGCTTGCCGGAACGGAAGCCCTCAGGGTCAATCTCCACCGCGTCGTAGCCGGCGGAGCGCACCGCAGCGATAACGCGTTCCCTAAGGCCGCGCTCATCAAGCGCTCTCATCTCATGAAGGCTGATCTCCACCCTGGCAGTCTCGCCGTAGTGGCGCACCCGGAACTCCCTGAAGCCCAAGGCCTTGAGCTCCCGTTCGGCGCGGCCGATCCTGGACAGCGCTTCGACCGTCACCCGCGTGCCATACGGTATCCGCGAAGACAGGCACGGCTGAGCAGGCTTGTCCCATGTAGGCAGATTGCGCGCTTTCGAGAGCGTCCGTATGGATTCCTTGTTCATCCCGGCTTCAACCAGCGGTGACCGGACCTCGTACTCGGCCGCAGCGGCCAGGCCGGGGCGGTAGTCACCAAGGTCGTCGGTGTTCGTGCCGTTGAGCACTACCGAGCTGCCGGTCTCCAGCGCCAGGGAGCCGAGCCGGACGTACAGTTCCGTCTTGCAGAAGAAGCAGCGGCGCGGGCCGTTCTCGGCGTAGCCCGGCTCCGACATCTCGTCGGTGCGGATCACCTTGTGGCGCCAGCCGCGCGACCGGGCCAGTTCTATGGCGGCTTCAAGCTCGTCGGGAGCGACGCTGGCGGAGTTCGCCGTCACCGCCAACGACCGGTCGCCCAGCGTCTCGTGTGCAACGTCGGCAAGATAGGAGGAGTCGACACCGCCGGAGTAGGCCACTACCACGGAATTCATCTCGCGCAGCAGGCCGGCGAGCTTTTCCTGCATCGCCTCCGGCCCGGCAAGAGATTCAGGCCCCGGCCCGGATGGATGCCCAGCGTCCCGATCGGCTATGTAGGCCACTTGAACCATACGGCGCTCCGGTTTCAGCCAGCGTACAGCCTAGATTATCACCACTACCGCCTACCGGACTGCCGCTCGCACTCCTGAATTATCCCCTGCCGTCCGATTCGCCAAGAAGCGTGCGTGCGCCGCTTGATGCAGCGCAAGCGATTTGAGTGTATCTCTTGTACATCTTGAGTGTATCTCTTGTACATCGCCAAGCGCACCTTAAGGTACGATAATGAGTCCATGACAAGTAATGAGTTCGTCAGGCGCGTAAGACCGGGCAGTCTTTTCGCTTCGATCCGGCTCACGGCAAGGGAAGCCACGCCAGACTGGACGGCGGCTCCCGTTTCACCACAGTGCGGCAAGGGGAGTTGAAGACCGGGATTCTAGCCGCGATGCTGCGGCAACTGCATATCGACCGGAGGGAGTTATAAGCCATGATCTACGCTTACCCATGTCAACTTACCCCCGATGAAGGCGGAGGCCTCGTGGCCACTTTCCCAGACGTGCCGGAGGCAGTCACGGGAGGAGGCGACTATGCCGATGCTCTGGCGATGGCGGAGGACGCCCTGGCAACGGCTCTAGCCGGCTACGTCCACGAGAAATGGGACATACCTACTCCAAGCGACGCGGCCCCAGGCGAGGTATCCGTGCCTGTGCCAACCGTAATCGCAGCCAAGCTCGCACTGTATTCCGCCATGAGGGCCCAGCGCATCACCAAAGTGGAACTGGCCCGCAGGCTGGGCATCAGCGAGGCGGCCGTGCGCAAACTCGCCAACCCCGACCACCGCTCTCACATTAGCCAGGTCTTGAAGGCTCTCAGAGTGGTCGGCCTCAGCCTAAGGGTGGAGGTTACGGCAGCTTAGAGAGGCCCAGGCCGCGCAGTTGTACCCGGTAGTAACAGCCGGCTTATTTGCGCGCCGTAATTGGCCGGGAGGGCTTTGGGACGCCCCGCTCTAACCCGAACCGTCCCCAAGCGCCGCCGGCTCTTTCTTGCGGCCCTGCAACTTGACCGACTCGATCAAGACCTCTCCGGCCTCGTCGATGTCGACCTCCACGACGTCGCCGGGCATGAACTTGCCCCGCAACAGGTCTTCGGAGAACTGGTCTTCGATCTTGTCCTGGATCAGCCGCCTCAACGGGCGCGCGCCAAACTTCGGGTCGAAGCCGTTGTCGGCGATCCACTCCCGCGTAGCGTCCGTCGCCTGGAGCACCAATCCCTTGTCCAGCACCTTGGCCTGGAGCTCCTGGAGCATCAGGTCAACGATCTCGAGGCTGTGCTCCCTGTTGAGTGCGTGGAACACGACCGTCGAGTCTATGCGGTTCAGGAATTCCGGTTTGAAGTGGCGTTTCACCTCTTCAAGCACCTTGTCTCTCATCCGCTCGTAGTCCCGGACTGAGGACTGCTCCTGCTGCACGCCCGAGAAGCCTAGGAAACTGTCCCGCCTGATCAGGTCCGACCCCAAGTTGGAGGTCATGATGATCATGGTGTTCTTGAAGTCCACCTTGCGGCCCTTGGAGTCGGTGAGGTGGCCGTCCTCGAAAATCTGTAGGAGCACGTTGAACACGTCGTCGTGCGCCTTTTCGATTTCGTCCATTAGTATCGCGGTGTAGGACTGCCGCCGAACGGCCTCGGTCAACTGGCCGCCTTCGTCGTAGCCGATGTAGCCGGGCGGCGCACCGACCAGCCGCGCCACGGAATGGCGTTCCATGTACTCCGACATGTCAAGACGGACCATGGAATCCTCGGAGCCGAACATGAACTCGGCGAGCTTCTTCACCACGTGCGTCTTGCCGACGCCGGTCGGGCCCAGGAACAGGAATGCGCCGATGGGCCGTTTGGGGTCCTTGATGCCGGCACGGGCCCGGCGCACTGCGCGGGCAATGGTGTTTATCGCCTCTTCCTGGCCGACGACTTGCGAGTGTAGCGTTTCCTCCATCTGGAGCAGCCGTTCGGTCTCCTCTACGTCCAGGCGGGTCACCGGTATGCGCGTCCACATGCTGACGACTTCCGCTATGTCGTCACCCGTCACCTGTGTATCCTGGCTGGGCTTGGTCGCCTTCCACTTCTTGCTGAGACCTTCGACAACCGTCACCTGGTTAAGTTCCTTGTCCCGCAGTTCAGCGGCGGTCTCGTACTTCTGGTCGGCGATGGCCTGGTCTTTGTCCCTGCGGATGCCCTCGAGCATCCGGGAGGCTTCCCTGAGCGGGAGCGGGGTCATGCTGTTCCTGATGCGGACGCGGGACGCGGCCTCATCAATCAAATCGATCGCCTTGTCCGGCATCTGCCGGTCTGCGATGTACCGCTCCGCCAGTGACGCCGCGGTCTCCAAGGCCTCTTCCGATATGGCGAGGCCGTGGTGTTCTTCATAGCGGTCCTTGACGCCGCGCAGTATCTCGACAGTGTGGGTCACGTCCGGCGGGTCGACGTGCACCGGCTGAAAACGGCGTTCCAAGGCCTGGTCGCGCTCGACGTACTTGCGGTAGTCGTCCGCAGTCGTGGCACCCACGACCTGCAACTCGCCGCGGGCGAGGGACGGCTTGAGAATGTTGGCTGCGTCCACGGCGCCCTCGGCAGCCCCGGCGCCGACCATGGTGTGCATCTCATCGATGAACAGCACGCAGTTGCCGGAAGACTTGAGCTCGTTGATGACTTTCTTGAGGCGTTCCTCGAACTCCCCGCGGTACTTCGTGCCGGCCACCAGCGCGCCCATGTCCAACGTCACCACACGCTTGCCGGTGAGCGTGTCGGGCACGTCTCCTTCTATTACGGACTGGGCCAGCTTCTCGACGATGGCGGTCTTGCCAACGCCGGGATCGCCTATGAGCACCGGGTTGTTCTTCGTCCTACGGCTGAGGATCTGTATGACCCGTTCCAGTTCCGTGTCACGGCCGATGACGGGGTCGAGCCGGCCCTTCCGCGCCATGTCAGTCAGGTCTGAGCCAAGCTCGTCCAGCGTCGGCGTGCGATTGCTCTTGCGCGTCTGTGAACTGGACTGGCTGGCGCTCTGAGAAAGTATGTGGTTCGTCTCGTGGCGCACGCGGTCGAGCGATACTCCGAGGCTCTCCAGCACGCCGGCCGCCACTCCTTCGCCCTCGCGCATCAGGCCTATGAGGAGGTGCTCGGTGCCTATGTACTGGTGGCTCAGCCGCCGCGCTTCATCCACCGACAGTTCGATCACCTTCTTGGCGCGCGGCGTGAGGCCGATCTCGCCGGGCGTTGGCCGTTCACCGCGGCCGATGATGAACTCCACCGCGGAGCGCACCTTGACCAGCTCCACGTTTAGAGCGGCCAGCACCTTCGCCGCGACGCCCTCGGTCTCCCGCACCAGCCCCAGGAGGATGTGCTCCGTGCCGATGTAGTTGTGGTTGAAGCGCTGCGCCTCCTCCTGCGCTAAGGACAGGACCCGCCGCGCTCTCTCAGAGAACTTCTCGAACCTGCTGGGCATCTTCAACCTCCCCGCTGGGGATGTCTGTAGGGGAACGGTGTCCCTGTCATCGGTCCGATAACCTCATTTTAGTTGCCGTCCCCGAATATTTCTGCGAAATCGCCGCTGCCTTGATTCAATTCCGAAGCCGCGATGGACATCGGGTCTGGGGCGGCCACCTGCTTCAGCGACAGTCCGAGCCTACGCCGTTCCGGCTCGATCCTGATTATCCGCAGGTCGAACTCATCGCCCTCGGATACCACGTCACGGGGGTGCTTGATCACCTGCGAACTGAGCTCCGAAATGTGAATCAGGCCTTCTATGCCGCCGCCAATACGCGCGAACGCGCCAAAATTGGCCAGCTTGGTCACCTTGCCCTTCACCACCTGCCCAACGTGGAACTTCGTCTCGATCTCGTCCCAGGGCTCCGGCTGCAAGCGGCGCAGACTCAGCGCGATCTTGAGGTTTTCCCTGTCCACCTTGAGCACGAAAACGTCCAGTTCCTGCCCAACGCGGACCACGTCTTCGGGAGAGTTCACCTGCTCCCAGGACAACTCCGATATGTGTACGAGGCCGTCGGCGCCGCCCAGGTCTACGAACGCCCCGAAACTCGATATGCCAGCCACGCGACCGCGGCGGATCTCGTTCTCAGACAGCTCCTGGACGAGCCGCATCTTCTGGATCTGCTTCCACGCCTGGAGCGCAGAGCGTTCCGAGAATATGGCCCGGTTCCGGCGGCGGTTGAGCTCGATGATCTTGAACTCAACCTCCATGCCGATGAAGCCCTCCTTGGGAGGCTCACCGCCGGGCACGTAGAGGTCGCGCGCCGGCCCCACCAGTTGCGACAGCGGGATGAACCCCTGTACGCCCTCGGCCTCCACCACCGCGCCGCCGCGGTTCGACCCGATGATGCGGCCTTTGACCGTATCCCCGGAATCCATGGACTTCTCCAGGATCCGCCAGCCCTGTTCACCGCGTGCACGGTCTACGGAGAGTATCGAAGAACCTTCCGCGCCCTCCGGATTTATGACGTAGACGATCACTTCATCGCCGGGGCTCAGCCGTTCCACGGCCTCCGGCGGAAGCGTCCTCATCTCCTTGCCCGGAACGAACCCCTCGGACTTGTAGCCGATGGTGACGAGCAGACCCTCGGGGCCTTTGCTCATCACCTTTCCGTCTATGATCTCGCCGCGCCGCAGAGCCTTGGTGGGCACGAATTCATCGAGCAGGCTCTCCATCGTGTCGCCTGCCGGCGCGGCCTCTGCAACCTCGGCGGCAGGCTCAACGCTCGCTTCATCGCCGGGTTCCGCCGTTGCCTCGGGAGTCTCGATCGCCGGCTCAGCGCTTTCTTGCGCCGCCGGGGGGGCCGTCACTTCAGCCGGAGGAGGAGGGGCGGTCTCACTGGCCGGAGCGTCGGCAACTGCCGCTGCCGGCGGCTGGGCCTGGGTGATTGCCCCGTTGGAAGGTTGTTCTGTTGGTGTTTCGGTGCTGGTTGTCAAAATGTCTCTCGTATGTCCGCCGTCATTCCAATGGCCTCATTATAAGCGGGGCAGCGCTGCGGAACATATTGTATGTGAACGTCACTTAACGCAACTTGCCTTTTCGCGACGGGTTCAAAGCGCCCGTTCCGTCATCTTCCCGGCCGGTTGGTAGCGTTGGGCCAAGGGGCCAAGATACCGGGCATTCCGCCGGCAGGCTGCATTGTACCAACTTCACGCCGTCCGGCGGCGCCAATGTCGTTCATCAGTCGCTCAACTGGCGCAGCCTCGGATCGAACCGGTCGCGCAGCCAGTCGCCTATGAAGTTGAACGCCAGAACGGTCAAGAAGATCGCCATTCCGGGGAAGAGCGCGATCCACCACGCGGTGTCCAAGTAGTCCCTGCCGTCCGACACCATCAGGCCCCACGCGGGCGTGGGGGGCGGTACGCCTACGCCCAGGAAGCTCAGGATCGATTCCGTCAATATGAGCGAGCCGACCTGTAGGGTGGCGACGACGATGACGGTGTTGACCACGCCGGGCAGTATGTGCTTGTACAGGATCAACGCCGTCCCGGCACCCGCCACTTTGGCCAGCGAAATGTAGTCCAGGGTGCGCAGGGAGAGGGTCTCGGCGCGTACTTGCCGCGCAAATCCGCCCCAGCTGAACATGATCAGCAGCACGATGATCACGGTAAGGCTCTGCCCCAGCACGATCAGTACCGTCAGGGCTACTAGGATAAACGGTATGGCCAGCGAAAGATCGACGAACCTCATGAGCACCTCGTCCACCTGCCCGCCGAGATAGCCCGATACCAGGCCGATGGCCGTTCCTCCGATGGCTCCAAAGAGAAGCACTATGGCGGCCACCTGGAGAGAAATACGGGCGCCGTAGATGATCCGGCTCAGCAGGTCGCGCCCCAGGTTGTCGGTGCCCAGAAGATACTTGCCGCTGCCGCCTTCCAGCCACGCCGGGGGCATGTTCGGGGCTCGAAGGTCACCCCATAGGTGGTTGTGCGGCGCCAGCCAGGGAGCGAATATGGCGCAGATCACCAGGACCGCCAGAATTGCCGCCGGAATGACAGGCCAACGGCGGATGAAACGCCAGAACTTGGCGGCGGCGTCCTGCCTCGGCGCAAGATCCCTGACGTAGGCCGTATGCTCTGACGTTGACATATCTTCAGTAGTACCGGATACGCGGATCGAATAAGGCGTAGGCAATGTCAACGATGAAGTTCATCCCCACGTACACGACGGTGAAGAGCATCACCACGCCGGTCATCACGGGAAAATCGTTTGCGTAGACGGACTGCACGGCCAGCCTGCCGAGGCCGGGCCATGCGAAAACGGTCTCCGTAACGACTGTACCGGTTATCAGCCCTGCGAGTAGCAGGCCGGCATAGGTGAGGGGCGCCAGCATCGCGTTTCGGAAGGCGTGCTTCCAGATTATCCAGCGGGACTCTACTCCCTTCGCCCGCGCAAACTTCACGAATTCAGAGTCGAGCACCTCCAACATCGAAGAACGCATCAACCTGAGGAAGCCGGACGCCGCAAGCCAGCCCAGGGTGACCGACGGCAAGACATAGTGCTGAATGCTGCCGCGCCCGTATGGCGGCAGCCATTCCAGTTCCACGGCAAAGATGAGGATCAGCATGATCCCAAGCCAGAACGGCGGCAGCGCCTGGCCGAATAGCGCAAACAGGCGCCCGGTGTAGTCCAGCGCCGACCCCCTCTGGACGGCGGACAGGACGCCCAGGGGCAGGCCGACGATGAACGCGAAGACGAATGCGCCCATCGTCAGCTGAACGGTTGCAGGTATTCGTTGCAGGATCACGTCGAGCGAGTTGGTCCGCTGCGACAGCGACTGGCCGAAGTCACCCCTTGCCGCATTCCCAACCCAGATGCCGTATTGAACAATCAAGGGCCGGTCGAGCCCGAGCTTCTTGCCCCACGCCTCCCACTGCTCAGGAGTGGTGTACTCGTCGAGCAGCACGTTCCGCGGGTCGCCGTTCACGCGTGACAGCACGAACACCAAGGCCGTAGTCGCAAATACCACCACCGCCATGTATATGAACCGTCTTATCGCGAAATTCCTCAACGGTCTTACTCACCTTTGAAGGACGGACGGTCCTGCCGGTTGCCGCCGGCGCGTGAAGCCTTCATCGCCATGCCAGGTTCTTTCGCTCCGTGCTATTCCCAAACCGGCATCCGCTTTCGGCGGCAAATTTCTCTATAGCGTCCAAGTCTATCCAAACGCCTCCGGGCGGCTCATTCGCAGCTGCGCCTTTTGACTGGAGCGCTTAGTGCCGCCCCATCGCAAATATCCCGCTAGGTCGCGGCCCTCCGGCCGCGACCTACTCGCGCCTGCCGGGCCGGGCGTTGCCGGGCCGGCAGGCAATGTTTGCTGCCCAGTGGGTCCGCTAGCGGATCACCACAGTTTCAGGGGAGTTGAATCCGCCGAAGTGCGGCGTCCATTCAGCCACCTCAGGACGCACCACCCAGTACAGGATCCTCTGCACGACCGGGGCGACCAATCGGTTGTGGGAAAGCCATGCCTGAACCCTGGCGTTGTTCGCTATCAGGGCCGACTGGCTGATGAGTTCCCTGTTCTCGTACCACGGAGCGGCTATGTCGTTGGGCAGTTCGATCCCGTAGTTGAAGCCCGCCGACGGCACCATCGAGTGGAACTTCGACTGGTACAGGAAGCCGTAGGACTCCGACTGCATCAGCCAGGGGTTGTCCATCGAACGGTCAACGAGCCTGGGGCGGTTCGCCGAGTACGCGACATTCGATATCTCGATGTCGCAACCGAGCGCCGTCCACATCTGCGCCACGACGTTCCCGACGTCCGGCGTGATCAATGACGGCAGGTCCGGAGCTATCTGCAAGACGAACGGGAAGCAGTTTGGAGAGCCCGCCTCCGCCAGCATGGCCCTAGCCTGGTCCGGGTCGTAGGGGATGTGCCAGCCATCCTCCCAGCCTGGGTCACCGGGCAGGAATCCGGCGTTGGTGTAGGTCGGGAAGCCCAGGCCGTCGAGCGCGACGTCGTTCACCAGCTCGCGGTCGATCGCCATGGCAAGCGCCCATCGCACCTTCCGCGCATTCTCGTACTGAGCGGGATCCCTCGGGTCGCCGATCCAGGGGTGGTCGGCATCCGGCTTGAAACCGTCCCTGGGGAATATCTCCTCGCCGGTGTCCGGCCAGATCTCAGCGTAGTAGTTTCCGCTGAATATGATCGACTGGCCGGTGCCGCGGTCGGTCTGTACGGCGTAAGCGCCGTCAACCGAGTCCAGGGTGGGCTTCAGGAACTTCAGGGACGGGCGGATGATGTGCACGTCTCCGGTCTCGAAGGCGGCCCGCTGAATCGACTCCTCAGGGAGCTCCACGTAGCGGACGGTGTCTATGTTGGGACGGACCCGCCAGTGGTCCTTGACGGCGTCGGCTATCAGCTCCTCGCCGCCGACCCATGAACGCGCCTCGAACGGGCCGGTCGCAACCATCGAGGTGATGGCCGCGTCCATGCCCTTATCGTTGTAGAACTTCTTGCTGACGAGCGGCACGTGGTTGCCGTTGGTCTGAGCCTGAGCCTGCCACCAGTTGGGGTCGATTACGTCCTTCAGGTAAAGGACGGCGGTGTTCTTGTCCACGTACTCCCAGCGGTCCATGTAGCGCTTCAGTTCACCGGCGCGGCCGAAGTTGCTCTCGTCCGCAATGGCGTCATTGAAGCTGAACACCACGTCCTCTGCGGTCAGTTCGCCCCAACCCTTGTGGAACATCACGCCGTCACGAATCGTGTAGGTGATGGTCTGGCTCGGCACGTCGTACACCCAGTCGGTTGCTATGCCCTGCGAGCTCTGCTGGCCCAACTCAGGCGGTTCGACGTAGGTGTACCTGACGAGGCTTTCGAACACGCCCGACGCGGCATTGAAGACCGCCGACGAGAATGCCGACTGAGACGGCAGGAATATCGGCGGGTCAACCTTCGTCATACCCACCACGAGAGTGCCGCCGCCCTCGGGCTCCATGGCCGGGCCGCCCATCGCAGGCTGGGCAGTGGCCGCCGGCATAGCCGTAGCCGCCGGTTCAGCGGCCGCTCCTGCCATAGCCGTGGCCGCAGGCATAGCCGGCTCAGCCGGTTGGGCCGGAGCGGGCTGCTGCGGCGCGTCCGGCTGCTGCGGCGCAGAGGGAGTCGCAACTTCATCTCCGCCGCAGGCCGCCGCCAGTGCAAGCGACGCCGCCAGGGCCAAGACGACCCCGATTCTTCTAATCAACATTTCCGATCCTCCTTGAATCGCCAAATCCGCGCGACAGTTTACGCCATGTCAATAATCGATTCGTCCCTGTTTGCCAAATCCGTAAAGATCGTTGTAGTACGACTGACCGTACTGACCGTGAATGCCGGGCTGCTCTTCCCGCCAGCTATCGCCGCCGCCGAATGCGCCGATCACCTTTTCGACGGCAGGGAAAGTCTCTTCCTGGCCGCCCGTGCCCGTGCTTACTACGGACACCACCTCCGGGGCCGAAATGAGCAGCGGCGGCGCGGTGCCGTCCTCGTTGTCCTCCTCCGCAGTGAGCAGCACGGTGGATATTCCCGCGCGTTCGCAAGCGCGCACGCCCAATATCGTCTCGACGAATCGCTGCCCGCGAATGTCGGTAGTAAGCACCGCGCCTTCCGCGCCCAGGCTCTTGACCAGGTGCGCCAGGCGGTCGGCCATAAGGTCCTTTTCCGACTGCAAAGTCCAGTTCGTGCGCTGGATGATGGCCCCCAGGTAGTTGCAGTCCACCCCGTGCTCGCGTGACATCTTCAGCAGCACCGGGTTGTTGGTCATCGACCACGTGCTGCCGGAGTGGCCGGAGTGGTATACCGCGCCGTCGAACAGTTCCGTGGGGCTGAGCAGCCAAGGGGCGGACAGCCTCGTCTGGCCGTATATCGAGGTGCCGAGAACGGAACGAGCGCCACAGAACCACTCGTCGGACGCCAGATTGAAGATGCTCACCACGCCGGACAACGTGCCGCCGCCGTCCTGCGCGGCGCGCGCGGGCGACGTGTCGAACCGCTCCACGCCCGCCGGTTCTCCGTCCAAAGTCACCCCGGCCAGCCTGTCAGCCACCTTGAGAGTGGCACGTCCCAGGGCCGAGTGCCAGTCCTCGCCGGACAGCCCATCCCGCGGCTCCAGCTCCAAGCACACGTTGTGCAGGCCGGAATAGGGAGTCTGGCCGCCGGGGCCGGACATGTCGATGAATGAACCCGGTGGCCGGAGCGGCGGCCACGTACGCTCCTCGTGCGAAAGGCCGGACGGGTCGGCGCACTGCACTACGGCCACTCCGCCAAGCCGGTTGGTGCGCCCGGCGCCCACCTGCCCGGCAGGCCGGCCAAAGACGCCCGGGTACACCGTACCGGGGCCGTCTACCTTCACGGCAGGCTCGACTATGTCCCGCCAGTTCACTATGCGGACCGGATCGCCGGGCGAAGCGAGGCGTACGCTCGCCGATGAGATGTCCTGGTCCTCAAGCGCCAGCGCTTCGAGCTCCTCGCAGTCCACGTGCAAGACGCCGTCGCGCAGCTCAGTGCGCACGCCAAGGGCTAGGGCGCTGACCGGGTAGGTCGCTCGTTCATACTGCAACGGCGGCCTCCTGGATTGCAGGCTCTTCGGGCGGCACGAAGCGCGTCGGCTGGCTGACCTCCGTCTGTAGCGCCTCCAAGGCCGTGTCTACGATTCTCCGGCCGAGCCGCCGGTCCAGATCGGGCGTCAGCCGCGGGTCTCCGCACACGTGCTCCACCCTCACGCCTCTTACCACTCTCGACGCCCCTACCGACAACGGAATTACCGGCAGGGCCGTAAGTACGGCGACGGGAATGCCCTCTTTCTCTATCTCTTTCGCCATCGTTGCGCCGCAACGATTGCAGCTCCCTCAAGTCGCCACCAGGAGCACGCCGCCTATGCCCGATTCCTTGAGCTCTCTTCCTATCTCAGAGCCCATCCGGCGGGCCGTCGTGACGGGGGTGCCGTTGCCGGTCGTCGAAAGGAAGTGCGGATAGACGCCGGAAATGACGCCCTCCCGCTCGATCTCCCGCACGATAGGCAGGGGCAAGACGTAGCTGGGATCCCTGGTGTTCAGGTGAACCGTGCTGAATCCCATGTGCACCGACTCCCAGTCGTCCGTGCTCAGCCTGTCGAGGCCGTCTATCGGGTAGCGGAAGAAGTCCCTTGCCCTGCCGCCCACCTGGTTGTCGGGGTTGCCCTTCGGCACCAGCCCGCCGCTGGTCACCAAGGCGATGGTGGCGGTCGAAACGTCCGCAATAGGAGGCGCGGGCGATACCGTCTCATAGCCCGGCACCTGCACCTCGGAGACGTACTCCTCGCCTCTCACCCTCGACATCATCATGCTGAAGGCCCGCTCTGCGCCGGTCGCCTCGTGATCGACCTCCCTGCGGATGCCGCGGGGAACGTATCCCTCTTCGACCGCAGGGCCAAGCTCATCGCCGGTCGCCAGGCGGATGCCCAGCTCCACCATCTTGGCCATGGCGGGCTGCATACCGGAAGCCTCGGCGCTTGTCGGAACGGCCGTTATGTTCAACCTATGGGTCAGCACGCCGGTATTCTCAGGGTGCATTCCGGTTATCGAGGGAATGCCCCTCGTCGCGGCTGCCATGCAGACCAGCGCGCATCCGAGACCGTAGCGTCCCGCGTCGAACGCCGGCCCGGCAACCACCAGGTCCGGCTCGTACTCGTCCAGCGCGGCGACGACCTTCTCCAGGGCCTGCCGCTCGTTCTCGACGATGTAGTTATCGCCGCAGATGATCGTCGCGGCGACCGAACCGCCGGGCCCGGCTTGAAGGGTCGCCTGGAGCAGCCTTCCGGGGCCGACGGGCCCTTCGCGTATCTCAGGCGGGATGTTGGCCTGCTCCTCGCTGCCAACGCCCCCAAAGAACTGGTTCAGGTAGTGGAGAACTCGAATTTCACTTGACATTTTCGATACAGACTTTGCCCTGCTGAAAGCGTGCCTCACCGGATCGCCATCGGAACTAGGTCACGCCAAGCACGCGATTCGCTCGTACCTGGGCGGCCAACCGCCACCGTTTGCTCGAATCGTAAGCTAACACAGCGAGATTGGACAATAGCAGCGGGAGATAGGAGCCATGCCGGCAAAGAGAAAGCAGCGGCTGCCCTCACGCAGGCTCCAGGCGGGAAAGTTGGCCCCGGGCTGCCCCTCCCGACGCTGCCTGGGTCGAGGTGATCACTGATCTAGGCGCTGGGATTAGGCGCCTAGATCATCAAGATCAGGGCAATCCTAGACAATATAGCTGCGCTCCGCTCCTGTTCGCGATGGAGCAATCTGTTCGGCTCAAAAAAAGAAAAGAGGCCGGTCTATTCCGGCCTCTTCGTTGATTCAGCCCCCTGGCGACGACCTATTTTCCCACACCCTTGCAAGTGCAGTATCGTCAGCGCTACGGCGTTTCACTTCCGTGTTCGGGATGGGAACGGGTGGTTCCGCCACGCTCCAGCCACCAAGGGAACAAGAAATAAAACCACGCTTCCGGCAAGCCAAGGCCCACCGGAGTGAATGATTTCGTTGGTCGCGGGGGCAGGATTCGAACCTGCGACCTTCGGGTTATGAGCCCGACGAGCTGCCACTGCTCCACCCCGCAACGTCCTTTTGAACTTTACACTCCTCCGGTCTGCCGGACGTCATGTCGCGGCTTGACCGTCGAGGTGCATAGCGATTCCGCAATTTCCGAGCCCACGTAGCGGTTCCTTAACATGGGCCAAGCCCTCGGCCGATTAGTACCGCTCAGCTAAAGACGTTACCGTCCTTGCACCTGCGGCCTATCTAACCGGTAGTCTCCCGGAGGCCTTACCCCCGACTTTCGTCGGGGTGGGATACCTCATCTTGGGGCGGGCTTCGCGCTTAGATGCTTTCAGCGCTTATCCCTTCCCGATATAGCTACCCGGCGGTGCGGCTGGCGCCACAACCGGTACACCATTGATCAGTCCACTCCGGTCCTCTCGTACTAGGAGCAGATCCCCTCAAGTATCCTGCGCCCACGGCGGATAGAGACCGAGCTGTCTCACGACGCTCTGAACCCAGCTCGCGTGCCGCTTTAACGGGCGGACAGCCCGACCCTTGGGACCGCCTTCAGCCCCAGGATGCGACGAGCCGACATCGAGGTGCCAAACCTCGCCGTCGATGTGAACTCTTGGGCGAGATAAGCCTGTTATCCCCGGGGTAGCTTTTATCCGTTAAGCTACGGCCCTTCCACACGGTACCGTAGGATCACTTTGCCCGACTTTCGTCCCTGCTCGACTTGTAGGTCTCGCAGTCAAGCCACCTTATGCCAATGCGCTCTACGACTGATTTCCATCCAGCCTGAGGTGACCTTTGGGCGCCTCCGTTACTCTTTAGGAGGCGACCGCCCCAGTCAAACTGCCCACCAGACAATGTTCCCAGGTGGCGCCTGGGTTAGATCCAAAATCAAGAAAGGGCGGTATTTCAAGGTCGACTCCACCCAAGCTAGCGCCCAGGTTTCGACGTCTCCCGCCTATCCTACACAATCTTAACCCCGAACCAATGCCAAGTTGCAGTAAAGCTCCACGGGGTCTTTTTGTCCTGCCGCGGGTAACCCGCATCTTCACGGGTCCTGCAATTTCACCGAGTCCGTCGTCGAGACAGCGCTCAAGTCGTGACGCCTTTCGTGCGGGTCGGAACTTACCCGACAAGGGACTTCGCTACCTTAGGACCGTTATAGTTACGGCCGCCGTTCACCGGGGCTTCGGTTCGGAGCTCTCACCCCTCCCCTTAACCTACCGGCACTGGGCAGGCGTCAGCCCGTATACATCAGCTTTCGCTTTAGCACGGACCTGTGTTTTTGGTAAACAGTCGCTTGAGCCTGTTATCTGCGGCCACAGGGGCTTTCGGCGCTAGGCCTGATACCCCCGCGGCACCCCTTCTCCCGAAGTTACGGGGTCAATTTGCCGAGTTCCTTAACGACGGTTCTCTCGAACGCCTTGGGGCGTTTACCCCTGTCTACCAGTGTCGGTTTGCGGTACGGACGCTCTGTAACCTCGACGCCGAGGCTTTTCTGGGCGGCATGGGATCGGCGGCGTTCCCTGTGGAGTACCACAGAGTCCGCCCGCCCCTCAGCTCAAACACACGGGTTCTTTTAGCCACCCGGGCTCGCATACGGGAAGGCACACGCCATATCCAATTGGGCATGCGCCGCTTACCAATCCGCGTCCCCCCGGCCTCTCAAACGGTTACAGAACGGGGCTGGAATCTTGACCAGCTGTCCATCGGCTTCGCCCTTAGGCTACACCTTAGGCCCGCCTGACCCTACGTCGATCAGCGTAGCGTAGGAAACCTTAGACTTTCGGCGTTCTGGATTCTCACCAGAATTGACGCTACTTATGCCGACATTCTCACTTCCCAGCGCTCCACAAGACCTCTCAGTCCAGCTTCGACGCACTGGGAACGCTCCCCTACCTCCCATACCGCAAGCGGTACGGAATCGCGGCTTCGGTGCCATGCTTGAGCCCCGTTTATTTTCGGTGCAGGGCTCCTTGACCAGTGAGCTGTTACGCACTCTTTAAAGGATGGCTGCTTCTAAGCCAACCTCCTGGCTGTCTGTGCAACCCCACTCCCTTTCACACTTAGCATGGACTTGGGGACCTTAGCCGGCGATCTGGGCTGTTTCCCTTTCGACAATGGAGCTTATCCTTCACTGTCTCACTCCCGGGATGCCCTTCACGGTATTCGGAGTTTGGTTGGGGTTGGTAAGCTCACGCCCCCTGACCCATCCAGTGCTCTACCTCCGTGAAGTAACTCCCGAGGCTGCACCTAAATGCATTTCGGGGAGAACCAGCTATCGCCGTGTTCGTTTGGCATTTTACCTCTACCCACAGCTCATCCCATGAATTTGTAACTTCAACGGGTTCGGCCTTTCATCTCGTGTTACCGGGACTGCAGCCTGGCCATGGGTAGCTCACACGGTTTCGGGTCTACTCCGCGCAACTCAATCGCCCTCTTCAGACTCGCTTTCGCTTCGGGTACGGCGCAAAACGCCTTAACCTCGCTACGCAAAGTAACTCGTCGGCTCATTCTTCAATAGGCACGCAGTCACCCCGGAAATCCGGAGCTCCTGCGGTTCGTAGGCACATGGTTTCAGTTCTCTTTCACCCCCCTCTCGGGGTGCTTTTCACCTTTCCCTCACGGTACTAGTGCGCTATCGGTCGCCAAGAGTGTTTAGCCTTGGAGGGTGGTCCCCCCAGATTCCCACAGGGTTTCACGTGCCCCGTGGTACTCAGGTTCGCAGAAGGGAGCCATATATCTTTCGCCTACGGGGCTATCACCCCCTGCGGCCAGCCTTTCCAGGATCTGTTCGGCTAGATATACGGTTTCTTACTCCCCGGAAGGCCTGGGGACCTTCCAACTGCGCCCTACAACACCGCACCGGCATAAGCCCCAGCCGTTAGGCCGGTACGGTTTGGGCTACTCCCCGTTCGCTCGCCGCTACTAGGGGAATCTCGGTTGATTTCTCTTCCTCGGGGTACTTAGATGTTTCAGTTCCCCCGCTTACCTCTCCGAAGAGTGTCCGCCACAAGGCGGACGGGTTTCCCCATTCGGGAATCCCCGGCTAAGCTCGCTAGCCAGCTAACCGAGGCTTATCGCAGACTTGCCACGCCCTTCTTCGGCTCTTGGCGCCAAGGCATCCCCCATGTGCCCTTAGTAGCTTGGCCCACATTAAGGAACCAACTACATAGACTCGGAAAATGCGGAATCAACTATTCGGTTGGAAAGGTGCGAGACGCGGCGGAACGGGATCCGCCCGCCGCTCGGACGCCCCAACGCGTGGGGCAGGACTCTGAATGATAACCCTGACGCTAAGGACGGTCAAGAACCTACAAGGCCAACCAACGGCGGATCTCGAGGCGGCGGGGCTGCCCGCGACGGTCCAACAGTCCCGTACAGAAGGGTGTCCCACCACCGGCCCTTGAAGAATTCGTTCTCCAAGAGCCGTCCTTCAAGCCTCAGACCGGTCTTTTCCAGCGTCCGGGCCGACGCCCTGTTCCCGGCGATGCACCAGGACGAGACGCGATGGAGCCCCAGCTTCGAAAAGCCGAACTCCACCATCGCCCGCGCAGCCTCCGTAGCCAGCCCGCGGCCCCAGAAAGCAGTCGCAAGTTCGAATCCGAGCTCCGCCTCCCACTCCTTACCGCCCTTCCTGCGAATGCCGCAACTGCCGATGACGCTATCGGCGCCTTTCACCGTCACCGCCAGTTGATAGCCATGCCTGAACGACGACTTTTGCCAGGCGGTGAACATGTCGATCTGCTGCCGGACTTCCCATTCGGTGCGCTGGTACCAGGGGTAGTAGCGAAGAAAACGCGCGTCGCGCTGGTAGGCCAGGACATCCCGCCAGTCCTCGTCCGCATACTCGCGCAACAATAGCCGCTGCGTCTCGATGCGCACCTGCCTACTCCCAATTAGTGGCCGGGCGCGTGACTGCGCCCGGCCGTCCGGCCCTCTGCCGGCGGTTAACTTTTCTGTTCCATCCGGGCCAGTATGTCCCGTATCTCGGTGAGCAGCTCGACCTCGCCG
The DNA here is from genome assembly GCA_963663555.2 of Dehalococcoidia bacterium. GTDB lineage: Bacteria > Chloroflexota > Dehalococcoidia > Lucifugimonadales > Lucifugimonadaceae. Next base: position 412,052 of record CAXXNJ010000009.1, read on the forward strand.
CCGGACGCGCCCGTCCGCACCGACACGTTCGAGAGCGTGCCCGGCCCGGTCGGAGCAGGCGCCGACTCCCCCTGCTTGTACAGCTCGGCGTTATGCAGCACCGCGTCGCGGAAGCCGTACGGGTCCTTCACGCCGATCAGGTTCGCCGTGCCCTCTGCCTGGGTCTGGCCGGCCGTCTCCACCGTTACCCCGTAAATCCCGTACCGCCGCATCAGCGGGCCCTGGTGCACCGACACGTCGGTGACCCGGTCGAGCGTCATCCGCGTCTCGCTCCGGAAAACCACGCCGCGCCTGATCTGCACCTCCCGGTCGCTCAGCTTCATCGAGTGGTGCGCCATGAAGCGCGGGTTGTACCACAGCACGGCGAACAGCCAGACGAACGGGATGAAGGGTATGAACACCACCGTGACCGCCGTGTACAGCATCGCCAGCATCGCTTGGTAGTTCAAGACCTTGCGGTCCAGCTCGACCTCCAGTTGGACGGGCTCGTCAGATCTCATACTCATGGCGCCTCCTCGGCATGATCGCTCCACACAAGACCGCATGATACACGCGACGCTCTCTCAAGAACCCGCCGTTCAGCCCGGCCTCGCGTGGCCCGGCAGGCGCGCTGATATAATCCGCCGTGGGAGCGAGGTGACATACGCCCCGGGCTGAACGCCGGCCCGGGCCAAGCCGCGCGCCCCGGAGACAAACTACATGCCGGCATACGCAGTGATAGGCGCCCAGTGGGGCGACGAGGGCAAGGGGAAGATCATCGACTTCCTTGCCGCAAACGCATCCGTCGTCGCGCGCTACTCCGGCGGCAACAACGCCGGACACACCGTCATCAACCGGTTCGGCACGCTGAAGCTCCATCTGGTTCCCTCCGGCATCTGCTGGCCGCACACCATGAACGTCATCGGCAACGGCGTCGTCGTAGACCCCGACGTGCTGGTCGAAGAGATCGAGATGGCGCAGCGCGCCGGCCTGAAAGGCAAACTGGGGGTGAGCGACCGCGCCCACCTCATCATGCCCTACCACGTGACCCTCGACAGGCTGGAAGAGCGCCGCCGGGGCAGAGGCGCAATAGGAACCACCGGAAGAGGCGTCGGCCCCGCTTACGTGGACAAGGTCGGCAGGATGGGCCTGCGGGCGGGAGAACTGCTCGACCCGGAAGACCTGTCATACAGGCTGCCGGAGATAGTGAGCTTCAAGAACGAGGTCATCACGAAGGTCTACGGCGGTGAGGCGGTAGACGTCGATGAGGTATTCCAGAAGACCAAGCGCTGGGCAGCGGCCCTGGGCCCACACATAATCAGGTCGGAAGACGTGATCGCAGAAGCCCTGCGGAACGGGGAGAACGTCATCATGGAGGGCGCACAGGGCGCGCTGCTAGACCTCGACCACGGCACCTACCCGTACGTCACCTCGTCCAATCCCACGGTGGGCGGGACGCTCACCGGCACGGGAATAGGGCCGCGCAGCTTCGGCGGCGTGGCGGGAGTCTTCAAGGCATATTGCACCAGGGTGGGCGCCGGCCCGTTCCCAACCGAACTGGAAGACGAAACCGGAGAGCTGATACGCGACAAGGCCGGCGAGTTCGGCGCAACGACCGGCAGGCCCAGGCGCTGCGGATGGTTCGACGCAGTGGCAGGAAGATACTCAGTACGCGTCAACGGCTTCGACTCCATGATCATCACGCGCCTCGACATCCTCGACGGCTTCAAATCCATAAAGGTATGCACCGCCTATGAACTGGACGGAAAGCAGATCGACCGCTTCCCGATAGACCCCGTGCTCTTGGACCGTTGCAAGCCCGTCTACGAAGAGATTCCGGGCTGGCAGGGGTCGTCCAGCGGCCTGACCGACGCCGGCAAACTGCCGAGCGGAGCGCACGCCTTCGTGCAAAGGCTAGAACAGCTCCTCGGCATACCCGCCAGCATCATATCCACCGGCCCCCGGCGCGAAGAGGCCATCGTCCTCCGGCCCCTGATGCAGTAGGGCGCCCTCCGTAGGGGCGTCCCTTGTGGGCGCCCGGCGGGGGGAATCGTCGCCCACCAACACGCGCGACGCCACGAACCCGCGCGACGCAGGGACGCTTCCCCCTCCGGGGGAAGGAACTTTCGGTATAGACTGGCGACATAGGTAACGCTAGACTTGTCAGATGGGTAACGCATCATGGGATTGGAACGGCAATCCCAGGAGGAAAATGCGTTGCCTTGGAAGAATACGAGCCCACCATTGGAACGTCTGCGGTTCATAGAGCGCTGCGCTGCGGGAGAGGAGTCCATCTCCGATCTGTGCCGGGAGTTCGGCATCAGCCGCAAGACCGGCTACAAGCTGATTCGACGGTATGAGAAATACGGCGAATACGGCCTTCTCGACCGGAGCAGGGCCCCCCACAGCCACCCCAACAAGACGCCCGACGAGACCGCAGAGCGCATCATCGAGGAGAAGCGCGCCCGCCCCACGTGGGGGCCCAAGAAGATAATCGCCCGTCTGCGGGAGATCGAACCCGGTACACGCTGGCCGGCCCCCAGCACGGCGGGACGCATACTGGACGGCGCCGGCCTGGTGAAGCCTCGCAGGCGGCGGCGAAAGACTGCGCCCTGGGACGAACCCTTCGCCAACGCAGAAAACCCCAACGACGTGTGGTCGATCGACCTGAAGGGCTGGTTCCGCACCGGCGACGGAATACGCATCGACCCCCTAACTGCGCAGGACGCCATGTCCCGCTACCTGCTGGTCTGCGACGGGCTGGCGCGGCCCACCGGGCCGGAGGTCAAGCGAGTCCTAGAAAGGGCCTTCCGCGAGTACGGGCTGCCCCGGGCCATCCGCACGGACAACGGGCCTCCGTTCGCCAGCGTTGGCCTGGGCGGTCTGACTCCGCTCTCGGCATGGTGGGTCAAGCTGGGCATAACGCCGGAGCGGATCGAGCCCGGGCGCCCCGAACAGAACGGCCGCCTCGAGAGGCTGCACAGGACTCTCAAGGCGGAGACTGCCGCTCCTCCAAAGTCCAACCGGCGGAGTCAGCGGCGCGCCTTCGACGAGTTCAGGCATGGCTACAACGAGGAGAGGCCGCACGAGGCTCTCGGCCAGCGGCCACCCTCCCGTATCTACGTTCCGTCGCACCGCCCCTATCCGGCCCGCGCCGTCTCGCCTGAGTACGGGGCCGGCGTCACCGTTCGCAGGGTCCGCAGCAACGGCCAGATCAAGTGGAAGGGCGAACTGGTCTACGTGAGCGACTCCCTCCGCGGCGAACCCGTCGGCCTCCTGCAGGAGGCCGACGGCACGTGGACCCTCCAGTTCGGCCCCCTAGTGATCGGGATCCTCAGAGACCCCGCGAAGAGGGTCGACAAGACACCTTCAAAAGTGTTACCAATGTCTAAGGTCTAACCGTTACCCATGTACCCGGTCGTACACCTACCTCTTCCCCCGTCCGCGGGGGAAGATTGAGATGGGGGTCTTCGCGCGCGACGCCACCGCCACGCGCGACGCCACCAACCGCAACGGCGCAATCCAACAGGATTCGCAGGAACCCACCCCGCAGGGGCGATCCCTGCCGGCGACGCCCCATTTTCATCGCCTTGTGCGGCCTGACCAAGGCCATCGTGATTCCCGTGGAAACGGGAATGGTCGGGGCGGCGGGAATCGAACCCACGACCCCCTGCTCCCAAAGCAGGTGCGCTACCGCTGCGCCACGCCCCGGCCGGTATCCGTGCTACTAACTTAATCTTCTCACAAGAACGCCCGCGCGCAAACCGAACATGACGGCGCGCCGCGAAAGCTTGCCTGGGCGCCCCAACCTTGCCAACGGCGTCAACGGCCCCGGACGTATGGGCAGGGCGTTCCACAAGAGTCGCGCGGACTACGCCTAGACACCACCGCCTGACTCCGTAATGCCGCTGTAAACGGCATCTCAATCCGCTTGAGAACGGGACTGCGCGGGAACATACTGGAATAGGTCAGAGCTAGCGAACCTCTCGCCGGTACCTTCCGGCGGTATCGACGCGGCCTGTGGCCAAGGCAGAGTTACAAGACGGCTAATCTCACCGGGCAAACCAAAACGTCTGTTGAGGTGCGGGCGGCGGCGAACAAGAGAAAACTCGTTCGCAGAGACCACCCCCTGGGCGTGCTCAGGGCCGGCCAGTTCCGCCGCTACTGGGTGGCGGGCCTTGCCACCTTCACCGCATTCTCCATGCAGATGATGACCAGGGGATGGCTCGTCGAGGAGATGACCGGCTCGCCCTTCCTGGTCTCCATGGTCATGGCGGCCATGATGTTGCCGATGCTCTTCCTTTCGCTATTCGGCGGCGTTCTCGCGGACAGGCTCGACCGGCGCAAGGTCGTGGTCGCCGCAGACATCTCGACGCTCGCCGGATTCGTGGTCATATCACTGCTGGCGGCGTTCGACGCGTTGGCCCCGTGGCACGCCATAACGATCTCATTATGGAACGGCATCGGCTTCGCTCTCTCCATGCCCGCCAGGCAGACGCTCGTCGGCGGACTGGTGCACCGCGAGCAGCTTCGCACCGCCGTGGGCCTCTCGATGACCACCTACAGCGCGTCGCAGATCGTGGGCGCGTCCGTGGCAGGTTTCGTGATCGCACGGCTGGGCGCGGACTGGGCTATGGGAATCAGTACATTGCTGCTATTACCCGCCATCTTCACCTACGCAACTTTACAGCCGGCTAGGCGCGGGCCCGCCGCCGACCGGCGCACGCCGGTACTGAGCAACCTCAAGTCGGGCCTCAGCTTCACCTTCGGCTCGCCGGCTCTGAGGACCATGATGCTGGGGGCGCTCATCGTGACCTTCACCATCGGGCCGTTCCAGGCGCTGATGCCCATCTTCGCCGCAAAGGTGCTAGAAGTCGGCCCGGCGGCCTTTGGGAACCTCGTACTCGCAGGAGGATGCGGCTCGCTGGCCGGCTCCCTGGTCATTGTGACCTTCGGGGGAAGAATCGGGCAGAGAAAGACCGCAATCATCACCGGACTGGCTGCCGCCATCGCCCTAGCAGGCTTCGCTTCCTCATCCTCCTATCCCGTCTCGTTCGTGCTCGTCACCGTGACTTCTATGTGCATGACGGCCTTCATGGTCAACAACATGACCGGAGTGCAGATGGAATCGCCGGACAATATCCGTGGCCGCGTGCTCAGTCTCAGATTCCTCATAATCGGCTCGCAGCCGGTCGGGGCCATGGCGGTCGGCGCGCTTGCCGAGGTGTACGGCGCCCAGGTAACCGTCGCCGCGTTCGCATTGTTCGGAGCCGTCACGTTGCTGGCCGCTCATGCTCTCAGGCACGCATCCGAAAGAGGCGGCGAGCCGCAAAGCGTAGGCTAAACTGGCGGCGTGACGACACTACGCACAGTCGCAGACCTGCACCTACACTCGCGACACTCCCTCGCCACAAGCCCATCGCTCGACCTGCAATCGCTTGCCGCCGGGGCGCGCAGGAAGGGCATCGGCCTGCTCGCCGCGCCCGACTTCACACACCCCCTCTGGCTCGACGAGATGCGCTCACAGCTGGTCGAGTCCGGAGAAGGCGTCTTCAGCGCATACGGCGCCCTATTCATACTGGCGACCGAGGTGTCGTGCATCTGGCGGCAGGACGGCAGGGCGCGCCGCGTGCACCTGCTCATATGGGCGCCAAGCATCGAGGCCGTGGACCGTATGAACCGGCAGTTCGCCAGGTACCAGAACCTGGCATCCGACGGACGGCCCATGCTGAAGCTGTCCGCCAGGGACACAGTGCACGTCGCGCTGGACGCCGACCGGCGCAGCGAAGTCATACCAGCGCACGTCTGGACACCCTGGTACGGAATGTACGGCTCCAAGTCCGGGTTCGACTCGGCGGAAGAGTGCTTCGGTGACGCGGCCAAACACATACACGCCATCGAGACCGGGCTGTCGAGCGACCCCGCCATGAACTGGCGGGCGCCCGACGTCGACGGCAGGGCGATCCTATCCTTCTCCGACGCTCACTCGACGCGCACCATGGGAAGGGAGCTGACCATCTTCCGCTGCCAGCCCGACTTCCCCTCGCTAACCGCCGCCCTGCGCAACCAGGACATCATCGAGACGGTCGAGTTTCACCCGGAGCACGGCAAGTACCACCTCGACGGCCACAGAAAGTGCGGCGTGCGCATCGACCCGTTGAGAGACGGCGCGCCGGATGACGACTGCCCCACCTGCCGCAAGCCGCTCACGTTGGGCGTCCTCAACCGGGTGTCCAAGCTGGCCTCCCGCCCCGCATACGACATTCGTCCATCCCGCGGCCTAATCGCGCACCCCGCCGGCCGCCCACCCTTCCGCTACCTCGTGCCGCTAAAGGAACTACTCTCATTCGTCCTACGCGTCGGCCCCAACACCAAGAAAGTGCAACGCCTCTACGACAACCTAGTCAACGAATTCAACGGCGAACTTAACGTCCTAGCCACCGCGCCGCCGGACGACCTAGCACGCACCGCAAGCGACAACGTCGCCCAAGCCATCCACGCCGTCCGCCAAGGAAAAGTAGAAGTAGACCCCGGCTACGACGGCCTCTACGGCTCCGTCACCCCCCGCATCGAAGATCCCAAGCCCCTACAGACCAAGAAGTTGCTATGAACAAACCGGCCTGCCCAACGACCCCACTCCCGTCATCCCAACCCCGATCGGGAATCCACCGGGCGGGGACATTGCGGCACGCGCGCGACCACCAACCAACCCGGAACACACACCCCCGCGCCGCTGGCGCTTAGGCGCCCGGGGGCGTGTACTGGACGTCCTTGGCTGCGGCGGCGTCCAGCGTGGCCGGTTCGACGAGCACGGTGGTGCTGACGCCGAGGCCGCCGCCGGCCGAGATGTTCAGCGAGATGGCCGTTGCCGTCTCGTCGTCCGGAAGCTCAGCAATGAAGAGCAGATCGCTGTCGCCGAACGCAAAGTACAGGCTCTCCAGCGTGCCGCCCGATGACGTCACCGTGTTGCCGATCACCTCCGCCCGCTTCGAGCCCCCGTCTTGCAGCAGGCCGTTGACTCCCTCTCGCGTGTACGATGCTTGAAACAGGTACTTAGGCATCCTGAACTCCCTTTCAATTGAAATCGCCGCGTCGCCGCCGCCGCCGTGCGTCCGGCTATGTCAAGGTTAACAAGCCAAACGGGGCATGGCATGGCGCGCGTTGTGGTGGACGGGGGCAATCCCCAATCCTAGCCTTCCTCCTTTGAGGGCGAAGGAGCAAGATCCCGCTTGATGGCCGTGAAGGCCATGTGCCTGCCGCCTATGGCGTAGGGTGAGATGACCTCGTTCGCGCCCGCCTTCCGCAGCTTCTGCTCGGCGTCGGCGTGGGATGCCCGCGCCACTATGTGCAGGCCGGCGTTCAGCCCGCGGGCCGTCAGGGAGATGTATACGTTGTCCACGTCACTGCCCGTCGCGGCCACCAGTCCGGCGGCCTCTTTGACGTGGGCGGCCACCAGGTCCGCGTCCCTCGTCGGGTCGCCCTGCAAATAGAGCAGTCCGTGCTCTTCCGCCTCGGCCAGCGCCTCGTCGTCCTTGTCGATCACGACCAGCGCAGCCTGCTGCTCCTTCAGCGTCAATGCGACCGCCCTTCCGACTCGCCCGAAGCCGCAAACGATGAAGTGGCCGCTGAGTTTCGACATGCGCGTCCTCATTCTGTGCCTCCTGACCAGGCTTCTCAGTACCTCCTGCGCCACAACCATGTGCACCACGCTGCTGAGGATGTACAGCATCACCCCCACGCCGCCGACCATCAAGAGCATGGAGAAGACGCGGCCCGGCTGCGAGAGGGGATGCACCTCGGCATAGCCCACCGTCGTAAAGGTGAGGATGGTCATGTATGCGGCGTCGATGAAGGTCCAGCCCTCGATGGCCATGTATCCCGCGACGCCTATACCCGCCAGCGCCGCCAGCGCGACGATGCTCCTGGCCAGCTGGTGCTCGAACAGTCTCACTATGCCCTCTCTCACAAATCAGACCGTGATGCGTATCGTCTATGAGATTACCGCAGGCCGGAGACGGGAGGGAGGTAGAGGGTATGACTGGAGGTGGTGTGGGTTTATGGCGCACGTTGTGGTGGTCGGGGGAATCCCCCATTGTACGACCGGGTACATGGGTAACGGTTAGACCTGAGACATGGGTAACACTTTTGAAGGTGTCTTGTCGACCCTCTTCGCGGGGTCTCTGAGGATCCCGATCACTAGGGGGCCGAACTGGAGGGTCCACGTGCCGTCGGCCTCCTGCAGGAGGCCGACGGGTTCGCCGCGGAGGGAGTCGCTCACGTAGACCAATTCGCCCTTCCACTTGATCTGGCCGTTGCTGCGGACCCTGCGAACGGTGACGCCGGCCCCGTACTCAGGCGAGACGGCGCGGGCCGGATAGGGGCGGTGCGACGGAACGTAGATACGGGAGGGTGGCCGCTGGCCGAGAGCCTCGTGCGGCCTCTCCTCGTTGTAGCCACGCCTGAACTCGTCGAAGGCGCGCCGCTGACTCCGCCGGTTGGACTTTGGAGGAGCGGCAGTCTCCGCCTTGAGAGTCCTGTGCAGCCTCTCGAGGCGGCCGTTCTGTTCGGGGCGCCCGGGCTCGATCCGCTCCGGCGTTATGCCCAGCTTGACCCACCATGCCGAGAGCGGAGTCAGACCGCCCAGGCCAACGCTGGCGAACGGAGGCCCGTTGTCCGTGCGGATGGCCCGGGGCAGCCCGTACTCGCGGAAGGCCCTTTCTAGGACTCGCTTGACCTCCGGCCCGGTGGGCCGCGCCAGCCCGTCGCAGACCAGCAGGTAGCGGGACATGGCGTCCTGCGCAGTTAGGGGGTCGATGCGTATTCCGTCGCCGGTGCGGAACCAGCCCTTCAGGTCGATCGACCACACGTCGTTGGGGTTTTCTGCGTTGGCGAAGGGTTCGTCCCAGGGCGCAGTCTTTCGCCGCCGCCTGCGAGGCTTCACCAGGCCGGCGCCGTCCAGTATGCGTCCCGCCGTGCTGGGGGCCGGCCAGCGTGTACCGGGTTCGATCTCCCGCAGACGGGCGATTATCTTCTTGGGCCCCCACGTGGGGCGGGCGCGCTTCTCCTCGATGATGCGCTCTGCGGTCTCGTCGGGCGTCTTGTTGGGGTGGCTGTGGGGGGCCCTGCTCCGGTCGAGAAGGCCGTATTCGCCGTATTTCTCATACCGTCGAATCAGCTTGTAGCCGGTCTTGCGGCTGATGCCGAACTCCCGGCACAGATCGGAGATGGACTCCTCTCCCGCAGCGCAGCGCTCTATGAACCGCAGACGTTCCAATGGTGGGCTCGTATTCTTCCAAGGCAACGCATTTTCCTCCTGGGATTGCCGTTCCAATCCCATGATGCGTTACCCATCTGACAAGTCTAGCGTTACCTATGTCGCCAGTCTATACCACCCCGCCGCCGCCCGACCCCTCTGGATTCCCGGTCGGAGTCGGGAAAGACGATGTTGGGAGGTGGATTCCCGTTACCATGCCTCCTGAAATTCCACGCAGGGCGCACTTACACAAAGGGGCGCGAAGTTGAAGATTGCGAACGTACAGGCGGTCTACCCGCGCTACCGGCACGTGCCGCCTTCGTGGCGCACCCACTTCTGGCAGATTGTCGTCCGGGTCGAGACGGATACCGGCGTAGTCGGCCTGGGCTACGGCGGAGGAGGCATCGCCGCCGTCGATATCGTGAACCGCCACATGGCGGGACTGGCACGCGGCATGGCCATCGACTCGCCACAAGACATCGCCGCCGTATGGGACGCCCTGTACTTGGAATCGATACCCTATGGCCGCAGGGGACTCGCCGTAATGGCGCTCAGCGGCATCGATCTGGCCCTGTGGGACGCCCTGGGCCGCGCAGAGGGTAGGCCGGTCAGGGACCTGCTGCCGGGCCCCAAGCGCGACTCCGTGCCGGTATACGCCACCGGCCCCGACTCCAACTGGTACGCCGAACTGAGAATCGCCGGACAGAAACTGCCGCACCGATGGACAGGCAGCGAGTCCGACTACGATCTGGCCGAGAAGCAGGTCGCACAGGCGCGCCGTATCCTCGGCCCTAACGCGCTCGTCATGATCGACGCATACATGACGTGGACCGCAGACGTGGCCGTCGAGATGGCGCGCCGGCTGGAGCGCCACCGCGTCCACTGGTTCGAGGACGTACTGATTCCCGACGACCTGGAGGGCCAGGCCGCACTGAGAGAACAGGTACGTCCAACGCTGGTCGCGGGCGGCGAGCACGAGTTCACACACCACGGCTTCCGTGAACTGGCCCGCGCCGGGGCGCTCGACGTCTGGCAGCCCGACATCACCTGGTGCGGAGGCATAACCGCCGGACTGCGCATCCTCAAACTGGCCCGCCAGTACGGCGTACCCGTAATCCCGCATCGCGGCGGCGAACCGTGGGGCCTCCACCTCATCGCCGGCTCAGACTGCCACCAGCTCGCCGAACTCGTCATGGGATCCCGCAACGACGAACGCGACACCGCCTGGCTAGACGCGCCCTTCCCGGTTGAAGGACAACTGCATCTCACCGACGAGCCCGGCTTCGGGGTGCGGCTGAATGAGAGTGCGCTGTGACGTTGCGCCGATTAGTCTGCCTTGCATTCCGATAGCACACGCCGATAGAGGCACAGCTTCTCATAAAGCCATTCCGTCATACGCTGCCAGTTCGTTTGGTCACCGGAATTGATATCGAGGTAGCAACCGCCCCAGTAGTCACGATATGCCCCGCTCGGATCTTCATCGTCGTGCTCAGAGCCGCTCACTGCATCGATAGTGGTCCTGTCATCTTGCAAAGATTCAAGCTCGGCTCTGAGAACGGCCTCGCAGGCTTTTACCTGCCCCCAAGAGCCTCCTCTGACGTATATGCCGACCGACTTCTGTGACAGGTACTGCGAAACGGTGAAGTCCGTACCTTCCAACGTATGCGGGACGTAACTACGGGCATATCCCAGCTTCAGGCCCTCGATGAGACCTTTGCATAAACCCCAGTTGCCCCCTCAGAGCCGACCTAATTACCCCGATTTCATCTTCGTCCATCGAAAAATTGGAGGTCTGTAGAGGGTCGCGAGGCATTTATGCAAAGGTCTCCTCGATGGGGTGCCGCGCGGTATAGTACTGCCAGAAATCTCTGCGGAACTTGCCCAACTCGCTCAGTCCGTCTCTCTGCGCCGTCTCCCGGACCTGCCAGTCCCATTCATTTGGACGTTCCAGTACCTCCAGGATGGGCGCGAGTGGTGAATTTCCGATGCGTACGACACGAATCCTTACTGCGAAAAACGCGAAAGGATCATCCGTATGCTCATTCAGCCAGCGGATCGCGGAAAGATGGGCTTCATCAAAGTCTTTGGCGACCCACACGACGATCTGTGTTTCGAGACCGGCAAGGTAAGCGAGTACCTGCCCGAGGTGCTGAAGGTTGGCGTCCTCCAGTTGATTCTCGATGAGCACGCGAGTGTCATCCTGCGGAATACGCGCAACGACGTCAGCCCGGTACGGGCCTACCGATACCTCTGTGCCTTCAAGTTCAAGATTCGCGATGCTCAACTCCGCGGACAACCGGTGTAGGTTCTGCGAAAGCTAAGGCGTGAAGTCACACGCCTCGTGCTTCCACGCGTCCCTAACGTTCACGCGCTCCAGTTCACCCAATTCAGCCATCGTTTAGCTCCCTCACTCTCCGGAATTGACTAGACAGACCAAGAGTTCCCGCGGCAGCGGCACAGTAACCCCAAGCAGCGGACAAATCATCTTACCGCAGGTACGCCTAGAAGGAGACCCCCCGTTCAAGAGCCTGGAAACTATGGCCCAATCTCCTAACCGCCCGCCGTCTGCGCCGGCCGGCGGCGCGGCCCGTTCAGCAGGGCGCCTAGCCAGGTGTATCTGACGACGGCTTGGTACATGAGTAGCAGGCTGCCGGTGGACAGTAGGCATATGAAGGCGAACTTGATTATGGCGGGGAGCGGCCATTCACGCACCCAGTATTGGAGCAGGACGATCAGCGACAGGTGCATGATGTAGAGCCAGTAAGAGGCGTCCGACACGTAGCGGACGGAATAGCGGCCCCTGGCCATGATCGCACGGAACAGCCCCATCAGGCCGAACGTCATCAGCCAGGGATAGAGCGAATGCAGCAGGACCGACAGGAACCTCGGCCATTCGGTCTCCGCATGGGAATCGAACCATCCGAACGATGCGAATTCCAGGTCCATCGCCAGCGGAAAGATTGCCAACAGTCCCAGCGGCAAGGCCGCCCACCACCAACGGCCGATCTCCAGCCCGTCGTCCCTGTGCTCGTAGTAGATGGCGCCGAAGAAGAAGAAAATGGCGTAGTACAGTAGCAGGTGCGGCAGCGGCACGAGGCCGGTCGACGTATCGGGGCCAAAGAACGGCAGCGCCCCCTCTATGCCCATGAACCACGTCAGGCAGAAGGTCGGCGGCAGCAGCCAGACGTAGCGGGCGGGCGACAATACCAGCACGCGGGGCAGCATCTTGGTCCACCCGAAGCGGTCCGCAGCATAGGCGTAGATGGCAAACAGCCCGACGAGCCACAGCAGGTCCCGTAGGAACCACAGGTGCTGGAAGAGGTCCGAGTGCATGAAGTTGAAGGGATCTTCCTCGTCGCTTCCCCCGACGGTTAGAACGTCGGAATAGACCACCCGCCAGTACGACGGCAGGACGCCGTGGTCATCCTCCCGCGCGTCATCGTCCGGCTCAACGTCGTCATCCTTAACCTCGTCGTCCTTGCCGTCGTCGTACACCTCGATCGGGGAGGCGATCAGCTTGGCCGCTTGGCCCCTGCCCTCCTTTATCCGCCCGGCGTCGTAGGCCATGCCAAACAGTCCGAATATGTACTCCGTGGTACCGAAATCGACCTTGGCGCTGTCCAGCGGCGTTTCACCGTTGCTGTTCTTGGCATGTACGTCGGCACCGTAGTCGAGCAGTATCTTCACGATCTCCTGCCGCCCCGCAAAGACGGCGCTGTGCAGTGGCGCGCTGCCGTCCCTGTTCCTGGCGTCCACTCCGGCGCCGCTGCGCAGGAGCAGCCGGGCGGCATCCTCGTGCCCGTTCATCGACGCCCATGCAAGCGGAGTAACGCCGAACGTGGGGTCTTGTTCGTCGATAGCGGCTCCCTGAGAAAGGGCAAGCTCGACCGCTGCGACGTCGCCCCCATAGGCGGCTCTCCAAATGTCCGTCGCCCTCTCGCCCTGCTCCGCTTTCGCAGAGTCCTCCTGCACCGGCTGCTCCACTTTCGCAGAGTCCTCGGCTTCCGGTGAGGGCGTAACGAATCCCCATATGACGCACGTTGCGGGGACGACGAAGACCATCCCCAGCAGCAGTGGCAGCAGCACGCGGCTGAGGCGGTGTTCGATGAGGGCGTTCAGGCCGCGGCGCCGCCACAGCATGGCAGTGAAGAATCCGCTCATCAGGAAGAAGACCGGCATCCTGAAACCGTGGATCGCCGACACCGCCAGCCCGAACCAGTCGCTCTGCCGCTCGTCCTGCACCGCCCAGGCGTCCGGCACGAAGGTCAGCGCGGCGTGCAGCACGATGCCAAGCAGCATGGCGAACGCCCTGAGCGCGTCGAGGTCGTGACGCCGGTCTATGCCCTTCGGCGCAGCCGGTGTTGGCCCGGCTTCACTCTGCGAGGTCATTGGCTTCTTTGATCAAGATGCCTCGCGTCGCCGGTGGTTCCTGATCGGGGCCGGGAATGACGGTTGCGGGGTGGGGGTGACGTTGGCGGGTTGGGGGTGATGGGCGATGCGCCCTCTCTATGGTTCCCGCGTGAAGCCTTCTTCGTCCACCACGCGATTGGAGGGCTTCAGGCCGTTGGGCGTGGTGAATTCGACCCGGTTGCCTTCGGGGTCGTAGACGTAGAAGGCGCGCTGCCCGTCCTTGCGCTCTAGGGGGCCCTTGATGATCTCGTAGCCCGCTTCCCGCATGGCAGCCAGCGCGGCGTCGAAGTCCTCGACCTCGAAGGCGGTGTGGACATTTGGCGGGCCGCCCTCCTGACGCTCCAGCAGGTGCACCATCGAGCCGTCCGCAGCCTCAAGCCAGATCAGAGCGCCCCCGCCGTCGCCCTCCTGCGACGGCACGACCTTCAGCCCGACCAGGTCACGCCAGAACGCCAGCGCCGCACTCCGGTCGCGGAACGGCATCGACTGGTGATTTATCTTGCGTATGCTGATTCCGCCCATCGTTGCGCCTCGCGCCGGTTTGGCCGACTGCGGCCTTAGCCGACGGCCTTCCTGGCGGCGTCCAGTGCGTCGTAGCAGAACTGGGCGGTCCACCAGGGGTCGTAGTCGGGCTGGGCCGACTGGTGGAAGCTCACCTCGGCGTAGACCGGCATCTCCTCCAGCCCGTTGCGCCTGAGGGCCGTGAGAAAGAGCGGGATGTCGATAGTTCCGGCCCCGGTCAGGCAGTACTGCACCTTCCCGTCGACCTTCTCGCCGTCCTTGATGTGCACCATCACAGAGTGGGGGGCGCAGTGGTAGACGGTGTGTTCTATGTCCGCGCCCTCGACGTAGAAGTGGCTGATGTCCAAGTCCAGCTTCAGGTTGGACCGCTTGGTCTGCTCCATCATCCAGACGGCCTTTTCGGGCGTCTCGAAGTCAGTGCCGGCGTGGGCCTCGATGGCGATGATCACGCCGTACTCTTCTGCCAGGTCGCTCAGGCGCAGGAAGGCGTCGCGTATCTGCTCCTTGTCGGTGTCCCACGGCGGAGCCGAATGGCCGGCCGTCGTGGTCACCATCACCGGCGTGTCGTCGTAGTGCAGCCTGTTGGCCATCTCAAACTTGGCCCTGGCGTCGGCCAGCATGGCCGCCAACGCATCGCCGCCGGCGCACACCTCTATGGCCCCAAAGAGAATCGGCGAGGGGTATCCCAGCTCGCGGGCCGCGACAGCCAGCCTCTCCTGCTCGCTTGCGCCGAATACCGCGGGGTCGGTCGGCCACTCCTCCTTGACGCATATCTCGATCGCTTCGTAACCCATCTCCCTGGTTCTTGGCAGGGCCTCAAAGGGGTCAACGCGCTTCATCGCGTAGGTGGAATAGCCAAGTTTGAATGTCACTGGAACTCGCTCCCTTGAACTTTCCGGCGTCAGATTCCGGCGACCGGGCCGCCGTAAGGAAGTATCGTAACGCCTTTCGCTAAACTGCTGCGTTTTGTACGCTCTCCGTTTGCCGGATGCAATACGGGGCGCAGCCGGGAGAGACGTGCGCAGCATGGACGATTTCCACACACAATCAGGCGAGCCGCTGTTAGGCATGAGGGTCATCGACCTGACCACGGACCTGGCGGGCGCCTACTGCACCAGGCTGCTGGCCGTCTTCGGCGCAGAGGTCATCAAGGTCGAGAGGCCGGGCACGGGCGACCCGCTGCGGGCGAAGGGGCCCTTCTACGACGGCGCGAACGGCAGGCCGGAGTCGGTACCGTTCGCATACCTGAACGTCAACAAACTCAGCGTCGAACTAGACATAGACGCCGAGGACGGACAGGGTGCCGTACGGCAGCTGGCGGTGGCGGCCGACCTCTTCGTCCACGACTATCCGGACGGGCGGCTGGAGAGCAGGGGGCTGTCGCCCGAGAGCCTGCGTGAGTCCAACCCGGGCCTCGTCACCGTTGGGCTTCCGACGGCGCCCCCGGGAAGCCACTTCAATGGATACAAGCTGCCGGAGCTGAACCTGTACGCAGCGAGCGGTCTGATGTCACTCGTAGGGGGGCGCGGCCGGCCGCCGCTCAAGGCGGGCGGGTTCCAGGCCTCGTACATGGCGGGCGCCCATGCCTGCGCTCTCGCCATGTTCGCAGCGTTCCGCGCCCGCAGGGACGGAGTGGGTTGCCGGATCGACACCTCGACCATCGAGTCCGCCACGAAGTTCTTCACCCACATGTCAGACTACAACGCCGCCGAAAATGCAGAGCCCGCCGACGAGCGCAGGGAACACGCATCAGCCGTCATGCCCTGCCTCGACGGGTACGTGAGCGTGCAGCTGTACTACTTCATGATCGGCGAAATAGCGGCCCTGCTGGGCAAGCCGGAACTGACCGGAGACGCGCGGTTCACGTCGCAGGCCGCATTCCACGAGAACGAACGGGTGCTAAAGGAAGAGGTGCGCGCCTGGCTGGCCGACAAGAAGGCGGACGACGTGCAGCGGCAGGCGCAGGCCAGGAGGATCCTGTTCACAAAGGTGAACGACGCCGCCGACGTGCTCGCGTCTGAACACCTGCGGGCGAGGGGCTTCTTCAGGCAGTTGGACGTCCCGTCGAAGGGCAAGGTGGACTGCGCCGGCCCTCCCTTCACACTGTCCGGCGCCACAAACGGGCAGTTCAATCCCGCCCCGGCCCTCGGCCAGCACAACGGCATACTCAGGGACGCGCGACGCGGCGGCCGGCGCAGCGCGCACGCGCCGGCCGGCAACGCCGCCGATAAGCCACTTCCGCTGGACGGCATACGCATACTAGACCTGACGCACCGGCTGGCGGGGCCAACCTTGACGATGGTCCTGGGCGACTGGGGCGCAGACGTGCTGAAACTGGAGTGGTGGAAGCGGATGGACGCCTGGCGCGGCGTCATCTCGGTAGACCACGACACCAGCGGCAAGAAGATCTACAACAGCGGCCGGAACTGGCTGAAGCTCAACCGCTCCAAGCGGTCGTTGACCATAAACCTAAAGACCGAGAGAGGCAGGGAGCTCTTCAAAGAGGTGGCCCGCCGCTGCGACGTGATCGCAGACAACTTCTCAGCCGGAGTGCTCGACAGGCTGGGACTTGGATACGACGACATCTCCCGCATAAATCCAGGCATCGTCATGATCTCGATGCCCGGCTTCGGCAGCTCCGGGCCGCACGCCAAGTACGTCAGCAACGGCGCAACGATGGAGGGATACGCCGGGCTGGCCTCCATGACGGGCTACGAGGACGGGCCGCCGCGCAACTCCGTCAACATATGGCCCGATCCCGTTGCAGGCGTGCACGGAGCCGTCGCAGTGGCGGTCGCGCTGTACCGGCGCATCCTTACCGGCAGGGGCGCAGCCATAGACCTGTCGCAGGCGGAGGCGCTCGTTAACATGATCGGCGATGCCGTGCTGGACTACTCGCTCAACGGCACGGTGGCCGCCCCGTACGGCAATGCCAGCCCATACGCATCTCCGCACGGCGTATACCCCTGTCGCGGCGCCGACCGGTGGATATCCATCGCCGCGGGCACGCAGCGCGAGTGGGAGGGGCTGTGCCTGGAGGCGGCCGGGCAGCCGTGGGTGGAAGATGCCCGTTTCCAAAGCCTGAAGTACAGGGTCCACTACCGCCGTCGGCTCGACCCGCAGATCGCCCGGTGGACCGGCGATCAGGACGCCTGGGAACTCGCAGAGCGGCTGCAGCGACGCGGGACGTCTGCCGCGCCGGTCGTCCTAAGCACAGACGTTGCGGCGATAGACCAAGTCCCCTCACCGGACTTCTGGCACAAACTCGGACACCCCCACCTCGATCTGTTCCCAGGCCCGGCCGCGCGCATCGACGGACAGACTCCCACCCTGAAAAGGCCGCCGCCCGACCTCGGAGCGCACACCAGGGAGATCCTCACCGAACTCCTGAACCTGCCGCCAGCCGAGTTGGACGAGCTACAGGCCCAGGAAGTGATCTAAGAGACACTGTTGGGCACGCCCTAGGGCGCCCACAAGGGACGTCCCTACGGTTCATGCCGCGTCATGCGCGGTCTTCCCCGCCCCGTCCGTCCGCTCCGGCGGTTCTGTCTCAAGGTGGATCTGCGGGTTCGCCTCGCCGGCCGACTGGCAACACTCTTCTATCCGCCGCCTGACAATCTCGTAAGCCCCCTCCCACATATCCATCGCGATCCACTGCCGCCCTAGCCTCTCCGCCGCGATGGGCGTAGTCGCGCAACCCGCAAACGGGTCCAGCACGAAGTCACCAGGATCGCTGCTCGCACTCACGATGCGCTCGTACAGCGCCAGCGGCTTCTGCGTGGGATAGCCCGTGCGTTCACCGCGAGGCGCGTGCATCATGTCGGGAATGTCCGTCCAGGAACTGCCGACCGCCTTGGGTTCAAGAACGAAGCCGTTCTCCACTTGCAGCGGATACTTGATACGGATGTTGCCGTTCGACGTGCGGTGAATCCGGCCCTCCGCCTCCAAACGGCGCACACTCTCGTCCGTGTAGTCCCCACGCGGCGAGGTCTTGAATGCGCCCGTCCCGTCCATTCTTATGTGGCTTGGCAAGCGGTCCACCGGATGCCGTACAACGACGTTCACCCGGTTGAACCTGCGCCTAGCGCTCTTGCCGTAGAACAAGACTATGTCGTGGTTCCTTGCGAATTGACTCGCAATCGCCTTAGCGCCTCTCGCGCTCTGTCCATACGTCCACACAATCTCGTTCCGAAAGTTCTTCCCGCCGAATATGGCGTCCATAAGCAGCTTCAGATAGTGGCTCGCCGTCGGGTCGCAGTGGAGATAGATGCTGCCGTCATTGCGCAGCACGCGGCGCATCTCGATTAGCCGCACGGCCATGAAGCACAGGAACGCGCCCATGTCGCCGCCGTAGCTCTCACGGGAGCCGTTGATGACGTTCATCGCGTGCGGCCAGCCGGCCGCGATGCGGTCGACCCACTCGTCTTCAACGTCGTCCGCCCAGCTCCAGCGGTCTTGGAACTTCGCTCCGGCCGCCAAGCTATCCGGCGTTGCCTGAAAATCCCGCCCCTTGTTGAAAGGCGGGTCCGTGGCGATGAGCTGCACCGACTCGCCGTTCAAGGCGCGCAGGAACGGCAGGTTATCCCCGTGAAACAGGGTCCGGTTGGCGAAGTTCGGTGGCGGCATCGACGCTTCCAAGCTGCTGTAAGTCCTGCACACAAGACGTTAGCCACATAAATGCGGCCTTTGCAAAACGCTTTCGCCAGCATATAAAAACCTCTTCCTCTGAAAATACCCTGTTCACAGGCGCGTCCCTTGCCACACAGACCCGCAGGGGCGATCCTTTGTGGGCGCCCTCCCCTCCTACCTCTTCCCCCGTCTGCAGGGGAAGATTGAGATGGGGGTCCTCGCGCGACGCCACAAACCGCAACCGCGCAATCCAACAGGATTCGCAGGAACGCGCCCCCCACAGGACCGTCCCCGGCAGAATCGTAGGGGCGATCCCTTGTGGGCGCCTGGCGGGGCGCTCGCTAAAAATCTATGCCCGGTGACACTGCCCCGTGCACGCGCAGGCCATTGCGATACACAATAGGCGCATTGCAACAGCCGCCAGCCGGGAGGCCCAGTCATGCGCAGCAAATCGGTCATCCTTCACGAACAGGGAAAGCCGCCAGCCGTCGAGGAGGTCGAGGTACTGCCCCCACAGGCCGGCGAAGTGATGGTCAGGATCGCAGCGACCGGCGTGTGCCACAGCGACTACAACCTGGTCGACGGTTTCGTATACGTCGAGAACCTGCCGATGGTCATGGGCCATGAGGCGTCAGGCGTCGTCGAACAGGTTGGCCAGGGAGTCCATGCCTTTGCGCCCGGAGACCCGGTGGTCTTCTCCGTGCGACCAACCTGCGGCATCTGCGACTACTGCTCAAAGGGAAAGTTCAACCTCTGCGTGGGCACTCACTCACTCAGCCCGGCCAGCGCATCCCGCATCCTGAGAAATGGAAAACCCCTCTACCACGGCGGCGCAACCTTCTCAAAGTACACAGTAGTCACCCAAAACACCCTCGTCAAAGTCCGGGACGACATCCCGATAGACAAGCTGGGGCTGGTGGGCTGCGCCGTCGTCACGGGAGTCGGAGCCGTGGTCAATCGCGCAAAGATCGAACCCGGCTCCCAAGTCGCGGTTTGGGGCTGCGGCGGAGTCGGACTGAACGTCGTGCAGGGCTGCGCCATCGCCGGAGCGTCCCGGATAATCGCCGTCGACCTAGCATCCAACAAGCTCGACTTCGCTATCGAGTTCGGAGCGACCCACGTCGTCAACGCATCGAAGGAAGACCCGACGCAGCGCGTAACCCAACTGACCGGCGGGGGCGCCGACTACACATTCGAGGCCATCGGCAATCCCAAGACGACGCTACAGGCCTTCAACTCCCTCAGACCGGGCGGGACGTGCGTCACCATGGGCGTACCGAACGACGAAGCAGTTGTAGAAGTGCCGATGGCGCACCTGTTCCAGGACCGCACCCTAATGGGATGCTGCCTAGGCTCAGCCAGCCCCCGCGCCGACTTTCACTGGCTAATCGAACTCTACCGCAACGGCAGACTGAAACTCGACGAGCTAACCACCCGCCGCAGACCCCTGGAAGAGGTCAACGACGCCCTCCAAGACATGTCCGCCAACAAAGTAGCCCGCACCATCTTAATCCCATAACCCCAAAATCCCACCCCCATCCCAACCTTCCTCTGAAAATATAGACCCCCCCACAGAACCATACGGGCGATCCCTTGTGGGCGCCTGGCGGGGCGCGGCGGGGGGAATCGTCGCCCACCACAACGCGCGACGCCGCCAACCCGCGCGACGCGCGCGCCTACGTCGGGGAGGGCGCCTACGAATCGCGCCGGGCGCACGCGAGGGACGCCCCTGCGTCGGGCGGCGTCCCTGCGGTTTTTATGCTGGCCTTACGCCTCCGGCCTGCGGGTTGGGCGGAGGGTGCGGCGGAGGATGACCAGGCCGGCCAGGCCGATTGCGGCGCCTGCCAGCGCGATGGCGGCCAGCGCGGGCGGCCCGAAGGTCCTGTCTCCCGTTGGCGGCGGTATGGGCGTCGGCGTTGGCGTGGGTGTCGGCGTCGGCGTGGGTGTTGGCGTCGGCGTCGGTGTAGGAGTCGGCGTTGGTGTTGGCGTTGGTGTCGGCGTCGGCGTCGGAGTAGGCGTGGGCGTGGGCGTCGGAGTAGGCGTGGGTGGGCTGGGGTCTATGGCGAGCGCGACTGAGAAGAGGCCGAACGAGGTCGCCTCGGCGCAGGTGAGCATCGTGCCGGGATTGGTCATCGCCCGCGGGTGCACCCAGCTGCCGTCTTCAAGCTCGCGCGCAACGTGCACGCCGCGGAAGTCGGTGAACGAGTTCTCGATGTCGGCGTTCGTGAACGGCAGGCAGACGGTCACCGGCCTCAGCGTGCGGAAGCCCTCCATCACGTTGCCCTCGACGTCAGTGAACCGCACCTCGGCTGCGTGGCTGCCGGCCGCGTAGCCCGGTATCTCGATGTCCGACGGATCCACTTCCATGATGGTCACGCCGGCCCACATGTTGTTGATCGCTCCCCTGGGGACTCTGACGGTCGTACCGTTCGGCGACGTGAGCGACGCTCCGCCCGTCGGCGTGACGAGCGTCCCGACAAGTGAGCCGAAGGCGATCTCCGGCGCCTCTCCCTCGGGATCCTGGATGCTGACCGGCGCGGGCGCCGGGGCCTGGCCGCTGACGGTGTAGCTGGCAGAGCCGGTGGCCGTGGTGACGACGCTCTTGTCCTTGGTCGCCTCTACCACTTCGTTCTTGTCGTTGAGTATGGGCGAGTTGTGCTGTACGACGGTGACAGTAATCGTGCCGCTGCCGGAACTGGGCGCCGCGAAGGTCACCACCGCGCCGGTGTCGCCTTCCGGGAATGTGCCCTGACCGTCCGTCGTCCAGGTGTAGGTGACGCCTTCAAGGTCGCTGGGCAGGTCATCTCCAAAGACAGTCTGCGGGTTGGCCGCTAGGGTGATCTGCTGTCCGGCCGCCGCGGTGATGCTTGGCGGCGATACGGCAACGCTGGCTCCGCCCATCAGCGCGTCCTCAGGATGCTCGGGAGGCATAGAAGTCACGTCGACGATGGTGAGGGTGGCGGTAGCGGCTCCGACGCCGTCGAAGTCGGGAGCGCCGGACACGGTGACTGTGCCGGTGCCTGTGTCGCCGGCGGTGATGGTGACGTAGCCCGTGCTGCCGGTCGCGCCCTTGGCGAAGCTGAGGGTGGCGTTTTCGCTAACGGCGGCCAACCCGGCGTTGTCGCCGGTGAGTGAGACCGTCACGTCGAAGGCCTGGGCGGCGGGCTTGCCCGAGGGCAGCGACGCGGTGACGGTTGTACCACCGTTCTTGTTGATGGACGGCGGGTCGAGCTTCAGCGTCAGCATCGGCTCGTCGTCGGTGATGGTCAGAGAGGCCGTGCCGGCGCCCACGCCCTCCGCATCATCGGTACTAGTGTCGCCATCGTGATCGAAGAGATCCGGGTCGACGGAAACGGTGAAGGTCTCGTCCCCCGCGTAGACGGCGTTGTCCGTGGCGGTGACCGTGAAGGTGTGTGACAGCGCCGTTGCTCCGAACGTTAGCGTGGCGACGCTGGTGGAGGCTCCCCCGCCCGCACTTACTGTCGCCGTGAATGTGTCGTCTGCGGTGAATGCGCTCGTCCCTACGTCTGCTGCGTAAGTGTCTGCGGTAACTGCCGTCGGCGTTCCCGAAACCATTTTCATGAGAGACGCAGTGGCGGTGGTGGAGTTGCCGTCGCCGCTCTCGGCGATGGTGTCGGAAGCCAATGTCACCTGCACGTACGGCTCGTCCTCGACGATGGTCAGGGACACCGTAGCATCCGCTATGCTGCTGTTGGCGGGCGTGGTCACCTCGCCGGTCACCGTGACGGTCCGTTCGCCCGTGAAGATATCGTCGTTAATAACTGTGAGTGCGATGGTACTACTTGACGTCGTCGTGTTTGCACCGAAAGCCAGGTTCCCACTCGCCAAGCTGGTGGTATTCGTATCGTCCGCCAGGGTCAAGCCGACGGTAGCGCCACTTGTGGTAGCGGCACTCAACTCCGCGCTGACGTTCACTGTTACGTTTGCGGGGGTAGAGGGGTCAGGGCCGCCTTCCGTCACCGAGGCCACTGGCGTGCCGCCCACGTCTAGTTTCAGCGTCAGCGTCGGCGTGGTCGATTGAGCTTGGGTATTCGCTCCTCCGACGACAGCCATGATGACTGCGGCGGCGATGCCCATCACGGCTAGGGTGATGAGGAGCAGTCTCTTCGGGTTTTCGGAGAGTGGAGTGAGTCCGGATTTCCGCGGCTCAGTCCCGTCGAGGTCGTTCTGTGTTGCCTGCACGTTCGCAGCTCCAAGTTTTTCCGGCCGGCCGGTTCAAGGGTTCGCCAACAGCTAACGGGCGCGGGTAACCGTCCGTGTAGACACCGGTTGCGCGCTGTAATTATGCGGTGTCGGGCGTAGGTTGGTCAATTGACCGCCGATGCAAAAAGTAGGGGCGTCCCCTTGTGGCCGCCTTCCGTAGGGGCGTCCCCTCTGTACGACCGGGTACATGGGTAACGGTTAGACCTTAGACATGGGTAACACTTTTGAAGGTGTCTTGTCGACCCTCTTCGCGGGTTCTCTGAGGATCCCGATCACTAGGGGGCCGAACTGGAGGGTCCACGTGCCGTCGGCCTCCTGCAGGAGGCCGACGGGTTCGCCGCGGAGGGAGTCGCTCACATAGACCAGTTCGCCCTTCCACTTGATCTGGCCGTTGCTGCGGACCCTGCGAACGGTGACGCCGGCCCCGTACTCAGGCGAGACGGCGCGGGCCGGATAGGGGCGGTGCGACGGAACGTAGATACGGGAGGGTGGCCGCTGGCCGAGAGCCTCGTGCGGCCTCTCCTCGTTGTAGCCACGCCTGAACTCGTCGAAGGCGCGCCGCTGACTCCGCCGGTTGGACTTTGGAGGAGCGGCAGTCTCCGCCTTGAGAGTCCTGTGCAGCCTCTCGAGGCGGCCGTTCTGTTCGGGGCGCCCGGGCTCGATCCGCTCCGGCGTTATGCCCAGCTTGACCCACCATGCCGAGAGCGGAGTCAGACCGCCCAGGCCAACGCTGGCGAACGGAGGCCCGTTGTCCGTGCGGATGGCCCGGGGCAGCCCGTACTCGCGGAAGGCCCTTTCTAGGACTCGCTTGACCTCCGGCCCGGTGGGCCGCGCCAGCCCGTCGCACACCAGCAGGTAGCGGGACATGGCGTCCTGCGCAGTTAGGGGGTCGATGCGTATTCCGTCGCCGGTGCGGAACCAGCCCTTCAGGTCGATCGACCACACGTCGTTGGGGTTTTCTGCGTTGGCGAAGGGTTCGTCCCAGGGCGCAGTCTTTCGCCGCCGCCTGCGAGGCTTCACCAGGCCGGCGCCGTCCAGTATGCGTCCCGCCGTGCTGGGGGCCGGCCAGCGTGTACCGGGTTCGATCTCCCGCAGACGGGCGATTATCTTCTTGGGCCCCCACGTGGGGCGGGCGCGCTTCTCCTCGATGATGCGCTCTGCGGTCTCGTCGGGCGTCTTGTTGGGGTGGCTGTGGGGGGCCCTGCTCCGGTCGAGAAGGCCGTATTCGCCGTATTTCTCATACCGTCGAATCAGCTTGTAGCCGGTCTTGCGGCTGATGCCGAACTCCCGGCACAGATCGGAAATGGACTCCTCTCCCGCAGCGCAGCGCTCTATGAACCGCAGACGTTCCAATGGTGGGCTCGTATTCTTCCAAGGCAACGCATTTTCCTCCTGGGATTGCCGTTCCAATCCCATGATGCGTTACCCATCTGCAAAGTCTAGCGTTACCTATGTCGCCAGTCTATACCCATCCTAGCCTTCCCCCTTCAAGGGGGAAGGGGTAGGAGGGGACGACCCTGCGGGGCATGTTACGGATTGCCCCTGTGGGGCATATTTGGTGGATTCCCGTTTGCGCGGGAATGACGGGAAGGGGGTGTGGGCGGATGGCGCGCGTGTTGGTGGGCGACGATTCCCCCCGCCGTGCCCCGCCAGGCGCCCACAAGGGACGCCCCTACGGTTCATGTCACAGGGGACACCCCTACGGAAGGCCCCTTGGGGGCGCGTCCAGTGGATTCCCGTGAAAACGGGAATCTATTTTCATAACAATGGCGGTGGACTAGCGGTTGGGCTGGCGCTGCTGGGCGAGCGCGCGGAAGAAGTCGAGGGATTCGGGGTTGGCCATGGCGTCGCGGTTGATGACCCTGTCTTCCCGTAGGCCCGCGAGGATTCTCTTCACGGGCACCTCCAGTTTCTTGTCGTTGAGGGTCTTGGGAATTTGGGGCACTGCGTAGATCTCGTTCGGCACGTGTCTTGGCGATAGTTGCCGCCGGATCTTGGCGACGATGCGCCCACGCAGGTCGTCGTCGAATTCAACTTCCTTCCGGAGCTGGAGAAATAGAAGCAGCCGGCCCTGCTCTCCGCCGTGTCCGGTGTCTATGACGAGGCTGTCTTGCACCTCGTTCAGTTCCTCGACGACCCGGTAGAACTCGCCGGCCCCCATCCGGACGCCGGAGCGGTTGAGGGTGGAGTCCGAGCGTCCGTACACGACGAAAGAGGCGCGCTCGGTCTTCCTCGTCCAGTCTCCGTGCCGCCATACGCCAGGGTACTGGTCGAAGTAGCTCTCGTGGAACCGTTGGCCGCCGGGGTCGTTCCAGAAGTAGATCGGCATCGAGGGCATTGGCGCGGTGAGGACCAGCTCTCCCACCTCGTTGACGACGGGCTGTCCGCCGGCGTCGAAGGCTTCCGCTTCTGCGCCGAGACAGGCGGCCTGAATCTCGCCCGCGTGCACCGGCAGGAGAGGCACCGGGCCTAGGAACCCCGTACAGACGTCGGTGCCGCCGCAGTAGGAGCCCAGATGGATGTCCCGCTTGACGTTGTCGTAGACCCACTGGAACCCCTCGGGCGAGAGCGGCGCGCCGGTGGATGCAAGTCCCTTCAGCCTGTGGAGGTCGAACTCCCTGCCCGGGCTGACGTCTTCCTTCATGCAGGCGTGGATGAATGGGGCCGACGCGCCGTAGAAGGTTGCTTTAGCGTCGTGGGCCAGCTTCCACAGGGTGCGAATGTCGGGGTGGAGCGGGCTGCCGTCGTAGATGATGATGGTCATGCCCTGTATCAGGCCGCTCAGCACAAAGTTCCACATCATCCAGCCGGTGGTGGTGAACCATAGGAGCCGGTCGTCCCGGGTGGAGGTCGAAGTGGAGGTCAATGCACTTCAGGTGTTCCAGTATGACGCCGCCGTGTCCGTGGACGATGGGCATTGGGCAGTCCGGTCGTGCCTGAGGAGAAGAGCACCCACAGCGGATGGTCGAATGGGACGGGTTCGAAGGGGATTTCCGTTTCGCCGCTCTGTGCGTCGCTCCACAGAATCACGTTCTCCAGGCCGTCCAACATTGGGTTGTCGCGTAGGTAGGGGATGACGACCGTGCGTTCTAGCGTCGGTACGTTCTTTTGAATCTCTTTGACCGCCTGTAGCCGCGGGTAGTCTTTGCCGCCAAAGCGGTATCCGTCTACGCGTGAAGAGGGACCTTTGGCCCGATTTGCTGGAACCTCTCTATGACGCTTCGTTCGCCGAATTCGGGCGAGCAGGCCGCCCACGTGGCGCCTATGCTCGCCGCGGCCAGGCCTGCGACGATAGTCTCGTCTATGTTGGGCATGTAGGCCACCACGCGGTCGCCCTTGCGGACTCCCCATGGCGCGCATCGCTCCCGCCACCGACGCCAACCTGGCGGTGCAGGGTCTTTGAACGTGAGCGTGGAAAGTGGGCGCAGTTCCGACTTGCTGACGATTGCGGGGTGGTCGTCGCGCCTTGCCAGCGCGTGCTCTGCGTAGTTGAGCCGTGCGCCCTCGAACCACTTGGCGCCCGGCATTTTCCTGTCGTCCAGAACCCGAGAGTAGGGTTGGTGCGCCTTTATCCCGAAGTAGTCCCAGAGCGAGCCCCAGAATCCTTCCAGGTCATCGACCGACCAACGCCACATCTCGTCGTAGGAGGAGAACGCTGAGGCCCTTGGCGTCTTCCAGCCAGCGTGAGAAGCGGGTTATGTTCGCCTCCGCCTTGCGACGCTCGTCGGGCTCCCATAGGAGGGTTCCTTCCTGTACGGATCGTGGACTTTCGCCAGTAGTCATAGGTGCATTCTTCCTTTGCTTGTCAGGCGGCTAGTCCGCGCTCGCCGAATCTCTGCATGATGAGGGGCGGCGTGCTTGGCGCCGAGTAGAAAGTCCTCGATCGTGATGTTCTCGTTCGGCGCGTGGATCTTGTGCGAGGGGTGGTCCACGCCGCTGGTGGAGATTGGCATTCCTAGCGTGACGCCGAAGTCGTACCACGGCCCGGTGCCCGGCATGTTTGGGGCGATCACGGGCTTGCGCCCGTACACCTCCTGCGCCGTCTCTGCGACGAGTTGCACCCATGGCGAGTCGATCCCGGTGCGCGCCGGGTTTACGGCGCCCATGAGGTGGGTCTCGACGTCCTCAAAGCCCTGGGCGTCTAGGTGCGCCCGCACCTTATCGAATATGTCCCCTTGGCCGTTGGTCGGGCACCAGTCGGAAGTCCATTTTGGCGGAGGCTTGGTCGGGCAGCACGGTCTTCATGCCCGGCCCGGTGTACCCGCACACAAAGCCGGACGATGTTTTGCCGAGGGATTGAACAGCAGGTTGGTCTTGAGGCCGTCGCCTGTTGCGTCATGCACGAAGCGGCTGGCGCCCGAACGTTTCCTGCCAGCTCCGTTTCTTCGTCCGGCAGTCGCTCTGCGGCGGCTACTTCTTCGTTCGACGGCGCCTTGACGGCATCGTAGAAGCCGGGCACGAGTATGCGCTCGTCGGGGGCCCCTGATGGCTGCGAGGGGCGTGAACTAGGCGCCATGCGGCTGACGGTAGAATGGTGGCGAACGAGGAGTGAGCGTCCTCCGCTCAACTGCTTGGCGCGCAGGTCTATGGTCAGGATGCCCTTCAGACCCTGGTACATGAAGGGGTCGTTGTTCAGGTTTCGTCCGCCGCCCTTCCCATATGCATGCGTCGGCCTTGAAGTCTTGGCCGCGCTGCTCAATGACGGGCCGCAGGTTGCGGCTGCCGATCTCCTCCTCCCCTTCCGCCAGGAACTTGAGCTTGCAGGGCAACCCGCCGCGTACCTCCCTGAAGGCCCGTATGGCGGCCAGGCGGGCGACGATGTTGCCCTTGTCGTCGGACATGCCGCGTCCGAACAGGCGGTCGCCGCGGCGTTCCGGTTCGAACGGGTCGGACTCCCACAGTTCGAGGGGATCCGGGGGCTGGACGTCGTAGTGTGTGTAGAAGAGTAGGGTGTGTGCCGACGCGCCGTCCGAGGTTCCTAGTACGGACGGATGGCCGTCGTTTGGGACCGGGATTATCTCGACGTCCATGCCGGCCGCCTCGAACATAGACTTGACCAGCCCGGGTGCCTTGTCGAAGCCGATGCCCTGCGCCGATATGCTCGGCTGACGGACGAGCTCCATCAGCAGGTCGATGCTCTCGTCGACGTGATTCTCGATGTGGTCGTAGACGTCTTGCACGTTGGAGTTCCTGTGACTGAGGGCCGTTCTGCCGGTCGCCTTAATCCGTCAAGGTGAATATACACTTGCGCGGCGCCGTCGTTGTCGCGGCGGTCAAAGCGATAGGTTGAGGGCCAATGATCATAGACGCACACGCACACATCTACTCGGAAGATGAGACGGCTTATCCCACGATAGAGGGCCCGCTCCGTCCGCCGGCCGGTACGGGCACGCCGGAGGGCTTGCAGGCCGAGATGCGGGCTGCGGGCGTCGATAAGGCCATGCTGGTGCAGACCAGCACCTTCTACGGATGGGACAACACCTTTGTGCGGGACACCGGCAGGGAATCCGGGGAGTGGGCGCGGTCGGTAGTGACGCTAGACCCGGATGATCCGCACAGCCCGGACGTGTTGTGCGCGCTCGTGGAGCGTGCGAATGCTAGAGCCTTAAGGACCTACCAGACCGGCGCCAGGGGCTACGATCACCCGGGCAATCGCCGGCTGGTCGGCGCGGCGCGTGAGCTGGGCATCACGGTGAACATCCTACTTGGGGATTTGCCCTTAGCGGATGAGGCAGCTGCGGTCTTGGCCGATTTCCCGGACTGCCGTTTCGTGCTGGACCATTGCTTGGCGCTGGAAGTTGGACCGGAGTTCGCGGACAAGGTGAGGCGGGTAGTGGAACTGGCCTCGTTCGCCAATCTGCACGCCAAGCTGACGTTTCTGCCTACAGGCTCGGCAGAGGAGTATCCGTTCGCGGACATGCACGGGGCGTGCCGTAGCATCATCGACGCCTACGGGCCGGACCGCTGCGTGTGGGGTTCGGACTATCCTACTGAGCTGTGGTGCCCCCGGGCGACCTACGGGCAGCACCTGGAGCTGTTCCAAGAGCGCCTCAGCCTATCCCCCGGCGAACAGGAGGCGATCCTGGGCGGCACGGCGGCACGGCTGTGGTTTGAATAGGGCTCTCACCCCCATCTCAATTCCCCCCGCTAGGCGCCCACAAGGGACGCCCCTACGGGTTGGCAAGGGACGCCCCTACGATTCGCGCGTTATTAACAATGAAGATGGATGTGCGACGCGCGGGAAGACCCCCCATTGTACGACCGGGTACATGGGTAACGGTTAGACCTTAGACATGGGTAACACTTTTGAAGGTGTCTTGTCGACCCTCTTCGCGGGTTCTCTGAGGATCCCGATCACTAGGGGGCCGAACTGGAGGGTCCACGTGCCGTCGGCCTCCTGCAGGAGGCCGACGGGTTCGCCGCGGAGGGAGTCGCTCACGTAGACCAGTTCGCCCTTCCACTTGATCTGGCCGTTGCTGCGGACCCTGCGAACGGTGACGCCGGCCCCGTACTCAGGCGAGACGGCGCGGGCCGGATAGGGGCGGTGCGACGGAACGTAGATACGGGAGGGTGGCCGCTGGCCGAGAGCCTCGTGCGGCCTCTCCTCGTTGTAGCCACGCCTGAACTCGTCGAAGGCGCGCCGCTGACTCCGCCGGTTGGACTTTGGAGGAGCGGCAGTCTCCGCCTTGAGAGTCCTGTGCAGCCTCTCGAGGCGGCCGTTCTGTTCGGGGCGCCCGGGCTCGATCCGCTCCGGCGTTATGCCCAGCTTGACCCACCATGCCGAGAGCGGAGTCAGACCGCCCAGGCCAACGCTGGCGAACGGAGGCCCGTTGTCCGTGCGGATGGCCCGGGGCAGCCCGTACTCGCGGAAGGCCCTTTCTAGGACTCGCTTGACCTCCGGCCCGGTGGGCCGCGCCAGCCCGTCGCACACCAGCAGGTAGCGGGACATGGCGTCCTGCGCAGTTAGGGGGTCGATGCGTATTCCGTCGCCGGTGCGGAACCAGCCCTTCAGGTCGATCGACCACACGTCGTTGGGGTTTTCTGCGTTGGCGAAGGGTTCGTCCCAGGGCGCAGTCTTTCGCCGCCGCCTGCGAGGCTTCACCAGGCCGGCGCCGTCCAGTATGCGTCCCGCCGTGCTGGGGGCCGGCCAGCGTGTACCGGGTTCGATCTCCCGCAGACGGGCGATTATCTTCTTGGGCCCCCACGTGGGGCGGGCGCGCTTCTCCTCGATGATGCGCTCTGCGGTCTCGTCGGGCGTCTTGTTGGGGTGGCTGTGGGGGGCCCTGCTCCGGTCGAGAAGGCCGTATTCGCCGTATTTCTCATACCGTCGAATCAGCTTGTAGCCGGTCTTGCGGCTGATGCCGAACTCCCGGCACAGATCGGAGATGGACTCCTCTCCCGCAGCGCAGCGCTCTATGAACCGCAGACGTTCCAATGGTGGGCTCGTATTCTTCCAAGGCAACGCATTTTCCTCCTGGGATTGCCGTTCCAATCCCATGATGCGTTACCCATCTGCAAAGTCTAGCGTTACCTATGTCGCCAGTCTATACCCTCCTACCTCTTCCCCCTCA
Source organism: Dehalococcoidia bacterium (assembly GCA_963663555.2). GTDB lineage: Bacteria > Chloroflexota > Dehalococcoidia > Lucifugimonadales > Lucifugimonadaceae. Next base: position 442,640 of record CAXXNJ010000009.1, read on the forward strand.
GGGGGAAGGAACTTTCCTACCTCTTCCCCCGTCTGCGGGGGAAGATTGAGATGGGGGTCTTCCCGCGCATCGCGCTTCCAAGCTGATTGTTAACGGCGCGCGTTGGTGGCCGGCGCCTCCCCATTCTCATTACCTTGTGCGGCCTAGCAAGGCCATGGTGATTCCCGTTTTCACGGAAATCCAGAGGCCCATGAAATTAGAGACGGTGGAATTCTGAAACACACCCCTTATGGGCGCCTGACGGGGGCGCCCGCGACCACCACACGCGCGCGCCATTCCCAAACGCCCTTACGACCCCGAACGCCGCGCCTTCGCCGCCTCGTCGCGCAGCCTCAGCGCCTTCTTGGACTGGTACACCAGCCACCCGACCGCCGCGACGAAGGCGAAGACGATGAGCGCAAGCACCGCAGTGCCGTACGGAACGCTCGAACCCCCACGAACCCTAGGCTCCACCTCAAGCGTTCCATTCGCCGCCGCGCTCACCAAACCGGCCGTCACCTCCACGTCGATGACCCACAACCCCTCATCGTCCAGCACTATCTGCGAGACGTACGTGGAGCCGTCACCAGGAGACTTCAGGGCCGGGCTGACGAGACGGCGGCCCCCATGCGGAGGCGTGCCAAAGACCGAGATGCTCGCGTCCGTGACCGGCTGCGACGAAACTGCGTCCAGCACTCTGACGGTAATGCGCTGCGGGCCGACGACCGACCTCGTCCCCGTGGCGCTCGCGATGATCCTGAAGGGGCCGGTCGCGTCGTCGACGATCACCTGGTTGGGAGTATCCCCGCCGGTCTGCGCTGAGACCGGCCCGCCCGGCGCAGCGGCCTGCTGCCACAATGCGGTAACGAGGATGAGCGCGGCCAGCGACAGGGCCAGCTTTCTTCGGCGGGACGGCGTAGCAATCACGCTTACCACTATATCCTTTGTAGGCCGCCGGTAAAGGCCCGTCAGCGGCTCCGGGGCAGCGCGGCCCGGCCGGTTTCAGGAGACATCTTGCCAATAAGAATCAACACAGGCGCGGCAATGACCATCGCCCTGATGGTCCTCGCCGCCACCGGGCTGGTCGTCTTGCTAAGCGCATGGGGCGACGTCCGGCAGGCCATCATTGGCGCCCGCTGGCTGCCCTTGCTGCTCGCCTTCCTTGCGACCTGCGCCACCTACGCCGTCATAGGAGTGCGCTTCGCGGCCATCTCATGGGCAGTCCGCATACGGGCGCCGTTCAGACTGCTCGTCGAACTCGGCTACGTTTCGACCCTGCTCGGCCGCGTCGTAGTCGGCGGCGGTACGGCCGGCATACTCCTGCGGGTCGTCACGCTGAGGAGGCGCGCCGTGCCGGTACCGGCCGCCACCGCAGCGGCCATATTCCACTCCTACGCCAGCTTCCTGCTCGCCATCCTCGTCCTTGCCGCGGCCGTCGCTTATGCCGCGGCGACCGGATCGCTCGGCATCGTCCAGGCCGGCGCAGCCGTGGCCGCCGCGCTGCTAGTCGGATGCGCCGCAGCCATAGCCGCAGCCCTCTTCTCCCGACGGGTGAGAGACCGACTGACGGCCGGTGTGATCCGGCTGCTCGTCAAGCTGACCAAGCGAGACTTCAGCGCCGAGGGGCAGCGATTCGCCGGCATCATGGACAAAAGCGCATCCGTCGCGCGACGTCGCCCCATCCTGTCGGCCATGACCGCCCTGCTGCTTGCCCTCGAAACCGTCGCGGCCCTGACCGCCCTGTGGCTATGCTTCGACGCCGTGGGAACGCCGCTGGGCGCCGGAACCCTGCTGGTCGGCTTCGGCGTCGGAGTCGCCGTCGGAATGGTCTCCATGATCCCCGGCGGCCTCGGCGTACAGGAAGGCTCCATGGCCGGCGTCTACAGCCTGCTAGGAGTCCCCCTAGACCAAGCCGTAGCCGCAACCGCCCTATTCCGCGGAGTCCACTACTTCGCCCCATTCCTAGCAAGCCTGGTCCTGTACCGCGGCCTACTCACGACGCAGGAGACTGCGGCGGGGGATTCGGGTTAGGGGAGGGATGGTGAGGGGGGTGGCGTTCGCTACGCCATCATCAAACGTCCGCCCCTAGGCTCCGGGATCGGATCCCCAAACTCCCGCGCCGTCTCGAGCCACAGGTCCATGGCTTGAGAGACGTTCTCCAGGGCCGCTGCCTGAGTGTCACCGTGCGCAGCACACCCCGGAAGCTCCGGCGCCTCGGCCACAAACACGCCGTCCTCGTTGCTCCAGTAGATGACGACCTCGTACTTGTGCATCACTCTGCCCCTTCGTGCCGACCTCTCAACATTGCTTGCCGGATCTGTCGGACTTGGTAAGGCTTGGCATGACTTCCGTCACGCTGCAAGTTTATACGTTCGCGAACGCCTTCCTTCCTGAAGATGTGATGGCTTCCTCGTACCCGTTCAACAAATCCCAGTTGCAACAGGAACTGTCTCAGGTCCTCGAAACGGATATTCGCATCCGCCCTGCCACTCAGAATTCTCTGGAGCAGCTTATCGTCCCGGTTCATCGTCGATGGTTCTCGCGGGCTGAGCCTCTTACGCCGCCGCGTTACCTGTATACCAGCATCATTTGCATGTGGTCACCATGCCGCGCTATTTGTAGGCTGCATTATTTTGCCCAAACAGTAAATCACCATGGAATGTCTTCTATTGGCTCTTCTGTGGCATCATTGTGAAGAGTAGGCGGGAGTGGATTTCTAGTCATCCGATGTAGCCGTCGCTCACCTCTTGTTTGTTCATGACGATCAACAGAGATGTTCAAGGAAGATTGTAGATAGCGTCGCAGATCGTGCATCATTATCAGAGACTCCGTTTGGGATGCATTTATTCGCCTGGCCAACCTCTGTTCAAGTGATGAAAGATTACTTCTAATCTCCGAAAGAGTGGAAGCCATGTCAGCAATATATCTCTCCTCAGGGTTTTCACTCTGTCGTAGACGTTGAAGGTCAAGAGTAACTGAAATAGGGGTCTCCAGATCCTGTGGATCAGATTCCAGAGAGCTGATATGCTCTCCAATTTGCTCTTTCGCTTTTTCTACTTTGCCTAGATCGTGGATATTCAGCAATATGGTCCTAGTGGGCGCAAGATCAAAAGGAATGCTTTCACTTTCATTTATGAGTTGAATAAATGGCTTACGAGCCGCATGTCTAATCGCCAGTTCATAGAAAACATTGGGGTTTCTTTCAGTCAAATCTGCAATTACCAAAGGCTCTTCAAAAACACGTTGAATCACCTGGCTTGTAATGATGCCTGGCTTGTCAATATCGTCTGCTCGAACGGCTTCGTATCCATAAGGTTCTACTGCAGGGCGAATGATGTATTTTAGCACTTGGTCGGACCATCTGCGAATATCCGATTCGGATTCACCTATAGGTGCAATAACAAAACACGTCCTTTTGCTCTCTTCTGAGGTCACTATGAATTTCCTCCAAAAAGTTTGATTCCGACCCTCACATCCCCGCACACTAGCCGCGGCAGCAGCGCGTCCCGCTGGGCGGCTAGGGTGCGGGACTCTGCCGTGTTGGCCCCGACACGTCCGTCAAATGGTAGCACGCACGTTCGGAACTGGCAACTAGCGTCTTTCCGCTGAATCTCAGAAATCCGGTTCCCGTTTTCACGGGAAAGACGGAGAGGGGGTGTGGGTGATGGCGCGCGTTGTGGTGGGCGCGCGTGCCCCGCCGTGCCCCGCCCCAGGCGCCCACAAGGGATCGCCCCTACGGTTCGTGCCGGGGAACGGCCCTACGGGTCCTGTGGCCGCCCGTCGGCCCGTCGCCCACCCACCCCAATGTATCCTTACCATCCGGGCCGTTGCGCACGGCGCTTCCGGCGTGACAGGGAATCACATGAGCCTCGGCGACCGCATAGGCTTCGATGCCGGCTCTGCGCGGCTTGAGGATGCGCTGGCGTGGGCGGCCGAGAACGGCTTCTACTACGTTGACTTCAACGCCGACGTCGGCCCAAACCACCTCGACGCATGGTCCGACACGCGCATCCGGACGGTGAGGCGATTCGCCCAAAGCCACGACATACACCTGGGCCTGCACACCCTGTCTGCGGTGAACGTGGCCGAGTACTCGCCCCACGTGTCACGGGCCGTCGACCAATACCTGCGGGCCAACATCGACTTTGCGAACCGGATGGGCTGCGAGTGGATCGTCGTCCACGCCGGATACCACTTCACCGCCGACCCGGACGCACGGATGGCGGCGGCGGTCGAGCGGCTGGCCAGGGTGTGCGCGTACGCCGCCGACACCGGCGCACGGCTCCTGCTTGAGAACCTGAACTTCGAACCCGACCGGGCCGAGGTGCACTACCTAGCGCACAACGTCTCCGAGCTGAGCAGATTCTTCGAGTCGATCCCGCCCGCCCTGCTGGGCTGGGCCTTCACCGTCAACCACGCGCACCTCGTGCCGGAAGGCATACACGGCTTCCTCGACCGCTTCGGCATAGACCGCATCGGAGAGGTGCGCCTGGCCGACAACACGGGCGAATACGAAACGCACATGGTCCCCGGCGAAGGGACGATAGACTTTGCAGGGCTGTTCTCCCGGCTGGAAGACTCCGGCTACCAAAGGCACTACACTATGGCCTACGGCTCAAGCGAGCAGAAGCTACGCTCCCGCGCCTCGCTTGCGGCACTTCGCGGATAGTCCATCAAGTCTGGCCACGGACGAAACGGCCAGGGAGGTCTCAATGGCCGGTATGTTTCCTAGCGACACGTCGCACGGCAGGTCGAATCGCGCTCCGGCAACGGGCCGCAGGGGCATGGTCGCCTCAGCCCAGCCCCTCGCCACTCACGCCGGCCTGAACATCCTTCGAGACGGCGGAAACGCCGTCGACGCAGCCGTCGGAGTGGCCGCTGCGCTGAACGTCGTAGAGCCGTACATGTCCGGCATGGGCGGCGTCGGACTTGCACTCGTCTACGTGGCCGCAGAGGGCCGCACCCGCTGCCTCAACTTCTCCGGCCGCGCAGCGTCGGCGGCACAGCCTGAGATGTTCACCAACGTCACCCGGGAGAGCGGGCCTCTGGCGCCGCTAGTCCCCGGCAACCTGTCCGGCTGGCTAACGATGCACGCAGAGTACGGAACGATGGGACTCGACCGCCTCTTCGAGGAGGCGATCGACTATGCCGAAAACGGATACCCCGTCACGCCGATGAACGCGCACGTCATCGAGGAGACCTTCAAGCGCTTCGAGGAAATAGGCTGGTCCTCGTATGCACTGGAGCTTCACAGCCCCACTCCGCAGACCGGCTCGATGCTGCGCCAAACCAAGCTCGCCGAATCGATGGCCGAAGTCGTGGCCGGGGGAGAAGAGACCTTCTACCGCGGCGCACTGGGAGACCGCCTGAGCGAGGGCCTAAAGGCCGAGGGCGGCATCATCAGCCGGGAAGACCTGGCATCCTACAAGGCCTATTGGGTCGAGCCGATCTCGACGCAGTACCGCGGCCTGGACGTCCGCGTCCCGCCGCCGAACTCCGCAGGCTTCCAGATACTGGAGACCCTCAACATCCTCGACGGATACCAAGACCTCGAATACGGAGAGGCCGACACGCTCCACCTGCTGATCGAAGCCGTAAAGGCCGCTGCGACCGATAGGGTGGACTACGCGGGCGACCCCGACCGCGTGGAGGTACCGCTGGAACGGCTGATATCCAGCGAGCACGCCGACGCGCTGCGCTCGCGCATAGACCTAGGGCGCGCAAGCCCCCCGCCGTACGAGAGGTTCAGCAGGCTGGGGCTAGATCCCATAGCCCCGGTCGCAACGATGCCCGCGGAGCGGCTGCCGGGCCTGACGACCCACTTCGCCACTGCCGACGGCGAGGGCAACGTCGTGACCGTCACCCAGACGCTGGGCGGCGGCTTCGGGTCGGGCGTGGCCCCCGGCGGCACGGGAGTATTCCTCAACAACATGGGCAAGTGGTTCGACATAGACCCCGACTGCGGAAGCCCCAACATCATAGCCCCAAGCAAGCGCGTCGACTTCTGCGTGTCGCCCGTCCAGGTCTTTTCCGGCGACAAGATCGTGATGAGTATCGGGACTCCCGGCAGTTACGGCATCCTGCACACCACGGCGCAGATGATCCACCACGTGGTGGACGCCGGAATGAACGTGCAGGAGGCCATAGAGGCGCCCCGGTTCCGCTTCTACGACGGCGGCAGCATCTACTACGAGGACAGGGTGCCCGCGGAGACGCTTGAAGAGCTGCGCCGGCGTGGCCACGCCATTGGACGGCTACCCGCCTGGAATGCGGCCGTTGGCGGCGGACACGGCATCCAGTTCACCGAGTTCGGCACCTTCCTCGGCGGCGCAGACCCGCGCCGCGACGGCGTCGCAGCAGGCTGGTAGAGGGCAAGCGGATCGGCGGCCTTACGGCAGCGACACCGCGGCCCACGCCGGCGCCGTGACCGCGCCCGACTCGTCCTCGTGCCGAAGGTCGAGGTCGAGCAGTTTCCGGCCGCCGTCCGTGTACTTGCGCACGACCTTGCCGGCGCACACCTTGTGGCTGCCCGGAAAGTCCATGCCGCGGTGCTGGCATCCGAACTTCAGCAGATCGCCGTCCTCGCCCAGCCAGTCGGTGACCAGCTTGCCCAGGCGCGCCGCCTTCAGGCCGCCGTGCATGATGACGCCGGGCAGACCGGCGCGGCGCGCAAACGCATCATCGTAGTGAATCTGGTAGAAGTCCCGGCCCGCCGACGCGTACTTCACGATGTCCTGCGTAGAGGTCTCCCATACGGCCGGCGGAAGCTCATAGCCCTCCTCGATATCGTCCCACGCCGGCCGTCGCGCCGCTCCCGCCGCACCGCCGGACGACCCGCCGGACGACCCGCCGGACGACTTACCGGCGCCGTCCCCGCTCCCCTGCGGCGATGCGCCCCCAGAGGCGTTCATGTGGATGACCGTACTCTTCATCCTGACCGCCAGCTCATCGAACTGGTTCACGAACTCCGTCTCCGCAATCACGAACGCCAGCGGCCCGGCCCGGCCGGTCTTCTCGAACACGTCCTTGTTCCGGCTGCTCACCGTGATGCGGTCGCCTGCGCGGATGGGAACGAAGTACTCCCACTCCGTGCCCGCGTCCACGCGCACGCTCGCCGGCAACAGCGAATGTGCCTGCCCCGGCGGCACGGCCATGAATAGCAACAGCCGCGTAAACGTCGGCGGCGCAACCAGCCCGCCGTAACGAGACCTCCTAGCCGCCCGCTCATCGTTCCACAACGCATTCCCGTCCCCGATGCCGTCGGCAAACCACAGGATCTGCGTCCTATCCACCTCTACCGTCACCGGCGGCGGAACGCGCGTCAGCAGCCGTTCCCGCACAGAGTCGTCTAGTAAGGACGTCGCCTGCGTCACTGTCTATCTCTCCCTTGTACAAGCCCCCTGGAAGGTCTGGGGTCAAATCTACTTGAACGCACTGACATTCCGCCACGGCTTCGGGCCGGAACGGGCTAGAATCCCCTTAGAGGAAAGCCACAGAACGATAACAGCACCCGCTTTCAACCACTTTCACCCGCTGCAATCGATGGAAGGAAGAGGAACGATGCCCAGCACCCTTAGCGAACGCCGAAAAGAGTATCGCGAGGTTTCCGACAGCGTGGCGTACCAGGCCGGAAGGGCGCGCAACTGGGCAGGCAACGTTATCGCCTTGATTGGAGAGGGGATCGACCCGACCAATGACTACAGGAACAGCCTGATGCTCAAGTCGGCGAATACCCTGGTGGAGCACGCCGAAAACGTTCAGAGAGAAGTCCAGAAGACGATAAACGAGATCGAAGAGAAGAAGCGGCAGAGGAAGCTGCAAAGGATGCAGGAGAAGGCCGCAAAGGCCGACGAGGCCGAGGTTCCCAACTCAGTTTGACCCAATGACCACCGGACGGCGAAGGCAACACGATCAAGAAGAGCTCCTAAATGGCGAACTCGCACGCCTGCTCACCCAGCAGGGCATACCCTGCAAGCCGGAACGACGGCAGGGCAGGCGGCGAGTGGACGTCGTTGCCAACGTCGACGGGCTGCGCGTATTCCTTGAGGCTGAGACCGGTTTCCACCAGAAGGCGCAGGCCATCAAGGACGCCGACGCCCGGCTCAGGCAGGGCCTAACCGTAGTCGTTTTTGCCGTCTGCTATCCCGAGGGGGCGACGGTCGACAGTCTCGCCAGCGCAAACCTCACCTGGACCGCTCGCCTAAAGGCTGGCGATCCTGAAGCCAGCTGGTCGGCCGGCAGCGTCGCGCAACTGGCGCACGCCGTCCGGCAAGCGCCCAATCTGCTCAGCGGAGCGGAATTCGCAGCGCAGGTCCTTTCAGACGCACTAGACGTCGCGGTGCAGGGCCTGGACATCTACTCCCGCCAAGCCCTTGCGCGCGACCTGGACCTGCCCAAGAACAAAGAGGCGGCGGACCGGAACGGCTACTTCACTGCGGCCAAAAGGGGACTGCTCGTAATAGCCACGGCCATGCTCTTCCACCACCGCTTACAGCGGCACCTGCCCGCCGAGCCCCCGGACGGGTTCGAGGGAAAGTGGCCGCCCGCCACGCTGCAAGTCTGCGCCAGGGAAGACGCGGCCACCCTGTCTGAGTTCAGCGAAGCGTGGGCCGCAATCCTGGCCGTCGATTACAGGCCCGTTTTCGAGACGGCTCGCGCCGCGCTGGCCGCCCTGCCTTCACATCCGGACACCGGGCGAATCGTGCGAAACCTAGCGCTCGCGGTGGCAAACATAACGCAGCGCGTCGCCGGACTTCGACACGACCTGCTAGGCCGCGTCTTCCACCGAGTCCTCGACACGGCGCGCTACGACGGATCCTTCTACACCTCTACCGCCGCCGCCGTCCTGCTCGCATCTCTCGCCATACGCAAGGACGACCTGTATTGGGCCGACCCCAACGCCGTCGCACGCCTGCGCATATGCGACCCCGCCTGTGGTACCGGCACACTCCTAATGGCCGCGGCCGAGCGCATCCGCGACCTGCGCCATGAAGCGGGCGCCAACAACGAAGTCGACGACGAGATCCTTGCGCTCGAACTGGTGGAAGACGTCCTATGGGCATACGACGTGAACCTCACGGCAACCCACATGGCCGCTAGTACAATCGGAATGTTGTCCCCCACAACCCGGTTCAGCCGCATGAACGTCCACAGGACGCTGCTCGGCGTCTACGACGGAACGCCATACCTCGGTTCCTTGGAATTCCTCACAGGCCAGCCCCGCTTTGCCTCTTGGCCCGGAATCGCCCAGCAGGTCGAACACGACCTTGAAGTGGAACCGCCCCCGCCGATGGACTTGGTCATCATGAATCCCCCCTTCACCAGGGACAGCCTGCGCCACGACCAGTTCGGAAGGAAGGAAGAGAAAGAGATAAAAGCCCGGGAGAAAGAAGTCATTGCCGGACTGGAAATTCAGGGCGCCGCTCGCCTATCGGGTTCAGCCAACGCCTTCCTCGTTCTTGGAGACGTGATGGCCAAAGAGCAGGATGCCACGTTGGCAGTCGTACTCCCGACTGTTATGGCAACGAACCCCGCCGCCTTCGACACCCGCCGCTATCTAGCCGAACAATTCCACGTCGACACCATCGTCAGTTCGCACGACCCCCAGCGTATCTACTTCTCCGAAAACACCACCATCGGGGAGATGCTCCTGATCTGCCGCCGCCGGAATCAATCCAGGCCCCAGGATCCCACGCGCTTCATCAATCTCGTGCGCAATCCAGGCAATCCCGTCGAGGCCCTCGACCTTGCCAACCGTATCGAAAAGTCTTCCAAGAGGCCCAGCAGCCCCGCCGCAACAGGCTTCACAAGCCACGGGGTCGACGCAAAGCAGATCGCCGCAGGCAACTGGTACGCAGTCAACTTCCTATCGCCATACCTGATCGACGCCTTTAGGCAGATCAATCAGGCAGACGAGGGAGAACCCACTCCGTTCCCGGTCACGCGTCTCGAAGAGATCGCGGCGATCGGTCCCGCCGGTCAACGAATTCGCGACGCGTATGTGCGGAGCGACCTGCCAACCTCGTCGGGTCGGCGAGCGTTGTGGCATCACAAGACCGAAGTCACCCAGTCGATGCAAGCCGATCCCGACTCCTGCATAGAACCCAAGCCCCCCAGACGACACCTTGCAGACAGCTACTGGGAACAGAAAAGCCGCCTGCTCTTACCCGCCCGTCTCCGGCTCAATACAACCCGTGCCACCTCGGTACGACTCACCGAACCCGCCGTGGGCTCACTCTGGGCGCCTTGCAGACCGCACGGCGACGATGAGCGCCTTGAAGAAGCTCTATGCCTGTACCTCAATTCATCCGTAGGCATCCTGGCCGTGCTGGGAGGCCGCGGCCACAGCGTTCTAGCCAGGCCCGCGTTCTCGATAGACGCGCTGCGCTCCCTGCCCGTGCCCGACTTCCCGTCCCTCGGCGATGCCCCGCTTGAACACATGGCCGCCGGTTTCCAGGAACTGCAGGGCGAAACCCTGCTCCCGCTACCCCAGATGAAGGACGACCCCGTACGCAAGCGCATCGACGACGCCGTAACCGAAGCGCTAGACCTTGATCCCTGGTGGACGCTGAGAATCCGCAACAGCCTCTCCGAGGAACCCTGCATCACCAACCGCCGCTTCGGGGAGTAGGAGTGCGAGTGCGCCACCACCGGGCGGCGCTTCATACCCCGGCGCAGGGGGTGATAATCTTGGCAGTCCACAGTTCACACACAGGATAGGCAGGAACATGAGCGTCAACGCCAGCAGCCGGGAGAGAGTCGCATACTTCAACGGTGAGATCGTGCCGGAGAGGGAGGCCCGGGTCTCCTTCAGGGATCGCGGCTTCACGTACGGGGACGCTGTGTTCGACATGACCCGCACCTTCGGACACCGCATCTTCAAGCTGGAAGAGCACATAGAGCGCTTCTACAACTCGCTCAAGTACGTCCAGATCGACCCCGGCATGAGCCAGTCGGAGATGATCGATCTGACCAACGAGGTCCTGGAACAAAACCTGAAGCTGATCGGCCCGGATGAGGACTACTGGGTGGGGCAGCGTGTCTCGCGCGGCGTAGACCTCGTTGGCGGGGACATGTGGGAGACCGACGGCGGCCCCACGGTGGTCATTGAGTGCAAGCCCCTGCCGTTGGCCGCACGCGCACGCCTATTCCGGGACGGCATCGACGTCTTCATACCATCGGTCCGGCGCGTACCGCCCGACTCGGTCAGCCCGCGCGCCAAGTCGCACAACTACCTGAACCTCATCATGGGCGACCTGGAAGTGAAGTCACAGGACCCCGAGGGCTGGGCGCTGCTGCTGGACACCCGCGGCTTCCTCGCCGAGGGTATCGGCTCGAACATCTTCACCGTGAAGAACGGCGTGCTCTACACCCCGCGGCCCCAGTACGTGCTGGGCGGCATATCGAGGGAGACCACGATCGAGCTGGCGGAAGAGCTGGAGATAGACGTGGTCGAAAAGGACATCGACCAGTTCGACGCCTACACCGCGGACGAGGTGTTCCTGACCTCGACGAGCCTGTGCATCTGCGGCGTGCGCACGGTGCAGGGCAACGCCGTGGGCGACGGAACCGTTCCCGGCCCGGTCACCAAGGCGCTGCAGGACGCCTACATCGACCTCGTCGACTACGACTGGGTCAGCCAGTACCTGAGCAGGCTGGAGGGCTAGGCCGGGCGGCGGCCCGGCTTACCGCCTCACCTGCCGCATCGAGTAGGGCGAAATCGACCTCGGGCGGGGCTCGGCCGGCTGGTAGTCGTCGAACGACCTCCAGGTCTCACCCAGTACGTCCACTGCGTCGGGGTGCCTGCGGTTTACGCGGATGGCCGTTGTCGGAAACTCCGGCGCCCTGGGATTGGGAACCTTGTAGGTCAGGACTGCCCGGTCGTCGATGGCGTCGCGCAGTTCCTTGCTCCTGGCCTCTTGTGAGTCCACCCAGTGGTACTGTTCTGCGGGCAGGAACAGGTCCCGGAACCACTTCAGGGCCACGAACTCGAAGCCGTCGCGCTGCTCGGCGCGGTCGAGCGAGCGGATCAGGTCTGCCCTGTACTGGTCAACGCTGCCTTCGGGCTCGTAGTAGTCGTCCTCTCCGAAGTCATATTCGCGTTCCGGCTCTTGCAGCTCCTCCTCGTAGACCTCTTCTTCCTGAGCGAGCGCGGCCGCCTTGCCGAAGCTGATCACGATCTCGCCCTGGTCGGGCCGCCAGTTCTCAGCGGCAGAGTTGCCGTGCTTGCTCGCGCCGTTCTCAAGGATGTCAACCTGGACCTTGACGCCTTCGGTCTGGCTCAGAAAGAGCGGAAGGAGAGCGTTGAGGAAGCGTTCGAGCTCTCGACGCGAGTCGCTAATGGTTACCAATTCTGTACCCCCAAGAGACTTTTTCAAGATAACCGCGTAAACAAAAGCGGTACGCACGCTATCCTACATAAAGCCGGGCGCTAAGTCACCTACCAGCGGGGGATCCGGGACGGATGGCCGCCGGGCGCCGCCGCCGGGGACGGCTGCGCCGCCCCTTGGATTTGCGTCACGATTATTGACAGGCTAACAAGGCGTACCTACCATAATCGTTAGCAGTCTGGACGGCTGACTGCCAATTGCGGTTGCCGTTTCCGGCTGCGGTGGACCTAATTCAAGCCGGGCGGCGTTTTCACATCGCCCGTTTGCGCGTAGGAAAGAAGCACAGGAGGATCATGAAGTGGCACTGAGTCTGAAGCCACTTGGAGACCGGGTGGTGATCGAGCCGAACGAGGAAGAGGCGGAGCGGAGCCCCGGAGGCATCATCATCCCTGATACGGCGAAGGAAAAGCCCCAGAAGGGCACAGTGGTCGCCGCAGGACCCGGCCGCACAACCGACGAGGGCAATCTGATCGACATGCCCGTCAAGGTTGGCGACGTGGTGGTCTATTCCAAGTACGCCGGTACCGAGTACTCCGAGAACGGGACCGACTATCTCATCGTTCGCGAAAGCGACATTCTGGCGATCGCCGTGTAGGGCGGTCACCGGTTGGTGACTGCGCAAGTACGCAAAGGGAAGGGAAATGCCAGCAAAGGAACTCAGCTTCGGCCCCGATGCCCGTACCCGCCTCAAGCAGGGTATCGACACATTGGCCGACACGGTAAAGGTCACGCTTGGCCCGCGAGGGCGCAACGTGATCCTTGACAAGAAATTCGGACCTCCACAGGTCTGCTCCGACGGTGTAACCATCGCCAAGGAGATCGAACTGGAGGACCAATTCGAAAACATGGGCGCACAACTCCTCAAGGAAGCGTCCAAGAAGACCAACGACGACGCCGGAGACGGCACGACCACGTCCACCGTCCTGGCACAGGCCATCATCCAGGAAGGCTTCAAGATCGTCGCCGCAGGCGCCGACCCCATGGCCGTCAAGCGCGGACTCGAAAAAGGCATGTCCACGGTACGAGACTCCATCAAGGACCTCTCAACGCCGGTAGAGGGCCGCGAACAGATCGCCAACGTCGCAGTTCTGTCGTCACACGATGACGAGATGGGCAACCTCATCGCAGACGTCATGGACAAGGTCGGCAAGGACGGCGTCATCACCGTTGACGAGTCAAAGGGGCTCGCATACGAGACCGAGTTCGTCGAAGGAATGCAGATCGACCGGGGCTTCATATCCCCCTACTTCGTGACCAACTCCGACCGCATGGAAGCGGTTCTCGACAACCCTTACGTTCTCATCACCGACAAGAAGATCTCCGCGGTTGCGGACATACTGCCGGTGCTCGAGAAGGTGCTACAGACCTCCAAGAACCTCGTCGTGATCGGCGAGGACGTCGAGGGCGAGGCCCTCGCCACACTGGTGGTCAACAAGCTGCGGGGCACCCTCAACGTCGTCGCAGTCAAGGCCCCCGGCTTTGGCGACCGCCGCAAGGCCATGCTCCAGGACATCGCCATACTCTCCGGCGGAACCGTCATGAGCGAGGAGATCGGACGCAAGCTCGACTCCGCGACGCTCGACGACCTTGGTAGGTGCCGGCAGGTCGTCGTCAAGAAGGACGACACCACCTTCGTTGACGGCGCCGGCGAGGAAGAGGCGATCCGAGGCCGCATGAACGAGATACGGTCCCAGATCGAGGAGACCTCCTCCGACTACGACCGCGAAAAGCTCGAAGAGCGCCTGGCCAAGCTGTCCGGCGGTGTGGCAATCCTGCGCGTGGGCGCCGCCACAGAGATCGAGATGAAGGAGAAGAAGCAGCGGGTGGAGGACGCCCTGGCCGCCACCAGGTCCGCAGTCGAAGAGGGCATCGTGCCCGGCGGCGGAACAATCCTCATCCGGGCCTCGGCTGCCCTCGCAGAGGTCAAGGCCGATGAGGCCGACGAGCAGTCCGGCGTGGAGGTGCTCCGCAGGTCACTGCTAATCCCGGTGCGCATCATCGCCAGCAACTCCGGCCACGAGGGCGCCGTCGTGCTGGCCGACGTACAGGCCAACGGCGGAAACTACGGCTTCGACGCCCACGTGGGCAAGGCCGGCGACATGATCGAGATGGGCATCGTCGACCCCGCCAAGGTGACGCGAGCCGCAGTCGAGAACGCCGTCTCGGTGGCAGGCATGATCCTGACCACGGAGGCGCTGATCACCGACCAGCCACAGCCGGACCCCCCGCCAATGCCGGCGCCCCCCGGAGGCGGAATGGACTTCTAGTCCGGCCCGCATCCCGGTACCTGCAACACAGGTCAAAGCGGAAGGGCCGCCCGGTGACGGGCGGCCCTTTTGGTTGACGGAAGTGCGGCGGTAGTAACATCTATCGTTAAGTGTCGGCCCGTTTTCTCAAGGACGGGTTAAAACATGGGATTGGAATGAGATGGACCTTGTACTCGCACTCATAATCGGCGCGGCGGCAGTTGGCGCAGTCGCATTCTTCCGAGTGTCGCGCTCTCAGCGCGAAATCAGGGAACTCAGACTCAGAAACGACGAACTGCGGAGTCTGGAAGTCGACAAAGCGCGGCTTGAGCAAGATTTGAAGAGTACCTCGGAGCAATATGAAAAGGCAGAAAGGCAGGCGCAAGAGGCGGAGACCGCACTTGCCAAGACGACCACTGAGTTGGCGGGAGTAAAAGCCGACCACCAGGCGCGGCTGGAAGAGCTGACGAAAGCCCGCCAGCAGCTCGACCTCCAGTTCAAGGGAATCGCCACCCAGGTCGTCGAGACGACCTCGGAAGAACTGCGCAAACGGGCCGACCGCGATCTGGAAGCGCGACAGAAGGCGGTAGAGGCCAGCGTCAAGCCGGTCGGCGAATCGCTGAAGGAGTTCCAGAGGCGAGTCCAAGAAATCGAGAAGGCCCGCCAGGGGGCCTACGCGGAAGTGCTGTCGGCCGTCAAGAACTCAGGCACAGCCATCACTCAGCTCCGCACGGAGACCGGCCATCTCCACCGCGCCCTGCGCTCCGCCCGCGCCCGCGGCAATTGGGGCGAACAGCAGCTCCGCAACGTCGTAGAAGCCGCAGGAATGATCGAACACGTCGAGTTCGCCGTCCAAGAGACGGTTGCCGGACAGGACGGCAGCCTAAGGCCGGACATGATCGTCAGGATTCCCGGCGACAAGCGGATAGTGGTCGACTCCAAGATGCCGATGGACGCCTATCTCGACGCCTATGAAACGGAGGACGAGGAGAGGCAGAAGGCGCTCTTGGAGCAACACGCAAACTCCCTGCTGGGCCATGCCCGCGAGCTCAGCAGAAAGGCCTACGCCCGCAGTGTCGACGGCGCATTCGATTTCGTAGTCATGTTCCTCGGACACGACAACATCCTCGATGCCGCCGAACGCAGCCGGAACGGCATCTGGGACCAGGCATGGCGCAATCACCGCGTCCTAATCGCAACTCCCGGCCTGCTGATCGCCCTGCTGAACACCATCGCCGTAGGTTGGAAGCAGGCAAAGGTCGAGGAGAACGCCCAAGCCATAGTCGAGGAGGCCGGTGAGTTTTACGACCGGCTGCGCGTCTACATGGAACACGTGAACGGCGTAAGCAACGCGCTGAACAGGGCCGTCGACGCACAGACCAAGAGCGTCCGTTCTCTCCAGACGCGCCTGCTGGTCACCGCCCGCAATATCGAAAGCATGGGCGGCGCAGATAAGGCAAAGCCCACACCGGAGCTTGTCGAGTTGGAAGACAAGGCCGGTTTGCTCTCGGCGCCGGAACTTCAAGCCCTGCCTTCACCGGAGCCGGAGGCTACCCTTACCGGCGGCAGCCAAGCCTGAGCGTAGGCAGGGCTAAGGAACCTCCCCGCTTCCGCCCGTCTCCCTCAGGCCCTCGTACAGCCTGGTCATTCCGTTGAGCCAGCTGGCCTGCACTTCAGGGTCCCACGAGGGGTCGAAGTCCGGGTACTTGTCGAGGATCCTCTGCGCCACCGCCAGCTGCGGGTCTATGGGCGGCGGATCAGGCACGGAGGAAGCCGCCTGTTGCGCCGTCCGTTCGGCCGGTGACGCCGCCGGCCTGGCCGACCTCGCCGACGCCGACCGGCGTGCGCCGTGCCGCCCGGCAAGGATGTACTGCGACAGTTCGATTCCGGCGTCACGCGCCGCCTGGACGAAGAACGCCTCGCACTTGGCGAGCACGCCATCTCGGGCGCCGAACCTCCTGAAAGCTTCGTGGAACTGGGCGCGAGTGGCGCGCGCCAAGTCGAGTTCAAACACCGGCCCGTAGAAGTCCTGCAACGCATTTCGCAGGATGGCCCTTCGCTCCTCGCCCTCGGCAATCACCAGCCTGGCCAACTCCGGCTGCGGCCGGCCTTCGCCGTCGATCAACCTGAGCGCTCTCAGGGCCGTCATCAGCTGCGTTCCGGAGCTGCCGGAAAAGCGTGCCCCCCAGACGCTCCGGTCTATCCGGTCTGGAATGCCGTCCAGTAGGAATTCCAAAAAAGTTCGGAATGTCCGGTAGGGCACATACGGGGGAATTGTGCGAGGCCGTTCTTGCATAGCGCCGTAAGTTGGGAAATCGCCTCCTGTGCGGCTCTTCCAGTATTCCAAGCCGAAACAATATCCCCGACTGATTCCAAAGTCAATTGTCGATTGGAATATACGTTTCCCCACAGTTGGACAGTCTCAGACAGTTTATGAATGTGCGATTTGGAACTAGCACAATCTACCGGAACTGGAACCTGCCCCGCTTCGAACGAAGCACAGCCACACCGGAGTCGTACATGCTGCTGTCCATAGACAAGATCCTTCCCGACCCAGGCCTTCCAAAGAACGCCACGCCCGGTCCGGGAGCTGAACGCAGGCGCCTCAGGGCCCCAAAGACGCTCATCGTCGAGCCGAACGAAGACGGCGGCTACGTGCTCGTATCAGGCAGACGGGGACTCAACGCGGCCATCGACGCAGGCAAGAGAAAGGTCGAGGTGACGGTGCGCAAGGACATCTCCGGGCAGGAACGCAAGGAGATGCGGCTGTCGGAGCTGTACCACAATGCCCTAGTGCCGCCGAGGGAGTTGGCAAGGGAGTTCATCTCGTACCGCAGTTCATACGACATCACCCAGCAGGAGCTGGCGCGGCGCACCGGCATCACTCCCGGCACCATCCACCACTACGAGAGCCTCATCCGCACCCTCGATCCCGGCCTGGGCCGGCGGCTGGACAACGGCGATCTGACCTTCAAAGAGGCCCGCAGCATCGCAGACCTGGACAACCACGAGAGGCAGCGAGAGATCGCAGAACCCTTCCTGTCCGGACAGCTCAGTTCAGTCCACGTGGAACAGATCGTCGGGCGCGCCAAGTCCGACCCGGAGATGTCCATCGACCATCTCATCATGGAGGTGGTGAAGGTCGACCACGAGGACGAACCGGATAGCGTCATGGAGGAGGCCGCACCGGTAACGCCGGCTCCGGCGAGCCCGCAGCCACAGGCTGAGTCGAGCCTGGAGCGGTCTGCGCTGATGCTGGCAGGCGAACTGGGCGCGTTGCAGTTGAAGGTGATCCCGGAATACCGGCGCCTCAATCTGATCAGCTCCCTTCGCATTTTGGACAGCAGGCTCAAATCTGCGCTCGCACACCTCAACTCGGGGCAGGCCCTCGAGTCGGAGAAGCCCAGGCCGCTCACCGGTTCAGCGGTCGGCCGCTGAGCCGCACGCAACGGCGGCGGCCCTCCCCGGTGACGAGTTGACCGTTTCTCGGTCGCGCAGCGCATCGCCGGGCTACCTGCAATGACGGCTGGCAGTGTTAGGATTCCCCGCTAAAGGGTCCATGGTCAGAGGCAAAGATGCTCGAGAGATTCCACCTACCCAACTCGGAAGCCGTTCGCGTTGCCGGGGACCGGGCGCGAGCCGCCACGCAGGCGATCTTCGAGAAGATGGGCCTGTCCCCGGCCGACGCGGCCCGCTCCGCCGACGTTCTCATCTACGCCGACTTGCGGGGCATCGACACGCACGGCATCTCCAACATGCTGCGCGCATACGTCGACGGCTACCAGAGGGGAGAGGTCAACCCAAGGGCAAAGCCCAAAGTCGTAAGGGAGTCCCCCGCCGTGGCCACGATGGACGGCGACAACGGCCTGGGTCTTCACACCGGGCCGTTGGCAATGGAACTGGCGATGGACAAGGCCGAGACTCACGGCATGGGAGCCGTAGCGATGTACAACGGCGGGCACATGGGAGCCACCGGCTACCACGCCGCCATGGCGTTGGAGCGCGACATGATAGGCGTCTGCATGGCGGGCGGAGGAGGCAGAGCGTTGCTGCCGACGTTCGGGGCAGAGCCGCGCTTCGGCACGAACCCCATCGCCTGGGCAGCGCCGGCCAAGAACGAGCCGCCGTTCATCTTCGACATCGCCACCACGCAAGTCGCAGGCAACAAGATCCGGCTGCTGCAACGCATGGGCTTGGACGCCGCGCCCGGATGGCTCGCCGACTGGGACGGTTCACCGATCATGGAGGAGTCCACGCCGCCGGTGGAAGAGTTCCCGGGCAGGGGCATCCACTGGTACATGCTGCCAGCCGGCGGCACGAGGGAGAACGGGTCGCACAAGGGCTACGGCTTCGCCTGCGTCGTATCGATAATGGGGGCCACCCTGTCGGGCGCGCAGCTAAACGGCGGACTAGCCGGGTCCGGAGCCTACTTCGCCGCCTACCGCATAGACGCATTCACGGATGCCGACCGGTTCAAAGAGGACATGGACACGTTCCTAAGCGGCCTGCGCAACACGCCGCCTGCGCCGGGCCACGAGCGGGTCTACTACGCCGGCCTGCCGGAGCACGAAGAGGAACTGGAGCGCAGAGAAAAGGGCATCCCCTACCACCCCGAGGTAATAGACTGGCTAAACTCCATCTGCGCCGAGTTAGAACTGGACTTCACGTTTCCGTAGAGAGCGTTCTTCGCAGTCGCCCCGTCACTCCAGCCCAAGCGCCCGCTTAGCGTTATCCAACAAGATCTTCTGCCTGGGCCCGTCGCGCAATTCCAGCTCCTCAAACTCCTGTAGCCACCTCGACGGCGGCATGTAGGGATAGTCCGAGCCGAACAACACCTTGTCCTGCAGGCGGCTGTTCGCCTCCCGGATGAGCTGCCGCGGAATGTAACGAGGCGCCCAGCCGGAGAGGTCGATGTAGACGTTCGGCTTGTGCAGGGCCACGGCCACCTGCTCGTCGATCCACGGCCAGGCCGGGTGCGCCATGATGATGGTCAGGCCGGGGTGGTCCGCGGCTAGGTCGTCGATGTGCGGTATCGGCCGGGCGTACTTCAGCTTGAAGCCGCCGCCGCCGGGCGTTCCCGCCCCCGCCGCGGCGTAGCCCGTGTGTATCAATACCGGTACGCCCAGTTCCTCACACTTGGCGAACAGCGGCCAGTGTTGCGGGTCGTCCGGGAAGAAGGCCTGGTGCACCGGGTGAAGCTTCAGCCCCTTGAGGCCCAGCCCGGTCACCGCGCGTTCCAGCTCGACGACCGCCGCATCGCCCTTGCGCGGATCGACCGAGGCGAAACCGATGAACTGCTCCGGGTACGCCGAGGCGATCTCGGCCACATAGTCGTTCGAGTCGGGCTTGTCGCCGGTGGCCGTCTCGGTGTCCACCGAGAAGATCACCGCCGTCACGTCCAACTGGCGGTAGGTCTCCGCCATGCCCTCCGGCCCGGGAGGCTGCTCCCTCATGCGAAACATCCGGCGCAGGCCCTGCTCGATGCCGATCTCCTCCAAGCCCGGCTGTCTCGGCACGTGCGCGTGTACGTCTATCGCTCGCATCAGGAACCGACCCCCTTCTCCTCAAGCCGGTCGATCAACTCCGGCAAGTCGGCAGTAAGGATATGCCAAACGACATCCATGTCTACGGAGTCATAAGCATGTATCAGGCGATTGCGAAGGCCTATGACTCGCGGCCCCGTGGGACTCCCTTGTACTGATCCCTCGTCGCTCCGGAGACCCTGGATGCCGCTTCCCCTACGATTTCACCAGCGCTAGGCTGAGTACCCGGTCGTAGTCAAGGTCCTGACGGTTCTTGTCGCGCACAAGATCGGCGGCTTCCCGTGCGTAGTCGAGCATGTGCCGCAGTCGGATTTCGTCCTCAGGCGACATAGATATCTTGGGCCTCTTCTAGTACCTGTTCACGAAAATACCGGCTAAGGAAACCCGGCGTGTTCAGGTCGACGGTGCGGCCGAGCATCTCCGACAGTTCTATCTCCATCCCGAAGAAGGCCAGACCCGGCGTTCGCCCCGGTTCGAACTCGACCAGCACGTCGATGTCGCTGCCAGGCCCAAAGTCCTCACGCAGCGCCGTGTTCGGCTCGGCGCATACACATAGCTATCCTAAACGAACTGTGGTGCCGCCTATGAGCGGACCCCCACCGCCTGCTCCACCTCCGTGATCGACTCATCGATGGCGTCACACAGCGCGTCTATCTCATCGGCAGTGATGACTAGCGGAGGGGCTAGGGGCAGTATGAACGAGCCGATGCGGATCCAGACGCCCCGGTCGGCCAGGGCTTGTGTGAGCCTCGGCCCCCAGCCGGTCTCTTGGCCGAAGTGTTCCTTGGTGTCCCGGTCCTTCACGAACTCGATGCCTTGGATGAGGCCGATGCCGCGCACGTCGCCGATCGAAGGGTGCTTCTCCTGCATCTCCGCCAGCCGTTCCGACAGCTGAAGTCCACGCTGGCGCGCGTTGCCGGGCAGGTCTTCCCGTTCCATGATCTCCAGGTTCTTAAGTGCGCCCGC
Organism: Dehalococcoidia bacterium; assembly: GCA_963663555.2. Lineage (GTDB taxonomy): Bacteria > Chloroflexota > Dehalococcoidia > Lucifugimonadales > Lucifugimonadaceae. Next base: position 463,763 of record CAXXNJ010000009.1, read on the forward strand.
CGCGCCCGCCGGGTGTCCGGTATAGGTGAACATGTGCTTGAAGGTCTTGTCGGCGCCGCCGGAGAAGACGTCCGACACCTCCGCCGTAGCGATCGACCCGCCCATCGGGAAGTAGCCCGAGGTGACGCCCTTGGCGAAGCTCATGATGTCCGGCGTCACTCCCACCACGTCCGCGCCGAACCACTCGCCCGTGCGGCCAAAGCCGGTGATCACCTCGTCGAAGATCAGCAAGACGCCGTAGCGGTCGCATATCTCCCGCACACGCTCCCAGTAGCCGGGCCCAGGCACGACGCCGCCCAGCGGCTGCGTAACCGGCTCTCCGATGACCGCCGACACCGAGTCGGGGTCGTGGAACAGGATCGTCTCCTCAATGGCATTGGCGCACAGCTCGGCGCATTCCTCAGGCGCCTGGCCGCCCAGTTCGCAGCGGTATGGGTTGGGATTCGGCACGTGCACCGCGTGGGACGGCACAGGCTGGTATTCCTCGCGCGGCAGGAAGGGGTGTGAGCCGAGCCACATGGTGCCAAGCGTGCCGCCGTGGTAGGAGCCCTTGCGGCTGATGACCTTGAAGCGTCCCTTGCCGCCCGTTCGGTTGTGATAACCCTGCGCCATCTTGATAGAGGTCTCGTTCGACTCCGAGCCTCCGCTCGTGAAGAAGGTGCGCGTCAGGCCGCCGGGGGTGATCTGTGCCATCTTTGCCGCCAGCCGAACGGTGGAGGAGGTGGAAGCGGCGTAGATGTGCATACTCACCTGGGTGAGTTGCTCGTGGATGGCGTCGGCGATCTCATCCCTGCCGTGCCCGGCGTTGCGGAAGTACATGCCCGATATGCCGTCTACGTACTGCTTTCCCGCGGCGTCACGGACGTATATGCCGTCCGATTCGGTAATGATCGCCGGCCCTCCCTCCTCGGCCAGTTGCGCCGCGTTGCGGGTGCCCACGAAGAGATGGTCGATGGCCGCCTGCTGAAGGCCCGCAAGATCGTCCGGGGACGGAACGCTTGTCTGCACTGTCATTGTTCTCCTCGTTAACCGCCTGTACTGAGCCCGCGCGCCGGGCAAGTGTCTGACTGAGTATAGCCCGCGAGACCGCTACAATTGGCCCAGCCTGCCGGTTGCCCGGCCCATCCCGCAGGGTTGACCGCGGCCTGGCCGGCGCGTGACCGGCCGACAGCCCCTGTATCGCCAAGTCCTAACTACCTGAAAGCGGAGAAGACCATGAACGCACAACTGAAAGAGCACGCAGTTTCAAGCGGCCACGGCCTCGCCACCGCGGCAGGGTTCCGCATGTTGGAGCAGGGTGGCAACGCCATAGACGCCGGGGTAGCAGCCGGCATCGCTCTGAACGTCGTGCTTCCCGCCAGCACCAGCTTTGGCGGCGTCGCGCCCATACTCATATACAGCGCGTCGGAAGACGAGGTGTTCAGCATCAGTGGCCTCGGCCGTTGGCCCGCCGAGGCCTCCATCGAGCACTTCACCGAGCGGCGCGGCGGAAAGATGGAACCCGGGGTCGAACGTTGCGTAACCCCGGCTGCGGCAGGCGCATGGATGACCGCGCTGGCCAGGCACGGCACGATGACGTTCGAGCAGGTCGTCACGCCGTCGCTGGAGTTGATGCGGAACGGCTTCATCGTGGACCGCGTGCTGGCTGGAAATCTCGCCTCCTGCACCGAACACCTCCGCCAATGGCCCTCCTCAGGCGCCATCTACGCTCCGAACGGCGTCCCGCTTCGGGAGGGCGAGAGGCTGGTCAATCCAGACATGGCGCGCACCTTCCAAAGGTTGATAGAAGCCGAGCGAGCTAACGCCCATCTCGGCAGGGAACAGGCGATCGCGGCGGCCAGGTCACTCTTCTACAAAGGGGCGATTGCCGAGGCAATCGTCGCCTTCGTCCGGGAAAGCGGCGGGTTCCTATCTATGAAGGACCTCGCCGATTTTCAGGTGGGCCACGAGCAGCCGGTGTCAGGCTCGTTCAGGGAGTACCAGGTCTTCGCGAACGGCCCCTGGTGCCAGGGGCCCGTGTTCGCCCAGACGCTACAGACGCTGGCAGGCGACGATCTCACAACATTGGGCCACAACTCCGCAGACTACGTTCACCTGCTGGCGGAAGCCCTGAAGCTCTCCTTCGCCGACCGGGACGCCTTCTACGGAGACCCCGACCACGTGGACGTGCCGATCAATGGGCTACTAGACCCTGCATACGCGGCGGACAGGCGGGGCAAGGTCGATCACGACACCGCTTCTCCGGCGATGCCCGCCGCAGGGGACCCATGGCAATACGAGGGCCGCTCCCAACCCGACGGCTACGCCTACGAGCCGCCCCCGCCGGTGCGCGGCTCCGCCGAGCCGGACACCTCGTACGCCTGCGCCGTCGACCGCTGGGGCAACATGTTCTCCGCCACGCCATCCGACACGTTGTCGATGGCCCCCGTCGTGCCAGGACTAGGCTTCACCCCTTCCGGCAGAGGCACCCAGTCGTGGCTCGACCCCAATCATCCTTCCGCTCTCGCACCGGGCAAGCGGCCCCGGCTCACGCCGAATGCTCTGCTGGCGTTCAAAGACGGCAAGCCATGGATGCCGTTCGGCACGCCCGGCGGCGATGCACAGTGCCAAGCCACGCTTCAGTACTTCCTGAACATGACGGCGTTCGGCATGACCCCCCAGCAGGCCGTCGAGGCGCCCAGGTTCCTCACTTGGAGCTTCCCCAACTCCTTCTGGCCGCACTCATACGAGCCGGGAAGGCTGGACGTGGAGGCGCGCATACCGGAAGAAGTCCGGGCAGCGCTGTCTGGCCGCGGCCACGCGGTATCGCCGCGTGAAGAGTACAGCCGCGGGATGGGCGACGTTTGCGGCATCGCAGTGGACTCCGCGACCGGCTCGCTGGCCGCCGGGGCCGACGTGAGGGCCGCAGCCCGCGCAATGCAGGGAGCAGCGTAATTTGCCTCCCGGCTATGGAAGAGGCCGAAATAGCATTGAGCGGTAGACGCAAGACGTTGATAATCGGCGCAGGCGCGGGCGGTCTACTGGGCGCGCTGTTCTTCGGGGGCTACACGGCTGCGTCCATCTGGATCTGCGCCTCGGCCAGCAGCTGCTCGGCCAACTGGCTACCCTTCATTTTGGTACCTGCCATCGGCCTGCCCGTCAGTGTCTTGGCCGGGGCCGTCGTCGCCATCGCCTTCAGGCGGTTCTACGAGTTGGTCCGCGTTTGACCACTTACCACTTACCACTGGCCGCCGTCGGGTATTAGAGTAGACGGGCCGCAGACAGGACAGCCGTTAAGCGAAAGTGACCCCAGGAGTTCCGGAACGTGAAGATCACCAAAGTTGAACCGATATTCCTCGACAGGTACCTGCTGGTCGAGATCGAAACCGACGCAGGCATCTCCGGCATTGGCGAGTCGGGAGCGTGGGGCTACCTTGAATCGTCCGCCGCCGCTATCGAGAAGTACGGCCGCTACCTGGCGGGCAAGGACCCGCTCCGCATCGAGCACCACTGGCAGTACATGTACCGCTTCTCGCACTTCCGCGGCTCGGCCGTCATGGGGGCCATCAGCGCCATCGACATCGCACTGTGGGACATCGCAGGCAAGCATTTCGGCGTCCCCGTGCACCAGCTTCTCGGCGGTAAGGTCAGGGACAAGGCGCGCGTCTACTACCACGTGTTCGGCGACACCAAGGAGAGGCTGATCAGCGGCGTCAAGGAGGCCAAGGAGTTGGGCTTCACCGCTGTGGGCCACCTGACGCCGTTCCTCGACGAGTCAACCGACCTGCCCTTCTTCAAGACCCACGTCGACAAGATCGAGGACGCCATAGACACCGTGGCCGCCTACCGCGATGCCGTCGGGCGCGACGTCGACCTGTGCATCGAGATACACCGCCGGCTCACACCCACGGAGGCGGTGCAGCTCGGACTGGGCATTGAGGAGTTCTACCCCTACTTCTACGAGGACCCGGTAACCCCGGACAACATCGACGAGATGGCCTACGTCGCCGACAAGATCAACATCCCCATTGCCACGGGAGAACGCTTCACCTCGCTCTGGGACTTCGAAATGGCCCTCAGCCGCAACGCCGTGCAGTACGTCCGGCCCGACGTGTGCATAGTGGGCGGCATATCCGGCGCCAAGAAGATCGCAGCAGCCGCAGAGGCCAGGCACGTGGGAGTCGTCCCGCACAACCCGCTCAGCCCGGTGAGCACCGCCGCCTGCCTGCAGATCGCCGCCTCAGTGCCCAACTTCGCATTGCAGGAGTACCCGACCGGCGAGTTCGAGCCGCCTAAGAGCGACATGGTGAGCGGCGCGCCGGTACACGACGGCAACGGCTACCTCATCATCTCCGACGCCCCCGGCATCGGCGTAGAGCTCAAGCACGACGCCCGTGAAAAAGTCCCCTACACGCCCCGCGAGGTGAGGACCAGGCTGCACGAGGACGGCTCGGTTATCGATCAGTAGGAATAGGGGCACGACCGCGCGGCCAAATATGCCGGCCGGCTCTAGGCATCCGAGCCGCCTGCAGGAGCCGGTCTTAGCCCGCTTCGGCAGCGGCCTTGACGCTGGCGACGGCTTGCGCGATGGCGCGGTTGTAGCCTACGAGGTAGGCGATGTAGATCCTGCGGTCCGGCTCGTCGCCCACTAGGTTCACTGCGTTGGCGTGGTCGTAGTCCAGCACGCCCTTGTATCCCACCTCGTCCAGCGCCTGCGCGATGCGGAACATGTCCATGTCGCCCTCGTCGGGCGCCACCTCGTCGTACACGCCGCCAGCCGGAATGGTTCCCACGACGTTGCGGAAGTGGACGTGAAACAGGCGGCCCTGCTCCCCGTACTTCCTGATGCCGGCCAGTACGTCCTCGCCTGACTCGTACCGCGTGCCGACGCAATAGGTAAAGCCGTTGTTCGGCGAGGGAAGCTCCTCGAATAGCCGATCGAATTCGGCGAATTTGTGCAGTATCTGCGGCACGCCGTGCACCGACGGAACGGGCGGGTCCACGCCGTGCGTCGCCACCAGGACGCCCGCCTTCTCCGCCGCCGGTAGCGTCTGCCTGTAGACGTTCAGCGTGCCCTCCCACAGTCCTTCCGGCGTGGGCGCGCCGGGCCGCAGCGGTACATCAAGCACGCCGTTCAGATCCTGCCGCATGTGCGTAGACCCGCCGCGGCCCTCAGGCCACAAGATCGTGTCGTCCCAACTCACGAGCTGGCGGGAATGGAACACCTGTATGCCCAGCACGGGCACGTCGAATTCGCCCAGTACCTCGACGTTATGGACGAGGTTGTCAATCTCCCGCTGCCCGCCGGGCCGGCCCAGGAAGGCTTCCAGCAGGTCGTCGTGGGTGACCTGGCAGCGTTCCATGCGAAGCCCGAACCGGTCGAGCTTCTCCACTATCTCCCCGACGCTGCTACGGTCGAGCCGTCCGCCTCTCGCGGGGTAGCCCGGAAAGACGTCTATGGAGGTATCAACGTAGTCGATGCCGATCTGCTTGAGCAGGCTCAGGTCGTCCGGCCTATCCAGCCAATCCGAGCCTATGCGTGCGGCTATGCGTAGCAACTGCGACTCCTCCCAACGATGCAGCAACGTGGATTGCCGGGGCAGATTCTATAACGACCGCCACCCCTAACATCGCCTTTCCCGACTCACAGCATGGCGGATCGTCTTTCCCGACTCCGATCGGGAATCCAGAGGCGGTCGCCGGCGGGGCATCCCCGACTGCCACTCACAGCCTGACGGGCCGGTTCAACCTGACTGTCCGCTCCGCAGCCTCGTACCAGCCTTGTGGGGCGTACTCCGACGTGTGCAGGTAGCATTGTACGCGCACCTCGGCGCTTCCGTCCTCAAACGTCAGGAGACGACTCATCGGCACGTTCGTCCTGCCGTGGTAGCGACTCAGCGCGGCGGCGTTGACGAAGTTGCAGCCCCACTTGCGCTCCACGTGCGACCGGCCACCTTTACGGTCGTCCGGGTGCGCGTGCGTATGCCCGCCTAGCCACAGGTCCACGGAGCCGGGATTCGCATCCATGTATCCCTCAAACGCCTGCGCGTCGGGCTCATCGCCCACAAAGTAGAGGTACGAGGATCCCTCCGGCGCGCCGTCCGCAAAGTAGCCGTGGTAATGGGATTGCCAGCCCCCTTTGCCGTCGGGCACGTGGCCCTCCCAGGGGCCGGAGGCCACCGTCGTCTCCTTCAGCATGTGGTGGTGCGCAGACACGATGACCGAGTCCCCGTTCGACTCGACGTTTCGCCGCCACCAGTCGAACGTCTCACGGCTCACCGCGCCCGACGGATAGCCGCCCCTCTCGGCCCCACGACGTCCGACGGGCGGCGGCAGGTCGTTGCGGTCGCTCATCATCAGGAACCGGACGTTCCCAACCTCGAAGGTGTACCGTTCCCAGTCACCGTCTACCGCGTGGCGCATCCTGCTCGGGTCTACCCCGGAATGTTCCGTACTCTCTCCAACCGGGTCGATCCACTTGCGGATCCACCACTGGAGCGGAGCGTCGATTTCGATAGGCGCGTCGTGGTTGCCGGCGACGGTGTAGAAGTCCTCCCGCCTGTGCTTGGTTGCCGCCCCGAACTGGCGGACGATCTCCCGCCCCTCCTCATCGGTCGGGGTCGTCTGGCCCCCGGAGTGGTCTCCCAAGTGCACCGCAAGGTCCCACTCGAACGGCGGCCCGCCCTCATCGCCCCCCTGCTCCGACTGCCGTATAGCGTCCGCAAGGCTCTCCCGCCCATTGGCCAAATCCGTCCCCACGTGCGAGCAAGACATAGCCCACACCCGCAGCCGCTTGTTCGCCATACATGGCCTCCTATGCCCGCGCCGCAGCGGGCCCGGTTTGGGGGTGATGATACTCCCACCCGCGCCGGCTATCTTCAGGCACCGCAGGAAGGAAGGGGGATGGGGGGGCTCTAAACGCGCTCTAGGCTAGTGGGCAGGGCCCCGGTTCCAGTGGCAGGCCGCCTATTCCGTAACCCGGGCCGGGCATGTCACATATAATTATCCGTTGCCGTCCGCCGACAGGCGACGCGAGGGAACCTGAAGTCTGATGCGCATATTCATAAGCCACAGCAGCCATGACGCTGAGTTGGCGCGCGCTTTGATCGATCTCCTCCAAGCGGCCCTGCCCACTGCCAGCGACGATATCCGGTGCAGCAGTGTCGACGGCTACCGCCTGCCCGCAGGAGTGTCAATCGACCAAAAGCTCCAAACCGAAGTTCACGATGCCGAACTGGTCATCGGGCTACTGACACCAGTTTCCTTGCGCTCCGCCTAAGTGTGGTTCGAACTTGGCGCAAGGTGGGGAGCGAAAAGACCTATGATCCCCTTGCTGGCTGCCAGCCTAACACCGGCCGGCCTGGAGGGCCCGCTGCGCGGCATCCATACCCTCGACTCCGGAAGCGACGGACAGATTTTTCAACTCGTAGAGAATTCCGCGTCCCATCTCAAGGTTGAGCAACAACCCGCGCCCACATTCATCCGCCACGTCAACAATCTAAAGGAACTGGCGTCTTCAGAGGTAGTTGGTCCAGATGAGTCACCGGCTATCTCACCCGCGTCACCGGGCCCGGAAAACTCGACCGCGCTTCAGGGAGAAGCAAAGGTCTCGCGGCCGAGCCCACTGTCGGACCTATCCGACTTTTGCACAACTGCCTACGAATACTGGGAAGAACAAATAGTGGCTGATGAACCGGCATATTCGCCAGCCCGATTTCCTCATGGCCACTATGAAATGGGCTTTGCGCTGGTTGACGCAGTACCTGCAGACGGGCTGGTGGAACTTCAAAATAGACTCAAGGCTGCAAGAGGGACGAAACATTCCGGATGGCCACCATTTCTGGAATTGCAGATTGATGGTTGGGAGCCTTATGCTCGCGACAATTTCATCGAAGCATGGACTGGCCGCAGGGTTTCCGGTAAGCAGACCAAAGAATCTGTCTTTTCCGACTTTTGGCGTGTTTCAGCCGGTGGACAACTTTACACTATAAGGGGATATGTAGAAAACAATACATGGATGAACGGTCCAAGGTATAGCCCGGGCAAAGCATTGGACTTCGACTTTCCGATCGCGCAAATAGTGGAAGGGATTTTATTCGCAAGAAGGTTGGCCAAAAGCTTCGAAAGAGTAAAGGGCATTGCGGTTAGGGGTAGATTCACAGGCTTGGAAGGCCGGTCGCTCTTGTTCCCGACTTCCCCAATAGGCGTGTTATGGAAGAGCAATTATATCAGCCGGAGTCGAAGTGTGGACATACCGGTGAAGCAAGTTACGTTAGCACAAGTACAAGATCAAGATGCTCTTGCCAAAGTGATTTTGGAATTACTAAAGGGGTTTTATGCAAGATTCAATTTCTATAAGCTGTCTTTGGGTGAGGTCCAAAGAGTCATTGGGAAATTAGGGAGATTTTGATCGGTAACTGGAAAGACAGTATAGGAAGGAACATCGTCGCACCGTCATGCAGATCGAGCGCATTGAAATCAAGAACTACCGTTGCTTTCACAGCATCGTGTTGAACGACCTGCCCAGTTTGTCGGTCATCGTCGCGCAACCGGGTCCGGGAAGTCGTCTCTCCTCGACGTGTTCTCGTTTCTGAAGGACGCGCTAGCGCAGAATGTCTCTGCGGCAGTTGAACGACGCGGCGGATACCGGGAGTTAGTGAGCCGGGGCGAGAAAGGTCCCATCGGCATCACGCTAAAGTTCCGCGAGAGCAAAGGACGCCTGGCCACCTACCGCCTGGAGGTTGGCATTGCAGAGAACGGGCGGGTTGCCGTGGAACGAGAAATCTTGAGCTACCGGAAGGGTAGCCGGGGGCGGCCGGGGCACGTTGTGGATTTCAAGCAGGGAAGGGGCGAGGTGACTCTCGCAGGCGAGGATGTGTCCGACAAGGAAGACGCGCAGACTAAGCGGGAGCAGGTGTTGGACGATCCGAGCGTTCTGGCCATCAAGGGCTTGGGGCAGTTTCGCGAGTACCAGGTGGTGTCGGAGTTGCGCAGCCTGATCGAGGGCTGGCACATCTCCGAAGCGAGGCCAAGCGCCGAGGCCGGTTACGCAGAACACCTTTCGACCTGTGGTGACAACGTGGCCCAAGTGGCCCGGTATCTCTATCGCGACCATCAAGAGCGGTTCAGGCAGGTTCTCCAGGCGATGAGTCGTCGAGTCCCGGGAGTAAGTCACGTCGAGGCCAGACCCACGGTGGACGGGCGGCTTGTACTGCGATTCTATGACGGCAAATTCGAGGACCCGTTTATAGGGCGATACGTCTCGGACGGGACGATCAAGATGTTTGCGTACTTGGCGCTGCTCTACGATCCGTCGCCCCATCCGCTCCTGGCGGTCGAGGAGTCTGAGAACCAGCTCTACCCCCATCTGCTGAGCGAGTTGATCGAGGAGTTCCGGGACTACGCCAGGCGCGGGGGCCAGGTATTCATTTCCACCCACTCACCCGACTTCCTGAACGGTGCGGGGCTTGACGAGATATTTTGGCTGGTCAAGGAGGACGGTTTCACGTCCGTCCGCCGGGCTTCCGACAGTGATCTTCTAACGAGCCTTGTCCGGGAGGGCGATCTGCCGGGCGAACTCTGGAGACAAGGAATGTTTGACGGAGACTTGCCGCGGTGACCGAAGTGGTCTTCCTTCTAGAGGAAGAGTCCATGAAGGTCCTGCTCGATGGACTCCCGCCGCGGCTTTTTCCCGACCTGGAGTTCCGCTGTCTCGCCCATCAAGGAAAAAAGATCTGGAAAGAAGCGTCCGGCGCAAGCTGAGGGCGTGGCGTGAGCCTCAGGTACAGTTCGTGGTCCTGCGGGACAACGACGGCGCAGATTGCGTTGCCGTCAAGCAGGGGCTCCTTGACATCTGTAGAGACGCCGGGCGGGAGGACACGCTCGTTAGAGTCGTTTGCGAGGAGCTCGAGGCCTGGTATCTCGGCGAGCCTGAAGCGCTGGCTGAAGCGTTTGAGGATGACCGCCTGCGGGGAATACGACGGCGTCCAAGATTCCGCAATCCGGACGGCGTCCGGCAACCGTCCAAGACCTTAGAGCAGCTTGTGCCGGAGTTTCAGAAGGTGGGCGGGGCAAGAAGGATGGCGCGCCTGTTATCAAGAGAGAGGAACCGGTCGCCGAGTTTTCAGGCACTGCTATCGGGAATTGACAGGTTGCTTGCGTGACCGCATGCAGCCCCTAGAATATCCACCACGCGGCTGTTTCCAGCATCTATCCTTTGAGCGGAACGATGTTGCCCGGCCACTCCGCGCCTACGCCATCACTTATACCGACATGGCCCAAACGTCAACACGGGCAAGGGGCGCCTCATCCCCACCACGCGCTAACGCTAAACTATCTCCAACACGACGACCGAACAACACGGCATACCTTCAGCAGGACGACGGCAGCACGGGCCGGGGAGCGAACAAGTATGGGTGAACTCGATGGAAAGGTGGCGATCATCACGGGCGCGGGGCGGCGTAGGAGCATCGGGCGCGGGGCCGCCGTCGCGCTGGCGAAGCGCGGGTGCAGCATCGTAGCCGTGGGCACCGGGCGGGATCCGGCCACCTTCCCCGAAGACGAGAAGCGAATAGGCTGGCGCGACGTCGAAAGCGTCGCCGACGAAGTGAGGGCCATGGGGCCGAAAGCCCTGGCACTCGTCGCAGACGTCTCGAAGCGCGACCAGGTCGAGCGGGTGGTCGCAGACACGCTCAACGAGCTCGGCCGCATCGACTTTCTAGTCAACAACGCAGCCGCGCCCAAGGGCGAGGACCGCGTGCCGCTGGTCGACCTGAGCGAAGAGCAGTTGCGGCTGGTGCTGGAGGTCAAGGTGATGGGCAGCTTCTTCTGCGCCCAGGCCGTGACACGCGTGCTCGTGGAGCAGGGCGAGGGCGGCAGCATCGTCAACGTGTCGTCCATCGCCGGCAAGCGTCCGCAGGGCAATACCGCAGCCTACGCCGCAGGCAACGCCGCGCTGGACGCCATGACCGCATCGCTCTCACGGGAGCTCGGCGGCCACGGCATCACCGTCAACTCGGTGTGCCCGGGCCTAGTCGAAACGTCGCGCTGGGACTCCGACATCGGCACCCAGGGCTGGGCCAACCGGATCAAGGACATGGTGCCTCTGCAACGCCCCACGGACGGTGACGAGACGGGCGAGTTCATCGCCTTCCTGTGCACCAAGGCCGGCTCCTACATCAACGGCCAGTGCATCAACTTCGACGGCGGCGTGGTGAGCGGCCACTGACCGCCGCGCCGGTGAGTCGATATCTCCAGGAGGTATGGCCCGATGACGAGCATATGGACGAAGAAAGAAGGCGCGAACTGGCAATTGACTGATCCCAAGGGTTTCCAGGACGAGGACACGCTGCATAGCCTTATAGAGGACACGCCCGGCATGTTGCCCTTGGCAGGTGATCCTTCTCTGGTGGTCCTCGGCAGAGAAGCGCCACTGGGCTCCGGCTTAGCCGACCTCTTGGCGGTGGAATCGGACGGCAGGCCGGTCATCATAGAGGTAAAGCTGTCGCAGAACGCCGAGGCCAAGCGTGCCATTGTGGCCCAAGCCCTGGCATACGCCGCATGGCTGCACGGATATACGTTGGCGCAGCTTCAAGAGGGACCGCTCAAGCTGGGATTTCAACAAGCTGAATACGAAACTATCGTCGATGCGGTTCGAGACGCTGTTCGCGATGAAGACCAAGACGGCGGGGTTGACAGGGATGAGTTTGAGGCAGCACTTGAAGAGAACCTGCGGGAGGGCCGCTTCAGAATCGTCTTCGTACTCGATGAGGCGCCGCCCGAGCTGTCCACGCTCGTCGCCTATCTGGAGAACGTGACGAACAAGCTGGCAATCGATCTGATCACGGTCAGTTCTTTCGAGATAAGGGGCGAACAGGTAGTGATCCCCCAGCGCGTCACGCCTGAGCGTCATGAAGCGGTGATCGAACAATCTCGCAAGCAGCCTTCAGAAAAGGGAATCACGTATAACGGCTCGGAAGAGTTTGAACGTGCCATGGCCGCCTCTCCTGGAAAGAACCAAGCCTTTATCCTGAAATTGCTCAAGTGGGCCAGAGAACTGGAAAACCGGAACCTAGTGAATCTATACACGTACCGGGGAATAAGGGGACACTACACACTGCTACCAAAGCTTCGGTCAGAAGGTGTCGGGTTAGTAACGATCTGGGATGACTGGGAAGGCTCTGCCCTTTCGCTTTGGCGCAGCGTATTCGAGAGAAAGGCGCCTGCCTACGTCAAGCGGGTGGAAAAGTTGATCGCCCCCTATGAGTTGGGGCAAGGCAAGAACCTTGCGAACTCCAAGGTCACCGACGAGTTGCTCGACACCCTTGCAGAGGCGTACGAGGCGGCGGCCAACTCGTCGTAGCCCAAGCTGCATGGCGGTCCATCCGTGAAATTCACCTATCCCGACGATACCCCCTACTTCCAGCCCAAGATGGCGGGCAACCACTGCTTCGGCTGCGGGGCCTGGAACGACAAGGGTCTGCGCATCATGAGCCGATGGGATGGCGAGGAGTCGGTGTGCGAGTTCACGCCCGGCCCGCACCAGGCCGCCATGCCGCCCGACGTGATGAACGGCGGCACCATCGCGGCCGTCATCGACTGCCATTCCGTGTGCACGGCAATCGCCGACGCATACCGCCGGGCGGGCCGTGAGATCGGCGAGGGTGAGACGCTGTGGTACGCCACCGGCTGGCTGAAGGTGAACTACCGCAAGCCCACGCCCGTTGCCGGGCCGGTCACCGTGAGAACGCGCATAACCCGCGTCGAGGGCAAGAAGACCTTCATGTCGTCGGTCCTAACCTCGTTCGAGGGCAAGATCACGGCCGACGGCGAGGTACTGGCCGTCCAGGTGCCGCCCCAATGGGCCGACCCGTCCGGCCTGCTAAAGCATTTGCGCTAGGCGATAGTAGGGGCTACGGTCACCACCTAGCCTCTTCCTCGCGGTCGATCTTCGACGGGTCTAGGTCCATGCCCATGCCGGGCGTGTTGGGTGCCTCGATCATGCCGTTCACCGGCTTGACGGGATACGCCAGGAAGAACTGGTGGACCTCGTTCCACTTGACCAGGTACTCCTGGTAGGGCGTGTGGATTGGCGATTGCGTCACGGAGAAGTGGATGCCGGCCGGGGTGGAGTGGCCGTGCGGGATGGTGATCAGGTCGTGCGCGGTGGCGTATGCGGCGATTTTTAGCGTTTCAGATAGACCACCCGCCCAGTAGATATCCGGCTGGAGAATGTCCAGCGCGCCGGCGTCTATGAAACGCTTGAAGCCCCAGCGTGTGTACTCGTGCTCCGCGCCGGAAATGGGTATCGACGTGCGCCGGCGGAGCTCCCGGTAGGTGTCGATACGGTCGGGCATGGCGCACTCCTCCAGCCAGCGAGGTGAGAATTCCTCGATGCGCTCCGCCATGCGCACTGTGTAGGTGAGATCCCAACTCTGCCAGCAGTCGAGCATGATCTCGTCGTTGTCACCCAGCGTTTCCCGCAACGTGCGCACCATTTCGACGTTCTTGCGAATACCGTCCTGGCCGCTCATAGGGCCGTGGCGGAAGAACCACTTCTGGGCCGTGAAACCCTGAGCCTGCGCGTCGAGCGCACGCTCCCGAACGAGGCCTGGATCCTGCGTTACGTAGCCGAGCATACTGGCATATGCGGGGACACTTGGCCTCGTCGGGCCGCCCAGCAGCCTGTAGGCGGGCTGACCGAGCCAGCGGCCCTTCAGGTCCCACAGGGCGCAATCGACTGCGCTGACGGCCATCATCGCCTCACCCTGCCGGCCGTGCACCAGCAGGCGGTGCATCTGGTCCCAAAGTAGCTCTGTGGCTATGGGGTCTTTGCCGTCGAGTATCGGCTTCAGCTGCCGGTCGACGATGAAGGCAACGGCTTCCGCCATTGGCCCGCCTATGCCGGTCACGCCCTCATCCGTCTGCACCTCCACGAACCAGGCGGTTATGCCGAGATGCCGGTCGTCAATCTCGCCCGACATCAACTCCCACGGCGCATGACGGTACTCCGGGTAGATGTCGATGGGCCTTACCAGCCGTTCCTCCCAGAACGGCCCGTCCGTCTCCATCACGCCGGAGACCTTGCGCAGCTTCAGGTTTGTGATCTTCATTGTCGTTTCCAAATCGCGAGTTGCCGCGCTCGCCAATCTTCTCTAGGCAGTGAGGCCGCCTGCATCCTGATCAAGGCTTCATCCAATCCAGACTCTTCCTCGGCGTACACCAAGTCGAGCGCATCGCGAACGCCGTCATGCCGGTGCGACTCCACATACTCTGCCATGGCACGCCCATGGCACGCCGAAATATCTCACCCCTAGAGACGCCTAGCCGCTCTGCCATTGCATCAGTCGCTTAGACAATCGTTCCTGGAAATTGCTTCTCGCATGACCGCAGTATGAACTTGACCACTTAATCCGGCAACTCATCGTTTGCAAACGATATAGGCTGGTCGTGGTCCGAACCATGACGCGCTCTAGTCGATCCGTAACCGCGCCAGTTCAGGCGCCGCGTGAGTGGCCATCCGGTAGAAATCGGCATTCGATTCCACACCTATGGCATGTAGGCCTTGGGCTGCGGCTGCGGCTACGGTTGAGCCCGAGCCCATGAAGGGATCGACAATAGTCCCGTAGCCTAAGGGCAAGACCGCACGGGTCAACTGCCGCATGAGCCTCTGAGGTTTCAGCGACGGGTGAGGCGCTATTTCCCTCTCCCGCCTCGTCGCGAACCCGGCCTTCAGCACGTCCCGGAAGGGTTCCGAGTCGGATGTGCGCCTCAGTCCTCCCGTACCCCACTTCCGCAGGTTGTCCTGCACGCGCCCATCGAGGGGCTTCCTGAAAACGCCCCAAGGCTCCCAGGATGAGCGGGGCATCACGGTCACTCCAGGGAATTCTTCGTGCGCGTTCTTGGGCCTGTCCCCGCCGCGCAGGGTGGATACCAAGCGCACCAGCTCGCCGCGCTTTTCGAGCCCCGACTCGCAGAGCGCCGAATAGACCCGCTGGGATATCAGAGGACTGGTGGCTATGAACACTTGGCCTCCGGGAACCAGTGCCCGCGCCAGTCCTTTCCCCAATTTTGTGAAGAAAGTGGAAAGTCGGCTCAGCTGCTCAGGAGTCAGCGTAGTGAATCGCGGGACCGGCTTGCGGACGTGGCCGTCGAGCGCGGGGGGAACCCGCCAGACACCGCCGCTTCCGTCTTGCCTCTTCGCCAGTTGCTCTGCTTGGTACTCCACCACCCCGTACGGGGGATCGGTGACCACCCCGTGGATCGACTAAGGCTCGCGTTCGGCCAGCCAATCGAACGCGTCGGCAAAGACCAGATCGTAATCCGCAACGGTATAAGCGGAGCACCGGTTCTCCAGCGCTATCTGAACGTCGTTGATCTTTAGTCCCGTTGTCATCATCATGCCTCGCGTCGGGGAAGTATAGCCCGGCGTCCGGCCTTGCCCCGGATCCGTGACACTGCCGGGCACGCCGGCGTCGGCATGGGGTTTTTCCCGTCACCTTCGCCCCCGCAGGGTGGCTGCGCTGGAAGGGCAGTCTTGGGATGGGGATACAATTCGGGGGATACGCGGGAACAATCTTGGCAGCCGGTGCGTCTATACGCATGGAATCCACCTGTCCTGCACGGAGGCATCTGAATGAAACGCCCGCTCATGGCCCTACCGCTGGCCGCACTACTCCTAGCGGCACTACTTCTGGCCGTACTCGCTTGCGGCGCCAGCGAATACAGCTCCGACGATAGCGGCGCTTTCTACCAAGTGGAATCTGATTTCGCCTCAGCGCCGGCCGCGTCGCTACGCACGGAGGGGCAAGTCCTTCCGAAGGTCGAGGCGGCCGAGATCAAGCGCAAGATCGTCACCAACGTGGACGTCCACATGGTCGTCGATGACGTCGGCACAGCCATCAATGCCGTGAGCGACTTGGTACGTGAACGCAACGGGTACATCGTCTCCTCCAGTCGCAACGACACGCCTGGCGACGAACAGGCCAACGTCTCGTTCCGTGTGCCGTCCGAAACGCTCGACGATTCCTTGGAGGCCCTGAAGCGGCTGGGTACACGCGTCACGAACGAGAACAGGTGGTCGGATGACGTAACCGAGGAGTTCGTGGACCTAACAGCCCGGCTCGACAACCTAAGAGCTGCCGAGCGGCAGGTCCTCCAACTATTGGAAAGGGCCGACTCGGTAACCGAGATCCTGGAGGTGCAGCGGGAGTTGACGAACGTGCGGGGTGAGATCGAACGCCTGCAGGGCCGTCTGAACTACTTGGAAACGACGACATCCACCTCGCTGGTCAGCGCCTACATGTTCCTTGCATCCAGCCGGGCCGCTATAGGCGATCCTGGTTGGAGCCCCGCCGCCACTGCCAACAGGGCCGCGCGCGGGCTGGCGGCGTTTGGCAGGTGGTTCACCGACCTGCTTATAACGCTTGCCATCTTCTCCCCGGTCTGGCTGCCCATCATCGGCGTAACCGTGGCGCTTGTGCTGTTGGACCAGCGCAGACAGCGCAGAAATAGGGAGAAGGCGGCACAGGCGCCGCTAGGAGCGCAGGAGCCAACCGGGGCCAGCCGCACGGATAATAAGGAAGGATAGGACAGACCATGTTCGAGGCTCTCACGGCAAAGCTCGGCGCAGCATTCTCGAAGATCTCCTCGAGGGGCCGGCTCACGGAGGGCGACATAGACGCCGCCCTGCGCGAAGTGCGGATGGCGCTGCTGGAAGCCGACGTCGACTTCAAGGTCGCCCGGCAGTTCGTCCGAACGGTCAAAGATCGGGCCATTGGCGAGAACGTCTTCGCATCCCTCTCGCCTGGCCAGACCGTCATCAAGATCGTCCACGAAGAGATGCGGGAGATCCTTGGCGGCAAGACCACCAGCCTGGAACGCGCCTCCAGCCCGCCGTCGGTCGTGATGCTCGTCGGCCTGCAGGGATCCGGCAAGACGACGACTGCGGCAAAGCTGGCCCTGCACCTTCGCAGGGACGGGCAGCCCACCATGGTTGCCGCCTGCGACCTTCAACGCCCGGCCGCCATAGACCAACTCGCCCAGTTGGGCCGCGAGCTGCGCATTCCCGTACACCGTGAAGACCCCATCGGCAACTCGCCGGTGAGCGTAGCCAGAAATGCCGTCGAAGCGGCCGAAAAGGCGGGCACGCGCTGGCTGATCATCGACACCGCTGGCCGTCTCCACTTGGACAAGGGCCTTATGGAAGAACTGGTCCGGATGCGCGACACGGTTGACCCTGTCGAGACGCTGCTCGTCGTCGACGCCATGACCGGGCAGGACGCCGTCCGCTCAGGGACGGAGTTCAATGACCGCATCGGTCTGACCGGCCTGATCCTCACCAAGATGGACGGAGACGCGCGCGGCGGGGCCGCCCTGTCCATCAAGTCGGTAACCGGCCTGCCGGTCAAGTTCATCGGCACAGGCGAACGGGCATCGGCGCTTGAGGAGTACCACCCCGACCGGCTAGCGTCTCGCATTCTCGGCATGGGAGACGTCCAGACTCTCGTCGAAAAGGCGCAGCAGCAGGTGGACGCCGATGAGGCTGTCAGGCTGGAACAACGGCTTCGCCGGAATGAGTTCGACATGAACGACCTTCTCAAGCAGTTCCAGGCCCTGAAGGGAATGGGGCCGCTGTCGGACGTGCTTTCCATGATTCCAGGGATGAACGCCATGAAGGGCCGCATCAGGCCCGGCGACCTCGACGAGCGGCGGATGGCGCAGGTGGAGGCGATCATCCTTTCCATGACGCCCAAAGAAAGGGCAAACCCGGCTATCATCAAGGGGTCGCACCGCAAGCGGATCGCCCAGGGAAGCGGCACAACCCCGGCGCAGGTCAACCAGCTGCTGAACCAGCACCGGCAGATGCAGAAGACGATGAAGAAGCTGGCGTCCGGCAGGAACCCGCGTGCGCTGATGGGCATGTTCAACCAGCGTTGACGCCAGGTTAACGGCGCGCCCTGCAGCCGGGTCATTCCGCGATTGGGGTAGGGCGCCCACAAGGAAAGCCCCTACGGTTCACGACACGAGGAACGCCTCTACAAAGCTATCGGGCAATCCAGGAGAAGAGCATGATTGGACAGCTACGGACCTACACGATCAACAAAGGAATGATGGACGACTGGCTGGAGCTGTTCGAAACGGAGTGTGTCCCAAACCTGGAGGAGGCGGGCATCAGCGTCGAGACGCGCTGGGTAACGGACGACCGCACGCAGTTCGTCTGGGTCCGTTCCTTCCCGGACTGCTCTGAGATAGAGCCGCGAGAGGCGGCCTTCTACGGCTCGGACTGGTACAAGTCCCGCATGGAGCACATCCGCAGCCACATCGCCCGCATCGAAATCCAACTGGTGGAACCTTCGTAGCCCCGGCCTGGCTCCTCCGGCGCATTGGGCAACCCGGTTCTCTTACGAGGGCAATACCGCGTTTACAAAATCCGGTTGGCCGCGCAGGAAATCCTCGACTGCCATCGGACGCCTGCCCTCCAGTTGGACGCGGCGCAACTCCAGCGAACCGTCACCCGTCGCTACCAACACCCGCTCTCCGTCGCGGTAGACCGAGCCCGGTTGCGCGCCGCCGGACTCCCCGGAGACTGCCGCGTCAAGTATCTTCACCGTTCTCCTATTCCAGCTGGTGAAGACGCCAGGCCAGGGGTCATAAGCCCGCACCATTCTCTCAATCTGCCGGGCGGCGACTGACCAGTCGGCTTCCCCGTCGCTGCGCTTTACGATCTTCGTGAAGGTCGCCAATGCCTCGTCCTGTGCCTCCCCTGCCAGGTCTCCGTCTGCGAGTCTCTCCAGCGTTTCCGGCAGCATGGCGGCGCCGGTCGAGAATAGCCTGCACATCAACTCCCCTGCCCGCTCGGAACCGTCCATCGGCTCCGGCTCCGAGCGGCGAATTACCGGCCCGCTGTCCATTCCTTCATCCAAGGCCATTAAGGTCACGCCTGTGTGAGCGGCCCCGTCCAAGATCGCGGTCTGCACAGGTGACGGCCCGCGGTACGTAGGCAGGAGCGACGGATGAATGTTGACGGCGCCCAGCCGTGGTATTTCGAGCGCCGCGGGCGGCAGGATGCGGCCGTAGGCCACCACCACGAACAGGTCAGCCCCGACGCGGGCCAGTTCCTCAAGGGCTCCGGCTTCCCGCAACGACTGGGGTTGTCTTACTTCCAGGCCTGCCGCCAACGCCGCGGTTTTCACCGGAGTCTGCGCCAACTTGTTGCCCCTGCCGGCGCGCCGGTCTGGCCGGGTGTACACGACGGCGAGCTCGTGTCCTGCGGCGAGGAGAGTCTCCAGGGACTCAACGGCCTCCAACGGTGAACCGAAGAACGCAACCCTTAACACTGGCCCTCCTTACAGAGACAGAGGCTCGGAACCGCAGGCGCTGCATCGTGCCTCAAACTGGGAAAATGGGCCGGCGCGAGTGTGCGAACGTGCGTTTTACTAAACTTGCTTGTGAATGCTTTCACAACTCCAGCCCGATAAATTCCCAAATCCTCGGCAAGATTGCGCCCGCGCGGTCTTGCGTTTCCCAGCCCTCTACATGTTAACTTTGGCATAGGCCACAACGCCCGGCCAGTGGGCCGTCCGACCTTGCTTGTTGCGGCCTGACCCCTTTTCCGGCGGAACATATTTTTGCGCCTGCAAACACAGGCTGGGTGAACTTGTCTCTGAGTGCAACCTTGACAACTACCGACACGACACAAGCCATCTGGAACGACGCGCTCGGACTATTGCAGTTAGAGATTCCCAGACCCAATTTCGAAACTTGGCTCAAGGACACGTCCGCCAAGGCGCTGGAGGGGGACAAGTTAATCGTATCCGCCCCCAGCGCCTTTGTAGCGGAGATGCTGGAGCAGCGACTGTCAGGATCCATCTCCCGAATAGTCGAACGCGTGGCCGGACGTCCTATGTCCGTCGAGTTCAGCGTCGGCGAAGGACAAGGTGAAGGCGCTGCCAGCCATCACGTCCAAGGTGCAGACGCGGATCCTTCCAACGGCAAGAAACCGCGCAAGAGTGACAGCGGGCTGCGCCCTGACCTCACCTTCGACACTTTCGTCGTCGGGGATTCCAACAGCTTGGCCCACGCCGCGGCTGCCAACGTCGCCGATGCGCCCGGCCGCGCTTACAACCCCCTCTACATCTACTCAAACGTGGGCCTTGGCAAGACCCACCTGTTACATGCCATATGCCACGCCCTTCTGCAGAAGGGCATCCGCGCGCTCTACGTCAGCAGCGAACGATTTACGAACGAATTCATCAGAGCCATCCGCGCCGGTTCAGCCGACAAATTCCGGGAGCACTACCGGAGCGCCGAGGCTCTACTGGTTGACGATATCCAGTTCATCGCGTCCAAGGAGCAGACCCAGGAGGGCTTCTTCCACACCTTCAACGAACTGCACATGAGTGGCAGGCAGGTTGTCGTCACCGGAGACGAACCGGCCCGCAAGTCACTTCTCGAGGAACGAATCCAGTCGCGCCTTGAAGGCGGCCTCGTGGTCGATATCCAGCCGCCCAACTTTGAGACGCGCATCGCGATCCTTCAGAGCAAGGCGCAGTCATCCGGAGTCGACATCCCGCTATCGGTGCTGGACATGCTGGCGCACAGGCTCCAGTCGAACATACGGGAGCTGGAAGGGAGCCTGAACCGCGTCGTGGCATATGCGCAGCTGGTGGATAGCGCGGTCACGCCGGAGTTGGCGAGACAGGCCCTGAATAGCCTTGCGCCCCAAGGCCCTGCTAGGTCTGTAGACCCTAAGGAGCTCTTAGACGCAGTTGCCAACCACACAGGCATCAGCGTCGACAGCCTAAAGGGCCCCAGACGCGACAAGCTCACCGCCCAGGCAAGGCACTTCGCCATGTACCTGCTCCGGGAAGAAAGTCACCTACCGTCAACCAGAATAGGCGAACTCCTGGGCGGCAAGGACCATTCATCCGTCCTCTACGCACAGCGCAAAGTCTCCCAGCAGCTCGCTACAGATCCCTCACTCCGGCAGGAGCTCGATGCCATCGTCGCTACCCTGATGGCATCCAAGCGTTAGCGGAACCCTCCGAACTTTTCCCCTTTTCGCGTGTGCCCTGTGGAAAATATCGGCATTCCTTGTGGAAAACTAGCATTAATTGTGGATAACTCCACCGGCACCGTAACGGCACATCCGGATATTCCACACCCGTCCCCCAGTCATCCACCTTACTCCACCATCCGGGGAAGGTTTACTCACACACTATCCACATACCATCTAAACTAAGAATAGTGCGCTTTCCACCATTTCCACATCACTTCTACTGATGCTGATTCATACAGAGAAGTTTTTTTAGTGATTAGTTCAATAGGAATAGAAGTAAGAAGCGGGGATGGTGGAAACGGGCTGGTGTCGTTTGTTCGCGAGGCGATGAACCCCCGTGGAGGGCCTGATGGCGGGTCAGGTGGTGACGGAGGAGCGGTGATCATCTATGCCGATGAGGGAGAGAGCACCCTCTTGAAGTTCCGGCGGCGCAGGATGTTCCGAGCCTCTGATGGTGGGCGTGGAGGCCCCAACAAGCGGCGCGGACGGAACGGGGAACACGTACGGATAGGCGTTCCCGTGGGGACTGAGGTGTGGGGTGCGAAAGGTGATGAGCTTTTGGCTGATCTGGTGTCGCACGGTGAATCGGTAGTCGTGGCGGGCGCCGGTCGCGGCGGCGCGGGCAATGCCAGGTTCGTGACATCTTCCAATCGAGGGCCGCTGCTTGCTGAAGCCGGTCAGCCTGGCATAGCACGCAGGTTGCGGCTTGAGCTGAAGTTGCTGGCGGACATTGGTCTCGTGGGGATGCCGAACGCGGGCAAGTCCAGCATCTTGGCGGCCATATCCTCCGCCCGACCCAAGGTCGCGGCCTATCCGTTCACCACGATCGAGCCTGTGCTGGGCGTTGTCTATCGTGGGATGGATGCGTTTGTGGTGGTTGATATCCCCGGGCTGGTGGAGGGCGCGCATGAGGGGGTAGGGCTGGGTGACGAGTTTCTCAGGCACGCCGAGCGGACTAGGCTGTTGGTACACGTGGTCGATGGATCCGAAGACGGCCTGTCCGAGCGGGTTGCTGCCATCGACCACGAACTGGAGTCCTACGGCCAGGGCTTGGGCGGACTGCCCAGAGTGTTGGCGGTGAACAAGATCGATCTACTGGAACAAGATGGGGGGTATGGCGTCGTTGAAAAAGAGGCGGCCTCGGTGCTGGGCGAAGGTGATACGGAGACTTGCTTTGTGTCTGCCGCCACGCATGAGGGCCTCGACGGCTTGGTAAACGTCATGCATCGCCTTCTGTCGCAGATGAAGCGCGAACCGGAACCGCTATCGATGCAGAGTAATCTTCCGGTGTTGCGCCCGACTGGGGTCAATGAAGTGTCGCGGGTTGTGAGAGAGGCCGAGGATACCTACCGGATCGTGCATCCGAGGGCGGTCAGACTGGCTGAGGGTTCCGACTTGGGAGACTGGACGGCAAGGGCGCAGTACCACGCCATGCTGGACCGGCTGGGCGTGTCCAAAGCCCTGTATGACCTTGGAGTAGGCGCAGGCGATACCGTCCTCGTCGGGGACTGGGAATTTGAATGGGATTGAGGCACGGATGAAGGGTAAGAAGGTCTATCGGCCTGCGGGTTGCCGCCAGAAGCGCGTGGGTGTGCTTGGCGGGACGTTCGACCCTATACACAACGGCCATCTTGCCGTTGCTAGGTTCGTCATGTCGGCGGTGGAACTGGACGAGGTGGTGTTCGTGCCTGCGGGCCGGCCATGGATGAAGGAAAGTCCGCCGGCTGCTTCAGCAGAGGACCGCCTGGAGATGGTGCGCCTTGCCGTATCGGGTGAGAGCGGCTTCTCCTGTTCGGACGTCGACGTCCGGCGCGACGCCCCCACTTATACTCTTGATACTCTGCAAGACCTGTTGGAAGAGTACGTCCGCGCCGCCAAGTTCTTCTTGATCGTGGGCGCCGACACGGCGATGGAAATGCACCGCTGGAAGGACGCCCATAGGTTGCGCGCCATGTCCGAGGTGATAGTGGCCGGAAGGCCCGGAACAGCCGCGCCGGGAGGCCTCGCAGACCACCATCCCGCCCGCGGAGCGATCTTCCTGGAAGGGCCAATGAAAGAGGTGAGCGCGTCCGCCATCAGGGACATGCTAAGTCGGGGTGAGCCGCCGATCGGCTTAGTTCCCGACAGGGTGGCCCGTTACATGGCTGACCGCGGTCTGTACGGGCTTGCGCTTGGCGCTGCGCATGCGCCTGGAGTGCAGGGACTCCTATGAAGCGGCGGCGGTTCCTAGCGGCCGGAGGTCATTCATGGACGCGGTGACCCGCAGGGCAAAAGCCGTCCGGCTAATGGCGCGGGCCAAAGAGCTTGGCGCGCTCAGGTTCGGCAGCTTCACGCTGTCGTCCGGTCAGCCGAGCCGGTACTACTTCGACGGGCGGATGCTGACCCTGGACCCG
>CAXXNJ010000010.1:0-175162 GCA_963663555.2 Dehalococcoidia bacterium
CGCATCCCAAAACTACCCTCGGCCAATCACCGCCCAACATCATCCCCGCTGACGCCAAGAGACCCCAAGCCAAGTGTCCAATCAGCAAGAAGAATCGGAACGGCCTTTCGAGTTTAGGATAGGGTTATCCGCGTGGATAATGATGGGAGTCATATATTTTATCTGGTACAAGCATATTGGCGAAGAAGTTACCGGTGCGGCGCTGTTTACCATTCCCTTGATACCCGTGGCAATCTTCGCTGGTTCGATAATTGTCCATGAAGTTGCCCATGCGATGGTCATGGGGTTGAACGGGATAAAGGTGGCAAAGATATCCGTGGAAATGTGGGGCGGGTACACGCAACCGGCGGGTGACGACCCCCTCTCCTTGCTTCGGCTGCCTGCCGCCAAGTACTTCTCCGTAGCGGTCGCGGGGCCTGCCGCCAACTTGCTGGTGGCTATCGGCATCGGCATCTGCTGTTCGCGGCTGGAGATCCGAGCCTGTCCGAACTCCCAAGTGTCGGAGAATCCGCCACCGATGTATGGCTCGCATCAGCTTTGATGGTAAATCTGGTGCTGGCAATGTTCAACCTGCTCCCACTGTTTCCTTTGGATGGCGGGCATGTGTTGCGCAGCATATTTATGGGACTCAGCGGTGGAGCAGTTATTCCCGGCCTGTCGGCCGGTCTGTTCAGTTTAGCAGTGGGCTCAGCCTACGTCCGACAAATTGTTGATGACGGCTGGGCAACTGTGTGGGATGATCTCATGATGATGGATAATTTTGCGATTCTATTATCGGAAATATTTCAGGCAATGCTATCGGGAGTAATAGTCTTCGTATCTCTTGTAGTGACGGTGACTGCCTTTAACGTGCGCCCGCCAAAAGCTGATCGCACGGAACACAATCCGTGTCAATGGTTGGCAACCGTCGCCATAATTGCCTTGCCGGTGGTTACGCTATATTTTCTTCATTTTCAAGACTATTGGGCTAAACTGCCGTTCCCGTCAGAGTTGGTTTCGCCTCTTTTGGGGTGAATATCAGTCTACCGGCTGCCACGGCCGCCGATCCCTGCCCGCAGGTTCCCGATCGGTGTCGGGAATGACTATGGCCTCGCTAGGCCCCACAAGGTGATGAAAATGTGGCGTCGCTGGCAGGAACCGTAGGGGCGTTCCCTTCGTGGGCGCCCTCCGTAGGGGCGATCCCTTCGTGGGCGCCTTCCGTAGGGGCGATCCCTTCGTGGGCGCCATCCGTGGGGGTGATCCCTTCGTGGGCGCCATCCGTAGGGGCGATCCCTTGTGGGCGCCATCCGTAGGGGCGATCCCTTGTGGGCGCCTGGCGGGGCGCGGCGGGGGGAATCGTCGCACGCCATGACGCGGGATGTTGCGGAGGCGCGCGACCGGCGCGTCGCGCGCGTGGGTTGATGTCGTGGATGTGGGCGGTCGCGCGCGCACCGTGCCCCCCCTCTGGATTCCCGATCGGAGTCGGGAATGACGGCGTGGTTCGCGCACCGTCCTCTCTTATCCCTTCCCTCTCGAAGGGGGAAGGTTAGGATGGGGGATTGCCCCCTACCACCAACGCGCGCGCCATTGAGAATAAGCTTGGAAGCGCCACGAGCGCGAAGACCCCATCTCAATCTTCACCCGCAGACGGGGGAAGAGGCAGGAGGGGGACGCCCCCACAAGGAACGCCCCTACGGCTCATGCCGCAGGGGACGCCCCTACCGGAGTTTGCGAACAGCCTTACCCGCCGGCCCTTGCGAAAGCGGCCGTCAGCGCGCGTTCTGTGAACACCTTCACCATCGCTTCGCGGTACTCGGCGGAGGCGTGGATGTCCTCGTTGAACTGGCCGGCCAGCTCGGCGCCGCCCAACTGGGAGGCGCTACTGATGGCCGCCGCAGTGGGCGTACTGCCTACCAGGGCGCTCTCGGCCTGCGGAGACCTCACGGCGTGCGGCCCTGCGCCGGTGATTCCTATGCGGGCCGACGTGCACACGCCGCCCTCGACGGAAACCGCCGCCGCCACGCCGACCACGGCGTAGTGCGACGCCTTGTTGGCCAGCTTGGCGTAAGCCGAGCCGGACCCGCCGCCCGGCACCCTGATCTCGGTAAGCACCTCGTCAGAGCCCAGCGCGGTGGCCATGAAGTCGGTGAAGAAGCCGTCCGCCCCGATCGTGCGCGAGCCGCCGGCCGTGCTGGCGACCAGCGTTGCGCCGAGGGCCAGTACCACCGCCGGCAGGTCGCCGGCCGGGTCTGAGTGAGCGAGGCTGCCCCCGATCGTTCCGGCGTTCCTCACCGGCGTGTCCGCAACCTCGGCGGCCGCCTCGGCCAGCGCAGGAGCCCTTTCGGCCACCAGCCCGGAACGGGCGATCTCGGCGTAAGTGGTCATTGAGCCAATGTGAAGCTCGTCTCCGTCTTCGCGGATGCCCGACAGGCCATCGATGCCTCCCAGGTCGATCAGGGCCTCAGGCGAGGCCAGCCTCAGCTTCATCAGCGGCAGCAGGCTGTGACCGCCGGCCAGCAGCCGGGCGGCGCCTCCGTAGCGGCTGAGAAGGCCGGAAGCCTCCTCCACCGTGTCGGGAGAGTGGTACTTGAATGGCGCTGCAATGCTGGTTGTCATCTGCTTTCCCTCCCGTCGTTAGTCCGACTGCGCGGCCTTGGCGTCCCGGATTGTCCGCCACATCTTTTCTGCGGTGAGCGGCATGTCGACGTGCCTGACTCCCAGGTGGGAGAGCGCGTCGACTGCGGCGTTTACGATTGCGGGACTACAGGCGATCGTGCCGGTCTCGCCGGCCCCCTTGACGCCCATGGGGTTTACGTCGGTGGGCGTGACCGTCCTGTCCAACTCGAAAGTCGGCACGTCCTCCGCCGTGGGCAGGGCGTAGTCCATCATCGAGCCGCTCAGCAACTGGCCGTCTTCACTGTAGACCGCCTGCTCCTGCAGCCCCTGGCCGATGCCCTGCGCCACGCCGCCGTGCACCATGCCGTCGACGATCATCGGGTTGACGACGTTGCCAACGTCATCCACCGCGATGTAACGCAGCACCTTGCTTTCGCCAGTGTCCTGGTCTATCTCCAGCACGGCGATGTGCGTGCCGAAAGGCCAGGTGAAGTTCTGAGGGTCGAAGAACGTGACCGCCTCGAGACCGGGTTCCATCTCCGGCGGCAGGTTCTTGGCCGAGTAGGCCTCGCCAACCACGTCGCCCCAGCTCATGTTCCGCTCGCGGATGTCCTCCACGTAGAAGGTCCCGCTCTCGTAGGAGACCTGCTGTAGAGGAACTCCCATCTGGTGAGCGGCGATCCGCTTCGCCTTGTCGATCACCTTCTGAAGGCTCATGTACAGGGCCGTGCCTCCGACCGCCACGCTGCGGCTGCCGAACGTGCCCGTGCCCATCTGCTGCTTGTCGGTATCCCCGTGGAAAACCTCGACGTCCTCGAAGGGCACGCCCAGCTCCGAGGAGGTTATCTGCATGAAGCTGGTCTGGTGGCCCTGCCCGTGGGGCGACGTGCCGGTGTAGACCGCCACCTTGCCGGTGGGGTGCACGCGCACCGTGCTCGACTCCCACAGGCCGGCGCCCGCTCCAAGAGACGCAGCCACCGCAGAGGGCGCTATTCCGCAGATCTCGACGTAGCTAGACAGACCGACTCCGATGAGCCTGCCCTCGCTTCGGGCCTTGCGCTGCTCTTCACGGAACGCGCCGTAGTCGAGCATCTCGAGCGCGCGGTCGAGCGCCGGTTCGTAGTCCCCGGAGTCGTAGGTGACCCCGGTCGAGACCTCGTGGCCGTCGGTGAACTTGGGGATGAAGTTCTTGCGCCTGACCTCCGTCGGGTCGTGTCCGGTCTCCTTGGAGAAGATGTCGACGAGGCGCTCTATGACGTACGTGCACTCCGGCCTGCCGGCGCCGCGATATGCGTCCACCGGCGTGGTGTTGGTGAGCACTCCGTACACCTTGCACGCCACGTTCGGCATCCGGTACGGCCCGCCCAGAGTGAATCCGAACAGGACCGTGGGAATGCCCGGCGCAAAGGTGGACAGGTATGCGCCCAGGTTTGCGTAGACCGTGGTCTTTATGCCGGTGATGGTCCCGTCGCGGTTGCCGCACATCTCAACGTCTGCGATGTGGTCTCTGCCGTGAGTGGTTGCCTGGTAACCCTCCTGCCGGCCGGAAATCCACTTGACCGGCCTGGCAAGCAGCTTGGCGATCACGCCGCAGATCACTTCTTCGGCGTAGATGTACAGCTTGCAGCCGAACCCGCCGCCCACTTCAGGCGCGATAACCCTTACCTTCTGCTCCGGGTGGCCGGTTACGGCGGCGAAGAGCAGCCTGACCAGGTGCGGGATCTGCGTCGAAGTCCACAGCGTTATCTGGTCGGTGGCACGGTTGTAGTCGGCCACGACCCCTCTCTCTTCGATGGGGTTCGGGATGAGCCGCTGGTTGATCATACGCTGCTTGACGACGACCTCCGCCTCGGCGGCCGCGGCGTCGTAGTCGCCTCCGCCGACCTCCCACTCGAAGTCGATGTTGTTCGGAGCGTCGTCGTGCAGCTGCGGCGCACCGTCCTTTACCGCCTCTTCGGCATTCACAACGGCCGGGAGTACGTCGTAGTCGACCTCCACCAGCGACGCAGCGTCTGCTGCGGCCTGAGGCGTCTCCGCGACCACAACGGCCACGGCGTCCCCGACGTAACGGACCTTTTCGAATGCGATCGGCGGGTGGTTGGGCGTCTTCATGTCGGCAAGCACCCAGCCGGCGGGCAGCGAGCCGAGCTGTTCCTGTACGTCTGCGCCGGTGAAGGCGGCCACGACGCCCGGCGAATTGGCCGCTCCGGTCACGTCCACGTTCAGGATGTTGGCGTGAGCGTGCGGGCTGCGCACGATTGCCGCGTGAGCCATGCCGAGCAGCTTCACGTCGTCTATGTAGGTGGCGTTGCCGCTTATGAGGCGAGGGTCCTCGTGGCGCCTCACCGCTTTTCCGATGCTGGTAGCGGTAGTCATTCCGTTTCCTCCTCTAGCCGGCCATCTCGGCTGCAGCCGCCTGGACCGCCTTGACGATGTTGTGGTAGCCGGTGCAGCGGCACAGGTTGCCGCGCAGGCCGGTCCTGATCTCCGCTTCCGTGGGCTGGGGATTGTTGCTCAGAATGTCAACGGCGGTGATCATCATCCCCGGCGTGCAGAAGCCGCACTGCAGCCCGTGCTCGTTCCAGAAAGCCTTCTGGATGGGGTGGTACTCGTCACCGTCCGCGAGACCCTCGACCGTGGTCACGTCCGCTCCGCTGGCCTGCACGGCCAGGACGTTGCAAGACTTCACGGCCCTCCCGTCGATCAGTACGGTGCACGCGCCGCAACTGGTGGTATCGCAGCCTACGTGCGTTCCTGTAAGGTTCAATTCGTCTCTCAGGTATTGGGAGAGCAGCTGACGAGGTTCCACCACGTTCGTGTAGCTGTTTCCGTTTACCGTGACGCTGATTTCATGTCCCATTGGCAATGCCTCCGGTGGCTATCCCCGCGGGATACTGTTTTTGAGGCCCAGTTGACGACTGCTTGGCGAAGCGCGACACCACACCTCGGGTTTGTACGGGAATGAGGATATTACATGAAAATAAGCGGCAGTTTTGAACTGAACATGAATGCGGGCGAAGCTTGGAACGCCCTGACCGACGTGGAAGTGCTGCGACAGGCCATCCCAGGAGTCGATTCCATCGAGGAAACAGCCCCCAACGAGTACAGCGCCGCAATGACCGTCGGCATAGGAATCGTGAGAGGACGCTTCTCCGGCACCGTCAAGCTGTCCGACCTCGACGAGCCGAGTTCCTACCGCATGACCGTTACCGGAAACGGCACGGGCGGTTGGATCAAGGGCGGAGGAGAGGTGAGACTGTCCGAAGATCGGCCCGGCTACACGACCGTCTCGGTAGACGGCGACACGCAGGTGGGCGGCCTGCTCGCCCGGGTAGGGCAGCGGATGATCGCCAACGCATCGAGAACGCTGATGAACCAGTTCTTCAGAGGCGTCGAAAAGGCCGCCAAAGCCCGCGACTGACCGCCAGCGGCCTGTTTTCGAGCCGTGACCCGTCATTCCGGGCAGTTTTCCCAGCGCGCGCCTCGGATTCCCAGCCGCGCGCCGGCCCCCCGGCATTGCGCCGGCGTCTGCGCAGGCTATGACTTGGGCAGCTTGGGAGTGAGCCAGCTCAGGAACGAGTCCTCGCTCCTGGTCTGCATGTAGAACCGGCCCGGCCCCTCCAGGTTGCACACCAGCCCCTCGCCGCTCAGCAAAGTCGTCTTCCAACCCCCTGAACGGCCCACGCTGTAATTCACCGACTCGTCGAACGCAACCATGTGGCCGGTGTCCACCGTGTACTTTTCGTAGTTGGCAAGCTCGATCCTCTCGATGGCGCCGTACGACGACACGAACAGCGTCCCATGACCGCTGCACTTGAGCAGGAACAGGCCCTCGCTGGAGAAGAAGGAGCGCCCCCCGCCCCATTGAGTGTCAACCTCTACCTCGGGAGACGCGGCAAGGAACGACCCAGACTGCACCAGCAGCGTCTCGCCGCGCAGTTCTATCGCCTCGATGTCTCCCGGCAGTGAAGGAGCGATTGTCACTTCACCGAAGTTCTCCGCCGTAAAGGTGTTGATCATGAAGCTCTCGCCGCCCAGCACGCTGCGCCTCAGACCCCCGAACAGCCCGCCCTTCATGTTGGTGTCCAACTTTATCGTGTCGGACATGCTGACCATCGCGCCGGTCTCGGCCTGTAGCCGCTCTCCTATATTC
Source organism: Dehalococcoidia bacterium (assembly GCA_963663555.2). GTDB lineage: Bacteria > Chloroflexota > Dehalococcoidia > Lucifugimonadales > Lucifugimonadaceae. The sequence continues at coordinate 6,749 of CAXXNJ010000010.1, forward strand.
AGCTTCACCCGGCCCAGCGCATAGGATGGTCTGTGCAAAATTTCGTATTCCATTTGTAGGCCCTTCCAGGCGCGAGACGCTGTGGTCCGCAGTCCGGCTCATTCACCTTAGCGTTGAAGCGAATCTCCGCAATCGCCCGCAACAGTTCCCCTTGCCGACTCCACGGACGTGCAGGAGCTTTGTGTGAACCTACCAGGTCACACGGGCAGATGTTGCGGGCGCCCAAGTCTTAGTTTTCCCTGACCCTATTCTACCCCACCCGCAACCATCGCCTTGAACCGCCGCACCGGCGTCTTCTCCCTTCCCCCGCAAAGGGGGAAGAGGCATAAACCCGTACGGGCGCCCCCGACAGAAACCCATACGGGCGTCCCCGGCAGAAACCCGTACGGGCGTCCCCGACAGAAACCCATACGGGCATCCCCGACAGAAACCCATACGGGCATCCCCGACAGAAACCCGTACGGGCATCCTCCCGCAGGACCGTAGGGGCGTCCTTCCGCAGGACCCGTAGGGGCGTTCTTCCGCAGGACCCGTAGGGGCGTTCTTCCGCAGGACCCGTAGGGGCGTTCTTCCGCAGGACCCGTAGGGGCGTTCTTCCGCAGGACCCGTAGGGGCGTTCTTCCGCAGGACTCGTAGGGGCGTTCTTCCGCAGGACCCGTAGGGGCGTCCTTCCGCAGGACCCGTAGGGGCGTCCCTTGTGGGCGCCTGGCGGGGCCCGGCGGGGGGCACGCGCGCCGCCGCGGCGTCTTCCCCTCCTACCTCTTCCCCCGTCTGCGGGGGAAGATTGAGATGGGGGTCTTCGCGCGCATCGCACCTCCATGTTTGCGGTTAGCGGCGCGCGTATTGCTGGCCGACGGAGGAGCAATCCCCCGTCCTAACCTTCCCCCTTCGAAAGGGAAGGGATAAGAGGAGACACCGGGGTCACGCCCCTACGGGGGAACGCCCCTAAACCTCCCGCGTATAACCCATTTCATCAACCACCCTGTTCGGCGGAGCCGGCCCGCCTGCCGTGACGAACTCGACCCTGTTTCCGGCGGGATCGAGCACGAAGAAGGATCGCTGGCCGTTGTGCCGCACGCCGGGCCCGTCGATTTCGTAGCCCGCTTGGCGCATCGCCTCGAGGGTGGCGTCGAAGTCCTCGACCTCAAAGGCATTGTGAGGGTGCGCCATGCTCACGCCGGGCGGTTCCACTACGTGCACCATCGTCCCGTCGGCGGCCCTGAGCCATACGATGTTCTCCGAATCCACCATGCTCGGAATCACTTCCAGACCCAGCAGGTCGCGGTAGAACTCCAGGGCCGGCTTGCGGTCCTGCACGGGCACGCCAACGTGATTGACCGTCTTTATCCGTATGCCGGTCATCGCAACTTCACCTCCGGCCCGTGAAACGAGTGTGCGAGTAGAACGATCACCGGCTCACTCCACCTCGACGATCATCTCTATTTCGACGGCGATGCCCATCGGGAGACTGCCCATTCCTACCGCCGAGCGGGCGTGCTTGCCCCGGTCGCCGAACACATCCACCAGCAGGTCCGAGGCCCCGTTGATCACCTGCGGCTGCTCGGCAAAATCGGGAGCGGCGTTCACCATCCCCAGCAGCTTGACGACCCGCTTGACCTTGTCGAGTGAGCCGGTCTCCGCCCTGAGAGCCGAAAGCAGGCCGATGGCGACCAGCCGCGCCGCCGCATATCCCTCTTCGACAGTCAACTCGCTCCCCACCTTGCCCTTGACCATGCCGCCTTCCGGCCTGCGGGGCCCTTGGCCGGATAGGAAGACGAGGTTGCCCGTCCTGACCGATGGAACGTAGTTCGCCACCGGCGCCGGTACGGACGACAGGTCCAGTCCGAGTTCTTTTGCTCGTTCCTCTGCGCTCATTCTCTTCAACTCCTTTTCGTCGATTGGATGGCGTGTCGCGGGACTCTATGGTCTTTGCGATTGCAGCGTGCGGCCTCTGCCGGGAAGCATAGCGGGCGTCAAGCGTAGATGTTTCTCATATGCCATGCGTCCAAGCAGCGCAGCGCAGCCTCACTGCCCTGTGCCCGCAGGGAAACCCCCACGCTGTCCTCCCGTCCGGGATAGACGCGGGCGGCGACGCACTGCCTGCCGTTCGCGAAGACCTCTACGATGCTGCGGTCTACGAAGACCCTCAGTTCCAGCGTCTCCCCGTCTTGCAAAAGGAGCGGCGCAGACTCCGGCGGACGTGAAAGCGCGCCCGGCAGCGTTGACGAGTATGACGTGTCCAGGGTTAGCACGCTTTCCCGCACCTCGGCCGGCCGGGGCTGCCCATGGCGGCCGACCGCCGGCCTGCCGCCCGCCAACATCGCCCCGGCATTGTCCGGGTAGCTTTGTACCCTGAAGCCGCGGTCCTTGAAGAACGCAATCCTGGTGTATTCCTCTCTGTTTGGAGAGCGAAGCACGTTCAGTTCGACCATCGGCGCCGTGCGCGGGTCGATCTCCGCCGTCAACTCTATGGAACGGCCCCCGACGCCCGCCAGGACTACCTCCTCGTTGGCCGGCAAGGCCGTCTCTCCGACGCGCACGTGGCCGTACCGCAGTGACTCGATATCGCCCGCAGGCGCCATTCGCAGATCGTCATCTCCCGCCAGCGTGAGACGCCTTGGCAGGGACATGATCTGGTTCCAACCCTCTGTGGGCAGCCCGGCGTTCATGTTGAAGATGACTATCACGCCTCCCTGACCGTCGGGCGTGGCCGAGGGCGCATGCACGCCTGAAGGGGTAGACGCGCCGAAGTTGAAGAGGCCGTGAGAGGTGACGACCAGCTTGTCCCGCTCCTTGTCATAGTCGCCCAGCAGGTACTGCCCGCCGCTCATGTGACTGAAGAAGGGCAGGATGTACCGGTCGCCTATGGGCCAAAAGTAGGGGCACGCGCCGTCGTCCCCAACCAGCGTGAACCGGTCGTCTTCCGTGAAGGGGTGCAGGTACTCCCAGTTCTCCAGGTCGTCGGAACGGAAGAGGAAGTCGGCAGCGACCCTCTTGCCGGCCGGACCGTCGGGCAACGTTCCGGCTGAGAGCGCGTAGTAAGCCCCGTCCTTCTTCCATATACATGGGTCGAACACAGTGTAGGTCTGCGGCGAGCCATCCTGCGGCGGGGTCTTGATGACCGCCTCGCCGGTGACCTTCTCCCAGTTCAGAAGAAGTGGATCGCTGGATACGGCGACCATGTTGCCAACCTGGGTGCCGTGGTAGATGGCGATTACCCGGTCTTCCTCGACCAGTGCCGCGCCGGAGAAGCAGCACTCCTCAGGATCGGGGTAGATGGCATAGGGCAGATCGCGCCAGTGGATCAGGTCGTCGCTTACGGCGTGACCCCAGTGTTGCCGCGGGTCTTCTGGCGGGTATCCCTGGTAGAAGAGGTGCCAGCGGCCTTGCCAAAAGCACAGCCCGTTGGGGTCGTTCAAGGTGTTCTCGGGGTTTACGTAGTGGTAGATAGGGCGGTGCGGATCGCCCTCCTTCTCCCGGCGCGATGCGTTCATGCGCTGCAATAGGGGATTGCCCCTGAGCTGCGCTTCTTGCTCATCGAGCGTCTCCGCAAAGGTGTAGTGGGGAACGCGGGACTTGAAGCCAGAGTTGTTCATGGTTCCTCTTTTTCTTTCGTATGCAAGGGGACGAGCGGCTTATCCGCCCGCCGCGATGTCCGCCCCCGGCTCGGTCATGGCCACCGGCTCGAGGATGCGGTCCAACTCATCCGACGAGAGGTCGGTCTCACGCAGCGCAACCTCCTTGATGGTCTCTCCCGACAGTGCGGCCAAGTGGGCGATGGCGGCCGCGGAGTCGTAGCCGATGACCGGCGCCAGCGCCGTGCAGATTGCCAGGCCGCGCTCCACCATCGCAGGCCCCCGGCCGGTGGCCCTGATGCCCAACACGCACTGCCGCGACAGATTCCTGCAAGAAGCGGCCAGCAGGTCCACGCTCTGGAGCAGGTTGTAGGCCGCCACCGGCATCATGACGTTCAACTCGAAGTTCCCGGACTGCCCCGAAATGTTGATCGTCACGTCGTTGCCTATCGCCTGCGCGCAGGCCATAGTCGCCGACTCGGCGATGACGGGATTCACCTTGCCCGGCATGATCGAACTGCCGGGCTGCACCTCAGGCAGCTCGATCTCGCCAATACCGGCCCGAGGACCGGATCCCAGCCAGCGCAGGTCGTTGCAGATCTTCATCAGGCTGACGGCAAACGTCTTTAGAGAGCCGGAAGCCGCCACGACGCCGTCCAACGTACTCTGTGCCTGGAAGTGGTTGGCCGACTCGGTGAGATCCAGCCCGGTCAGTTCCCGCAGCCTGCCGATTACCCGGCCCGAGAACTCCGGGTGCATACCCACGCCCGTGCCCACCGCCGTGCCGCCCAGCGCAAGCACGCTCAGCTCCCCCAGCGCGCTCTCGACCCGCTTGCGGCCGTACGCCACCTGGCCCGCGTAGCCCAGGAACTCCTGGCCCAGCCTGATGGGAGTGGCGTCCTGCAGGTGCGTGCGACCGGTCTTGATCACGTCCCAAAATTCGACCGACTTGTCCCGCAGCGCCTCTTCCAACTCTTCCATCGCCGGCAGGAGGTCTTCCTTGATCGCTCCGGCCGCGGCCAGGTGAATCGCCGTCGGGATCACGTCGTTCGATGACTGCCCCTTGTTCACGTGGTCGTTGGGATGCACCGGAGACCTCGACCCAAGCGGACTGCCCAGCGATTCGTTGGCGAGGTTCGATATCACCTCGTTCGCATTCATGTTGGTCGAGGTGCCGGAGCCTGTTTGGAAGATGTCCACCACGAACTGGTCGTCGTACCCGCCGTCGATCACCTTTTGCGCCGCGTCCCTGATGGCCCACGACAGCTCTTCGTCCAAGGCGCCGAGGTCGCGGTTCACCACCGCCGAGGACTGCTTGATCTGGCCGATGGCGCGGATGAAAGAGCGTCCGAAGCGCAGGTCGCTGATGGGAAAATTGAGCTCGGCGCGCCTGGTGTTGGCGCCGTAGTAGGCGCGGCTAGGCACTGCCAGTTCGCCCATGGAGTCGCGCTCGAGGCGCATAGCGGCGTCGGCCATATTTATCTCCCACTTGAGAAACTAGCGGCGGATGGCGTCAGGCCCAAGTATTGCCCAAGCCGTCTCCATCATATCCAACGCGCCCAACAAGCCGCCGCCATCACATCATCCGCCCCCGTCCCTATCCTCACGCGCCCCCACCGTCATTCCCAACCCCGATCGGGAATCCACACGGCGAGGCCCTACGGAGAACATCCGAGGCCGGTCAGCCGCCCGGGCTTAATACCTTCTGAACTGCCCGGGCGCGAAGACTGCGGCGCTCTCTAGCGCCGCAGTCGATTTTCGCAAAGGCCGTCAGGCCCGATGTCCGGAGCGTAGGCCTATTCTTCAGGCCAGCCCTCAGGAATCTCATTGTCGTCGAGGGCTTCTTGAATGGCCTCGGCGGCCTCGTCAGTGACCCATCCCTTCCAGACGCTGGCGTTGCCGTTCAACCACCAAAGGGCAACGTCGGCGGTGGTCGCGTCCGGGTTGTCCTGCTGCCAAGCGGCCACGCCCTTGTAGAGTTCGATGTCGAAGTCCCACTGCCGCAGCATGTGGACAACGTCGGGAGCTTGGCCAACGAGGTCCGGATTCACCGCAATCAAGATCGTAGCGTCTTCATAGGCGCACGCCTTGTCGCTGAACCAGCACGCATCGCTGTATTCAGGCTCGCTGAGCCGTACCAAGTCTAGGACCAGGGCCGGTTCGTTCGTCCCCCATTGGTAGCCCACCCACGGGTCGCCTCTCTCGTACGCCCCGTATAGGTCTGCGTTCAATGCCGCTCCGTCTCCGGGGTTCACGACGTGCACGTGGTCCTCAAGGTCGTAGCCTATGACCTGGGCGGCGTTCACCTCTTCACACGCCCAGCCGATGACGCAGGACACTAAGCGCGCCTTGCCGCCCGTGTCGGAGCTCGCAAACAGCTCCTTGAATTTGTCGTCCTTCAAGTCTTCCACGTTGTCCAAGTCGGGGTACTGCTCTTGGAGATACCTGGGAATGACGAAGGCGGACTGCCAGTCCTTACTCAGGCTTTCTCCCACGGAAATCACTTCACCCGCTTCCTGGGCTTCCATCCAAGCCTCATCCTGGTTGGGCAGCCAGATTTCCATGGTCACGTTGACGTCGCCTCTCCTTAGGCCCTGGAACAGCGGCAGAGTGGCGCCGAGCTTCACGTCCGTGGGGTAGCCGTAGCCGTTTTCGACGATGAACTGGGCGATGCGGTTCTGGACTTGGGCGCTCGTCCAGTTCAGGTCGCCGAAGACGATCGTCTCCTTCTCGTCTCCTCCCTCGTCTCCGCAGGACAGGGCCACCGCGGCGAAGAGGCTGAAGATGACCAGGAGTGACAGCGCCAATCGCGCCGGCCGCCCGAAGCGCGTCGGCCCGGCCTGGCGCCGGCTGGCGCCTGCGTTATCCGATCTTGAAGATAGCGTTACGCCTTCCGGTATCGATTGACCCGAAGGACTGGACGATGACCTGAACATGACTAGACCTCCTGTCTCACGTTCTGCTAACGACGGCAGTCTATCCGCCTTACATGTAGATGTCAAACCTCTTCAACAGAGCAATAGACATAGCGCGTTGCACAAGCTAAATGGATGCAATCATCAAATCGTTATTGTTAATTGAGAAAGAACTTCAAAATACGGACTACGGAAAGCGTTGACGCTAATGGCCCGTGCTTACGGCTCTTTGCTGTCTTTGAACCACCGATTGCGTAAGCCGGTCTATCACTATGGCAAGAAACACGATTGCCAGACCCGCTATTGCCCCATTGCCGGGCTGGTTCTTTTGCAGCGCCCGCAGCACGTTGTCGCCAAGACCGCCCGCAGCAACCATGCTCGCGATGGTCACCATCGACAGCGCCAGCATCGTCGTCTGGTTGATGCCGGCCATGATTGTGGGAAGCGCCATGGGTATCTGAACCTTCGTGAGCACCTGCGACGGCGTCGCACCGAACGACCGGGCAGCCTCCACGGTCTCACCGGAAACTTGGCGTATGCCCAGGGTTGTAAGGCGGATCACGGGCGGAATGGCGTAGATGATTGTGGCAAAGATGCCGGCAGGTTTGCCCAGCCCGAAGAAGAGGATGCCAGGCAGGAGGTACACGAAGCTGGGCATCGTCTGCATGCCGTCGAGAACAGGCCGCATAAGGTTGTCCACTCTTCTGCTGCGGGCTCCCAGCACCCCCATGGGAAGGCCCAGCGAGACCGCAATGGTTACCGCCACCGCCATTAGGGCGATGGTGTCTATGGTGTTGTTCCACAGGTCCATGAAGCCTACGAACAGAAGAGCGATGATCGTGAAGAGGAAAAGCCGCGTACCCCCGGCGGCAAGCGACAGCAGGGCGAGGCCCAAGATGAGGGCGGGCCAGGGAATCCAGCCCAGTACGTTCTCGATCCAGTTGAGTGCGAACTCGATAACGGTACTAAGCCCATTGAATAGCCAACTGCCCGAACGGGTCATCCAGCTAACGGCGTCGTCTATGGCATCGGCGGTGACCTGCCGGATCGTCCTTTCGAGAGCAAGGTCGCTCCCGCCGGTCGTCTCTACGCTTGTCGTGGAGACCGTCGTGGGGAAATCCATCCCCGGCCCCCAAACCGCCAGGCTGACTGCCAAGATGATCAGTACCAAGGCGGCCCCGGCCGCGACGACGTAGCGGTATGGCAGCGATTTTGGCGAAGTGAGTTTCACGGGGTCTTCAATTCTGTGCCGTATGTCCTAGAACCGGACGCGCCGCGCTCCTAGGCGGTATCGGAGATGCCCATCAGGAGGGCGGCTCTGCGGATTTCACCCAGCAGGCTCTTGTTGTCGCCAACGACGGCGATCGGGTGCGTGGACTTGGCCGCTATTGGAATGATCTCTTCGATGAAGGTTTCCGGCCGCACGATGACCGCCGGGGTGACGTTGACGTTTTCAAGGGACCTTATCTGCTTTGCGGCCATGTCTTTCGCCACGTCCTCGGTCAGGACCCCACGCAGCGTGAAGTCGCGGGCAATCAGGAATACCGCCCGCAGTTCGTTGCTCTGCATGACGTGAAGCGCCGCACGGGGCCCCTGCCGCTCGTACACCACGGCGGCGGGCTCCCGCATGATCGCTCTCGCCTGTATCACCTTGGCCTTGGACACGTCTTGGACGAACTCGGTTACGTAGTCGTCGGCGGGAAGCCTCACGATGTCCTCAGGCGTTCCTTCTTGGATGATCTCCCCGTCCCGCATTATCGCTATGCGGTCACCGACCTTGAGAGCCTCGTTCAGGTCGTGAGTTATGAAGACGATCGTCTTCTTGAGATCCGTCTGTAGGGATATCAGCTCATCCTGCATCTGCCTGCGAATTAGCGGATCGAGGCCGCTGAAGGGCTCGTCCATCATCAGCGAATCCGCGTTTACGGCAAGCGCACGCGCAAGCCCGACGCGCTGCTGCATCCCTCCGCTCATTTCGCTCGGGAAATAGTCCTCCCATCCTGACAGCCCCACAGTCTCTATGGCCTTGGCCGCTTCCCTGTACCTCTCCTCTTTTTCTATCCCGCGTATCTCCAAGCCGTAAGCTACGTTGTCTAAGACTCTGCGATGGGGCATCAATCCGTAGTGCTGAAAGACCATTGCCACCTTTTGACGGCGGAAACTGATCAGTTCTTCTTTGTCATAAGCCAGGATATCTTCGCCATCGAAGCGGATCTCACCGCGCGTGGCTCCTATCAGCCTGATTAGACAGCGGATCAACGTTGACTTGCCGCTTCCCGACAGGCCCATGATCACAAATATCTGGCCGGGCTCCACTGAAAAAGACACGTCACGCAAGCCCACGACTGCGCCTATCGCATCCTGTATTTCGGACCGGCTCATGGAAGCGAATTCCGGCTCGAATACGCGTTCCGGTCTGTTGCCGAACACCTTCCAGAGGTTCTTCACCTCTATCTTCTTTTGCCCGTTTCCGTTCTGGTTCATCTGGGTTTAGCCCAATTCAGCCTCATGCGTTACTTCTGCTACGCCGGCGTCAGCCGATGTGCAAAGAGAAGAATCTTGGAACAAAATCCGGCATACACACATTTTTCCGTGGCCCGGTCTAATTCGCATGGCAATTGCGAAGGTCGTTCCGGAACCTTAGCACAAGTGCATCGCGCTTGAGTTGCGGCCCGGCATGGCCTCGTTGGAGGCGTGCCGGGCTGAGCGGCCGCGCCGACGGGCGTGCGGGAGGCTGCCGATAGGCGGAACGGCAACCTACCCGTAGCGCTCCCGGCCTTCCCGTACCATGGAGACGATCTCGCCGGTGGACAGGCTCAGGTCAATGCCCTCGACGTCCAGGGGGGACCTTCCGGAGGTTTCCGGCTGTAGCAGGAAGGACTGGCCGTTCCTGCGGCGGATCCGCACCGCTCCGTCCCGCTGGGCGGCGTCCAAGAGCGTTGCCAGCTTCTGCCTGGCCTCGGTGTACGTGAATGCTCTCATGATGTGACCTCCAGCACGCGCGCGCCGGCGCGCGGTGCGACTGCTGCGAGTTTCTTGTCCAGTGTGAGGAGCGGCGTTCTTGAGTTTAGTGCACAGGCCAGAACGTACGCATCGTACGCGTAGAGGCCGAACCGGTCCGAAAGTTCAAGCGACCATCCAAGGTCTATCTCCATGAACCTGAACACCATCCGTTCGTAGCTCCTTATTGCGAGTCTGGCCTGTGCCAGCGTGATCCTGTGGCGCCTGAACATCGCGGAGAACGCGTTGCCGACCTCCCAGTGAACTGACGCGGGCGCCAGGAGGCTGGCGCCCGCGGTGTGTGAGATGATTGTCTCTCTTTGGGAGCCGTTGGCGATGACCTCGATCACCGCTGATGTGTCTACGGTCAGGTCCATGTGTGTATTGTAAATGTGTACATGTGGTTTGTCAATACAATTGTACAAGTCAGCCGCCGGTTGTGACCGGTTGTTCCGCAGCTTGGCTGGCTCGGAGGAAACTCTTGCCCACCTTGGCGCCGCCGACCGGCCGGCGGAGTCTTGCGCCGGCGTCTATCTGCCGTGCATGCGTTCCCAGTCGGGGTCGGGGTGCGCGGCGATGAAGTCGAGGTCCAGTTCGTAACCCAGGCCGGGCCTGTCGGGCAGGTGTATGTGGCCGTCGCGAATGTCTAGGGGTTCGGTTAGCGCCGAGTTGTAGGCCGCGACGGTGTTGTCGTTCATCTCCAGCCTGTAGAAGTTCGGCACGGTGATCATCACTTGGGCGCCTGCGATGACGTTGAAGGCCCCGCTGGCGTCGTGGGGCGATATCGGGATGTAGAAGGATTCGGCTAGGATCGCCATCTTCTTCATCTCGGATATGCCGCCGCTCCAGCAGATGTCCGGCATGATGAAATTGACCAATCCCTCGGTCAGGATGGGAACGAAGTCCCAGCGGCTGAACTTGCGCTCGCCGATGCACAGCGGCATGTCGGTGTTCGACTTCAGTTGCCTAAGCGCCTCCACGCTCTCGGGCTGCAGGGGTTCCTCAAACCAGGTGATGTCGTAGGGCATCATCTTGTTGCAAAGGTCGGTTGCGGTGGCTACGTCGAAGTTGCCGTGGGCGTCGATCAATAGCTCGATATCCGGCCCGACGGCCTCGCGCAGCGCCGCCATTACGTCCAGGGCGTATGCGCGGCCCGCGCCGGAGATCTTGCCGTCTAGGTAACGCCTGTGATGCTGGCCCATCTCCGCTGAGAACGGGTCTGTCTTGAGTGCCTTGTAGCCCGCGGCCACCTGCCGCTTGGCGTCGGCAACGCAGGCGTCCAGATCCACCGGGCTGGCCGGGTGGCTGTACAGACGCACGCTATCGCGAACCGGCCCGCCAAGCAGGTCGTAGACCGGCCTGCCCAGCGCCTTGCCCTTGATGTCCCAGAGCGCCATGTCCAGACCTGCGCACAGGGTAGTGGCGAAGCCCGGGCTGCCCAGCGTGCCGAACCGGCGGTAGACCTTGTGCCAAATACGTTCTATGTGGTTCGGGTCCTCACCCAACAGACCGTCTGCGAAGTCGGCGTACTCCAGGTCCTCCTTTATAAGCTCGTAGCCCCGGCCCACCATGTGCGCCCCGCCCCCGCCGGAATTCGTTGACTCGCCAAACCCCGTGATGCCCTCGTCGGTGTTCACCTCTACGAACACCCACGTCCTGTTCTCGATAACCCTTGTGAGATGTACTCGAAGGTCGGTGATTTTCATTTTGCGATTCCTAGGCTGGAGATTGGCAGGTCGAGGCGAGATAAGGATGTTACACGTAGTATCGGGCAGGAGTCCGGGACTGCTAAACTCCTTGCCCGCACCGGGTCGGATTTCTGAGAACCCCGTAGAGTGGCCCGGAAGGGCTGGAGCCGGAGAAACAAGATGAGATACTGCTACGCGCATCGTCGCTTCACCCTATATCCGAATAGTCTCGACACTTGGAACCTGACCGCGGACGCCTACACGGACGAGTTCATTGGCAAGGTGCGGGATATGGGATTCGACGCACTGGAGGTGGGGTCGGACGTGATTGAGAGCGCCGGTTCCACCGATGGGGAAATCGTGGACTTCGGCAAGCGCCTGGCCGACGCCGGAGTTCCCATCGGCGCAATTCGAAGCGGCGGATCCCTTACTAATGCCCGGTACGCAAGGGAGAACCTGGAGCGTATGTTCCGGATGGTCCACGTGGCCGAGTTGACCGGCGCAGAGGTGGTGAACGGCGCCCTGAGTACGCCCAATCGCTATCCGACGTTGACCCCGATGCACAACACCGGGCTGCGCCGCTCACAGGACGGCTCCAGAGACGGAACCATGAAGGACTACGAGACCCTGTGCGAGGCCCTGCAGGCCGCATGTGACAGGGCCGCAGACTCCGGCGTGACCGTCAGCGTAGAGGTCCACCAAAACTCCCTGGTGGACAACTCATGGTCGGCGCTGCTCACGCACCAGATGGTGGATAAGCCCAACTTCGGCATCAATCCGGACCTGGGAAACATCTACTGGTGCTATGACGAGCCGGAGGAGACGATGGAGGACGCCATCATCGCGCTGGCCCCCGTCTCCGTGTACTGGCATTGCAAGAACCTATACCGAGTCCACCACCCGGAGAACCACCGCGCCGTATTCGTGCGAACCAACATACCGGCCGGAGATATCGACTACCGCTTCGCGATTTCGGCCATGGCCAACGCAGGCTACTCCGGCTACATGGCTATTGAGGGAGTCCAACTCGGTGACCAGTTCCTCCACGACGGGCAGAGCGTCCAATACGCCAAGTCGGTCTGGGCGGAGTTCGAGTAGGTACCGCCGGGGACGCCGCTCAGCGCGCAACGGCCGTTTGCGAACCCGGTTCCTCCGAGAGCGCAGAGCCATCCGGTCTACGCATCGGGAGCCTTCCTGGCCGGCCCGACGCCATAAGCGCGGCGATGCCCAGCAGGAATATGCCGATGATGATGGCGAACGGAACGTGATACCGGCCGTACGCGTCGTACAAGGCCCCGGTGATCAGAGGGCCCGCCGCCATTGAGGTCATCATGACTAGATTGACCATGCCCATGATCGCCCCGTAAGCGTAGAGACCGAACGACTCGGTTATCGACAGGGCTATCAGCGCGCCCAAGCCGCCAAATCCCAGCCCGAACACGAAGACGCCCAACCAAAGTACAGGCGCGCCGCCCGGCGAGATCATCAGGCCCACGCCAATCGCCTGGAGCGTTACCGAAATCACAGTTGCATTCCGGGCCCCGATCGACTCGCTCAAACGGCCGAACCCCACCTTGGATCCGATTCCCATGGCCGCAACCATCGTCAGGGCCGCGGCCGCCGCAGCGGTCGAGAACCCCTCATTCTCAAGATGCGGGACGATCTGCGTAAGGATCCCCTGGTACGTGAAACTGGCCGCAGTCAGGCCCAGGGCGATCATGTAGAAATTCCGTGACCGCAGAGCCTGCCCCAGCGACAGGCCGGAGCGGGAAGCGAACCTGGCTGCCCCCGCCAGCAACTCCGTGCGGCCCGTTCGCATGGCCTCCGACTCCATCGCTTCCGGTCTGTCGCGGACGATCAGAAGCGCAGCCAGGCACACCAGCGCCATGATGATGCCAAAGCCCAGGTAAGCCCACTCCCAGCCTGCGCTCGCCACCAACAGCGTGGCAAACGGCACCATCGTCAAGCCGCCGAAATTGTTGCCGGCTGTCACCACGCCCATCATTCGGCCCGTCGTAGTGGGGAACCACACACCGACCACCTTGCCGATGGCAAGCATCGTGGCGCCGGGGAATCCCGCAAAGACCAGCGCGTGGAACAGGTACCAGTGCCACAGCTCGCTGATCATCGGGCGGAGAAGAAACCCCGACGAAATCAGCGCCAGCGACACGACGAGAACAGGACGAACGCCGAACCGATCCATCAGCCGACCGACCAAAGGGGCAAGCAGACCTGAAATGAAGGCAAAAGACAGGGCGGCGTTGAACTCCGTCCTCGTCCAGCCAAAACGGGCTTCCAACGGCTCGGCAAACACCCCAAAGGAATACTGGGACATCCCCGTCGAAAGCCCACCGGAAAGAAACACCACCCAGGCTATGTGCCAGCCCAAGTAGATCCGATTCGGGCCAAACAGCCGCGGGACGGAGAGGCCGATAGATGAGAACTTGGGCAAAGCTAACCGCGCCGGCCTACCGGTCGAACTTGACCTCGATCAAAGGGCTACTCGCGACCCAAGCGTCCAGCTCTGAGGCGTTGGAGCCCTCGGCGAAACGGTCGAAACCCAACATGATCTCACGACGTTCAGCCGGGTCCCTTATGACGACGCCGGTCGCTTCCAGATCGGCACGCACCGACTCCTTCAGGTGAAACGTCAAGCGGGGATCGGCGATTATGTTCGCCTGCCAGTCGCGACTGCCCGGCGAACCGCTCAGAAAGTACCTGCCTCCCGACCGGTAGAACCAGTTCTCGATCCTCCTGGGCAGACCGGACTTACGGCCCGTGGTGGTGATGTCGATGGTCCTGTCGCTATCAAGAGCCGCCCTCACCGGGGGGTCAATCTTCATCGCATACTCCAAAGGCGTGTATACTCGCCGCGTTCTTCACTCAAGCACATTAGCACGAACCGCAGACCCTCTCTTACTTGTGGGCTTCGCCACTCTGGAGACTGCGGACCGTCGGCGCAGGGCAACTGCCGGAGCCTCGGCTCTCCGGCAGTCAGGGATGGCGCGCCGGCGGAGGACGATAGCCTGCCAGGCGCTCGATCAAGCGCGGCAAGCTAGGCTGGAACAGACTGGAGAAACAGATGACCGCTGCATCAACGACTCTCGCGCCGGTAACTTCCGAAACCGTTTTCGAGCCGGTCCCATACTGGGCAAAGCTCCCCATGGGCGTCACGTTCCGCGGTGACGCAACGTCAGTGGCCACCGACTCCGATGACAACGTCTACGTATTCAACCGCGGAACCCACCCGGTGGCGGTCTTCGACAAGGGCGGCAACTTCCTGGAGGGCTGGGGACAAGGCGAGTTCGACAGGCCCCACGGAATAGCCGTCGATGAAGATGACAACCTCTACTTCGTGGACGACGGAGGGCACTTCGTCCAGAAGCGCACCAGGGAGGGAAACGTCCTATTCACGCTGGGAGAGCGAGGCGTACCGGCCCCATGGCAGGGCGGAGGCATGTTCAACCGCCCAACCGGGGTCTGCATCGACCCACGCAACGGGGACTTCTTCGTGTCCGACGGCTACGGGAACTCGCGAGTCCACAAGTTCGACGCAGACGGCAAGCACGTCAAGTCATGGGGCGAGCCCGGCACAGACCCCGGCCAATTCAGCCTGCCGCACAACATCTCCATGTCGGGAACCGACCGCGTCGTCGTGTGCGACCGCGAGAACTTCCGGGCTCAGGTCTTTACCACCAGCGGAGAATTCATCGAGCAGTGGCACATCCACCACCCCATGTCGGTATGCGAGAGCAGGGGAGAGGACCGAAGCCTGTTCATTGGAGAGATGGGGCCGCCTCCCGTACAGGACGGAGTGCCCGGCCTCGGCCTGAGGGTCTCCGTCTGGAGCCCGGACGGCGAGATGATCAATGCCTTCGGAAGAGGAACCATGGGCGAGGACCACGACCAGTTCATAGCCCCCCACGGCATAGCCAGCGACTCAGAGGGCAGCGTCTACGTGGCGGAGGTCTCGTGGACCGCACACTTCTCCAAGGGCCTGACACCGCCCGCAGGCGAGGTGGTGAGCCTGCGCAAGTGGCGGCAAGCCTCCGGATAGGCGGATACAACGTGCCGGACGCCCGAGGACTGACCAAAGAAGAGATCGGCGAACTCCTCGCCGGCCCCATAACCGCACGCCTGGCGACCGTCACCCCCGAAGGCGCGCCCTACGTCGTCCCAATATGGCAGTACTGGGACGGCGAGGCCATGTGGATGATCCCCAGGGAGCGCTCCGCCTTCGTCGAGCACATACGGCAGGAACCCAGGGTGTGCGTATCCTGCGCCGACGAGGGCCCCGGCCACGCACGCGTCACCATCCAGGGCACGGCGCAGATAGTCGAAGGCCCCGCCAAGATGACCGGCAGGATGCTAGACATCGCCAACGACATGGTACGCCGCTACATGGGCCCCGGCGGCCTAAAATACCTAGGCAACACCGCCGACAGACCACGCTACCTCATAAAGATAGACCCCACCCGCCTAACCTCCTGGCGCGGCGGAGAATGGCACCCCCGTTATTTTTCTGAATAGCATAGTTGTGCGCCGCTCCACGCAAGGTGAGTGAGGAAACTGGCCGCTAAAGGAGACTGACGTGGTTGGCCGTCGGATGATTTGAGTATCTACTGGCGTTGAGCGACTTGAGGGCGGGCCGGTTACTTCGGGGCGTTGGAGTACCGTTTCGAAGTGCAGGAGTGTCTTTGGGGGGATGTTGGACACTGACAGGCCCACGCCTGCCTGCCGCTGGGCGCCCTGAAGTAGGGCGGCGCTGGTGCGAGCGGTTATATGCGTCTCTTTATGTTGTTGTCCTATGCAATCAATTATGCTCGTTGACATGTTGTACAATGTTGGGATCCCCGTTCCCTGATTCTTCAGTACGGAGCGCCTTTCTCAATATCCTTAGAGAGCTCCGTAAGGCTCAATGCAATATCTTCAAAGCGGTTCTGCCGTTTCAGCCAAGATCCTGCGGAGCCTATTTTCTTTTGTCGGATCGACTTCAATGCGCTTTTCTTGGAGGCCTTGCTGTAATGTGCCGCGTAGTTCCACAGCGCACAGAGTCGATTGAGTGAGTCAGTGTATTCGCGTTTCTTGACTGTTTGCACCAGATAGTGGCTGTCAGGTACGTACTTCTTGATCTCCCCGATCAAGCCGTCACGTCCATGGAAGTTAAAATAGCCATTTCCGATGATGATGTATTCACATACCTCATCCGTGAGGTGCGCAGAAAATTGGACATTAGTAGTGGCACGGAGTTGGGATGTGTAGTTATTTATGACTCCAATGAGTGCCCCAATCATCATCCGCTCAAAGGCGGCGTATAGTTTGATGACCGCCCCATCGTAGACCAGACTTACATGGGCATCAGACAGACACTTTTTGGAGTCCTTACAGAAATCGCGCAGCTTCTTTGCATCTTGCATAAACTCTTGTGCGCAGAGTCGGACGCTCTTTTTCTTCGGCAACGCCTATCTCCCGGAGTGGACTTCTTGGTCGGGCGGACGCTTTCCCTTGCCCTCAACCTCTCCCGCATCAGAAAAGTTGGTGATGGCTACCTCGCTTTCGGGAAACCCGGCGACGATCCTCAGCTTTCCACCCGCTGCTTCAATGTAAAATCGCAGGCTGGACACTTACACGTCAGCCCGCTGCTCCAGCTTCGCCATGTCTCGCTGGGTCAAAGCCCGCGCCTTGCGAAGCTCGTGCAATGGCATCTCGGCGAGCAACTCCCGCTTCATCTCGGCGATGCGGTGACGGCGCTCCGGCGTGAAGTCTCTGGTCAGCTCGCTGAACGGATGGCGGCCACTCATTCGATCAGACCCTCCTTTCGCAGTTCTTCCAGATGCTCGTCGTACAGTTCGTCAGCCACGACCGCTACGGACAAAGTACGGCAGTTTGCTGCGGCGCCGTCTATGCGGCGGGAGGTGGATGCCGGCGCTAACTCCCGGCAACGATGTCCGCCGCAGCTAATAGAACAACATCACTGGCATACCGGAAGGGCCTGGATCATCTACTCATCCGGCGCAGCCTGCCGGCTCAGCCGGATGCGGTCGGTGTTTGCCGCCTCTCTGCGCCGCCGGTTGACCCAGGTGCGTATGCGCGCACCGTGTTCCTGGTAACTGAGAACAGTCGCGTAGTCTATCCGCCTGCGGATGCTCGAGCCATAAGCGAAGTACTCGACGGGCGCGGCCTGCAGCGCATCTTTCAGAGCGCGATGAGTCTGCTCGAATTCCGCCATGATCTCGCGGGCCGGCCTGGCGAGGTCTCCATCATCAGGCCGCTGGAGGGCGAGTTGCATCTGGCTGCCAGGCGAGGGCGCCCGGCCCGATGCGATCTCTTGAAGCAACGCCCTCTCCCGGTCGATGACCTGCCGGACCACGTCCTTCACAGACCACTCGCCCAGAACGCCCGGGATCTCCATCTCGCGGGCTATCAACTGCGAAAGAGTCCCTTGCAGCTCCCGCCACGAATCATCGAACGCGGCCAGCACGAGCGACCTGACGCTTGGCGATGTCTCCCTTTCTTGCAACGCTTCCCCCGGCACGGAGTTGACACATGCTTGATCATCCGCAAGTCTAGCCTTTCTTTCACGTCCCCGCTTACCATGCCGCACGACCACCACGTCGAAAACAGCCCTGCCCCCCGTCATTCCCGACCCCGATCGGGAATCCACGGGGCGCTCCTCATAAAACCTGGACGGTTACTTGTAAGACGCCTGTGCAGCAGGCCGTGGGCAAGGACAAGGACAACTTGAACAACCCAAACGTCTTCCGGCTGAAGTGCCTTGAGTGCCCGCGCACCCACGCGCCCACGGTGCGGACGCTCCATTGCCCCGCCTGCGATGGCCTGTTCGACGTCGAGTACGCAGCTCCGCCCGACGGCGATGCCCTGCGCCTGCCGCTGCACAACCCCGGCCGGCGGCTCACCCTCGGCGAAGGCTCAACCCCGCTCGTCGAGATGGGCCGTACCGCCGGAAAACTGGGCCTCGGCGCCCTGTACGCCAAGCTGGAATTCGTATCCCCCACCGGATCGTTCAAGGACAGGGGAAGCTCCGTGCTCATATCCGCCGCCGTCGAGGAGGGTGTACACGAGTTCGTAGAGGACTCCTCCGGCAACGCCGGCGCCTCCATGTCGGCATACGCCGCCGCAGCCGGAATGAAGGCCCACGTCTTCGCCCCATCCGGCGCCGCAAAGGGCAAGCTCGACCAGATCGCCTACTTCGGGTCCACGTTGCACACCATCGACGGCCCGCGGCAGGCGGCCACCGACGCCGCGCACGACTTCCTAAGGCAGACCGGACTCGTCTACCTCTCCCACAACTACTCCGCCTACTTCGCAGAGGGAATGAAAGCCGTCTGCCGGGAAATCCTCCAAGACGCTCCGCAACCGTTCGACCACGTGGTACTGCCGGTGGGCAACGGCTCACTGCTCATCGGCATGAGAAAGGGTTTCGACGAACTGAAGGCCGCTGGCCGTATCGCATCGCTCCCACGCCTGTCATGCGTTCAGGCCAAGGCCGTGCGCCCCGTCGTCGCCTCAGTCAACGGCGAGGATTGGAACCCCGATACCGCAGGCGCAACCGTCGCATCGGGCATATCCGTGGCGAGACCGCCCAGGCTCGCCGAAGAGGTAGCCGCCGTACGGCACACGGGCGGTCATGCCATAGCCGTCGACGAGGCGCCAATACTGGAATGGCGCGCAAGACTGGCCAGAGAAGAGGGCCTCTTCTGCGAGGCCACCGCCGCCGCCGCATTCGCCGGCCTGGAGGAACTCCTACGCTCCGGCAAGATACAACCCGAAGAATCGGTCGTCATCCCAGTCACCGGCTCCGGCCTAAAGGAACCTCTCTAGCGGCCCCTAAGATGCCGGGCGGGCAGGGCAGACCTACAACGCATTTACTACGGCTAAGCGCGATTATCACGGAGTCCCCATCCCCTGAGAGCGACGTCCTAGAGGCTCATGACCCACCACGTAAGCGCTACTGCGACCGCGACGAGTGGGTAGAACAGCCAAATCGAGACGGAACCCATAGAGCCCAAGACCCGCGTCAGCCCCATGCCGGTCGGCGCCACCGCGTAGATGTCGCACCGAGACAGTTCCCCTCCGTGCAGCTTCTCCACGAACGCATCGTATGAATCGCGGAAAACATGCTCCAACGCCAGGTAGTAGGCGTCCAGGATGAGGAACAAGCCCGCCGGAATCAGGGCGATGAGCGCAAGTTCAGGATTCTCCGTACGCGCTCCCAGGAACAGGACTGCCGAGACCAGCGTGACGCACCAGACCTTGCAGGACCGGCTGTTCTCCGCCATCCGTTGAATCACTCCCTGGGTGATCTCAACGTGCTTCCGAACAGCGGCGGACTCGTAGTCTATCGACGGCTGTGGCTGCGGCTCCACTGCGTTCCTCCCTTACCTACCATAGCCGAAAATCCCTCACCAGCCCCCCTCTGCCGTCATTGTATGAAAATAGATTCCCGTGGAAACGGGAATCCACCGGATGCACCCCACAGGGGCGTCCCCTCCTACCTCTTCCCCGCAGACGAGACCTTTGCATAAATGCCTCGCGACCCTCTACAGACCTCCAATTTTTCGATGGACGAAGATGAGAATCGGGGTAATTGGACCGGCTCTGAGGGGGCAACTGGGATTTATGCAAAGGTCTCGTCTGCGGGGGAAGATTGAGATGGGGGTCTTCGCGCGCGCCGCCACCACTCGCACGAACACCTCAGCCGGAAGCCCTACGCGCCCGCCTGTCATAAGAAGGCGCGGGCGCATCCGGCCCGATCCGCCGGTCCGCCGCCGCAATCCGTTCCAGCAAGTCGGACGCCAGCTTCAGATCGCGACGGAGCTCGTCGTCCGTAAACACGTCGTCGTCGTAGTTCACGTGCAGCGCCTGGACGCCCCTGTAGAGGCCATATATCAAATCATCCCCGGTCAGTTCGGACAGGTGATTGGCTATGATGTTGTTGTGTATGTGCGACCTGTGACGCCATACGCGGCGTTCTGATACCGCCTTTAGAGCGTGTACGACCGCTCCCCAGCACTTCTCCGACGCCTGCAGCCGGTCGCCCTGCTCCAGACGCTCCCAGGCGTGCCGCATCAACCGCCCCGAATGAACGGCATGATCCTCTATCGGCTTCCCCTTAACCTCAACCATCGACAAAACCTCTCGCGCGACCTAATACCAGTCTAGCGCCGGAGAGCGCATCTCTACGCAAGGGCAGCGCGCTTGACGTGGCACGCGCGTTGTTACGCCCGCCCCGCAGGGGCCATCCTCCGTAGGGGCGATCCCTTGTGGGCGCCTGGCGGGGACCGGCGGGGGGAATCGTCGCCCACCGCCACGCGCGACATCACCAACGCGCGCGCCGCGCCCCCGTCCCTCTGGATTCCCGTGAAAACGGGAATCCACCGGACGCACCCCACAGGGGCGTCCCCTCCCACCTCTTCCCTCGTCTGCGGGGGAAGATTGAGATGGGGGTCTTCGCGCGCGCCGCCACCACTCGCACGAACACCTCAGCCGGAAGCCCTACGCGCCCGCCTGTCATAAGAAGGCGCGGGCGCATCCGGCCCGATCCGCCGGTCCGCCGCCGCAATCCGTTCCAGCAAGTCGGACGCCAGCTTCAGATCGCGACGGAGCTCGTCGTCCGTAAACACGTCGTCGTAGTAATTGACGTGCAGCGCCTGGACGCCCCTGTAGAGGCCATATATCAAATCATCCCCGGTCAGTTCGGACAGGTGATTGGCGATGATGTTGTTGTGGATATGCGACCTGTGACGCCATACGCGGCGTTCTGATACCGCCTTTAGAGCGTGTACGACGGCTCCCCAGCACTTCTCCGACGCCTGCAGCCGGTCGCCTTGCTCCAGACGCTCCCAGGCATGCCGCATCAACCGCCCCGAATGAACGGCATGATCCTCTATCGGCTTCCCCTTAACCTCAACCATCGACAAAACCTCTCGCTCGACCTAATACCAGTCTAGCGCCGGAGAGCGCATCTCTACGCAAGGGCAGCGCGCTTGACGTGGCACGCGCGTTGTTACGCCCGCCCCGCAGGGGCCATCCTCCGTAGGGGCGATCCCTTGTGGGCGCCTGGCGGGGACCGGCGGGGGGAATCGTCGCCCACCGCCACGCGCGACATCACCAACGCGCGCGCCGCGCCCCCGTCCCTCTGGATTCCCGTGAAAACGGGAATCCACCGGACGCACCCCACAGGGGCGTCCCCTCCCACCTCTTCCCTCGTCTGCGGGGGAAGATTGAGATGGGGGTCTTCGCGCGCGCCGCCACCACTCGCACGAACACCTCAGCCGGAAGCCCTACGCGCCCGCCTGTCATAAGAAGGCGCGGGCGCATCCGGCCCGATCCGCCGGTCCGCCGCCGCAATCCGTTCCAGCAAGTCGGACGCCAGCTTCAGATCGCGACGGAGCTCGTCGTCCGTAAACACGTCGTCGTAGTAGTTCACGTGCAGCGCCTGGACGCCCCTGTAGAGGCCATATATCAAATCATCCCCGGTCAGTTCGGACAGGTGATTGGCTATGATGTTGTTGTGTATGTGCGACCTGTGACGCCATCCGCGGCGTTCTGATACCGCCTTTAGAGCGTGTACGACCGCTCCCCAGCACTTCTCCGACGCCTGCAGCCGGTCGCCCTGCTCCAGACGCTCCCAGGCGTGCCGCATCAACCGCCCCGAATGAACGGCATGATCCTCTATCGGCTTCCCCTTAACCTCAACCATCGACAAAACCTCTCGCGCGACCTAATACCAGTCTAGCGCCGGAGAGCGCATCTCTACGCACGCACGGCGGACATCTTCACCCCCTCACCTCCGCCAACGCCTCCTCAAACCCGGCCAGCGAACCTTCTAGCGTGCGGTCCTCCACGCAGTAGGACGCCCGGAAATACCCCGGCGTGCCGAAGCCTATGCCCGGCACGGTGAGCACCAGCTTCGACTGGAGCAACCGCACGAACTCCGCGTCGTCCGGCAGCGGCGACTTAGGGAACATGTAGAAGGCCCCCTGCGGCTCTATGCACTCATAGCCCATCGAGACCAGCGCCGGATACAGGATGTCCCGCTTTCTCCGGTAGGCGCCTATGTCCACCTGCGCCGACTGTATCTTGGCGACCACCCGCTGCATGATGGCCGGCGCGTTCACGAAGCCCAACGTCCGCAGCGCAAACGACGCCGCGTCCATCAATTCGCCCCGTCCAGGATCGGCCGGATTCGCCGAGATATAGCCGATGCGCTCGCCCGCCAGCCCCAGGTCCTTCGAGTGCGACGTGGCAACCAGCGAGCGCACGTGATGACGGTAGATGAAAGGGTAAGGCTGGTCCGTGTAGATCAGCTTCCTGTACGGCTCGTCCGCCACGAGGTAGATTTCCGTACCGTACCGCCGTTCCGCCTCCTGGATCGCCCTTGCGATCTCGGCGATGCTCTCATCCGGGTAGATCACCCCGGTCGGGTTGTTAGGCGAGTTGATGATTACCGCCCTCGTCCTCGGCGTAATCGCCGCGGCCAGGGACTCGGCATCGGGCTGGAAGTCATCGCCGCACTGGACGACCTTGGCCACGCCCTGCTGGTGAGAGATGTAGAACACGTACTCCGCAAAGTAGGGCGCCAAGAGCACGACCTCGTCATCGCGGTCGAGGATCGACCTGAGTATGACGTTCAGCGCTCCCGCCGCTCCCACAGTCATCAGCACGTCGTCGCCGCTGAACGGCAGGCCGGTCTCTTTCGACAGTTCGGCCGCCACGGCATCGCGCGTCTCCGCAAAGCCCCCGTTCGGCATGTAGCGGTGCGTGCCCGGCGTCTCATCCTGTGCGATTCGCAGCAGCTCCTCACTGAACTCCGGCGGCGGTTCGAGGATCGGGTTGCCCAACGACAGGTCGAACACCTGCTCGGCCCCGTGTATCCGCCGCAGCTCCATGCCTTCCTCGAACATCCTTCTTATCCAAGAGCTTTCCTTCATCTGCTCGCGCGCTTGCGACGATATAGCCACTGTTTGCAGTCCTTCTCTCTTCGTATGTCTGCGCCGCCCGGCTGCGGCAATGCGAAGCCGCCGCTACCTGAGACGGCGAAATATCTTGCCAAGGATGGGCGCGCCCGCCCCGGGATCGTTCACAACGTAGGTGCCCGCAATCTTGTCATGCCAGCCCTGCCGTTCCCCGTCGAATACTATCCAAGCCAGCCCCAGCAGGAACGCGGCGTACGACACCACCTTCCCGACGACCTCCCTCGGTATCGCCACCGCCACGCCCGGCGTGAAACCCTCATCGTTCACCACGACGATTCCCGCCACCCACTTGCCCACCGTGCGGCCCCAGATGCCCGTCGGCAGTATGAAGTACGCCAGGAAGATGATGATGTCTTTGGGCGCTGAAGACGGCGAGCCCAAGTTGCCAAAATTGCCATTCGTGAACCGGAATAGCATGTAGAACAACAGCGCAAGAAGCCCAAAGTCGATCAGCCAGGCATAGGCCCTGCTAAACGGACTGGCCACGTCCCTGCGATATGCGCCCGGCTTGAGGTCCGACGTCTGCGGCGCCGGATCATGCGGCGCCCGCACCGGAGGGGCCACGGCGGACGCGGCCCTATCGCGTTCCCGCCGCCTACGACCGCGCTTATCCCTTTTCCTAGAACGTGAAGTCACTCCGGCCCCTGCCAAAGACGCCTACAACCTCCACCCGATTCTAAACCCATAAACCACCACACCACCGCCATTGTTATGAAAATAGATTCCCATGAAAACGGGAACCCACTGGACGCGCCCCGCAGGGGCGTCCCTTGTGGGCGCCTGGCGGGGCCCGGCGGGGCACGCGCGACCACCTACCAACCCGGAACGCACCCACCGCCCCGGCCGTCCCTCGCGCGCACTCTGCGGCAACGCCCCGCACGGTCCTACCCCTTCCCCTAAGTCCTACCCATTCCCCTCAGGGGGAAGGAACTTTCCTACCTCTTCCCCCGTCTGCCGGGGAAGATTGAGATGGGGGTCTTCCCGCGCGTCTCGCCTCCATGTTCATTCTTAACAACGCGCGCGATGGCCGTCGGAGGAATCCCCCAGCCTAACCTTCCCCCTTCGAGAGGGAAGGGAAATAGGGGCACGCGCGCCCACCACCACCCACACCTCCGTCCCAGCGTTTGACCACTCACCGGCGCAAGGCTACGATTCAATCAGTACGCAGTACGGCTGCTCACCCACTCAGGTACGGAAAGACGGAAGGAAGCCCATGGCACGACTAGACGGCAAGGTAGCGCTCATAACCGGAGCCGGATCCGGCATAGGCGAGAGTTCGGCACTGCTCTTCGCGTCGGAAGGCGCCGTCATCGCCGCCGCCGACGTAAACGCAGCGTCGGCCGAGTCGGTCGCCGCGCGCATCGGAGAATCCGGCGGGCAGGCCATCGCCCTCTCAGGAGACGTGGCCGTCAAAGACGACTGCGAGCGCATGGTCGCCGGCGCCGTGGAGCGATTCGGCAGGATCGACGTACTGCTAAACAGCGCCGGCGTCACGCCGCGCTACGCACCGAAAGAGTGGGACTTCGAGCGCACATGGGACTGGGTCATCGACATCAACCTCAAGGGCAGCTACATGATGTCCTGGTTCGCCGCCGAGGAGATGAAGAAGCAGGGCTCCGGCTCCATAGTCAACCTGGCATCGATCATCGGGCTGGTCGGATATCCCAGCGGCTTTGCCGACGGCTTCAACGCCTACCCGCACAGCAAGGGCGGCGTGGTGCAGATGACCAGGGACATGGGCATCGGCCTCGCAAAGACCGGCATAAGGGTCAACGCCCTGTGCCCCGGATTCGTCTACACCAGCTTGACAAAGACACTGACCGAGGACCCCGACATGCTGGCGATGCTGGAGTCGATCCACCCCCTGGGGCGCCTGGGACAGCCGGAGGAAATCGCCGCAGGCGCCCTTTTCCTAGCCTCCGACGAGGCATCTTTCATGACCGGCGCCTGCCTCACCATAGACGGGGGCTACACCGCCCGCTGAGAATCGACGTGAATCGCTGGCGAGCATCCTCTTACCTCCTCCCCCTTGAGGGGAAGATTGAGATCGGGGCAATCCGCGCGGCCCTCTTGGGAGTGGCAGCGGCCCTCGCCGTCCTCGCGTGCTCCCCAAGCGCCGGCGGCGAGCCGCAGTCGGCGGACGCATCGGATGCCGAACTGGTCGCTCGCGGCCGCGGCATATACGACCAGCAATGCGCCTCCTGCCACGGAGTAAACCTCGAGGGCCAGCCCAACTGGCGCCTGCGAAACGATGACGGCACGCTGCCGGCCCCGCCGCACGACGAGTCCGGACACACCTGGCACCATCCCGACGACGTACTATTCCAACTCACCAAGCAGGGCACGGCCGCCTTCCTGGCCGACGGCTACAAGAGCAACATGCCTGCATATGCGGACATACTGACCGACGCCGAAATCTGGGCCGTACTCACCTACGTCAAAAGCCGCTGGCCCCCCGAAATACAAGCCGCCCAAGCCTCCCGCTGAGGTCATACACCCCACCTCCGCCCCGTCATTCCAGACCCCGATCGGGAATCCAGTCCTCCCGTCTTTGTTATGAAAATAGATTCCCGTGCAAACGGGAACCAACCTACAACATCGTCATTCCCGCGCAAACGGGAATCCGTCAGACGTGCCCCGCATGGGCATCCGTCAGACATGCCCCGCATGGGCATCCGTAGGGGCGTCCCTTGTGGGCGCCTGGCGGCGAACGGGGCGGGGAATCGTCGCCCACCACCACGCGCGACGCCACCAAACACACACGCGCGATCTTCTTTCTTATGAAAATAGATCCCCGCGCAAACGGGAACACACTGGACGCACCCCTTTGGGCCTAAACTTGCCGCCGTGTACCGATGGCTCAGCGCACCACTTCGCCGAAAGATGGCGGACTCCAAGGTAAGTATCCTCGTCAAAACCCAAGAGATCGCAGACAACCCGCCGGTCCAGACGTGCGCGGTTGGAGTCGGAGTCGGCTAAATATGCCGGCTTCAATTCCTTGTTTCGGAGCTCATCGAAAATTGACTCCGCCACGTCCAGCTGCGCGTCGGTTAGCGATAGGAAGTTCAGCATGGGAAGCGTCTCGGCCGTTCGCAAGGAAACGCTAATCTTGCTGGATTGTTGACGGCTGGAGTGCCACCAGAGCGACAATAGCCCTAAGGTACTGTTCATCCATATCAAGAAAGCATACTCAAACTGGGCATTGGGGAAGGTCACGTTGGGCCACACCCTGCCGCCCATCGATTCTCGCTCCGTAAATGCAGCCGCAAGGGCTTGAGAACCGAAAGTGAATTCAACGTTCAGGTGGGCGCGACTGGCGATAGACCATATTTCAGAAGCCTTCGCCTCCATCCCGGCACGCGTGACAAGTTGCGAGTCGGGAGAGCAAACCATGCGCGTTTCGCTTCTGGCATTGTGATTCCACAACGCCGGATAGGTGGCGGTTTGACTGGGCGCAACTTTGTCGAAAGGACCGCGTGGGGCTGGGCCTGTGATGTCACGATGGTGCAAACCTATCCGGGCTATGACGCCCAATCGGGTCAAGTTCAGTTCGAGCGCAGCGGCAGCGCCAGGCAACCACAACTTGGATCGCGATAACGCGTCGGCGGTTTGGGCCACGGAGTGGTCCAGCATTCGCACCGCACGCCAGTTATCGCCGCTTGCAGTCGTTAGCATCTCACCGGCCAATTCATCCCCCACCATCAGGCGCGTACCGCCGTGCGGCCCGTCTTCGATCCGCCTAACGTACTCACGGTCGGCGATGTTTTTCGCTATTGAAGCTGCGCTGGCAAATCCTCCAGGGCGGCGGCCCAAGGAAGCGAAGTGGGTGCGGTCGTTCTTGGACTCGGATGGCTTCAGTTTTCGGGCGATCACCAGGCACTCCGCCATGCCCGTGTCTGACGAAAATGACATGTCATCGCGAGTGGCGGCGATGCTCAGGACGGTCAAGTCGCAATAGTCGCGGCCAAGAATTTGACGAAAGCCGCTCCACGACAAGCCGGTGGCGGCCGACAGAGGCAGAACTAGGGCGAGTACGCCGCCCGGCCTGAGCTTCTTGTGCGCCAGCGCCGCGAAGGCCGAGGCGATTCCGGCATTCCCGTGGTAGCAACTGCCTCTACAGAGCCTCAGCATGCGTTTACCCATGTCTCGCTGGTCTTCTCTAGTGGCGTTGAAAGCGGCAAACGCCGCATTGGCAGTATCGGAATAGACCGCTTCATGAGTTGTGGAACGAGTAAACGGCGGGTTCATGATCACAAGGTCGAACCCTTCATCCGGTATATCCGCAACGATATATGCGGCAGTCTCCTCCTTGACGCCGCTCACCCGCCTTGCGGGGTCGCCCGTGTTGAAAAGCGTGGCGGCGGCGGAAGACTCCAGCAGCTCAAGGGAACCTATCCTCACGCTGCCGTCCGCTTGTCTGCCGTAAGCCAGCGTGTAGAGGCGAGACCGGTTGAAACTTATGTCCGGCCTCACTCCCGACAACGTGGAGCCGGTGATGTGAATGGCCGTCGGCATCACGTCGCATCCGTACAGGACTTCTTCCAGCATAGCCGGGTGCAGCGCAGCCGGATCGCCGCCTAACCGTTCGTGGCGCGCCGAGACCTGCTCGTACACCGCCGACAGCAGAGCGCCCGTGCCGCACGCAAAATCGCCTACGCGCAGCTTGCCGATCGCATCAGCGTCCGACCAATCCACCCCCTTCATCTTCGCCACGGCCAGCCGGGCTAGCAGAGCCGCCGATGCCGGGAGCGTGTAGAAGGTCGCAAGGTACTTGCGATCAGAGATGAGCCGCTGGAAAATCCGGCCTGTGAGATCGTGGGCATTGCTCACTCCCGACGCGTCGATCTGACGGGCAGTTTCTCGAAGCTTGGCCAGAATCAGCGCCGCGTAGCCCGGGGTCAACTGGCCCAGGATGTCCTTGGCCAAGGCGAAGATGGGCCAGTAGTTGATCGCCAGGATCCCCGTCCAAGCCGTCAGCGTCTCCTCTTGAGGATCGGGTACGTCGGGGCCACATACCTCGTCCAACGTCTTGACGTTCTCGTGCATGCCGGAGATGCGCTGGTGGAATATCAACGCGTTCGCCATGATGGCGCAGGCCATGCGACGGGTCTGGTGCACGTTGGCCATGCCTAGCAAACCCGCTATCGACTGCGTTATCACAGGACGGAGCTTGTCCAACTCGTCTAGTAGGCTGGCAGCCACTTCGATGCCGTCCTGCATCATTGCGGCGGCGCTGTCCACCGCGCGCTCGGGGACGGACACCAGGCGCACGAAGTCTCCCAGGTCGTCGAGGCTGCCGTCCAACCACCCATTTTCGGGGAAACGCCTCACGTCACCGGCCTCACCCGTCAACACACAGTAGGAAAGCGCGGCCTCCTTGAGCGCCGACCGCACGTCGTCCGCCTCGCCAACCTCAGCCGGGTAACGAACCGCTACAGCGGCTTCGATGGGCCGCCCGCTCGTCGCAACTCTCAGCCCAAGACGAGACCGCGCCTCGGCTTCAGCGTTCGCAGCCGGCATGTACTCCGCTTCCAACACCACCGGCGGACGGCCGGGAACCGTTAGCGCAATGTCGGGGCGCAGACCGGGAGAACCGGCTATCGTCCGAGTGTTCTCAGATCGCACGCGACTGCCCGACAACATGCCTTGGAGCATGTCGCCTAGCGCGCTGTTTAAGTTGCGTTCGCTCCGGCGAGGCATCCTGTTCAGTAGTGTAGTGCTTGTTGCCTACAGCCCAAACCTCCCTGTCAGCAACTCCGCCGGAACAGTCGTCTCCCGCGCATCTTCAAGGACCACGCCGGCCGCCATCTTGGCCATTGCCAGGCTGAGCAGGACGCCCTTCTTGCCCGCGCCGGCCATTGCGTACAGCCCATCGGCAGACGCCAGCGGCCCGATGACCGGCAGACCGTCGGACGACACGGGGCGCAGGCAGGCCGTGTGCTCCACGATGGCAGCCCAGGCGACCGGCGGCGCGTACTTCGACACCCCCGCGAGTATGTCGTCGCGGCCCGCCGTGGAAGGCGCCGCATCGTAGCCGACCTCCCACTCCGTCGTACCCACCCACACCAGCCCGTCCGGCTTGCGGCCGAGGTTGTACCCACCCATCCCGACGCGATGCCGGAAAGAATTGCCCGGCAGCCGCAGCCGCAGTATCTCGCCCTTCACCGGCCTGATCGGCAGTCGGCCCGCGCCGTCCGGCCCAATACCGCCCGCCCAAGGCCCAGCCGCTATGACGACGCGGCTGGCCGGAATGAACTCTCCCGCCGCAGTGGATATGCCCTTGACGCGGCCTCTAGCGGCCCTAATGGAAATGGCCTCGCCCTTCTTGAACGTCGCGCCCCTGCCTTGCGCCGACTTCGCCAGCGACCTCGTGAACGACAGCGAATCAAGCTCCTGCTGCGATCCCTGCAAAAGCCCTCCGGCCATGCCGGGCGAAATATCCGGCTCCAGTTCGTAGAGCCGGCCGGCTGCCAGCAGCTCCGCATCGTAGCCCGCCTCGATAAGACGACTACACTCGTCCTGGAGACCATCCAACTGCGACTCATCGGATGCAAGGCTGATCGACTCTACCGGCCTCAGCTCGTAGTCGATGCCCGTCTCATCGACCAACTCCGCGTACAGCCCCCGGTGAAGTTCCGCAGAGAGCCGGGCAGGTTCCGCGAGCGGGCCGGGGATGCCGGCGCCGGACGCGGGATACAGACCGCCCCACGACTTGCCCGACGCGTGCGCCCCAACCTCGTCACGCTCCACCACTGTCACGCTAGCCCCACGCGCCTGCAACTCCCGCGCCAACGCGCACCCGCACACCCCACCACCGATAATCAAGACGTCTGAAGTTTTCACGTCACGCGCTTTCTTGAGAATTTTGAGGCGCTTCCCGCCCCGCGCCCATCCTAACCTTCCTCCGGCTAGGGGGAAGGCGCATGGGCATCCCCCATTTGACGCGATTTACACCTTCTGGCCTACTTCACCGCAATGGCCGAATGGCGTAACATGCACGGCTAACGTTGAGCCATCTTGTCACGGCAGGGCAGCGCTCCATAGTCAACCGCCGCCCGCCGCAAGTTCACCGAGGTGACTATCATGACTACGGCAACACGTACGGACGTGTCTCTTGTAGCCCACCTTATGCGACGCGCCGCCTTCGGCCTGCCGGCGTGGCAGCTCGAATCCCTAGCCGAGCGCAGATACGAAGACCTCGTAGACGACCTGCTGGACGTAGACCGCTACGAGCGCCCCGAACTGGAACTCCTGGCGCGCTTCCACCTGGAACACGCCAACGAAGAGGACTACTGGTGGACCAACAAGATGTGGTTCTACCAGATGATCAACACCCTTCGCCCCCTCGAAGAGCGGGTGGCACTCATGTGGCACAACCGTTTCGCCACGGCCGCATCCAAGGTCACCAACCCGCTCATGATCAGGAACCACGTCGACATGCTGCGCGACAAGGGCATGGGAAACTTCCACGTCCTGCTCGACGAACTTTCCCACGACCCCGGAATGATCTACTGGCTCGACCAGCAGACCAACCACGACGGCGCCATCAACGAGAACTACGGGCGCGAACTGCTCGAACTGTTCTCCATGGGCAGGGGAAACTACACCGAAGACGACGTCCAGGCCGCCGCACACGCCTTCACCGGATGGACCATACAGCAGACCATCCCCAGGTATCCCAACGGCTGGTACGAGTCCGACTTCGCCTTCCGAAAGGACGACCACGACTACTCGAACAAGACCTTCCTCGGTGAGACCGGCAACTTCAACGGCAACGACATCGTAGACATCGTCGTGCGACAGCCCGCCACGGGACGCTACGTCGCCGCCACCCTCTACAACTACTTCGTATCCGACGAGCCCGACGAAGACGCCATAGAGTCCCTGTCGCAGGTCTACTTCGAATCCGGATACAACCTCACCGAGATGATGAGGTCGCTCTTCAACTCCGACTACTTCAAGAACGCACGCTTCTCACGGGTCCGCAGCCCCGCCGAACTGGTCGTAAACACCATCATCCTCAACGGCCAGCACCGAGACCCCTACGAGTTCGGAATCCGCTTCCTGGTGTCCGCCGCAGAGGCCATGGGCCAGGAGACGATGAATCCCCCCACCGTGGAGGGCTGGCACACCGGCAGGGAGTGGATCGACTCGTCGTTCCTGATCGAGCGCGTCAACTTCGCAGTCGAGCGCTTGGGAGACGCTAGCCACCCCGGCGTGCGCAAGATGATCGACCACGTCGGCGGAATGAGCTCCAGCTTCACGGCCGAACGGCTCCTCGACGCCTGCCTATACGAGCTGGGCTGCTGGGAACTGGAGGAGAAGAGCCGCAGAGTCATACTCGACGACGTTGGCGATATGGACGTTCAACCCGGCGATGAAGCCTTCGACGACGCGGTCATCCGCATGTTCGAGTACATCGCCTCGTCTCGTGAGTACCAGATGGCATGAGGAGCGACGAAATGACCACCGCAAGCGCCAAGACCAACGCCGAACCAGTACTCGTCGTGGTGCAGCTCTCCGGCGGCAACGACTTCATGAACACCGTCGTGCCGTACGGAAACCCGCTCTACTACGACTTCAGGAAGACCGTCGGCATACCCGAAGACGACCTGCTCCACGTCGACGACGTGTACGGATTCCATCCGGCCCTCACCTCATTCAAGGAAATGTACGACAAGGGCAACCTCGCAGTCATAGCAGGCGTCGGATACCCAAACCCAGACCGCTCGCACTTCCGCTCCATGGACATATGGCACACCGCAGAGCCGACCGCCGTCATACCGGAAGGCTGGCTCGGCCGCGTCATCAGGGAGTTGGACCCGCAGAAGCGAAACGTCTGCACAGGCATCAGCTTCGGCCAGGGACTGCCTAGGGCCATGTACCTCTCAGGAGTGCCCGCCCTCTCCGTCAGGGATTTGGAGAGCTACGGCCTGCTAACCAACATGCCGGGCCAACGCCAGCGCAGGGCCATAAACGTCTTCACGCGCATGTACGCCCCCGAGGAGTTCGCAGAGGCCAGCATGGTGCTCGGCCACATCGGGCAGACCGGAGTCGACGCGCTCGCCGGAGTAGACATGCTCAAGCCCGTACCCGCGCAGTATTCCTCCAGCGTCGAGTACGGCGACGACCAGCTCTCCCAGAGCCTGCGAGGCATCGCACAGGTCCACACCGCAAACCTCGGCACACGCGTCTTCTACGCAGAACTGGGCGGCTTCGACACACACGGCGCGCAGATGGGCACACAGACCGACCTCCTAGGACAGGTCTCGCGCGCAGTGTCCGACTTCTTCGCCGACCTGCGGGAACACAACGCATCCGAAGAGGTCGTCATGCTCGTCTTCACCGAGTTCGGCAGGCGCGTAAGGGACAACGGCAACGGAACCGACCACGGCTCCGGCGGAGGCGCTTTCCTCATCGGTGAACGCGTCAACGGTGGCATATACGCCGAGTACCCATCCCTAGACCCCGCAGACCATCTCAGCGGTGACCTCCACTACAACAACGACTTCCGAAGCATCTACTCCACCGTACTCGACGACTGGTTCGGCATCCAGCCAGAGCCCATCGTCAACGGATCTTTCGAGCGATTCACCGGCATGGTCAGTCCGCTCAACTGAGAACAGGCCCATGGTTACCCAGATATTCCCGTCCAAAACACCGGAAGCCGCCTATCCGGACCTCCTCCGCATGGGCCACCTCTTCGTAACCTCCGTAGGACAGCGAAACTTCACCGACGGCCTATACGGCGCCCTCGACGTGGCCCTCGGAGGAGACGGATGGTACTACGTCATCAACAAAGTCGACGCTCGAACCGGCCTCCTCGTAAGAGTCAGATACGCCAAGTGCAACATCGACGGAGAGTTCGAGCCCAACATATACCTGACCGTAGACGGCGAGTACGAGGAGTGGGACAAGGAACGATTCCCCGCCCCCGTATGCTGCGACTCCGACAAGAAAGGCACGATCTTCTTCACCGACGAACACGCCAATAAGGTCGTCCTAACCGCCTTGGACGGGGCAGTGCAGAGCTACTGGGGCGAAGCCGGAGACGGCCCAGGCCAGCTGAACGCCCCGGCAGGCATCGAGTGGCAGCCCGACGACACCCTATGGATGGTCTGCTCGCGCAGCTCACGCGTCCAGCATTTCACGAGGGACGGGGAGTACCTCGGAGGCTTTGGCGAAAAGGGCAGCGAACCCGGAAAGCTCGACTACCCATGGGGCGTTTCCGTAGACCCCTTCAACGGAACCGTGCTGGTCGCCGACTGGCGAAACGACCGCGTCCAGCGCTTCACGCCGGAGGGGGAGCTGCTGCACGTGTTCGACACGCTCGGCCCAGACAAACTGCCCCTCAACAGGCCCAGCGACGTAACCGTCGACGCACACGGGGACGTATACGTCTGCGACCGCGGCAACGACCGCATAGTGCAGTTCAACCACCGCGGCCTATTCATCGAGACCATGATCGGCGACGCGCCAATGAACGAACTCGGCGCAAACCGACTGATGGCAAATCCAGACATGCTCCGCTGGCGAGACTACATCCCAGACCTCGACCGCGAAAAGCGCCTCTGGCGCCCCACAACCGTCAAGGTAGACGACCAATTCCACGTCATCGTAGTAGACTCAGCCCGATTCCGCCTCCAGGTCTACCGCAAAACCTTCCGCCAACTAACCCCAGACCAAATAGACCCCGTAGACACCTACACCGACCCCAAAATCAACTGACCCGTCATTCCCGTGAAAACGGGAATCCGCCGGACACGCCCCGCAGGGCGGCCCCCCGTAGGGGCGCTCCCTTGTGGGCGCCTGGGCGGGGCCCGGCGGGGGGAATCGTCGCCCACCCCCACGCGCGCCGCCACGAACGAGCGCGACGCATAGACATCTTCCCCGCAGGGGATGAAACCGTACGGGCGCCATCCGACACGAACCGTAGGGGCGATCCCTTGTGGGCGCCTGGGCGGGGCCCGGCGGGGGGAATCGTCGCCCACCCCCACGCGCCGCCACCACCCCCACGCGCGCCGCATAGACATCTTCCCCGCAGGGGATGAAACCGTACGGGCGTCATCCGACACGAACCGTAGGAGCGCTCCCTTGTGGGCGCCTGGCGGGGCACGGCGGGGGAATCGTCGCCCACCCCCACGCGCGACGCCACGAACGCGCGCGCCGCATAGACATCTTCCCCACAGGGGATAGAACCTTACGGGCGCCATCCGACACGAACCGTAGGGGCGCTCCCTTGTGGGCGCCTGGGCGGGGCACGGCGGGGGGAATCGTCGCCCACCCCCACGCGCCGCCACCACCAACACGCGCGCCGCATAGACATCTTCCCCACAGGGGATGAAACCGTACGGGCGTCATCCGACACGAACCGTAGGGGCGATCCCTTGTGGGCGCCTGGCGGGGCACGGCGGGGGGAATCGTCGCCCACCCCCACGCGCGCGACGCCACGAACGCGCGCGTCGCATAGACATCTTCCCCGCAGGGGATGAAACCGTACGGGCGTCATCCGACACGAACCGTAAGGGCGCTCCCTTGTGGGCGCCTGGGCGGGGCACGGGGCAGGGAATCGTCGCCCACCCCCACGCGCGCCGCCACGAACGAGCGCGCCGCATAGACATCTTCCCCGCAGGGGATGAAACCGTACGGGTGTCATCCGACACGAACCGTAGGGGCGATCCCTTGTGGGTGCCTGGCGGGGAACGGGGCGGGGCAACGTCGCCCGCCACAACGCGCGCCATCCACCCACACCCCCTTCCCGTCATTCCCGTCACCCTCTCCGTCATTCCCGTCGCCCACGCCGTCATTCCCGTGAAAACGGGAATCCCCTCCTACCTCTTCTCCCGCGCGCGCCGCCGCCAAACCCCGCACACACCCCCACTAAAAACTCAAAACTAACAACTAACAACTTCCCCCTCCGTACAACAGCTTTTCAATTAAGCTGCCATCGCCATGACAACTAGGCACACAGCTTCCGAGACAACCCGCGAAGAGGGCGTCAACGTCCACTTGGCGCAGATGCTGCGAAACCGCGGCATATCGGCAAGGGCCGAGCGGCGCAGCCGGAAGGGGGCGCCGGACGTGAGGGCCGATCTCAGAAGCGGCGACCTCGTCATCCTCGAGTGCAAGTGGGAGGAATCGGCCGGCCTGCTGGAAAGCCAGCTAGATGAACGGCTCACCGCCTTTCCAGAGGCTCTCGGCATAGTGGGCGTCCTATACCCCGGCAGGCTGCGGCAGGAGGAGGACACCCAGGCGGGATTGGAGGCCGCAACCGACCTGCGGTGGTGGGTACACGGCACGCACGGCAACCCGCTTGACGCGCCGCGCGTCCGGAGCGGCTCGGTGGCGGACCTTGCCGACAGCCTGCGGACTCTGCCGTTGGAACTGGAAGGCCTGGACCGCGTGGCCGCCGCCGCTGGCGCAGTCGGCTACGCCCTGGAGCAGGCCGCAGGGCAGGTCGACAAGCACGCCCGCATATCCCGGCGAATCGCAGACATCATAGCCAGCACCGACCAGGAAAAAGACCGCGCCGCAGCGCTGCGCATAGGCTGCCTCGTGCTATTCAACGCCCTCGCTTTCCAGGACCGCCTGGCCGCCGCCAATGAGGACGTCCCGACGGTAAGCGAAAGCCTGGCTCAGGGCATCGCAGGCCTGCGCCAGGCGTGGCGGGACATTTGCGACAACATCGACTACGTGCCCGTGTTCGACCTCGCCGCCGGCATATTGGACGTCCTAAGCCAAGCGCCGGAGCAGGTCCAGGCACCCGTACTCGGCCATCTCGTAAAGGCGATGGAAGACACCCGCCGCCTCGAAGGGCACGACCTGTCGGGCCGCCTCTTCCACACCCTGCTGACCGACGCCAAGTTCACCGGCGCATACTACACGTCCGTGCCGGCCGCAACGTTGCTCGCCCGATTGGTATTCCACCAATGGCCGCACGGAGTGGACTGGAGCGACCACGAACTCCCGTCATCCCTCAACGTGGCAGACCTCGCCTGCGGCACCGGTACGCTCCTCATGGCAGTGGCCGCAGAGGCGGAACGACTTCACACCGACGCCGGAGGGCAGGACGCACCGCAACTGCACAAGGCAATGGTCGAGCAGGCCCTACACGGCTACGACGTGCAGCTCTCAGCCGTCCACTTCGCCGCCACCAGCCTGGCGATGCTCAACCCTGACATCCAGTTCGACCGCATGAACCTATACGTCATGCCCATCGGAGTGGAAGGCGAGAAGGTATCGCTGGGCTCGCTGGACTTCTTGGGAGAAAGCCAGGCGGCCGCCCAATTTGCGCTGTCCGCAGAGGACTTGGGAGTGTCCACACAGGTTGCCGAAAAGGTGTCCGCCGCCGGCTCTCAGGGCATAGAGGAAGGAGTGACCGCCACGCTGCCGAACCTCGACCTCGCAATCATGAATCCACCGTTCACTCGCTCCGTGGGCGGCAACCTGCTATTCGGCAGCCTTCCCCCGGCAGACCGGCGGAAACTACAGAACGATCTGTCGCGCCGTCTCAAGCAGCGGCAGGCGTCCTCGACCGCAGGACTGGGAGCGGCCTTCGTGGCTGCCGCCTCGCCCAAGCTGCATCCCGGCGAAGGACGACTGGCGCTGGTGCTGCCGATCACCGTATGCACCGGCCCCTCGTGGGAGCAGACCCGATCCCTTATAGAGCACGACTTCGTACTCGACGTGGTCATCGCCTCACACGACCCGGAGAGGTGGAACTTCTCCGACAGCACCGACCTCTCGGAGGTGCTGCTCATCGCAACAAGACGCAGTAGCGGCCAAGACGCAGCCCAGCGGCGCACCCTGTTCGTCAATCTCTGGCAAAACCCCGACGGCGTACTGGACGCCCACCGCATGGCGCAGGCGATCGCCAGTACAACCCCGGCGAAGTTCGAGAGTACAGGCGCCACCCTCTTGGAAGTCGACGGACGGCACGTCGGCGAAGCCCTGTCGATTCAAAGTTCGAAACTTGCCGGAAAGAAGTGGGCCGGAGTCCAGTTCGCCCGCGCAGACCTCACCCGCAGCGCGCTCAAACTGCTGGACGACGGCGAGGTGTGGGTGCCGGGGGTCGAATCGTCGTCGAAGATTCCGCTATGCCCCCTGGGCGAACTCGGTCAGATAGGCCCGGACCAGCGCCGGCTCGTCGATGGGTTCGACAGGACAAATTCAGTTACTGCATACCCGATGGTCGAGGGACACGATACTGAGCAACGAAACTCAATGACATGCTCGCCGGACTTATACCTGTCACCGCTGGTCACACCTAGAGGCGGGCAGCGGTCTGGCTATGGTGAACACCTCTGGCAGAAGGCGGGCCGTCTTCTTATCGCCGAACGCCTTCGTCTCAACACGGCCAGAATTGCCGCCATGTGCACCGACACGCCCGTCCTGTCCAACGTCTGGTGGCCAATAAGAACCGGAAATCCGCTCGCGGATAAGGCGATTGCAGCATGGATTAACAGCAGCGTTGGCCTGCTAACCCTGCTGGCGATTCGCAACACCACACAAGGCAGTTGGGTAAAGCATAAGAAAGCCGACTTGGCAGTCCTGCCCGTCCTGGATGTGCGCGCCATCGCCGAGTCGCAGCTCCACCGCCTATCCGACCTCTTCGACGAGCTCTCCGGCGAAGAGTTTGAGCGCCTCCCCGCCATGCCCCACTGCCCAGCCCGCCAGGCCCTCGACGCCGGCATCTCCCAAATCCTCGCCCTGCCCGACCTAGACAAGCTGCGGGATCTGCTCGCCTCAGAGCCCGTAGTCTGCAAACGTCGGTTGTAAGAATGACCGTCTTCGCATCCTCCCCCTAGGGGCTATCCCCTGCGGCCGACCCCGTATGTGCGTTCCCCTGCGGCGCGACCGGACGGCCCGTGAGGCCATAGCCTTGTGGTTGCCCCCCGTAAGGGCGTTCCCCTGTGGGGAAGAAATTTTCCTACCTCTTCCCCCGTCTACGAGACCTTTGCATAAATGTCTCGCGACCCTCTACAGACCTCCAATTTTTCGATGGACGAAGATGAGAATCGGGGTAATTAGGTCGGCTCTGAGTGGGCAACTGGGATTTATGCAAAGGTCTCGTCTTCGGGGGAAGATTGAGATGGGGGTCTTCCCGCGTGTGCCACCACAACGCGCGCCATCAACCACCAACATCGTCATTCCCGTGAAAACGGGAATCCGCCGGACACGCCCCGCAGGGCGGCCCCCCGTAGGGGCGCTCCCTTGTGGGCGCCTGGGCGGGGCCCGGCGGGGGGAATCGTCGCCCGCCACGGCGCGCGCCGCCACCACCAACACGCGCGCCGCATAGACATCTTCCCCGCAGGGGATGAAACCGTACGGGCGCCATCCGACACGAACCGTAGGGGCGCTCCCTTGTGGGCGCCTAGGCGGGGCACGGCGGGGGAATCGTCGCCCACCCCCACGCGCGACGCCACGAACGCGCGCGTCGCATAGACATCTTCCCCGCAGGGGATGAAACCGTACGGGTGTCATCCGACACGAACCGTAGGGGCGCTCCCTTGTGGGCGCCTGGGCGGGGAACGGGGCAGGGGAATCGTCGCCCACCCCCACGCGCCGCCACCACCAACACGCGCGCCGCATAGACATCTTCCCCGCAGGGGATGAAACCGTACGGGCGTCTTCCGACACGAACCGTAGGGGCGCTCCCTTGTGGGCGCCTGGGCGGGGCACGGCGGGGGGAATCGTCGCCCACCCCCACGCGCGCCGCCACGAACGAGCGCGACGCATAGACATCTTCCCCGCAGGGGATGAAACCGTACGGGCGTCTTCCGACACGAACCGTAGGGGCGCTCCCTTGTGGGCGCCTGGGCGGGGCACGGCGGGGGGAATCGTCGCCCACCCCCACGCGCCGCCACCACCGCGCCGCCACCACCAACGCGCGCGCCGCGCTCCCACGCCCCTGCCATGCCCGCCACGGGCGTCTTCCGACACGAACCGTAGGGGCGATCCCTTGTGGCCGCCTGGCGGGGCACGGCGGGGGGAATCGTCGCCCACCCCCACGCGCGCCGCCACGAACGAGCGCGACGCATAGACATCTTCCCCGCAGGGGATGAAACCGTACGGGCGTCTTCCGACACGAACCGTAGGGGCGCTCCCTTGTGGGCGCCTGGGCGGGGCACGGCGGGGGGAATCGTCGCCCACCCCCACGCGCCGCCACCACCAACGCGCGCGCCGCGCTTCCCACGCCCCTGCCATGCCCGCCACGGGCGTCTTCCGACACGAACCGTAGGGGCGCTCCCTTGTGGGCGCCTGGGCGGGGCACGGCGGGGGGAATCGTCGCCCACCCCCACGCGCGCCGCATAGACATCTTCCCCGCAGGGGATGAAACCGTACGGGTGTCATCCGACACGAACCGTAGGGGCGATCCCTTGTGGCCGCCTGGCGGGGCACGGCGAGGAAATCGTCGCCCACCCCCACGCGCGCCCCTGACGTCGCGCACGAAGACCCCCATCTCAATCTTCCCACGCAGACGGGGGAAGAGGTAGGAAAGTTCCTTTCCCCTGCGGGAAGGGATAGGACCGCGCGGGGCGTTGCCACATGGCGCGCGCGAGGTACGGCCGGGGCGGGTGGGGGCGTTCCGGGTTGGTAGGTGGTCGCGCGCGCCCCGCCCCGTTCCCCGCCAGGCGCCCACAAGGGAGCGCCCCTACAGGGGGTCCACAGGGGATCGCCCCTACGGAAGGCGCCCACAAGGGATCGCCCCTACGGGGGGTCCACTAACAACTAGAAACTAACAACTAACAACTCCCCCTCACCTCTCTATCACCTGCGTTTCTACCACGGCGGTTATGACGATGGTAGGGCCTCTTTGGCGGCCCTGGCCGAAGTTGCCGCCGCCGAAGTTGCCGCGTCCGCCACCCTCGCCGCCGGGCGGCCCGAAGTTCGGCAGGCCCTCTATTACGAAGTTGCCCTCATCGTCCACGTCGATCTCTATCTCGAAGCCGCCGGGCGTGGTGATGGTACCGCCCTCGAAGTCTTCTGGAATGTCGAATCCAGGCGGCGCCTGGTCGCGAGGTATCACGATCCCCTCGCCAGTCCCCTCTTCCTCCTCCGCCTCTTCCGCCACCGCCTCCTCTTCCGGCTCGTCCGGCGCCAGCGTTGGCAGCGGCAATGCGGCTTGAGCAGGCTGCTCGGCGGCGTCGCGCTCGAGCCAGTATTGGACGCCGCCCGCGGCGCCTCCACCGGCCAGGCCGATTATTGCGGCGATCAGGACTACCTTCAGCATTGCGTTTCTCCAATGAGTGGGCCGGTGGCCGTTACTGGTAGCGGAGGGCCTCGATGGGGTCCAGCCTGGAGGCCCTGACCGCCGGGAATATTCCGAAGAACAGGCCGATGGCGGCCGACACGCCGATGGCGAGGACGGCGACGTCACCGCCCAGCACGGTGTTCAGCGTTTCACCGCCTACGCTGCGGCCATCGACCAGCGAGGCGATGCCCATGCCGGCCGCTATGCCGATCAGGCCGCCGCCGAGGCTCAGCAGCACCGCCTCGGACAGGAACTGCGTCAGAATGTCCCGCCGCTTCGCTCCGACCGCCCGGCGGATGCCGATCTCCCTCGTGCGCTCGGTTACCGACACAAGCATTATGTTCATGATGCCGATGCCGCCAACCAGCAGCGAGATGCCGGCGATGCTGCCCAGCAGGATGACGAAGGTGTCCTGCGTGCTCTCCAGCGTCTCGATCGTCTCGGCCTGGGTGGTGACGGTGAAGTCGCTCTCATCGTCGGCGCCCAGCTCATGCCGCAGCCTAAGCACGGTCTCTATCTGCCGGGAGGCGTCATCTATGGCGGCTTCGTCCACGGCCTGCACGTTGATGTTGGTGACCGTCACGCCGCCGCTCGCGCTGCGGTTACCGCTCAGCCGGTAGTGCGCCGTCGTTATCGGCGCCAGCACGCGGTCGTCCTCGGAGCCGAACGCGGCAGTGTCTCCCTTGCTCTCCAGAACTCCGACGACGGTGTACTCACGGCCGTTGATGCGGAGTGGCGCGCCAACGGGATCCCTCGATCCGTACAGCAGTTCAGCAATTCGTGAGCCGAGCACCAGGACCTCGCTCATGTTGGTCACGTCCGCAGGTGAGATATTCCTGCCGGAAGCGATCTCGAAATTGCGGACCTCTATGAATTCGGAAGTGACGCCAAGGCCCTGCACGGCGGTGTTGGTCTGCGCGGCCACGGCCTGCCCGCTGAAGCTGACCTCCGGCGCGATTAGGCCCACGTCCGGCGCAAAGAGGCCGTCGTCCAGCGCCAGCGCGTCGTCCAGCGTGAGGGTCTCGGCAGTACCGAACCCCCTGATGAAGAGGCCGATTACGGAGGAACCGGGCCGGACGAAGAGCAGGTTCGTGCCCAGTTCCTGGATCCTGCTGGTGATGGCCGCCTGTGCGCCCCGTCCAACTGCGACCATCGAGATGACGGATGCGACGCCTATCACTATGCCGAGAAGCGTGAGGCTGGCGCGCAGCCTGTTCGCTCCCAGCGAGCCGAAGGCCGTGAGGATGATGACCGCCGGGTTCACTGGGAGTTCTCCGGCTCGTCCTGCCGGGGCAGGGCGCGGCTCTGTGTAATTTGCCGGTCCTCGACTATCCGGCCGTCGCGAATGGACACGATGCGCTTGGCGGCGCCGGCGATGTCCGGCTCGTGCGTAACGATCAGCATCGTTATGCCGTCGGAGTCGTTGAGCTCCTGGAGCGCGGCCATTATCTCCAGCGTCGTCGCACTGTCCAGGTTGCCGGTCGGCTCGTCCGCCAGCACGAGGCTGGGCTGGTTCACCAGCGCCCGTGCGATGCTGACGCGCTGCTGCTCGCCGCCAGACAGCTCCGCCGGCCTGTGTGCCGCCCTGTGCGCCAGCCCGACCTTTTCGAGCGCCGACAGCGCAGCCGCAGATGACCCGCGGCTCCTGCCGCCGTAGTGGAGCGGCAGCTTGACGTTCTCCAACGCCGTCGCCCGAGGCAGCAGGTTGTAGCTCTGGAACACGAACCCGATGTCGCGGCTCCGCACCTTCGCCAGCACGTCGTCCGAGGAGGACGCAACCTCCTCGCCGTTCAGGCGGTACGTGCCGGAGGTCGGCGTGTCGAGGCAGCCGAGCAGGTTCATGAGGGTCGATTTGCCGGAGCCGGACGGCCCCATGATGGCCACCATCTCGCCCTGCTGAACCGTCATGTTCACGCCGTCGAGCGCGCGGACGACCTGGTCGCCCATCACGTAGTGGCGCGCCAGGCCGGCCACTTCGATGACGGGGCTGCTAGCGTCCGGTTCCATGGTCTGCAATGCCAAATCTCACCTAGGGCCTGGGCGGTGCGCCGATGCGGATGGCGCCGAACCCCGGCCCTCCGAAACCGCCGAAGAAGAAGTCGTCCTGGGAGGCGATCTCCATCAGCACGACGTCGCCCTCCGAAAGGCCGGACTCCACCACCACCCAGAAATCGTCACTCGGCCCCAGCTCTACCGGCACAGTGCTTGTCGACTCACCGTCCACGATCTCCACGGCCGGCTGCACGAATGAGCCGGTTACGGCCTGCGAAGGGATGAGCAGCACGTCGTCGTAGCGGCTGATCTCTATGCTCGCCGTTGCGCTCAGGCCGTCTATCAACTGCAGGTCCTCGGGAAGCTCGACACGGATGGTGACGGGGTAGCTCACCACGCCCTGCACGTTCTGCGCATCTCCGATCTCTTCGATCGTTCCCCTCAGACGACGGCCCGTAAGCGCGTCGAGGGATATCGAGGCCTCCGCGCCAACGGCCAACTTGAGTACGTCGATCTCATCGACCTCGGCCGCGATGTCCACGATCGTCTCGTCCAGTATCTCGAACACCGGCTCGCCCGGGCCTATGGAGTCGCCTGCCGAAACGTTCACGCTCGTCAGTACCCCGGTGAACGGCGCGCTTAGTACCACGCCGTCGAGGTCTGAACGCGCCTCGTCGAGTTTCGACTGCGCCTCGCGGATGCGCGCTGCGGCGAGGAAAATGTCCACCGGGTCGGGCGTCTCTTCGGTGAGCAGTTCGTCCAGGGCGTCCTTGGCCTTGTCTACGTTGACCGTGGCCCGTTGCACGGCGGAGTTCGCCTTGGCCACCGCAACGTCGCTTGGGCCGCTGTCCGATTGTTCTTCCAGCAGGTCGCTCAGCGCGTCCTCGGCCTTGTCCACGTTCACTTCGGCGCGCTGCACGGCGGCCCTGGCTGCGGCCAGCTCGACCTCGGTGGGCCCGACGTTCTCCTCGTCTTCTTCCAGCAGGTCGCTCAGCGCGTCCCTGGCCTTGTCCACGTTTAACTCGGCGCGCTGTATCGCGAGATTCGCGTCGGACAGATCGGTTTCGTCGGGAACGCCCAGGTCGGCTTTTCGCTGCTCAGCGTCGACGAGGGCCTGCTCGGCCTGGAGTATCGAGTCCTCCGACACCTTTATCTCTTCCGGCGCGGGCTGTTCATAGAGGTTGGAAAGGGCCTCTTCCGCGTCGTCGCGCACGCGTTCCGCCGCGTCTACGGCGCTGCGCGCCGAGGTCAACGCCTTGGCCGCGTCGTCCTGCACGGTTTCGAGCGCCTCCTGGGAGGCGGTTATCTCATCCCACGCGTCGTCCAGTTCTTCCTTCACGCAGCGCGCACCGATGGGCTTCTCCTCTTCACAAACGCCGACCACTTGCTCGAAGCTCATCACGTTCCAGACGAATATCAGCGGCTCGTTCCACCGGGTGCTTGGATCATCGCCGGACGGCGCAGGGTCGGTGCGGAAGTCGAGCCCGGTTGGCCGGGTGAATAGGGATTCCAGGTCGGCGCCCCACGCCGCCAAGATGTGATCCGGAGGCGACTTGACCTCCTCCGCGGTGAGGGCCGCGCCGAGCCAGCCGTGGAAGACGGTGGAGTAGCGGGACTCCCGCTCCTCCAACTCCGTTGTTGCATCGTCCGACTTCCCGTCCCAGTCCTCTTCGATGGTCTCCAGGTCCGTGAGCGCGTTGGCGAGCTTCTCATTCGCCAGCTCGATGGCGTCGTTGGCCGAGGCCAAGTCCGACTCGTCAGCGGGGGCGGTCAGCTCGTCGAGCCTTTCCTTGGCCTCCGCCAAGGCCAGCTGCGCCTCGGAGACGGCCAGCTGGGCCGCCACTTCGTCGGCCGCATCCACGGCCGACAGCTCATCCCGGTTGTCCTTCGCCTTTTGGAGCTGGGC
This sequence comes from Dehalococcoidia bacterium, assembly GCA_963663555.2. Taxonomy (GTDB): domain Bacteria; phylum Chloroflexota; class Dehalococcoidia; order Lucifugimonadales; family Lucifugimonadaceae. The sequence continues at coordinate 51,078 of CAXXNJ010000010.1, forward strand.
CTCGGCGTCATCGAGGTCGACCCGCGCCTGTGCGATGTCCAGCGGGTCCACTGCGCTTTCGAGTGACTTTTCCAGCAGGTCGTCCAGGTCCTCTTTTGCCTGACGGAGTTGCACTTCGGCATCGGTGAGATTGGCCCTCGCCTGGTCTATGTCCAGGGGGTCGAACGTCTCTTTGAACAGATCGTCAAGAGCCTCTTGCGCCTCTTGGAGCTGTACCTCGGCGTCGGCGAGGTCGGCTCTTGCCTGATCGACGTCCAGCGGGTCAACCTCGGTATCCAGCAGTTCGTCCAGGGCATCACGTTCCTCTTGCAGGTCGGCTTCCGCCTGTGCGGCCGCCAAGTTCAGTGTGGCAAGCGTGGACTCGCTGAACGAGGCGAGCGCATCGCCCTCGCTGACCATCTGTCCTTCTGAGAAGTAGACCTCGCCGATCTCTCCGGCGGCGCCGAAGGAGAGCGTCTCCCGCTCGCTGAAGCTGACCACGCCGCCGGTCGTCACGGAATCGATGAGGTTGCCGCGTCGTACCGGTACGAGTTGCTGCGTCTCGCTGACGCTCTCCTGGGGCTGCGTCAGGTAGCCGACTCCGTAGTACGCGCCGAGGCCGGAGCCGGTCATGACGACGATGAAGACGATGGACTTGGCCCACCACCTGCGCACCAGCTCCAACAACCGGCGGGACCGCTGCGCGCTATTCGAGGATTCCGTGGACATTTCTCACTTCTTGCTTGGGGTGGGCCGGCGAGAACCGGCTGTTGCCGGCAGGCGAGGCGCCAGGCGGCCCGGAATTGGCGCACCGGCGGTCTCTTCCCGCTGGGCAGTGTAATTCAGGCGCTCCGGTACTTCGATGCGCCAGTGTCCCGTCTGATTGTCAAGGAATTATGAATCCCGGGCTCACGGCGATTGCAGTGCGAACTCCGGTAAGGACGCGGCCGGCAGTCCGCCGCCGCGGATCTATCCGGCCAGCCTGTGATAACTTGCCGCGGTATACATAGCGGTTTTCACAGCGCGCCCGGCGCGGCGCAAGGCAGCGGCGAGGCTGCCGCACGGAGAGAGAAATGCCGGAAGCGACAGGCGGCGAAACGTTGGTGTTCGTTGGCACATACACCAAGACGAACAGCGAGGGCATCTACACGTTCAGCATGGACAACGACACCGGCGCGCTCCGCCAGCTGTCGGTCATAGGGGGAATCGTCGATCCATCGTTCCTGGCCATTCACCCCAGCGGACGGTTCCTCTACTCGACTTCAGAGATCGAGGACGCCGGCGGAGGTGAGACCGGCTACATGGCCGCGTACGCAATCGACCGCGCCTCCGGAGAACTGACATACCTGAACCGGCAGGACTCGCTGGGCACGGCGCCTTGCCACGCAGCAGTCGACTCGACGGGCAGCCTGCTGCTGGCTGCCAACTATGAGACCGGCAGCGCAGTGGTCTTCCCGATAAATTCCGACGGCAGCCTGGACGGACCGTCTTGCAAGATTCAACACCACGGCGGCTCCAACGTGCACCCGGATCGCCAGGAGGGGCCGCACGCACACTCCGTGACCATAGACGCCGCCGACCGCTTCGTCTACGTCGCCGACCTCGGACTCGACCAGGTGCGGGTCTACGAACTCGACTCCGGCGCGGGGAGCTTGACGCCCACAGCATCGCCGTGGGTGCAGTCCGCCCCAGGCGCAGGGCCTAGGCACTTCGACTTCCACCCGTCGGGCCGCTTCGCATGCGTCATCAACGAGATAGGCTCCACGCTGTCGTCGTACGCCTGCGACCCCGGCGCCGGAGCGCTGACGCACCTACAGACCGCCTCCACGCTGCCCGATGACTTCGACGGGGTCAACCACACTTCCGACCTGCACTTTGCGCCGGACGGGCGCTTTATCTACGGCTCCAACCGCGGCCACCACAGCATCGCCATCTTCGCCTTCGACGAGTCATCCGGCGCCATCACACCCGTAGGCCACGAGTCGACCCAGGGAGAGACCCCCAGGAACTTCGGCATAGACCCGTCCGACAACTTCCTGCTGGCCGCCAACCAAGACACCGACACGATAGTAACCTTCCGCCGCAACGCCCAGACCGGCCTGCTATCCGAGACCGGCCACGTCGCCCAAGTCCCCATGCCGGTCTGCATGAAGTTCCTACCGCTGTGAGGGGCAGCCGATGTCTAGCCACGACACTCAGGGATTACTGCTGAGAAATCCCTCGGGTGGGCGCACGTCCGCCCGAAGGAAGGGCGCCACTGCCGAATCCCTGCCGCGTCTGGACGGCAACCCTCAACTGAGAGAGCGGTTACTTCCATATTGCCGTCTGCGTTACGGCGACGTTTGGGAAGATGCTCAGCGGGGCATCGCGTTGGCGTTCTCGATGCGGCAAAGGCCAACGACGTCCAGCTCCTGATGGGCGGCGGCAGGGCGGCGCTGGCGATAAATGATCCGCCATATAACCTGGTAGTCGGAAATTCCAATACCAAAAGCCTGTCGAAGACCGACTTGCAGTCTTACTTGGACTTTTCCAGTCGATGGATAAGCGCCGTCCTGCAGGTGATGGCTTTAGACGCTCACTTCTATTGCTGGGTCGGAGCCGATTACCGGGACAACTTTCAGCCCTTGCCCGATCTGATGATGCTGCTGCGCGAATTCAACGAACTCACGCCCAGGAACTTGATCACCGTTCGCAACCAAAGAGGCTACGGCACAAAGCAAAACTGGATGTGGGTGCGCCAGGAACTGCTGCACTACGTCATTGGGCGCCCCGACTTCCGGGTGGTCTACACCGATATACCGAAGGTCCTAAGGGGTTACTACAAGAGTGTGAACGGTCGAGTTACCGAGAACTTGGAGCGGAGCAAATCGGACACCATCCGGCCCGGCAACGTGTGGGTGGACATTCAGCAGGTCTTTTACCGGATGCCGGAAAACGTGCCGGGTTGCTACGCGCAGAAGCCACTTGCCGCCATCCGAAGGCTGATCGAAACGAGCAGCGCGCCGGGCGAGGCCATCCTAGATGCCTTCGCTCACTCCGGCACGTCTCTGCTTGCCGCCGAACAACTTGGCCGCAGAGCCTTCACCTGCGACCTCGATCCGATCTTCGCCGAGATTGCCATCCGCCGGCTGGAACGTTTCCGGGAGACGGCAGAGACCGGCTGGCAGTGGCGAAACCCCTTCCCCGAACTGGAACGCGACATCTAAGGCGCGCCAGCCGTGAATCGACAGGAGCTCAGAGAGCGCTTGGAGTCGCTCATCGGGTCTTTAGAGAGCGACGACAAGTCACTTATGGCGGCCCGTCTCTCAGGACTCTCGTCCGTATTTCCCTTCAATGAATATGAATACATGATTACATTTTTAGTTGACAGAAGGCTGTTGTCGTTTGCGGAGTATGAAAACTGCGGTGGAATTATGTGTCTGCCAACCGCTATCTCCCACTGTTTGAACTCGGTCCTCGAGCATTCGGCCAGACGTGGGGTGAAGCGCATTTGCATGACTTGGACGCAAGATTTCGGAAGCCTGACAAAGAATTGGACCCGGAATATGACGGCCAATATGACTTATGGATCGATGGAGTTCGCGTCGAGTTGAAGGCGGCGCGAGCGGTAAATTCACGTATACGCGGTGGACTGTTGGCTAACAAGGCTCTCGCCTGGGGATCTGATGCGCGGTTCTGGCTCAATTACCAACAGTTGAAGCTGGACATTTGCGACGTTTTCGTATTTGTAAGCGTGTGGGTGGACAGACTCGTCTACTGGGTCATGTCAGATCAGGAAGTTGGATCCAACCGTTTCTTGAGTCCCCAGCATAAGGGCGGCATCGAGTTCCAATTGGGTATACGCCATAACAACATTCGCCAGTTCGACATACATCGCGTCACGGCTGAAAGACTGGCCGATGCCGTGGTGCGAAAGGGCGGACCTCAGCCCGGAGCGGGAGCTCTTTAGCCCCCCCACCTACCCCCCCACCGGCAGCCCCACGTGCGACGGCCGCTCGCGGTCCAGGTAGACCGTGTTGGTGGCCCGGGTGGTGTGCGTGTGGCGGCCTATGGGTTCGCCGGTGTTGGGGTTTACGTCGAAGCGCGGGAAGTTGCTGCTGGCGACGTCCAAGCGGATGCGGTGGCCGGCCTTGAAGATGTTCGAGATGGGCGGCAACTCTATCGAGATCCGGTAGACCTGCCCCGGCGTCATCAGCCTCTCCTCGTCGAAACCGTCCCGGAAGCGAGCGCGCAGTATCGAGTCGGCCAGGGGCAGGTGGTAGCCGTCCGCATAGTCCTCGTTCGGCGGGCACTCGTCCACCAGCCTGGCGGTGAAGTCGGTGTCCGTGGCGGTAGAGGAGACCCACAGGACGACCTCGATTGGCCCCGTCACCTCGACGTCCGATTCAAGCGGCTCAGAGCGAAACACCATCACGTCGTCGCGGTCGCACAGCAGCTGGTACGGCTCGCCGCTTCCCACGACGTCCGCCGACTCGACGAGGTGACGCGGGCCGTCATACACGAGCGACCTCATCCGCGCCCTGGGCGGCACGTAGGCCGTGTCGATTCCCTCCGGCAGCGTCAGCCACTCGTAGAACCCCGTCACGTTGCCGCACACCGTCGGCACGGGCCGCTCCGGATCGTGCGCCCAGGAGACCGCCTCATCGCCAGCCCCTCCCGTCTCCGCAGACAGCCCGCCTCCGCTGCGGAGGTAGAGCTGCGACGTGCGGGAACCTTCCGGCGGCCATGCGGCTCCGGTACGCCACTCGCCGCCGTGAAAGTATCTCCCGCTGCGCGTCCTGTGGCCGTCGCCTCCGCCCATCACGAACAGCCTCACCGGCGGATCGTCCTCCACGCCGTTGGGTATCTCCTTCAGCCAGCGGTCGAACCAGCGCAACCGTTCCTCGTTGTAGACCTCGTCACCCCAGAAGGCGGCCTTGCCGAAGTCCACGTCGCCGACGCCCGTCGATCCTCTACCGCGCATCCGCTGGTGGTTCCACGGGCCCAGCAGGAGCCGCTGCGGCGAACTGTTCTTCTCAGCCATCGCCGCGAACTGCTCCGACGCGTCGGCGGCGAAAGGGTCGTACCAGCCCGAGCTGTAGACCGCAGGGATGTCCGCCATTCGTGCGAAGTAGGGAGTCTGGTCGAGGCACTCGTGCGACCACCAGTCGTTGTACGCCCCGTCGTAGTAGTAGTGGAAAAGTACCTCTTCCAGGTTGGGCACGGCTGCGATTGGAGTCTCGCCGGGGCGCAGGGGCATGTCGAAAATGGTCTGCCGCAGCTCCTCCGCGCCCTTCTCGATGCGCCGGATGGCCGCCGGATCGTCCTGGATCTCCTGTGCGTCGTATCCGTGCAGGTACATGGCGCCGTACATGTGCAGCCCCATTGCGCCGCCCTGCCTCGCCTCCCACTTGAAGGCGTTCGTGGGCGCAACGTCCACCCACAGCGCCGATAGATGAGGCGGGCGGTAGAGGCTGGCCATGTTCTGGACGATGCCGCCGTGAGACGAGCCGACCATGCCGGTCTTGCCGTTCGACCACGACTGCGCAGCAGCCCACTCGATCGTGTCGTACCCGTCCGGCCCCTCCATCTGGTTCGCCGTGTGGAAATACTGGCCCGTCCCCTCCGACTGTCCCCTGCCGCGCAGGTCCTGGAGAAGCACGACGTAGCCCCTCGACGTGAAGAAGGTCGCCACCGGCTCTATCCACATCACCGGGTTGGACTTGTCGTAAGAGGTGCGCCCCAGGATGACGGGAAACCGGCCCTCAGCCGGCGAGCCGTCCGGCCCGGCAGGGCGGTACACGTCCGTGGCGAGCCGCACGCCGTCCCGCATCTCCACCATCACGTCCTTGGAAACGACGATGCCGTACTCGGGTTTGGAACTATCCGTCATTGGTTCACCTGGCCTGTCTTGCTTGGTATGAGCGAATTCGGATTGACTTTTGTCTCGACGAGGCGGGCGCCGCCTACTCCTCCGCCACCTTCACCAGCAGCTTGCCGAAGTTCGCGCCGTGCATCATGCCCATGAAGGCGCGAGGCGCGTTCTCGAAGCCTTCCACCACGTCCTCGCGGTACTTGATGCGGCCGTCTTGGACCCACTGCGTCAGCCTGGCCCGCGCCTCTTCGTAGCGAGCCGTGTAGTTGAACACCAGGAAGCCCTCCATGCGCGCCTGGTTCGTGAGCAGGTAGCGCAGGTTGCGCGGCCCCAGTGCCGGCTCGGCGAGGTTGTACTGCGATATCTGGCCGCAGATGGCCACCCGCGCCCTGTACCGCAGCCGTTCCATAACGGCGTCCGTCACCGGCCCGCCCACGTTGTCGAAGTAGACGTCCACGCCGTCCGGGCAGGCGGCGGACAGCGCATGCCCAACGTCCTCCCCCTTGTAGTTGATGCCGGCGTCGAATCCCAGTTCGTCAACCACGTATGCAACCTTCTCCTCCGTCCCGGCCGTTCCGACGACACGGCATCCCATCAGCTTGGCGATCTGGCCCACGACGGCGCCCACCGCGCCCGACGCGGCGGAGACGACAACTACGTCACCCGGCGCGGCCTCGCAAACGTCCAGCAGACCGAAGTATGCGGTGAGCCCCGGCATCCCGAGCACGCCTAGCGCCGTGGACGTGGGCGCGACGGACGGATCGACCTTGCGCGCCCGGTCGGCCTGCACAACGCCGTACTCCTGCCAGCCGAGCGGCGCCGCCACGACGTCGCCGCGGGAGAAGCCGTCAGAGCGGCTCTCGACAACGCGGCCAACGACTTCGCCCATCATCACCCCGCCGATGTCGACCGGAGCGGTGTAGGACCGCGCGGCCGACATCCGCCCGCGCATGTACGGGTCGAGCGACATCCAGATGGTCTGCACCAGCAACTCCCCCGGCCCGGCGCTCACTATTGGGGACTCGACCAGACGGAAATTGTCCGCCGCCGGATAACCGTCCGGGCGGCTCGCCAGTGTCCACTGCCTGTTGACGCCTTCCACCATGGTTCCCTTCCTCAAGTGTTCCACTGCCTGTTGACGCCTTCCACCATGGTTCCCTTCCTCAATCGTTCTGCCGTGCCGTATGCACGGGTCAGCATCTGCACAGTGAGAGTATCGCAAATCCGCGTACCTGGATTGTTATTGCTACCGCACGGGGGGACGCCCCTTGCCACACGAACCGTACGGACGCTCCCTTGCCACACGAACCGCACGGGCGCTCCCTTGCCACACGAACCGTACGGGCGCTCCCTTGCCACACGAACCGTAGGGGCGCTCCCTTGTGGGTGCCTTCCGTACGGGCGATCCCTTGCCACACGAACCCGCAGGAACGCTCCCTTATAGGCGCCTTCCGTACGGGCGATCCCTTGCCATACGAACCGTAGGGGCGCTCCCTTGTGGGCGCCTGGCGGGGAACGGGGCGGGGCAACGTCGCCCACCCCCACGCGCGCCATTCACCCACACCCCCTCGCCGTCTTCCCCATCCTAACCTTCCCCCTTTGAGAGGGAAGGGATAAGAGCGACGGCGGGGTGTGGGGTGGTAGCCTTGTTGGGGATCCGGCCGGCTCGTGGTTGGCGGCCTGCAACGCTAGGCGCTCACTCAGATGATTTTTGGCGCGATAGAGACGGGCGGCAGCAAGGTCGATTGCGCCGTGGGCGCGTGGCCCGGCGACGTTCGCGACCGCATACGCATACCGACTACGACGCCTGCCGGGACACTGGCGGGAATCACCGATTTTCTACTCCGGCATCACCGCACGACGCCGTTGGCGGCGATCGGGATCGGCTCGTTCGGCCCGCTCGATCTGCAGACCGGCTCGCCCACGTATGGGTACATCACCACCACGCCCAAGCCGGGCTGGCGTAACGTCGATTTAGTCGGCCCCATCGGCGACAGGCTCAATCTGCCGGTTGCGCTAGACACCGACGTGAACGCGTCGGCCCTCGGCGAACACCGGTGGGGCGCCGGGCGCGGTCTCGACAGCCTGGTGTACGTCACCGTCGGCACCGGCATCGGCGGCGGCGCAGTCATAGATGGAAGCCCGGTACACGGATTGAGCCACCCCGAGATGGGCCACGTGCGTATCCCACACGACCGCGCGGCAGACCCCTTCGACGGCTTCTGCCCCTACCACGACGACTGCCTGGAGGGCATGGCGTCGGGGCCTGCCATGGAGGCGCGATGGGGCGCGCCCGCCGAGTCGCTCCCCGACGGCCACCGGGCATGGGAGCTGGAGGCGGAGTACCTGGCGAGCGGCGTCGTGAACATGATAGCCACTCTGTCGCCCCAGCGGGTCGTCATGGGCGGCGGGGTGATGAAGCAGGGCCAACTCTTCCCGAAAATACGACGCCGCGTGGTCGATATGCTGAACGGCTACGGGGCGCCCGAGGAGGTCTTGAACTCGATGGACGGCTACATCGTTCCGCCCGCGCTCGGCGACCACTCCGGCATAGCGGGAGCGTTCGCCCTGGCGCGTACGGCGGCAAGAGGCTGACCGCCCTTAGACGTCAGCCCAGCTTGCGCAGGGTTGGCGAGCCGAGCAGGATGACCGCGCCGACCACCAGGAGGGCTGCGCCGACGAACAACAGCGTCCATTCGGCGCCGTATAGGTCGACAGCTGCCCCGACGGGCAACGCGCCCAGAGGAAGCAGCCCGAAGACCGTCATATTGAGACCCATGACGCGGGCCCGATACTCTGCGTCGGAGGCCTCCAGCGTCAGCGACTGCCCGAGGGTCATCCTGATCGAACTGCCGAGTCCCACGAGGATCATGAGCGGCAGGCCGATTGCATATTCGGGGAATGCGGCTACCAGCGCAATCGACACTCCGCTGATTAGCGTGCCCGCTATGTAGACAATGCCCCGGCGGTTGCCCTGGCGCAGGTTCGCTATCACGATGGTGCCTATCACGCCCCCCAGCGCCATGACCATCATCAGCCACCCCACCTCGCTGGCGTCCGATTCATACAGCCGGCGGGCAAAGACGGGGGTCTGCATACGGAAGGGCATAGCCAGCAGGGCGGTGAAGATGGTGGTTATGAGCACGAGCAGCACGACGCGGTTGCCGGCCACGTAGCGCAGCCCGGCGGCTATGTCGTCGACGACGTTCTTGGACTTTCCGCTCGCTTCAGGCGGCATACGGGGAATCTGTGCCGTAAGGAACACCGTGAACAGGTACATTCCTCCCACCACGTAGTAGACCGCCGCCGCGCCGCCGTGGAAGCCGCCGAAGGAGGTGTAGATCAGACCGGCCAGACCCGGTACGGCCACTCCCGTGAGGTTCATTCCGCCGGAACCGAGCGCGATGGCGTTGCTGAGCCTCTCCTTGCCCACGACCTTCGGCAGAACCGCCTGGCGGGCAGGCATCTGGAACGAGAAGCTCGCACCCTGCAACAACGAGGCCACCAGCAGATGCGTCCAGTGGATCACCTGCGTCGAGATGAGCACGGCGATGGTGAGCGTAATGGCGGCGGAGCCGAGCTGGGAATACTGGATCACCGCGCGGCGCTCAAACCGGTCTCCCACGACGCCCCCAACCAGGGAGAAGATCAAGAGAGTGGGCGCGAAGCCCATGCCGACGATGCTGGTGATGAAGGCGCTGCCGGTCAGTTCGTCCACCAGGAAAGTCCGTGCGAAGGACTGCATCTGGAACCCCGACATGCCGAGCAGCGAGCCGAGCCACAGGTAGCGGAAATCGCGTATCGCCAGCGACTCGAACGTGCGGCGCAAGAAGCCCTCAGGAGGACCGGCCGGATCGGCCGACTTGTCCGGTTGCTGGGCCTGGTCCTGGGCTGCCGGCCGCTCAGGCTGCTCTGCGTGTTTGGATCGGGAAGACATTAGGGAAAATCATAGTCAAGATCGCGCCTGTGCCCGCGGGACGCGTGAGATCCTAACCTGCGGCCAACTTACTACAGATGCAAAGGTCGCGTAGAATCGCCACACCCAACGCAACATCTAACGGAGATACCGAATGCGTACTTACCTAAGACTCTCCCTCGGCCTGCTGTGTCTATTGACGTTGACTGCCTGCGGGGCTTTCGGAATAGGGTCGTCCCAGGACGAGGAAGTCTTGGCCATCCACTACTGGCAGGCGCCCTCCATCCTGAACCCGTACATATCGGGCGGCATCAAGGATACGGACGCCGCCGCCGTCACCCTCGAACCCCTGGCGAACTACGACCCCGACGGCAACATCGTGCCGGTCCTGGCCGCCGAGGTTCCCACTGCCGGGAACGGCGGGCTGGCGCAGGACCGGATGTCGATCACCTGGAAGCTAAAGAAGGGCCTGAAGTGGTCGGACGGCTCCGAGGTGACGGCGGAGGACGTCGTCTTTACCTGGCGCTACTGCACCGACGAAGAGACGGGATGCACGGACGTAAGTTCTTTCGACGGAGTAGCCTCGGTGGAGGCCGTCGACGATCTGGCGGTAAGGATTACCTTCGAAGCGCCGACTTCATACCCCTACCAGGTCTTGGTCGGGAGCGCTACGCCGATAATCAGCTCGGCGCAATTCGCAGACTGCATCGGCGCGGCCGCCGTGAACTGCGTAGAGCAAAACAACGCCCCGCTGGGCACAGGCCCCTACCGGGTCGTCGACTTCGTTGTAGACGACCGGGTCTCCTACGAGCGCAATCCCCACTATCACGGCAACGAGCCTTACTTCGACCGGGTGGCGCTCACCGGCGGCGGCAGCGCGACCGAGGCGGCGCGCTCCGCATTGGAAACGGGAGACGTCGATTACGCCTGGAACATGCAGGTAGAGCCGCAGGTACTAAACCGGATGCAAGAGGCCGGACTCGGCAAGGTGGCCGTCGCCTTCTCAAGCTCGGTCGAACGCATCGTCGTGAATCAGACGAATCCCGACCCCGCTTTGGGCGACGACCGCTCCGAGTATCTTGACGGCCGGAACGCTCACCCATTCCTGGCCTTCAAGCCGATCCGACAGGCCATGTCGATGGCCATTGACCGAAGTCACATAGCAGGGGAGTTGTACGGCTTCACCGGAAAGGCCGCGTGCAATCTCATCACCGGCCCGCCGGCCTACGTCTCGACCGCAAACGATGACTGCCTGTCACAGGACATCGAAGGGGCCAACCGGATGCTCGACGATAACGGCGTGCTGGACAGCGACGGAGACGGCATCCGCGAGCACAACGGAGCCCCCCTGCGCATCACATACCAGACATCGACCAACTCCATTCGGCAGGACACGCAGGCCCTCGTCAAAGACTGGTGGCGGCAGATAGGGATCGACACCCGGTTGATAGACCACGATGCCAGCTCCTTCTTCGGCGGAGACCCCGTCGATGACAAGGAGACCTCGTTGAGGCGCTTCTTCGCAGACGTGCAGATGTACACGTCCGGCACCGGAATAGACCCGCAGCAGTCCCTTTCCGCTTCGCTCTGCAAGCACATCCCGACGCGAGACGATAACTGGTCGCTGGCAAACATCGCCCGATCGTGCAACCCGGAATACGACGAACTCTACGCCCAGCTGGAACAGACCGGGATCGGCCCGGAGCGCGTCGCGCTGATGAAGCGGCTGAGCGACCTGTACGTGCAGGACTACTACGAGATACCGCTCGTCAACCGGGGCTCCGTGTCGGCGCACCTCAACACCCTAAAGGGAGTCCGCATCAACGGCTGGGACAGCGACATGTGGAACATCGCCGACTGGCGGCGCTAGCCAGCGCCTAAATTCGCCGCGATTCGCGTCTTCGTCATTGTTATGAAAATAGTTCCCCGCGCAAACGGGAATCTATTTTCATAACAATGACGAATGGCGCTGGAAAAAACGATGTTGCACGGTAATTTAGGAGATCTGTTCCCAATCGTCGCCTAGCCGGTCGAAGCGGCGGTAGAGTTCTTGTATGACTTGCTGCGGCAGGTCCAGGCCCGACTGGAAGAGGCGGATGTTGGAGATGAGGTGGTCCGGGTTGGTGGTGCCCACGATGGCGGTGTCGACCTGCGGGTGGGCGAAGGTGAAGCCCAGGGCGAGCAGGATGCGGTCTTCCGGCGCTCCTTCTATGGGCCCGCCGGCGGCCATCGCCTGTACCCGGTCGCTTATCTCGTCGTGCCTCGAACTCGACCGGGGCTGGTCGGGGCTTCCTCCCCAGATTGCGTTTGCTATGGGCCGCTTGATAATCACCCCGATGTTGGCGTCCTGGGCCTTCTGTAGCAGGCCGTTCCTGGCCTTCTGGTCTACGAGGTTGAAGGTGGTCTGTAGCGTGTCGAACAGGCCGCTCTCGACGGCCCAGCCGGCCGCCTCGCTGTCGCCGCTGTAGCTGACGAAGCGGGTCTTGCCGGCGTCGCGCGCGTCCTGCATGGCGCGTATCACGTCACCTTTCAGCAGCACGTCGAGGCTGCACGAGTGGAGCTGGATGATGTCGACGCAGTCGGTCTTCAGCCTGCGCAGGCTCCTGTCGATGCTGTGCGCCACGGTATCATACGTCCACTCCTCGCCGGAGTACTCGCCGGTCGCGTGGCCGCACTTGGTCGCCAGCACGTACTCGCTGCGCCGGTGGGAAACTGCGTCGCCGACCAGTTGCTCGCTATTGCCGTAGCAGGCGCTGGTGTCGAGCAGGTTGATGCCGTTGTCCAGCGCCGTGTTGAGCACCACCCCGGCCCGCGACTGGTCGTCGCCGGACAACTGAGTGCCTATCTCGAACAGCCCTATCCCCAACATGCTGACCTCGAGGCCGGTCCTTCCGAGCGTTCTCTTTTCCACTGATGCACCCCTTTCTGTGGATTGCGCCGGTATCGCTGTGCGCTTGCCGGCCCTGCTACGCGGCCACGCGGGGCCGCACCACTGATGAGAATCGCTCGAGCTGCCCCAGCGCGCCCTTCAACGTGTCCGAAAGGAAGCCGAGCGACAGGTGGTCGACGCCTGCCCCGGCGAGGGCCGTAATGTCGCCGGCCACGTCGTCCGAGTCACCCGTAAGCAGGCGCCGTGAGCCGTCGGACCGCAACTCCGCTCCGCTGTCCTTGTACCAGCCCGCCGAGTATGACAGCGTCACTTCCTTCGGATCCCTGCCGGCTGCCACTGCGTGCTGGCGGACGGTGTCCATGCCCCGGTTGATCTGATCGAGCGTCTCCATCGGGAATCTCGGATTGCTGCCGATGGGATACCAGGCGTCTCCCAGCCGGCCGGCGCGCCTGAGGGCGGGAGGGCTCTCTCCGCCGATCCAGATAGGAGGGTGAGGCTTCTGCACGGGCTGCGGCACGAAGCGCACGTTGTCGAAAGAGACGAATTCGCCCTGGAACGACGGCGCATCGCTTGTCCACAGCTCCTTGAATGCCCGCAGGTACTCATCGCTGACGGCGCCTCTCCTGTCGAACGGCGGAGCGCCGAGCGCCTCGAACTCCTCCCGCATCCAGCCCACGCCGCAGCCTGCAATGAGCCGCCCGCCTGAGAGCGCGTCTATCGTCGACATGATCTTCGCCGTGTGCACCGGATTGCGGTGGGGCAGAACGGTGACCGTCGTGAGCAGGCGAATCTTGGACGTTGCGGCTGCGAGAAAGGCGATAAGCGTCAGCTGCTCCAGGCACTCGCCAGGGTCGGCGCCGGCGAATTCCCCCGACAGGCTGTACGGATAGCGCGACCTGATGTCCGCCGGGATGATGATGTGGTCGCTGACGCCGATGAAATCGAAGCCCATCTCCTCGGCGTGTCGGGCGAGGGCCAGCAGGGAGTCTGCCTTTGCGAGTGGGCCGCGGGTGGGCACGCTGAAGCCGTACTTCAAGATATGACCTCCGGTTAGATGCGAACGTGTTGGGAAGAGATGCGAACCTTTCGGGAAGAGGTTAGCGCTCACAGCGCCTGCCGTGTCCCCTCCGTAGGGGCGATCCCTTGTGGCCGCCCTCCGTACCGACGTTCCCTTCTGGCCGCCTCCCGTAGGGGCGATCCCTTGTGGCCGCCCATCCGTAGGGGCGATCCCTTCTGGCCGCCTCCCGTAGGGGCGATCCCTTGTGGCCGCCCTCCGTACCGACGTTCCCTTCTGGCCGCCTCCCGTAGGGGCGATCCCTTGTGGCCGCCCATCCGTAGGGGCGATCCCTTGTGGCCGCCCATCCGTAGGGGCGATCCCTTGTGGCCGCCCATCCGTAGGGGCGATCCCTTGTGGCCGCCTGGCGGGGAACGGGGCGGGGCGCCGCCGCCCACCACAACGCGCGACGCCGCCAACAACGCGCGCCCAGCAACAACCCGCCCCGCAGGCACGTCCCCTCCTACCTCTTCCCCCGTCGCCCTTTCCGTCATTCCCGTGAAAACGGGAATCCCCTCCTACCTCTTCCCCCGTCTGCGAGACCTTTGCATAAATGTCTCGCGACCCTCTACAGACCTCCAATTTTTCGATGGACGAAGATGAGAATCGGGGTAATTGGACCGGCTCTGAGGGGGCAACTGGGATTTATGCAAAGGTCTCGTCTGCGGGGGAAGATTGAGATGGGGGGTCTTCCCGCGCATCGCCACGAACCGCAACGGCGCAATCCGACAGGATTCCCAAGAACGCGCCCCACAGGGGCGTCCCCCGTAGGGGCGATCCCTTGTGGTCGCCTGGCGGGGAACGGGGCGGGGCAACGTCGCCCACCACAACGCGCGCCGCCGCCAAAAACGCGCGCCCAGCGACAACCCGCCCCGCAGGAGCGTCCCCTCCTACCTCTTCCCCCGTCTGCGGGGGAAGATTGAGATGGGGGTCTTCCCCCGCGCGACGCACATCCATGTTCATTACCTTGTGCGGCCTAGCAAGGCCATGGTGATTCCCGTTTTCACGTGAATGGCGGTTGAGGCCGTTGACCCTTGGGGGGTAGGGCGCTAGTTTGCCGTGTGCGGTGGGTTCGCAGGAGCGCTTGCCGGCCGCGGGTATTGGATCGACTGAAATACGGAGGTCTTGGCCAGGTGAATTTTTCGTTCTTCATGATGCCGCTGCACGTGCCCGGCGACAGCCCGGCGCTGGCGTTCCAGCGCGACATAGACCTGATCGCCTACACCGACCGCCTCGGCTTCGACGAGTTCTGGATAGGCGAGCACCACAGCGCAGGCTGGGAAACGATGCCGGCGCCGGAGATGGCGCTGGCGAAAGCGTCGGCGACGGCGCCCCGCATAAGGCTCGGCACGTCGGTCTTGTCGCTGCCGTTCCATCACCCCTTCCACGTGGCGGAGCGCATGGCGTTCCTCGACCACCTCACTGAGGGAAGGGCCATCCTCGGAGTCGGGCAGTCGAACCTGAAGCCCGACGTCAAGTTGTTCAACATACCGCCGCAGGACCTGCGGCCCATGATGTTCGAGTCGATCGACATCATCGTGAAGCTGCTGGAGTCTCCTGAGCCGATCTCCTACCAGGGACGCTACTGGACCATCGAGGACATGGCCTTGCAGCTAAGGTCATACCAGCAGCCCCGCTTGCCGCTGGCGATGGCCACGACGGGCACGCGCGGCAGCATCGAGCTGGCGGGCAAGTACAACATGATCCTGCTGTCACCCGTCGGCAGGACGCCGCCGGGTGGAGTGCCGACCGACGAGAGGTGGCAGGTCTACGAACAGGCCGCGCTGGCGCAAGGGCACACTCCCGACCGGTCGAATTGCCGGGCGGTCAGCTGGTTCCACCTGGCCGACACGCGGGAGCAGGCGTGGGAGGACGTGCGGGACAGCGCCATGCGGGACACCTATTACTTCACCGTAATAGGAGGCGTCGCAGGCTACGCGGAACATCCCGGCCAGACATTCGAGGACCTGACGTTGGAGTCAGTGGCCAGTCTCCGCGGCTGGGTGATTGGAACGCCCGACGACGCGATAGAGGCGATCGAGAAGATCGACGACGAGGCCGGCGGCATCGGCGGCATCATGCTTTCGACCCATGAATGGGTGAACCCGCAGAAGACCAACTACAGCCTGGAGCTGTTCGCCCGGTACGTCATGCCGCACTTCCGCGGACACACGCAGGACCTAAAAGCCGCATGGCGCAGGACGAAGGAGGACGCCGCCGCAGGTCGCCTGCCCGCATCAGGCTCCGACCCCGGCGCCTCGTCTCCCCCTCTGTACGATCACAGGAGCAACGTGTACGTAGCCCGGTAGCCCGCAGTCTTTGGGCAGTGCGGCCAACCGCGTCGAGAGGCGGACGGTACGCAGCTCTCCTCGCACCGCGGAAAGTCCGCAATAGCCGGAAACGTGAGTGTATCCATGCCTTCACTTGATCAACTGCTCGACCAGGCCGACGGCCTAACTCGCGAGATCGTCGAGTTGGAGCAGGCCCTCGTACGCATACCCTCGGTCAACACAGGCTCAATGCCCACCGGCGACGAGACCCTGGTGGCGGAGTTCGTCAGGGACTGGCTGGCGAATGAGGGCATCGACTCGGAGATACTGGCCCGCGACCCGGAGCGGGGAAACATCATAGCCGTATACCCCGGCGAACTGCCCCGCACGCGCCTAATGTTCATGTCCCACACCGACGTCGTGCCGGTGGAAGAGGCCGAGAAGTGGGAACACGATCCCTTCGGCGCCGAGATATCCGGTGGACGCGTCTACGGAAGGGGAGCGTCCGACTGCAAGGCCCTGCTCACGTCGCAGATGATGGCGATGGCGATACTCAAGAGGAACGGCGTGCGGCTGCGGCATGGTCTCAGGCTGGTAAGCGGCGCCGATGAGGAGCACGGAGGCCGCTGGGGCTTTGGCTGGCTCGCCGACAACCACCCGGAGTCCCTGGAGTCCGACTTCGCGGTCAACGAGGGCGGCGGTATGCCCATAGAGATCGGCAACTCGCTGGTCTATGCGCTTGGAACCGGCGAGAAGGGCCGGCTGGAGATTCACATCCGCTTCAGGGGAGACAGCGCCCACGCGTCCGTGCCGTGGACGGGTACAAATGCCAGTTACACCCTTGCGAAGGGGCTGCAGGCCATAGAGCAATATCAGCCTGAACTCGATACCTCGCTGCCCATATTCGATCACCTCTCGGAGTTCGCAATCGAGGAGCAGGCCACCCCGCAGAACGTCGAAGCCATCATCGAACAGGCGGATGCCAAGTCGACGCGCCTGGGCTCCATGCTGCGGGCGCTCTCCCGCATGACGTTGACGCCCACCATGATCAAGGGCGGAATAAAGTCGAACAGCGTGCCGGAGGTGTTCGAACTGACCTGCGACGTGAGGACTCTGCCGTTCCAGGATGAGGCGTACGTCAGGTCCCAGTTGGACAAGGTGCTCGGAGGCATCGAGAACGTCGAGTACGACGTCGACTACATGTCGGTGCCCAACTCGTCACCCTTCGAGAATGAACTGGCGGAAGCCGTCAAGCGGGCGCAGGCGCTCGGCGTGCAGCGGGACGACATCCGGTGGGTGCCGGCCATCAGCAACGGCTTCACCGACTCCCGCTTCACACGCAACCTCGGCATCGTCACGTACGGCTTCACCGGCTCCCACCCGACCGATGATCCGATGCTGTCCAGGGTGCACGGCACGGACGAGTCGGGTGGGAATAGCCACGCTGGTCAGCTCGACCCGCTGCATGTTGGCGCTTGCGTGGGAGCTGTGCGAAGCGCAATGACGCAGGCGCACAGGCGGGCGGCAAACCCACACGGTCAATGCCCCTCACCGAAAACGCTAAGCGCTATCGCCGACCCCGACAGGGCCAGGAACGAAAAGCGCTACCTCAAGAGCGACCTGCAATTCATCGGCGTCAACGTTCCCGCCATCCGCAAAGCCGTCAGGCAGGTCGTCAGGAGCGGCTCGCTTTCCGACAGGCCCGCGCTGCTGGCATTCGTAGAGGCCTGCTGGGATACGGACGTGCACGAACTCCGGTCCGCCGGAGTGATTGCCCTGCAACAGACGACGCACCTTCTTGAGCCGGAGGACATGGCATTCGTCGAGGCCCTCATACGCAGGTCGAAGTCATGGGGATACGTGGACCCGCTGTCCATATACGCCGCAGGATCGCTCGTCGAACGGTTTTCCTCAGCTAGTCTCAACCCTGGACCGGTGGGCCTCCGATCATGACTTCTGGGTGCGCCGCTCGGCAATGCTCGCATTGCTAATCCCCTTGCGCCGCGGTGAGGGCGAATTCGACCGCTTCGCACGTTACGCCGACGCGATGCTGGACGAGAAGGAGTTCTTCATCCGCAAGGCAATCGGCTGGATTCTGCGGGAGGTGAGCAAGAAGAGGCCGGAAATCGTCCACGCCTGGATCGCCCCAAGAACCCACCGCGCCTCCGGCGTAACCATGCGCGAGGCGCTGAAATACCTGCCAGACGGGCAGCGCGATGGTCTTATGGCGGCATATAAGGAGAAGAGGCCGGCGAAGATGGCGGGCAAGCCCAGCTAGTCGGTACGTTTTGCGACACCCGCCTCACTCTCCGCGAGGATATGGGATAACGTTAGATTTCCAAGCAATCGTCCTAGAAGGCATGACCGGAGTTCACCCGTGGCGCAGGCTGTCAATACGCAACTGAGGTACTCTACGGGCGGGATTCAGCCTTCCCTGTCCAACGGGACCATGAACCGGTTGGCCGTGGACGACAGGCCCGTACACAACTGGTACCGCTTCGTACTATCCTTCCCGCCACACCTGGTTCGAGACTACCTTTCACAGTTCCACGTTGGGCCCGGCCAAGTGGCGCTAGACCCGTTCTGCGGTACGGGCACGGCGCTCGTAGAGTGCAAGAAGCTCGGGATAGAGAGCATTGGAATAGAGGCCCACCCCATGGCCCACGTGGCGGCACAGGTTAAGACCGACTGGGCGCCCGAACCAAAGCGCCTGATAGACGATGCAACCGGACTGGCCCGGTTGGCTGCACAGCGAATAGAGGATCCCGACTGGCATCCCAAGCCACTGCCGGAGGAGAGCAGCCGTCTGCTCATCGGAGGGTCGATCAGTTCTAGACCCCTTCACAAGACGCTGGTCCTAAGAGACACGATCCTCCAGAACGGCGACCCCGATTTTCGCCAACACCACTTGCTCGCCCTTGCCTCGGCGTTGCCCACCGGCATAGGCAACCTTCAACTTCGGCCCGGAAGTGGGAGTCAAGGCGACCAAAGAGGACGCTCCGGTCATCTCTTGCTGGATGGGCCGCGTGGCCGAAATGGCGGCTGACTTGGATATGGCAAGCGGAGAATCTCAGGCCGATGCGAGAGTAATCCGAGGTGACTCCCGCTCGGTCGATCAACTCCTGTCGCCGGACTCCGTCGACGCCGTGATCACGTCACCGCCGTACCCAAACGAGAAGGAGTACACGAGAACCACCCGGCTGGAGTCGGTGATCTTGGGCCACATCACAGACCGGGCCAGCCTACGTGCCACCAAGCGGGAGTTGGTGCGCTCGAATACCAGGGGAGTCTACAAGGAAGACGATGACGACAGGTTCTTGGACCTGCTGCCGGAGGTCAGGGAATTAGCGGCGGAAATAGAGTCGCGGCGCTTGAAGCTGGGCAAGACCTCAGGATTCGAGAGGCAGTATGCCAGGGTGGCCGGACTGTACTTCGGCGGCATGATAAGGCACCTCTCAAGCCTGCGCGGCGTGCTCAGGCGAGGGGCTATGTTGGCGTACGTGCTGGGTGACCAAGCCTCTTACTTGCAGGTCATGATCCGCACTGGGCAGCTGACCGCCAAGGCCGCCGAACGGCTCGGCTACGAGGTCGTACGTACCGACCTGTTCCGCACCCGTCTCGCCACCGCAACCCGCGCCCAACTCAGGGAAGAAGTGCTAGTCCTCCGCTGGCCGGGATGGGCTGGGGCCGCTAAAGGGTAAGTCGACCAATGGCCAAGAGACCGCCAGCATACGACCAGATAATTGAGGACATCTTCATCTCCAGGTATCACGATGGCGATACCCAAGTGGAGTTCGACCGGCAGGACATAGTTGAATCTGCGCATGGACTGGGGTTGGATAGACCGAAAAACATAGGAGACGTGGTCTACACGTTCCGGTACAGAAGGGCATTGCCCAAGAACATTCAGGATAGAGCGCCTAGCGGACAATCCTGGGTCATAATGCCCAACGGAAACGCAAAGTATGCGTTTGTCGCTATGTCCTTTACTGAGATAAAACCCAACCTAATGTTGTCTGAAACCAAGATACCCGATGCCACTCCCGGAGTAATCGCGAGATATGCGCTAAGTGATGAGCAAGCCTTATTGGCGCGCCTGCGTTACAACCGCCTCGTGGATATTTTCACCGGAGTGACTTGCCACTCGTTGCAGAGTCACCTCCGAACGAACATCAGCGGCCTGGGGCAGATCGAAACCGATGAAGTGTACGTAGGCGTTGACAGCGCAGGGAGACACTACGTGTTCCCTGTACAGGCAAAAGCGGGTCGCGATTTCATTAGCGTGGTGCAGATTGCGCAGGACTTGGAGCTGTGTGCCGCAAGGTTTCCCGCGCTCTCTGCCCGATCCATCGCTGCCCAGTTCATGGGCGACGAACTGATAGCCATGTTCGAGTTGGAGCGTGAGGGTGCGGAAGTCAGAGTCAGCCGGGAGATGCACTACCGACTAGTGCCACAAGAGCAGTTGACGGATGAGGATCTCGCCAATTACCGCGCGCGGGTAGGCGCGACGTAAGTATCCGCTCACTCGTTCAGCGAGTTTGAGTCCAACTCTTGGTGCGTCCCCCCCAACCCCACTAACCCGTCACCGCGCCTTTGGCCGCAGGCTGTACCAGCTTGATGTACTTACCCAGTACGCCTGATGAGTAGGGCGGGGGCTTAGGCTTCCAGCCAGCGAGTCGGGAGCGGAGTTCCTCATCGCTGATCTTCACGTTCAGCTCGAAATTCTCCAAGTCTATCTCGACGACGTCCCCGTGCTGCACGGCCGCGATGGGGCCGCCGGCGGCCGCTTCCGGCCCTACGTGGCCGATCATGGAGCCGTGCGACGCGCCGGAGAAGCGACCGTCGGTTATCAGGAAAACCTTTTCGCCCAGGCCCTGCCCGACGATTGCGCCGGTGACCGACAGCATCTCCCTCATGCCGGGGCCGCCCTTTGGGCCTTCGTAGCGGATCACCACGACGTCCCCCGCCTCGATCTCCCGCCGCCGGAGCGCCTCCATCACCTGCTCCTCCTGGTCGAACACCTTCGCCTTGCCGGACCAGCGCGCCCCGAACTGGTGGCCCGCCACCTTCAGCACGCAGCCGTCCGGCGCCAGGTTGCCGAACAGCGTAACGAGGCCGCCCGTGTCGCTCAGCGGCTCATCCACCGTCTTGACAACGGTCGTGCCGCCAAAGTCCGGCCAGTCCACCAGGTTCTCCCTGACCGTCTTGCCGGTCACAGTCATGCAATCGCCGTGCAGCAGGCCGGCTTCCAGCAGCCGCTTCATCACCACGGGCACGCCGCCGACGCGGTCGAGGTCGAACATCACGTACCGGCCGCCGGGCTTCATGTCTGCCAGCAGAGGCGTCCGCATCGAGATGTCGTGGATGTCCTTCAGCGTCAGCTCCACGCCCATCTCATTGGCGATTGCCGGCAGGTGCAGCGCCGAGTTGGTCGAACCGCCCATCGAGACCACCAGCGCAACCGCGTTCTCGAACGCCTCGCGCGTAAGGATGTCCGACGGACGGATGTCCTCACGCAGCAGGTTCAGCACGGCCTCCCCGGCGCGCCTGGACGAGGCCAGCTTGCGCTGGTCGACGGCGGGTTCGGATGCCGAGCCGGGCAGGGACAGGCCCAGCGCCTCGCCGATGGACGACATGGTGTTTGCGGTGAACATGCCCCCGCAGGCCCCCGGGCCGGGGCAGGCGCGGGACTCGATGGCGTACAGCTCATCGTCGTCTATCAGACCGGCCTGCCGCTGGCCGACGGCCTCGAAGACCGACTGGATCTGTATGTCCCGTCCCTGCCAGTTGCCCGGCAGTATCGAGCCCCCGTAGATGAATATCGAAGGAAGGTCGAGGCGCGCCATCGCCATCATGGCGCCGGGCAGCGACTTGTCACACCCCGCAACGGCGACCAGCCCGTCGAACCGCTCCGCAAAGCACACCGTCTCGATAGAGTCGGCAATCACCTCGCGCGAGACCAGCGAGCCCTTCATGCCCTCCGTGCCCATGGATATGGCGTCGGAGACGGTGATGGTTCCGAAGGTGAAGGGCGTGCCCCGGGAGGCGAACACGCCGCGCTTTACCTCTTCGACCAGCGGCGCTATGCCGAAGTTGCAGGGCGTGACCTCGTTGTGGGTGGAGGCGACCCCGACGAAGGGCGCGGCGATGTCGTCGTCCGACAGGCCCATGGCCCGCATCATCGAGCGGTGCGGTGCGCGGATCACGCCCTCGGTCGTCTCCCAGCTCCTGTGCTTGCCGGCGGCCCTGCCGTTCGACGTTGCGGCCGCTTCTTTCGTTGCTGGATCGTCCTGTTTCGCTGATGTGGTGGTCATCTCTCATTCCTTGACGCTTCTGTGGCGGTCTAACAATCTTATCGCCGATGCCCCTAGTCTCCGAACATTGCGCGAACGTTTTCGCCGGTGATCCTTGACATGTCCGCCAGCGTGATGAAGTCGCAGTAGCGGCGCAGGTAGTCGAGCGATTGGCGGTAGGTGCAGTGGCGCTCGACGTTCGGCAGGTCCGAACCCCAAATCAGCCGCTCAGCGCCCAAACGCTCATAGTACTGCCGTATCACCGGCCTGGCCTCCGCATAGGGGTAGTCCCACACGCCGCCCATCAGGATCGGCACGAGGATCTCCGTCAGCACGTTGTCCGCCTGCAACGGCTTCCACACCTCGTCGGGGATCGACGTGGCCCCGTTGTCATCTATGAAACGGTACAGCGGGATGCCGTGCGTGTAGACGCAGGGCACGTCGGGATACCGATCCAGCCAGTTGGCGAATGAGCGGTTGTGCTGGAGCCAAGCGCCCCCGGCGGAACTGGGCGAGGTGATGTTCCAGAAGACGGGTATGCCCAGCTCCCGCACCGTCTGCCAGAACGGGTCGAAACATGGATCGTCGGCAAGCTCACTGCGCCCGAAACGGCCGATCAGACCGGTGTCGAAGAAGAGTCCCCGCAGGCCGAGCCGGCGCACTGCGCGTTCAAGTTCGCGGATCTGGCCGGGATCATCGGCCAGCCACTCCTCGATAGTCGCCAGGGCCCACAGCCGGTCCGCATACCTGCCCGCGACCTCCGACAGCCAGTCGTTCAGCTTGCCGTACACGTGGCCCGCCTGCACCACGGCCCGGTCGATGCCCACGTAGTCCATCTGCGCGATTACCTGTTCGGGCGGCGAGTCCAGCTCCCTGGCCGTCGGCGGCAGGTAGTAGCGCGCGTAGTCGTAGCCCCCAGCCGTCCATAGGAAGCGGCCGTAGTCACCGCCGCGAAAATCGATCTCGTCCAGGCTTTCACCTTCGTGCCACTCCCCGCCGGCTACCGGCGCGTTGTCATGCAGCCGGCGGCCTTCCGACCTGTGAAGAGCGATGTGCCTGACGAACTGCATGTGCCGCACCACGGACTCGAAACCCGACTTTCCACCCATGTTGGGAAAGATATGCGCATGCGAATCCACAGCCCCTGTTCCCTTAGGCATTCCAGTTCCTCCGGCATAACGTCATCGGCAGTACAGACGTGCAAAGCGCCCACGCTCAGACTTTATACAATCCCAAGCGTCGCCAACTGCCGGATGGGCGTTCCCACAGAAGCGCTTCCGGCCAAGAGCGGCGCAGGCAGCGAGTTAGGAGTACGGAGCTTTGACTAGGCATTGCGGACCGAGAGACGAGACTTGGCTCACCGGCAGGGGGTGGGAAGGCGCAGGATCTGAACTCGCTTCGGCCCCGTTCGCTCTTCCAGGCGACAGGCCCCACTACCTGCAGGACCGCAACGTCGACGTCAGCCACGTCAAGATCACCGTCCGCTTTGACCTGGACGAGAAACAGGTGATCGGCAAAGCCGAGCTGAGGCTCAGGCCCATAGTCGCAGGCGTGCAGAGGGTTGAACTGGACTGCGAGGACACGGCCGTCAGTTCGGTTACCACGGGAACGACGCCGGCCCAATTCGTTCAAAGCGGCAAGAAGCTGATCGTCGATCTTCCCCGACGCTACTCGCGCAGGCGCGGCTTTTCACTGGCCATCGAGTACGTTTCAACGCCCCGGCAGGGACTCTACTTCACCGGCCCAGATGAGGCCTATCCCGACAAGCCGGTACAGATATGGAGCCAGGGCCAGGACACCGACAACCACCACTGGTTCCCCTGCATCGACGAACCGAAGGGACTGCTCACCAGCGAGATCATCGCCACGGTGCCTTCGGACTGGACCGTCATTTCCAACGGGCGGCTGATCAGCGACCGCCGCAATCGCGCCGAGGGTACCCGCACCGTCCACTGGCTACAGGACAAGAAACACGCCGTCTACTTGATCACCCTAGTGGCGGGCAGGTTCTCGCGCGAGGTGATGCAGGCGGAAGACCCGCTCATCGACTTCTACTGCGAACCCGGCCGGGAAGCGGATGCGAGACGCGCATTCGAGAACACCCCGGCGATGATCGCCATGTATGAGGAGGAATTTGGCGAAAAGTACCCATGGGACAAGTACACCCAGGTAGCGGTGCAGGACTTCATATTCGGAGGAATGGAGAACACCTCAGCCACCACGCAGACTGACCTCACCCTCCATGACGAACGGGCGCACCTCGACTTCTCGTCGGACTTCCTGGTGTCGCACGAGGCGGTGCACCAGTGGTTCGGAGACCTCATCACCTGCCGGGAGTGGTCGCACGGCTGGCTGAACGAGGGGTTCGCCACCTTCTACGAGGCGCGCTGGCAGGAGCATCACCGCGGAGTCGATGAGTACCTGTACGAAATCCTGCTCATGGCGCGAGGATACCTGGGCGAAAGCTACCGGAGGCCGATAGTAGAGCGCCGCTACGGGGACCCGGTGGACATCTTCGACCACCACCTGTACGAGAAGGGCGGCCTGGTACTGCACATGCTGCGCAGAGAACTGGGTCAAGAGGCGTTCACCGAGGCCATTCGCCACTACGTACAGCGCTACAAGGGGCGCAACGTCCTGACCGTTGACCTGCAGAGGGCCGTCGAAGAGCTGACCGGCCGCAACGTGGACTGGTTCTTTGACCAATGGGTGTTCCGCGCCGGACATCCCGAATTCAAGGTCACGTATTCGTGGGACTCAGACCTAAAGTCCGCCTCGCTCAGCGTCCGGCAAACACAGGACTCGCCCTTCAGGTGCAGACTGGAAATAGCGTTCCTCTCCGATTCCGGCAGGGAAACCCGGCGCGTCACGGTTTCCGGGAAGGAGCACGGCTTTACGTTCCAGCTGCAAGACCGGCCCAAGGCGGTACAGTTCGACGCGGGATATTCCGTGCTGAAGAGCCTCGATTTCGACAGGCCAAAGGAACTGCTCGTCTACCAGTTGGAGAACGACGAGGACGTCATAGGCCGCATCGAGGCGGCGCAGGGCCTCGGCAAGCACGGCGCGCCTGAGTCGATACAGGCCCTCGTGAAGGCGCTGCGTGAAGACTCGTTCTGGGGAGTGCAGGTAGCCGCGGCGCGGGCGCTTGGCGAGATACGCACCCAGGCCGCCCTCGACGCACTGCTTGAATGTCGGGAGGTCGATCATCCCAAGGCGCGCCGCGGCGTGGCCGAGGCGCTGGGCAAATTCAAGCGCGAACAGGCCGCCGACGCGCTGTCCGAGATGCTGGATTCCGACGTGAGCTACTACGTCGCCGCAACCGCCGCAGCCAGCCTCGGCAAGACCAAGTCGGAAAAGGCTTATGCCAAGCTGGTCAGCGCGCTGGACAGAGAATCGCACATGGAGACGGTGCGCTCCGGTGCAATCCAGGGCCTGGCCGAACTCAAGACGAAAGAGTCGCGGGAAGTCGTGACGCGCTGGTCGGAATACGGTCAGCCGCAACGCGCGCGTGAGACCGCCATCGCCGCGCTCGCCACGGCAGGGGAGGACCACAGGCCCACCGCGGAGACGCTGACCGACTTGCTGGACGACCCGTGGTACAGGGCCAGGCTGGCCGCCATAAGCTCGTTGCGGCGGCTCATCGCCATAGACGCAGTTCCGGCGTTGCAACGCATGGCCGACCGCGAGCTGGACGGCAGGGTGGTGCGCACGGCAAGGCAGGCCGTCAGAGACATCAGGGCCGGCAAGAACGCCCCGGACGACGTGAAGAAATTGCGGTCTGAGGTCGAGAAGCTCGAGGACAAGAACCGGGAGCTGGCTGAGCGGCTGGAAAAACTGGAACGGAGGCTTAGCGGGGAAGGTTAGGATGGGGGATTGTCCCCGGCCACCAACGCGCGCGGTTAACAACGAAGATGGAGGCGCCTGCTAGACTCAGTGGCCGACGAATAACCAGCGCGCCGGAGGAGATGACCCTCCAGGGAGAAAGACCCTTGACCGTAGATTACATGCCGCTTCCCGGAACGCCCTTGGAGGAGATCGACACGCCGGCGCTGGTCGTGGACCTAGACGCCGCGGAGCACAACGTCAAGGCCCTCCAAGACTGGTGCGACGACAATGACGTCCACGCCAGGCCGCACGTAAAAACCCACAAGAGCCCCTACTGGGCGCTCAAGCAGGTTCGGGCAGGGGCCATCGGCGTTTGCGCCGCCAAGGTCGGAGAGGCCGAGGCGATGGTCGCAGGCGGCGTCGAGGACATACTCGTCGCCAACGAAGTCGTCGGGCCGGTAAAGATACCCCGGCTGGCTGCGCTGGCGCACCGGGCCAGGATCGGCGTGATAGTCGACGACCCGGCCAACGTGAAAGACCTGTCCGCAGAGGCCGTCAGGACGGGGGTGGAACTCGGCGTACTCGTCGACGTCAACATCAAGATCAACCGCACCGGCGTGGAACCGGGCGAGCCGACTGTCGAGCTGGTGCGAAAGGTGGCCGACGCGCCGGGGCTGAGGTTCGACGGGCTGATGGGCTACGAGGGCCACGTGACCCCGGAAGACCAGGCTCAGACCGACGCGGTGGCGCAGTGGCTGGGCAAGCTGGAGACGGCGATCATCGCCACCGAGGAGGCCGGCTATCCTGTAAAAGTCGTCTCAGGCGCAGGAACGAGCACCTACCGCGCCTCCGGCTCGCACGAGCGGTACACCGAAGTGCAGTGCGGCACATACGTCTTCATGGACGGCGCATACGGCCCCGAATCGCCCGAATTCACAACCGCCCTGACGGTGATCGCACAGGTGATGAGCAAGCCGGTGCGGGAGCGGGCGATAATCGACGTCGGGCTGAAGTCGATGAGCGTCGACTCCGGCCCGCCGGTGGTGCAGGGAAGGCCGGGCGCGTCACTCAGCAGGCTGGCGGAGGAGCACGGAATCCTGACGGTGGAGGGCGAAGCGGAGAACATGAAGGTGGGCGACCGCGTCAGCCTGCTTCCGATGCACGGCGACACCACGATCAACCTCCACTCGCACTACTTCTGCGTCCGCAACGGCGTCGTCGAGGACGTCGTGCCCATCGCGGCCCGAGGCCGTTTCCGCTAATACCCTCCCCCCCCTCATTCCCGTGAAAACGGGAATCCGTAGGGGCGCTCCCTTGTGGCCGCCCTCGCCATCCGTAGGGGCGCTCCCTTGTGGTCGCCCTCCCCCCCGTAGGGGCGCCCTCCCCCCCGTACGGGCGTCCTCCCGCAGGACCCGTAGGGGCGCTCCCTTGTGGCCGCCCTCGCCATCCGTAGGGGCGCTCCCTTGTGGCCGCCCTCCCCCCCGTAGGGGCGCTCCCTTGTGGCCGCCCTCTCCCCATCCGTAGGGGCGCTCCCTTGTGGGCGCCCTCTCCCCATCAGTAGGGGCGCTCCCTTGTGGGCGCCTGGCGGGGGAATCGTCGCCCACCCCCACGCGCGACGCCACGAACCGCGCGACGCCGTGCCGCGCCCGCCCCGCAGGGGCGTCCCCTCCTACCTCTTCCCCCGTCTTCGGGGGAAGATTGAGATGGGGGTCTTCGCGCGCGTCGCGCCTCCATGTTCGTTGTTAACGGCGCGCGCGCTGGCGCCCGACGACGCCCCATTTTCATCACCTTGTGCGGCCTGACCAAGGCCATCGTCATTCCCGTTTCCACGGGAATGACGACAAGGGGACGGAAATGACGGAAAGGCCGCGCCGTCACTCCCCGGCCACGGCGGGGCCGCACGCCTGCGTCCGTGCGGCCGCGTCCAGCGCAGATAGCCCTATCTTTACCACGTCATCCGGCGGGGGCGCCGGAAATGCCTCCCCGCTGGATACCGGCTCCCGCGACGCCAGCTGTTTCCTCGTGAACCACCGCCAGCCGGATGGAACGGAGAACGGCTCGCTCTTGGGCACGGTGAAATATATGAAGTCGATGTGCTGATGCTCGCCTTCGCCGTCGTCCGGTATGTCCTCCACCTGGATGGTGAACGGCGGGGCTAGCTGGACGGGATCGTCTATCGGCAGGGCAGAGGTTGTCGGCAATATATCCACCTCGATGCCCGTCTCTTCTAGCGTCTCGCGCAGCGCGGCCTGCACGGGATCTTCATTGGGCTCCAGGTGTCCTCCGGGAGGCAGCCACGCCTGGATCTTGCGGTGCCAGTGAAGCAGGACGGCATCTTCGTAGACTACGAACGCCGTCGCCACGAAGTGCCTGCGCATGGGCTGTGACATCGCTGCTTGGCTGTCCCCCCTAAACGCGCCCCCTCTTACCTCTCCCCCCGTCGGCGGGGAAAGATTGAGATGGGGGTAAGCGCCGCCCGGCACAGACTCATTTTCATACCCGTATCCGGCCTGGGCAAGGCTATGGCGATTCACCGTAAACGCGTGTGGGGCCACCGGGCTGGGAGTGGATCCCGGCCGGGTGGCCCCACGCCGCCGAGGCGTACTGCCTTGAGGGTACCCTTGCTTAGAGCAGAGCGCCTCTGGTTCTACTATCTGCCATTGTTTGACCACCTCCTTGCTAAATGTCCCGCAACGGGCGCCGGTCCGCCCTGCGACCGGAGGCTCACGACTAGGGTGAATCCGCTTCCGGCGGCTACAGTATATCGCCAATCGCCCACTGCTCTCAAGCGCTCGACCCTGGAACCGCCGCCGGCCTGCCCTTTCCCAATTGTCCGGCCAAAATACATTGTGATATAAGCCACTAGCCCGCATTTCCCTCTTTTCAGACCTTGCTCTTCGCAGGAGAGTGAATATCCCATGGCAGCAGGCGCAGGCCGTACACGCCGCCTCCAGGTGTTTCTAGAAGATGGCGACGTTCCGGAGGTAGTAGTGCAGCGCTTGCCTCTATACGTCCGCGCCCTCACCCTCTTCCGGTCCCAGGGCGTGGAGGTCGTAAGCTCGGCGCAGTTGGGGTCGAGGCTGCACATGACGCCGGCGCAGATTCGCAAAGACCTCAGCTACTTTGGCCGCTTTGGCAAGCAGGGCCGAGGGTACAACGTGGGCCACCTGGTATCGTCTCTCCGCACCATACTGGGGCTGGACATCTCCTGGAACGCAGCCGTACTCGGAATGGGCAGACTGGGCAGGGCGGTAGTCTCCTACCCAGGTTTCGAGCCGGAGGGCTTTAGAGTCGTGGCGGCCTTCGACGAGGACGAAAGACTGACCGGCCACGAGGTCGGCGGACTGCGAGTGCAGGCGATGAGCGAGATCCCGTCGACCGTCCGGGCTAGGAACATCAGGATAGGCATCGTCACCGTTCCAGCACCCGCCGCCCAGTCGGTCATCGACGCCCTGGTCGATGCGGGCGTCCGGTCGATCCTGAACTACGCCCCGCTCTCGCCCCAAGCGCCACAGGGCGTGAAAGTGATGAACATCGACCCCGTGCTCGCGATGCAGTCGATGACCTACTACCTAAAGAACCCGTCCGGCGGATAGCCGGGGGTTTTGGGTTGTAGCGTAAATCGTAAAGGCATCCCCCCCGTAGGGGCGCTCCCTTGTGGCCGCCCTCCCCCCCGTACGGGCGTCCTCCCGCAGGACCCGTACGGGCGCTCCCTTGTGGCCGCCCTCCCCCCCGTACGGGCGCTCCCTTGTGGCCGCCCTCCCCACCGTAGTGGCGCTCCCTTGTGGCCGCCCTCCCCCCCGTACGGGCGCTCCCTTGTGGCCGCCCTCCCCATCCGTAGGGGCGCTCCCTTGTGGCCGCCCTCCCCACCGTAGGGGCGTTCCCTTGTGGCCGCCCTCCCCCCCGTACGGGCGTCCTCCCGCAGGACCCGTAGGGGCGCTCCCTTGTGGCCGCCCTCCCCCCCGTACGGGCGTCCTCCCGCAGGACCCGTAGGGGCGCTCCCTTGTGGCCGCCTGGCGGGGCCCGCCACGAACACGCGCGCCCACCAACACGCGCGCCGCGGCGTCTTCCCCTCCTACCTCTTCCCCCGTCTGCGGGGGAAGATTGAGATGGGGGTCTTCCCGCGTGCACACCACAACGCGCGCCATCCACCCACACCCCCTTCCCGTCATTCCCGTTTTCACTGGAATGACGGATGGGTCAATTGATGGAATTGCTGAAATATGCTATTGACAAGCGTTAGAATATGCAGTAATTATATGTGTCACCAGATGACGAGTCACTAGTTATGGTGAATATCGTCACGGCTAGGCAATCGTTGCAGAGGTGGAAACGATGCTCAGAGAATCCGTTGCCGGCAGGGGCGGCGAGAGGCTACGAAGACTACAGGGAGCCAGAGCGCGCTTCCAGGACAGCCGGCTGCGGCTGATACTGGGCCTGCTGCTGGTATCGGTGGTCGCAGCGCTGGTGCCCGGCGCAGTCGAGGGCTCAGGTTCGGCGCCCGCAACGCCGTCATCGGTCACCGTGACGCGCACAGACGGCGCGCTCACCGCCAGCTGGCCCGCAGTAGACGGCGCCGCCAGCTACCACGTCACATACAGCTCCGACGGCAAGCACAGCTGGAGCCTGGCCGCCCACGAGCACACCTCCACCAGCATCGACGTCGACGGCGTCGATAACGCCAAGACGTACGTGGTGGGCGTGCGCGCCCGAAATGCCGACGGCGACAGCGGATGGCGCAACTCAGCCCCCGCAGGGCCGTTCGTACCGCAAACGCCCACGCCCACGCCGCAACCCACTACCAAGCCGGCGCCCAAGCCGGACCCCACCCCTGTCCCAGCCCCCTCCGTACCGTCCTACATCACGGTGACGCGCACCGACGGCGCACTCACCGCCAGCTGGCCCGCAGTAGACGGCGCAACCAGCTACCACGTCACATACAGCTCCGACGAAAAGCAGAACTGGAGCCTGGCGGCCTTCAACCACGCTTCCACCACCATCGACGTAGACGGCGTCGACAACGCCAAGACCTACTACGTCGCAGTGCGCGCACGCAACGAAGGCGGCGACAGCGGATGGCGCGACTCCGAGGCCGCTGGGCCATACACGCCGCCCGCACAACCGCTCTCCTTCGGCGACGCAACGGTGACGGCGCAGGTATACAACAAGGGCGCGGCCATCAAGACGCTCACGCTGCCGGCGGCCACAGGCGGAAGCGGGACGATAACCTACTCTCTCTCCCCGGCCCTTCCCACCGGCCTCTCCTTCGACGCCGCCGCCCGCACCGTCAGCGGCACGCCCACGGCCGCCGCGGCGATGACTGCATACACCTACTCGGCGACGGACGGCACGGACACCGCGGCGCTCTCGTTCAGCATAGAGACGCTGAAGGCGGAGGAGGGCGCATCGGCCCAATCCAACCAGGCGCCCCAAACGATAGCCAGCACTCACGATAGCCATCATCGGGTATCGCCCACGAGCGATCCCCCCGGCAGTGACAACGAGTGCTACCACAACCACGGGGTGTCGTACCCCTCTGGCGAGAATAGCTATTTCAGTGACCCGGACGGCGACACTCTGACCATCGCTTCGACCAGCTCCCATCCCGGGCTGGTAGCCATCACGCAGGACACCCCGGTCCGGATTCGCGCCAACCATCCCGCCGACACGTGGGTGACCATAACCACCACGGCGACGGACCCCGGCGGCCTCTCCGCGGACTTCACCTGGAAGTACAAGATGACCTGCACCACCGCCATGTCGGTGAACGAGAACTCCGCCGCCGGCACCGACTTGGCATCCGTGGGCAGAAAAGGTAATTCCAACGCCGCGGCCAGCCAATATACCATCGAAGGCGACGCCGCCAGCGCTTTCACCATCAACAGCAGCGGCCTGATCGAGGTGAAGTCCGGCGCGACCCTGGACTATGAGACCAAGACCAAGTACAGCGGCACGGTCAAGTACAAGGCAACCAAGACAGTGGATGGCACCAGTTACACAAACGATTCCGCCCGCACAGTGGAAATCAACATCAACAACCTAGGCGCGCCGTCCATGAGCGCGCCCACGGTGACCCGGAACTCCACCAATCCGACGACCGAGCTGGACGTGTCCTGGACGGCGCCGTCCGCCAACAATCTCTCCGACTACGACGTGCAGTACCGGCTGACCGGGGCAAGCAGTTGGACGAGCCAGCTCCACAACGGCACGAGTACCACCTCAGGGATGAGTAACCTGACCCCCGGCAAGAGCTACGAAGTGCAGGTGCGCGCTACGGACACCGAAGGCACCGGCGCCTGGTCAGCCTCCGGTACGGCAATCACCCAGTACACCACCCAGACTCGCAGCATCGCCGAAAACTCGGCGGCGAACTCCAACGTGGGCGCGGTGGTCAAGGTAGATTCCAACCCCTACACTTACGGGCTGACTCACTCGCTGAGCGGCGCCGACGCCAGCAAGTTCAGCATTAACTCCTCCACGGGGCAAATCACGGTAGGAACCGGAACCACGCTGGACTACGAAACTACCAAGTCGTACAGCGTCATCGTGACTATCGCAGCCTCCGGGGGCGCCCCGACCGGGACCGGCGGGACCGGCCTCAGCCCCAACGGGCCGGGCGACTACCTCGTCCCCGTCACCATCAACGTGACCGACGTGAACGAAACGCCCACCTTCCCGTCGGACACCGCCACGCGCAGCATCGCCGAAAACTCGGCGGCAGGAACGAACGTCGGCGCAGCGGTCACGTCCAGCGGCGGCCAGGCCGCGCTGACCTACACCCTGGACGGAACGGACAAGGACAAGTTCACCATCGTCTCCACCAGCGGGCAGATCCAGGTGAAGACGGGCAATATCCCCGACTATGAGGCCAAGTCCTCGTACACGGTCGAGGTAGATGTCACCGACGGCAAGGACAGCAGCAACAACGACGACAGCAGCATCGACGACACCATCACCATCACCATCAACGTGACCGACGTGAACGAGCCGCCGCCCAAGATGGCCACGCCCACGGTGGCGGCTAACAGCACGACGCCGACGACCAAGATTGACGTGTCGTGGACGGCCCCGACGACCGCGCAGATGAGCGGCAAGCCGGCCGTGAACGACTACGACGTGCAGTACCGGCTGTCGGGCGATTCCGACTGGACTGACGCGTCCTTTACCGGGACCACTACCAGCACGACCCTGACGGGCCTGACCGCGGGCAAGAGCTACGAGGCGCGGGTGCGGGCCGTCAACGCCGAGGGCGACGGCGCATGGTCGGATTCGGCCAGCGCGATAACGAACGCCAACGCCGTAACCCGCAGCATTGCCGAAAACTCGGCTGCAGGGACGGACATAGGCGCAGCGGTCACGGCTACCTCCAACCCGAACAACTACACGTTCAGTCACAGCATGAGCGGAACGGACGCAAGCTCGTTCAGCATCGACTCGTCCTCCGGGCAGATAGAGGTGGGGACGGGAACCACGCTGGACTACGAGACCAAGACGAGCTACAGCGTCACCGTCACCGTGACGGCGGCCGTAGCGCAGTCGCAGAGCCTCAGCCCCAACGCGCCGGGCAGCTACACCATCCCGGTGACGATCAACGTAACCAACGTGAACGAGGGCCCGACCTTCGACGACGGGGCAACGGCCACGCGGAGCATAGCGGAGAACTCGGCGGCCGGGACCAACGTCGGCACGGCGTTGGCCGCCACGGATGAAGAAGGCGACACTCTAACCTACACCCTGAGCGGGACGGACTCCGGCAAGTTCGAGATCGGCTCCTCCACGGGCCGGATAACGGTGAAGTCGGGCAATATCCCCGACTACGAGGCCAAGACCTCCTATAGCGTGACGGTCAGCGTAACGGACAAGAAGAAGGCGGACGGTACGGCGGACACGGCAATAGACGACACCATTTCCGTGACCATCAACGTGACCGACGTGGACGAGCCGCCCGCCGCGCCGGGCGCTCCCACCGTGGCGCAGAACTCCACCACGCCCAAGACCAAGCTGGACGTGAGCTGGAATGCGCCGAATATGACCGGCAAGCCGGCGATCAGCGACTACGACGTGCAGTACAAGAAGACCAGCGATTCCACCTGGACTTCGCACGCCTTCACGGGAACGGGTACCTCGACGACTCTGACCGGCCTGACCGAGGGGACGAGCTACGACGTTCAGGTGAAGGCGAAGAACGACGAGGGCGACAGCTCTTGGTCGTCCAGCGGCACGGCCACGACCCAAGACAAGAACGTCAACCCGTCGTTCAGCGACGACACCGCCGCGCGCAGCGTCGCCGAGAACTCGACTGCCAACACGAACGTCGGCGCCGCCGTCACCGCGACGGACACCGAGGGCGACACGCTCACCTACTCCTTAAGCGGCACGGACGCCGGGAAGTTCAACATTGGCTCCACCACGGGCCAGATCACCGTCAAGTCGGGGACCTCGCTGGACTATGAGGCGAAGTCCTCCTACAGCGTGACGGTCGGCGTCAGCGACAAGAAGGACAGCGACGGCACGGCGGACACGGTAGTCGACGACACCATCTCGGTGACGATCAGCGTTACCGACGTGGATGAGCCGCCGGCTGCGCCGGGCGCTCCCACCGTGGCGCAGAACTCCACCACGCCCAAGACCAAGCTGGACGTGAGCTGGACTGCGCCGAATATGACCGGCAAGCCGGCGATCAGCGACTACGACGTGCAGTACAAGAAGACCAGCGATTCCACCTGGACTTCGCACGCCTTCACGGGAACGGGTACCTCGACGACTCTGACCGGCCTGACCGAGGGGACGAGCTACGACGTTCAGGTGAAGGCGAAGAACGACGAGGGCGACAGCTCTTGGTCGTCCAGCGGCACGGCCACGACCCAAGACAAGAACGTCAACCCGTCGTTCAGCGCTGACACCGCCGCGCGCAGCGTCGCCGAGAACTCGACTGCCAACACGAACGTCGGCGCCGCCGTCACCGCGACGGACACCGAGGGCGACGCGCTCACCTACACCCTGAGCGGTACGGACGCCGGCAAGTTCAACATTGGCTCCACCACGGGCCAGATCACCGTCAAGTCGGGGACCTCGCTGGACTACGAGGCGAAGTCCTCCTACAGCGTGACCGTCGGCGTCAGCGACAAGAAGGACAGCGACGGCACGGCGGACACGGTAGTTGACGACACCATCTCGGTGACGATCAGCGTTACGGACGTGGACGAGCCGCCGGCGGCGCCGGACGCTCCCACCGTGGCGCAGAACTCCACCACGCCCAAGACCAAGCTGGACGTGAGCTGGACTGCGCCGAATATGACCGGCAAGCCGGCGATCAGCGACTACGACGTGCAGTACAAGAAGACCAGCGATTCCACCTGGACTTCGCACGCATTCACGGGAACGGGTACCTCGACGACTCTCACCGGCCTGACCGAGGGGACGAGCTACGACGTTCAGGTGAAGGCGAAGAACGACGAGGGCGACAGCTCTTGGTCGTCCAGCGGCACGGCCACGACCCAGGACAAGAACGTCAACTCGTCGTTCAGCGCTGACACCGCCGCGCGCAGCGTCGCCGAGAACTCGACTGCCAACACGAACGTCGGCGCCGCCGTCACCGCGACGGACACCGAGGGCGACGCGCTCACCTACTCCTTGAGCGGGACGGACGCTGGCAAGTTCAACATTGGCTCCACCACGGGCCAGATCACCGTCAAGTCGGGGACCTCGCTGGACTATGAGGCGAAGTCCTCCTACAGCGTGACGGTCGGCGTCAGCGACAAGAAGGACAGCGACGGCACGGCGGACACGGTAGTCGACGACACCATCTCGGTGACGATCAGCGTTACGGACGTGGACGAGCCGCCGGCTGCGCCGGACGCTCCCACCGTGGCGCAGAACTCCACCACGCCCAAGACCAAACTGGACGTGAGCTGGACTGCGCCTACGATGACCGGCAAGCCGGCGATCAGCGACTACGACGTGCAGTACAAGAAGACCAGCGATTCCACCTGGACTTCGCACGCCTTCACGGGAACGGGTACCTCGACGACTCTGACCGGCCTGACCGAGGGGACGAGCTACGAAGTTCAGGTGAAGGCGAAGAACGACGAGGGCGACAGCTCTTGGTCGTCCAGCGGCACGGCCACGACCCAAGACAAGAACGTCAACTCGTCGTTCAGCGCTGACACCGCCGCGCGCAGCGTCGCCGAGAACTCGACTGCCAACACGAACGTCGGCGCCGCCGTCACCGCGACGGACACCGAGGGCGACGCGCTCACCTACACCCTGAGCGGTACGGACGCCGGCAAGTTCAACATTGGCTCCACCACGGGCCAGATCACCGTCAAGTCGGGGACCTCGCTGGACTACGAGGCGAAGTCCTCCTACAGCGTGACCGTCGGCGTCAGCGACAAGAAGAAGTCCGACGGCACGGCGGACACGGTAGTTGACGACACCATCTCGGTGACGATCAGCGTTACGGACGTGGACGAGCCTCCGGCCAAGCCGGCCTCCCCGTCGGTGTCGGCCAATTCCACTACGCCCACCTCCAAGCTGGACGTGTCGTGGACTGCTCCCGACGTGACCGGCAAGCCCGCCATCAGCGACTACGACGTGCGGTACAGGCTGTCGGGCGCATCCAATTGGACCTCGCACTCCTTCACGGGCACGGGTACCTCTACCGCGCTGACCGGCCTGTCGGACGGCAGTAGCTACGAGGTGCAGGTGCGCGCGGTGAACGCCGAGGGGAACGGCGGCTGGTCGTCCTCCGGCACGGCCATAACGCAGGCCGACGCAGTGACGCGCAGCATCGCCGAGAACTCGGCGGCCAATACGAATGTCGGCTCGCCGGTAACGGCCTCCTCAAATCCCAACAACTACGACCTTACCCACAGCCTCAGCGGCACGGACGCCGCCAAGTTCGATATCGTCTCATCGACCGGCCAGATCCGGCTGAAGAGCGGAACGAGCCTCAACTACGAGGCCAAGACCTCGTACGACGTGACCGTCACGGTGCGCGTATCGATGGCGCAGCCCTCCAGCATCAGGCCCAACGCGCCTGGCGCGTACGTCGTGCCCGTCACGATTGACGTGACCGACGTCGACGAGCCGCCGGTTGCGCCCAACCCGCCCACGGTCACGCAGAACGCCGCCGCGCCGAAGGCCAAGCTGGACGTAGCGTGGACGGCGCCCAACATGACCGGCAAGCCGCCCATCACCGACTACGACGTGCACTACAAGAAGGCGTCCGACTCCACGTGGAGCGTGCACTCCTTCACCGGCGCTGGAACCTCGACCACGCTGACCGGCCTCACCGGCGGTACCCAGTACGAGGTGCAGGTCAAGGCGAAGAACGACGAGGGCGAGAGCGGCTGGTCGACCAGCGGCGCCGCCAGCACCGAGGACAAGAACCTCGACTCGCAGTTCCAGCCGGACGACACGACCCGCAGCGTGGACGAGAACTCGCCTGCCGGGACGGCCGTCGGCGCCCCGGTGATCGCCAACGACACGGAAGGGCACACGCTCACCTACTCCATAAGCGGCGCCGGCGAGTTCATAATCGACTCCGCCACGGGGCAGATAGAGGTGGCCTCCGGCGCCAGCCTCGACCACGAGTCTGTCAGCGGCTACACGGTGACCGTGTCGGCCAGCGACGGGCTGGACAATGAGAACAACCCCGACAACGCCATCGACGACACCGTCACGGTCACCATCAGCATTGGCGACGTGGACGAGCCTCCGGCCAAGATGGCCGCGCCCACTGTGACGGTCAATCCCGACTCCAGCACGAGCCAGCTCGACGTTTCGTGGACCGCGCCGGACGTGACGGGCAAGCCTGCCATCATCGACTACGACGTTCAGTTCAAGGACGTTGACGGCAGCGTCTGGATCGCGCTCGACTTCACGGGCACGCACACCTCCGCCTCCGTGACCGGCCTCGAGGCCGGGCAGAAATACGAAGTGCAGGTGAGGGCCACGAACGACGAGGGTTCCGGCGACTGGTCGGACAGCGGCATAGCGAAGACGCAGGACTCGCCGCCGGACGGCGAAAAGTCGAACCAGGTGAACCTGCCCCCCACGTCCCAGGCCTCCGGCTCACTCTCCGTGCCTGAGAACTCGCCTGCGGGAACGAACGTAGGCTCTCCGGTTGCGACGACCGACCCCGACGGCGACCCGCTCACATACTCGCTGAGCGGGCCCGGCGCGTCCACCTTCGCGATAGACGCCGGCACGGCCCAGATAACGGTGAAGGCCGGCGCGAGCCTCGACTACGAGAGCAAGTCGACCTACAGCGTCACCGTGGGCATAAGCGACGGCACGGACGAGTTCGGCATTGCCGACGACGTAATAGACGCCACCGCCGACTTGACGATACAGGTGACGGACGTCGACGAGCCGCCGCCCGCACCCGCGGCCCCAACGCTGTCGCGCGGCGCCGGAACCACGCTTAACGTGGACTGGAATGCGCCCGGCACGTCCGGCAGGCCGGCCATCGACGACTACGACGTGCAGTACCGCCAGTCCGGCGGAGAGTGGCACGACCACGACTTCTCGGGAACTGCGACGGAGACCGCCATAGCGGTCCTGTCCGCCGAGGCCGGATACGGCGCCAGAGTGCGGGCCTCGAACGACGAGGGAACCGGCCCGTGGTCGGCGCCCGGGACCATCGCCGCCCGGAACCCAAGCCTCAACGCGAACACGCTCGCCAACCCGGCCGGAGTGTCGAGGTCACTGAACCCCCGCTCCAACGAGGCCCCGCAGATCTCAGGCCCCGAAACCTTCACGGTGAACGAGAACTCGCCGGCGGGCACGAACGTTGGAACGCCGGCCGCGTCCGACCCCGACGGGGACTCGCTGATCTGGTCGATACACGGGACCGACCAGTTCACCATAGACTCCACGACCGGCAGGATCGTCGTGGCTGAGGGCGCGAATCTCAACTACGAAGCCGTCCGCTCGTACACCGCAATGGTTAGCGTGGGCGACGGGCTGGACGAAAGGAAGAACGACGACCCGAACGCCGACGACTCTGCCAGGGTGACGATCCTCATCGCCGACGTTAGCGAGCCACCGGCCAAGCCCGGCCCTCCGCTGGTGACGGTGGACGTGGAGTCGCCCACGAGCGGCCTTACCGCCGAGTGGACCGCTCCGGCCAACTACGGACCGGCCATCACGGGCTACGAACTGCGCTACCGCGCCGGCGGCGCGCAGGACTGGATCTCGCGAGATGGACAAGAATCCGGCACGAACGCACGTATCGGCGGCCTCAAGAGCGCCGAGACCTACGAGGTGCAGGTGCGGGCCGTCAACGACGAGGGCGCAAGCCCCTGGTCCGACTCCGGCAAGGGATCCACCGTGGCCGCCAACAGCGCAGCCGCATTCATCACGGTAGACGGCGACGTGCGCAGCGTGCCGGAAAACTCGCCGGCCGGAACGCCGGTTGGAGATCCGGTGGCCGCGTCGGACGCCGACGGGGACGACCTGATCTTCGCGCTTAGCGGCGTAGACGAGTTCACCATCGACTCCGCAACCGGCCAGATCATGGTCGCGCAGGACGCGAACCTAGACTACGAGAAGGTCCGTTCCTACACGGTTAACGTGAGCGTCAGCGACGCCCGCAACGCGCAGGGAGAAGAGGACCACGCGGTAGACCGCTTCAGGGTCGTCACCATCCTCGTCGCCGACGTGGACGAACCCCCGGCCAAGCCGGGCGCGCCGATGGTCGTCACCGACGCCATCTCGCCCACGAGCGGTCTGACGGTCGAGTGGAAGGCCCCTGCCAACACCGGCCCGCCCATCATCGGATACGACCTGGGCCACCGCGTCGCGGGAACCAGCGACTGGATCATCCAGCGCGTCGATGCGAACGTCACGGCCACACGCATCGTGGACCTCGCGAGCGCGACCACCTACGAGGTGCGCGTGCGTGCGGTCAACGCAGAGGGTTCCGGCCCGTGGTCCGACTCGTCGGAAGGCTCCACGATGAAGGCCAACTCGCCTCCCACCTTCCCGTCGAAGTCCAAGGGCATCGTGCGCAGCGTGGCGGAGAACTCGCCCGCAGGCACATTGGTAGGCGACCCGGTCGTCTCCCTTGACGCCGACGCCGACTCGTTGACCTACACGCTCACCGGCGCGGTCGAGTTCGTGATCGACGCCTACACCGGCCAGATCAAGGTCGCCCCGGGCGCAAACATCGACTACGAGACGGCCAGGTTCCACTCGGTGACGGTCAGCGTGAGCGACGGCTTCGACTCCGAGGGCAACGTCGATCCGTCGGTTGACGACACCACGGCGGTGACGATCTTGGTGGACGACTTGGACGAGAGCCGCGCCGTAAAGAACGGCAAGGACGGCGCGAACACGCTGAACACCCCCCCGTCCGTGACGGCGCCCGCCGACCGGACCTACCGGCAGGGCCAGACGATTGAGCCGATCGCCATCCAGGTGAGCGATCCGGACGCGGCGGACACGCTCGACGTGTCGCTCGCCGGTCTCCCGGACGGGCTGTCCTACAGCGGCGGAACGGTTGCCGGCACGGTAACGGAGTTCGCGGCCGTAGGGACGCACCAGGTGACCATATCGGCCTCGGACGGCGTGAACGCAGCCGTTACGGCGTCGTTCAACATAGACGTCGAAGCGGGCGGCTCCGACGCCGTGGTATTGCAGGCCGACCTGTCGTCCAACCTGCTGTGGTTGCTGCTCGTGGCCGCCGCGGTCGCGGCGCTCCTCTACGCCATCTACCGGAGGCGCCGTAACAAGGCCGCCGAACTCGCATAACCCCGTCACAACGCCCACCCAACCCTGGCCCGCCCGAGGTACCCCTGAAGTTCCGCGGGCGGGCTTTTTTCACGGAGCGCGGCGGAGTGAAGAATCCAAGTGGTGGTCTCGCGTGCCCCGCCGCGCCCCGCCAGACCCCCACAAGGGATCGCCCCTACGGGGACCGCCCTTACGGTTCATGACAGGCGGGGCCTTGCGGGCCGGGTATCCGCAAGGGCGCGAATGGGCAATACGACGAACGCCCCTACGAGTAGGGGCGCTGTCCCAGGCGGACTGTAAGCCGAGTTCTGTGCCTTACTTCAAGGGAGTTTACGGCCCGGCAGGGCCTTCCTCCTCGCCCTGGAGTTAGGTGGCGGCCATCCATCTGGTCCCGGTGTTGCCATCGGGATCTAGCGGCCAACCCGGGGGCTCCCCGGGCCTTATCATAGCCCCCTTATTTGGCCTTGCACCGGACGGGGTTTGCCCGGCCCCGGCCGTTACCGGCCGGGCGGTGAGCTCTTACCTCGCCATTTCAACCTTATCCCGAATTCGGCCCCCTAGGGGACAAACCGGGACGGTGTGTTTCTGTTGCACTTTCCGTCGGGTCGCCCCGCCCCGCCGTTAGCGGGCGCCCTGGCCCGGTGGTGCTCGGACTTTCCTCCCTCCGGCATAGATAGCCGGAAGGCGGCCGCCCGTCCGCCTAGATTGAATGATGATATCAGCGGAGATAGTGGGGCAGAGCCGCCGCGGGCAGGCGAATGTATCACCGTATGGCGGCCGGTCCGGCGGGTTGTGCCTCCGGCGACTCTCCGTCCGTCGGATGAGCGGAGGCGGTACCGTTACCGGAACGGGGCAGGACTTCTACCCGATCGTGGCTCACGGACACACGTTCGACCAGCTGGTAGAGCGCTTTCCTGGCCTCCTCTGCGTCGTCCCCGAATACGGCGCTCAGCAGCTCCGCAGGGTCTGCAGACGCTTCCGCGCGCGACTCGGACTCTCTCACGAGTTCAAGGCGACTGAGAGGGCCGCGCAGGTTGTCTACGTTTCCGTAGCCCGACGCCACGGCCCGCACGGCCCGCATAAACTCCCGCTCCGTCGTTACCAATTTGCTGCTGGGGCCGGCGCTCTCTTCCGTCACGGCAGTATTCACGCGGCCGGACGTTAGCCCGCCGTTCCGGGCCTGGCGCGCCAGTTCATCCAAGACCTTCTTTTCGAGGTCTTCAGCCCGCCAGGACGGATGCGGCCCCGATTCCTCACCGGCCGGAACGCCGCGGCTGGGGCACTGGTAGTAGCGGTATGTCCGGCTGACACGTTCGCCGTCCTTGCGCTGCCAGGTTCGCCTCCTGG
This sequence comes from Dehalococcoidia bacterium, assembly GCA_963663555.2. Taxonomy (GTDB): domain Bacteria; phylum Chloroflexota; class Dehalococcoidia; order Lucifugimonadales; family Lucifugimonadaceae. The sequence goes on from CAXXNJ010000010.1 coordinate 93,242, forward strand.
TGAGGCCAAACACACCCTGGCCGCACGTGACGCAGCGCGCGATTCCGCCCAGGAGGTACGGCTCTAGCGATCTTGCCTTTCTGACCGGCCTGCGGCTCTTGAGCACGCGCCGCACACGGTTGAAGGTGTCCCTGTTCACCAACGGCTCGTGCGAGCCGGAAATTCGCACGCCGTACCGCGTGTAGGTGCCGACGTATGCCCGGTTCCTCAGCACGCCCGCTATGGCTATGGGCGTCCATGCGTTTCCGCGCCTCGTTCTGGATCCCCGGCCGTTTAGAAGGGCGGCGATCTTGCGAAGGCCAAGTCCGTCCCCGGTCTGCGGCGCGCCGGCCAGACCGGTTCCTGCGTATGCGTTGAAGATAGTTCTCACAACCTCCGCCTCTTCGGCATTGACCTTCAGTTGACCGTCGAGTCCGGCGGTATAGCCGTACGGAGTCCTGCCAAGCACCTCGCCTCTGGACGCTTTTCTCAGTATGGCCTCCCGGATGCGGCGCTGCGAACGGGAGGACTTGCCCGTCAGGCTCAACTTGTCCAGCCCGTTCTGCAGCGGGTCGGGGAGATCCGGTTGGAGGCATCGTACCTCGGCGCCCTCCGAGCGCAGTTCGATGAGCCGTTCCACGAAGGTATCGAGGCAATCGGCCAGGTGTGAAGAGTCGGGGATCAAGACCAGCGACGGCCTGTCGCCCGGGCCGCTGAAGTTGTCCGTCAGCCGGGAATAGATGCTATTTACGTCGGCGTCCGTGACAATTCCAAGCAGCCTGTGTCCGTTGTGACGGCAGTAAATACGAAAGGAGTTCTCACTGGCAACGTCATCCGGTGACGGCCCGCCCGGTTGGGATGCGGCGGGCGCCGGTTGCCGGAAGAGTCCTATCGCCCGCATCGTCTATTCGCTAAGGAGGATCCTGCTGCAACTGCTACAGGAGACCAGGTTTCCGGTTGTGCGGATTCGCGCCAGTTCCCTTAGGGGCAGGCGCACGCGGCAACCCTGGCAAACGCCCCGTTCCACCCGAACGACGGCCACTCCGCCTTTTCGGACGAGAAGGGAGTTGTACAGCGACAGGTCCTCCGGCGGAATGCCGGAGGTGGACTGCTGGCGTTCCTTGTCCATGGCGATGCATTGCCGTCCGAGTCGTTGTCTCCGCTGTTTCAGCCTCTTCTCGGATTCCTCCCATGCGGCCTCGGCTTCTCGAAGTTCCGTCTGCCGAGCCACATTGGCCTCTCGCGCATCCTCTGCGGCGTTCTGGGAGGGTTCGATTGAATCCTCCACCTGGGACAGTTCTCTCTTGGCGGCGGCGTGTTCCGTCTCTATGGCGGTCAGTTCCCGAACGTTGGTTATGGCGCCGCTATAGAGGCGTTCTTCAAGCCCGGACAGTCTTTCCCGTAGAGTGGCAGACTCCGATTCGAGCCTTGCCGTCTCCAGCCGGGCCTCCAGCTCGCCGATGCGCGCCTTTTCAGCCAGGTCTCTAAGCTGGGGCAGCCCTCCCTGTGCCGCCAGGTCTTCCGAAACTCTTCTGTACTCGCGGCGGCGGGAAGCCAACTGCTGGTCTGTTGCCTGGAGTTCTAGAAGTGTCCTTGCCGAATTCAAATGGCCCCGCTCCATGCTGAATCGATTATCCTTGCCCTTGTATGGCAGTCTAGTTTCGACGTGCACGTGATGTCAACAAACTAGAACGTCAAAATTGGCGAAAGCAATGTTCCGCCTGCGCCATGGATGTGTAAATTAGGCGGATACGGAACTTGAACGACCATCACGCGGCAAAGGCGAAGGTGCGACATGCCACAGGCCGGAGACAAGAGTTACACCTACAAGCTGCCCGACTACGTAGTGAGCCGGCCGCGCACCCGCATAGTGTGCACGGTAGGGCCTGCCACGGAGTCGGTCGAACTGATTTGCGGCCTCATTCGCGCTGGGATGTCGGTAGCCAGGCTGAATCTGTCGCACGGGGGCGTGGAATCACACGAACGCTACGTGCAAAATGTCCGCCGGGCCGCGCAGATCATGAAGGCGCCGATAGGCATACTGGCAGATCTTCCCGGGCCCAAGTACCGGACCGGTGACAACGGCGAAGATTCCATCCGGTTGGAGGACGGCCAGGAATTTGTGCTGACCGCTGCGCGTGCGCCGTCCACGTCGGGCCGCGCAGCGGTATGGCCGGTGGGGCTGCACAGGGACGTCTCTGCAGGGTCTCAAATTCTCGTGGACGAGGGGGTCATCGAGATGGAGGTGGCGCTCGTCGAGGGAGAAAATGTCCATTGCAGAGTCCTATCCGGCGGCGCGCTCCAATCACGCAAAGCCGTGACCGCTCCGGGCAACACTTCTACTCTCGACTACTTCACCGACGAAACCGCCAGCGCGCTAGATTTTGCGGTGGCGTCAGGCGTCGAGTTCATCGGGCTTTCCTACGTGCGCAACCGCGAAGACGTTCGAGGCGTAAGGGAAAGGGTCTCTGAAAAAGCCAAAGAAGTTCAGTCGGTAGAGCCTCAGCTGATCGCAAAGATCGAGGTCACGGAGGCCGTCAAAAACCTCGACTCGATTCTCGACGAAACGCAGGGCGTCATGGTGGCGCGGGGCGACCTTGGCGTGGAGCTTCCCATCGAGGAGGTGCCGGGCATACAAAGGCGCATGGTCCGGGCGGCCAACGACGCGGGCAAGGTGGTGATCATCGCAACCCAGATGCTCGAGTCCATGAAAGATGCGCCTCACCCGACGCGCGCAGAGGCTTCTGACGTGTACAACGCAGTGCTGGACGGCGCAGACGCCATCATGCTGTCTGCGGAGACCTCCATCGGCAAATATCCGGTGCAGACGGTCGATTTCATGGCCAAGATCGCGCGCCGGGCCGAGAACGAGATGGACTTCGAGGAGCTCCTAACGCGTCGCCAGCGCGCTTTGCAGGAACGCGGGCATGACGTAGACGACGCCATAGCCTACAGCGCAGTGCAGACCGCCTCCACCATGGGCGCAAAGGTGATTCTCGCATTCACCGAGTCGGGAAGTACGGCGGACAGGGTGGCCTCCTTCCGGCCATCCGCCCCACTAATAGCAATGGCCCGTGACAGCGACGCGGGGCCCAGGCTCGCCCTGCGGTGGGGCGTCATATCGCTGAATGCGCCTGAGTTCATGCGGGTACAGCAGATGTTCGTAGAGGGGTCTAAGGCGGCCATCGAGAGCGGGTTCGCCTCGGAGGGTGAACTTGCCGTAGCGGTAGCGGGCATGCCCGTAGGGGTGCCGGGCAATACGAACATGCTGAGGGTGATTCACCTGCCGGAGCCTATAAGCCACCTGGCCGCCTGGTAACGTCAAAGCGGCCGGGTTAGGACGGCTTCGCCGGCCGCGCGCATCTTACGAAGGTTGCCGGACGTCGTCCTCCGACTGGCCGATTGCCAAGAGTTCATTGCGCAGCCTGTCCACCGTCGATCGCGGTGCGGCTACGTGCCCATAGCACGCCGCATTGAACATCTCCGTAACGAGCGCTACCTGCGCGCCGGGCAGCGCGGCCTGCATGGCAGGCGCCCGTTCGCTCGGCGTGACGCCGGGAATGAAGGTCATGCCGTTGGCGATGGCGGCGGACAGGTAGTCGAAGTACAGGATGAACACCTCGGCCACGCCCGGCTCGTCCTCCGGATACCGCCACGGACGTTCCTCTTCCCGTTCCCTCTTCATCCACGACGGCAGCAGCCCGGCGAGCAGCTTAAGCAGGTCTCCGGCGGCGTCGGGGTCCTCTTGGATCGACTCACGCTCCTCGTCTGCCTCCTTCCTTCGCCCCGACGTGAATCTCCGGTATGCCAGCGCGAGAACAAGGAAGGCGCCCACCAATACGATAGCCAGAAGCGGGTACTGGATGATGTTGAAGATCGTCTCGAAGAGCTGGTTTTCACCGGCCGGATCGGCCGCCTCGGTGATGCTTTGCGGAAGTCCGCCGCCCATTTCCCGTTCGATTGGTTCTTCCGAGCCGAACATGCTTCTCAGCCAGTTGAGTATCAGCATGATCAGGTTGACCACCACTTCCAGCGGGTAGCGAAGCACCCACAGCATCCCGTCGACGAAAAGGCCCCAGCCCTTGAACATCAGGCGCAGTACGTTTATTCCGTAGACGCCTCCCAGCAGCCCCAGCCCCAGTCCTATGGCGATGAGCGCCAGCACTGCCGCCCCGATGACGCGCACCCAGGAAACGCCCTTGCCGCCCAGGCCGCGCTCGGGAAGCCTGGATACCGCCAGCCCTGCAAGGCTTGCCGCAAAGAACGGCGCCAGCAGGAGCTGTATGCCCACCTCGCGCGATGCGAGTTGCTCGGCGAGCGCGGCTATTGCGATTATGACGATGCCACGCTTGAAGCCACTCTTTAGCCGCTCTCCGGCAAAGTCATCGGCCACCACGGTGACGGCGCGCCGCCAGAGGAGGAGAAGGGCGATTAGAGAGAAGACGGCGCCGACGACGGCCGTGGCGTCGAGGTCGGCGCCGGCCAACTTGACAGCCCACGCCATGTCGAAGCTGCGGTCTGCGTGGAAGGAGCCGGCGGCCACGGTGAGGTAGACGGCAACCAGTCCCACCAAGCCCTCCATGATGGCCAGCGCGGCCGCGCTTCCACGAAGCCCCATGAAGACCCATGACACGAACATGGCGAACGCGTAGAAGGCGAGAAGCGCCGCCCACGAAATGGGCGAGCCGCCGAGGCCGATCGTTAGGCCCGCCACGGCCATGATGGCGTATATCCAGATGCTGTCCGAGACGGCCAGCGCGCCCAGGATGATCTTCCCGCGGTTGTTAGACATGCGGATTACCGAAGCCGGGCCGGCGCCTCTCTGCGTCGCCGGGCCTTTCGAAGATCGAGCGTGTTTCCGCATCTGCGAACTGTTCCCGAACGTCCAAGACCTCCACGTTGGGCAGAACCGGCGTTTCCCCTTCGCCCACGTACAGAGCCATCGCCCGGTAGCCCTGCGAGGGCAGCGCGGATATGAACTCCGCCGTCCTCGGACGGAAGTTGCCTGCTATGTATATGACCGTGGCGCCTGGCTGCATTGCATCCTGGCCGTGTTCGCTGGTAAGCGTTTCCAAGCTCTTTATGGACATAGGCTTCACCATCGCCAGAGACTTCATGATGTCCAGCAGGTGGCCGGGCGACGTCGCAGGCGGAATGATGGCGCGCCCACCCGCGTGCGGCGGTACGCCATTGGCGATCAGGCCCACCCGGTAGCCCAAGTCGTTGGCGCGGACCGCCACTGAAGCGGCGCACGTTACGGCCGCCTCCAGCACGTGAGAGATGAATCCCTCCCAGGGACGGCTGGTGGTGGCCGACTCGAGCAGGATGACGGCGTAGTGGGAGACGGTGGGATCGAACGTCCGCACGAAAAGCTTTTCCTGCGTGGCGTGGCGCGCGGTGGCCTTCCAGTCCACCTTACGCAACGGGTCGCCGGGCCTGTATTCCCGTATGCCGCTGGGTCGCGACACGTCCTCCCAGAGGTTCATGCGTGTGCGCGAGTCACCGATGGGACGCGCGGCCGGCAAATTGAGCCACGGCGCCGGCATGATCTTCGGGTAGACGGTGATGGTGTGTGCCGACTGACGCTCTTCGCGAGAGGAGCTGAACAGCCCGAACAGGTCCCCGCTTTCGAGACGCGCCGGGCCCAGCCGGTAGTAGCCGCGTGCGGCGGCACGGACCTTCAGATGCACTCGCACCCTTTCGTAGCGGCCAAGGCTGATGACCTCCGTCACCTCGGAACCTCCAAGGAAGGCCTTTTCCGAAGAGGTGGAATCGGAACTTTCCAAGCCCTGCGGCAGGAAGTCGTGGATGCGCATCCAAGGCAACGGAAGGGGCTTGTTGTTCTCCGTCGTGAGCGTAAGCGTGATCTCGTCGCCCTGGAAGAGGTGGTCGGCGCTAACGCTGCGGGCGTACGACACTTCTTCCAGCGACAGCCTTGACCACAGACGGGCGGCGACGCTGACCACGAACGCCAGGGCGCCAATGGCCGCAATTAGAGGTTTGCCGAGGGCCGCCCCCACTATCACCACGATGATAAGCACGAGGACGAGAATGTCCGAAACCGGAGAGCCTCTGCCGGTTGTCCTAGCGTGAGACGTGACGAATACCGGGTTCATTCTCTTCCTGTTGGCGCGGCCTTAGGTTCTGGCTGGGCAAGCGGACTCTGCGGCCTGGCGTAGCGTGGTTGATCCAGACGATATGCTATCGCTCTATCGGGACGGCGGTGGAGCCGACGACCTCCCCAATCACGTTGTCGGCCGTCCTGCCGCGCAACGCGGCGGACGATTCGATCACCACCCTGTGCGCCAGCACGGAATTCGCCATGCCCTTCACGTCGTCCGGGATGACGTATTCCCGGCCCTCGATGGCTGCGCGCGCCTGTGAGGCATGCTGAAGGCTGAGCGACGCCCTGGGGCTGGCGCCCAGTCTCAGCTGCGCATGAGAGCGAGTCTTCTCGACTATGGCAAGGAGGTACTCGCGGATTGTGTTGTCCACGCGCACCTGCTCGACGGCGCGCTGGGCCTCGAATATCTCATCAGGCCCGGCAACGGACGAGATGTTGCCGCCGCCGCTAGACGCCCTGAACCTATCGAGCATGGCCGACTCCTCATCGTGGGACGGGTAGCCGAGCTTTACGCGCATCAGGAAGCGGTCGAGCTGCGCTTCCGGGAGAGGGAACGTGCCTTCCATCTCGATCGGGTTCAGCGTCGCCAGCACCATGAACGGATTTGGCAGGGGTGACGTAACCCCGTCTATGGAGGCCTGTCGTTCCTGCATCGCCTCCAGCAGCGCCGACTGCGTGCGCGGCGTCGCACGGTTTATCTCGTCCGCCAGCAGCACCTGCGAGAAGATAGGCCCCGGCCGGAACTCGAACTCGCCGGAGTTCATGTTGTAGAAGTTGACGCCCAGCACGTCGGCGGGCACAAGGTCGGGTGTGAACTGGATGCGGTGAAAGTCGCACCTTAGAGACGAGGCCAGAGCCTTCGTAAGAGTCGTCTTGCCCGTGCCCGGTACGTCCTCGATCAGAGCGTGCCCGCGGCACAGCAGCGCGATGACGACCAGATCGATCGCGTCCGACTTGCCTACGATGATCCGCTGGACGTTTTCGCGCACACGCTTGGCGAGGTCGTGTACAACGGCCACCGACTCTGCGGCGCTCGTACCATCCTGTTTGGTCTCGGTCGTCAAAGATCATCCTCCGGCGGGCGCACAACTAGAACTTGAGGTCGGCCACCCGGCTGCGCCGCCTGTTGCACGACGGTGTACTACTCACCCTAACACCACGCGGCGCGCCAAGCGGCCTGAGGGGCAGGGCATTGGGCCGGTAACCTGCGCGCCTATACAACGGTTACGCTGTTTACCAGCGTGCCGATTCCTTCGACGTGGATGCTAACGACGTCGCCCTCCGCAAGCGTGAACTCCGGCGGCGGGATGAGGGGAGTGCCGGTCAGTACCGCCGTCCCGTCCGGCACGGGATTGTGACGCTGTAGCCAGTCCGCGATCTCGGCGCAGGTGCGCTTCATTTCGGCTGTGGAAGTCCTGCCGTTGAATGCGGCTTTCCCGTCGCGCTCGATCGACATCCTAATCGCCAGGGACTGCGGGTCTCCCCCGATGGACTCAAGCGTGGCCAGGCACGGGCCGATGGCGCATGAGCGGTCGTACAGCTTTGCCTGAGGCAGGTAGAGCGGGTTGGCCCCTTCAATCGTCCGGCTGCTAACGTCGTTGCCCACGGTGAACGCCGCCATACGTCCCTGGAACAGCACGAACGCAAGCTCCGGCTCCGGCACGTTCCAGTCCGAGTCCGCCCTGATGCCCACCTCCCCAAACGGCGCCGCAAGGCGCTCTGCGGTCGCCTTGAAGAAGACTTCCGGTCGGTCGGCCTCGTAGACCATCTGGTACACGTCCGGGGTGCCGCTCTCCGCCTGGCGTTCCCGCATCGAGTCGTGGTAGGTGACGCCGGCCGCCCACACCTCGGGCGAGGCGATGGGCGGGAGCAGCGTGCGCCCCTTCCCAGTGCGCGCCTCTTCAAGAAGGTCCTCCACCGAGGCGGCGACGCCCGCGCCGCCGTCCATAAGGGAGCGGGCCACGGTGTCGATGTCGCTGCCGCCAATGGAGGCGGCCCGCAGCAGGTCGAGCGTAGACCTCACGTTTGAGTTGATCGAAGTCAGGTCGATGAGCGTGTCGTCGGACGGCTCAACGCCCACTCTAGGCTCGTCGTGCAGCAGGTATTGGTAGTAGCGCATCTTTGTCGTCCCCTGGGGCTCGCCATGGCCGGGAGCCCCTTTCCCTAACGCATTGACCGGGACAGCCTCCCGGCAGGGGCAATGTGATTTTAGCCCCAAGACAGCCTGCTTTCTCCACTTTCTTGGCAGGTTCTTAAAGTTTTGACGGGCGCTGGGGTAGATACTTAGAGGCCCAGTGAACGTATAAAGGACAGCATGAGAGCCTTCTTCGCAAGATACCGGCGGCCGTTTTCATGGGCCGCCGCGCTTACCGCCCTCGCCGTTGTCGTTGCGGCGCACTTGGGCCCGGCGCCGGGCGTGGCCGCAGAAAATGCGCCGGGGACGGCTACTCCGCTGGCCGTGCTGCACAGGCACGTCAAGATCGACTTCGGGCGGGAAATCGAGGTGTCCGCCGAAATCGACGCCGCAGATCTGGACGTGGAAGAGGTCAGGGTGGTCTACCGGCTCGCAGGGCCGGACCAGGTCTCTCACTACACCTATGCCGAATTCGAGTGGGATGGCCCCCTGGTAGCCACCTTCACGGTTTCCACCGGCGGGGCCAAGTACTACCCGCCGGGCGCAGAGTTCCAGTTCCACTTTGAACTGACCGACGCCGGGGGTGGTGTGCAAGTATCGGCGCCCTTCACCGTCGAATACCTCGACCCTTCCATAGAGTGGCGCAGGATCGTCAAGGGCCCGGTCACGGTCGTATACCACGGGCTAGCGGACCGCGCCGCGGAGGACCTGGTAGACCACGCGCTGGCGCGCCTGCCAGCCATTGCCGAGACCGCCGGGGTGGGCGAAACGGCGAGCGTCAAGGCCGTCCTGTTCAGCTCGGTAAGGGAGGCCACGCCGTACTTTCCGCGCGTTTCCCAGACCGCAACCGACCGGCAGTTCTTCGCCGGCTTCGCAATGGACGAGTACGGCCTCTTCATCATGGCCTCTCCCTCTCCCGGCATATTCGTACACGAAATGACGCATCTACTCGTGGGCGAGGCGCGGCAGTCCGCTATTGGACGCGCGACGCCAGCCTGGCTCAACGAGGGGCTGGCCGTCTACTTTCAGCACGACGGGGACTCGGCTATGCTGGAACGCAACGTCAGGAACGCGTTGCGCAGAGGCGAGATGATCCCGTTGCGGAACATGAACCGCCTGCCCGGCCGCCGCAGCGAGATCAACCTCTTCTATCCGCAGTCCGGCCATCTGGCCGCTTACCTGATCGACACGTATGGCCGCGAGCGCATTGCGTCGCTACTGGCTGAACTCGAAACCGGCGCGGAGGTGGCGGAAGCGTTTGAGTCGGCGTACGGGGAGTCGATGTACGACGTCGAGAACGAATGGCGGGCGGCCCTCGGCGTTGAGCCGCTGCCCACTCCAGGCCCGGAAGCCGCCAGCGCACCGGCTCCGGTCCGCACGCAGATTCCGCTATATCCGCCGCCGGTGGACACCGTCGTGGAGCCTGGCTCGGAGGAGCAACGGGAACCCGCGGCCCCCGGCAAGACCGATGGTGAAATTGAGGCCGCGCCCATTCCAACGCCCCAACCCGATTCGAGGAATGCAACGACCATGGAAGAGACGCCGCCCGGCGGCGGCTTGCCTCTTGCCACCTGGATTGCGGTAGTCATTGCAGCCTGCAGCGTACTGATAGGCGCGGCGTTCCTGGCCGGGTTTAAGCTGGGCCGGCGCGCCTCGTAGGGGCATCCTCCCTCGTAGGGGCGATCCCTTGTGGGCGCCTGGGGGGGCTCCTATCCCTTCCCACTCGAAGGAGGACGGTTAGGATGGGGGTGAAAATTGCGGCGCTAAGGTAATCGCTGGAAGTAGGGGCATCCTCCCTCGTAGGGGCGATCCCTTGTGGGCGCCTGGGGGGGGCTCCTATCCCTTCCCACTTGAAGGAGGACGGTTAGGATGGGGGTGAAAATTGCGGCGCTAAGGTAATCGCTGGAAGTTATGCAAAGATCTCCACAGGGAAAAAAACAGTTGAAGACACAAAGCGCCCCAGCCTCCTTCGTATACTCCGGCGAACTGGCCGCCCACAACCTCGGGCCGAATCACCCCCTCAAGCCCGTCCGGCTCGCCCATGCAGTGGACCTGATGACCGCCGCAGGGCTGCTCCAATCGCCCAACGTTTCGGTCGTCCCGCCAAGGCCCGCCACGCGGGAGGAGATCGAGCGCTTCCACGCATCCGACTACGTTGACGTAGTGCACGCCGTAGGCGCGGGCATGATCGTGCCCGGCATGGGGGCATACGGATTCGGCCCCGGCGACAACCCTGCCGTCCGGGGCATATACGACTCAGCCGCCCTATCGTCGGGCAGCACGATGGTCGCCACGGACCTGGTCACGTCGGGCAAATCGCCAACGGCGTTCGCCATTGCGGGGGGAGTGCATCATCACGCAATGCCCGGCCGCGCCGCCGGGTTCGGCGTGTTCAATGACGCCGTGATGGCCATACAGGGACTAGTCGATCAAGGTATGCGCGTCGCCTACGTCGATATCGACTGCCACCACGGTGACGGCGTGCAGCTGGGCTTCTACGAGACCGACCGCGTCCTGACGATATCGATCCACGAGAGCGGCCAGTTCCTCTTTCCCGGTACCGGCTACGTTGCCGAGACGGGCAGAGGGGACGGGCTTGGATATTCGGTCAACGTGCCCCTGGCGCCTTACACCAGCGATGAGGTGTGGCTCGAGGCGTTCGACGCCGTTATGCCGCCGTTGCTGGACAGCTTCGACGCCGACCTCGTATTCACCCAGCTCGGCATAGATACGCACTATCGCGACCCGATTACGCATCTGAGGCTCACCACGCAGGGCCACAACGAGGCCGTCCGCAGGCTGGGCAACCTCGCCGAAAAGCCGGGGCGATGGGTGGCGGTAGGCGGCGGAGGATACGACCTGGCAGCCGTGACGCGCGCTTGGACCATGGACCTGGCCGTCATGGCCGGATTTGAGCTGCCGGAAGGAATCCCCGATTCCTTCAACTCAACGCCATGTCCAGACACTTTCGCCGATGAACCCCCCGGCGAACTGGGCGGTGAAGTGACCGCACAAACGCGCGCCTTTGCCGAAGAAAGCGTGCGTGAGCTGCAACAAAAAATCTTCCCCCACCATCGCCTCTGACCATCCCCCTGCCATCACCCCCTCCCCCTGTCGGTTGTACCCTTAGAAAGGCACAGGCACGCCGGAGGCTCGCCGGCACGGGAGGAAAAGAAATCATGGCTGCGCAGGTGAAGGCCAGGTACGAGAACGGCGTCCTGACGCCGCTGGAGCCGCTGGACCTGGAGGACGGCGCCGAAGTGACGGTGTCCGTGGACGGGGACGGCGTGTCCGCGGCGGCCAGGTTGGTCGAAGATGGTGCGCGCCCGCCGGATTGGGCGCCGGCGCCGGAGGATGGCGCTCCGAAAGCGGGTAAGGCTTTGTTGGCTATGGTGGAACAAATCAAGGAGTTGCATAAGAGCATCCCACCGGAGGAGTTGGACAAGCTGCCCACGGACTTCTCCAAGAACAAGAAGCGCTACCTTTACGGTCACCCAAAGGAAGAGGAGTGATGAGCGCAGTCTTTGCAGACACCGGCTATTGGGTGGGGCTGTGGTACCCAAGGGATTCGCTGCATCAGAAGGTAACGGCAACTATCGAGGCGTTTGGCGTGCCTTTCATCGTGACGACGCAGATGGCGCTGGCCGAGGCGCTCGACACTATGTCGGGCAAGGGCGTATTTTGGCGGTCTTTCGCAGCGGAACGGGTCGAGGAATTGGAGACTAACCCGGAAGTGACGGTCATCCCGCAGACCGATGCCCAGTTCCGGGCCGCGGTGGAACGGTACGCCGCGAGAAGCGATCAGAGATGGAGCCTGACCGACTGCGCCAGCTTTCTGGCAATGGAAGAGCGCGGCATCGCCCAAGCGCTGGCCCACGACCGAGATTTCGAGCAAGCCGGCTTCGTGGCCCTGCTAAGAGATAGAGCAAGGTAAATACGCCGCCGCCGTCTTCCCCGTGCAAACGGGAATCCACCCCCCACCATCGTCTTTGTTATGAAAATAGTTCCCCGCGCAAACGGGAACCCACTGGACGCGCCCCGCGCGCCGCATAGACATCTTCCCCGCAGGGGATAGAACCGTAGGGGCGATCCCTTGTCATAAGACGCCGTAGGGGCGATCCCTTGTGGCCGCCCTCCGACAGGAACCGTAGGGGCGCTCCCTTGTGGCCGCCCTCCAATAGGAACCGTAGGGGCGATCCCTTGTGGCCGCCCTCCGACAGGAACCGTAGGGGCGGTCCCTTGTGGCCGCCCTCCGACAGGAACCGTAGGGGCGCTCCCTTGTGGGCGCCTGGCGGGGAACGGGGCGGGGAATCGTCGCCCACCCCCACGCGCGACGCTGCCAACAACGCGCGCCCAGCAACAACGCGCCCCGCAGAGGCGTCCCCTCCTACCTCTTCCCCCGTCTGCGGGGGAAGATTGAGATGGGGGTCTTCGCGCGCGTCACACATCCATGTTCATTGTCAATAACGCGCGAATCGTAAGGGCGTCCCTTGCCAACCCGTAGGGGCGGTCCCTTGTGGCCGCCCTCCGACAGGAACCGTAGGGGCGATCCCTTGTGGCCGCCCTCCGATAGGAACCGTAGGGGCGCTCCCTTGTGGCCGCCCTCCGATAGGAACCGTAGGGGCGATCCCTTGTGGCCGCCCTCCGACAGGAACCGTAGGGGCGGTCCCTTGTGGCCGCCCTCCGATAGGAACCGTAGGGGCGATCCCTTGTGGCCGCCCTCCGACAGGAACCGTAGGGGCGATCCCTTGTGGCCGCCCTCCGACAGGAACCGTAGGTGCGCTCCCTTGTGGCCGCCCTCCGATAGGAACCGTAGGGGCGATCCCTTGTGGCCGCCCTCCGACAGGAACCGTAGGTGCGCTCCCTTGTGGCCGCCCTCCGATAGGAACCGTAGGGGCGATCCCTTGTGGCCGCCCTCCGACAGGAACCGTAGGTGCGCTCCCTTGTGGCCGCCCTCCGATAGGAACCGTAGGGGCGATCCCTTGTGGCCGCCCTCCGACAGGAACCGTAGGTGCGTCCCTTGTGGGCGCCCGGCGGGGGAATCGTCGCCCACCCCCACGCGCGCCGCCACGAACCGCGCGCCGCATAGACATCTTCCCCTACGATTCCTGCCGGGGGACGCGCTTAGGGTGAATGGGTCGGCAGCGACACCGTTAGCGTGGCCCCTTCTCCAGGCGAGCTTTCCGCTCGGACGGAGCCGCCGTGGGCTTCTACCAGCTTGCGCACTATGGTCAGGCCGAGGCCGGCGCCGCCCGTCGAACGGCTGCGGGACTTGTCCACGCGGTAGAACTGGTCGAACACGCGGGGCAGGAGTTCTTCGGGTATCCCGCGGCCCGTGTCGTGGATCGACGCTTCTATGGCGTCCGGTCCGGCATGTTTTACGGATACGGTGACCGTTCCGCCCTCCGGCGTGTGGGTGAGCGCGTTCTCGACGAGGTTGGAGATGACCTGCCGTATGCGGGTGCCGTCGACGTTGACGGGCTTGAGGTTCTTCTCAAGTTCCAGTTTGAGCGTAATCCCGGCTTCGTCTGCGCGGGGTCTGAACGGAGTGACCGACTCCTCAGTGATCTTCGCGAGGTCTTCCTCGGCAAGATGCAGTTCCAGCGCGCCCGCGTCTGCAAGCGACAACAGCCTGAGGTCGTCGACCAGCCGCGCTAGGTGAATGGTCTGCTCGTGCAGCACGCCGATCGTGTCTGCGTCGGGCTTGAGCACGCCGTCGCGGATCGCCTCGAGATAGCCGCGAACGTTGGTTAGAGGCGTTCGCAGCTCGTGTGCAATGTCCGCGGTCATCGTCCGACGCCGGCTTTCCGCCTCTTCCAGCGCTGCGGCCATCTCGTCGAACGTCTGGGCCAGCTCGCCCACCTCGTCGCTTCGAGTGGAGGAGACGCGGAAAGAGAAGTCACCGCTGCCCAGGCGACGCGCCGCCCCCGTAAGGCTGCGTATAGGCGCAAGCGCCTGCCTGGTAAAGAGGCTCACGATGATGAGCCCGGCCGCGCCTGCCGCTACCCCGGCGATGATTAGCGAACGCTGGAAGGATGCCTCTAGACGAGTGATGGAGGGTTCGGCCAGCAAGGCCGCCTCCTCCGCGAGCCGGCTTCCATCGTTGCGCTGAAGGTCGGGCATGGCGCGCTCAATGTCGACCTTGACCGGCTGGGAGGCTGCCGCGTCGTCTCCCCGCCAGTTCTTTAAAATTGCGGTCCACTCAGCGCCGGGTTCCGGAGGCTCCGGCGGTAAAGGCGGTATGAATGGCGGGGACTGGTCGACGAATATGACTCCGACCTCCGTGCCGCCAACGATCAAGGGCCGCTTACGAATCGGGCCGCTAAAGAGGGCCTTGACGTCAAGCGGTTTATCGCGGTCCTTGTACTGCTTGATCAGGTTGTGGGAGTCCGCGACGACGAATCCGTCATGGTCGGTAATCACAACACGCCACCCATACAGCCGCCCCACCTGTTGCAGAGAGTACTGGACCATCGACCAGTCCTGGTTCATTCCGTAGGCGTCGCTCACTAACTGCTCAGCCTGCGCTGAACGGAACGACTCCGACTCCCTGGCGAACTGCGACGTTTCCTGACGCGTGACGTAGGCCGAGTAGGAACTGACGCCGGCGAGCGCCAGGGCCAGCACGGCCGCAAAGCCGAGAGTGAGCCTGAACTGTAGGCCCTGTGTGATCTTACGTAGGGTCAAACTTGTAACCGAACCCGTAGACCGTCTTGACGTAACGGTCGTATCCGCCCGACGACTTCAGTTTTCGCCGCAGGTTGGATACGTGCGTGTCCACAGTGCGGTCGAAGCCGTCGAAGTCGTATCCCAGCGAGCCGTTGATCAACTGCTCTCGCGAGAAGGTCCGGCCCTCCGAACGCATGAAGTACTCCAGCAGACGAAATTCCGTCGGCGTCAAGGTCAGCGGGCGGCCCTCGATGGTTACGGTCCGTTCGTCGAGGCTCATCACGATCGCGCCCGCCTCAAGCCGGCCGACGTCTCCATCCCCATCTTGCTGCGCAGAAAGTACCGTCCGGCGAAGTACGGCCTTGACGCGCGCGGTCAGCTCGCGCGGGCTGAACGGCTTCACCACGTAGTCGTCGGCCCCCATGTCGAGGCCCGCCAGCCGGTCCGACTCCTCGATCCTGGCGGTGACCATGATGACCGGTATGTTCGACTCGGCGCGCAGACGCCGGCACACCTCGACGCCGTCCATCTCCGGCAGGTTGAGGTCGAGGACCACCAGCGAGGGCTGATGTTCTAAGGCGAGTCTCAGACCCTCGGCGCCGTCCCAGGCCGTGAACACCTCGTAGCCGGCCTGTACCAGGTAGAGACGGATCAGTTGCGCCACGGCGCGGTCGTCCTCGACTATCAGTACCGACTCCCGCTCTGCGGCGTCCCTGCTTTGTTCAGCCAACGGAGCTGTCCCTTCGAGCGGCGCGGAAGTCCCCTGTGCCGGCCCGTTCACAGTATTCGTAGTAGACGTTGGCCTGCCGGATTGAACGGCGCTTGCGGGTCTCATTGCTCCTCCCCGTCCCCGGCTTCCGACTGGATCGCCCTTAGCATTTCCATCGCCCATTCCCGCATTGCTTCACTGCCGCCTGGCAGGGGGAAGTCCTCGTCAAGGGCCTCCATGCCCTGCTGCAACGTCTCTTCATCCAGCCAGTCGAGGTCGTCCAAGTCCAGGTTGTTCAGGATGTCAAGGATCCATGCGGGAACATCATCGCCGTCACTTTGGCCGAATAGGTCCCCGCTGCGGCGTTCCGGACCGGGCGACGTGGAATCATCTTCGTCCGGCCCCTCGAAGTCGTCGATGTCCAGTTCTTTCAAGAAGTCCAGGATCCATGCCGGTATCTCATCGCCGTCATCCGGTGTAGGGAAGTCCCTGCTGCGTTCCTCCGGGCTGGGCGAGTCCGTGTCGTCGAACAGCGCTTCCAGGTCGTCGATGTCCAGTTCCTTGAGGATATCCAGCGCCCATGCGGGTATTTCGACGCCCTCTTCCGGATAGGTGTAAGACCGCTCCCATCGATCGAAGAGAGGCGGAGTATCGTCTTCCCATACACCTTCCAGGGCATCGATGCCGAGCTCTTCTATGAGCTCCAACACCCAGTCGAATAGCTCCCCAATGCCGTCCGGATAGACGTAGCTCCTCTCCCGCCATTCGTAGCGGGGGGCCATACCGCCGGGTGCGTCGGGCAGTTTGAATTCCCAGTCACCGTCGCGACGGTAGTCCTTTTCGGGGAATCCGCGCCATGAGTCGCCGTCAAAGTACTCAAACGTCTTCAACTCGGGATCGAAGTCGAAATCCCAGAGGCCGCGAGGCCGGAATTCAAGCTCTTCATACCGGTAGTAGCCGCCGGACTCTGCCATCAGGTCGCGTTGCAGCAGGAAGCCGGGCATCTCTTCCACCCAGTCCTTGAGATCGTTGGCCTCCCGCCGGGTGACTGCGCCTTCGCTCTCCAGGTCGTCCACGACCGACCGGAGCGCCTCTATCGTCTGCCGGCCCTCGATCTGCTTCCCGGCCTGCTCAAACGCTTCCCGGAGTGCCTTCTCATCGACGCCGAGCGCCTGGGCCATCATCTCCACGGCCGCTTCACCCTCTGGGCCGTCCGGCCATGTAAAGCCGTAATCGTCCGGGCCAATGTCATATAGGTCTTTGACTGCGCCGCCGGAAAGAGCCAGTGGGAGCAGGCTGTAAGCGCCCTTGGGACGGCTGTCCATCCAGTCCCTCAACTGCGCGGCTTCATCGCCGTCGATAGTCCCTGAGTCCTCTAGGAACTCCATCAGCCCCTCAACCTCATCTTGGGCCGATGCGTCCAGGGCCTGCTCGTAGGCCTCTTCCACCTCGGCGGGGCTCTTCTCGATAATCGCGGCGACCGTATCGAGCATCTCATCTTCCTTGCCGGAGTTGGACACCGCCAGCGCGATTAGAACGCCCGTAGCCCCGCCCGTTGCGAAGATGCAGACGGCGATAAGTGCGACCACCCACTTGTTGTGCGTCAATTCAGCCTCCATCCCAGGCCCGCGTGGACACCTGGGAACTGTTTTAGCCCCGTATTGTCAAGACAATTTGAAGAATGGCGGCAGCCAGCGCCGCTGAGCGCTCCAATGCCCTTATTGAGGATACGTCGGGACGGGCGGCCGGTATTTCGGCCGCTAGCCGGCCTCGTCGTCCTTGGCGCCAACCGGGCCGCCCCTCACTCGCAACACGGCCTTTCGAAACTCCTTCCAGCTGGTCAGGAACGCCTCTTTGATCGCGAACCTCGCAAACACGATGAAGGCGATGCCGAAGGCTCCGGCAAGGACTTGCCACCTTTCGCCCCTCTGTTCGCCGAGCAACAAGAACGTCACGAGAACGGCCGCAAGTCCCACCACGGCGGCGTGACCGGAGCTGTGCAGCAAGGCCACTGCTACCAGCCCCGCGCCCAGCCCGACCGAGCCGGAGACGGGGAGGAGCGCCACGAGCGCGCCTATGGCGGACGCAAGCGCCGCGCCGCCGCGGAATCGCAGGAAGACCGGGTACATGTGGCCCGCTACGGCAGCCGCACCGCCGCCGGCCAGCAGGTCTTGCTCCACGCCCAGCGCAGACGCCGCGATGACCGCTGCGCCACCCTTGCAAACGTCCCCCACGAATACGAAGGCGCCGTGCACCTTCGAGATAGACCTGAAGACGTTCGCAGCGCCGGGGTTGCCGGTGCCCACCTCCAGGATGTTCACGCCGGCCGTGCGCGCCACAAGGTACGCAACGGGAATCGAACCCAGCAGGTATCCGGCAATCAGCGAACCGATCAGTCGCAGGTAGTCTTCGCCAGTCATTCCCTACATACCTCTCTTGGTATTTCCTCGCCGCTCCGGCTGCGCTTGCTACGCCTCGCGCAGCGCCCGGGAGCTTGCAAAGGCCGCAATCGTCATCCCCGTGAAGATCGAGGCGGTCAGCGTCAACATTCTCTCAGGCCCGATGGCCTGTGACAGCGCCCCGCCAACCAGCCAGCCCAGGGTCACCGCCTGCAGGCTCATCGAGTGGATCGACATTACCCGGCCGCGCATCTCGTCCGGCACGTGCATCTGCATCAGTGTAATGACGCCGCTGATGATCCCCGACACCGAAGCCCCCATCGCGAACATAACCGCCAGCGACAGAGCGTAGCTCCTGGAGTAGCCGAATACCACCATTCCCGCCGCCCAAACGAGCGACCCGACGAGTATGAGCAGCCCTTTCCTCTTTATGTCCGTGCGGGATGCGATGAACGCGGCCCCCAGCAGCGACCCAACGGCCTGCGCGCCCAGCAGCAGGCCGAAGCCCGTCTCCCCAACCTTCAGAACGTCCCTGGCGTAGGTCGGTATGACAGGCATGATGGTGGTGGCGAATAGGGCGGTGAACGACAAGACGAGCAGCCATGCGACCACCGGCGTGCGCCTCGCGAAGTCGAATCCTTCGCGGATCTCCCTGGCCATACGGCGGTCTCCGGAGCGCTTGGCCACGGGCCGTTTGAGCCGTATGCGAGCGGTGAGCCACGTGGCGATGACGTAAGCGCCGGTGAGCGCCAAAAAGGAGGAGCCGATCCCAAAGGCGGCGATGAGAAACCCGCTTGCCGACGGCCCCGCTATGCGACCGATGCTGCCGCCCATCTGGGAAAGAGAGTTCGCGGGTAGCAGCAGCGAACGGCGCACGACGTAGGGCAGCAGCGATGGGTTGGCAGGCATTCCGAACGCAGTAACGGCCCCGCTCAAGGCCGAAAGGACGATCACGATCCAGACGTTGATCGCGTCCGTCAGCACCAGAAGCGCGGTCAGCGCGGCGATCACGCCCAGCGATGCCCGCACTAGCGTCAGCACAGCTTTGCCGCCGATGCGGTCGACCAGTGCGCCGCCCACCAGCGCCAGCAGGATTACCGGCCCGGCCCGCACGCCCGCGGCAACTCCGACCAGCAGGTCCGAGCCGGTCATCTCCAGCACCAGCCACGATTGGGCCATCGTGCGGACGTCGAAAGCGGTGAACGACAGCGAGTTGCTCAGCCACAGGGCGCGGAAAGCCGAGTCGGTGAGCAGCTCCCACGCCGGAGACGACGTGAGCCGCGTGCGAGACCGCGCCGCCCTGGCGATTACTGTGGAAATCATCTCTTGCCGGCCTGCAACTATCCTGCGCGGGTAGGTTACGCAAATGTCCCATCCGGGAAAGGAGCGCCGGCGGGCAGCAGCCTTGAGCGGTGCGCCGGGTTGACGCCGAGAGGCGGCAAAGGCTCACTCAATTGGCATAACCTTACCCAAATGGCAACCAATGGCTGATCCTGGAGGTGGAAGAACAATCCACCAGGAGGAGGATTCGATGGAAGCGCTGAAGAAACTGGCCGGAGCGTATCTGGCCGGTATCGCAGTGGTCGTAGGGGTGTACTTCATCATCAACACGGTACTCGCCGAGTCATTCGACTTCGATGTAGTGACCACGTGGTACGTGCTGGACGTGCTGATGCTCATCGGGCTGGCGCTGGGGCTGGTTTTCAATTATGCCCGTAAGCGGGAAGAGGATACTGGCAATACCGGCGGAGCCGTCAACCGGCGGTACCTGGAGGTCAACGTACTCTTCTACGTGACCGTCGGGGTCACGATCCTGTTCCTGCACAACTGGCTTGCACTGCTGGCCCTCGGCTCCGACAGCCTGGACGGCAACCACCAAGCTTGGGTCATCTGGGCAGTAGTGGACACGCTGCTACCAATAACCCTGGGCGTCACCGGTCTCCGCCTCTGGAGCGAGTCCCCGTAGTTGGGCAATGCCAAGAATCCCTTCCCCATTCGGCGCCATCCGCAAAATCCCCACGCGCGCCGCCACCCCCACGCGCGCCGCATAGACATCTTCCCCGCAGGGGATAGAACCGTACAGGCGCCATCCAACACAACCCGTACGGGCGGCCCGACACAACCCGTACGGGTGCCATCCGACACAACCCGTACGGGCGCCATCCGACACAACCCGTACGGGCGCCATCCGACACAACCCGTACGGGCGCCATCCGACAGGACCCGTAGGGGCGCTCCCTTGTGGGCGCCTGGCGGGGCCCGGCGGGGGGCAACGTCGCCCACCCCCACGCGACGCCACCACCAACACGCGCGCCGCATAGACATCTTCCCCGCAGAGGATGAAACCGTACGGGCGCCATCCAACACAACCCGTACGGGCGCCCCCGACACAACCCGTACGGGCGGCCCGACAGAAACCGTACGGGCGCCATCCGACACAACCCGTACGGGCGCCATCCGACACAACCCGTACGGGCGCTCCCTTGTGGGCGCCTGGCGGGGAACGGCGGGGGGCAACGTCGCCCACCCCCACGCGACGCCACCACCAACGCGCGCGCCGCATAGACATCTTCCCCGCAGAGGATGAAACCGTACGGGCGCCATCCAACACAACCCGTACGGGCGCCCCGACAGGACCCGTAGGGGCGCTCCCTTGTGGGCGCCTGGCGGGGAACGGGGCGGGGAATCGTCGCCCACCCCCACGCGCGACGCCGCCAACAACGCGCGACGCAGGGGCGTCCCCTCCTACCTCTTCCCCCGTCGCCCACGCCGTCATTCCCGTGAAAACGGGAATCCACACCCCTCCGCCATCCACCCCTTGACCAATCCACCCAACCTACCCCATCATAGAACGCATGTTCTCCGCCACCAACACACAAAACCGCCCGCCAACACTCGCCAACATCGTTCGCGAGGAAACAAACGACGGCAGGCTCATAATCCGATTCCTCGTCAACGCCATGCAAGGCCGGCTACAAAACGCCAGGCCATCACACCAGCTCGACGCAGCACGACAACTCATCCGAATCGGATTCAAAGACGCACAATCCTTCATAGACTCCTTCCAGTCACCATCAGGACGACCCGAGGCAAAATCCGCAGCCGCAAGGTCCACACGCGCAACCGGCCCGGCCGCCAACGCACTCCTCCAACAACTTGCCGAAATCGTCCGGCAAGAGACCGACAACGGCAGAACCGCCATCCGATTCCTCGTAAACGTCATGCAGGGCGAGCTCAAAGGATTCAAGCCCTCCCACCGCCTCGCGGCCGCAAAAGAACTCCTCAACCGAGGATTCGACGACGAAATAACACCCCGCGCCCCCACGCGACAGCGGGCAACCCCCACGCGACAGCGACCGCAACGGCCAGCGCCCGTCAGCCCCCCGCGCAAGCCAACCCCCGACGAACAAGCCTTCACCATCATCGCCCGCGAGTACTCCACCTACACCGCACGAGTCGCCATCGAGATGGTCAGAAGGTACAGGCTCGCCGAAGAGGCCACCGAAACCACCGGCCGGCCAAACCCACTCGAAATACCCGAACAATTCAAGGGCATGCACAGCGAGACCTACAAGCGCCTCATCCAAAAGCCCTACTGGAACGAAAACGCCGCCGCCAGAGTCGCCACCGTCGCAGCATACGAGTTCCACCACTACACCCCGCACCTCTACTGCGACTACAAATTCGGCCAACCCGGATGCCCGCACGACACCAAAAAAGCCTTCGACCCCCTACAAACCCCACCACCCAAACCCGCCAAAACACAAACCAAGCCGCCGCCGCCGAGCAAACCGGCCGAAGCAAACAACGACTCACCGCCGACCAACCCAACCCAAGAACAAAACCCCGCGCCCAATGACGATCCACCCGATGACGACCCTCCGGAAGAAAACCCTCCGGACGACCCACCCGAACCCCGCCGGGCCCCACTCCGAAACCTAATAGTCGAACGCTACCCCCTGGGAGGAATCGACCACAACCTCGACCACGACGACCCTGGCCCCACCGACAACACCTGGCCCGACACAACCGAACACGACCCCGACGACGTCATCACCCGCGTCACAGGACCACCCGCGCCATCCGCCGAACCCGAACCCTTCAAACCCTACGAAATCCTCCCCGGAATCCGCGTCACAAGCCCCCCCGTCCCAATCGAATACGACGACCTCGACGACCCCATCCCCAAACCCCCGCGGTAAATCTCACCTCGTCATTGTTATGAAAATAGATCCCCGCGCAAACGGGAATCCACCGGCCGCCCCCGTAGGGGCGCTCCCTTGTGGCCGCCCTCCGTAGGGGCGCTCCCTTGTGGCCGCCTGGCGGGGAACGGGGTGGGGCAACGTCGCCCACCTACCAACCCGGAATACACCTACCAACCCCGCAGGGACGCGATCCCGCGCGCCCCGCAGGGCCGTCCCCTCCTACCTCTTCCCCCGTCCGCGGGGGAAGATTGAGATGGGAGTCTTCCCGCGCGTGCCGCCACCAACCGCGCGCGTCGCGCCTGCCCCGCAGGGGCAATCCGTAGGGGCGATCCCTTGTGGCCGCCCTCCGTAGGGGCGCTCCCTTGTGGGCGCCTGGCGGGGAACGGGGCGGGACAACGTCGACCACCTACCAACCCGGAATACACCTACCAACCCCGCAGGGACGCGATCCCGCGCGCCCCGCAGGGCCGTCCCCTCCTACCTCTTCCCCCGTCCGCGGGGGAAGATTGAGATGGGGGTCTTCCCGCGCGTCCCACCTCCAAGCTTATTGTCAATGGCGCGGCGTTGCTGCCCGACGCCGCCCCATTTTCATCACCTTGTGCGGCCTGACCAAGGCCATCATGATTCCCCTAGCAGCCGGCTAGCTTGGCCAGGAGGTTTGGGAGCTGTTCCTGGGACGGCCGGCTATTGGGCCTGACTCGGCATTGAACGCAGAGTCGGGGTCCTGCAAGGAGGTGGTCCGGCTGGTGAAGGCGAGCCACGTGCCGCCGCACTTGGCGCACTGCCGGCCCACGTAACTGAGGGACATTTCGCCGCACTGCGGGCAGTACACGTTGGCGGCCATTGCCGACCCGCTCCCTTCGGCAAGCATCCTCTCACCGCACGACGGGCAGTTCGGCTCGATCGGCGGCGGGTACTTCGTCGCGACGCGTTCCTCGCAAATGGGGCACGTGAAGAACCTCTCGAACGTGACTGTCATACTCTAGGCTCCTAGCAGGCCGGTCACCTTGCCGGCCGACTCGTCGAGGTCTATGTCCCAGGCGTTGGGAGAACTGGGCAGGCCCGGCAGGGTGATTATGTCACCGGCCAACGTCACTATCTGCCTCGCACCCGCCAGCGCACGCACCTCCCTGATCGGCAGCGTGTGCCCGGTCGGCGCTCCGAGCAGCCTGCGGTCGGCGCTCACCGAAAGGTGCGTCTTGGCCATGCAGATGGGGAAGTTCCAGCCCAGCGCGTCGAACCTCCTGGAGGTGGTGCGAGTCATCGGGCCCCACGTAACCTCTTTGGCCCGGTAGACCTCTTCCGCCAGCGTCTCGACCTTGTCGATCAGCGGTGCGTCGTCATCGTACAGCAGTTCGACGTCTGCGCCGGTCTCGGCTGCGTCCGCTACGGCGTCCGCCAGCTCGGTCATTCCGTCGCCGCCTTCCGCAAAGCCCTTCGCCTCAGCCACGCCGAGCGCGCCCGCATCCTCGGCCGCCGACCTCGCAGCAGCGATTTCCGCAGGCGTGTCGTCGGGGAAACGGTTGATTGCGACCACCGCAGGCAGGCCGTACATGCCTACTATTCGCAGGGCGTTCTGAAGGTTCACGGCCCCGCGAGCAACGGCCAACGGGTTGGGGACGCCAAGCTGATTCCTCTTCGCGCCGCCGTGCCACTTGAGGCCGCGAACCGTGGCGACGACAACTGCCGCAGCAGGCTCCGGCCCGCCCTGGCGCACCTTTATGTCCATGAACTTCTCGAAACCGAGGTCAGCGCCGAATCCGGCCTCCGTGATGGTGTAGTCGGCAACCGAAGTGGCGAAAAGGTCGGCGATTATCGAGCTGCAACCGTGGGCGATGTTGCCGAAAGGGCCCATGTGCACCAGCGTGGGCTGACCCTCGACCGTCTGCGCGATGTTGGGCTTCAGCGCGTCCTTCAGCAGCGCCATCATCGATCCGACGGCCCGTATCTCGCCTGCCGTTACCGGCCTGCGGTCGCCCGTCCAGCCAACAACTATGTTGGACAGCCTCTCCCTAAGATCGGCGTAGTCGCGGGCCAGCGCCAGGATGGCCATGATCTCCGACGCCGAAGATATGTCGAAACCGGTCTGCCGCATCGGAGCGTTGGCGTTGCCGCCTATGCCGGACACGATGTTTCGCAGACCGCGGTCCTCCGCGTCGGTGACGCGGCGCCACGTGATGCCAGAGGCGTCGAAATCGTCTATATCCCCCCTGTAGGCGACGTTGTCGGTCATCGCCGCCAGCAGGTTGTGCGCCGACTCCATGGCGTGGAAATCGCCGGTGAAGTGCAGGTTTATGTCGCCCGAAGGCTCGACGGTCGCCTTGCCGCCTCCCGTGCCGCCCCCCTTGTGGCCGAAGACAGGGCCCAGAGACGGCTGACGGATCGTCAGCACGACCTGCCTGCCGGTCTTGGCCAGCCCCTGCGTCAGACCGACCGCAGTGGTGGACTTGCCCTCGCCGGCGGGCGTCGGCGTGATTGCCGTGACCACTATCAGCTTGCCCTTCTTCCCGTTCGACGGGAAGGACTCGAAAGGCACCTTCGCCTTGTCGTGCCCGTAGGGCTCGTAGTCGCCCTGCCCAAGCCCTAGTTCAGCCGCAACTTCCGATATTGGCCGCATGGTTCTCCTCGTACAAAATCTCTTCCTACACGCTTCTCAGCGGCGCACCAGAACCACGCCGCCAGCCTACAAAGTGTAAGCAATTCCAACCCCCCTTGCCCCCATCCCCACCAACATCGTCATCCCCGACTCCGATCAGGAGTCCAGAGGGGCAGGGCGCCGGCGGGGCAGGCAACTAAAAACTAGCAACTAACAACTCACCCATACTCCGCCAGCCGCGCCATCAGGTACTCCTGCCCGCGGTCTCCCTTGATCCGGTTGCAATGGCCGCACAGCAACTGGAGGTTGTCGATGTGGTCCGTACCCCCTCTGGAACGAGGTATCACGTGGTCAACCTCGAAATGCCGGAACTCCATGAAGGCGCGGCAGCCCGCACAGTAGCCTTCCTGCTGACCGTACAGTACGTGCTTGTTCTGACGGTAGTTGATTGGAGCGTCTATGTCCGTCCGTCGCGGTACGTCCGTCCGCGCTGTAACGAGCCGGTCGTGGAACAGGTCGCCCATGAACTCGCGCAGGCGGATATTCACCAGATCAGCCGCCTTGGGCGATAGGTCGATGCCCACCCACTGCCGACCCAGCTTCTCAGCCGCCACGCAAGCCGTCGCGCACCCGCAGAACGGATCGAGCGCCACGTCGCCCGGATTCGAACTGGCGGAGATGATCCGTTCCAATAGAGCGAGAGGTTTCTGCGTCGGGTAGCCAAGCCGTTCTTTTGCAGCCGGCATCAAATACGGCAATTCCCATACATCATCAATTTTTTATTCGTCTACATAAATGTATTGGACACGACCATCTTCATCTTTCGCATTCACGATACGCTGCGTTTCTTTGTCCCACTTCCGTTTGAGATAGCGTTTCGGAGTTTTCAGCTTCTGAAATAACGGGTTATAGGTCGCCTTATCGGAGCGAAGATAGTAGAGAACCCGGTCTGAGTTACGGGTGAAATGACTCATGTTGGCCTTTTGATACTTCTTATAACGCCAGACAATCTCATTACGATAGTTCTTGGCGCCGTAAATGGAATCCATCAGCATCTTGAAGTAGTGGGCTGCGAATAGGTCGCAGTGAAGGTAGATACTGCCCGTAGGCTTGAGCACGCGCCGCATTTCCAACAGTCTGGCGGCCATCATCGTCAGGTACGACTGCATGCCTTTGCCGTGGATCTTCCCAGCCGAGTCGAGCATGTGGGAGATCGAGGGCTCATCCTCCGCTATCAGCCCCATCCACGCAACGTCGAGGGCGCTCAGCGTCCACGTGTCCTTGAACGCTGCCCCGGCCGCTTTGCTTCCCACCGGGGCCTCATAATTCTTGTTCGAGTTGAACGGAGGATCCAGGTAGATCAGGTCCACCGTCTCGCTATTCATCCCGCGCAGGATGTCGAGGTTGTCGCCCGTCCAGATGGTTTTGTCAACGAAATTTGGCGCCGCCATACTGTCCGCTCACTAAATGGCCTGCCAAAGTTTTACGCCATCCCCCCGCCAAACTGCAAGACGCATGTCACAACCACCGACCACCACAACCCACCGCGCCATCACAAACCGGGCCCCGGCGCAGAACTGGCCACTTGCCACCGGCCACTCACCCCCCTACCTTCAGATGCGTCTCCGGCTGCCACCCCAACACCCGCTTCGCCTTCGACAAGTTGTGCTCAGTCTCCATCTCGTCGCCGGCGATGAAGATGGGTTCGAAGCGGCCGTGTCCTTGTTGGACTACTTGCAGGGCGGCGAGGTAGGCGTTGGCGAGGTCTTCCTCGTCAGTCGCAAACGGGACTTCTCCTCCGCCTGTGGTGCGGGGAACTTTGCGCTCTTCTATCCACTGTTCTCGTGTGCGCGGGCCGGTGATTCTGAGGCCGACGATGTTCATGTCGAACCATCGGGCGAAGTACTGGCATATGCCCTCCCCGAAGCCCTTGCTCAGCCCGTACGGGCTGGGCGTGTCGAGCGCCGTCTCCTCCTCGGCCTGGTACCAGGTCCTGGCCCGGTAGTGGACGCTCATGGTGGAGGTATAGACGCCACGCTTGAGTCCGGCGCCCTGCGCAGTCCACAGGAAGTTGTGCAGTCCCTTGCAGTTGACCTCGTAGTTGTTGGCGATGATCTCCGGGTTCTGGTCGGTGACCATCCCACCCTGCGGCGAGAGCATCACCAGCCAGATGAAGGCGTCGATGCCGTCTACGGCGCGCAGCACGTCTTCATGGTCGGTGACGGAGCCTTGCACGAAATCCACGTCGTGCCGGGGCGCCCTGGTGTCGAGCACGCGCAGGTTGTGCCGCTTGCCGAGGTACGGCGTGATGAAGGAGCCTACGTGGCCGGAGCCGCCGGCCAGGAGAATGTTCACGGACTGTGCCTTCCTAGTCTCTGATTGCGGCAATTGTACGGGCAGGGTAGAGGGACGTTACGCGCCAGCCCGGGCCATCTCAGGCGCGTCGAATCCCGTTAGCCGCCATCGAGGACCATTCCCAGCCCTGCCGACGCCTCATCGAGGCGCTTCACCTCGTCCTGGGAAAGCTCGATTCCCGCTGCCGCGGCCACCTCGACGACCTGCTCCTCGGTGTCTGCGCCCGATATGGCGACGGTCACCTCGGGATGCGACAAGACCCACGCAAAGGCAATTTGCGCCGGCGTGGCTGACCGCTCGTTGGCGACCTCGCGAACTGCGGCGAGGGTAGTTGCGGCGCGGCCCCGCATGGCGTTCGGGTACCAGTCACGCCGGATTGACCCCCAGAGCGTGTGGCTCGGCGGCAGCGTCTCCGGCTCGTACGCGCCGCTCAGCAGCCCGACGCCCAGCGGGCTGTAGGCCATTGCGCCGACGCCGGTGTCGCGCAGCATGGGGAACATCTCGTGTTCCAGCGTCCGGTTCAACAGGCTGTACGGGTTCTGTATCGTCATGATGGGGTCGGCGCCGATTTCATTCTGCACGCCGAGGGCCTTTACCACCTGCCAAGCCTGGTAGTTGCAGACTCCCGCGTAGCGCGTCTTGCCCTGCGTCACCAGGTCGTCTACGGCGCGGAACTGCTCGTGCAGAGACGTCTCGTCGTCATAGGCGTGCAGTAGGTAGACGTCTATGTGACCGGTATCGAGCCGTGTCAACGTCCGTTCGATCTCGCGCATGACGTGGAAGCGGGACAGTCCCCTGTCGTTGGGCCCGGCGCCTATGGGACTGCACACCTTCGATGTGATCACGAGGTCGTCCCTGCGTCCCTTTATCGCCTTGCCCAGGATGCGCTCCGACGTGCCCGCGTTGTCGCGGTGGTCCATCAGCCCGTAGACGTTTGCGCAGTCGATCAGGTTGATGCCGGAGTCGATGGCCGCGAGGATGGTGCGCTCGGCGTCCGCCGCGTCGCGCTGCCCTCTAAATCCCAAGCCGAGCGCGATGGGAGACACCTTCACGCCCGCCGTACCAAAGTTCCTGTATTCCATAGTTTGTCCTCCGGGAAACCTGGCTCAAGACTCCCCTGATCATTGCCGGTGAAGCGAGAACCGGGCGCCCATCCGGTACACCGCAGGATGGCCTATTCTTACCGCATAGGTCACAGCGCCCGGGCGGCGCGCCGTCAGCCGGGCCGTTGCGGATGCGTCATTCAAGTCAGCCTCGTAGTCACCGCTCTCCACGTCGATTACAACCACGGTTCCCCGGGCCATGCCTTCCACCTGGCGGCGAATCCTATCCTCGTAGATGGCCTCCCCACGTGACTCTAGGCTGAGCCCGCCATTGGACTCCCCGTAGTTCTCCGCTGAGTCCGGCGATGCCTTCGCACCGAGCGAATCTTCCACAGACACTGTCACCTCCGCTCCGTCTTCCAAGTTGAGCGGCTCCAAGGGAGTGAGCGCACCGTTTTCGTACCTCGCCTTGACCTGCGCAATCATGAGTCTGCCTTAATTTCCCGGGTGTTGGACAGGGGCTGGGCCTTAGTTTCTAGCTTTTGGCCGCCGGTTGCCAGTCCCCCGGCGGACCGTCAGGCGCCCACAAGGGACGCCCCTACGAATCCTGCCGGAAGACGCCCGTACGGGGTGGGTGGCAAGGGACGTCCCCTCCTGCCTCTTCCCCCGTCGGCGGGGGAAGATTGAGATGGGGGTCTTCCCGTGCGTAGCGCTTCCAGGCTTGTTGTTAATGGCGCGCGTGGTGGTGGGCGGTGCAATCCCCCATCCTAACCTTCCTCCTTCAGGGTGGAAGGGATAACGTGAACAGGCTATTTTCAGAGGAAACGAGCCGGCGGCCTGGTGCACGGTTCCGGCCGGCCGGCTCGCTTCCTGCCGGGTTCTACGCATACCTCTTGGCCACGGTTTTCCTGCGGTAACCTTTCACGTGAGGAACGCCGGCCCGCGTGGGCACGGCGTCATGGCAATTCCGTATGACCACTGCGCCAGGCGATAACCGCTATGAGGATGCGGCCTTTCCGGTCGGGGAGCTGTCCCGACGCACGGGCCTCAGCGCGGCCGCCATCAACTACTACGTGAACCTTGGGCTGCTGCCGAGGCCGAGAAAGACAGGCCGGACGCGGGCCTTGTATTCGGAGTTGCACGAGCGGGCCATCCTGCGCATCAAGGAGCTCCAGGGACGCGGTCTGCCGCTTCGGGTGATCAAGAAGGTCTTGAGCTCCAAGGACCCGGCGTCGGAGCTGGGGCTACGGCAGTTGCCGGACAGGGTGGAGGGCCGGTCACCGGAGGGACGGTCTTTAGACGCGATTTCCCTGGAGCAGTTCCTGGAGCGCTCGGGGCTGAGCTTGGAACATTACGGTGACCTCTCGGCCGGCGGCCTTCTGCGTTCACCGCGTCGGATTGCGGGAATCGAGCGCGCACTGAATAGCCGCGACCTGGAGGCGGCGCGTTCCTGCGCGCAGTTGCTTTCGGCAGGCGTGAGCAAGGACGTGCTGCTGCGTCACGCCGAATTTGAACTGCTGGCCAAGGCGGAGGCCCATTTCCTGGCTGAGCACGTCGCCTCATCCGGCAAGGCGCGCCAGCCGGCCGAGGCGTCGGTCGAGATCGAGGCGGCTTTCGACTCCTTGCGAAGGTACATGCGGCGATTGGAGATGGAATACGCAT
The DNA here is from genome assembly GCA_963663555.2 of Dehalococcoidia bacterium. Classification (GTDB taxonomy): domain Bacteria; phylum Chloroflexota; class Dehalococcoidia; order Lucifugimonadales; family Lucifugimonadaceae. Next base: position 123,117 of record CAXXNJ010000010.1, read on the forward strand.
ACCCCAACTGGCTACCCGGATAGATGCGGCGAGCGGCCCGCATAGTTGCAGAGCGTGGTTGTATCGCCGGGGGCTGCGTATGCGGCCCTAGCCGGCCAGCATCTCGTCGATCTTCGCAGCCAATGTGAAGTCGCGTGATGTCAGCCCGCCGGTGTCGTGGCTCGTGAGTGAGAAGGTGATGTTGCGGTACCGGATGTCGATGTCGGGGTGGTGGTCCATCTCGTCGGCGACCGGAGCCACTCGGCGGACAAACTCGATGCCGTCGGCGAACGTCTCGAATCGCACCGTGCGCGCTATCGCCTCTCCGGCCCGCTCCCAGTCGGGAACCGCGCTCATCTTTCGGGCAATTTCGCTCTCTTCCATCTTGCTCATATTTTCCACCTTTCGCGCGGCCTGCCGGCGCCGGTAGTTCCGGCGCGACTGGCAACTTATCTCTTCCCGCCGCTATTGGGACGCTATGCGTTGCCCCCTGGCTTGGCGCCGGGCGGGAAGCGCATCTTCCTGACGTGCTCAATAACCGCTTCCAGCCCATCGGGAAAGGCGCCGCGGTCGATGGCCTCCTTGGAGGCGCGCCTTGCCTGTTCCTCTTCTCCGATGGCGGTGTGCGCCACGGCCAGGTTTCCCCATCCGTCGGACATGCCGGGATCCAGCGAGACGGCCCGCTTCAGGTTCACGATTGCCTGCTCGAACTCTCCCATCGACAGGTAGGCCGTGCCCAGGTTGAACTGGACCTCTGCGTGCTCGGGGTCTAGCAGGGCCGCCTCCTCGAATTCGGCCGCGGCCTTGTCGGGGAAGCCAAGCCTAGCGGCTTCAAGGCCGCGCCTGAAGCGTTCGGCCACGGTTGAGCTCTCTATTTCGACCTCCTGTGAAACGGCGTTCGCTTGAAGATGTTACAGGCGGCGGCGCGGTCAGACGTCGAGTACCAGGATGCTCCTGGCCTTGAACACCAGGAAGACCCTGCGGCCCGGCGCCAGGCTGAGGCGGTCTGCCGACCACTCCGTAAGCTCTACTATGACCGGCACGCCCACGTCGACCACGGCGTAGGATATTCCGCCCTCGCCGGACAGTTCTGCGACGGTACCGCTCACGATGTTGCGGGCGCTCAGGGACTGTGGACGGCTTGCGGCCACCATTATCTCCCCGGCCCGTATCGAAACCATCACCCTTTGGCCCGCGGCGCGTCCCCCGGTCGGGGCCACCAGTTCCGCGTTGCCCACGGTCACCCGCCCAGGCTCGCCGGCAATCACGCCGTCGAGCAGGTTTTCGAACGGCTCCGCTTCCTGTTCGTACTGGGAAGCCGCCTGGAGTAGCAGCCTGTCCGGCCTGCCCATGCCGGCCGTATTGCCCTGGTCTAGGAGAAGCGCTTGGGAGGCGAGGGCCATCACTTCAGACATCGAGTGGGAAACGTAGACCATCGGGATTTGGAGTTCGCTGCCGATTCGCCGCAGATAGCCGATGACCGCGCCGCGCAGCCTGAAGTCGAGAGAGGCCAAGGGTTCGTCCAGCAGGAGCAGGTCGGGCGACGTTGCAAGCGCCCTGGCAAGGGCCACGCGCTGCCTCTGGCCGCCGGAAAGCTGCCCCGGACGCCGGTCGAGAAGGTTGCCCAGGCCGAGTAGCTCGATCACTGGCCCGGGGCTTATGCGCTGCCTTTCCGGGGGCGTCAAGCGGTATCCGTAGAGGATGTTGTCCCCTGCGGTCATGTGCGGGAACAGCGCCCCGTCTTGGTAGACGTATCCGATGCGCCGCTTTTCCGGCGGCACGTTCACGCCTCGGGAGGACGACCACAGCGTGCGCCCGCCGAGCGCTATATCGCCCTCGTCCGGAGATATGGCGCCCGCGATGCACTCCAGCAAGGTCGTCTTACCGGCCCCGGAAGGGCCGAACACGGCTGTGATTCGCTCGTCGAACGTGGCCTTGACGTCGAGCGTGAAGCCGGCCCTTCTGAGCCGGACGTCGAAGCTGAGCGTTTTGTCTGCGTCTTGCACGGGATTAACCTGGATTCCCGTTCTGCCGTCCTGCGCGGCGCAGCATGTGGTTGTGGGCTGCAACCGCCAGCACTGCGATGCCGACGGAGACGATTGCGAGACGAACCGCGCCCCAATCGTCGCCGGCGGACATCCTGGTGAATATCGCCAGCGGCGCCGTCTGGGTCTGCCCGGGAATGTTCCCCGCAACCACTATGGTCGCTCCGAACTCCGAGAAGGCCCTGACGAACCCAAGCAACAGCCCGGCCAGCAGCCCGCGCCCGGCGAGAGGGAGGGTGATGGTGAAGAACACCCTCAGCGGCCCTGCGCCCAAGCCGCGGGCGGCGGCCTCGAGCTCCTGGTCGACCTGCGCCAAGGCGACGGTGAAAGAACGGACGGCGAGCGGCAGGGCCACGATTGCGCCTGCCAGCGACGCAGCTACCCACGTGAACGCTATCGTCGAGCCGAATAACGATTCTATGGCCCGGCCGAGGGGGCTAGACCCGCCTACGGACCACAGCAGCGCGTAACCGATCACCACCGGCGGAAGGGCAAGCGGCAGGGTTACCAGGACGTCGAGCGCGAATTTGCCGCGAAAGCGTCGGCGCGCAAGCAGCCAGGCCAATGCCAGACCGGTTGGCAGCAGTATGGCCGTCGCAAGGGCCGCAGCCCGCAGAGACAGCAGGACAATCCCAATGTCGGACGTCATAGAGGAGTCACTCTAAACCAGACTTGCCCCGCAGGGCAGGGCAGAGCTTTCGGCACGACCGTCATTCCCAACCCCGATCGGGAATCATCAGGCGGGGCCAGGCGGCGGCTTGGAGCCGTGGAAGGGGACGGGGAGTCAGTCCTGCGCCCGCGCAGGATCGACTATTCCAAGATGGGCGGATTGCCGAACGGGATAAGACCCGGCGCTCATTGCTTCCACGTCCGCAAGTTCAGGAATGAACAAGAGCAAGGGTATGGTCTCGCGCTACGGCGTTGACACCTCGATCCTCGTGCCGGCTATGCTACACTCCGCGGCTATCATTCACATGGCTATTACACGCCGATGAGGTGGAAAGATGCCAAAAACGCTTTGGGTAGTCCTCGCCGCACTCGCACTTCTCGCAGCGGCTTCATGCAGCGACGATTCACCTGGTGAGGTTGGCGCGACCGCCCGCGCGATGCTCGCCGCGCCGGACGGTCAGGCGATGGGCGAGGTGACCCTGACGCAGACGCCGACCGGCGTCCTCATCTACGCCGAGGTGACCGGGGTCTCACCAGGGGCGCACGGCTTTCACATCCACGGCGTCGGCGCATGCTCGCCAGACTTCAAGGCGGCCGGCAGCCATTTTGCCCCCGGCGGGGAACCCCACGGCTTCCTGCACGAGGACGGCCCTCACGCGGGCGACCTCCCCAACATCTACGCCGGCCAGGACGGCAACGCGCGCGCCGAGTACTTCACCGCTGCCGTCACCCTCGATGACGGCGCGGACCACTCCCTGTTCGATGAGGACGGGTCGGCATTCGTCGTGCACGCAGGCCCCGACGATCACGTGGACGTGGCATCGGCCGGCGCACGTGTCGCGTGCGGGGTGATCCAGCGCAGCTAGGTATGCCGACCGGCGTGTGTCGAGCCTGACAGGTTCGCGACTGCTCTAACACGCCATTACCAATACCCACGCCCTCGAACGGCTGCGCCCCGCCTTCGACCGTCATTGCGGCGGCTTGAACCCGTGCCGCCTGAATATCTCCATCGCCGTATCGCCGCCGAGGTAGTCTATGAAGCGCGCTGCCTCTTCTGCGTTGGCGCTTCCGTCGATTACGGCAGCCGGGTAGTTGATGATTGGGTGTGACCCAGCGGGAGCCTGCAGCACGATTTCCGTATCCCGGCTCGCCATGGCGTCGGTCTGATAGACGATGGCGAACTCCACGCTGCCGGAGGATACGGCAGCCAGGGCGGAGCGCACGTCCAGCGTCCTGATCATCCTGTCCGACAGCCGATCCAGTATGCCCGCGTGCTCCAACATGGCGGCGGCGTACTCACCGGCGGGAGCGAGCTGCGGATCGGCTATGGCTATGAGCGCGCCGCTTTCCGCTGCCACCAGTTCCGCCAGCCCGGATATGCGCTCGCCCCCCGAGACGACGACCAGCCGGTTGCCCGCTACGCCGGTCCTGCTGCCGGGTACGATCTTTCCCACGTCGCCCAGGAAGTCCATGGGTGAATCGCCGGCGAAGACCGCTGCGTCCGCCGGAGCTCCCAGATCGGCAATCTGAATTGCAAGGGCGCGGGAGCCGCCGAAACTGAATCGCGCCTCCCGCCCGGTCTCCTCCCTGTACGCCTCATGCACCTCCCCCAGTACGTCCGAAAGTGATGCCGCGGCGAAGATGAGCGGCGGTTTCGAGTTCCCTCCGCACGATGACGCGACGGCCATCGCTAGGGCAAAGAATGCCGACGGAATCATACCCGGCATAGAGGCGATGATGGCCCGTACGCCCGCGCTTAGATGTGTCAAGGCAACGTCGCAATCGGCATTGGTCTCGCCTCTGTTAGAATCAGCAGGCCGGCATGAGCGGGCGGTATGCATGGGGGTTGCCGCCGCAGCCTCTCTCCGGCCATTGCCGCCCCGGTAAATCGGCGTCACACACTAACAGCGAGGGCCGTTCAGATGTATGAAGGTAACGAAGACTACTCCTTCAGTTCGTTTGCTGAGTTGGCCTTTTACAGGAAGGTCAACTCACGGCTGCTGGACATAGCGGAGATTGGCAAGGAACGACGCATCGTAGACCTCGGTTGCGGCACGGGCGCGGTTACCAAGCTTATAGTCGACCGGCTCCATGCCGCGCGCGAGTCGGTCATCTACGCAGTAGACCACTCTGCTACCGCGTTGCGGGCGGCAGTTGCAGACATGGGTGACCGCAAGGACGCAGCCATACAGTTCGTACAAGCGGAGGTGCAGCAGCTCACCAGTGCGGTCAAAGAACAGGTGGACGCAGTTGTCTACTGCAACTCGATCCACTACGTGCCGGACAAGAGCGCACTGATGAAGCAAATCCGAGAGAAACTCCGGCCCGGCGGCAGGCTCGCGATAAACACCTCTTTCTTCGACGGGTCGCACCCTCCTGAGTCGGCGGAATTCTACCGCCGGTGGATGATGCGCTCTCTAAGGATCCTCAAGCGCGAGTACGGTCTGTCGCCCGACAGGGCGAAGAAGGTGCAGGCGAGGCAGCAACTCACGCCTGAGGAGTACGAACGGCTGCTCGAAAGTTCCGGCTTCACCGTGATACGCAGCGACATCAAGCAGTTCGACGTACCCAAGGCGGGCTGGTACCACATCAGCTCGTTCAGCGACTGGATCGAAGGCATAATGCCCGGTGTGCCGCTCAACTCCGGCCGCGCCTCGTTGCAGGAAGGCGTAGAGCAGATATTCAAAGAACTCAACCTGAGCGGCGTTCCCCGCCGATGGCTGTCCATCTGCGCCACTAGGACTTGATCCCAGCAGCCTGCGTCTTTGTTATGAAAATAGATTCCCCTAAAAACGGGAACCCCACTGGCCGCCCCCCGCAGGGGCGTCCCCTCCTACCCTTTCCCCCGTCTGCCGGGGAAGCTACTCCTACCTCTTCCCCCGTCTGCAGGGGAAGATTGAGATGGGGGTCTTCGCGCGCCGCCACCGCCACGCGCGCCGTGCTCCCGTCCATCTGGATTCGCGTTTTCACGGGAATGACGGAAGGGAGGCGCCGGGAATGACGGCGTGGTGGGTAACATCGCACGCCCCCTGACGTCGCGCGTGCCCCGCCGCGCCCCGCCAGGCGCCCACAAGGGACGCCCCTACGGATGCCCTACGGGGCGCGGCCGGTGGACTCGCGTTTTCACGGGGATCTATTTTCATAACAATGACGGGTAAGGGCGTTCGGACGTACACGTAAATAGCCCTTCCGCGGTTCCTGCCGCTGTAATCCGGTATCCTCGTTTCGCCATGGGACTTATCGAATTTCTTGACGCGTTTCCTGAGTCGGAAGACCGGCCGCTCAGGTATTCCGCAATGTCTGAGCTGTCCGGCATTTCACAGCCGGAGGCTGACGAACTCGCGCTCACCTGGGATGAGTGGACCCCCGCAAGACGCTTGGAGCTGCTTTCACGGCTGGCAAGCCTCCAGGAGGAACACGCCGACCTGGAGTTCGAGGTGGTGTTCAAGAAGGGACTCGCGCTGGGAGATCCCCGCTGCCGCAGGGAGTCCCTCTTGGGTCTCACCGACAGCCAGGACCGCACCGTGGCGCAGGCCCTGGCTTCGTTGATCGCATCCGATTCCGACGCATCGGTGCGGTCGGCTGCCGCGCAGGCCGCGTCGGGAATGGTCTCCCTAGCCATAGAGGGACGGCTGCACGAGCGGGACGGTGAGCGGCTGTTTTCGGCGCTCAAAGGAGCCTTGCACCGGGAGGATGAGACCACGGAGGTCAGGCTGCGGGCGCTGGAATCTATCGCCTACTTTGGCCGGAGGCGCGCCGGAAGATACATAGAGGCCGCGTGCGCCGATACGGAGCCCGCAGCCACGAGGTCGGTACTGATCGCAATGGGCAGGACCTCCGACCCCCACTGGCTGCCGAGCGTGGTGAGTTGCCTCGATCACTTCAACCCCGGCGTGCGGTACGAGGCGGCCAGAGCGTTAGGCGAAATTGGGGGCGAAGAGCACGCCCACAGCTTGGCGCAACTTCTGGACGACCAGGACCTAGACGTTCAGTCGGCGGCGGTAGCGTCCCTGGCAATGCTCGGAGGCTCCGAGGCCATGCGTCTCTTGGCAGGGGCACGCAATAGTCCGGAACCCGAAATTGCGGGCGCAGCGCGGGAGGCGCTGAGCATGTTGGCGACTGAGGAAAACCTAGTTGAGGACCGTCTGCAGGACATTCACGCGTCCGGCATGATACCCGGCATCACAACCGGAACCGACGACGGCTACGACGCGGCGGAACGTGAGGGCTGGGCACACCTGTTGGAGAGAGACGGAGATTGACCGGTTGGCAGTAGGCGCTGGCAAGGCAATTTGAGGAAGCGCCCGACGCACGCATGGTCGGCGGGGAAACGTCCCGGTGCAGCTAGCCGGCTAGCGCCTGCCTGAACGCCAGCTCAGCAGCCCCCAGCAGGCTCACGTCGTCGCCCAACGTCGTCACCGCGATGCAGGACGGGTCGGCTCTGTCCGGCAGCGAGTGGCGGACAATGGCGTCTACGACCTGCGGCCATCTGCTCTGCAACGCGGCTGTCACGCCTCCGCCGAGCACAAGCGCCTCCGGGTCGAAGATGTTGATCAGGCTGCCCAGACCGATTCCAAGGCTCTCGACGGCGTGGCCGATGACCTCACCGGCCGGCAGGTCTCCCGCTTCCGCAGCCTGAAACACCATACGGCTCGATATTGCCGCGGGGTCATCTCCGGCCAGTCCCAGGATGGCCGGAGCGTCGCCTTTCGCGGCCATTTCCCTAGCGATGCGCGCTATTGCAGTGCCGGATGCGTTTCCCTCAAGGGAGTCGGGGCCGCCGGGTATGCAACGTTCCTCCCCCGGCCGAATCGTTATGTGGCCCACCTCGCCTGCGCCGCCGCGGCTGCCTGTTACGATCTGCCCGTTGGCCACGATGCCGCCGCCGATGCCGGTGCTGACCGTCACGTACAGCAGGTTCTTCGCGCCCCTGTAAGGCCCGAACGTCGTCTCCGCAAGGGCGGCCAGGGTGGCGTCGTGGCCTATCGATACCGGAACGCCTAGGATGTCTTCCAGCCCCGGCTTGAGCGACCTGCCGTGCCAGCCCGTCAGATTGGGCGGGTTGTTATACACGCCGGTCGCTGGATCGATGGGCCCTGCGGTGGAGACTCCCGCGGCTGCCACCGTCGGCGCTCCCGCCCGTCCGTGTGCCTTCAACATCGCTTTGGCAAGTCGTTCCGAGGCGCTGCCGATGCCCATTTCGGGACTTGTCGGGACCGTTTCCCTAGCGACCGGTTCTCCGCTGCGCGACACGACGGCGGCCCGCATGTGCGTTCCGCCGACGTCCCCGGCAAGCGCCCACTCCGCCCCTGGATGTGCTCGAATCGACATAGCGGCTAATCCTACATCAGGCCGTACGCTCACCCAGACCGGTCGCGGACGCGCTAAACTGCCACGTCAAAGTAGGCCCCGGCAGGGTGCAGCCGGAGGCGCAGCGCGGCGAAGCGGGCGCCCGCAAAAGCGGGCCCGCGACGCAGTGTTCAATGGCCGGGCCATGGAAAGGACAATTCGATGAAGGGATTGGCAGGCATTTTTCAGGCGCCGGGCATGGAGATTCTCGTCGAAGAGGTGGACGTGCCGGAACTGGAGCAAGGCTCCATCCTGATACGCAACACCGGCGGCGCAGTCTGCGGCTCCGATCTGCACGGATGGCGCGGCGACGGCGACAAGCCCATGCGGAAGAACCGTTACGTAGGCGGGCACGAATGCGCGGGCATAGTCGAAAGGCTGACTGGCGGGATCGACAAGGACTCGATGGGCCGACCCCTGAGCGAGGGCGACCGCGTCGTCTTTCCCTTCTTCTTTCCCTGCCAGCGTTGCTACCAGTGCGCCCACGGTGAGATGCACGCGTGCACCTTCCGGGGCCATCCCCGCATGAGCGGCGACTCTTGGGAGGACTACCCATACTGCGACGGCGGGTTTGCACAGTACTACAAACTGCCCCCCAACCACTGGATTTTCAGGGCGCCGGACGACTTGCCGGACACGGCGCAGGCCACGGCCAACTGTTCCCTCACGCAGGTGGCTTGGGCGCTACACCAGGCCAAGCTGCGCTTTGGCGACACGGTGGTGGTGCAGGGCGCCGGCGGGCTGGGCATATACGCTTGCGCAATAGCCGCCGACTCGGGCGCGGCGCAGGTGATCGCCATTGACGGACAGGATGCGCGTCTCGAATTGGCTTCCAAGTGCGGCGCCACGACGACCATAGACATGAAGGAGTTCCCAACCCCGGAATCACGCGTCGAACGCGTCATGGAGTTGACCAGGGGAGTGGGAGCCGACGCGGTGGTCGAGGTCGTGGGCATCGCTGCCGCCACCCTGGAGGGCCTCGACATGGTGCGTCCCGGGGGCCGCTACATCGACGTGGGAAACATCTCCGGCGGAAGCTTCAACCTGCCCGGCAATAAGGTCATCTTGAACCAGACGCAGTGGATAGGGATCATGCACTACAACCCATGGGCCCTCGACGCAGCCGTCAACTGGCTTGTGCGGGTCAAGGACAAGTACCCACTGTTCGACCTCGTATCCCACACCTTCCCGCTGACCCAGATCAACGAGGCGTTCGAGACCGCCGAGTGGGTGGGCAAAGACGAAGGCTCAGCCGCCACTAGGGTAGTGGTGCAGCCCTGGGCGTGACCCCTCGCCATTCCTAACCGCAATCGGGAATCCACCGCCTCACCCGTCATTGTTATGAAAATAGATTCTCGTTTTCACGGGAATCCAGAGGGACGGGGGCGCGTCGCGCGTGTTGGTGGGCGACGATTCACCCCGCCGTGCGCCCACAAGAGACGCCCCTACGGGGCGCGTTCCCGTGAATCCTGTCGGATTGCGCCGTTGCGGTTCGTGGGGTCGCGCGGTTTTGGTGGGCGGGGGCAATCCCCCATCCTAACCTTCCCCCTTCGAGGGGGGATAAGAGGCGCACCCGCCGCTACACCACACCCTGCTCGCGCAGGGCCGCGATCTCGTCATCCGGTATGTCTAGCAGGCCGCCGAGCAGTTCGCCGGTGTGTTCGCCGATCTCTGGGGCGCGTCCGACCGGCATACCGCTGCGGCTGAACTTGATGATGCGTCCGGTGACGTGGATGCCGCCTGCGCGCTTGTCCTCGACCTCCATGATCACGTCCCTCGCCTCGCGATGCGGGTCGGCGGCTGCAGCCTTTATGTCATTGACCGGAGAGCACGGAACGCCGGCTTTCGCAAGCTCCTCCACGGCCTGCCCGGTGGTGCGGGACGCGAACCACTGCGTTGCAACAGGCTCTATCACGTCGGAGTGGTCGGTGCGCCCGGTTCGCGTCGAGAATCGTTCGTCCTCCGCCCATTCTGGATGGCCGACTGCACCGGCGAAGCGCGGGAAGATGTTGTCGCTCGAATACGTCGCCAGGTATACGCTGCCGTCGGTCGTCTCGAACAGGTTGCCTGTGCCGTAGCGGTTCCCGGCGCGCGGCGTCTCTTCGCCTGTGCCCAGGTATGCCGAGACCGGTATCTCGACGGTGGTGTAGGCCGAGTCGGCCAGGCATACGTCGATGGCCTGCCCGGTGCCGGAGAGCTTCCGCTCGTGCAGGGCCGCCAGCGCGCCTATGGCGGCGTGCAGGGCCGTTATGCGGTCTATCAGGGGGAAGGGCACGAGCGTGGGCGGGCCGTCCGGGTCTCCATTTAGTGACATCAGCCCCGATATGGCCTGTCCCACTTGGTCGAATCCAACGCGCTCGCTGTAGGGGCCGTACTGGCCGTATGCCGACACGTTGATCATGATGATGCCCGGGTTGAGGGCCTTTAGCGTTTCGTAGCCGAAGCCCATCTTGTCGATGGTGCCGGGCCGGAAGTTCTGGATCAGTATGTCGGACTGCTTGACCAGCCCCCTCAGGATCTCCTTGCCTTCCTCTGCGCGGAGGTTCACCGACAGGCTCTTCTTGCCGGAGTTGTACTGCACCCAGTAGGCGCTCTGCCCGCGCACCCTCGGTGAGTTGCTTCGGCTCTCGTCGCCCCGTCCGGGCGGCTCGACCTTTATCACGTCTGCGCCGAGCCGGGCCAATACCAGGCCGCAGCGGGGCCCGGCTTGATAGCGGCCCAAGTCGAGCACGCGCACGCCGTCCAGCGGCCCTGGGCCGCTGTGGTCTTGGAATCCCTCGATGATGTTATCGGTCAAGTTTCTTCTCCATCTTTCCAATCGGTTTGCCCGCCTGCGAAGTTGGAACGGGGTTTTGATAGGGCCGTCCGCACGCAGGTCTCACACGCCCTTGCGCGCGATGAAATCCGAGAAGGCCTCCGTTACGGGCGTAGGCGTGTTGTCGCCCTGCATCGCGGCGTGCTCCTGGTCGTACCAGTCCCTGCGCGTCGTGCCCGCGGCCGAGTTGAGCAAAGCCTTGGCGGCCTGAACCATGCGCGCGTCATTCTCGGCGATGGCTTGCCCGATGCCGATTGCCTCCGCAAGTATCTTCTCCGGCTCAACCAGCCTGTTCAGCAGACCTATGCGGTAAGCCTCTTCCGCGCCCACGACGCGCGCCGTCATCAGCAGGTCCTTGGCGACCGGCATCCCAACGATCTGGGGTAGCAGCCAGGTCGAGTTGATGCGCCCGTAGGAGACGGCCAGGAAGCGAAAGCTCGACCGGCTGCAACCCACCCTTATGTCGAACGACGATGCCAGCACGGCGCCCCCGCCATAGGACAGCCCGTTGAGCGCGCCTATCGTCGGTTTGCGAGAGTTGGCTACGGTCCACGCGTCCTCCTTGTGGAGTGCGCTGGCGGACGGCGTTCCTTCTGCAAGGCGCGCCATCTCCTTGATGTCCGCTCCCGCAGAAAAGGCCCTATCGCCGGCGCCCGTAACAACTATCGCTTTGGTTTCAGAGTCGGAGTCGAGTTCCTTGAACGTCTCGTAGAACTCTCTTTGGAGTACAGAGTTGAGGGCATTGAGTACCTTGGGACGATTCAGCGTGATGACGGCTACCGCGCCGTCTCTGCTGACCTCTATGGCTTCGAATTCTTGCATTTTCACCTCCGGCGCCCCGGAAACCCCGGGGCGTCGTATTCTAGCCTTACAACGGGCGGTCTACACCACTGCGCCGCGAAACCCCCGCCGTCGCAGCTAAGCGATGCGGCTGTTACGGCCAACGCCAAGGCCGCAGATTCTCTTGATTGGAGGCATCAGATGGATATCAGTCAATGGATTCGGGCGGTGCCCGACTACCCCAGCCCGGGGATTTTGTTTCGCGACATCACACCGTTGCTGGCCCGTCCGCCGGCCTTTAACCACGTCGTGGACGCCCTGGCAGAGGAGGTGGGAAAGCGCGGGGTAGACGCCGTAGGAGCCGTCGACGCGCGCGGATTTCTATTCGGAGCGCCGGTCGCAAAGGCGCTTGAACTGCCCCTCATCCCCTTCAGGAAGGGTGGAAAACTGCCGCCCGAAACCGTCGGCGTGGACTTCGAGCTCGAGTACGGAACTGACCGGATCGAGATCAAGTCACAGGCCGTTTCGCAGGGAGACCGCATAGCGATCGTCGATGACGTGCTCGCCACCGGCGGTACGGCCGCCGCCGCCGTGAAGCTGGTCGAGAACTTGGGGGCCACACCGGCGCTCGCAGTGTTTGTCATCGAGTTGGAAGCGCTAGAGGGCAGGGCGGCGCTGCCGGGCGTAGAGACGCTGTCGTTGCTCAAGTACTAGACTCCGCCGCCTTGAGTCCCTTGTCACTTGATCTGCGCTGTGCGTAACGCGATGTAAACTTGCCGTCGGGATGGTTACCTACGCGTTGTTCGACGACTTATGACTAGCGGCATGTCTTCACAGATCGATTACGGCGACACGCGGTTTGCAGAACTGGCCGCGGATATCCTGCGGCGGCATGACGACTACGCCACGGAAGCGGAGGTCACCAGCGCAGTCCGCAATTTCCTGGTGCAGACGGGGCTGGCGAAAGAGTCGGAGATTCGGCAGGAAAACCCTCCCGCCGAGTCCTCCAGGCAGGCCGTAGACCTCACGGCGCTGGACACCTTCATCGAATTCAAGCGGCGCATCGGAGCAGGCTCCGGCTTCGCGCCGAGAGCCGAGTTCGTCGAGCAGCTGGACGGCTACCTCGATCAGTCGGCCAAAGCCGGCAGGAACGCGCGCCGCGGCATACTGACCGACGGCAGACGCTGGCTGCTCCGATGGCCGGGCGCAGGGCCGGTCAGGAACGTCAGGCCCTACGCATTCACACTCGACGCCGCCGGCAAGTGGCCCCTGCTGTACGAGTGGCTGCGCGACAACGCGCTCTTCTCGTTAGACGATATTCCCGCCACGAGAGAAGAGATGAGCCGGCGCCTCGGCCCCGGCAGCGCCCTATACGAGCAGGAAATCACCCTGCTAAGCGCCCTCTACAGTTCCTCGGCCGGCAATCCGACGATTACAGTCAAGCGACAGCTCTGGCGAGACCTGCTGCGCACCGCGCTCGGTGAAATTGCCCATACACCGGAGGAGATGGACGACCTCTTCGTGCGGCACACCTACCTGAGCGCCGTGATCGGCATGGTCGTGCAGGCGTCCTTCGGAATCGACATCAAGGCGCTCGCAGAGAACAACCCATGTGACCTGCTGCGCGGAAGCGAATTCCGCAGATTTACCGGACTGCAGCACATCGTCGAGTCCGACTTCTTCTCATGGCCGGCGGAGGTCGGCGGCGCATCCTTCTTGAAGACGCTTGCACGGCGCGTGGCGCGCTTCGACTGGCACAGCGCGCCTTCCGACATTGCGGCCATCCTCTACGAAACCGTCATACCGGCCGGGGAGAGAAGGCAGCTCGGCGAGTACTACACGCCCGCGTGGCTCGCCGAGGAGATGGTCAAGGAACTTGTGACCGACCCGCTAAACCAGCGAACGCTCGACCCCGCTTGCGGCTCCGGGGCTTTCGTCGCCAAGGCGGTCGAGCACTTCATCGAAGCGGCGGGAAAGACCAACCTGCACCCCAGCGAAGTCCTGAACAGGCTTCTCGTGTCGGTCATGGGCGTAGACATTCACCCCGTGGCGGTGCACCTGGCGCGCACGGCTTGGGCGCTGGCGGCCAGGGACGTCATACGGAAGGCCGAAGCGTCAGCCTCCATACCGATACCGGTCTACCTCGGAGACTCCCTGCAACTGCGCTTCCGGCCCGGCGACCTGTTCGCCCAGCACGAGGTGACGATCCAGGTTAGAGACGAGGAGGACACCGAACTGGTCTTTCCGATGAGCCTTGTCGATAGACCGGAGGACTTCGACTCCTTCATGAGCAACGCCTCGGAAGCGATAGAGACAGGCGGCGACCCCCAATTTGCACTGGATGACAGCCACATAACCAACGAGTCGGAGCGGCGGACACTTTCCGACACCATCCTCAAGCTCCAGCGGTTGAACATGGAGGGCCGGGACCATATCTGGGTCTACTACACCCGGAACATGGTGCGGCCGCTTGCCCTGTCGCGCAGCAGGGTTGACGTGATCATCGGCAATCCGCCGTGGATCAACTACAACCAGACCGTCGGCAGCCTGCGTGACGAACTGCGCAGGCTCAGCGACGACACATACGGCATATGGGCCGGCGGGCGCTACGCCACGCACCAGGACGTGGCGGGCCTGTTCTTCACCCGCAGCGTGGACCTCTATCTGAAGCACGGCGGCGTTATCGGCATGGTGATGCCCCACAGCGCACTGCAGACAGGCCAGTATTCGCGCTGGCGTTCGGGAAGCTGGACGAATGGCGGCAACGGAGGCGCGGTGTCGGCCGACTTCGGCTACAAAACGGCCTGGGACCTCGAGAGTCTTGAGCCCAACACCTTCTTTCCCATCCCGGCGTCTGTGGTCTTTGCGCAGCGAGTCGCGGCAGCAGACGCGGCGCGGCCCCTCGCGGGAGAGGTAGAACGCTGGCAGGGCAAAGTGGGATCGCCGGAGGAGAACCGCCGCACTAGGAGCGCCGTCTCCGATACCAGTCAGGGCTCTATGTCCTTGTACGGCAGGCACAGCAGACAAGGCGCCACCATCGTTCCGCGCTGTCTCTTCTTCGTAGAGGAGACCGAGAGCACGGTAATCATCCAGGCCGGTCAGACCATTTTTGTGAATCCGCGTCGTGGCTCGCAGGATAAGGCTCCTTGGCGCGACCTCGATCTGACTGAGCTAACGGGTAAGCCGATAGAGTCGCGGCACGTATTCGACGTCCACCTTGGAGAGACGGTCGTACCCTATGCGACTCTTCCTGCTCTGAAGGCCGCCCTTCCGTTCAGGCGCGGCGCCGGAGAGCTGCCGTTGGATGAGAACGGCCTGGGCGGCATATGGCTGGGAGACCTGGACCGGCGGATGCGCAACCGCTGGCGGACGGTCAACCGCCTGTGGGAGGAAAACAAGGCGGCTGCCAACAGGCTCAGCCTGTCCGGACGGCTGGACTACCACGGTGAGTTGTCGGCGCAGCTTGCATGGCAGCAAGACCAGGGTGAACGGCCGGTGCGAATCGTGTACACCACTTCCGGTACGCCAACGGCGGCTCCACTACTTGACCGCGAAGCCCTCGTCGACAATAGGCTCTACTGGGTCACGTGCAGAGACATCAGCGAGGCCAACTACCTGCTGGCCATCACAAACAGCGACGCCCTATACGCTGCTGTGAAGCCGCTCATGGCAAGAGGGCAATGGGGCGCACGCGACCTGCACATGCACCTGTGGAAGCTGCCTATACCGGAGTTCGATCCGGGCGACGGGCTGCACGTGGAAATCGCCGCTGCGGGCGAGGCGGCGGCGAGGGGAGCGGCGTCGCGACTGGAACGGCTGCGACAAGAACAGGAGAGCGTGACTATGACGATCGCGCGCCGCGAGTTGCGCGCCTGGCTGAGAGGCTCGCCCGAAGGAAAGGCTGTAGAAGAAGCGGTTGGGCGGCTGCTGGGTTAGCCGGGAGCGCATAGTCCCCAACTCGCATATCACCACACCGTCTTTCCCGACTCCGATCGGGAATCCACCGGGCGGGCAGGGGAGCAGGCGCGACCGCCACACCCCCTAGAAATTATGCGGCGGGACCATCTCCGGATGCGCGCGCGCGTACTCTGCCATTCTCACGCCGAAGTCCTCCTGGATCTGGATCGTGAGACCGCCGTCCACTACCAGCGCGTGGCCGGTGATGAACGAGGCGTCGGATGAACAGAGGAAGGCGATGGACTTGGCGATGTCGTCCGGCACGCCTGTCCGGCGCATGGGGTACATGTCTGCGTAGAACTTCAGGCCCTCTGGGTCCGGCTCCCACATCTTGGCGATGCCCTCTGTGACTATGTGCCCAGGGCAGACGCAGTTGACACGTATGCCGTCCGGCCCGTACTCGCAGGCCAGCTGTCTCGTCATGCCGATGACCGCTGCCTTGCCGGACTCGTAGATCAGCCATCCCGGGGCCTGTAGCAGACTGTGCACCGACGCCAGGTTGACGATGCTGCCGCCTCCCTGCCGTCGCATGACGGGCACGGCGTTCTTTGCGCCCAGGTATAGGGCCTTGGCCAGTACGGATATGCCGTAGTCCCAGGCATCTTCCGACACGTCCTCGGCGCCGCCCTGGAATCCTTCCGGCATTGCCGCAACGCCGAAAGCGTTCTGTACGAGGATGTCGAGCCGGCCCCAGCGGTCCAGCGCCTCGGAGACCATGCGGCTGCTGTCTGCCGGCTTGGACACGTCCACGTGCGTCGCGGAAGCCGTTCCTCCCGCGTCGACGATTCTCTTCACGTTTGCCGAGGCGGTGTCGTCGTCGATGTCCGCAATCAACACCTTGGCTCCTCGCTCCGCCAGCGTCCGCGCCGTTGCTCCGCCTATGCCCGTGGCTCCGCCGGTAACTATCGCCACTTGTCCGTCTAGATTGCCCAATGCTGTCGCCTCCTTTGGCAAAGCGGCCATCGACCGCCCGGCACAGTAGCCGCACGTGGGCGGATATTACATCGGCAGCGGTCTTCAGATATGGGCTGCGGCCCTGGGCCGCCTGAAGACGGCGAAGCTGGAGGTGTAGCCGTGCAGGAAGGTGGTGTCTCCCACGGGGCCTATCTCCCCGTTGCAGAAGAAACCGGCCAGCGGGACCGGCGCCACCATCTCACGAAAAAGACCGGTGTCGTGGTCGGGTGATCCGAAAAGGTACTGTCCCCTTCCCAAGCAGGTGAACAGCAAGGCCGAGGCGGGGACTGCACCGTTTAGACTCCCGGCGTACCGGTCTAACATCGCCCGCAGGTCGTCATCGGCGGCTGAGGCGTCGCGAACGTGGAACTGCACGACCTGCCCTTCCGGCACGATTTCGCCGACCGCTATGGCTCCGCTGTCCTCCTCGGCTCCCAGTACGTTGCGCATCAGGAAATCGCCTGCCGTAAAGGAGTCGTTCAGAGGATCCATCACCAGGCCGATCTGGAGTGAACCCCTGATGAGCATTCGCTCTTCGTCGCTGGCCTGCTCGAACAGGGAGCGCAGCGCCTCAAGAGGGTTTCCTCCATCAAGGCCTCTTATGACGTTTTGGTAGGACTCCGTGACCAGCATCGGTCTACCGATGGGCTTACAGCCCTGCGCCACCACGGCGTCAACCGTCAGGTCGCCGGTAAACGCAGCGCCCACGACCCCCGACCTGTTGACGTTCATCCCGTTGATGAGCGCGTTTGCGCCGCGCCCATTACCGCCGCTCGCCAAGCCGCCAACCTTCACCGTGTCGGGATATGCGTAGTCGAGGCCTGCGATCAGGTTCCCGGCGGAAATGGAGAAGGGGTCCGGCAGCAGCAAGATGGCCGGGCAGTCCCCCGGACTGGGCCCGATCAGCTCCTCCCAGGCGTCCGGAGGCGCGTCCATGGTGGGCAACTCGTCTTCCTCGAACTCGAACGTCGTTATGCCGACTCCGGGTAGCGAGGCTGCGCAGACGGCGACGGCCGGCCTGCTCTCTATCTCGTGACCTGCGCCGATCACGCCTGCGCCTGAGCATCCCAGCAGGGCCTTGGGCGAAAGCGCGTCGTTGAACAGCTTGGGCGCGACGTCGTAGCTCCCGGCATGGTGCGGAGAAATGAAGACGATCGCCAGGTCGGCGGCTTGGCCTCCCAGATCTTCCTGGGCCTGGCGGCACACCTCATCTACCGCGTCCTGTAGCACGGGTTCGTCCGATATGGCTGAGGTCCACTTCATGCGCGGGTCTCCGAGGGCCAGGCAGGCCCTCCCGCTGCGCGACGCGGCCTGTCTGAAGAGTTAAGGAGTCTTGGTAACGTGCACTAACCTAAATACCCTATCTGTCCGGCGGGCTAAGCCGCTAATCGCTTTCACATCGACTTGAGCGAATCTTTGGCCGCCGACAGCGTTTTGTCGACGTCCGCATCGGTGTGAGTGGAGGCCATGTGCCAGCGGCCGTTGGCGGAAATGCGTACTCCGCGCTCCAGCATCCGGACTCGAAATACCTGGTACTTGTCCTCGTCGCAGTACCTGGCGTGGTCCCGGTAGTCGTCGATGTTTGCCCGCGTGGTGAAGGAGGTCGAAAAGACGGAGCCGAGACCGTGCACTCTCAGGTCTGTTTCCGTTTGCGTTGCGGCCTTGCGCAGGCCGTCGATCAGTCTCATGCCCCGTTTGTTCAACTCCGAGTAGAAGCCGTCGACGTCGACCATGATGTGGCCCAGGGAGGCGTGTGCGGCCTCTATGGACATCACGTTCGAGTTGAAGCTGCCGCCGTGATGCACCGCGCCGTCGCCGAGCGGCTGCATCACGTCGGCACGTCCGAGCAGCATCGCTATTGGAAAACCGCCCGCCAGTGACTTGGCGTAGGTTGCGAGGTCGGGAACCACGCCGGTCAACTCCTGCGCGCCTCCCAGCGCGACGCGAAAGCCGGTGATCACCTCGTCGAAGATCAACAGCGCCCCTTCGCCGGCGCACATCTCCTTCACCTTCTCCAGGTAGCCCACCCGCGGCGATATGAAGTTGGTGTTTATCAGGATCGGCTCCATGATCACGCCAGCGATCTGGCCGGGATGCCGCTCGAAGGCCGCTGCAAGCGCGTCCAAGTCGTTCCACGCGCATATGACGACGTTCTCGCTGCTGGCGGGGTCCATGCCGGCGGACTCGCCCACAGGACGGGGATCCTCAACGGGGCCCGCGTCGTCGAGCGGCGGGTGGACGCTGTAGCTAACCGAATCCGCCCAGCCGTGGTAGTGGCCTTCGAACTTTATGAACTTGGGTCGTCCGGTGTATCCGCGAGCGAGGCGTATGACCAGCTGGTCGATCTCGGTGCCTGAACCGGCAAAGCGGACGACGCCCTTGAGCGGCACGGCTTCGCGCACCATCTCAGCGACCTCCAGCTCGCGCTCGAACTGGCCGGTGTAGACCAGGCCGTCCCGCATGGCCCACTCTACGGCATCGAGAAGGAAGTCCGGCGAGTGGCCGAAGAGGTTCGGCCCCATGCCCTGCACGTAGTCGACGTACTCATTGCCGTCCACGTCCCAAATGCGACCGTGCTTCGCGCCTGTGAAGAAGAGGGGTACGGGCTGCTCGCTGCGCCTGATCTGGCTGGAGATGCCGCCCGCGACCAAGCCCTGCGCTCTTTCGAACAGTCTCCTTGAATGCCGGTATCGGTCTTGCATGGCGCCGTCTTGCTAAATCTCCAAAACCCGTTCCCACGTGGATAGTACCCTAGACCACCCCAACACGCCCTCACCCATCGTCATTCCCGACCCCGATCGGGAATCCACCGGGCGGCCCGGCGGGGCTCCCCGCCCTCTCACCGTATTCCGACTA
The DNA here is from genome assembly GCA_963663555.2 of Dehalococcoidia bacterium. Lineage (GTDB taxonomy): Bacteria > Chloroflexota > Dehalococcoidia > Lucifugimonadales > Lucifugimonadaceae. The sequence continues at coordinate 142,521 of CAXXNJ010000010.1, forward strand.
TACTATTCAATCATGTCCACAACTACCTTGAACATGGACGAGGCCAAGACCCACCTCTCCAAGCGCGTCGCTGCCTTGAAACCGGGTGATCGCATCATCCTCTGTCGGCGTAATCGGCCGGTTGCGGAGATACGACCGCTAGCCGGGCGCCCGGATGCACCGCGGCCCTTCGGTCTGGGAAAAGGCATTGCCAAGGTGTCCGACGCCTTCTTTGAGCCGCTTCCCAAAAACGTAATAGACGATTTCGAGGGCATCGGGCGTTGATCCTGAGCCGGCGCGTCCCAATGAGAGATTGCGCTTAAGCGCCGCCTGGGCAGGCCGCACACCGCAAGGAGAAGCAATGCACGTACTGGCCATACCGGGAAGCCTTCGCACCGGCTCCTATAACAGGGCGCTGCTGGAGGCCGCAAAGACGCTGGCGCGTGAGCCGGTCGTGGTGGAGGTCTACGACGACGGGCAGAGCATACCCCTCTACAACCAGGACATCGACGGCGATCTGTCCCCGCAGCCGGTGGTGGACTTGCGGAGCAGGATCCGTTCCGCAGACGCGTTGCTCATTGCGACTCCCGAGTACAACCACGGCATTCCCGGCGTGCTGAAGAACCTGATCGACTGGGCATCGCGCCCGTACGGCCAGTCGGCCTTTGGCGGAAAGCCCGTTTCGGTAGTGGGGGCGAGTCCCTCCCGCTTCGGCGCCAAGTGGGCGCAGGAGGCCGCCATAACCTCACTCGGCAGCTGTGGAGCCAAGGTGGTCGGCGGGCCGCACCCCGTCAGCGACGTAACCGGCAAGCTGGACACGGACGGCAGGGTCAACGATTCGGCCACCCTGGAGACGCTTGCGGGAGCGCTGACGGAGCTGGCGGAAGCCGCCGCCGGCTGACTCCGGCTAGGGCAGGTACTTCCTGTTCACCTTGGCGATGTACGAGTAGGTCGGGTTGACGAACTGGGTGACCCTGGCCTCCAGGCACTGGGCGAGGAACATGAACGCCTCGCCCTTGTCCATTCCGTAGTCCTCGCCGAGCCACAGGACCATCTCCGCTAGCGCTATGCGGAATGCGTCCTCGGCCGGCTTGCCCTGCGCCGTGGTCATGATGTGGGTGGCGTTTTCGATCCTCGGCCAGGTCATCGACTCCGGCTTGTCCCTGACCTCCACTCGCAGGCGCGCTATGCCGCCGGTCTCTATGCCGCCGCCGCCGCATATTTCGCCGTCGCCCTGCCGGGCGTGCATGTCCCCGACGTGAAGCAGCGCGCCGGGCACCTGTACAGGTATGGAGACGGCCGCTCCGGCGGTTATTTCCTGGATGTCGAAGTTGCCTCCCCACTCGCCGGCCCATCCGTTGTGCCGGCGCTCCCTTTCCGGCGCCACGGCTACAACGCCGAGCATCGGCTCGACGGGGAATGACAGGCGGTCGTTCCAGATGATCCTGCCGTCCTCGATTCGCACTACCTTGAACTGGGGGCCTATTCCGCTGAAGCCGAGGAAACTGGGCGCTGCGCTGTTGGCGCCCCTGTACTGCGTGTAGCCGATGCCGTGGACCTGGATGTCCTCTACGTGCACCGTCAGGGCGTGGCCGGGCTGCGCGCCCTCCACCCATATCGCGCCGGAGGATGCGTTGCCGCGATCGGTGGGGCTGGAATCGCTCCGCTTGGAATTCCAGAGGTCCCTTAGCTCTTCGGGCACCTCTGATGAGTCGCGCCCGCGGTTCATCTGGGTTTCGACCTCGAACGTCTCGCCGGGCTTCACCGCCATAGTGACGGCATTGTCGGGGCCGGTCTCGTAGTAGAGCACATCTCGATTGGCGCGCTGCATGTGGTGGGCCTTTCGTGTCGCTGACTGTTTGGACGTGGCGGGTTAAGTTTATTCCAGACGGTCTATCGCCTGTGTGCCGCCGTGCCCCGCCCCAGGCGCCCACAAGGGACCGCCCCTACGGCAGGCGCCCACAAGGGATCGCCCCTACGAATCCTGCCGGGTGGCGCCCCTTACGGCATGGTGGAGAGGTCTGCGGCGCGGCTAGATGGCATTTCTGCGGCGCACGTAGATCCAGGTTGCGGCCATTATGGCCACCATTCCGGTCAGCAGCAGCCATTGCCACACTGCCAGGCCGGGCGCCCGGTCATCGGTGACGGCAGGCATAGGAGTGGGCTCGGGCATAGGTGTTGGCACGGCGGTGGCCGTCGGCGCCGGAGTTGGCAATGGCGTCGCGGTCGCCGTGGCCGTCGGCGTTGGTGTTGGCGTTGAGGTGGCAGTCGCCGTGGCCGTCGCGGTCGGCATCGGCGTTGAGGTGGCCGTGGCGGTCGGCGATGGCAATGGTGTTGTTGTTGGGGTTGCCGTCGCGGTGGCGGTTGGAGCTTGAGTTGCCGTCGGATCGGCCGTAGCAGTTGCCGTTGGAGCTGGAGTTGCAGTGGGCGTCGGCGCCGGCATTGTCGTCGCTGCAAGCGACTTGGCAGTGGGGGAGGGCGCTGGCGCGGCGGCCTCCGCTTCAGCATCAACGAGGCCCGTAGGAGTTGCCGTTACAACCTTCTCCACGATCACCGTCTCGACGACCTTTTCGACGACCGTCTCAACACGAGTTACAGGCTTCTCGACCACCACGGTCTCTACCACGACGACACTCTTGCCCTCCACCTGCTTTTCTACGACGACCGTTTCGACTACCTTTTCGGTGATGATGACCGGCTTCTCTACGATGACCGTTTCGACCACCACGACAGCCTCTCCCAAAACCTGTTTCTCGACTATGACCGTTTCCACCACCCTCTCGGTGCGCGCAACTTCTTTCTCGACGACCCTCTCTACCGGGACGGCGGCAGTCACAGCCGCAGCCGGTGTCGCCGTCGGCTCCGCCATCGGGGCTCCCACCGCTTTCTCCGCCACCACTGTCTGGATTACGGTGGCGGTCTCAGTATCACCGCCCCACCTGAGCGTTCCGGTCATGTTCAGCGTCACCAGTACGCCGACGAACAGGGCGATGACAGCGGCCGCCACGGCGGGGACGGGGATGCTGGCCAGCTGGAATCCGGGACTCCGGCGGCGCTCAGGGAGCATGTCCGGCTGGATGGCGAACGAGCGCGGGGCCTTCGCGGGCTCTACCGACCGGAGAATCTCGACGGTCTGCCTGAGCTCCTCGATGTCGCGCGCCTCTTCGGGCGACTCGTCCTCTAGACGGCGAATCTCCTCTTCGAGGGCAGGGTCAGACCCGCCCTCTATGTAGGCCTGTGCGGTTTCGTCCGGTTCGCCTCGGCGTCCGAACAACCGGCGCCAGTTGAAAATCACTTCGCGTGGGCCTCCATACCTACAGACGCATTCCGCCGGGCAATAGTTCCGGCCTTGCTTTCAAGAAATCCCTCAATTGACGGCGTGCGCGGTTGAGCCTCGACTTGACAGTGCCCAGCGAAACGCCCATCGCCTCGGCAGCCTCTTCATATTTGTAACCCTCGATGTCAACGAGGACTACCGACAGCCGGTGGTCGGCCGACAGCTCTGCCAGCCCTTGGGAAATGGCCTCGCCCAGTTCGGCGGTCAGTACCTGCTCTTCAGGGCCGGGAGCGGGAGACTCGACGATTTCTGCGAAGCTGACCACGTCCTCGTCTACCGTGAGCTCACGCCCGCGCTTGGAGCGTCTCAGGTAGTCGTAGGTGGCGTTGCGGGCGATGCGGAGGAGCCATGCGCGGAAGTTGCCGTCCCTGAAGCGGACGATGTTCTGAAAGGCGGAGATGAAGGTGTTTTGCGTCAGGTCCTCGGCGGCGGCCCGGTTGCCGCACATACGCAGGGCCACGCTGTACACCGCATTCTGGTAACGCTCGACAAGCGCGTTGAACGCGTCGAGGTCTCCGCCTCTGCTGAGGTCGATCAGGAGTTGATCGTCCAAACTTGCCACGATGGTCTCTAGCCGGTGTGCGAATCGTTAAGACGATCACGCGCGCGTGGCGCTATCGTATATTGCGGCGCGGCCATATTGCGCCTGTGAATCGCCCCGCTTGGCCGCACTTTGCCGCGGCCGCCGCAACCCGAGCACGACGGACACCGCAGCGTCACCCATGTACGCAATTGCAAGAAGCCTGCGCGAAGTCGCAGAGGCCCTCATCATGGCCGTGGTGATGTTCGTTCTGCTGCAACTGACTACGCAGAGCTACATGGTGCAGGGGCGCAGCATGGCCCCAACCCTGGATACCGGCCAGCGCATACTGATCAACAAGTTCGTCTACTTCCGCGACGGCGGTCTTTTCGGCGAAGACGGGTACGTTTTCGGCGGGCCGCAGCGGGGAGAGGTGATCGTCTTCAACCCGCCCCTCGACGCGCCCACGGAGTTCGTCAAGCGCGTCATAGGAGTTCCAGGCGACGTGGTGGACATCGCCGACGGGGCGGTAACCGTCAACGGGGAGGTCACCGAATACGTGGATTCCGCCACGTACGTCCACTCGTCCGAGTATCCCCTCACCGTGCCGGAAGACCGCTTCTACGTGCTGGGAGACAACCGGGACAGGTCCTCCGACTCCCGCCAGTGGGGCCTCGTGGAGGGTGGAGACATAGTCGGCAGGGTCTGGTTCTCCTACTGGCCGTTCAACACGGCGCGCCTGTTTCGCTGACTAGGGGCGTGGAAGGGTGGGTGCGGCTACCACTCTTGGATGGTGGCGGTGTGGTCTCCGGCGGTTAGGGCTCGGTGGTGGCCCAAGACCAGGTCTTTGTAGGCGTAGAGGCCGCGGGCGCGTTCTTCGTTGCGTCTGAGTATTGGGAACCGGTCGAGGACGTAAGAGGCGTCGTCTTCGCCGAGGCCGTAGAGGTGGAAGTAGAGGGCGTCGAGACGCGCCCTGAGCTGGCGGCGTTCGGCTATGTCCCACTTGAAGGGCGGCCCTTCATGGCCCAGGCCGCGAGCGAAGGGGGCCACGTCGTGCGACGTATAGGTTAGGCGCAGCGCGTGGTCCTTCACCAACTCCCGCGCCGTCGTATCGCCTATCCGTACGTCATAGCCGGCCGGCGCGATGACCGGCAATTGCTCGACGATGAACCAGTTCATGTTTGTGCCGGAGAGCTTGCAGCGCACTATGAAGTCGAACGGTATGCTGGCGAAGTTCGCCACCAGGCACGCTGCGCCGGCGGCCGGGAACTCGGGATCCGGTAGCAAGAGCGGCAACGAGTTCCCATACCCCGCCCGCGGAACGACCGTTGCGATCATGGTGCGCTCGTTGGTGGCATTGGTGATGTTCCGAAAACCTATCGCCCAGCCCAGCTCCTCAGGGAAGTCGGTCTCCACCTCGGCGGCCGGCACCCAGTACTGGACTCCCGGCGCAAAACGGGGATTGGCGTGCTGCAGGTCGGTTACCGGTTTGCTCCGGTACGGGTTGCGCAGGCTCTCCGGATTGAACTCCACGCCGTTGGCTCGGTGGTCGAAGTGGTGGATCGTGCGGCCCTGGTATAGGGGCAGCCAGCTTTCCTCTCCGCGGCTGTAGCGGTCGGGGGCCGTGCGGTAGGCGCCCTCGGCCTCGAGCTGCTCCTTCGTGCGGAAGAGGCCGGAATCATTGGTCATGTGGAACATGGTGTGGTAGCGCACGGGCCATATGCGTCGGCCCTCGCCCGGTGAGCGGTCGGACAGCGTAGGGTGAAGTGCGTAGACGCCTTTGACTATCTCTGCGTCGCGTCCGCTGCGTAGTATGGGCGCCGTGCCCGTGTTGGGGTTGATGCGTGCAAAGTCCTCCGACGTGAGCGCAAATACGCGGTCATCGTCCTCCAAGTCCTGCGTTCCGTCGAGGAAGAATCCGCATCGCGTCTCCGCAAAGCGCCGCTCGGCTCCCCCGTACACAATGGCGCAGAACTTGAACTGCGGGTGCACGTCCGGAAACCATTTCTGCAGGTCGTCATCGGGATCGACCGAACGGCTGTTTTGGAAGTCGTAGATGCCGCTCAAACGCCCGGTGCTGGATATCGACTTGAAGAAGGCGGCGGCCGAGCGGTCTGAGTAGACTCCGGAGGGTGTTAGCAGCCCGATTATGCCGTTGGGCTTTACGAGGCGCGCTGCCCTTTCGACGAACAGGCTGTAGATGTTTATGTCTCCCCTGCCCATGAGGGGGTATTCGCCGCATTTGCGTATGTGCGTGGCCAGTTCTGCCGCCCTTTTCAACGTAGCGTCGAAGTCTTCGGCCACGGGGTCGCCTTCCTTGCGGAGTTGCGCTATACCCCGCTTGCGTTCCGCAGCGGTGCGGGTCCTTGCAAGGGGGTGTTCTCGTGCGTCCAACCATTCAACCTCTTCCAGCCTGATCCTGTCCCACGGCGGATTTCCTATGATGGCGTCGAATCCGCTCTCAGGCGGCGGCTCATCGCTCTTAATTTTTGGGGGGAAGACGTCGGGGAAGATAAACTCCCAGTTGAGGGGGAATTCGGTTTCGACGGTTGCCCGGGCGCGCCTTTCGAGGGCGTAGTAATCTCTCTTCGATATGTCATCATGAGTTTCAATACCGGGCGTCGCAAAGTTGGTTTCATTCAGCATATCCGCGGCCCTCTTCAAAGCGCCCATCAGCGCGAGGTTCATCGGCTCGTGCAGTTCCTCCTGTTGGGTTTTGTTGAGGCCTGTGGAGAGCCAGCGTAGTCCGGTGGTGAAGTTGAGAGTGAAGGCGCACCTGGGGTATTTTGCGTCGACGATTTCAATGTCCGCGTCCGTAATTTCTTGATCTTCCGGCGGCGGCAGATCGGGGTAACGCTGCCTGAATTTCCATAACCTGAGCAGGCCTCTCCTGTATCCGTTGAACCATGATTTCATAAAGCCCTTTTTGAGGCGTGGCGCCCATCGGTGTATGTATTCGGCGGCGTCTTGCGCCCAGGTTCCGATCAGGGCGTCCCCGGTACAAATGCGATATTCGATATATGCGAGCGGGAAGCCTGGTATGAAGGTGCGCAGCCACAATGCGACCAGCGCCAGTTGCACGGCCATTTGGTTCTTGTCGACGCCGTATATGCAGCGTCTCAAGACCATCCGCTGCACAAGATCGCGGTCGCTCGCCTCCAAGCCCCTTTCCGACAGTTCAACGCGGCGTTCGTCCAGTTCTCGGCGCAGCGGAGAGACGTAGCCTTGCTCGTACCGCGCCGCCCAGTCCATCAGTTCCATGGCGCGGTCGGTCAGCCAGTCGAGTGCGGTGATGAGGAAGCGCCCCGATCCCATGGCGGGGTCGAGTACCTTCAGCGCCAGGACGGCCTGTGCCGGGTCGTTCTCCGGCCTGGGGTCTGAGCGAAACGTCTGCTTGCGCTCCTCTACCAACGGCCTTAGGGTCTGCTCCACGATGAGGTCGACCAGTTCCTGCGGAGTGTAGTATGAACCGGAGTCCTTTCGTGCGTATGGGTGTATTGTGATTTCGACTTTGCCGTCCGGCGTTCGGACGGGCTGTCGTTCGAGTAGCCTTTCATAGATGCTGCCCAGTTGCTGAATGGAGAGAGATGCGTAGCTGATGTATCGGCCGTTGGAGTGGCTTAACGGATGTATTACGTCGGCCAGTTCAGCGTCGGACAGTGTGACGTTGTCGGCGAGGTTTGTAGCTTTTTGCGTGAAGAGTCCGCCGTTGTAGGCGGGTATCCCGATTGAGGGGTCTCCCAAGTTGATCATGTGCCGCAGCGTGCTTATGTGGTCCCACAAGGAGGTGGATACGGTGGAGAATGCTGCCGATCGGCCGCGCTGTTTGGCGATGGCGTCCCGGAGGGCGTAACGCAGGCTGTGAGGCTGGTATCCGGGCTCGCTCACGGGTAGCAGGCCGCGGTCCTCGGAGTAGTAGATGAACTGCAGCCGGTATAGGAATGTCAGTGCGCTTTGGCTTACGAACTGCGGAGACGCCTCGGGGGCCTTTCTCCAGAATGCGCGCACCAGATCGGGAAAGACGTTGTTGAAGATGACTTCCGAAAGGTCTGAGGCGACGCGTTCCTCGGAACGCCGGCCCTCGGCCAAGAGGCTTTGCAGGAAGGGCTGAATCTCGCCTTGCACGGACGCCCACGAGTCCCGCCGTAGCAGTAGGAATGCGACGCGCAGGCTGTGGAGGGCGGTTTCGTCGAGTTCGATGAAGAGGGCGCCCTGGGTAGCCGTCGCCAAGAGGCTGCCGAGGTCGAACTCGACGTATCGTTCGCGCGGGCGTGCGTTGTAGCTATACAGGCGCCAGCGGGAGCCGTTGGTGATGATGGCCCATGCGAGGCCGCCCTCGGAGTCGGTGCCTGCGTTGACGAGATAGCGGCGCACCTGCTCGGCTCCCGACTCGCCGGCGCGGCCGCCTGTGTTCCTGGCGTCGAAGTCGCGCCCCCACTGCTTGCACTCGACGAGGCCGACTGCACGCTTGACGCGCCCCGGCTCGGGCAGAGTCAAGGCCGCCTCGCGCTCCGTCTCGCTGGCGTAGAGGACGAGGTCGGCTTCGTCCCTGCTGGTGATGTGGGCTTTTTCTATGGGATTGGGCCATCCGAGCGCGGTTAGGACGGGGCGTATGGCGCGCTCGATGGTGATGGTCTCGTTTGGGCCCTTGACCGACATCATGTCCGCACAGGCTGTGCGAACGGCGTTGAGGAAGGCTGAGAATTCCGGCGAGCCGGGCAGGAGTTTTTGGTACTCAGGCGTTTGGGCGAGTTCCTCTGCAAGGAACTCTTCAGACCAGATGGGTATATGAGGGTGAGGAGGCATCGATGGGATTTTAGCCGTTTCCGCGCGGGTTCCCATTTGCAGGGGAATGGCGGTCGGGTGTGGTGGTCGCGCGTGCCCCGCCGCGCCGCGCCCCAGGCGCCCACAAGGGATCGCCCCTACGGTTCGTGGCACAAGGGATCGCCCCTACGGGTAGTTGCCAGTTGTTAGTTTTGAGTTTTTAGTGGGGATGGTCGGCGCGGCTAAGTGGGTGGAAATGGCGTAAGTTAGGGTGGTGGCGAAATGGATTGCGAAGAGCGCTCTGTGATCTGCCCGGATGGTGATCTGCTTGGAGGCCCTTGAATGTACTGTCTTCTGTTCTTCGATGACTGGCATCTGCATAGCCGGACTAACCTGGAACGGCACACGGGTAAGCCGCGAATGGTGCCGGAGGGCACGCTGAGGGATCCGAACGCCGACACGGCTTGGGGCTATCCGAGCGTAATCCAGGACCCGGAGTCGGGCAGGTGGCGTTGCTACTACCAGGGCGAGCCTTCCGAGACGGGCGCATACATCGTACCGCTGCTTGCCGAGAGCGACGACGGCGTCCACTGGGAACTGCCCGACCTGACGGACAGGGTCGAGATCGCCGACCGGATGGCGCCAAACCAGCTGTTCGGCAAGGAGAGGTTCCACGAGTGGTGCGGCATATACCAGGACCCGCACGCCGAGGGCACCGACCAGTGGCTGAAGGCGCTGATCACGTGGCGGGAAGGGCCCGGCCTCAGGCTGATTTCATACCTGGCCACGTCTGGGGACGGCATGACGTGGGAGCGGCACGAGGACGTGAGATGGCACCCGACGGGAAACGATCCGGGCCAGTTCGCATTCTGGAATCCGCATAGGCAGTCGTACGTGCTGTCGTTCAGGCCGCGCGTGGCGGACCGGCGGATCGCTCTTTCGGAGACCAGGGACTGGCGGGAGTTCACCCGGCCCGAGCTGGCGATGCAGGCCGACGCGTTGGACACGCCCTCGGCGCTGCTGTACGGGATGCCGGTCTTCCCGTATGAGCAGCTGTTCGTGGCGTTGCTATGGGTGTACCACACCGACCCGATCGTCTATCCCGACGAGAAGTTCCAGGGCCTGCTGGAGATGTTCGAGGGCGATGACACGGCCCGCATCATGGGCAAGATCGATTGCCACCTCGCCTACAGCGTCAACGGCTGGAACTTCCAGCGGACGATACGTGAGCCGCTCATTCCCAACGGCCCGCCGGGAGACCCCTCGTCCGGCTGCATCTACCCATCGTCCATGGTCGCCGTGGGCGACAAGCTTCGCATCTACTCCAGTGCGTCGAAGGGGGAGCACGCCCAGTACCGGGCGGATCCGGCCAGCGGGCAGGGCTCTATCCTGCTGCACGAGCTGCGCAAAGACGGGTTCATATACCTCGAGCCGCCGGGGGGAACCGGCGAGTTCACGACGAAGTGGATACTGTGGCACGGGGGAGAGGCGTCGCTGAACGTCGAGGTTCCCGACGGGGAGGCAATGGTGCAGGCGATGGACCAGCGCGGCGAGCCGATCGAGGGCTACTCCTATGCCGACTGCGCTGCGTTCCGCGGGGAATCGACCGGCTGGACTCCCGCGTGGCAGGACGGCAAGACGCTGTCGGCGCTGGCCGGACGGGTGATCAAGCTGGGCGTGCGCATCGCCAACGGGCGCGTCTACGCTCTGCGGGGTAACTACCAGTTCCTCACCATGCCGGAAGCGCGCAACTACATGCAGTCCGGAGTGGCCCCGGCGCCGGAACCGGGCTACTAGGGCCATGAAGATCGCAAGCATACGGGCCGCCGCCGTTGACCTGACGCCCCGGCTAAAGACCAAGCCGCGCGTCCCCCGGCTGGCAGACGCGCCGGAGATGGTCAGCCCCATGCGCCGCTACCGGGAGTACGACAAGTCCGGCTGGTCGCCGCGCGGGTGGGGCAGGACCGCCTGCGTCGTCACGGCGGAGGACGGCACGCAGGGAATCGGCTTCACGATCCACTCCGGCCCGGCCAACAGCATCATCAACGACCACCTGGGGCCCACTCTCACCGGCCAGAACTGCATGGCGACCGAGAAGCTGTGGGACGTCATGCAGCGGTCTACGGCGCAGTACGGCACGGCCGGCCTGGCGAGCTACGCCATTAGCGCCGTGGACAATGCGCTGTGGGACCTGAAGGGCAAACTGTTGCGCAGGCCGGTGTACGAGCTGCTCGGCGGCCCGCAGAAGGACCGCATCTTCTGCTACGCCAGCGCCACCGACGCGGGCTACGGTCTCGAAAACAGCCTCGAGTGGTTCCTCGAACTGGGATTCAGGGCGGTAAAGGTGTTCCTGCAACACGGCCCGGACGACGGGCTGGACGGGCTGAGGCACAGCGAGGAGCTGGTGGCCAAGGCTCGCGAGCAGGTTGGGGATGAGGTCGAGCTGATGGTGGACGCCTGGACCTCACCGGACGCGGAGTTCACGATCCGGCTGCTTCATATGCTGGAGCCTTACCGCATCAAGTGGTTTGAGGACTACGTGCGGCCGGAAGACGTGGGCAGTTACTTCCGCGTCAGGCAGCGCGTGCCGCACCAGACGCTGGCGACCGGCGAGCATTGGTACGGCGTCTACCCGTTCGCGCTGGCCGCGGCCAACGGCTTGGTGGACATATTCCAGCCGGACGCGCAATGGGTTGGCGGCGTATCTGCGAGCGTCCGCATCGCGCATCTCGCCGAGGCGCACGGCCTGTCTATGATCTCCCACGGCGGCATGAACTACCCGTATGGGCAGCACCTGTCGTTCGCCATGCCGGCGATCACGTGGGGCGAGCGTTCGGAGACGGTATCGCCTCCGGGCGTGCCGCTGGAAGAGATGACGCTCCTGCCGGGCACCCCGGCCATCGAGGACGGCTACCTCGTCCCATCCGGCGCGCCGGGGTTCGGGTTGGAGGTCGGCGCGGAGTGGCTGGAAGATAGGGCGGTGTAAGGCCCGGCGCATGGCGGCAGTCATTGCCGTACTCGCGCCGCCATTGTTATGAAAATAGATTCCCGTGAAAACGGGAACCCACTGGACGCGCCCCACAGGCCCCCCGGCCCCACAGCCCCCCCGTAGGGGCGTCCCTTGTGGGCGCCTTCCGTAGGGGCGATCCCTTGTGGGCGCCTGGCGGGGAACGGCGGGGGGATCGTCGCCCACCAACAAGCGCGGCGCCACGAACCGCGCGCCGTGCCCCCGTCCCTCTGGATTCCCGTTTTCACGGGAATCACCATGGCCTCGCTAGGCCGCACAAGATAATGAAAATGGGGTGTCGCCGACCACCAACGCGCGCGCCGTTAACAACGAACATGGAGGCGGGCCGCGCGGGAAGACCCCCATCTCAATCTTCCCCCGCGGACGGGGGAAGAGGTAGGAGGGGACGTGCCTGCGTCGCGTGTTGGCGGCGTCGCGCTTGTTGGTGGGCGACGATTCCCCCCGCCGTTCCCCGCCAGGCGCCCACAAGGGAACGCCCCTACGGAGGGCGCCCACAAGGGAACGCCCCTACGACTCTGACGGGGGATGTCACATTTTCATCATCTTGTGCGGCCTAAGCCAGGCCATGGTTTTTTGAATGTATTGCGGGCCGCCTGCCGGGCGGCTTCAATCTCTAGCTCGACGTTGGCGGCCGCGCGAAGTTCGTCGCGTTCGAAGCGCTCCAGTATGTCCAGTTCTTCCCGGTTCATCTCGTAGCCCAACTTCACCGCTGCCTTCCGTAGTCTCTCGTGGCCTTACGGCTTGGGATGATCGTCTTTAGAAACTTGGAGCCGTGTGTGCATTTTGTCAACAGGCTGGCCCGGAGGCCGGTGGGCAGTCGTCGAGCGTTGCCTCCCCAACATCCAGGGCGCTCCGGCCATCAAGGACGGCTACCTAGTCCCATCCGGCGCGCCGGGGTTCGGTTTGGAGATCGGCGCGGAGTGGCTGGAGCGGCGTTCGGCCTGACGCAGTAGCGTTTCCGGCTAAGTGGCAACTGGGCTATGCCGCGTGGCCTGTTCGTACGTACTAACGGCCTCGGCAGGCGTGACGACCTGCTTTTCCACTTGCCTTTGGGCCGTAAAAATTCTAGACCTGTCAAGTATTGAATTGTCCTTGAATGTGTATATACTGATTGAACTTTCGTGATGCGAAAGTAGGGAGTTTGCATCATGAACGGATGTAGATAGTCTTTCCGAAAGGCAGGTTGAACGGGCGTCCGGAGGTACCGCCCGGCCTCTTGCCTGCATCCCGGCAGGCCGGCTGACCGGCCTGCCTCAAAAGTTTGTGCGGCCACCGGCAAACAACCGAGAAGGTTGTGCCGGCGGCCGCGTCGCAACCAAGCCCGGACAAGACGTTGCAGTGACCGTCCGGGCACAGCGCAATTGGAGTTATAGCATGAGTTTGCTACGCGGGTTCCGCGTGCCCGGCGTGACGTGGCGCCTGATCATTACCGTATTTCTCGCTTCCGCGATTCTGGCGTGCGGCTCGGAGTCCGGGGAGCCGGGTTCAGCCTCAAACGTGTCTTCAGAGCCGGAGGCTGCCACCCCAACGGCAAAGCCTCCGCCGACCGTTGCGCCCACCGCTACCAGCACGGCCACGCCCGTCCCAACGCCCACGCCGACCGCCACGCCGGTACCCACGGCAACAAGCACGGCCACGCCCGTTCCCACACCCGAACCGACGGCGACGCCGGAGCCGGATGAGACCGGTGCGGCGGAAGGACTGCCGGTCACGGTAACCGACGCCCAGGGCAAAGAAGTGACGGTGACCGACATCAGCCGGATCGTGGTCCTGACCGGTGACTTTGCAGAGGTCATCTTCGCGCTGGGACTCGGCGACAACGTGGCCGCCGTGGACACAAGCGCCACGTACCCGCAGGAAGCCGTGGCGAAACCGAAGATCGGTTACGCGAGGTCTCTCTCCGCCGAGGGGATCCTGGCGATGCGGCCGACGCTGGTGATTGGCGGCACGACAGCCGGGCCGCCGCCGGTCTTGGCGCAGATCAGCCAGGCCGGGGTGCCGGTTCTAATCATGGAATCGGAGTCGACCATCGCCGGGGCCGCCGAAAAGATCCGCATGATAGCCGCGGCGCTGGGCATACCCGGCAAAGGCGACGAAGTGGCCGGAGCATTGGAGGCGGAAGTCGAGGAAGCCAAGGAACTGGCGTCCACCGCCGGGGGTGAGCCGCCCACGGCCGTCTTCCTGTACCTGCGCGGGCTGGATACCGTGCTGATGGCGGGCAGCGGTGACCTTAGCTCCGACATGTTCGAGGCCGCAGGGGCCGTCAGCGGAGGCGCAAGGGCGGGCATAAGGCAGTTCGTGCCGTTAACCGCAGAGGCGCTCGTGACGGCGTCTCCCGACTACATCGTGGTGTTCGAAACGGGCATCCGCACGGTAGGGGGGATCGACGGGCTGCTACAGATACCGGGGGTAGCGGAAACCCCGGCCGGCAAGAATCGCAACGTCATCGTATTCGACGGCCTGTACTTCTCCGGCGGCGGGCCCAGGACCGGCGAAGCCCTGCGGGAGCTGGTACTGGCTCTGCATCCCGACTTGAGTCCCTGATGAGCCGATGAGCCCCGGAATTCTTCCGCTGCCTGCAAGGTTGCGCTCCATCATCCGGCCGTCGTCTGACGGCCGGGTGACGTCGCCTCAATTCCTGTTGGGGCTGCTGTTCGCGCTGGCGCTGGTCTTGCTTATCGCCAACCTGGGAGTCGGCGCCGTGGGCATAGCGCCGGGAGACGTAGTGGGCATCCTGCTAAAGAAGGTGGGCATCGACCTGGGCGTCTCGTACGAACCACAGCACGAGGCCGTGCTGTGGAACATACGGCTGCCGAGGGTACTTCTTGCAGTGCTGGCCGGCGGGGCGCTTGCAATAGCCGGGGCCTCGCTCCAGGGCGTGTTCCGCAATCCGCTGGCCGATCCTTCGATTATCGGCGTTTCCAGCGGGGCGGCGCTCGGCGCCGTGGCCGCCATCGTGGCGGGCATCAGCTTCCTGGGTTCTTTCAGCCTCGCCATCGCCGCCTTTGCCGGGGGCCTGCTGGCGACGGCCGTCGTCTACGGCGTATCGCGAATCAACGGCCGCACCGATGTGGTCACGCTGATTCTTGCCGGAATAGCCGTCAACGCCACGGCGGGCGCGGTCACCGGAATGTTCATGTTCATCGCGGACGACGACCAGTTGAGGTCGATCGTCTTCTGGACGCTTGGCAGCCTCGGAGGATCGACTTGGGCCGTCATATGGCCGGTTGCGCCGATGATCATCGCCGGCGTGGTTCTCTTGCCGCTATGGGCCAGGTCTCTCAACCTCATGGCGCTGGGCGACCGGGAGGCGGCGCACGTGGGCGTGTCCACGGAGCGGGTCCGTCTGGGCGTCATCGTATTGGCGGCCCTGGTTACCGGGGCCGCGGTGGCCGTAACCGGGATCATCGGCTTCGTGGGTCTCGTCGTTCCGCACATCATCCGCTTGGTGGTGGGGCCGGACCACCGGCTGGTGATGCCGATGAGCGCCCTGGGAGGAGCCGGGCTGCTGCTGCTGGCCGACCTAATCGCCAGGAACGCCGCGATTCCGACCGAGATTCCCATCGGAGTGGTCACCGCAGTAGCGGGAGGGCCGTTCTTTCTTTGGCTTGTAAGCAGGACCCGCAGGTCCACGTGGGGTTGGACGTGAGCGAGATGATTGTTGCGGAGGGCCTGACGTGGCGGGCAGGCGGCAGGGAGATCGTTGACTCGGTGAGCCTTTCCGTGGGGCAGGGGGAGTTGGTCGCGATAGTCGGGCCCAACGGGGCAGGGAAGTCCACCCTCGTTGCACTTCTTGCCGGTGACCTGCGGCCGGCGCGCGGGCGCGCCGCCATAGCAGGTCGGGAAATTCAGCGGACGAACTGGCACGAGATGGCCCTGGTGCGCGCCGTCATGCCGCAGCACACCGAGATCCGCTTTCCGTTCACCGTTCGGGAAGTGGTGATGATGGGTCGGCATCCGCACCAGGGGGGTTGGGGCAGTCCTTCTACCGAAGACCGCGGCCTGGTGGAGGACGCCATGCGCAATACCCGTGTCTGGGAGTTGCGGGACAGGGTGTACCGCACGCTGTCGGGAGGTGAGCAACGGCGCACGGCGCTGGCGAGAACGTTCGCACAGGGCGCCTCGGTGATGCTGCTGGACGAGCCCACGAATTCCCTTGACATCAGGCACCAGGAGCTGGTGATGACTCTCTGCCGGAAGAAGGTGGATGAGGGCTGCACCGTATTGGTTGTCCTTCACGACCTGAACTTGGCCGCCTCTTACGCCGACCGGATCGTGGCGATGAAGGATGGACGCGTGGCGGCTACGGGCACGCCCGGCGAGGTGTGCACTGAGGCGTTCCTGTCCGGCGTGTTCGATCACCCCGTCGTAGTGATGGGCCACCCCTGTACGGGCCGCCCCGTGGTGCTGCCGGACTCGTCGTGCTCCGCCGAACAGAGGGAATTGCGAATTGTGGCCATGGGGTCATCGCTGTGGCGAGGCCAAAGTCAGCCGCAGTCGGCGTGAATACGGCCAGGAGGTTGAAATTGAGCGTCGTAAAGATCAATGCAATCAAGGTACGCAAGGACCTGGGGCCTGAACTGGAAAAGAGGTTCGCGGCGCGTGCGCAGGAAGTGGAGAAGATGCCGGGCTTCGAGGGATTCGAACTGCTCAGGCCGGTTGAGGGCGACTCGCCCTACTTCGTCTACACGCGCTGGGAGTCCGAGGAGGCCTTCCGGGCTTGGGTAGAGAGCGACGCCTTCAGGAAGGGGCACGCGCAGTCGGCGCGCGAGCACGGACGTGAGTCTGTGTCGCACGGCTCGGAACTCCTTTCCTTTGAGGTCGTCCAGAAGGTGGAGGTTTCGGGCGGTGCAGCCCGAAATTGACGATGGCTAGAAAAAAAACGGTTTGCAGAAACCGGTTGATGGTTCACCAGGGAGGAGAATCATGAAGAGATTGGTCGGTCTATTGATAATCGCGGCGTTGAGCGCCGGGTTGCTGGCGGCTTGCGGCGAGAGCGGGCCGGACGATGAGCTGAAGAGCTCGGTGGTTGACAACTACGCCGAAGGGGTCCATCACCTCTACTCCAGGAGCTTGGAGTCGGCCAAGGCGCTGGACCAAGCCGTGGACAAGTTCATCGCCGATCCCACGCCAGCGCACTTGGAAGCGGCCAAGCGCATCTGGCTCCACGCCAGGGACGACTACGGCCCGACCGAGGCGTTTCGCTTCTACGACGGCCCGATCGACAACCCTGACGACGGCCCTGAGGGTTTGATCAATGCATGGCCGCTCGACGAGGCGTACATCGACTACGTCGAGGGCGATGACATGGCGGGAATCATCAACAACCCGGATGAATTCCCGGACATCAACGCCGACCTGCTCGTCTCTCTCAACGAAGAAGGCGGGGAGGAGAACGTCTCGACCGGCTGGCACGCCATCGAGTTCCTCCTCTGGGGCCAGGACATGAATGCCGACGGGCCGGGTGCGCGTCCGGTGGAGGACTACACCACCAACACCAACGCAGACCGCCGGGCGAGATATCTCGCCGTAGCGTCGGACCTGCTGGTGGAGCATCTCCAGCAGATGGTGAACGCCTGGGCGCCCGGGCGCAGCGACAACTACCGCGCCGCATTCGTCTCCATGGACTCGGATGACGCCATCCAGAATATGATCACCGGCATTGGCGAACTGAGCCGCGGGGAGCTTGCAGGCGAGCGGATGACGGTCGCATTCGAGGAGCGCTCGCAGGAGGATGAACACTCCTGCTTCTCCGACAACACCACGGCTGACATCGTGGCGAACGCGCTGGGAATCCAGATCGTTTTCCTGGGCGACTACGGCGGCGTGTCCGGGCCTGGCATCAAGGACCTGATCGCGGCGACCGACGAGGAGCTTGCCGCCCAGCTGGAGTCGGAGATCCGGCACAGCGTCAACTTGACCACCGCAATACCCCAGCCCTTCGACCGCCACCTGCTGGAGGGCGTGTCCGACCAGGCGCCTGGGAGGCAGGCGGTCCAGGCCGCAATCGTCTCGCTTGAGAACCAGACGGACACGATCGTCGACGCCGCAGAAAAGATCGGGATCACGATCAGCGTCAGCTAATGCTCCGAAGGTTATGGCCGGCGCTTGCGCTGGCCGTCGCCGCCCCCGCCGCGATTGGCCTTGCCGTCGCAATGGCCTCGTGCGGCGGGGGCGACGACGTTGACTTGGAACTGGTGTTCAATGAGCTGCTGGGCGGCGAAACCACTGCGTTCAGCGCAGGCAGCAACGCCTTCGAGCTTTCCGCCCGCAACCTGAATACCGAGGAGCGGCGCATCTTCGAGGTAGGCGACAGCTTCTTCAATCAGAACTGGGTGACTGCGCCGTCGTCCACCGAGGCGCGGGACGGGCTTGGGCCGATCTTCAATGCCCAAGCATGTTCGTCATGTCATCTTCACGACGGCAGGGGAAAGCCGCCCGACCACGACGAAGACCCGGTGCGCGGGCTGCTGCTAAGGCTGAGCGTGCCGGGGCCGGACGGCCTGCAGGACGAGCCGGTCTACGGCGGGCAGCTGCAAGACCGCGCCATCAACGGGGTCGAAGCCGAAGGGCGGATCAGCATTCGCTACGAGGAAATAGACGGTGAATACCCCGACGGCACGCAATTCTCGTTGCGCAGGCCGGAGTACTTCATACTCGAACCGGCGTTTGGCCCGCTTGACCCCAACGTACTGATCGGGCCCAGGGTCGCTCCCGTCACCTTTGGAGGCGGCCTGCTGGAGGCCGTCACGGTGGAGCGCATAACGTCGCTGTCCGACCCGGATGACGCTGACGGCGACGGCATTTCCGGCCGACCCAACATGGTGTGGGACTTGCGGACGGGGGAGCGCGTCATCGGGCGCTTCGGATGGAAGGCGAACCAGCCGAATCTCGAGCAGCAGACGGCGGGGGCTTTCCACGGCGACATTGGAATCACGTCCGGCTACTTCCCGGAGGAGAACTGTCCCAGCGTGCATGTTTCCTGCCAGGAAGCCCCCAGTGGAGGCAATCCTGAACTGCCGGACGAGCGGCTCACCAAGATCACCTTTTACCTCCAGACGCTGGCGGTGCCCGCGATGAGAGACGTCGACGAGCCTGAAGTCGAGCAAGGAGCGCGTCTCTTCATGAATGCAGGGTGCGCCGCATGTCACACGCCCCGCCACGTGACGGACGAGGACTATCCCATCGAGCCGCTGCGCGGGCAGGTCATCTTCCCGTATACCGACCTGCTGCTTCACGACATGGGCGACGGCCTCTCAGACAACCGGCCCGACGGCTTGGCGTCGGGCAGGGAGTGGCGAACCGCTCCGCTGTGGGGCATCGGGCTGGTGGAAGTGGTCAACGGCCACACTATGTTCCTGCATGACGGGCGGGCGCGAAGCATCGAAGAGGCGATCCTGTGGCACGGCGGCGAAGCCCAGAAGGCCCGTGACCACTTCATGGGTCTGACGCGGGAAGAGCGTGAGGCTCTCCTGAGGTTTCTGAGGTCGTTGTAATGGGCAAACTGCTTGTGACGTGCGTTCTTGGCGGGCTTATGGCCCTGGCAATCGCCTGCGGATCGGGAGGGCCGGACGAGAAAGAGGTCTTGATCAGCCTTACCGACTCGATCATCGTGCCGGGCTACGAGGCGGTGTCGGCCCGTGCCGGGGAGTTGAGCCGGGAGCTGGAGAGCCTGTGCGCCGGTCCGTCGGCGGCGGCCCTGGACAGGGCTAAGCAGGCATGGCGGGATGCCCGAGCCCCTTGGATGCGGTCGGAGGCGACGTGGTTCGGGCCGGTAATGGACCGCCGCTCCGTGCGCCTGATCGACTGGCCGCAGGTTGAGCCGGAACGGATCGAGGCAATGCTGGCAGGCGACGCGGCAACCACGGAGGACGACGTGCAGAATCTCCTGGCGTCGACTCAACGCGGCCTCGGCGCAATCGAGTACGTGCTCTTCGACGCCGGGCCGGAAGGAACCATGCCGGAACCGGCCGCCGTGCGCTGCGAATACCTGACCGCCCTTGGACGCGTGGTCGAGGCGGAGTCCGCAGGAGTCCTCGACCACTGGAAGGTCAAGCGAAACGGCGGGCCGCCATACAAGGACTTCTTCACCGGACGTTCCGACAGCTCGCTGGTGGCCGAACAGGCCGTCGCAGAACTGGTCAGGACCCAGGTCTTCCTCATTCGCACAATCGTCGACATGAGACTGGCCGAGGCGATTGGACTTCGCGAAGCCGGCGACGGGCCGTCGGCCATCCCCGGCGGCGAGGGCTACAACGCGCTCGACGACCTGCGCAACGAGGTACTGGGCATGAGGGATATGTACCTGGGCCATGAGGAATCCGACGGACTTGGCATCTCCGATCTCGTGCTCGGCCTGTCCGCCGAGACGGATGAGCGGATGCGCAAACACTTTGACGATTCCATCACGGCGATAGACGCAGTCGGGCCGCCACTGCGCGAGGCGATAGAGGAGCGGCCCGCGCAAGTGCGGGAGGTATACGACCGTCTTGCGGAGCTACAGCGCACGCTGAGTACCGAGGTCGTAAGCCTGCTGGGAGTGTCCGTCGGCTTCAGCGATACCGACGGGGATAGCCTGCGCTAGTTCAAAGAGGCGCAGGTTCGGGCATGACCCAAGCGGTCGGCGGCCAGATGCGCGGCTCAACGCTCGCCAGGTCCACGTCGGGGTCTATGAAGCGCGCAGCCTGCCTGCCGTTGAAGGTGACGAATGCGTCGGCGCGCACCTGTACGCTGCGGCCCTCCCTCTTTTCTTCTTCAGCGATGATGCGGGCCGTCGCTAGGATCATGTCCGGCTGGTGAGACATCCTCTCGACCTGTAGCGGCGTTAGATAGTCCTCCGGATAGGCGAGCCATTCTCTTCCGTTCGCGCCGTCGGTCACTCGAAACCTCACCTGCCCCGTCTTTTCCGTCAACAGCACTCGCCACGCGAAGCGGTAGCCGTCCTCATTCCATTGCACGTTGCCGGGGTATGCGAAATGGCGCAACGGCATGAGCAGCTGCGCCAGGGCGAACAGCCCCAGCCCGGCCGCTCCGGCGTACGCAAGCCACGACGGCCGGGGCGCCGCAAGCGGGGCGCGCGCCCGTGGGACGGCAGGGCGGCGTAGAAACCCGTGCAGCAGCCGGCGAGGCCAGTCCGCCGGGAAGAACGCCAGCGCGCCGGCCATCATGATCCACGGGAACATCCCTATCGGAAACAGCATCCAGGTCAGTACGTGGAACAAGGCCAGCACGGCGTAGGCGAGCGGCCGGCTGCGCCTCCATAACATCCATCCGACGATCGTAAGGTCGAAAGCGGCCCCGGCCCAGCTCATCGCATACGCAACCCAGGCCTCCTTGAGAAGCGGCCCTATCGCCATCACGTCACCGCTGTTGTACAGCCAGATGCGCAGGGGCTGAGCGTGGACGAGCCAGTCGGGATTGAGCTTTGCGATTCCCGCGAACAGGTAGACGACCCCGACCTGCGCCCTGAGCGCCCATGTCACCCACGCCGGAACCGTGCCGTCATCAGGGCTTGGCGGCCTGCGCAGCGCGTCCAGCGACCACGTTCGTTCCAGCGGCATGAAGATCATCAGGAAACTTGCCAGGCTTACCCAGTAGTAGTGGTTTAGGTAAGTCGTCTTGTCTATCAGTTCTATGTAGGTGAACAGCGCGAAGAAGGCGGCTATGGACAGGCGGTACCGGTATCCGAGCGCCACGCCCAGGCCGGCCAGGCCCAGCAGGCCGAAGTGGACGTACATACCCCACGCAGGCCAGGGCTGGACCCACCAGAACCCTGAATAGGTGAAGTGGTGCGCCGGCTCTACGTATAGCTCGGAGATCCAACCCTTAGCCGCAAAGCGGCACACCGCCGCGATGCCCAGCAGCCCGAAGGCGATGCGAAACGCCGCCGCAGACGCCCCGTCCACCCGGCGGGAGGCTAGCGACAGCGCGCGGTCAAGCCCGGCGGCCCTCACCGCACGCGGGCGAACTTCCTGACGCGCTGGCCGTGCCCGGGCGCTCCGATCTCAGCCACGTAGACGTCGCCGTTCGACGCGGCCCAGATGCCGTGCGGGGCTTCCAGCACGCCGTCCGGCGATCCCCGCCACCGGCCGACCAGTTCGCCGCCCAGCGTGAATATCGACACGCCAGTCGGCGCGCCCTGTTCCGCCACGTACACCAGGTCGTCCGGGCTCATGTAGACGTCGCCCGGGTTGAGCACGTCGGTCCACTCCTCGATGAACTCGCCAACCGGCGAGAATATCTGGATGCGGCTGTTCTCGCGGTCGCAGATGAACACCCTGCCGTCCCTGTCGACGCCGATGTTGTGCAGCAGCGCGAACTCACCCGGCCCTGCGCCGGAGCGGCCCCACGAGAACTTCAGCTCCCCCTGCGATGAGAAGCAGTGCACCCGCCGGTTGCCGTACCCGTCCGACACGTAGATATCGCCGCCGGGGCTGATCGCCACGCCGCTCGGCATGTTGAACGGATCGCCGTTGTCGCCCTTCTGGGAGGTCGTCGGCATGGCGCGTCCGCGGGTGCCCAGTTCCATCAGCAGCGAGCCGTCCTGCCTGCGCTTCTCGACGACGTGTATCTGCGTGTCGGTCAGCCAGATATTGTCTTCCGTGTCGATGAAGATGCCGTGCGGGTCGTTGTAGTCTCCCTCTCCCCACGAACCCACGAAGTCTCCGCCGGCGGTCCAGACGCTCACCGGGTGCTTGCCCCGGCTGAACACCCACACCCGGTCGCGGGAGTCCGTCGCCACGTCCGAGCACAGCGTCAGTTCCCAAAACTCCGGCATCTTCGGCCAATCCGGCGCCATCTCATACCGAAAATCTCCATATCCAACCATTTCCCGTGCCATGGCTTCCTACCCTTTCCTGCCCGTCGGCTCTACTGGTGCCCTGCAAGCATACAATCATCTACCCATTGCCGGCGCCCATCCCGCCGTAGGGGCGCTCCCTTGTGGCCGCCCTCCCCGCCGTATGGGCGCTCCCTTGTGGGCGCCCTCCCCGTCGTAGGGGCGCTCCCTTGTGGCGCCCTTCCCGCCGTAGGGGCGCTCCCTTGTGGCGCCCTTCCCGCCGTAGGGGCGCTCCCTTGTGGCGCCCTTCCCGCCGTAGGGGCGCTCCCTTGTGGCCGCCCTCCCATCCGTAGGGGCGCTCCCTCGTGGCCGCCCTTCCCGTCGTATGGGCGCTCCCTTGTGGGCGCCTTCCCCGTCGTAGGGGCGCTCCCTTGTGGGCGCTCTCCCCACCGTAGGGGCGCTCCCTTGTGGCCGCCCTCCCCGCCGTAGGGGCGCTCCCTCGTGGGCGCCTGGCGGGGAACGGGGCGGGGCGACGTCGCCCGCCACAACGCGTGACGACGTGAACGCCACAGCCAGGCCGGGCCGTCATACAATTGATTGAATTAGGGGCCCTTAGCTCAGTTGGCAGAGCATCGGACTTTTAATCCGCAGGTCGTGGGTTCGAATCCCACAGGGCCCACCACGCTTTTGATACGGGCGATCCCTTGTGGCCGCCCTATTCCCATCCGTATGGCCGCCTTCCCCGTCGTAGGGGCGATCCCTTGTGGGCGCCCTCTTCCCATCCGTATGGGCGCCTCCCCGTCGTAGGGGCGATCCCTTGTGGCCGCCCTCTTCCCATCCGTATGGGCGCCTCCCCGTCGTAGGGGCGATCCCTTGTGGCCGCCCTCTTCCCATCCGTATGGGCGTCTCCCCATCCGTAGGGGCGCTCCCTTGTGGGCGCCCTTCCCATCCGTATGGGCGTCTCCCCGTCGTAGGGGCGCTCCCTTGTGGGCGACCTCTTCCCGCCGTGGTGGCGCGTGGCCCTGCGGGCGTACGATTCGCGCGTTATTGACGACAATGAACATGGAGGTGGGACGCGCGAGAAGACCCCCATCTCAATCTTCCCACGCAGACGGGGGAAGAGGTAGGAGGGGACGCCCCTTCGGGGCGCGTGTCGTGCGTCGCGCGGGTTCGTGGCGTCGCGCGTCATGGCGGGCGACGATTCCCCACCCCGTTCCCCGCCAGGCGACCACAAGGGATCGCCCCTACGGATCGCCCCTACGGGGCATGTTACGGATTGCCCCTGCGGGGCATGTTACGGATTGCCCCTGCGGGGCGCGGCGCGCGCGGCGCGCGTCGTTCGTGGCGTCGCGCGTCGTGGCGGGCGACGATTCCCCACCCCGTTCCCCGCCAGGCGACCACAAGGGATCGCCCCTACGGATGCCCCTGCGGGGCATGTTACGGATTGCCCCTTCGGGGCGCGTGTCGTGCGTCGCGCGGGTTCATGGCGTCGTCGCGCGTCGTGGCGGGCGACGTTGCCCCGCCCCGTTCCCCGCCAGGCGACCACAAGGGATCGCCCCTACGGATGCCCCTACGGATGCCCCTGCGGGGCATGTTACGGATTGCCCCTTCGGGGCGCGTGTCGTGCGTCGCGCGGGTTCATGGCGTCGTCGCGCGTCGTGGCGGGCGACGATTCCCCACCCCGTTCCCCGCCAGGCGCCCACAAGGGAGCGCCCCTACGGATGCCCCTGCGGGGGCATTTTACGGATTGCCCCTGTGGGGGCATGTTACGGATTGCACCTGCGGGCATGTTACGGATTGCCCCTGCGGGGCGCGTCTGGATTCCCGTTTTCACGGGAATGACGGGAGGGGCGACGGCGCGCGATTCGTAGGGGCGCTCCCTTGTGGGCGCCCTCTTCCCATCCGTAGGGGCGCTCCATTGTGGCCGCCCTCTTCCCATCCGTATGGGCGCCTCCCCGTCGTATGGGCGCTCCCTTGTGGGCGCCCTCTTCCCATCCGTATGGGCGCCTCCCCGTCGTAGGGGCGCTCCCTTGTGGGCGCCTCCCCATCCGTAGGGGCGCTCCCTTGTGGGCGCCTTCCCATCCGTAGGGGCGCCTCCCATCCGTATGGGCGCCTTCCCCGTCGTAGAGGCGCTCCCTTGTGGGCGCCTCCCCATCCGTAGGGGCGCCCTCCCCATCCGTATGGGCGCCTCCCCGTCGTATGGGCGCCTCCCTTGTGGGCGCCCTTCCCATCCGTATGGGCGCCCTCCCCGTCGTAGGGGCGCTCCCTTGTGGGCGCCCTTCCCATCCGTATGGGCGCCTCCCCGTCGTATGGGCGCCTCCCTTGTGGGCGCCTCCCCATCCGTAGGGGCGCTCCCTTGTGGGCGCCTTCCCATCCGTAGGGGCGCCTCCCATCCGTATGGGCACCTCCCCGTCGTATGGGCGCCTCCCTTGTGGACGCCCTCCCCATCCGTATGGGCGCCTTCCCCGTCGTAGGGGCGCTCCCTTGTGGGCGCCTCCCCATCCGTAGGGGCGCCCTCTTCCCATCCGTATGGCCGCCCTCCCCGTCGTAGGGGCGATCCCTTGTGGGCGCCCTCTTCCCATCCGTATGGCCGCCTTCCCTGCCGTAGGGGCGCTCCCTTGTGGGCGCCCTCTTCCCATCCGTATGGGCGCCTCCCCGTCGTATGGGCGCCTCCCTTGTGGGCGCCCTCTTCCCATCCGTATGGCCGCCTTCCCCGTCGTATGGGCGCCTCCCTTGTGGGCGCTCTTCCCATCCGTATGGGCGCCTTCCCCGTCGTAGGGGCGCTCCCTTGTGGGCGCCCTCTTCCCATCCGTATGGGCGCCCTCTTCCCATCCGTAGGGGCGTCTTGGTTGGTAAAGTCATGACAATGTAATCGAAAATTTGGATAAAGTCACACTTATTTTATTGGGATATGTGTATTATTTCGCTGCGGACATGCTTGGAAGGCGGCTGTTGGCGATAGCGCACGCCTTTCGTCGCGGCATCGGTTGAACTGGGCGCTTGCCTTGTTGTGCACCGGCGCTGAACGCAAACGGCCTAGGACAAGGCGATGAGGTTGAAGATGAAGAACCTGCTGACAACCCTGAACGCAATCCACCTCCGACGGCGCTCCGCCTTGCTTGGCATTGCCGCCCGCCTGCGGCGCCGCTCCGCCTCGCCTGGCGTTGCGACGCACCTCCGGCGCTCCGCCTTGCTTGGCATTGCGGCCCTGCTGCTCACGGCTGCCGCAATCGCCATACTGCCGGCCCGCACAGCGCACGCCGACTCGCCAGGCCTCGTCATACAGGGCGCAGCCGTAAGCGGCTCAGACATACACGTCAAGGAGGGCGCGTGGGCCTCCTACACCGTCAAACTCGCCACCAAGCCCACCGCAAACGTCACCGTCACTCTATCCCCGCACAACGACTCCTCCAGGCCGGTACACGTCCAGTGGGGCAGCGGACAGCCACGCGTCGAGGAGACCACGTTCACGCCGGACAACTGGAACAACGCGCAGACAGTCAACATATGGGGCAACCACGACAACGACTACCAGTACGTATACGGCCAGGGATGGATCGCCGGCGTCGCAAACGAGGTCCAGTGGGTATACCACGTAGCCAGCAGCGATGACGCCGACTACGACCGGGAGCAGGAGGTCTACAAGGCCAAGGTCACCGACGACGACGGCATCTCGGCATCCGCCTCAGCGCTCACCGTCACCGAGGACGGATCGGCAACATACACCATCAGCCTCATCACAAAGCCCACAGGCAACGTCACCGTCTCATTCGCAGTCGCGGGAGACGAGAGCGTCACCGTAAGCCCCAGCTCGCTCACCTTCAAGCCCGCCAACTACACCACCGCGCAGACCGTCACCGTCAGCGCAGCAGCCGACGCAGACACCGCCAACGGCACGGCAACCGTCACACAGACCGCCAACGGAGCAAACTACTCATACAACCGCGTCAAGCTGACGGTCACCGAGAACGACACCGGCGTCGGAACCCCGCCCGCAACGCCCGTGCCCTCGCCCACGCCTATACCAGCGCCAAAGGCCAGCCTCATCGTCACCACCACCGACGAGTGCGACAAGGACACACTCGACGTAAACGACAACCCAATAGACGGCATGAAGGTCGCACAGGGCGGCTCTTGCACCTTCGAAGTCAAGCTCGGCAAGCAGCCCAACGCCTCCGTCCCCGTCCGCGTCTACAAATACGGAGACGCCGACGGCGTCCTCTCCTACAGCCCCGCCAAGCTCACCTTCACCAAGGACAACTGGGACACGAACCAGTCCGTAACCGTCACCTCCGCCGCTACCCAGTACCACGGCCTCAGGCAGGCCAACATGCTCATCCGCACCTGGCACACGTCCGACACCACGGGCTACCACAACCTGCCCTGGACATACCTGCGCGTCAACCAGGTGAAGGGCGCCGCCCTTTTTGCGTCCGCACACGGAATCACCCACAGCGGAGGCAACTCCGCAATAAGCGTCAACGAAGGCTCGACCATATCCTACGACCTGAAGCTCAACACCAAGCCCACCCACAACGTCGTCGTGACCGTATCCTCGTCCACCACGTCGGACGACGACCTGACCATCGTCGGCGGTGACAGCGACGGCGAGCGGACGCTGACCTTCACGCCTTCCAACTGGAACACGGCGCAGCTGGTGACCATCGCGGCGGCGCAGGACGACGACCTGGTCAACGGCGTCGGCGTCTTCCCCAACCTAGCGGCCAGCGACGACCCGGCCTACGACGGCAAGCGCACCGACATTACCGTTACCGAGGTGGAGGACGACAAGGCATCCCTGGTCTTCTCCAGCACGGCGGTCACCGTACCGGAAGGCGGCTCGGCCAGCTACAACGTCAAGCTGAGCAACCAGCCCTCCGGCGGCGTCACAGTATGGGCATTCGAGACAACCGGCTGCGACGTAAACTTGCGTCACGACCCAGCGCCCCGCAACTTCACTACGACCAACTGGAACGTCGCCCAGGTCTACACCTTGTACGCCGATGAGGACGGCGACGACATCGCGGGAACGTGCACCATCGCCCACGACGCCGACGGCGCAGAGTACGACGCACTTTTAGTGAACCTCACCGCCACCGAAGGCGACAACGACCGTCGCGGCTTCGTGGTCACTCCCGGCAGCCCCGCCAACATGGACGAAGGCGGCACCTTCGTCTACTCCATCAAGCTCGGCACCGAACCCACCGCCGACGTAGCCGTCGCCATGTCCGTGGAGGGGGATTCCGACATAACCATCAACCCCACGTCCCTCACCTTCACGTCCAGCAACTACAGCACGGCGCAAACCGTCACCATCACCGCCGCCGAGGACAACCTGGACTTCGCCGACGACACCGCCGTCATCGGCCACGCCGTCACCACCACCGACGCCATATACACGAACCAGTACATCAACGCCATGCACGTGAAGGCGAAGGACAACGACGCAGCGCTTACGCTGTCGGTGAGCGCCCTGCAGGTGCCGGAAGGAAGCACGGCGGAATACACCGTCGTCCTCACCAACCAGCCCACCGGGGACGTCACCGTGACGGTCGCCGAAGGAACGACCACCAACGACGACACCAGCATCACCGTCATCAGGCCGCCTAACAAGACGATGACTTTCACGACGAGCAACTGGAACACGCCCCAGTCCGTCACCCTGCGCGCCGCCTACGACTCCGACACCGGCA
This sequence comes from Dehalococcoidia bacterium, assembly GCA_963663555.2. Classification (GTDB taxonomy): domain Bacteria; phylum Chloroflexota; class Dehalococcoidia; order Lucifugimonadales; family Lucifugimonadaceae. The sequence continues at coordinate 170,619 of CAXXNJ010000010.1, forward strand.
ACGAAGTGAACGGAACGCGGAGCATCAGCCACACGGCCAGCGGCGGCGGCTTCGACAGCGCCCCGGTCAAGACCCTCACCGCCGTCGAAAGCGACACCGCGGCCAGGGTCATCATCCGGAACGCCCAGGACACCGGGAACATCAGCAGCATCGCCGTGCCGGAAAACGGCAGCGGCCCCTACAGCGTCAAGCTGAACGCCCAGCCGTCCGCAAACGTCACCGTCAACCTGTCGGTGAACGGCGACTCCAACATCAGCGTCAGCCCCGCCTCCCTCACCTTCACCTCCTCCAACTGGAGCACGGCCCAGACCGTCACCATCAGCGCGACGACGGACGCCGACCTTGCCAACGGCACGGCCACCATAAGCCACGCGGCCAGCGGCGGCGGCTACAACGGCAAGTCCAAATCCCTCACCGCGTATGAGATAGACAACACCGGCCAGGTGGTGATTCGGAACGCCGCCGACAGCGCCAACATATCCACCCTCGACGTGCCGGAGAACGGCAACAACACCTACAAGGTGAAGCTGAGCCATCAGCCCACCAGCGGCACCGTAAGCGTCACCCTCGCCCTCCAGTCATCGGCAAGCGGCGGGGACACCAGCATCAGCCGCAGCCCGTCCAGGCTCTACTTCAACAGGAACAACTGGAACACGGCCCAGACCGTCACCCTACGCGCCAGCAACGACTCCGACACGACGGCAGGAACCCGCAACATCACCCACACCGCCAACGGCGGCGGATACAACACCGCAACCACCGTCAATACCCTAACCGCGACGGAGGTGGAGGACGACTACGCCGTCGTCCTCAGGAACGCCGCCGACAACGCGGACATAAGCACGCTCAGCGTGACGGAGGGAAGCGCCGCCACCTACAAGGTGGAACTCAGCGTCGCGCCCACCGGCAGCGTCAGCGTCGCCATCGCCGCGAAAGCGGGCGGAGATTCGGACATCACCGTATCCCCCGCATCCCTCACCTTCACCGCCAACAACTACGGCACGGCCCAGACCGTCACCCTGACGGCGGCGGAGGACAATACGGACATCATCAACGGCACGGCCACCATCGAGCATACGGCCAGCGGCGCCAACTACGCCAACACCCCGGTCGCGTCCCTCACCGCCACGGAGTCGGACAACGACACGGGCGCCATAGTCCTGCGGAACGCCGCGGACAGCGCGGGCATCACGGCTATCGACGTGCCGGAGAACGGCAACACCACCTACAAGGTGAAGTTGAGCCACCAGCCCAGCGGCAACGTGACCGTCCGGCTGACCTACGCCAGCGGCGGGGACAGCGACATTACCTACAACAAGTCGAGCCTGTACTTCAACCGGACGAACTGGAACGTGGCCCAAGAGGTGACCCTGCGGGCGCGGGACGACGCCGACCAGGCCGTCGGCACCCGCACCATCGTCCACACCTCCTCCGGCGGCGGTTACAGCGACACTGCGAATCTCGCCGCAAGCGAGCAGGAGGACGATTACGGCATAATTCTCAGCGAATCCAACCTATCCGTACCCGAGGGCGGCACTGCATCCTACACCGTAAGGCTCGCCGTCGTCCCCACCGCCAACGTCCTTGTGATTATCACTCAACTAGACGCCTCAGGGAACGACAGTGATATCACCCGATCACCCGTCTCCCTGACCTTCACCCCACAAAACTGGAGCACGGCGCAGACCGTCACCCTGTCCGCCGCGGAGGACAACTCCGACCTGACCAACGGCAGCCGCACCATCACGCACACCTCATCCAGCTCGGACACCGGCTACGGCGGCTTGCAAGCGTCCCTCACCGCAACCGAGGCGGACAACGACAGCGACGGCGCAATCCTGCTCAGGAACCTCGCCGACGACGCCGACATAACCACCCAGGGTGTGCGGGAAGGCAGCACCGCCCGCTACAAGGTGAAGCTGGACAAGCAGCCTCGCGCCAACGTCACCGTCACCATCTCGGAAGGCGCGGGCGACGATGACCTCACCGTCAGCTCCACCAAGACCCTCAGGTTCACCCCCAGCAACTGGAACACCGCCAAGACCGTCACCCTCCGCGCCGCCCAGGACAACGGAACGTCCTTCGGCACCCGCACCATCACCCACACCCCGTCCGGCACGAACAACGGCTACGCCTCCGCCGCAAGCCTTACGGCCCGCGAGTTGGACGACGACGTGATGATCGAGCTCGAAGACACCAGCGGCAACGACACCTCCGCCCTGATCGTCATGGAGGGCGGTTCGGCCACCTACAAGGTCAAGCTGAGCCATGCGCCCTTTGGCGACGTAACCGTCGCGCTGACGGCAAGCGGCGGCGATAGCGACATCACCTTCAGCCCGGCGTCCCTCACCTTCACCACCAGCAACTACGGCACGGGCCAGACGGTGACGGTCTCCGCCGCGGCGGACACGGACAGATCCAACGGCTCCAAGACCATCAGGCACAACGCGACGGGCGGCGGATACGACTACGCCAGGGCCGCAAGCCTGGCCGTAAGGGAGGATGACGGGCCGTCCCTGTCCCTGACCGCAACCGCCCGGACCATCACGACGACCATCGCACAGCACACCAACGCCTGGTACTACAAGGTTGGCGGCAACGTCACGTGCAATTCCGTCGCCCAGGGAACCACGGAGGTCACCACCTCTACCCTTGCCTGGAACACGGAATACACCGTCACGGGCTACAGCGATTCCACCTGTTCGACCGTGCTGGCTCCCGCCGCCTCGGTCACAACCCTCACCCCGGCCCTGGCGTCTTCCAACGTCGGGGGGACGGCGGCCACGCTGACCCTCAGCAACTGGGACATCACCAAGGACGGCAACTGGTATTACAAGGCCACCACCGGACCGCACACGTCCTGCTCGTCCGCCCAGACCTCGCTGTCGACCAACGTCACCGGACTGTCCAACAACACGGCCTACACCTACTCGGCCTACAGCGGCTCCGCCTGCTCCGGCACGGCGATAGCCACGGCGTCGGCCTTCACCACGGCCAACCCGTCGCTGGCGTCCAGCAGCGTCACCGCGAGAACGGCCACGCTGACCCTCTCCGGCTGGAGCATCGCCAACAACGGCAACTGGTACTACAAGGCCGCCAGCGGCCCGCACACGAGTTGCTCGTCCGCCCAGACCTCGCTGACGGCCAACGTCAGCGGGCTAAACGTGAACACGGCCTACACCTACTCGGCCTACAGCGACTCCGCGTGCGCGAACTTGCAGGCCACGGCGTCGGCGTTCACAACGCTCAACCCGTACCTTCAGTCCACCTCGACCAGCAATTCGGTCAACCTCTCGATCTGGAACTGGATCATCGCCAAGGATGGCGGCTGGTACGTCAAGGAAGACAACAATTGCAGGTATCAAACTGGGGTGTCAGTTACCTTCAGCGCCCTGCAGCCCAGCACGTCGTACACCTTCCAGGGATTCAGCGACAGCGGGTGCAACAACGCCATCACCGCGGCGCACACGGTCAGCACGACCGCCCAGAGCAACAACCAGATCCAGCAGTTCATCCAGCAGCCGGAGGAGACGCCGACCCCGCCGGGCGGCGTCGGCGGCCTGTCCGTCGGTCACGCGAGCAGCAGCGTTTCCGTCAGCTGGAACGCCGCCACGGGCGCGACGGGGTACGACGTCAACTACAGCACGGACGGCAAGTACAGCTGGACCCGCGCCGCCACCAACCAGTCCGCCACCAGCTACACCCTGTCCGGCGCCGACAGCAGCAAGGACTACGTGTTCGCCGTGCGAGCGGTGAACAGCGCCGGGTCGAGCGGCTGGACCAACTCGTCTGTGGCGAAGGCTCCGACTCCTCCTCCGGGCGGCGTTTCCTCCGTCACCGCCACCCACAACGGCGGCAGCGTCTCGGTGACGTGGTCGTCGTCGGACGGTGCGACGGGCTACGACGTGGTCTACAGCACGGACGGGAAGTACAGCTGGACGCGCGCCGCCAGCGGCCACGGCAGCACGAGCTACACCCTGGCGGGCGCCGACTCGGCGAAGACATACGTCTTCTCCGTGAGGGCGGTCAACGACGCCGGAGCCAGCGGGTGGACGAATTCGTCCCCCGCATCCGCGGCTCCGCAGGAGGGGGGCAGCGCAGACTAAAGCGGCTGGTACGTCACCCAGCAGGCCCACGGCGCGACGGCGCTGTCCGCGCCCAGCTTCGTCGGCGCCAGCCACCACGGCGGCTGGGTCAACGCCGTATGGACGACGGTATCGGGCGCAACGAGCTACGAAATCCAGATCGGCGACGCGGATAAGCAGAGCGGGTATCCGTCAAGCTGGAGGACGGTGGCGAGCAACTACACCGGCGGCACGAGCATCTCCGCGTACAACGGCGTGAGCAGCAGCAAGAACCACGCCATCCGCGTCAGGGCGAAGAACAGCAGCGGCACAAGCGGCTGGACGGGCTCCCTCCTGGTCTGGTACGTCCTCGGCAGCGGCGGCGGAGCGTCAGGGGGCGGCGCTGGCGGCGGCGCATAACCCAAACAGAAAGTCACCGCACCGCCAACCCGAACTGAGAGTCGCCGACCGCCTCTCAGT
>CAXXNJ010000011.1:0-85830 GCA_963663555.2 Dehalococcoidia bacterium
GATTGAGATGGGGGTCTTCCGCGCGCGTCGCGCCTCCATGTTCGCTGTTAACGGCGCGCGCGTTGGTGGCGCCCCATTTTCATGACAATGAAGAGAAGGAGGTGCGGTATGGTATGGCGCAGGGAGCAAGATTGAACAGGAGCCGCGAACGATGAAAGCAGCCGTGTTGCGCAGGGCGGGGGAGCCGCTGGCGATAGAGGACCTGGTGCAGGAAGAACCCAAGCGGGGCGAGGTGCGGGTGCGCATGATGTCCGCCGGGCTGTGCGCCAGCGACCACCACATCATGGAGGGCATGATCGAGTACCCGCTGCCGCTCGTCCTCGGCCACGAGGGTTCGGGCATTGTGGAGGACGTGGGAGACGACGTGACGATGGTGGACGTTGGCGATCCGGTAATCCTGAGCTTTGCGCCTTCGTGCGGGCGATGCGGCTCCTGCAGGTCGGGCAACGGCAACCTGTGCGACACGCACCGCGAGACCTCCAGCCTGCAATTCGACGGCACGAACCGGCTCCGGGACTCCGACGGCACGGGCGTCTACCAGATGCAGAAGCTGGGCGTCTTTGCGGAGAGCCAGGTGGTGCCTGAACAGGCCTGCTTCAAGATAGAAACGCCCATGCCGTGGGAATCGGCGGCGCTCGTCGGCTGCGCCGTGACCACCGGAGTCGGCGGCGCGCTGAACGCGCCCGGCATCGGGGGCCGGCGACACGGTGGCCGTATTCGGCTGCGGCGGAGTCGGCCTCAACGTCATCCAGGGAGCGCGCCTGCTGAACGCATCGCGCATCATCGCCGTGGACGTGATCGGCCACAAGCTGGAGTTCGCATACAAGTTCGGCGCGACCGACGTGGTGAACGCCCGAGAGACCGACCCCGTCGAGGCGATACAGGATATGACGGACGGCGGCGTGGACTACGCCTTCGACAGCTTCGGCAACCCGAACGTCATCGCCCAGGCGCTTGGCAGCATCCGCAAGGCTGGTACGGCCGTCCTGATCGGCCTGCCCGCGCTGGGCGACGAGGCCCCGGTCGACATGGTGGACATGGTGCGCAACCAGAAGAGGCTCGTCGGCAGCTTCTACGGCTCGGCCCCGCCGCACGAGACCTTCCGCCTGCTGCTCGACTTCTACAACAGGGGCAAGATCGACGTCGATTCCGTCGTAACGCGCCGCTACGGGCTGGATCAGATCAACGAGAGGCTTCGACGCCCTGGCCCGCGGCGAAGACGGCCGCGGCGTCATCGTCTTCGACGATTGAGGCTCGCACACCTGCCGCGCCGCCGGGATCCCAACATCGTCATTGTTATGAAAATAGATCCCCGCGCAAACGGGAACCCATCGGCCGCCCCCCCCCCGTAGGGGCGTCCCCTCCTACCCCTTCCCCCCGAGGGGGAAGGGACTTTCCTACCTCTTCCCCCGTCTGCGGGGGAAGATTGAGATGGGGGTCTTCGCGCGCGTCCCGCCTCCATGTTCCTTGTTGACGGCGCGCGCGTTGGTGGCCGGCGCGACGCCCCATTTTCATTACCTTGCGCGGCCTAGCAAGGCCATGGTGATTCCCGTGGAAACGGGAATCCACGGCGGGCCCGCCGGCGCCTTGTTCCTGCCCGCGCTACGCTATACGAACCGTAGGGGCGATCCCTTGTGGGCGCCTGGGTGGGGCCGGCGGGATTAGGCTATTTTGGGATGAGGATTTCGCGCAGGCGGGAGGCTACGATCTCTTCTTCCCCGTCCTGTAGGCACACCACCACGACGTTTATCTCGTCTGCGTAGTAGCCGAAGCCGACGTGTATCGGGGGGTCGCCTTCCAGCAGCCTGCGCCGCACCTCGGCAGGGGTCGGGCCTGTCCAATCCGGCTCGAAGTAGACCACGGGCTGCGGTCCGTGACGGTCGGGGCCGGACGGCTCGATTACGACCCGCAGCCCGTCTATGCCGTCCAGCCTGGAACGGATATATTCCGCCTTGGCCGTCCACGCCTGGCGCATGGCGTCCTCGTCTGAATCGAGGAACAGCTCAAGGGCCGTTACCATTCCCACGATGGACTCTCTTGACGCCTTCATTCCGCGGCCCACTCCGGCGCGGGGCGCATCGAGGTTGAGGGCGTTCAGGTATGCGGCCTCCATCAGGTCGCGCCGTCCGGCCATCAGTCCGGCGTTCTGCGGGCCGCCGATGCCCTTGCCGCCGGAGAAGAAGACGAGGTCTGCGCCCTCCCTCGTGAAGCGCGTCAGGTTGGAGACCGGAGGGACCTCGGCGGCTGCGTCCACGATGACCGGCACGCCGCGGGCTTGTGCGACCTCGCACATCTCCTCCACCGAGAGGCCGCGTCTCAGCCGGGGGCTGGAAGACCGCCGCAACGCAGCACGTGCGGTCGGTGATCGCGGCGTCCAGCTGGTACGCGGCCGGAGCGCCCATGAATCCCCACTCGACGATGCGCGCGCCCGGCAGTTCGAACGACATGTCGTAGCGGTTGCGCTCTCCCTTGAAGACGAGTACCTCGTCCTTCATCCCGGCGGTATCGGGGAGCTGCTCCACCTTTGCGCGGTCGGCGCCCGTCATGCAGGCCGCGACGGCGATCGTGCCCGCCGCCGAGGCTCCCGCCGTGACCATGCCTGCCTCGGCCCCGCAGGCGCGCGCAACCGCCTCGCCGGCCGCCCGGTTCAGTTCCACCATGTCCACGAAGCAGCCGGCCGCCTCGCTCATGGCAGCCAGTACCTCCGGGCGCATAACGCTTCCGCCCAGCGCCGTTACCCAGCTCTGGGCGTTGATGACCGGCTTCACGCCCAGCCGTGCGTACGGCTCCGGCGTCTTTGGGATTGGCATGACGTCGCTCTTGGAGTTCAGCTGCCGGTCAGTGCGCTATGCAGCCGTTCGGCGATGATCTCTTCTTCGCCGGGCCTGACGTTCACCATCACCACGTTGATCTCGTCGCCGTATCCGCCGGAGCCGACGTGGATGGGCGGGTCGCCCGCCTCCATGGCCGCCCGCACGTCCGCAGGGGACGGGCCGTCCCAGTCCGCCTCGAAGTAGACGACGGGCTGCGGGCCCTGCCGGTTCACGCTCTCCTCCATCTCGAGGCGCAGGCCGGGTATGCCGTTCAGGCGGTCCAGTATGTGCTGGCCCCGTTGCTTCCAACCCTGCCATACCGCCTCGTGGTCGGTCTCCAGGAACAGCTCGATCGCCGTGACCAGGCCGACGATCGTTTCTTTGGAGAGCTTTGCGGGCCGGGCGATTCCTACCCTCGGCGAGCCGGGCATCAGGTAGTTCAGGTACGCGGCCTCTATGAGGTCGGCTCGTCCCGCGAGGAGTCCGGAGTTCTGCGGGCCGCAGATTCCCTTGCCGCCGGAGAATGTGACCATGTCGGCGCCAAGGCGTATGGGTTTCGTCAGGTTGTCCACCGGCGGCACCTCGGCGGAAGCGTCCACCAGCACCGGCGCGTCGTGTGCGCGTGCGATCTCGACGGTCTGTTCTATCGACAGAGGCCGGGGCATGAAGGGCGCCAGCACGTATAGGACGCCCGCGGTGTTCTCGTTGATGGCGGCCTCCAGCTGGTAGCCGGTGGCCGTGGTCGGCATACCGACCTCAACGAGTGTTGCGCCGGGGGTCTCGAATGCGCGGTCGTAGGCGTTGCGCTGTGACTTGAAGATAACCAGTTCATTCTTCATGCCGCGCGTATCGGGCAGCCGTTCCACCTTTGCCCTGTCGGTGCCGGTGATCGCTGCGGCGGCCATGAGGAGGTTTCCGGCGGCGGCTCCCGCCACCACCATGCCGGCCTCGGCCCCGCACGCTCGCGCAACCACCCTGCCGCCCGCGTGCAGCAGGTCGTCGACATCTATGAAGTGTTGCCCCGCCTCCTCCATCGCGGCGAAAACTTCGGGCCGCATGATCGATCCGCCCAGCGCCGTTACCCAGCTGCGGGCGTTGATCACCTTCTTGATGCCAAGCCGTTCGTAGATGTCAGGTCCGTTCATCGTTCTCCTTCTTCCAGCGCGCCATTGTAGTCTGAGGTCTGCTGCGCTATGGTACACAGTAGCTACGGGGCTGGCGAAAGGGGTCCAGGGGACCCTGCCCCGGTTCGCCGGGGCTAGCTGGCCCGCTTTCTTAGATCGCCGGGCGATACCCGAACCCAGGCGAGTCCCTCGACGTCCGAATGGCTGACTTGCATCCTTTCCCATACCAAGGAAGCAAGCGCAGCATAGCGCGTTACATTCTTCCCCACTTTCCCGGCGATATCCACACGCTCTACGAGCCTTTCTGCGGCTCCGCGGCCATTGCCATTGCCGCCGCCAAGCAAAACCTCGCCGGAAAGTATCGCCTCAACGACATCAACAAGCCGCTGATGGACTTGTGGCACGCCATCCTTGAACGGCCGGATAAGCTGCTCAGGGACTACGAACGCCTGTGGTGGCAACAACACGATGATCGCAAGGCTTTCTTCTTCAAGGTACGCGATGAGTTCAACGTGTCTCACCAGCCGCACTACCTCCTCTATCTTCTGGCCCGTATTGTCAAAGGCTCGATCCGCTACAGTTCCAGCGGCGTCTTCAACCAGAGCCCTGACAACCGCCGGCTTGGGATGCACCCTTCGACCATGAGGAGGCACATCCTGGGCGTCTCTGAACTCATGTCAACCAGGACCACCCTGTCCAGCAAGGATTTCCGGGAGGCCGCGTCGTCCGCAGATAAGGATGATTTGGTGTACTTGGACCCGCCATACCAGGGAACTTCGTCCAACCGAGATCGCCGGTACTACAACGGCGTGTCATACCACGATTTCGTCGACGCCCTGGCAGACTTGAACAAGCGAGGCATCTCTTACGTCGTCAGCTACGACGGTTGGACGGGCGGCAAATCGCACGGCCTGACGCTGCCGGCACACCTGGAACTCACTCACGTCTTGATCGACGCCGGCAGGTCCACGCAGTCGACGTTGCTGGGCAGGGCGGACAAGACCTTGGAATCCCTTTACCTGTCGCCTGCTCTGATCGAACGCACAAAGTACAGTGACAGACCGCTGGCGCTAGGGCCTTCAAGAGGTCAATGAACGCACAGAATCTGCCACCGTGGTTCTTGGACTTGCTGAAAAGCGTAACAGCCAAGCGACCGCGCACGGTAATTGACCATATTCTAGAACATGGTCAAGTGACCTCGGAAGAGTTGAGAACCATATACGGTTACAATCACCCGCCCCGTGCCGTGCGCGACGTTCGAGAACTGGGTATTCCTATCGTGACAAGTCGAGTGGAAGGCCCCGATGGGCGCAAAATCGCTGCATATTCATTTGGCAATTTACAGACTACTCGCATCTCTCAAGTGGCCGGTAGAGGGGTCTTGTCAAGTGCGCTCAAGGAAGCATTGATCGGTAAGTGCGGATCCCGCTGCAACATTTATCTTGAGGACATGCCCGCGGACGATCTACAGATCGATCACCGTATACCCTACGAGATAGGCGGCGATATAGGTATAGGCAGTGACGATCTTGAGGCTTACATGCTGCTTTGCGCATCGGCAAATAGGGCGAAGTCTTGGAGCTGCGAGCGGTGTGATAACTGGCAAATCAAGTCCGTTGAAACTTGTAAGATCTGCTATTGGGCATATCCAGAGACTTACTCACACGTTGCAATGCGCGATATCAGGCGCGTTGACATTATTTGGCAGGCGTCCGAAGCTGCGGACTACGATAGAGCAAAGACAGAGGCCGCGCGCGTAGGCGAAGAGATGCCTGAATTCGTGAGGCGCGTGCTCCGCAGTCACCTAGAGAAAGACCGCTAAGAGGAATTCCTGGATGATATCAAAGGACTTCCCACTGAAGGCCCGGACTCGACCGCGGCCCACCGCCTTACCGGTCGAAGATGCTCAGCAGGAGCAGCATGATGTTGATGAAGCTGAGGTACAGGCCGAGTGCGCCGTTGATGGCAAGTCTCTTCGCCATTTCACCGTTCGCGAACACCTCGCCATAGCCCCGCTTCAGGCGATTGGTCTCGTAGGCCGTCAGACCGCAGAAGATCACGACTCCCACCATGGAGATGATCAGCGCAAGCGTCTCGCCTCCGATGAACCAGTTGAGTACGAAGGCGAGAATCAGGCCGAACAGGGCCATCGTCAGGAAACCGCCCCAGCTCGACAGGTCGCGTTTCGTGGCGTAGCCGTACAGGCTCATCGTGCCGAACATCGCCGCCGCAAGGAAGGCTATGCGGTAGATCGTCTCGTACTCGTAGACGACCAGGATGGACGATAGGCTCAGCCCCATCAGGCCGGCGAACGTCCAGAAGGACATCTCTGCCGCCATCGACGACATCGTATAGGCCCTCGCGGAGATGAAGAAGACCATGCCGAGCGGGGCAAGCAGGATCACCCACCGTAGCCACGAGGTGTATATCGCCTGCCCGAAGCCGGTGAGGAGGACACCCTCAGGAGTCTTGGCCTCGACGGCGAAGTTGTACACGGCGACGGAAACGAAGGCCGTCAGCAGGAGACCGAATCCCATGTATGCGTACACGCGCAGCATGAAGCTGCGCAGCCCGGCCCTTGTGGCCTCCGCTCGCGCATTCACATATTGGTAGCTCGTGAAGTCCCGGTTCATGACTTTCCTCCGCCTGGGCGCCTCTCGACATCGCATGGCGCAAGAATGATGATACACCCCTAACCCGACAGCTGCCGCTCGCTGGCGAGAAGACGTCTCCGGCGGATGGCAGGCCAGGCGGAGTTGTTAAGGCTTGGACTGCATCATGACGCAAGGCGACACCTGCATAATCCTCGGCGGGGGCCACAATGGGCTGGTGGCGGCCTTCTATCTTGCGCGCGCCGGCTTGAACGTCACCGTGCTGGAACGGGACGAGCAGCCCGGCGGTGGGGCCATTACGGAGGAGATATTCCCCGGCTTTCGGACCGGTACGTGCGCCTATCTTTGTCACCTGCTCCAGCGGCGCGTGATAGACGACATGCAGCTGCGAAGGCACGGGTTCCACGTGTATCCGCTGGACCCCGCGGCCCTGTTCCTGTTTCCCGACGGCCAGAGCGTCAGGCTGTGGCATGATCCGCAGCGGACGGACGAGGAGATGGCCCGCGTTTCGCCATCGGACCGCGGCGCCTATCCGAAGTGGGTCGAGTTCTGGGAAGCCGCAGCCGGTATCCTCCGGCGCTACTTCCTCTCCGAGCCGCCATCGTTCGAGCAGGTCGCTCGCGACCTGGCGGGCACGCCGGAGAGCGAGGTCTGGGACACGCTGCTCAACACGCCGTCCCGCGCCATTGCAGAGGCGCATTTCAACGACCAGCGAATCGCCGCCGCGGCCATGGGATCGAGCGACTACGGGGCGATATCGGATCCCGGCAGCGCGCTGACGCAGGCGTACTTCAAGGTGGGCCTGCTCACCGCGCACGAGGACTTCGGCATAGTGCGGGGCGGAATGGGCGGTGTGTCGCAGGCCATGGCGGCCGCGGCGGCGGAAGCCGGAGCCGAGATTCGCACCGGCAACGGCGTTAGCGAGATCATCGTGGACAACGGCAGCGTCGCCGGCGTGAGGCTGGACTCCGGCGAGGAGATAGACTCCCGCCTCGTGCTGTCCAACGCAGACCCCAAGTCGACCTTGCTGTGCTTGGTGAACGAAGGTCATCTCCACCCGTCGTTCGTGGAGCGGGTGAGCGCCCTTTCCACCCGTTCCGCCTCTCTGAAGCTGCACGCTGCGCTCGACCGCCTGCCGGACTTTTCGAGTCGCCTGGCCCCCGACCACGACGAGACCCAAGCCGCCATGGTGCGCATCATGCCGTCGCTCGACCAGATCGAGGCGAGTTGGCGGGACGCCATGAACGGCAGACCGACGCGCTATCCCCTGGTCCAGTTGCAGATCCCCAGCCTCTTCGATCCGACGCTGGCCCCGCCTGGAAAGCACGTCACGTCGGCGTGGGTGACCTACGAGCCGTTCAGCCCGCGGGACGGCTCTTGGGGTGAGATAAAGATGGAAGTGGGGAACGCCGTCCTCGACGAGATGGAGCGGTACGTTCCCGGCATCCGCAGTTGCATATCGCACTGGGACGTCTTCACGCCGCAAGACATAAGCGAGAGTCGCGGCATGACGCACGGCAACATCCGCCACCTGGACATGACGCCCGGCCAGTTGTTCGCCAACCGCAACCTACCCGGATGCTCCGCGTACCGCACGCCCATATCGGGCCTGTATATATGCGGCGCGGGCACGCACCCGGGCGGAGAGGTGACGGGCGCGCCGGGCCACAACGCGGCGCAGGCCGTCCTGCGCGACCTCGGCTGAGCGGCTTGAAGGCTCGGGGTGAAGACTAGGCCGCCGTATAATTGAAAGCCGCGCGCTTCACCCACTCCCGAAGGAAGAATCCATGCAAGAAAGCAGCTTCGATCTTGTCGTCATAGGCGCCGGGCCGGGCGGATACCACGCCGCCATACGGGGCGCCCAGCTCGGTCTCAAGACCGCCGTGGTCGAGAAGGACGACGGCTCCGGCATCGGCGGACTGGGCGGCGTATGCCTCAACTGGGGCTGCATACCCTCCAAGTCCCTCCTCAAGAACGCCGAGCTGGTCAACCAGTTGAAGGACGCCGCTTCCTGGGGCCTCTCCTTCGACAACTTCCACGCCGACATGGGAAGGGCCGTCGACCGCAGCCGCAAGGTGTCATCCGCGCTCACCCGGGGCGTCGCATTCCTGTTGCGCAAGAACAAGATCGAACTGTTCAGGGGCAAGGGAACGCTCACCGGCCAGTCCGCCATCCAGGTGGAAGGCGGTCCGGCCATCACGGCGGCCAACGTCATCATCGCCACCGGCTCGCGCCCTCGCAGCCTGCCCAACCTGGAGATAGACGGCGAGACGATCATCACCAGCAGGCAGGCGCTGGAGCTGCGCGACAAGCCGGCGGCCATCGGCATAGTCGGAGCAAGCGCCATCGGCGTCGAGTTCGCCTACTACTTCAACGCATACGGCGTCGAGACGATGCTGTTCGAGGTGCTGCCGCGCCTCGTGCCCAAAGAGGACGAAGAGGTGTCCGCCGAGCTGGAGCGAGCGTTCCGCAAGCAGGGCATCAAGTACGCAACGGGCGCGATGGTCAAGAACGTCGATATGAACGGCCCGCGCGCCGTAATCAACTACGAGGCCGGCGGTCAGGAACAGCGGTTCGAGTGCGACAAGGTTCTCCTGGGCGTGGGAGTGCAGCCCAACTCGGACGGCATCGGCCTGGAGGCGCTGGGAGTTGCCACCACCAACGGTTTCATCGAAGTCGACGGCGCTATGCGGACGAACGTACCCGGCGTGTACGCAGTCGGGGACGTGACCGGCAAGCTGCCGCTGGCGCACGTGGCCTTTACGCAGGGAGCCGTTGCCGCAGAGACCATAGCGGGCCACGAGACGATGGAGATCGATGACTACCTAGACATGCCGCGCTGCACCTACTGCGTGCCGCAGATCGCCAGCGTCGGCTTGACCGAGGCGGAGGCGAGGGAGCAGGGCATCGACGTAAAGGTCGGCAAGTTCCCGTTCCGCGGCGCCGGCAAGGCGATTGCGATCGGCGACTATGAAGGTTTCACCAAGCTGGTTACCGATGCCGAGACCGGTGAGATAGTGGGCGCGCACATGATCGGGCCGGACGTGACGGAGCTGATTGCCGAGGTGGGAATGCTGCGAATGCTCGAGGGAACAAACTTCGAGCTGGGAGCGTTGACGCACGCTCACCCGACGCTGAGCGAGGCCCTAAAGGAGGCCGGCCTGGCAGTCACCGGCGAGGCCATCCACGCCTAACCGCGACATTGGCGCGCAGCCCCAGCTAGTTCTCCGTGGAGCCCTCAGGCTTGGGCGAACGCTCTGCGAACTCCAGCCAGTTGCCGTCCGGGTCCTGGAAGTAGAAGGCGTACCGGCCCCAGGGGAATGGCACGTCCCTGAGCATTGGCGGGCCGGTCATGCGGATGCCTTTGGCCTTCAACTTCTCATACCAGGCGCAAACGTCATCCACCAACATGCCGCAGTGCGACGAACCGACGCTATTGCGGTCGCCGAGGTCGTGACGCTTGCCGCCGGCCGGCTCGATGTACTGGAGCAGCTCGATGGAAGTGCCGCTGCCAACGCCCACCATGGCGAGAGTTATCGTCACCTTGTCGTATCCCACTACGCCGGCAAGCCATTCCGAGGAGACCGTGGTGGGCTGGCGTTCCACCCTCATGCCCAGGACCTCCGTGTAGAACTTGATCGACCTGTCCATGTCGCTGACGACGAAACCCGTGTGGTATGGGGTGATTATCTTCATCTTCCTGTCCTGACCGGCTATCCGCCTTGCCGCCGGGCGGGATGCCTTTCTCTCTACGCCGAATGTGCGCGCAATCGCGCCGCGCCGTCACGCCTGCCGCGGCTGCAAGCACGGGACAACGGTGCGCGAGCCGCAGGCTCGAACGAACCGGCCAAGCTAGTCGGTGTGGAACACCTCTTCAAGCTCGACCATGCTCTGGTCGGGGCGTGCGCCTTCCGGTATCTCGAAGTACGGGGCCATCATCTCCTGCCAGCGCAGGTTCACGTCTTCCTCCGCAATGCCGTCGAGAGACGCCTGGAACGACTCGTCAACCTCCACGTAGCCGAACATGAGGCCGTCTTCGCGCATGAACAGGGAGTAGTTTCGCCACCCGTGCCGCCGGAGCGCGTCCAGCAGGTCGGGCCACACCTTCCGGTGCCACTCCTTGTACTCCGGTATAACCTCTTCCCTGACCTTCAGCAAGAATCCCACTCGCTTCATAGTTCGCCTTACCTGCCTTTCCGTGGCTTGCTCCAACCGGACCGGACGCTTGCCATGGGCTGCCGGTCTAACATCGTGCAAGTGTAGGCTATTGGAAGCCCGCGCCACCCCCGCCTGCTAAACCGGCGGCGGATGAGCCCTTCGGGCTTTTGGAGAGCTTTGTCTGAGCAAGCTGAACAAGGGAGGAAGGCGAAAATATGAAAGCTTATGGAGCGTCGCTCGATCTCAAGGACGACCCTGCCGTCATCGAGGAGTACAAGGAGTACCACCGGAACGTGTGGCCGGAGGTCAAGGAAGCGCTCAGCGCGGTCGGCATCACGGCGATGAAGATATTCGTCATCGGCAACCGCATGTTCATGTACATGGAGGCGAGTGACGACTTCGAGCCGGGCCGCGACCTACAGGAGTACCGCAAGTACTCCCGCGCGCAGGAGTGGGACGACCTGATGCGGCCGTTGCAGCAGAAGGCGCCGGAGGCCGGGCCGGACGACTGGTGGGCCCCGATGGAGTTGGCCTTCGACCTGGACTGGGTCAAGTAGGCCCGCGCCCACAGCCTTTCGCAGCGCCGGGAGCGGCCGGCCCGGGGAGTTTCAGTCATGCGCGGGGCTGACTGTGCGCCCTCACGCGTCGGTTGCGAAGATCTTCAGCAGGTCGTGGCGCGACACCATGCCCACCACCTTGCCGTTCTTGATGACCGGCACGTGGTGTACGTTCTTGGTGGCCATCGTCTCGGCAATTTCCCCGACGGGAGTGTCTTCCACCGCCACGGGGGGGTTCGGCTCGATAACGTCGCCAACGCGCATCGACTTCACGCGCTGCATCGTCTCCTCGAGGTTGGAAGGGTCTCCTACCAGTTTGCCCAAGAGGCTCAGCGTGGTGCCGCGCATCATCGGAATAACCGTCTGCCGCGGCAGGAACCAGTTCTCGGTCACCAGGCCCAGGTACTCCCCGTCCTCTTTGGCCAAGGGCAAGGCGCCTATCCCGCGTTCGAGCATGACCGCGGAGGCTTCGCCCACCGTCGCATCGGGGCCGATAGTGATCACGGGAGAAGACATGATGTCCCTGGCCGTATTGCTAATGTCTCGTAACGGCATCGTACTCAAGGTCCAATCTGCCATGCGCCGGCCGCTTCGCCGCCGCGCCGTGCGGCGACTAGGTTACTTTGCCCGCTTGCATTAACGCAAAGGGAGTGTCGCAATTGCGCCTTGCATGGAACCGGGGTACGGGGCCGGCTGACGTTTGAGTCAGGCGCACGTACCGCCGGGGCTGTCGCGCTGCGGCAGGAGCAGCCGCACTTCCCTGGAGATGCGCCGGACGCCTGCGTCGATATGTTCGCTGCTCGTGTCGATGCAGATGTCGTAGAGGGACTGATCCTCGGGGTGTGCGCCGTGGAAACGGCCGAAGTAATCGACCTGGGCCTTATGGCGTTCCCTAATCGTCCGCTCAGCGGCCGCAGCGTCCGGGACGCCCTCCCGCGACATGATTCGCCTCACGCGGTCGTCCCACGAGGCAAAGAGTCCGATGCTCAAGGAGACCGGGGCGCTTTGCGCCGCGACGCATCCCGCCCTGTGCACCAGCACCGCCTTGCCGGTCTCTACCAGCGACCTTAGGTCCTGCTCGGCTCGTCCTGCGGGGTCTTCGGGGTCGAACTGTTCGGCGCTTACGCGAGGTCCCATCGGAGAGACGTCCCAGGTGAGCGGGAAGAACGGCGGCTCCACGGCGTAGAAGTACGGGTTGCCTGCCGCGTTGCCCATTGCGAAGCCGCTAATGGCGCGCTGCACGGCCATCCAGAACCGGTCTGAGAAACGCGACGGCTCCGTTCCGCCCTGTGGGAGGGCGTTGGGCGCGAGCGCGTGCCCCGGCAGAATCAGGCGGTCGACGTACTTGAAGCCGAAAACCGCTGCGATCCGGCGTCCGATCTCCGGCGCGCCGGCTCCTATCTGTCCGTCCAGAGTTACAAGGGCCATCCCGCAATCTCTCCCGGCTGCGTTCGCGCTACTTTCACGCCGCCCGCTCCGCTCGATAACGGCAGCGCGGCGGCCCAGTCATCTCCCTACAGGTGCGCCAGCCTTTCGCTGCGCCATGGATCATTGGGCGGGATTCCCGCTGTAAGGCCTGAATGTTATTCAGCCGCTGGCAATAGCGCAACTCCCCACTTCCCACCCAACACACCCCCTTCCGTCATTCCCGGGCCTGCCTACCGTCATTCCCGACTACACCCCCGTCATTCACGGGCCTGCCTACCGTCATTCACGTCACCCTCCTCCGTCATTCCCGTGAAAACGGGAATCCGTACGGGCGCCATCCGGCAGGATCGTAGGGGCGTCCCTTGTCATAAGACGCCGTAGGGGCGATCCCTTGTGGGCGCCTAGAGGGGAACGGGGTGGGGCAACGTCGCCCACCAACACGCGCGACGCCAAAAACCGCGCGACGCAGATACGTCTTCCCCGCAGGGGATGGAACCGTAGGGGCGTCCCTTGTCATACGACGCCGTAGGGGCGATCCCTTGTGGGCGCCTGGCGGGGAACGGGGCGGGGCAACGTCGCCCACCAACACCTACGCCATTCCCAACACCCACCTACCACTGGTCACTGGCAACTACCCGCAGGGAACGTCCTTAGTTGCCCATCTTTCCGGCCTCCGAGCCGGAATCCATCAGGAGAGGCGAATATCGGTGTGCAGGCTTGTTGGAACTTGAGGACGGACGTATCAGAACTATCTCAGAAGTGCGACGAACCCCGCCTGCTCGAAATCTCGGTCATGCGCAAGAGCTTCCGTGATGTCCATCTCTTCCATGAGGATGAAGCTTGCGCAGTCGGTCAGGCTCCAGTTCTTGTCCAACCGGGAGGCGTAGCGGTCGACGGCGGCGTCGAACTGTGCGCTCGTCTGCGGCACGACTTCAACTTTCGGGTCTGCTTTCAACTCTTTGACTCTAGTGGCGGCGACTTTGCGCTTGTACTCTCCCAAACCACTCATGTGAGCCATAAACTCAGCTAAGACCATTTCAGTCGTTACAATGTGAAAATAACCCAGGACATTGGCGACTCCCTCCACTTTCATATGTAGTTCATCGCTGGAATCATAAAGAGCTATCCAATAGCCAGTATCCGCGAATATGCTCCGCATGGCCGGTTACTCTTTGGGCCAGCCATACAGGTAATGCTTATAGTTCCTTGCGCCGTCTGACGGCTGGCTATTATGTTCGGAGTCAGGGACGGACTCTCGTATACTCTTGAAGAGTTCCCGAAGCGACTCTCCGGTAAAGCCCGGTTTCGGTTCTTCCTCAATGCTCAGCATGTCGGCGATGTCTTGCGGCAGTTCAACGTTGTACTTTTCTTCAAAGCCTTGTACGGCGCCGTAGCTGGTACGAAAGACCGATACCAAGTCCACGCCCATGTTGCTGGAACGACGTAGGTCACGTTTGGCCTTGTCCCACTTGGATAGTCTCAGCAGACCAATGCCGCGATAAAAATAGGCCGCCCTATCTGGTCTGAGGCTCAATGCCTGGTCGTAGTCCTGCATCGCACGGGCTGCGTCGCCTTTGGACTCGTACGCAACGCCGCGACTGCTGTAGGCGCTTGCGATGCTCGAGTCGAGCGCAAGGGCCGTGTCGAAGTCGTGGATGGCACGGTCAAGTTCGCCTTTCCTTAGGTGCAGAAAACCGCGGGACTTGTGAAGATGCGCATCGTGCGGATTCAGTTGCAAAGCTATCTCTACGTCCTGAAGGGCGTGTTCAAACTCGCCTTTCTTGATGAAGATTCTGCTCCTGCCATCGTAGGCATGAGAATTCTTGGGATCCAATTCCAGCGTCTCTCTGTAGTCTTGCAGCGCCTGCTCGCGGTTGCCTCTGAAGTCGTAAGAAGCGGCGCGGTTCAAGTATATAAGAGGATCGTTGGGATCAAGCTTCAAGGCTTTGTCAAAGTATTCTATTGCCTTGGCGTGGTCCCATCTACGTGCGTGAGCAATCCCTATGTTGAAATACGCTTCCACGTTACGATCATCCAGTTCCAACATCGCGCTGAAATCTTGAACTGCCAGGTAGTAATCCCTTTTCTCCAAGTACACCCATGCGCGGTAGTTGTAAGTTTCGGCTTTGGGTTCCAGCCTCAGTGATTTGTCGAAGTCCTGAAGCGCCGATTCGAGATCGCCAGTGTGTTTGTATGCAACGCCTCGGTTGGTGTATATATCAGCCGTATCCGGGTAGAGTTCAATGGCCTTGGTGTAGTGGACGATGGCTTGCCGGTAGTCCCCTTTCTTGTGAAGGGAAAGGGCTAAGTCAAGCTCTGTAACGCATTCGCGCTCTACATCGCCGGCCTCTGAGTGGGCAAAGGCGCGTACAATGCTTGAAAGGTCCAGATCCAGAAACTGCGGCGGAGTGCGCTCCATTGCCGGGGCTGCCGGGAGCGTGAATTGCTCTATTAGGGCTACCATCTCTTACTCTTACCTCGCCATGATGCTCCGGCCGCGGCTGACTATATCAGTGTACAGCATGGGCGGGCGCAAGGCTGTCTGAATGGTGATTCGCGGGACTGGGGCGACGGGCGGGATGAATGAGAGCACGGGCGCTGAGCGAGTGGCAGCTCCTCGTCCTCCCGATTCATCCCGGAAATCCTGAAGTCCGTCGAATCCTGATTCAGACGCATCACCCGCCTCATCGGCCTGGAACCACCGCTACCCCGGCCGCAGCAGCAGGAAGTACTCCCGGTTGCCCTTGTCGCCCGCCAATGGAGACATCGTTAGGCCAAACACGCGCATACTATGGGACGTTGCCCAGTCTACGAAGCGGCCTATGGCCCTGGCATGTAGGAGCCGATCCCGGACTACACCGCCCTTGCCGACCTCCTCACGGCCGGCTTCGAACTGGGGCTTGAGCAGCGCTATCGCCGTTCCGTCGCGCCGCAGGTGTTCCAGCGCAGGGGGCAGTACCAGCCGCAGCGAGATGAAAGACACGTCAATCGTGACGACGTCTACCTTCTCCGGCAGATCGAAGCCGTTCCGGGCGTTCACCCGCTCCAGCGATACGACGCGCCCGTCCGTTAGCAGCCGCCGGTGTAGCTGTCCCCTTCCGACGTCGACGGCGTAGACTCGATTGGCGCCGTTCTGTAGCAGGCAGTCGGTGAACCCGCCGGTGGATGCCCCCACGTCGAGCGCCGTCATGCCCTGTGCGTCTACGCCGAACGACATTAGGGCGTGCGCCAACTTGTCGCCGCCCCTCGATACGTAGCGCGGCGTCTCTTTTACCCGCACCTCCTCGCCGGGCCGGACGCGCATACCCGGCGTGGGCCTGGCCCGCCCGCGGAGATCCGGCAGATCGACCATCCCGGCCATCACCATGGCGCGTGCCTGCTCGCCCGACGGGGCGATGCCGCGCTTCACCATCAATCTGTCGAGGCGGACCTTTTCCTTGCCGCCACCCGGTTCATTGCTTGCCATGCGTACAGTGAAACACATTGGCCCCATCGCTTGCGCGTGAAGGTGGGCGGGCCGGTCTTTCGTTGACCGCGAGATTGCGCCTTGCCTATCATCCGTACATGGCAACAACCGCCGCACCAGCCCGCAGGACAGCGTTGTCCGCCGCCAAGGGCCTGTTCATTTCGACCCGCCCCAGGCAGGCCGCCAAGAACGGCCTGGTACTGGTGCCCGTCTTCTTCACCATCAACAAGTGGTGGGAGCCGGCAGACGCGGCGGGAATGCTGGCGATAGTCGGCCTCGGACTGGCCGCCCTTGCGCTCTTCACCCTGTTGTCAGCCGCCGTCTACCTGGTGAACGACACGGTGGACGCTGAGAGCGACCGCGCACACCCCGCCAAGCGAAGCCGCCCGATAGCCGCAGGCGTTACGCCGGCCTGGCTGGCGCTGGTCGCGGCGGCGGTCTTGTCATGCGCCGCCGTGGCGGTCTCGTTCCTAATGTCGGTGAACCTGGGCTTCCTGGCCCTCGGCTACTGCGCTCTTATGGTCGCCTACAGCCTGGTGTTGAAGCGCATGGTGTTCCTCGACGTGATGACCATCTCCGCCGGTTTCGTGATGCGGGCCACGGCGGGATCGCTGGCCATAGAGGGATCGACGATCATGCGGAACGGCTCAGAGACGACGCTTGACCTCACCATCTCTCCTTGGCTGTACGTGGTGACCGGGCTCGGCGCCCTGTTCATCGCGCTGGCAAAGCGCCGGTCGGAACTGGCCGAGGCGGGTGAACATTCCCCGGCCCAGCGGGTCGCGCTGGCGCAGTACTCCGTGCCCCTGCTGGACCAGGTAATCGCCATCGTGGCGACCGCAACGCTGGTGGCCTACACGCTGTACACTTTCAGCGGCGGCATCACCGGCGCAAACGTGCCGCCCAACAACGCCATGCTGCTGACGGTGCCATTCGTGGCGTACGGGCTGTTCAGGTACCTGTTCCTCGTCCACCAGGGCGACAAGGGAGAGACGCCGGAGGAGATCCTGCTGACCGACCGGCCGTTCCTGGTCAACATCGCGCTCTGGGTGGCCGTAGCCTCGGCGGTGCTGATACTGAATCGCTGAGCCGGCGGGCGTGTGCCAAAGGCGAGTCGCGCGCCCTTGCCAGTGGGCTGGGGTAAGTTAACATCGGTTTGCGTCACGATAGCCCGCCGATTCCTACGTACCCGACACCAACGCCATGCAAGCCCGCCGCCGCAAACCCACCAAGACCAGCTCGTTCGGCACCAACGGGCGTATCGCGCACGACTCGTCGGCGTACTACGCGCGCGCCATCCAGCCCGACCTTGCCGCGCTCGACGTGAAGCCGCGACCGGAGCAAGCGGTCCCGGGCGAATACCTCGACCGCATCTTCCAGCACACCAGCGAGGAGATGCGGGAGCTGCCCGACCGATCGGTTCACCTGATGGTGACCTCACCGCCCTACAACGTCGGCAAGGAGTACGACGACGACCTGACGCTGGACGAGTGGCGCGGTCTGATGCGCCGCGTCCTTGCGGAGACGTTCCGGGCGCTTGTGGACGGCGGGCGAGCCTGCGTGAACGTCGCCAACCTGGGACGCCGCCCATACATCCCCATCCACGCTTACGTCATCGAGGATGCGCACGACGCCGGCTTCTACATGCGCGGCGAGATCATCTGGAACAAGGCGGCCGGCGCAGGCAACTCCACGGCATGGGGAAGCTGGCGCTCGGCGTCCAACCCGACGCTGAGAGACACGCACGAGTACATCCTGGTGTTTCAGAAAGCCCCGTTTCGGCGGACTGCGCCGGAGGGACGGGAGTCTACGGTCTCCAGGGATGATTTCTTGGAGTTGACGCGCAGCGTGTGGACCTTCGGGCCGGAGTCTGCAAAGCGTGCTGGCCACCCGGCGCCCTTTCCGGTCGAGCTGCCGCGGCGCCTGATCGAGCTGTACACCTACTCCGGGGACTTAGTCCTCGACCCGTTCATGGGAACGGGTGCGACAGCCATCGCGGCCGCAGCCTCGGGACGTCGCTACGTGGGCTATGAGATAGACGGAGAGTACGTTTCTCGGGCGGAGGGGAGGATTTTGGAAATCGCTGCGCCGTTGGCCGAAATGAATGAAAAGTCGACGGAACTGGCGGCAGTTTAGGCGGGCCGGCCTTTAGGCGACTTATCTTCTATCTATAAGGGTCTACAGGGGCTGCCGCGGCCTAGGATGAACCCGGGCAGTAAGAGCGGCGCCCGGTCAGCCGGTTCCCCAACGGGCTATGGCGAAGACCAAGCCCGCCAGAGCGATCATTATCAGTACCGCCGGGATGATAACGTCGTTCCTGACCTTGGCCATCGTCTCTTCAGTCTTGGCCCAGAACGCCTCGTTTTGGGCAACGAGGGTTTCCATCTTCCCCTCAAGCCGCACCAAGGAGGTCTCTAGCCGCGCAAGATCCTCCTTGGTAGCCAAGCGTCCATATACGCTCTCAATGGCGCTCAAGCGTTCTTCAGCCGTAGCCATTCAAGCCCTCCCTGTAGCCCTGACTCTATCAGATAGCTTCGGGAAGTCAGAAGCGCGATGTCTCTCGAAGCGTTATTGCTCAGACCCGGACGCCGCTGGCCAGCGCAGATGGCTCAGGAAATGTAGGTCTGTCCCGCCTTTACATTCTTCCGCGTGGGTATCCCGGCCAGTCCTTGCGCCTGCACGGATAGGGCTGCCAGTCCGGCGGCGAAGGTCGCTGAGGCAACCGGATCGCCGCTTTCCACGTACCTGACGGCGAACGAGGCTGCCCATACGTCTCCCGCGCCGGTGGAGTCGATCTCAGATGCGGCCTGGGCCGGTATTAGCGCCGGCTCACCATTGACGAACAGCGTTGCGCCCGACCTGCCCTGTGTTACCGCTACGATTGGAGCGGCTTCCGTCCACTCAGGCCAAGCGCGGCGCGGCACGTCCGCCCCGGAAATCACAATTGCGTCGATGCGGCTTCCCAGACCTGCGGGAGGCTGCGGCGAGACGTTGACCAGTCCGTCCGGGCTGCTAGTGCGCTGCCAGCCCTGTGGCACGGCGCACACGAAAGTGTCCGGTGAGAACCAGCCTGCCGCGTTGGCCGGCAGCTCTCCTGCGACCGGGCCCAGCAGCGCTATTGGGGCGTCGAGCCAGTCCTCCGGCACGTCGGAGCGGTTGATGCCGCAGGCCCTGCTTTGCAGCCACTGGGTGCGGCCGCCATACTGATTGGAGTACCTGAAGACGGTCGTGGCGTGGCTGCGCCTGACGACGACTTGCACCCCGGGCAGGAGCGTTTCAAAGTCGTAGTCGGAAGATGCGCAGGTCACGATCCCCGCATCGAGTCCAAGCGCGGCGGCGGTCAGTCCGGCGTATGCCGACGGGCCTCCCGGCTCGGGTGCGCTCCGTTCCGGTCCGGCATCGACGCGCACGTCGAACGTTACGTGCCCCAGCGCCACGAATTCGGGAGCGGCCATCCCGTCTTTCCCAACCATTTCGCGGTCGCGCCCATCCGCGCCTGTCCGGCGGTCAGCGCTTTGGCCGAATGACGACCCTGCGGTTGTCGCCTTCGCCCTCGCTCTCGGTATGCACTCGCCGGTTGTTGGCCAGGGTCATGTGTACCAGCCGTCTTTCGGCCGGGGACATCGGGTCGAGTGATGATGGGCGGCCGGATGAGGCTACCCGGCCTGCCGTGCGGCGCGCCAACTGCCGGAGCGTGTCAATTCTCCGCTCGCGGTAGTCCTCTATGTCGAGGATGACGAATGCCTTTCGGCCGAGTTCGCGCCTGACGACCATTCGCACCAAGAACTGTAGCGCGTGCAGTGTCTCACCGCGCCGGCCAATGAGGAGGCCCGAGTCTTCTCCCTCGATCTCAAACACGAGGGAGCCCCCCTCCGTTTCTTCGCGCACGTAGGTATCCGCCACGACGCCCAGGGACTCGAAGAGGTAGTCGAGCATGTTGGCCACGGCGCGTTCGGCTTCTTCGTCGCGTTCCTGGGACGGCTGTTCTTCCTGTTTCTGTGGCGCCTGGTCGCTCGCTGCGGTTTCAACGTCGCCGCGCGCGGGCCGGCTTCTCGCCTCTTCCCGCGGCTTTGCGGCCGGCGGCGATTCGGCGCCCGCCTGCCGCTCACCGGCAACCTCTGCGTCTTTGCGACGCCCTTGGTCTCGCCGCCTTCCGCGTCTTCCGCGTCCCCTGCGCGGTCGCGGGGCTGGGGCGTCACCGGCCGGGGGCTGCGGCTCTTCCTCCGGCTCGCCGGTGGGCTGGCCGGGAGGCTCCGTCTGAGCGGCCGCTTCCACTTCCGCCGCCGCTTCTCCACTGAGTTGGACTTCGATCACGGCGGGCTCGCCGCCAAAGCCCAGGATGCCGGAGCGGCCGGGGTTAACGACGGTTATTTCTACGTCTTCGAGACGAACGCCCAGCGTGTCCAGAGCGAGATCTGTGGCCTCGTCTACGGTCTTTCCTGCGAATGTCCGGCTTTGCATCGTCGGTTTTCTCCTCGTAGGGCTCTATGGTGCGATGCGGTTCGATGGCGGCTTGGCCGTCTCCCTGTGAGGGAAACTGTCTGCCGAATATCGTGATCGGCTTTCTTCCGCCAATGAAATACTGGATTGCGACCCCGATCAGGTTCGAGAACAGGATGTAGATGCCGAGTCCGGCCGGGAACTGTAGCGTGAAGAAGCCGAACATCACCGGCATCATCCAGAGCATGATCTGGTTCGTCTGCGCCTGTCGCGGATCGGAGGTCTCCGGGGTCATCATCTTCTGCTGGACCCACATCGATCCGCCGACCAGTACGGGCAGAGCGAAGTTGAGCGGCACAGGCGCGTTCTGGACGAAGTCCACCAGGTCCATGCCTGCGAAGTCGCTGTTCAGCGGCACGATGGCGCGTGCCGGGTTCCACCAGTAGAAGGCCTCCGACAGGTTGGCGAGACCCTCCGGCGTGGGCGGCACGGCTCGCAGGATGGCGCGGTACAGGGCTATCCAGATGGGCATCTGTATGACGAGCGGGCCGAGGCAGCCGACGGGGTTTACCCCCGCTTCCCTGTAGAGGCGCATCGTCTCGGCGGACAGCTGCTGGCGTTCCTCACGGCTCTTGCCCTTGTACTTGTCCTGCAGGGCTTTCATCCTGGGCTGAAGCTCCTGCATCTTCATCGTCTGGCGCGTCTGCCGCACCTGCAAGGGAATGAGCAGCAGGCGCATCAGCACCGTGAAGACGATGATGCTCAGGCCGAAGTTGTCGAACAGGAGGTCGTACAACAGCGTGAGGCTGTTGATCATCGGCCTCATGAAGACCTCGTCCCAGAGGATTCCCAGGAATTCCATGGTTAGCCTCTGGCCCCGGTCCGTCTTTGGGCGGTATCAGGCATCATTCGCACTTTTCGCCGCCTCGCGTGTTCACGCAGCTGCGCTCGGTAAGGTCACCCGCGGAAAAGGACTTGAGTTGCCCCCCCTCGGTGTGCACGTAGATGAATCCCTCTTCCACTAGAGGCTTCGACTTGACCGGCGCGTTGGTGAACAGCTGTCCGAATATCTCCCCGCTGGCGAGGCTTACGATGTAGACGTCCGACTTGCCGGAAGGCACCGCGATGGCCGGGCCCCTGACGTGTTCGACGGGGGAGGGCTGCGCCACTACCTGCCCTTCGACGGAGCCTGGTTCCGGCCAAAGTGGGCGGCCGGACGCTTGGTCGAACGCGTAGACCCCGCCGCCGAGCGTGGAGACGTAAAGGATGCCGTCCAAGGCGAGGGCCTGCGCCCACACCCAGTCATCGACTTCGGTCTTCCATTCGGAGGACGCATCCAGGGCCGTACCGGAGAGGCCGCCGCCGCTGCGGGCCGCGATGTTGAGGGAGTAGAAGCTGCCGCTGAAGTCTCCAAAGTAGATCTGGCCGTCTTCGATGAGGGGCGGGGCGGTTATGGCTCCCTCCGCCTCGAATTTCCAAAGCAGCCTGTCCTCCGGGCGGTTCAGGTACTCCTGCGAGTCTGCCAGGTCAACAGCGTATAGGGAGCCTCCGGTGGTGCCGAAGTATGCGACGTTGCCGCTGATGGCCGGGGCGCTGTACACGTTGCCGTCGGCGGCGAACCGCCACTTTACGCGGACCCCCACGGGGTCGACTCCAACTGCGGCGTCGGCCACCGGGTCTATGGCGTATATGTATCCCGGCGGGTCGTCCTCGCCGCCCACCTCGGCTGTCCCGAACACCAGCGTGCCGTCGCCCATGGCAAGTTTGCCGACTATCTTCGTGGAGATGTTCACGACCTGTTCCCGCCAGACCGGATCGCCGGTCGCCAGGTCTACTGCAAAGACGCCCCCCTCGCAGTCGTTGCCGGTGCAGGCGTATCCGGCGGCGTAGAGCGTGCCGTCCTCGATCAGCGGCGTGCCGTATATGGCCTGGCCCCTGGGAACGCCCCCGCAGGAGCCCAAGAAACCCGTCGAGGGGGCTGCGGATACCACCTGCAGGTTGGTCGCCCGCCAGTTGTGGTCGAAACTTCCGGACTGCGCCTCGATGCGCGCTACCCGGCCGTCCTTGTTTCCGACGTAGAAGTATCCGTCCTGCAACACCGGGGAGGACCACCCGCCTTGCGGCGTCAGGTCGTTGAGGCAGGCGGGGGCCAGGAGCAGCAGCGTCAGGGTCACGACGGCGAAGACCGCAAAACGGCGCGCGCCGACGCCCGGCTTTGCCGTTCTTGAGAAATTACTCGACCCGGGCGCGGTTGAATGCGTCCGGTAGGGGGTTTCCGGTGGCGTCCTGTGCCTCCGCCTATGTCTGCGCGCCCGGCGTGCCCCGCCAATCGTTCCGGCGGATAGGCCGGCCGAGCGTATCTCGATCGCTATGTGTTCTCTCGCCAGGGCACGGGGTCGTAGCCTCCGGCCCGGCCCGGGTGGCATCTCGCCAGCCGTCTGACTGCGAGACCGGCGCCTCGCATCGCTCCGTACTGCTCCACCGCCTCGGCTGCGTAGTCGGAGCATGACGGCTGGAAGCGGCACACTCCGGGCATGTAGGGCGACACCGCGGCCTTGTAGAAGCGGAGCGCTGCCAGTACGGGTCTCTTCATCGTCATCTCTTCAGGACTGTCTCGGCGGCGGCGGTGAATTGGCGATCCTCAGCCTTTGCGCCATGCGGCGTACCGAGTTTTCCAATCCCTGGTAGTTGGCGGCCGCTGCGCTTGGTCTTGCGGAAACGACAACGTCCCAGCGGCCATCGGTCTCCAGCCCTCCGAGAATTTCTCTTAGCCTACGCTTGATCTGGTTCCTGGTGACTGCGTTGCCCACCCTGGAAGATACCGCCAGTCCGTACCTCGTCCGGCAACTCGCTCCCGGCGCTGCGACGACGGATATGAGGCGGTCGCCGGCTCTCCGGCCACGCGAGAAAGCCCTCTTGAATTCGGCAGTTTTTCGTAGGCGATGCCTGCGCGGGAGTCCCACAGCACAGCCTACACGGTCAGCCTTAGCCGGCCTCGCGCCCTGCGCCGGGCGATGACGCGCCGGCCGCTCTTGGTGCGCATGCGAGACCTGAAGCCGTGCACTCTGGCGCGTCGTCTCTTCTTTGGTTGGTAGGTTCTGAGGGGCATGAGATTCGCCTTCTGCTAATGAGAATTGTAGATTTCCGGCAGCTTCAGTGTCAACGTGAAGAAACGACGTGCAATTTGACGGCCCGCTACCGTCAAACCTATGATGGAAGATGGCTGGCGACGATGGCGGCTACGTGCCCGCCTCGTCAAACAACCTCAAGTGGAGGCTAGATATCGTAGTGGCGACCAAGACAGAGACCACTCCAGCGGCAGAGGCCGGACTCGACGGCACGTCCGTCACCGAGTCTTTTCAAATATACGTCAGGCAGCTTGCTGATGACTCCAAGCAGGATGCCCAACCGGAGATTGCGAAATTCGTAAGATGGGTGGGCGGTGAGCGCCCAGTCAGCTCGCTAACGGCCTCGGAGGTCGGGGACTTTAGCGACTCCATAGCCTCCAAGACCTCCTCCGCCAGCGCGGCAGAGCGGGCAACCCACGTAAAGCAGTACCTCTCCTTTCTGAAGAAGAAGAAGTACATAGACG
This sequence comes from Dehalococcoidia bacterium, assembly GCA_963663555.2. Taxonomy (GTDB): domain Bacteria; phylum Chloroflexota; class Dehalococcoidia; order Lucifugimonadales; family Lucifugimonadaceae. The sequence continues at coordinate 24,191 of CAXXNJ010000011.1, forward strand.
TAAACCTCTCCCAGCACCTCCGGTTGCGCAGGGCGCGTCCCAACGCCGCGGCCCGCAGGACGGTCGACAGGGACGGCCACGTGGTGCGGGTCATACGCCTGACGAGGTCCGGCTTCAACCAGCTCAAGAAGGAGTTGAGGGACCTGCAGAAGGAACGGATCAAGTTGGCTGAAGAAATACAGCTCGCGGCAGCCGACAAGGACGTGCGGGAGAACGCGCCGCTGGAGGCCGCCAGGGAGTCACAGGGCATGGTCTCCTCCCGCATTCTGGAGATCGAGGCCACCCTGAAAGCGTCCGTGGTGATCGGCGACGATTCCCCGGACCGCAAGACGGTGCGCATAGGTTCGAGGATCAGACTGACCGAAGTCGAGTCGGGCCGAACGGTTCGCTACCAGCTTGTCGACCCCAGCGAAGCGAGCCCACTATCCGGCAAAATTTCGATAGCCTCGCCGGTCGGCGCAGCCATCCTGGGCCGGAACCGCGGCGAGAAGATAGCCGTCAAGACGCCGCGCGGGGAGCAGGTCTACCTCATAAAGTCAACCAGCTGACCATCGGGTCAACGTTCGGCCGTGATCAAGACCTTTGCGTAAATCCACGGTGTGTTCCTCACGGCACGCCAATCACCCCCATCTCAATCTTCCCCCTCTAGGGGGAAGAGGCAGGCTCCGTACGGACGTCCCTTGGGGCATAAACCGTAGGGGCGTCCCTTGTGGGCGCCCTGCGTCGCCTTTGGGAGAAGAGGTTTGTAGATGCTCGCGGGAGCGTGTTGCAAAGGTCTCGTGACCGGCGGGCGCGGAGCGTTAGCCAATGCTTGACAGCTTAACGACCTGGGTGGGCTTCAACGTTGCCCTCGTCGCGCTCCTGTTCCTAGACCTCGTAATCCTGACGCGCAAGGACCACGTGGTGTCCATGCGCGAGGCGGCTTGGCTCACGCTGTTCTGGACCCTCATCGCAGTGGGCACGGGGGTGTTCGTTTGGTATGCGGGCGGCACGACTCCTGGGATCGAATACACCACCGCCTACATCGCCGAGCGGGCGCTCAGCATAGACAACCTATTCGTCTTCATCATCATATTCGGGTACTTCGCCATCCCAGCCCAGTACCAGATGCGGGCCCTTCTGTGGGGCATCGTCATGGCGCTCATCGCCAGGGCGGTCTTCATAGCCGCCGGCCTGTCCGCCATCAGCGCATTCTCGTGGGTGCTCTTCATACTTGGGGCGATACTGGTATACACCGCCTACAAGCTGGTCTTCACCGGCGACCACGAGGTCGATCCCAGCAAGAACATCGCCCTGCGCATCGCCCGCCGCTTCATGAAGGTGTCGGACGAATACGATGGGCACAACTTCTTTACCCGCATAAACGGGGTGCGGGCCGCCACGCCCATGCTCCTCGTCGTCCTGGTTCTCGGCACGACCGACGTGGTGTTCGCGGTAGATTCGATCCCCACGGTGATCGGCATCACCGACCAGCCGTTCCTGGTCTGGAGTTCAAACGCCATGGCGGTGCTCGGCATGAGGCCGCTCTACTTCCTGCTGGCCGGCCTCGTGCGGATGTTCCGCTTCTTGCAGTATGGCCTCGCCGCCATCCTGGGCTTCATCGGAATCAAGATGATCTTCGAGGAGGCCGCCCACACGATGCACTTTGAAATACCCGTTAGCGACCTGGCGCTCACCTTCGTCTCCCTCGGCGTCATCATCGGCATCCTGGCGCTGAGCGTGCTCGCGTCGGCGCTCCTGCCGGACAACAAAGAACCGGACGGGGATGCCCACTCCGGCGCCGAAAGGGCCTCCTGAGGTGACGGCCCGGCTGCGCAGCCCGGACGTACGAGACCTTGAACGCGACCTGCAAAGCTCTATCGCGGGCGAGGTGAGGTTCGACGCCTACTCGCGCGCCATGTACTCGACCGACGGCTCGATCTACCGCATCGAGCCGCTCGGCGTGACGCTTCCCAGGGACGCCGATGACGTGTGCGCGGCCGTGGAAACGGCCAGGCGGCACGGCGCGCCTGTGCTACCGCGTGGCGGCGGCACCGGGCTGGCGGGGCAGACCGTCAACCGCGCAGTCGTCATCGACTTCTCCAAGTACATGCACGGCCTGCTGGAGGTGAACGTAGAGGAGCAGTGGGCGCGGGTACAGCCGGGAATTACGATCGGCGAACTCAATCGCCGGCTCGCGCCGACGGGCCTGCACTTCACGCCGGATCCCAGTACCGCCAACCGGGCCAACGTGGGCGGCGCCATAGGAAACAACTCCTGCGGCGCGCACTCCATCATCTACGGAAAGACCGTAGACCACGTGCTGGAACTTGACGTGACCTTGTCGGACGGCACGAGGACGCAGTTCAGCCGTCTCGGACCGGCCGCCATAGAGTCTAGGATGGCGGGAAGCGGGCTTGAGGGTGAGATATATCGCGGTGTGCGCCGGATAGCGGAGGCCAGCAGGGACGAGGTGGAGCGGCGGTTCCCCAAGATCATGCGCAGGGTCGGCGGGTACAACCTCGATCTCTTGCAGGACGAAGCGAGCCTAAACCTGTGCAATCTAGCCACGGGTTCGGAGGGCACCCTTGTGGCGGTCACAAGCGCAAAGATCAACCTTGTGCCGCTGCCAAAGATGAAGGGGCTAGCCGTGCTGCACTTCGCCAGCATCGGCGAGGCGATGGAAGCTACGGTGGCCGCGCTCGAAGAGAAGCCCGACGCAGTAGAGCACATCGGCGAGATGATCATCCGGCAGGCCAGGCAATCTCCCGGCTTCTCGCGAAACATCGGTTTCCTGCAGGGCGATCCCACGGACATCTTGGTAGTGGAGTTCTCCGGTGAGAGCGCGGCCGAGGTCAGTTCGAAGCTTGACCGCCTCGGTGAGACGATGAGAAGGAATGGGCTGGGATTTGCAATTACGAACCTGCTGGAGCCGGCGGCGCAACGGCAGGTGTGGGCCATGCGGGAGGCGGGGCTAGGACTGCTGATGAACGTGCCGGGGGACTTCAAGCCCCTGCCGTTCGTGGAAGACACCGCCGTATCTCCCGAGAAGCTGCCTGAGTACGTCCGCCGCTTCGACGAGATCATCCGCCGGCACGACACGGAGGCGGGCTACTACGGGCACGCCAGCGTGGGCTGCCTGCACATAAGGCCGGTGGTGAACCTGAAGCGGCAGGACGGCATCGACAAGATGCGCTCCATAGCGGAGGAGGTGTCGGAGCTGGTCCTCGAATTCGGCGGCGCGATGTCGGCAGAGCACGGGGACGGCATAGTGCGCTCCGAGTGGAACGAGCGGATGTTCGGCAGCGAACTGTACAACGCATTTAGGGACGTCAAGTCGGTATTCGACCCTGCGGGGATCATGAATCCCGGCAAGATCGTCGATGCGCCGCCGATGACGAGCAACCTGCGCTACGGCGCCGGGTACGGCACGCAGGCCGTCAAGACGAGGCTCGACTGGTCGGGCGACGACGGGTTCGCCGGGGCCGTCGAGCGGTGCAACGGCGTCGGCGCCTGCCGAAAGGTCAACGCCGGCGCAATGTGCCCGTCCTACATGGCGACCCGCGAGGAGGAACACTCGACGCGAGGCAGGGCCAATGCGCTCAGGTCGGCGCTGTCGGGCGCGCTGCCGGAAGAGCAGCTCCGTTCCAAGCGCATGTTCGACGTGCTAGACCTCTGCCTGGAGTGCAAGTCGTGCAAGTCGGAATGTCCGTCGAGCGTGGACATGGCCAAGATCAAGTACGAGTTTCTACATTCGTACTATGAGTCTCACCGTCTGCCCCTTCGTTCCCGGCTTATTGCCGACGTGCACCGGTTGAACGCCGCGGCCAAACCGCTGGCGCCGTTGGCCAATGCGCTGAGCGGCTCGTTCGTCGGCCGAAAACTTGGCGATGCGCTATTGGGCATAGACGGCAGGCGCCGCTTCCCCGCCATCTCCGGCAGGACGTTTGAGTCGTGGTTCCGTTCCAGGCGGCCAAACACCACCGGCGCCCGCGGCAGCGTAGTCCTGTTCCACGACACCTTCACCAACTTCAATCACCCGCAGGCCGGAGTGGCGGCCACGCGCCTGATTGAAGCGCTGGGCTACAAAGTGGAGATCGCCCCGCGCAAGTGCTGCGGCAGGCCCATGATCTCCAAGGGGATGCTGGACAGGGCGGCAGACAACGCGCGCCACAACATAGACGCGCTCTTCCCGCACGTCCGGCAAGGCGCACGCATCGTTGGACTTGAGGCGAGTTGCCTGCTGACGCTGAAGGACGAATACCCCGACCTTTTCCCGAACGACGAAAGAGCGCGCGCCGTGGCGGACGCCTCCCTGCTCATCCAGGAGCTGCTATCCGAAACGGACGGCGACGGACTTCAACAGATCGAGTGGACCGAGCGCTCTGCCGATTCGGCTGTCCACGTGCACTGCCACGAGAAGGCGTTGAGAGGGACCGCGACCGCCGTGAAGTCCCTCAACCTGCCGCCGAACTACTCGGCGGAACTGATCGAAGCGGGCTGCTGCGGCATGGCAGGCTCGTTCGGCTTTGAGAAGGAACACTACGACGTATCGATGCGGGTGGGTGAAGACCGGCTGTTTCCCTTCGTGCGCAGAGCGCCGGCGAACACTGAGATCGTCGTGACCGGGGTCTCCTGCCACCAGCAGATAGCCGACGGTACGGGGCGAACGGCCCGCTATCTGCCGGAAATCCTTGCGGACGCCCTAGCCTGATCCGGCGGGCCGCGCCGTCCGGTTTCTCCTCACCCGGCCGGCGGCGTGACGCGCCGACGCGGTAAACTGCATTCGTCAGACCATGAGGCGCGCGCGAGGCGCCGTTCACGCCCACCGGCCACGTAGAGGGGACAAGTCATGACTACAGCCACAGCACAGTTCAGCGCAAACGGCGCAGTCGAGGCCGCCGGCGCGGCGGCGCGCAGCAGGATCGAGCAGCGCGGCCCGGCCATCTGGCTTGCCGGAGACCCGGAGGACCTCAAGAACTGGCTGCCCCTCGGCGCAGCCGGCATAGTGACCAACACCGTCGTGCTAAACGACATGGTGAAGAAGTACGGCCAGGTAACGGACGTCGTGAAGCGCTACCTCGATATCACCGACAAGCAGGTCGTGGTGGAGATCGACGGCCACTCGACGCAGGAACTGCTCGACACGGGCGAGGTCTTCACCAGGATGTCGGACCAGATCGTGCTCAAGATACCGTGCACGGTGCACGGCCTGGGAGCGTTCCGTGCGCTGTCGGATGCCGGAGTGGAGACGATGTGCACCACCGTCTTCACGCTGGGCCAGGCGGCCGCCGTGGCGCAGGCCGGAGCGACGCACATACTGACCTTCTGCGAGCCCTACCGCGACGTTGGAGGAGACCCCACCAGCCTCGTACGGGAGTGCCGGGCCATGTTCGAGCCGTGGTCGCAACGGCCATACATAACGGCCGCGCTCGTCCGCTCAGTGGACACCGCCTACCGCGCGCTGCGGGACGGCGCGGACGGCATCATCATCTTCTGGCCCATCTTCGAGGAGATGATGCAGAACAAGCTGACCGACGAGTGGAACCAGACCTTCCTGGACAACTGGAACGAGATGTACGACGCCGGCCTGATGGAGGGCGTCCCCGTGGTGAGGGGGCATTAAGTCCGGCGGAAGCCGTACGCTTCTTGCCTCTTCCCCTTCGACGAGGAAGGGAGACTCGACTTACGGCAGGTCGGGCCGCTGTCCGCCGTGGATGGACGGTTCGCCGGCCAGTAGAAGGCGTATGCGGGAAAGCGAGGCTACGGCGTCTTCGCCGAGGCCGAGCATGTCCTGGACTACGCGACCGTCCAACTCGATGCGCGCCGGATCGACGGCGCAGCGATAGAAGGGCTTGAACTTCCGGCCGCTGAAGTCGCGCCAGATCGACCGGGCCTCTTCCAGTTGCCAGGACGCAAGCTCGCGCACGTCCAGCGTGGACATCGTTGCCAGCATCGCCTTGTTGCCTCTCCCTCTACCGGCCTGCGTCCTGCTGGCGTGGTTGGCATGAAGCAGCAAGCCGAGCGAAGAGTTGCACCACAACTGCAATGCGGCTTCCCTGGCAGACCTCACGGCATGGTCGTCTTCATTGACCACCAGTGTGTGCCAGGAGGAGACGCCCAGCGTGCGCGTTGGGGTGTGTGCCGCCATGATTGGCTGCGAGGTATACCGGACATCGGTCGCGACGTGCAATGCGCCCGCTTGCGACCAGACCGGAATGTGGTCACGGCCAGGCTGTGGGACCAGCCAGGCGTTGGGTTCGGCGATAAGGCCATTGTGAACGTTTGAGTCGAGGCTCCAGAGCGCCGGGAACTGCGCTTCCGGGTTCCATCCGTGATGCCCGTAGAAGGCGCCGAGCGAGCCTCGAATCATGCGGTGCTGCGGCCCGACGTTGCAGACGGATTGCAACTTTGAAACCGGCACGCGCGCCACCACCTGCGAGCCGTACTCGTTCCATAGTTCGCCTCTCTCCAGGGCTGAGGCGAACTGGCCGGTAAGCGCTCTCCTCCACCTCGACGCCTTCCAGTGCGACGCGTCGACGGGGCCTTCCAGTATTTCTCCCCATACCTCACCGCCCAGCGTCAGGGGCGTACCGCCGACGGGCGGGCCGTCGTACCTATGCAACGGGTTTCCAGCCGCTGCGTCGATGGCTCTGACCAGCGCCAACGCGTCGGTTTCCAGCTTGGGCGCGCGCCACAAGTTGACGAAAACGCCGCGGCCGGAGGCGCGCTCGTCCGCAGTGAGCTTGCGCGCTACGAGCAGGGCCTCCGCGATGCTCGTGTCGTAGGACATCGACCTCAGTTCGGGGTCATGCGACGTGACTACGAACTCGATCTCGTACTTGCACGAGAGCATCTTGCGGATCTTTCGCCACGACTCGCCGGCCAGCGCAGTTACCGGCAAGACCAGGGCGATGCGCCCGCCGGCGTTCACCAGCCGGTCTGCCAATACGGTGAAGGAAGAGGCATGGCCGGCCATCTGGTTCGCCGGCGTTCCGCTCAGCAGTTCCGACGTGCGATTCGCAATGGCCGCCTGCGATTCTTCGTCGGACTCCGGCAGGGAAAACACCCTTGCCAGGGATTCGGCGTGGCCGCTGTCACTCCCGCGCCTAGTGTAGGGCGGATTGCTGATGACCACGTTGGCCTCCGGGTGCCTGACGACACTCCCGTATCCGCTCTTGGCGCCGATCTGTTCCTCCGTTGCCGAAAAGAACGACTGCGTTTCCGGCGCCTCCAGCCAGTCGAGCGAGCCGAGCCATATCTTGTCATCGGAGTCTCTGCCGAGCCTGAGCGTGTGCAGCTGCATCTGCTCGAACTTGACGGATGGGGACATGGCCGCAAGCGTGGCCGCGGTCAGGTGTATGGCGGCCTGCACCACGTCGGCGCCGGTGATGACCCGCTCGACCAGCGCCCGGTGCAGGGCTGCGTCGCCGGCGATGGGGCTGCCCGCGGCGACGCTGTTCTGGAGCATCTGCCGGTATGCGGCCATCAGGAGGGCGCCCGTGCCGCAGGCGGGGTCTACCACCCTCAGCCGGCCAACCTGGTCGACGTCGCTCCAATCTACGTCGCTGTGCCTGGAGGGTGAAAGCGCCAGGCCGGCGAGCAAGGTTGAAGCCGGGATACTGGTGTAGAAGGCCGCCAGGAGTTCACGCTCGGAAACGAGGCGGTTGAATATCCTACCCGCCAGGTCGTGCCGTCCGACCGCGCCGCTTGCCAGCAAATCTGCAGTCGTCGTTGCACATTCTCCCAGTACTTCGCGCGCTACGGCCTCGCTCAGTCCGTCAACTACCTGGTGAGCCATGCCGAAGATCGGGTAGTAGTTGACGGATAGGATGTATTCCCAGCTCTCCAGCAGCCGGCGCTTAGAAAAGGCCCTGGCAGCCGATTCGGAGCCGTATTGGGATGGCGGCCCCTCGCGGGATGCGTCTACCGGCTCGAACGCCTCGCTATCGTCGGCCAGCCTCTCCTGGAAGACCATGGCGTTGATGATGATTAGGGCGGCCATGTTTGCGGCCTCGTCACCCGGTTCGGCGCCGAATACCCTGGCGACGCGCCCCAGGCTGCCGGGCGAAGAGTAGAGCCTGGAACCGGCGCTCCGGGCGCCGTCGTCCAGTATCGAGACGGCGTAGTCGAGGTCTCCGGCCGGCGGCCTTGTGCGTTGCAGTACGTTGCCGAGTTCGATTGGGCTGCCGGACAACTTGGGCCCGGACGTGCCGTCTATGCGCCATTCCTGCCATGACAGGGTCGCGCCCGCCATGCGCTCTTCCAACTGCCGCTGGCCGGTCGCGCGCAGCCTAGACGGGACCGAGACGGCAAAGACGTTCTGCACCTTGCGGCCGTCTATCTCCATGCCGAGTCGCGACAGCGCGTCGGCGTCCACCGTCGGGGCGGGATCGAGCTCGGTCTCGACGACCACCGGGCCGTCGGGCAGGCGAACGACTATGTCCGGACGCCTGCCGCCGTGCATCGTCTCGGCAACGGCATCGAGGCTGCACCGTTCCCTGAAGATCTGTGCAAGCGCGGCGTTGATCACGCTTTCGTGGCTGCGTCGCGGGCTGAAGAAGATGTCACCTGGTTGCCGTTTCGACTGATGGCGCCTCAAGCCGGACAGTGGGGCCGCAAGGCGCGGACGGGGCCATTATCTTATGACGCGCAGGCCGGTAGCCCAATCGTACGTGTCACTATCTTAGTGCCTGCGGTTTCGGCAGTTGCTGCGCAACGGCTTGCCCCGCGGGCCGCCATTCCATTGACGCACGCAAGGCCGCCGTGCGGTGCGTGCTACCATCAGGACATGGCGAATTTACAGGTCAGGGACATACCGGAAGAGCTCCACGAGCGTCTCCGCGCTTACTCCAAGGACACGGAACGCACATTGAATTCCGCCGTTCTGCACGCCATCGAGCGCGAGTTGGAGTTATGGGAATGGGACCGGCGCATCGCCAACCGCCCTGCAGCTGACGGTTACGAGGTAGATTCGGCAAAACTGATCGCCGAGGTGCGCGCGGAGCGCGATAGGGAGCTGTCAGCGTGGCCCGGCACGTCGTCGACGCATCTGTAGCGTACGAGTATTTGCTGGGCACCCGCCTGGGTCTCCGGGCTGCTGACGCCGTCAGAGGGTCTCCCGCCAAGTAGCGCCGGAACTGATGTACGCCGAAGTACTGTCGGCTCTGCGCAGAGAGACGCTGCGCGGGCGGATCGGCGAAGATCGCGCAATATCCGCTATCAATGCGCTTCTTGAATGGCCGGTTGACTGCATCCCGCATCGGTCTTTGATTCGACGCGCTTGGCGACTTCGCCACAACGTAAGCGCATACGATGCCTTTTACATCGCCGCCGCACAGGAGCATGGCCTTACGCTTCTCACGGCTGACAGTCGTCTTGCACGCATTCCCCAACTTGGCATCGCCGTGCTGGACATTCGCGACGTCTGAGCCTCTCGTTTCGCGCAAGGAAGGCGACAGACCCACCTTGCCAACCATTTCGAAACGTGATGTCCCTTAGGGAATACTCACTCCAGCAGGACGTTGACCTTCTCCAAGACTTCAGCGACAACCAGCCGCGCGGCGCGACATTCGAAGCGGGCCCGCCTTGCGCGCCAGTCCAGGCTCTTGACTTGGTCGGCCAGCACGACTCCCGACACGGCGCTTGAGGCGGGAAGAAGGACCTCGAAGGGGTATCCCTTGACACGTGACGTAACGGGGCAGAAGAGCGCCAAACTGCTATTTTCGTTGTAGGATTTAGGACTCAGAACCAAGGCTGGACGGTGGCCGACCTGCTCGTGTCTGGCCTGAGGCGTGAAGCTCAGCCATACAATGTCCCCCCTCGCGGGGACGTAGCCGTCATCTACCATGCCTCGCGGCCCTGGGCCTGGCCGGTATCCTGCTCGGAATGAAGATTGTCCGGGCTCATCTTGGCGATCATGTCGCCCAGATCGTACTTCTTCTTACACAGCACGACCTGATCATCGCGCTGGACGATCTCTATGACCGAGCCTTCTTGAACGCCCCAATGCTCAGCGATGGGCTTGGGGATACGGACGGCTAGGCTGCTGCCCCACTTGGAAATATGTGACTTAGCGACCATGCGGTTACCTCCTGTCGCATACATATTATATATCTTGGCAGGGATTGGTGCGGGAGGTTGTGCCTACTTCTTTCGCAAAGTCTCCTCAAGGCCGGCCGGCGGCCCGTCAGCCCTGCTCGACCAGTTCACGCGCCCGCAGTTGGCCGCAGCCCGCGTTGATGTCTATGCCCTTTTCCATGCGGACGGTACTGGGTACGCCGTAGGTGTGAAGGGCCTTGCGGAAGGCCGCAGTGCGGCGCGTGGCCGGTCGTGCATACGGGCCGAATGAAGTGGGATTGACCGGTATCAGGTTGACGTGGCACAGCATTCCCCGCAGGAGCTTGCCCAGCTTGTGCGCGTGCTCCGGCGTGTCGTTCTGGCCTTCCAGCAGCACGTACTCGAAGAACACTCGCCGGTTCGTCCGCGCAACGTACTTCCTGCACGCGTCCAGCAGCGTGGCTATGGGATAACGGCGGTTGACCGGCATCGTCTCGGAGCGCGTCTCGTCATCCGGCGCGTGGAGCGAGACGGCCAGGTTCACCTGGAACGGCTCACCGGCCAGCCTGACTATCTGCGGGGCCAGTCCGACGGTCGACACCGTCATGTGCCGCGCGCCGATGCCTACGCCCTGGGGGTCGTTCAGTCTCGATATGGCCTCGAGCGTGTTGTCATAGTTTGCGAGCGGCTCGCCCATGCCCATGAACACGACGTTGGAGACCGGGACCGGCCAACCGGCCTTGCCGTCTGAGCGCTTGGCGGCGTCTTCGGCCCTGGCGGCCCGCACCACGTGGAGCGTCTGCGCGACGATCTCGCCGGCACTGAGCTGCCTTGCGAAGCCCTGCTGGCCGGTGGCGCAGAAGGTGCAGCCGAGCGCGCATCCCGCCTGCGTAGATATGCAGACGGTGCGGCGCGGCCTGCGATGCCCGTCGCGCTCATAGCGCATCAGCACCGTCTCGATCAACTCGCCGTCGGGCAGCCTGAATAGCGTCTTGGTGGTGGAGCCGTCCTTCGAGTCGAGTGAGACGACGGTATCCAGCGGATTGATCGAGTAGCTGCCGGCGAGCTTCGCCCTCAACGAGCGCGCCAGCGTGGTCATCTCGTCGAACGACTGCGCGGCGTCCTTGTAGAGGGAACGCCACAGCTGCCGCGCCCGAAACGGCGGCTCGCCAAGCTTTGCGATGAGCTGCGCCAGCTGGTCGCTCGACAGGTCGAGGATGGACGGCAAGGCTGTTCCGCCGGTGCGGCCGTGGTTGGAGGTTTTGGAAGACGTGGCCATGGGGTATCTGCGCTGGTATTTCACCCCCATCCTAACCTTCCTCTGAAAATAGAGACTCCCCTTGCTGGGGGAAGACGTCCCCTCTTACCTCTTGCAGGGGGAAGATTGAGATGGGGGTGAGCGCCGCCCGGCACATACCCATTTTCATCCCCGCATCCGGCCTAAGCAAGGTTGCGGGAAGGTCTCCTTTTGGGCGCCTTGACTTTTGAGCGCCTTAAACTGTGCCAATGACAACATCCAACGCTCATGACCAGCTGCGCCGGCAGGCGCTGTTATGCCTGCGCCGCAACGTTCGCAGCGGGTACGACCCCTACTACCGCCGCGATTTCTCGTATGTCCGGCCATCGCCGGGCAGGTACACGTGGCAGTGGTTTTGGGACTCGTGCTTCCACGCCATTGCGCTGGCCCGGCTGGACGCCGAAATGGCCAAGCAGGAGCTCAGGATGCTGTTCGCTTCCCAGCGGCCGGACGGCTTCATCGGGCACATGGTCTACTGGGGCCGGCTCGGCGCGCTGAGGTCAATCTTCCTCGCGCAAAGCGCCGTATCCGAATGGCGCAGGCGGCACACCGGGATGATCCAGCCCCCGCTCCTGGCGCAGGCGGTCGAGGCCGTGCACCGCGTATCCGGGGACGACGAGTTCCTTGAGGAAGCCCTACCCGCCACCGCCGCCTACTACGACTGGCTGGCACGCGAGCGCGATGCGGCCGGCGACGGGCTGATATCCATTGTGTCGCCCTTTGAGTGCGGGCTGGACAACTCGCCGGCGTTCGACTCGGCTCTCGGCCTGCGAGAACCGTCCCGCCGGGGCGTGCTGTGGGCGCTTAGGCGGTTGGACCTGTTCAACCTGCGAAAGGGCTTCGACTTCCAAAGATTGAAGGAGGCGGACCGCTTTGTGGCGATCGATCCGTTCGTCAACTCCGTGTACGCCGACGGTCTGCGCTCGCTGGCCGGGCTCCACCGAATAGCCGGCGAGGAACTCCAGGCCGGCGCGGCGACGTCGCGCGCGGAGACGGTAGAGGCCGCCATAGACCGTCACCTGTGGGACGACGAAGCAGGCTGCTACAAATACCTGTTCGGGCGGGACCGCACTCCGGGCGCTGTGCTAACCGCAGGCTCCTTGTTCCCGATCATCCTGGAAGGTACGCCCGCCGCACGGGTGGAGCGTGTGATAGACGAGCATCTGACGAACCCCCGCGAGTTCTGGACGCCGCTTCCGGTGCCGAGCGTTCCGGCATCCGAGCCTTCCTTCGATCCTGAGGGTGAGTCGATGATCTGGCGCGGCCCGGTCTGCATGAACCTGAACTGGTTTTTCGTGCGCGGCCTGCGGCTGCGCGGCTACGACGAACTGGCCAGCGAACTTGCTGAGAAGTCGGTCAAGGCCGTATCGGAAAACGGCTTCAGGGAGTTCTACTCGCCCGCCAGCGGCAGGGGAATGAGGGGCGTCGAGTTCGGCTGGGCCGCAGCAGTAGTTGACTTCATCGAAGGCCCTTGATGAACGCTCCTATGGTGGCCCCCGCTTGGGAAACGGCGCCGGAGAGGGGAAGACGGCGTCTATCGGACGCGCGCAGCGTTTACGAAAAGTTCATTAAGGTTAGAATCCCGTTAATCCGGCGGGGCTAATATTTCCGCTATCGGACTCAACCGCACCGCTCTGGCGATTCACCCGACCGGGGCAGATCGAAGATGATGCTCGCAGATACGTACTCCCTCACCGGCGAGACTTCGGAAGGGAACATAATCACATTCGAAGATGAGGACGTGGTCCTGGAGGCTAGGGGTCTCACGGTCAGCTACGCGGGCGCCCTGGCCATAAACGACATATCGTTCCAGATGATCCGCAATAAGGTCGTCGCAATCATCGGGCCGTCGGGATGCGGGAAGAGCACTCTCATTCGTTGCTTCAACCGGATGAACGAGCTGATACCCAGCGCCCAGATAGAGGGTGACGTGCTGTTCAACTCGGATCCCATATATTCGGCGCAACAGGATCCGACCGAGATACGCTTCCGCATAGGTATGGTCTTCCAGCGGCCGAATCCCTTTCCCAAGAGCATCTACGACAACGTTGCGTTCGGCCCGCGGATCAACTCGCTGGACGTGAACCTGGATGAGGTGGTCGAGCGGTCATTGAGACGGGCTGCGCTGTGGGATGAGGTGAAGGACCGGCTAAAGGACAGCGGGTTGAGCCTTTCGGGCGGCCAGCAGCAACGCCTCTGCATCGCCCGGACGCTGGCGGTGGAGCCTGAGGTGGTGCTCATGGACGAGCCCGCGTCCGCGCTGGACCCGATATCGACACAGCACATAGAGGCCCTAATCAGAGAGCTGTCTACCCAGGTGACCATCGTCATCGTCACGCACAACATGCAGCAGGCGTCCCGCATATCCGACTACGCAGCCGTGCTGATGACTGGCGAGGAGCGGGTGGGCAGGCTGATCGAGTACGGCGCCAACGAGCAGATCTTCGGCGCCCCAAAGGACCCCAGGACGGAGGCATACGTGACGGGGCGCATCGGCTGAAGACAGTCGCGGACGCCACGGGATTACAGGAAAGCGCCATGTACGCACGAGAGAGTTTCGACAGGGAGCTTTCGCAGCTCGAAGTGGATTTGGTCCTGCTGGGGGACATGGTCGAACGCGCCATATTCGACTCGCTGACCTCTCTGAAGAACCGCGACCTGGAGCTGGCGCAGTCGATCATCGACAAGGATGACCAGATCGACGACAAGGAGTGGCAGATCGAGAGGTCGTGCATCCGCTTGATCCGCCGCGAAGCGCCACTGGCACGCGACCTGCGCCGCATCGTCACCATGATGGAACTGGCGAACGAGCTGGAGCGCATGGGTGACTACGCCGAGGGCATCGCGAAGATCAACCTGATGATCGGAGAGGAGCCGCCTCTCAAGGAACTGATCGACATCCCCCGGATGGGCGAGATAGCGATGGGCATGGTAAGGAGCAGCCTCAACTCCTTCATTGAAGTCGCTCCCGAACGCGTATTCGAGATCGCTCAGAGGGTGTCTAAAGAGGACGACCTGGTGGACGAGCTGAATCAGCGGGTGCGCAAGGACCTCTTCGAACTGATGAAGGCGTCACCGGACAACGTAACGCGCGGCACATACCTGATGTGGGCGGCGCACAACTTGGAGCGCATCGCAGACCGCGCCACGAACATCGTCGAGAAGGCGATTTTCCAGGCGACCGGCAGGCAGGTTAACGTGGGGGCCTCCGAGCCTGTGACAGGCGCCGGCGAGTCCTGAAGCGCGTATGACCTGCCTAGACGGCGCGGCCCAGCGCGCCAAGTATGGGCGGCAGCGGCGCCCTGCGCCTGAAGAGCGACTTTTCCTTCAGTTCCCTTAGGGTCATCAGCGGGCCTTCGTCGACGACTTGGCCTTCATCGGCCTTGGGGCCGTCTCGCAAGACGCGGTGGACTGTGCGGGGGCTCACCCCTACCAGTGGGGCGATGTCGTTTGCGGTCATGCCTTCTTCCCGCAGGCTGAATATTTCGTTGACGCGTGACTGTCTGTCGGCCCGCCTGATCCAGCTGGGGTCGTCGTACTTGCATACCGGCAGGGGGCAGGCCAGGCAGGAGGGTGACAGGTCGCAGCCCCTGTCCTGGAAGCGCGCATTTTCGGGCAGTGTGTCGGAACGGGCAGGTAGGGTAAAGACCGCTGTCGTCATGATGAGCTCCTCTCCGTTGTCGTCAAATGGCTACTTGCGTCATGTATGAAGGCGCGTGCGGGCTACGCGGCCTCTTCTGCGAGTGCGTGCGGTGCGATCAGGTCGAAGTGCCGGCGTTCATGGCGCGGGCTGCGCGCGAGGTTCGCCCGCCTCGCCTCTTCGTAGATAGAGCCGACCCTGCCGGGACGCCCGTAGAAGATGCGAACGAGGCCCGGCCGGCTGCACCGGGGGACGACGCGCTCGGCGAACCACTTCTTGTCGATGCGGTGCGCGTCCACGACCTCCAGCATTCCGCTTGGCGCCGGTGTCTTGCCGGCTACCGGCCGGTCGCGGCTGACGAATACGTGGCTAGCGTTGCCTACGCGGATGGTCCTGTGTCCGTTCGGCTTCCAGTCCGCCCCGCTCTCTTCCATCTTTCGCACCAAGGCCAGCATCGCCGGATAGGTCTCACCGAGGAATGTTGGCGACACCGTCGCCGATGCCGTACCCACGCCTGCGCCGAAGATGAGCAGCCAGGCGCGCAATCCGGTGGCGAGACCGGTCACCCCGGTGGAGTCCGGTACGTCAACGGTGTACGTGCTGCCGTCCCGGTCGATCACCGACTTGATGACGGCTCTCCCCAGTTCTTCGAGCTCTTCTCCGCCGGGAAGTTCTGTTGTCGGGTTGCGACTGAGCGTCGTCTGCATCATGGGGCCTCTTCTCCGCTGCCGGATGCGCCTGTGCCTAATCCGTGCCAGTACCAGAACGGATATTCTGATGATAGAACGACAGTTCTATATATGCAAGCGCCTTGTCACTCGATTTACGGGATATCGTCCAAATCGGCGCGGCTTAGCGAAGCAGAGGCCGTTTCCCGGCCTTCAGTAGAAGCGCGCCGCGCATCCCCACGTCCTGTTTACTCGCCTATCCTGTTGACCGCTTCACGGCGCCGGCATAGGCTTCACGTGCGGCCCGGCCGGACTCAAGGACCGGCTCTCGTTCCCCCGTACAACGCAAGGGGCGCGGACGCCGGCGCACCGTGGAAAGCGGCGAAACAGCAGATGAACGCAGAGATAGTGGCAATAGGCTCGGAGCTTCTACTGGGCCAGATCGTGGACACCAACTCCGCTTGGATCGCGCAGCGGCTGGCGGAGAACGGCGTCAGCATGTTCTACAAGCACACCGTTGGCGACAACTTCGGCCGCATGGTGGCGATACTGGACAGCGCACTTGAGCGGTCGGACGTGGTGATAACCACCGGCGGCATAGGGCCGACGCAGGACGACCTGACGCGCGAGGCGGTGGCGCAGGTGACAGGCCGGAAAATCGTCACCGATGAGCAGTCCCTCGTCGAGTTGGAGCAGCGATTTCGCCGGCGCGGATTCATCCTGACAAGCAATAACGAGAAGCAGGCCACGGTACCGGAGGGCGCCACCGTCATCCGCAACCCCAACGGCACGGCGCCTGCGTTCCTGGTCGAGGATGCACGCGGCGTCATCATCAGCGTGCCCGGCGTGCCCTTCGAGATGAAGTGGCTCATCGAGAACGAGATAATTCCCTACCTGCGCCGCAAGTTCGACCTCAACCGGATCATTCACTACAAGCTGCTCAAGGTCGGCGACCTCGGCGAGAGCAACGTGGACCACCTGATTGGGCACCTCATCGCCGGGTCGTCCAATCCCACGGTAGGCGTCCTGGCGCACCCCGGCCAGGTGGACGTTCGAATTGCCGCGATGGCTGAGGATATGGAACGGGCTTCCGAGCTGATCGAGCCGGTTGCCGTGGAGGCCCGACGGCTGCTTGGAGACCACGTCTTCGCCGAAGACGATGAGACTATGGAGGGCATAGTCGGCGGGCTCCTGGAATCGGCTGGGCAGACGGTCGCATCGTATGAAGACCTGAGCGGGGGTTCGGTTGCCCAGGCCCTTGAAGAGGCGGCAGGCGGGCGCTTTGTGCAGGGTTTCATGGCCAACTCCAATGACGTACTGGAGAAGATCGCCTTGGCCGGAGGCGAACGTCCGCCATTTGCCGACGGCGCATCCCGGGCCGCTGCGCTGGCGCGGGCGGTCAGGCGATTCTCAGGAGCGGGCTTGGGCATCGCGGCGCACGGAGTGGCCGAGGGCGACCAGCGCACCCAGAACCTCGGCCGGGGAGAGACCTTCCTGGCCATTGCCGGCGAGAACTCGCTGCGCTCGCGGCACGTGCGCTCCGCAGGCAGGGGAGCGCCTGACCGCCGCCGCGCCGCCATCAACGTGCTCAGCCTCTTACGCCGGGAACTACTGGGCCTGTCCGACGAATAGCGCTACGCGCACAGGCCGGATACGCACCTGAGTTCCAAGTGCGGCCCTACCTGTTTCCGCGCTCAGCGTCTCAGCCCGGTAAAGGCGTGTCTGGCTTTCTGACGTGGTGGTCCTTGCGGGACGGGTACTGGCGCACGTGAAACTCGTCTGCCCACTCCGTCAGCCTCGACACCGCCTCCTCGAAGATCAGTTCACCCTTCTCGCGCGTGGCAAGTTCGGCTTCCCCGCAGACCCCGCGCTCCGTGTAGGCGCTGGTCCAGTTCATGATGCTGATCGGGCCGAAGCCGAACAGGTCGATCGACTCGAACTTGGACTTCTGCGCGTTGGTCCAAGTCTCGTGGCTCTCGATGAGTTCCTTTCTGACCTGCGATTCGTCCAGCCCCATGGCGAAGGAGGTCTCGGCCTCTCCGGCGTGAGCGCAGCCGCCGGGGAAGTGTGACTGCCGCCACTTGTGCTTGAAGTCCGGATCCGTGGTTATGAGCGACCACCAGCTGGTCATTGCCACTACGGCGTCCGTTTCCAGCATTACCCGCCTTGCCGCCAGGTCGAGGGCCGACACGTTGGAGCCGTGGCCGTTCACCACAATCACCTTCTTGAAGCCGTGGTATACGACGCTCTTGATGACGTCCGCAACGTAGCGCATGAAGGTCTCATGGTGCACCGTGACGCTGCCGGGGAAATCCATCACGTGCGTTGTGTAGCCATATGGAATGACGGGCATGGCCAGCACGCGGTCCGGCCTCCGTCTTGCCGCCTCGTCGACCACGGAGTCGGCGGTCCAGAGGTCCATCTTTACCGGCAGGTGCGGCCCGTGCTGCTCGACCGTGCCGACCGGCAATGCCGGAATTAGGCCCTTCTCGACGGCTTCATTGATCTCCGGCCAGGTCAGGTTTTCGTATCGGTGCATATCCTTCATGTCTTCTGAGTTCTCCGTATGCCGACCCTCTTACCTCTTCCTCCTCCTTAGGGGAAAGATTGCTCCTTAGGGGGAAGATTGACTTTCCTGCCTCTTCCCCCGTCTGCGGGGGAAGATTGAGATGGGGGTCTTCGCGCGTGTAGCGCTTCCAGGTTTGTGGTTAGCGGCGCGCGTGGTGGAAGGTGGCGCGCGTGCGGCATTTGCGGTTGGATCAGAACCAGTTGGCTTTGTCCACGACGTTGCGCAGGGGGTTTCCGGCGATGATGCGGCGGACGTTGTCGACCACGATTTCATAGCGTCGCTCGTCGAGGTAGGGCCCATAGGCCGCCACGTGCGGGGTGAGCACGGCGTTCGGCGCGTCCCACAGGGGATGTTCCCGCGGCAGCGGCTCGATCTCGTACACGTCGAGTCCGGCCCCGCCTATCTCGCCGGAGCGCAGCGCGGCGTTCAGGTCGTCCAGCTTCGTGGTCATGCCGCGGCCGATGTTTATGAAGTAGGCGCTGTTCTTCATGAGCCGGAACTTCGAGGCGTCGAACAGCCCCTCGGTTGCGGGCGTGTGCGGGATGGTCAGAATCACGAAGTCGGCCGTTGGAAGCAGGCTGTCCAGTCTGTCCGGCCGGTGCAACTCCGACACGCCCTCCGGCACGTCCTCACGCCGCGCGTCCACGCCGACGACGTTCATCCCTAAGGCTGCGCACAATCTCGCCGTCTCTCCGCCGATTCCGCCAACGCCCACTATCAGCGCCGTCGCCTCCGGCAGGAAGAGCGCGTGGTCCCGCTCTTCATTGAGAGGCCGCCAGTCCCGTGCGGCCTGCTGGCGGTAGTAGTCCGGCATACGTTTCGTGAATGCCAGCAGCACGGCCATTATGTGAATGGAGATGTGGTCGTTGTAGATCTCCCGGAAGTTGGTGACGGTGACGGGGTGGTCTATCAGCTCTTGGTAGTAGTAGCCGGCCGGCGGCGCGGCGGCCGGGGCCTGGAGCCAGCGCAGTCGCTTAGCCTCTGCGAGCGCTTCCGGCGGGACGTCGCCGAACGCTGCGTCGGCATCCACGATCTCGGCGCGAGCGTCTTCATCCGTGTCCGGCGCGACGAAGGCCGCCTCCGGTATCGAGTCTATGAGTCTCGGCAGCCAGGACTTCGCCGCGTCCGACTGCGGGGGCATGAACACCATCTTGATTGACATTGCGCCTGTCCCTTTTCCTGTGACTTGCCACGCCGTACGTACGGCGCGCCTGATCCGTGTACGCTGCTCAGATTATCCTGTTTCGCGTAGCGGCTTGGGCAGCGCCGCTTCACGTGCGGCCCGGCGGCCCGGTGAGTTGCCCGGCCCAGGTAAAGGGACTGCCGCCGGGATGGACGGATGACGTTCCCTTGGCCGATGCGGCGCAGGCGCTAACATCCACCAAGCCGGTGGTGAGCCTATGTTTCACGATCCGGCAACGCAGGCCCGCCTTGCCGCCGGAAGTTAAGGGGTTGAGACGCCGTGACCACAGACCTGAACATCACTCCGCCCGATAAGCGCGGGTACGTAGACTCCAGCGTCTTCGTGACCACCGCATGGCTGGCGGAACGACTGGACGACCCATCCGTCCGGATCGTCGACACCGACCTGCCCGAGCAGTACGACCGCGTGCACGTGCCAGGCGCCGTGAGCGTGATCGACCACTACTACAAGACGTCTCTTGAAGACCGGACGCACATCCAGGGGCCGCAGCAGTTCGCCGAAACGATGTCCTCACTCGGCATCGGAAACGACACGCAGGTGGTCGCATACGACTCCTCAGGCTGCCTATACGCCTTCAGGCTGGCGTGGTCGCTCCACTACTACGGCCACACGAACGTCCGGGTAGTGGACGGCGGATTCCCGAAGTGGTTCGAAGAGGGCCGGCCACTGTCGAGGCAAGCGGCCTCCTATCCTCCGGCCACGTTCTCGCCCGGCTCCAATCCCGGCATATTCGCCTCCCGGCAGGACGTGCTGGACGCCATAGGCGACGGGGAAACGGTGTTGATGGACGTGCGGTCCGATGACGAGTGGACCGGCGCCAACAAGAGAGGCTGCAAGCGAGGCGGGCGCATCCCCGGCGCCGTGCACCTCGAGTGGACGAACTTCCTGACCGGCGGCCCAGCGCCCACGCTACTGCCGGCCGACGACCTCCGCCGCATCCTGAGCGACCACGGCATCACGCCGGACAAGAACGTCATCACCTACTGACAGGGCGGCATCCGTGCGGCGCACGTGTACTGGACGCTCAAATTGCTGGGCTACCCCTCGGTGCGGAACTACGACGCATCATGGCGGGAGTGGGGAGACGACCTTTCCTGCCCAATCGAGCCCTGAACGGCCGCCCCCGCCACCATCATCCCCGTGAAAACGGGAACGTAGGGGCGATCCCTTGTGGGCGCCTGGCGGGGCACGGCGGGGGGAATCGTCGCCCACCAACACGCGCGACCCAGGCGCATCTTCCCCGCAGGGGATGTGACCGTAGGGGCGCTCCCTCGTGGCCGCCCTCCGCAGGGGCTCCCCCCTCCGTCCTTCCCGTGAAAACGGGAACCCACTGGACCCACCCCTACGATTCACGTGGCGGTCTGATCGGCGGGCTATGAAACCGCGCGAGCGCCATTTCGGTATTACATTGTGTACTCCTGACGGATTTCCGACTCTTTACACGCTGGCGAGGCCGGTTGTGGGGTGACCGCTCTAATGATTCTTCCAATGTTGAACTTCCGCTTCCGCCTGGTCCTCATCGCCGCACTGGCCGCGCTGGCGCTCTCCATAGCGGCCTGCGGCGGCGACAGCGCTCCGGCCTCTACACCGACCCCAGAGACTGAACCGGCGACCGCGACTCCGGAGCCGGAGGTTGAATCCACGGCCGCGCCGACCGTCGCAGCAAGGGCAACCCCAACCACTCCGCCGGTGAAAGAGAACGTGGAGAAGAAGTCCGACCTGGAGGTGAAGGGAATCGACGAGTGGGTAAACACCGGCCCGCTCACCATCAACGGGCTGATCGCAGACAACAAGGTCGTGCTCATCGACTTCTGGACCTACACCTGCGTCAACTGCGTTCGCACCTTCCCGTTCCTCAGGGAGTGGCACGACAAGTACGCAGATCGGGGGCTGGCGATCCTCGGCATCCACGCGCCGGAGTTCGAGTTCGAGAAGATCAGGGCCAACGTGGCAAAGGCGGTGGAGGACCATGAGCTCGACTGGGCGCACGCTCTCGACAACGAGATGTCCACCTGGCGCGCCTTCGGAAATCGCTACTGGCCCGCCAAGTACCTCATAGGCGCCGACGGCAAGCTGAAGTACACCCACTTCGGCGAGGGTGAGTACGTAGAGGGCGAAATGGCCATAAGGGAGGCGCTCACCGAGGCGGGCTACGACGTAACCGACATTCCACTCGGAACGGTCGAGAACCAGGACAGGGACAGGACGGCCGACCGCGTCACCCGCGAGCTGTACGGCGGCTTCGACCGCAACTACACGCCCAACGGACTCTACGCCGCGCAGGAGGACTACTACCTGAAGGCCAACAGCACCGTCGAGTACGTCGATACGTATGCCGGATCGGACGAGTATCCCGCCCAGCGGTGGGTCGTGCACGGCCTGTGGCGCAACGAGAAAGAGGCCATCGTCCACGCGAGGGACACGGAGAACCTCGAGGACTACATCGCCCTGCGCATGGACGCCCGAAGCGCCAACGTTGTCATCGACCCGCGGGGCCCCGAATCGTTCGACGTATTCGTGGAACTGGACGGGCGCTGGGTGACGGAAGATGAGGCGGGAGAGGACATCCTGTTCGACTCCGAGGGCCGCAGCTTCATGCGCGTGGACGAGGCCCGCATGTACAAGATCATCGAGCTGCCGCAGTTCGGCCAGCGTGTGCTGAAACTGAGTTCCAACTCCATGAATTTTGCCGTGTTCGCCTTCACCTTTGGCATCTACACTGACGGCTTCTAGCCACCGCATTTCGACGGGAGCCGGTCAGCCCGGCCCGGTCGGAATCCGTGGCAACAAGAGAGATGTCGCCGCGACTGGATAGAGGCGCCCTTGCGTTGCAGACGGCCCTTTTGAGGATGATGAAGAACCGCATATTCAGCATGACTGCCGCGGCGGCGTTGCTGCTGGCCGCGCTGTCCTGCTCCGGCGGGGAGGAGCCGACGCCAACGCCCGCGCCGGAGTCCCAGCCGCCGTCCGCGCACCAGCGCAACTGGAGCGTAGTCGGCGAGCGCATCGGCGCCGAGTTCGCCACTCCAGACCTCGCCGTTGGCGAGAGGCGCTTTGCAATGGTGCTGTTCGACAATACCGGCCTCATCAGGTTCCCTGTGATACGGACCTCCTCATACTTCTACCCGGACGGCTTTGGAGAAGGCGCGCCGAGGGAGGGGCCGGTGGAGCAGGCCGTCGCCCGCTTCTACGAATTCCCCCTGGGCACTCGCGGCCTATACGTCACCAGCCTGGAATTCGACCGGGTGGGAGACTGGTCGGTCGAGGCCTCAGTGCCCACGCCCGACGGCACGACGGACACCGTGGAGGTGCGCTTTCCGGTGGCCGCGCAAACCATGTCGGTGGACAAGGGCGAGCGCCCGCCGGCGAGCATGAACAGGACACTTGCGGACGTGGAGTCGATCTCGGAGCTGACGACCGGCAGCCAGCACGATCCGGCCCTCTACTCGATGACGGTGTCGGATGCGCTGGAGCATGACCGGCCGTTCGTGGTGGTTTTCGCCAGCCCTGCCTTCTGCACGAACGCGGTTTGCGGCCCGCAGGTGGAGGTGGCCTCCGAGTTGCGCGAGCGGTACGGCGACAGGGTGAACTTCATCCACGTCGATCTGTACGAGAATCCCAGCGAGATAAAGGGCGACCTGTCCCGCGGCATCGTTACGCCGTTGCTCGACGAGTGGGGCTTGGTGTCGCAGGAGTGGACATTCGTGATGGACGCGGGCGGCACGGTGTCGGCGCGTTTCGAGAACTTCGTCCCGCTGGCCGAGCTTGAAGACGCCCTAATCGCAGTCCTGCCGTCAAGCTAGGCGCATACCGTTCAGCCGCAGTCGAAAGAGAGCGCCCCACTCATGGCCAACACCTCAGCAGATCGTGACGGCGCGGCGGTGACGCTCGACCTGTGGCTGACGTTGATTGCCGAGCCGGAGGGCGGGGCCTTCTCGCGCAAACGGCGTGAGCTACGCGTCGACGGGGCGCTGGAGACGCTCGCCGCCCACGGTGAACGCTTTGAGCGCAGCCGCATCGTGGAACTGCTGGACCAAACGTCATCTGCGATCAACTCCGGTCACGCTGACGGCGTGGACAAGACCTTCGAGGACCGCGTCATAGAGACGCTGAGCGCCTTGGACGCGGGCTTGCCTGGACGGCTGGGCGCGTCCGGCCTGCGGGAGTTCGGGGACGCGGTGGACGAATCGTTCGACCGCTGGCCGCCTTCGCTCATTCCGGGCGCACTCGACGCCCTGGAGTCGCTGTCCAAGACCGGCGTGAAGCTGGGCGTGATCTCCAACACCGGCTTCTCGTCGAAGCGGGCGTATGGCAGGTTCTTCAAGTCGACCGGACTGGACGCGTTCTTTGAGGTGGTTACGTTGTCCAACGACGTAGCCTCTGCAAAGCCAAGTCCGGCCATGTTCACGGATACGCTCAAGTCGCTCGGCGTCGCGCCCAGCCGCGCCATTCACGTGGGCGACAACCCGGTAGCGGACGTGGCGGGGGCGGCGGCGGTCGGCATGGCAACGGTGTGGATAGCCGGCCCCGGCCGTAGCGGGGTGACCGTGCAGCCGGACTACACGGTGAGCGACGTCACGGGAGTACCCGCCGCCGTTTTGGATTGGCTTGAGACAGCGGTTAAGATGTAACGCTCAGGGGAGGAATCCCAGCCGCCACTGCAAGTTGCCGGCGACAATCCTGGAGACAAGCCGGCCCAAAGTGCGACTGGACAAGAAAAATGCCACTCTACGAATACCTGTGCCGGAAGTGCCCCCGCGAGTTTGAACTGCTGAGGCCCATGGACATGTCCACGGCGAAGGCCGACTGTCCATCCTGCGGCGAGCCCACGCCGCGCAAGCTCTCCGTATTCGCAGCGTCTGCGGCGGGCTCGTCTTCTCCCATCGCCGGCATGGGGTCGGGCGGCAGCGGCGGGTGCTGCGGAGGGTCATGCGCCTCGCCGTAGCGGGAGCGCAACGCACGAGCCGCGGCGAACAGCAGCAGGAACTCGATCCCCGTCATCACCGCGATCATCAGCGTCGCTTCCAGGAAGAAGCGCTGCGGAAACATGACTACCAGGTAGTCGGTTCGCGGGTCGAGCAGCCACAGGTCGTTGGCAAAGCTCAGTAGATGGAACTGGGTGAAGACGAACTGGAAGTTGATCACCGACGCCAACGCCAGGACTCCGATTGCGGCGAGGGATGCTGCCGCCGACCAGCGGGTGGCGGCGGCGAGCATCGGCCAGAACCTGCCGCGCATCAGCAGCGCGCCCAGCGCCCCTATCGCCAGCACGAACGCGCCGGTCCATAGGCTCACGCTGAAGGTCCCGCGCATCAGGCTCTTCACGTCCCGCATGTGCAGTATCTCGCGCTCGTTGTAGAGCGGCCACTCGGAGCCTCTGACCTCCACCCGGACGTCCAGTATTTCCTCGTCGTCGTTGAAGTATGTGACGATCTGTTCGGCGGCGGAGTCCAGCTGGTCGATGGACAGGCCGGTTCGTTGCGGGATGCCGTTGCGCCACCAGTTGTAGTCGTACAGCCAGCCGCTGTTGGCAATCATCCGCACGTTCGACGTGATGAAGAAGAAGGGCAGCAGCAGCCCGAAGAGGGCCATCGCAGCGATGGCCGCCGTTCGTGCGGCGCCGGATCCTGTCCACGTATCGTTCGCCATGATTGGCTAGGATACGCGCATCGGGACGGCGCAAGGCGGCTGAATGACTTGACGGGAGACCGGTTTGGGACAAAGCAATACGAAATTCGAGGACCTGCTCAGGCTGGTCGAAACGCTGCGAGACCCCGGCGGATGCCCCTGGGACGCCAAGCAGACTCACCAATCGCTCAGGCCCTACTTTCTAGAGGAGACCTACGAGGCGCTGGAGGCCATGGACGCCGGAGAACCCGGCGCGATTGCGGAGGAGCTGGGCGACATCCTGGCGCACGCTGCGTTTCACATCGACATAGCCCGACGGGCCGGCGAGTTTGACTCTGCCCAAGTCATCTCCGGCATCATCGACAAGTTGGTGCGCCGGCATCCCCACGTCTTTGGCGAGGACGAGGCCATAGAGGACGCGGATCAGGTCGTCGAGCAGTGGGAGGATCTGAAGCGCAGGGAGAGAGGCCGCAGGTCGATTGTGGACAGCCTGCCCTCCTCCATGCCGGCGCTTTCATACGCCGTTTCGGTGTGGGACAGGGCCGCCAAGGCACACGTTCCGCTGGATGGCCCGGAGGAGTTGGACGCCGCCGCCGGACGGTTGGATACCGAACAAGACGCAGGCAAGTACCTGATGGCCGCTGCGCTAAGGGTGCAGGCTGCGGGGCACGACGCAGAGACGGCGCTGCGGACATACGCACTCAGCCTGCGGGACAGGATCCGGAGAGTCGAACAGGCCGCAGCGCCGGGGTCTCTGGCGGAACTGCCGGAGGAGGAGTTGCGCTCGGCGTGGGAGCGGGCGGCCGCACCGTGGTGAGCGGGGCCGCATATGCCTGGATCGTCTAACGTCTAAGGGGTACTGAAGCCGGCGTCGTATGCGTCCGATGGGGCGATTACTACAATCAACGGCATAGAGTGGGACTGGCAGCTTCCAGGGCTAGAGGGGGACGGGAAGATAACCACTACGATCAACAGCATCGAGTGGGGCTCTCAGCAGGTCAGGGTGGAGACCACCTCCTCCCTGCCTGCGGACCACCATATCGATTTTCTGGCGTTGGCCGCTTCGGTGGCCTTGCGGTTGGACGTGGATGATGCGACGGCTACCACGTCGGGCGGCGTTACGACGCTCAGCTGGCACGTGTGCGACCGGCCGTGGTCGGCGGGTGACAAGCTGATGCTGCGGATATCGTCCAGCCCCCCGGACCTGACGGGCGTGACGAATGACGAGAAGTGCGCCGGGCGTGCGCCGTAGGCTGACGAGGCTCTCGCGGTGTCGGCGCGTCGGGCGACGCGCCGGCCCACTCATGCCCCCTAAAGTGGTCACGTGTAGCGCTTTCTCAACATACAAATGACGATCCGGCCCGCGCTCCAAGCAGTTCTACCCCTGTTCCGTAAAGCGCTGGTGAACCGGTTGGGTGCGGCCCGCGGGCGGGGGTATTTGTGATAAAGTACACAATCGAAATCCGGGAAGGGTCGCACCTGGGTGCCTGGTGAACGTGAAAGTTCCTACAGAGCGGGAGACGACGGCTGGCCGTCGACTCTGAGCCTGCTGCTGAGGCTAACCGGCATCGGCTGGTACGTTGCGATTGCGATAGCCTGCGGGGCTTTGGGCGGATGGTGGCTGGACGGGCGCTTCGGCGTCGCTCCTGCCCTTACGCTCGGCGGAATCGCGCTGGGGACGCTGGTGGCGTTCACCGGCATGATCCGGATGCTTCGCGCGGTGTACCGCGTACCGGAACAGGGCCGCCGGCGCCCCGATGGGCGCAAAGACGGCAAAGATTAAGACAAGAGAACGAGGGCGGTGGGGGGACTCATCTCCAACCCAAAAATTCTGGCGGTCGCCATCATCGGCTTGGCCGCTCTCCTCATCTCACTTGCCGGCGGGGCGCTTGGCTCCGCATTCGGCGGCGGGTTCTTGGGCGGGCCTATTCCGCTTATCCAGTTGCCCGCCGAGAAGGTCGTTGCCCTAGGCCCCTACGACCTTATGAACACCACCGTCATGTTCTGGGCGGCCGGCCTCGTCCTGCTGCTCATAGCGTGGCGCGCCACGCGGCGGATGAAAGAGGTGCCGTCCGGCCTGCAGAACCTCGTCGAGGTAATCGTCGAGTTCTTCGACACGACGGCTGACAACGTAGCCGGCGGGGCCAAGCACGCAGGACGCCGCTTCCTGCCCCTCGTACTCATCATCTTCCTAATCGTCCTGCTCTCCAACTGGCTCGGCATCCTGCCCGGCGTCGGCACGGTCGGCCGCATCGAGACGGTGGGCGAGTGGGTCGAGCACCACTCCCACGCCTACGAAGAGGAAATCCACGAGCAATATCCCGACCTGACCGACGCCGAGGTCAAGAAGAAGGCAGTCAAAAAGACAGTCGAAAAGTACGCTGCGCAGCAGTTCGTCGTCTTCACGGGCGACCGCGCGCTGGGCATCATCCCGCTGGGGCGCGGTGAAGACGCCAAGGTGCAACTCCAAGACGTGGTGGACATAGGCGCGGGCGACGAACATATCAAGAAGGACCTGGAGCACAGCGCCGTCAAGCGCGCTCCGGCCAACGCAGACGACCCCGGCAAGCACTCCGGCCTCGTCGGCAAGCGAGCCGGGCTGCTCGTCCCATTCTTCCGAGGCGCCAGCACCGACCTGAACACGACGCTGGCCATAGCGATAGTTGCCATGGTGACCGTGCAGATCTGGGGCATCAGCGCGCTCGGTCTGGGCCACTACAGCGGCAAGTTCATCATCCTGAACAAGGGGCCAATCAACGCATTCGTCGGCTTCCTCGAAGCCTTCGGAGAGATCGCGCGCACCATCAGCTTCACCTTCCGTCTGTTCGGCAACATG
Organism: Dehalococcoidia bacterium; assembly: GCA_963663555.2. GTDB lineage: Bacteria > Chloroflexota > Dehalococcoidia > Lucifugimonadales > Lucifugimonadaceae. Next base: position 52,071 of record CAXXNJ010000011.1, read on the forward strand.
TTCGCCGGTGAGATACTGCTGATCGTGATGGCCTTCCTGCTCCCGCTCATCGGCATAATTCCGTTCATGGGCTTGGAACTGTTCGTGGGATTGATACAGGCGTTCATCTTTGCGATGCTGACACTGGTATTCGGCGTCATGGCGAGCGTCAGCCACGGCGGCGACGAGGAGCACGCCGGCGCGCACTAGTCAATGGCAACGGGCAAACCTGCGCCCGGCTTGCGGACGCAGGTTGCCAACAGGGCACAAAGACCCGGGAGGATTTCGTTGGAAGGACTGACGATAGGAGACGGACTGAAGGCGATGGCCGCCGCACTTTCGATCGGGATCGGCGCGGCCGGTCCCGGAATCGGAATCGGGCTGCTTGCCGGGCGCGCAATGGAGGCGCTGGGCAGGAATCCCGAGGCACGCGGGCCCATCCAGCAGAACATGATCCTGGCCCTGGCATTCGCTGAGGCCATCGCGATCTACGCACTGGTGGTCGCCGTGATAATCGTCTTCGTGGCGTAAACAAAGCCGGACAATCGCCGGAGGCGTCAAAGGCGCAACCGGCGTTGTGACGCGCGAGGGATTCACATGGGTGGACTCGGAATTACGATTCCAGGACTGCTGACCCAGCTGGTCAGCTTCCTGGTCTTCTTCGGCCTGCTCTACCTGATCCTCTATAAGCCGGTCACGAGGATGCTCGATGGCCGGTCGCAGAGAATCAGGGAGAGCCTCGAAGCGGCAGACCGCGCCCAGCAGCAGGCCGCCTCGTCAGCCGAGCAGGTTGAGAGAGAACTGGCCGCCGCAAGGCAGCAGGGCCAGGACCTGATCGCAGAGGCCCGCACAGCCGCCGGAAGGTTCAGGAGCCAGGAGGAGGAACGCACCCGCGAAGAGATGGCCGCGATGCTGGAACGCGCACGCGCTGAGATCGAGCGGGAGCGCGACGCAGCCGTCGAGCAGGTGCGGAGACAGTTTGCAGACCTGGCAATCACCGCCGCAGAGCGCGTCGTGGAGAGGTCGCTCGACAGGGACGCGCACTCGGAACTGATCGACCGGGTCCTCGAAGAAGGACTGGCGGAGAGGCGCAACTGATGCCAACGACCGCCGGCTTCAGCCCCGGACTGCGCTCCAGGCATAGGCAAGCGAGCGACTAGATGGCTGCGCCAAAGCCCCGGAGATACGCCATAGCCGCGCTCCAACTGGCCCTCGAAAACGAGGGCATCGAGCGTTGGGAGAGCGACTTGGCGCGCGCATCGGAGGCGCTGGCGGACGAGGACTTTCGTTCCTTCCTGGAAGCGCCGCAGGTGCCGGACGCCGCAAAGCTGAACGGCATCGACACGTTGCTGGGCGACCTGGCGCCGCTGGTGAAGAACATGGTGTCTCTGCTGGCGGTGCGCGGCGAGATAGCGTCCTTCCCCATCGTCGTGCAGACCTTCCAGGACATGGCCAACGAACGACGCGGCATAGCGCTGGCGCAGGTGACGACCGCCGTGCCGCTCGACGACGCCCGCCGCGAACGCCTGCGGCAGGGACTCGGCGAGCTGACGGGCAAGCGGATATCGCTGACCGAGCTGGTGGAGCCGGACATCATCGGAGGCGTTGTCGCCAGGGTTGGAGACCGCCTGATAGACGGCAGCGCCCGCACCAGGCTTAGGTCTATGCGGGAAGGCCTATCCATGAGGCCGTCTTAGTCGGCGCAAAGTAGGGATTTGACATCTGAGGGCTAGGCGCCCAGGGCGCCGGAGTGACAGAGAATGGCAGTTGCAGGTCAGGACATAGCATCGGTCATCAAGCGGCAGATCGAAGAGTTCGGCTCAGAGCTCACGATGGTGGACGTAGGCACCGTCATCGAAGCCGGGGACGGCATCGCGCGCATACACGGCCTCTCCGGGGTGAAGGCCAACGAGCTGCTCCAGTTCCCGGGGGACGTGCTGGGACTGGCGCTCAACCTCGAAGAGGACAGCGTCGGCGCCGTAATCCTGGGTGACTACCTGGGCATCAGGGAAGGTGACGAGGTCCGCAGCACGGGCCGCATCATCGAGACCCCCGTCGGCGAGTCGCTGCTCGGCAGAGTAGTAGACCCGCTTGGGCGCGAGCTGGACGGCAAAGGGCCGCTCGGTACCACCGAAAGCCTGCCGGTCGAGAAGATCGCACCCGGAGTCGTCACCCGAAAGTCGGTCGACCAGCCGGTGCAATTCGGCGTAAAGGTCGTAGACGCCATGGTGCCGATTGGGCGCGGCCAGCGCGAGCTGGTCATCGGAGACCGCACGACGGGCAAGACCGCCCTCTGCGTGGACGCCATCATCAACCAGCGCGACTCCGACATCCTCTGCATCTACGTCGCCATAGGCCAGAAGGCCTCCAAGGTGGCGGCAGTGGCGGCAAAGCTGGAAGACGCCGGCGCGCTCGACAACACCATCGTCGTAACCGCCAACGCCTCCGACCCGGCGGCGCTCCAGTACCTGGCGCCATACGCCGGCTGCGCCATGGGCGAGTACTTCATGGCACAGGGCAAGGACGTGCTGATCGTCTATGACGACCTCACCAAGCACGCCTGGGCCTACCGCCAGATGTCCCTCCTGCTGCGGCGCCCACCCGGTCGCGAAGCCTACCCGGGAGACGTCTTCTACCTCCACTCCCGCCTGCTCGAACGGGCGGCTCGCCTCGACCCCGAATTCGGCGGAGGCTCCATCACCGCGCTGCCGGTCATAGAGACCCAGGCCGGCGACGTGTCGGCATACATCCCGACGAACGTGATATCGATTACCGACGGCCAGATCTACCTAGAACCCGACCTGTTCGCATCCGGCATTCGCCCCGCCGTCAACGCCGGCCTATCGGTGACGCGGGTCGGCAGTTCCGCCCAGAGGCGCGGCATGAAGTCGGTGGCCGGAAGCCTGAAGCTCGACATGGCCCAGTACCGCGAGCTGGCAACGTTCGCACAGTTCGGCACCGCCGACCTCGACGCCGCCACGCGCAGGCAGCTGGAGCGAGGCCGCAGGTTCACGGAACTGCTGAAGCAGGATGAAAACGCGCCCGTCTCCTACGAAAACCAGGTGGCGCTCTTCCACATAGCCAACTCCGGCTCGATGGACGACGTGCCGGTCGAGTCGGTGAGGCAGTTCGAGGCCGGATGGTACGACTACGCAGCCGCCAACGTGCCCGACGTCTTGAAGGAGATCGCAGAAAGCGGCGAACTGGGCGACGAGTCGATGTCCAAGCTCCAAGAGGCCGCCGAGAGCTACAAGCAAACCTCCGGCGTGGCCGCAACTTAAGGCCCATACCGGCCCTCTGACCGCCACGCACACGAGCGCAAGGCAATGCCAAGCACCAGAGAACTCAGACGACGCATCCGGTCGGTAGACAACACGGCGCAGGTCACCAAGGCGATGCAACTGATCGCAGCGTCCAAGATGCGCCGCGCTCAGCAGATGGTGCTGGACGGCCGGGCCTACTCGCGCCGCATCCAGGCCGCGCTTGCCGACCTCGTCGCCACGCTGGAGGAGCAGGACGACGAGCTGGGCGTGCCGCTCCTGGAAGACAGGCCGGTACGAAAGACCGCCATGCTGCTCATCACGCCGGACCGCGGGCTGTGCGGCGCCCTGGTCGGCAACATCCAGCGCGCAGCGGGCGAAGCGATACAAGGCTCCGAGTCGCCCGTCGAGGTCATATCGGTCGGCAGAAAAGGCGAGACCTTCACCATACGCACCGGGCAGACGCTGCGGGCGTCCTTCTCCGTGGGAGACCGGCCAACGCTGGAGGACACCGTTCCGATATCGCGAATGTTGATAAGCGAATTTGAACGTGCTGACGCCGATCGCGCGCTCATCGCCTACAGTGAGTTCGTCAGCATGGCCGTACAGCGACCGGTCATCAAGCGGCTGCTTCCGGTCGAGCCGCCGGACGGCAACGCGGCCGGCGAAACGGCCGACACCGCCGGCTACATCTACGAACCCGGCCCCCGGCAGGTGCTGAGGGAACTGGCGCCGCGCTACGTCGAAACGCAGGTCTACCACACCATCCTCGAGGCCATAGCCAGCGAGCACTCGGCGCGGATGGTGGCGATGCAAAACGCCACCGACAACGCGCTGGAACTGGTGGACCAACTTACGCTGGAACTGAACAAGGCCCGGCAGGAAATGATCACGTCTGAACTGCTGGACATCATCGGCGGCGTGGCCGCAGTCGAGGCATGATCGAACAGTCCCGCGCCGGTGCACACCGGAAGAGGCGCACACCGCAAGAAGCATTGCTTACCGGCGCATAGCCGGAAAGTGGAGAGGAATTGAGAGATGGCAGAAGGTTCCAGGGGCCGCGTGGTCCAGATCATCGGGACGGTGGTGGACGTCGAGTTCCCTCCGGATGAGTTGCCGGAGATCTACAACGCCCTGGAGTTGACGCTGGACGATGAGCGGCTCACGCTCGAAGTCGAGCAGCACGTGGGCAACAGCTGGGCGCGATGCCTAGCCCTCGGCCCGACGGACGGACTGTCTCGCGGCGTCGAGGTCAGGGACACCGGCCAGCCCGTAGCCGTGCCGGTGGGACAGCCCTCGCTGGGAAGGCTCTTCAACGTGGTTGGAGAGCCCATCGACAACCTCGGACCCGTCGAGTCGGACACCAGCTGGGCCATTCACCGCCCCGCTCCCCCATTCGCGCAGCAGCGCAGCACTACCGACATCTTGGAGACCGGCATCAAGGTCTTCGACCTCATCACGCCCTTCGCCAAGGGCGGCAAGATCGGGGCCTACGGCGGCGCCGGAGTAGGAAAGACCGTCATCATCACCGAACTGATCCGCAACATCGCCCAGGAGCACAGCGGCGTCTCGGTATTCGCCGGTGTCGGCGAGCGCTCCCGCGAGGGCAACGACCTGTGGCACGAGATGCAGGACTACGGCGTGCTCGGCTCGACGGCGCTCGTCTTCGGGCAGATGAACGAGCCGCCAGGCACAAGGGCGCGCATCGCACTGACCGGCCTGACCATGGCGGAGTTCTTCCGAGACGAGCAGAAGCAGGACGTACTCCTCTTCGTCGACAACGTATACCGCTACATCCTGGCCGGCATGGAGGTCTCCGCGCTGCTGGGACGGATGCCCTCCGCGGTCGGATACCAGCCCACGCTCTCAACCGAGATGGGAGACTTGGAGGAGCGCATCGCATCCACGGTCGACGGCTCCATCACATCCTTCCAGGCCGTATACGTGCCCGCCGACGACTACACAGACCCCGGCATCGTAACCACCTTCGGCCACCTCGACGCCAACATATCGCTCGACCGCTCCCTGTCGGAGCAGGCCCTGTACCCGGCGGTAGACCCCCTGGCGTCCAACTCCAGAATCCTCGAACCCGCCGTCGTCGGACAGGCCCACTACGACGCCGCCCGCGGCGTGCAGCAGATCCTCCAACGCTACAAGGACCTGCAGGACGTGATCGCCATCCTAGGCATTGAGGAACTCTCAGACGAAGACCGGCTCGCCGTGGCCCGCGCCAGGCGAATCCAGCGCTTCCTGACGCAGCCCTTCTTCGTGGGAGAGGTCTTCACCGGAATCCCCGGCAAGTACGTGCCGACAAGCGAAACGGTACGCGGCTTCACCGAGATCATCGACGGCAAGCACGACGACCTGCCCGAACAGGCCTTCTACATGGTGGGCACCATCGACGAAGCGGTCGAAAAGGCCCAGCAGATGGCGGCTGCATAGTCAATTGGCGCAACTGCAACTCGACATAGTGACCGCTGAGGGCGAGGTCTACTCCGGCCGGACCGAGTACGTCGTCGCGCCCGGCGAGGTGGGCGAACTGACCATCCTGCCGTCGCACGCCCCGCTCGTGACGATTCTCCAGCCCGGCGAGGTCAGGGTGAGCGAGGACGGCGATAGCCGGTCGCTCGCCGTGTCCGGTGGATTCCTCGAGGTGCACGGCAACCGCGTCGTCATCCTGGCCGACACGGCCGAGCGGGACGAGGACATTGACCTCGAACGCGCCGAAATCGCCGTGCGGCGGGCCCAGGAGCGCGTCGAAAGCCGCGCCAGCGACCTCGACCTCGAACGCGCCCTGGCATCACTGAGGCGGGCCCAAGCCCGCGCCGGCGTAGCCCGCCGCCGCCGCCAACGCAGAACCTCCCGCCAACCCGGAAACCCCGCCGGATAGAGGCCGCTCACACTTCCGGCCTGCGGCTTGCTTATACGGCCTGCGCGCGGGCGGGGCATTGCCACCGCACGACAGGTCAATCTTGCGAAATGGCGCTTATCTGGCTTGGAACAGGAGAAACACATCGCCGTCTGTCTGTAAAAACAGGCTATCGCCATAAATGCCGTATCGGGCCAAACGCGGAAGCAGGTCAAGGTATTTTTTCTCCTGCTCCATCACGCCGTTTGGGCCCTCGCACGCTCTTTCAGTATGTTGGAAGGACTGGACTTCGATCGCTATCGACCGGCCCTCGACCTTGACTGGAACCGAGTAGGAGTTACATCCGGCCTCCCCTGAAATACTGCCATTGTCAAACAAGACAGTCACTTCGGTTCCCTCAGCCACCGCCGTGTCCCTGGGGACCCCGCCACCTTGGCGAAGCTCAACGAACGTTTCTAGGGTCCATTCTGCGCCGGCAACGTCTTCAAATATCGGGGACAGCGTCTCAAAGGTCAGTGTCTCGCCCCGGTCGCTCTTGATACTGAGTAGCCTGGCTCCTTGCTCCTCGTAAACCGAGTATTCCCTCGTCCACGACAAGAAATCTGTATATTCAGCTTCCAGCATTCGGAACGGTTCCGGACACGGCTGAACGGACCGTAGCATGGACGTCGACTGGATGTTTAGAGTCGCCTCCGACCTACCATACGTGGCAAGATAATCGCGGCAGGCCGTCGCCCCTACAATCAGCCGTTCATTCAAGAAGGCCATGGTCGCCGCACCCACCTGGTCGTCCTTCTCATCTTCCGTCAGGATCCGCCACGCCGTGCCCACCAAGTCGACCGGTTCTCCCTGGAGCGGCGTATCACGGACTAACACCAGCCTGACTGCGCCCTCACCGTCCAAAATCTCCAGCCGGTCGCCTGCAACGCTGTATCTCTCTCCTTGATTGAGAGCCGATATGTACGCATCGGCCTGATCCATGATGACGTCCGGGTTCGCATGATCCAAGACGCCACAGTACTGCTGCGTACGTGCGAGGGATGGAGCTGAAAACACCCCATCCCCACCGGCGACAGGCGCTTCAACCTCAGACCAACTATAGTAGCGGTTGCACCCGTCGTAACCGTCAAGCCCGTCCCCGGTTATATTCAGAGTAATTACAGATCCTTCGAAGACTGGCCGTCCATCCACTAAATCAAGAATCCAAGTACCATCCCCGGATAACGCAGTGTTGCCAGGTTCAACCGCCCCGGCTGGTGTCGAAGTGGCAACTGGAAAATCCACCGGAGTATTTGCTTCATCATCCCCACATCCCAGTGCAGGCATAACCAAGAGGACCCCTATGGCGGCCATCCTCGAGATTGCCTTAAGGAAACGCAAACCTTTTTTGGCTACAGCACATGTATTCATAGCGACCCAGGATCCGCCACGATAGTAAAGTCCTCTCCGACTACCCAGTAGGGACCCGAGCAAGCCGGGGATATCTCCGCTAGTCCAGTATGCTCCATGGCTTGTTGAACAACCCTAGCCTAACCGCGCGCTATCAATCCGCGGGCGTGCCCACGACACTGGGATCTTTGCGGACGCTGATGCGTTCGATCTTCCTGCCGTCCATCTCCATGACTTGCAAGCGCAGGTTGTTGTAGCGTAACCGCTCGCCTGCCTCAGGTATGCGCTGCAACCGCTCTACGACGAAACCTGCGACCGTTTCGTATTCGCCTTCAGGCAGGTCCAGCGCCAATTCGCTGTTCGCCTCGTCTATGGACATCCCGCCGTCGACCATGAAGGTGTTCTCGCCGATGGACAGGAACCTGGGTTCGGGCCTGCTCCCTTCCTCTCCCGTCCTGCCGACGATCTGCTCCACCACGCGGCTGAGCGTGATGATGCCCGCCACTCCTCCGAACTCGTCCACCGCGATCGCCACCTTGTGGCCGGACTGCTGAAGCGTCTCGAACAGGTCGTCTAGCCGCCTGGTTTCAGGTACGAAGAACACAGTACGCATGAGGCCGGTGACGGGCTGCTGCACATCGAGGTTGCCCTGTGCCAAGGATGCCAAGACGTTCTTTATCGATAGGATTCCTACCACGTCGTCTTCGTCGTCCTCGTAGACGGGGAAGCGTGTGTGCGGGTACTTCCTGTAGATTTCCAGGAACTCATTGAGCGGCGTTCCTGCGTGCACCCACACGACCTCGGTCCGGGGGGTCATCACCTCCCGCACTTCCTTTTCGCCGAAGCGGAAGATGTTCTCCAGCATCTCGCCCTGTGACGCCTCGACCGTGCCTTCCGCCTCGCCGACGTCGATGAGCATTCGCAACTCGCGCTCAGTCACGCTGGGCGTCTGGAGGGCCTGCCTGCCTCCCAGCATGTGCGTTACGGCCCTGGGTATGAGGGTGAAGACGAATACGAACGGCCCGGTGAGCGTCATGAGGATCTTGATTGCCGGCGCGACTGTCAGTGACCACCTTTCGGCGGCCAGCGTCGCCAGCGACTTTGGGGTCAGTTCGCCGAACACGACGATGAGTATGGTCGTAACGGCCGTCGCGGCAGCCACTGCCACTCCCGATTCGCCTCCGATACTGATGGCGAGCGCCGTCCCCACGGAGGCGATGAGGATATTCAGCAGGTTGCCGGTAAAGAGGATTGCGCCGAAGAACTTTTCGTGCTCGTCCAGGATGCCGGTTGCAGCCACGGCGCGCCGGTTTCCCTCAGCCGCCAGGCGGCGAATGCGCAGCCGGTTGACCGCCACGAGGGCCGCCTCCGAAGCGCTTATGAAGGCGCTTCCCGCGAGCCCCAACACGATGATGACTATGGATATAACCACTTGACTTCCCCCGGGCGGCGCTCAGCGCCTCAGTCAGGCGCGATCAGACCCCGCCCCTCAGTAAAAGTCTAACTTGTGTTGTTGCCTGATAGTTACGGCGGATGGGAGTGGCCAGGTCAGTTTGAGAGGTGAAAGAGCCTTTTTCACGCTTGATGGGATCTGTGCTGCCGCCTTCTTGGTCAGGCTACGCTGCGTTGTTCATCGTCTCTTGCCGTACTAACGCCGCCGGCATTCCAATCAGCAGCAGTGGACAAGGATTGCCGACGCCTCTTACGACTCGCTCCTGCAATTTGTCCCAGTGAGTGGTGGCTGAACCGAATTTGTCCTGTACAAAGCGGCGGGGCCATTCGTTGGCGAAACCATCGCCAACGACCTTGACCAAGCGACGCTGCCTGTTTGTGGGATTCACGCCAAAGGGAACTAGATCACGAAAGCTGCGGACGCCGTGCCGCTCTGCACAGTCCGCGACAATCCGTACTAGGCTGTCTTGAAGAGACTTGCCGCGAGTCACCACCACGCCGACGCTGATAGCCCCCTCACTATGCAGGCGCTGAAAGTTCTCTAGGTCACGGTCAAAGAAAGGGTCTTTGTTGTTCCATTCGACCTCCAGGGCAACTGCACCATTCCCGGTTCTACGGACATGATCGATCTCATGCGTGATTGCGGCCCGCGCCTCTCCATCAACGATCTTCTAAATGGCGATCTTACGCTTTGACCAGTTCAGCGCCTCGAAGGAACGCCTGAGGCGTTGCGTTAAATGGGCTTCTCCGCCACCGCCCCTTATCAACTCGACGTCTCGGATCCTAACCGCCAGCAGCGTATTGCAAAGTTCTCCTAACGGTTGAGGGAAGTCGGCAGTGAGAACCGCCTCCGCATGGTTGACGGTCTGAACGTCAAAGCCCGCGCTCTGAAGGCTATACAAGCTCAAGCGCTGGGACCGCGGAATTGTAGGTGTAGGTGGGCCAGTCGGGCTGGTAATGGTCATTTGCTTGGTTGCCCCAGACCGTCCAATCTTCCCGGGTGCCGCGACCAAACAGTTCCAAGTACGGCCCCCAACTGCAACTCTCAATGAGAGAGTACTGTTCATCCGGCTTGCGCGAATGTTCCCGTTTCCGGGTGGCGATGAAGTTCACCTGACGTCGTCCGGGGTCAAGGGTACGAGCGTTCTTACCGCGCACGCCGAAGAGAATGATCTCGGTGACGTTGCGGAAGTAGAAGCCGACTCCTCTACCGTCAGGGCCTCCGTCCTTACGGATCTTGTGCCAGATCAAGTTGGTCTTGTATTCAAAGCCCCATGCGCTCAGCACGTGTAGTCCCTGTGGCAGTAGAGCGTTCGGGACCCATAGGTAGCAATGAGCGACGTCTGCGGCATGCTCGGCAACCGGCAGAGCCGCGATTTCGTCGAAAGACAAGGTGCTGTAACGGTTCAGGCGACGGTGCTCAGGCGCAACTTTTCCAGTGCGGTTTGTGAACCGCCAAGGCGGATCGGCAAGAATCGCCCCAAACTTGCGGTCCCCTAAGTGGGCTGACACGTCTGCGGCAAGCGATTCAATAGTCACGGCGCTAGATCCTTGCACCGGGTACAAGGGTTGTTCGCCCTGTGCACCGCGCGCCAAGGCTTGCATCCGGTTCACGGAGTCAAATCTCCCCCTTGGATTGCGCCAGCCTCTACGAGCTGCGGATGGCCTCTTCCAGCTTGTTGCGTACGTCCTCGTTGCCCTTGAGGAACTTCCTGGAAGCTTCCCTGCCCTGGCCTATGCGCAGGTCTCCGAAGGAGAAGAACGATCCCCGCTTGGTGAGGATGCCGAGTTCTAAGCCCAGGTCGAGGAGTGCGCCCTCTTTGCTGATGCCCTCGTTGTAGAGGATTTCCATCTCGACCTTGCGGAAGGGCGGGGCCACCTTGTTCTTCACCACGCGGGCGCGGACGCGGTTGCCGATGATGTCGCTGCCCACTTTGATCGACTCTGCGCGGCGCAGGTCTATGCGTACGGACGAGTAGAACTTGAGCGCCCTGCCGCCGGGCGTCACCTCAGGGCTGCCGAACAGCACGCCCACCTTCTCCCGCAGCTGGTTTATGAACACGAGGATGGTGCTCGTCTTGTTGATGGCGCCGGTCAGCTTGCGCAGCGCCTGCGACATAAGACGGGCCTGTAGCCCCACGTGTGTGTCGCCCATCCCGCCTTCCAGTTCGGCAGAGGGCACCAGCGCCGCCACGCTGTCCACCACCACTATGTCGAGCGCGCCGCTGCGCACCAGGTAATTCGTTATCTCCAGCGCCTGCTCCGCAGAGTCCGGCTGGGAGATGAGCAGCTTGTCGACCTCGACGCCGATGCGCCCGGCGTAGGTGGGGTCGAGCGCGTTCTCGACGTCGATGTAGGCCGCCGTGCCGCCCTTCCTCTGCGCCTCGGCGATGACGTGCAGCGCCAGCGTGGACTTGCCCGCCGACTCTGCCCCGAACACCTCGATGATCCGGCCTCTCGGCAGCCCGCCAACACCAAGCGCCAAGTCCAGCGCTATCGAGCCCGTCGGTATGGCGTCCACCGTCCGGTCGAGCTCTTGGGCCTCGCTCATGCGCATCACGGAGCCCCGGCCGAACTCCTTCTCTATCTGCGCCAGCGTCAACTCGAGCGTTCTCTCCCGACTGGTACCGGTCCCGTTAACGCTTGCCTTACTCTTGGTGGCCGTCTTTGGCATCTCATTACTCCAGGCAACAGCGGTACTTGAAAAATCGCCGCTCCGGCTTGTACCGCCCGCAATGCACCGGACATTAGCACATGCGTTCGCGTGGCGCAAGGGTCATTTGTCGCTGGACGATTTGATGGTGAAGTCGATGAAGGCCCTCACCTGTTCGCTGTGCCGTCTGGCGGGTTCGTAAATCATATACAGGTCACGCATGATAGGCCCGCCCTTCATCCTTACGGCCGCCACCCGCGCCGCACGATGCGCCTCAAGCGCCCGCAACGTGACGAACCCGACGCCGAGGCCGGAATCGACCGCCTGCACTATGGCCTGCGTACTGCCCAGGCTCATCGCGGCTTGCTGTTCGGGCAGTGATGCGCCCCTGGAACGGAGCGCGTCTCTCACGGTGGCCTGCGTGCCGGAGCCGTCCTCACGCTGGATCAGTCTTTCGCCGGCCAGCGCAGCCACGTCGATCTCCTCTTCATTGGCAAAGCGGTGGGAAACAGGCGCCGCCAGCACGATCTCGTCACTGGCTATCGCGTAGTGGACCAGCTTGGAGTCGGCTGCGCGGAGTCCGGTGAAACCTACGTCCCAGCGGCCCTCCAGCAACTCCCCTGCCACCAGGGCCGAGTCCGCAACGAAAACCTCCGTGTTCACGCCGGGATTCTGCGATGAAAATGCCGCGACCAGGCCGGGCGCCAAGTACTCGCCAGGGGTGGTGCTGGCGATGATCCGTATCGCGCCGGACAGCCTGGACGCGCCGGCGTCGCCGGCCGACAGAAAGTCGTCGTATGAGGCCAGCGTGTCTGTGGCGAACTCAAGCAGGCGGGCGCCGGTATCGGTCAGGGTGACACCCCTGCCGCCTCTCACGAGCAGCCGCCCGCCGATCTCCTGTTCGAGTCTCTGCACCTGCCTGCTAACGCCGGGCTGGCTCAGATCGAGCATCTTTGCCGCCTCGGTAAAGGAGCCGGTCCTGGCCACTGTGCAAAAGGTCCGCAGCTGGAAGATATCCACGCACTAATGCTATATCAGTATGACAGTCCGGCGTACTATCAACATTCGTCATGAGGGGGCCGCCGGCCGACCGGCGTTGCGCGCCGCGCCCGCGCCGCGGCACATTGCCCACCCATACAGGACTGAAACCGGTCGACGTGGATGCTTGCGCAGCGACATTCGCCGGTGTGTTCCCGCGCCGACGGGTTAATATCTTGCGAAACGTCCGGCCGCAATTAGTGGCCGGACGGTAGTTCACGGACCACGATGCCAAGACAGACAGAGCCGAACGCAAATAACACACTGGGCGGACTGCTACAGGGCATGATGCCCAGGAGCCGGGTGCGGTCTGAGCACACTCAGGCCATCGCCGGACACCCCGGACGCCGGCCCGACATACTGATCACGGCGGAAGGCCGCGCGCCCATCGTCATAGAAGCCGAGTACATGCCGGGCGCCAACGTCGAGGCCGAAGCCAGGTCGCGACTTGGCCTGGAGGCCACCTCCGGCGGGCGCGTCATAGAAGCCGCAATCGGCCTGCGCTACCCCGAGGAGATACGTCAGGCCGACGACCTGCGCGCCGCCCTGTCACAGGCGCGGTTGTCGTACTGCGTCTTCACCGAGGAGAACGGGGAAGCGAGCAGGTTCCCCGACTCCGGCTGGATGAACGGCTCCGTGGAGGACGTCGCCGACATGGTGAGACTCGTATCCGTCCCGCAGCGCGCCGTGGAACAGGCCGCCGACGCGCTACAGGAAGGCATCGACGGAGCGGCGCGCATCCTGGACGAAATGGCCGAGATCCGGCCATTCATCATCATCGAGATCGCCGGCCTGCTCGGCATGGCCAACGTGCCGCAGACACGCCGAATGGCCTGCGCAATTATCGCCAACGCCATGGTCTTCCAGGAACGCCTCGCAGGTATGCACGGGCAGGTCAAGTCCCTGGAGCAGGTGTGCGGCCCCGAAGTCTCAAACCCCCTGCGCGAGGCTCTCGATGCCTGGGGCGACATACTCAAGGTGAACTACTGGGCCATCTTCGCAATCGCAAGGGACATTCTTTTGCATATGACTGCCGGTGACGCTGCGAGGGTGTTAAGACGTCTGATGAAGACCGCCCAAGACGTCAACACCGCAGGCGTCGAGAACGCGCACGACCTGACAGGGCGCATCTTCCAGCGCCTCATCGCAGACCGGAAGTACCTAGCCACCTTCTACACGCGTCCCGCATCGGCTTCTCTGCTGGCACGACTAGCCGTCTCAAAGATGCAGAACGTCGACTGGGCCAACGCAGAGGCTATAGGCAAGCTGCGCATCGGCGACTTCGCCTGCGGCACGGGCGCCCTCCTGTCGGCCGTCTACGAGCAGATCGCAGCCCGGCACGAGCGGGCCGGAGGCGACACCGCGGCCCTGCACAAGACCATGATGGAGGAGGTCCTCTACGGCTGCGACGTGATGCCCTCCGCAGTCCACATCACCGGCTCCACGCTATCAGGCGTCGAACCCTCCGTCGGCTACGAGAATTCCAGGCTATACACCATGCCCTACGGGCCAATGGAGGACGGAAGCGTGGCGATCGGCTCGCTCGAACTGCTCCAGTCCTCCGACGTGCTGACCCTCATCAACCTGGGCGATCCCGCCAAGCGCACCGGCAGCGCCGGAGAACAGACCGCCGCCCAGGTACGCGCCGAAATCCCCGACGACGGATTCGACTTGGTAATCATGAACCCGCCGTTCACCAGGGCGACCAACCACGAAGGGGCGCACGCCGACATCACCAATCCCGCATTCGCCGCCTTCAACGCCACCCGCGCCGACCAGACCGCCATGGGCGAACGGGCAAACCGGCTGGCGCGCAGCACCGCCTATCACGGCAACGCCGGCATCGCATCCGCATTCGCGGCATTGGGGCACAAGAAACTGAAGCCCGGCGGCGTGCTGGCCCTGGTTCTCCCTCTCTCCGCCGCCAACGGCCTGTCGTGGAAGAACTTTCGCGAGATGGTCAGACGCGACTACACCGACCTGGCGGTGATCAGCGTAGCCGCCGCTGACAACGACGAACTCTCGTTCTCGGCGGACACCGGTATGGCGGAATGTCTCGTCGTCGCCAGCAAGCGCAGGTCAGATGAGGACTCAAACAACCGGGGCCGCTTCATTTCCCTGCGCCGCAGGCCGCAGGGATTCGCACAGGCGAACTCCCTGGCCGGCGAGCTAGTGAACGGACGACAAGTCAGGCAGCTAGAAGACGGGCCATATGGCGGCACGCCCCTGATGGTCGGTGAGGAACTGGCCGGGGAAGTCATTGCAGCTCCCCCGAGGTCCGACGGCGAAAACTGGGGCGCAGTACGACTGTCCGACGTTGCCCTTGCCCAGACGGCCTACGCCTTGGCCCAGTCGAAACTTTGGCTGCCTGGGAGCGCTTCGGCCATTGAACTCAAGGTAGCGTTCTTGGGGGCTGTCGGCAATCTCGGCTATCTTCATCGCGACATTACGGGACAGGCTCCCCGGGGGCCTTTCGATAAGTTAGCTCCTTCAGATACTGCCACATATCCCGCCCTGTGGAACCATGACGCCAAGCGCGAAACCAATATGGTTTGTGCACCCGATTCGCAGTTGAGGGTCCGCCGTGGCATGGAAGACAGAGCGGCCCAGATCTGGGCGACAGCCAGTCGCGTACATGTAAACCTCGATTTCGGGTTCGGCTCACAGCCATTAGCGGCCGCTTTCACCGATGTAAAGAGCATCGGCGGTAGAGCATGGCCCAACGTGATATTTGAAGATGAAAGTATGGAATACGCCTTCTTGACGTGGGCTAACGCAACTCTTGGCCTAGTCAGCTTTTGGTGGCATTCCAACCGGCAGTTTGCAGGGAGGGGAACAACCACCATCAGAAGAATCGATTCCCTCCCCGTCCTGGACCTCCGCGCCCTGACGGACAGCCAGCTCCGCACGGCGGAATCGGTCTTCGACGAGTTCCGCGATAAAGACCTCAAGCCCGCCTACCTCGCCGACGCCGATCCCAACCGCGCCCTGCTGGACCGCCGCATGGTGTGCGACATCCTTGGCTTTGACGAGGACATCTACGCCGGAGTCCGACGCTTGGCCGCGAAGTGGTGCGCCGAACCATCCGTGCACGGCGGTAAACCCCGCCCAAAGAACGCCAAACTGGTCATCTAGAGATGCCGAGACAGACAGAGCCGAACGCAAATAACACACTGGGCGGACTGCTACAGGGCATGATGCCCAGGAGCCGGGTGCGGTCTGAGCACACTCAGGCCATCGCCGGACACCCCGGACGCCGGCCCGACATACTGATCACGGCGGAAGGCCGCGCGCCCATCGTCATAGAAGCCGAGTACATGCCGGGCGCCAACGTCGAGGCCGAAGCCAGGTCGCGACTTGGCCTGGAGGCCACCTCCGGCGGGCGCGTCATAGAAGCCGCAATCGGCCTGCGCTACCCCGAGGAGATACGTCAGGCCGACGACCTGCGCGCCGCGTTGTCTAAGGCGCGGTTGTCGTACTGCGTCTTCACCGAGGAGAACGGGGAAGCGAGCAGGTTCCCCGACTCCGGCTGGATGAACGGCTCCGTGGAGGACGTCGCCGACATGGTGAGACTCGTATCCGTCCCGCAGCGCGCCGTGGAACAGGCCGCCGACGCGCTACAGGAAGGCATCGACGGAGCGGCGCGCATCCTGGACGAAATGGCCGAGATCCGGCCATTCATCATCATCGAGATCGCCGGCCTGCTCGGCATGGCCAACGTGCCGCAGACACGCCGAATGGCCTGCGCAATCATCGCCAACGCCATGGTCTTCCAGGAACGCCTCGCAGGTATGCACGAGGACGTTAAGACGCTGTCGCAGGTATGCGGCGCCGACGTGTCAAACCCCAAGGAAGAGGCGCTGGCCGCTTGGGGCGACATACTCAAGGTGAACTACTGGGCCATCTTCGCAATCGCAAGGGACATCCTTTTGCATATGACTGCCGGTGACGCTGCGAGGGTGTTAAGACGTCTGATGAAGACCGCCCAAGACGTCAACACCGCAGGCGTCGAGAACGCGCACGACCTGACAGGGCGCATCTTCCAGCGCCTCATCGCAGACCGGAAGTACCTAGCCACCTTCTACACGCGTCCCGCATCGGCTTCTCTGCTGGCACGACTAGCCGTCTCAAAGATGCAGAACGTCGACTGGGCCAACGCGGAGGCTATAGGCAAGCTCCGCATCGGCGACTTCGCCTGCGGCACGGGCGCGCTGTTGTCGGCCGTCTACGAGCAGATCGCGGCGCGGCACGAGCGGGCCGGAGGCGACACCGCGGCCCTGCACAAGACCATGATGGAGGAGGTCCTCTACGGCTGCGACGTGATGCCCTCCGCGGTCCACATCACCGGCTCCACGCTATCAGGCGTCGAACCCTCCGTCGGCTACGAGAACTCCCGTCTATACACCATGCCCTACGGGCCAATGGAGGACGGAAGCGTGGCGATCGGCTCCCTGGAACTGCTCCAGTCCTCCGACGTGCTGACCCTCATCAACCTGGGCGACTCCGCCAAGCGCACCGGCAGCGCCGGAGAACAAACCGCCGCCCAGGTACGCGCCGAGGTCCCCGACGACGGATTCGACCTTGTAATCATGAACCCGCCGTTCACAAGCGACACAAAGCATCGTGACTCAGCGGACGGCGTCCTGAACGCCGCCTTTGCTGCATTCGACGCGTCCAGAAGCGACCAGTCAAAAATGGCCGGTCGCCTGAAACGCTTCGCTGCCGGCATGGCCTATCACGGGCACGCCGGGCTGGGATCCGCCTTCGCGTCATTGGCCGCCAGGAAGCTGCGGCCAGGCGGCGTAATCGCGATGGTACTACCGTTCACGGCAACTAACGGCTCGTCATGGGCAAAATTTAGGGAATTGCTTGCTGCGCAATTCACCGACTTAAGCATTGTAAGCATCACGGATAAGGGCCACGGCATTTCCTTCTCCTCCGATACAGGCATAGCCGAGTGCTTGGTCATTGGACGAAAGACCGCTTTGAATGAGGAACCGGCAGCCAGAGGGACTTTTGTCTCCCTACGGAGCAGGCCGGCCAGTTTTGTGGAATCTCAGGAAATTTCTAGCGCAATATTTAACAGTGAACTAAGTCGTTCACTGGAAGATGGCCCTTATGGCGGGGTACCTATATTTGCCGGTGACGACCTAGTTGGCGAATTGCTTAACGCTCCTGTGGGAATCCAAGAAACGGGCTGGAAGGCCGGCCGGATCTTGGACGCATCCGTTGCCCAAACGGCGCACGCTCTATCCACCGGTAGGCTATGGCTGCCTGGGCAAGCGCATGCCCAATCCTTGCCTATCAAGCTCCTTAAGGAAGTCGGAGAGCGCGGTCCGGATTCCCAGCTGTTGATCAGTTCCTCTCATCAAGGGCCCTTCTACATGGCGCCTGCCAGCGAAACTGCGACCTATCCCGCACTGTGGAATCACAATGCCAAGTCCGAAAAACGAATTGTCTCTGATCCCGATGTACAACTGTTTGTAAAGCCTGGAATGGAGGATAGAGCCGCAACTCTTTGGGGTACCGCAAGCCGTGTTCATCTGAACCGCGATTTTCGGTTTACGTCTCAAGCGTTGGCAGCAACCATGACTATGCACAAGTCCATGGGCGGGGTTGCATGGCCTACTGTATTATTCGATGACCATAAATTAGACAGCTCATTTGTCATATGGTGCAATACCACCCTGGGGCTACTGGAATTCTGGTGGACCGCCAACAGGCAGCAAAGCGGTCGTGGGCGAAAGACAATCCGCTCCTCAGCGGAGACCCTCCCCGTGCTGGACCTCCGCGCCCTGGCGGACAGCCAGCTCCGCACGGCGGAATCGGTCTTCGACGAGTTCCGCGATAAAGACCTCAAGCCCGCCTACCTCGCCGACGCCGATCCCAACCGCGCCCTGCTGGACCGCCGCATGGTGTGCGACATCCTTGGCTTCGACGAGGACATCTACGCCGGAGTCCGACGCTTGGCCGCGAAGTGGTGCGCCGAACCATCCGTGCACGGCGGCAAGCCTCGCCCAAAGAACGCCAAGCTGGTCATCTAAAGGCTGACGTCAATGGCGCTTGGCGCCGACTAGCCAGTCACGTAGTCCACGGCTTTGAGTAAGAGCCGCTGGTACGGGGTCAGCGGTCTGGGAGGGCACAGGCATGTACCGGCGTGACCGTCGAGCTTCATGCCAACCGATGCGCCGGAGTGTCCAAGCGCCATGTTGACGACCTTGCCTTCGCCGTAACGGCTCGTCCAGCCCAGCGGCCAGTCCTTGCCGTCTGAACGGGCGCCGATGAAGACGCTGATGCCGGGCTGCTGGTCCATGTCGCAGTACAGCTCATCGAAAGTCTCGAAGTCATCGACTCCGTTCGTCACCGGGTGGTTGCGGTCCCAGATGTTTACGGTGAAGCGGCCAAAGGGGCCGTGGTTGCTGACGCCCGTCACCCAGCCGCCCCCCGTGAGCTTCTTCATCTCCGGCCAGTCTGGGCAGGAATCTGCGGAAACGTGCAGCGAGATCAGCCCGCCGCCGCTTTCGACGAACGACTTCAGACCCGCCCGCTGAGCGTCGTCCAGGTCGTTATTCTCATCCCCGGCCGGATAGGAAAGGCGCAGAGACGCGGTCTGCTCTTCGGTCAGGTTGCGCCGCCACGAGTTCAGGACGATGGCGTCATACCCCGACATCGACGGCCCTGCCAGCTCACGGGCTGTCTTGGTCACGCGCACGGTGTGCCCCGCATCCCTGAGAAGCTTCGTGATGACTGGAGTCGTCTCGTGGAAGGGGTGAAAACCACCCGTTATCAGTAGAAGCCTCATGACGTTCCCCACTCCTTGCGCCTATGCGACGCGCCCTTACGCCGCATTGAGACCGGCATTTTCAGACGGCATTCGCCCTCAGCCAACCCTCTCTCTCGCCCAGCCCAAGCCGTTTCCGGGCGGGCGGCCTAAGGGCGCGGGATTCCGTGGGAGCGAAGCGTCTCCTGAAAGCGGGCCTGTTCTTCCTCGCTCAGTTCCGGAAAGGGATCTCCGCGACGGCGCAGCCCGCCGGTGAAATTGGCTTGCCGCTTCTCGCTGAATGCATCCCGCGCCTCGTCCACGTCCGTGGTGGTGGCAGTTATGAACGAGTTCATGAGGTGCTGCACCTGCCAGGCGGCGTCCGTCGGCACGTCCCTAAAGCGAATCGCCAGCTCCTTCATCATGCGCACTGCGACCGGCGGCATCGCCGCCAGGCGGTCCGTCACCTCCTCCGCGCGTGAGAGAAGGTCATCGTGTGGTACCACCTCGTTGACGATCCCGACTCTCAGGGCCTCCTGTGCGCCGACCGGCTCATCGGTGAGCAAAATGCGCATGGCGTCTGCGTAGCGCAGCTGGCGCATCAGCAGGGTGGCTCCCGGCCCCGCGCCCACGGCGCCGCGAGAGGTCATGGCTAGAAGGTACCTGGACTTGTCGGACGCTATGCGGATGTCCGTGGAGGCGAGCAGCAGGTAGAAGCCTGCGCCTGCCGCCCAGCCGTTGACCGCGGCCACGACGGGCTTCCATATCTGCGGAAAGTGGTCGCCCATGCGGCCGTCCGCGCCTATGCGGGTGCCGTTGACCGTGCCGGCCGGCGGCCAGATGAGCCGCTCGATGGTGTACCGTTCGCGGTCGTCCGGCGTCAGCCCGGAGAGGGCGTCCAGGTTGTGCCCCGCGCAGAAGTGACGGTCCCCGGAACCCGTGATGACCGCCGCGCGCACCGCCCTGTCCTCCCACACCTCCTCCCATGCGCGAGACAACTCCTCCGAGGTCTCCCTGTCGAGGATATTGGCCTTCCGCGGGTTGTCGATAGTGATCCATGCGACGTGCCGCCGCTTTTCGAGTTTTATGGGCATTCTCGCCTCCGGAAGTATTTCCGCGCCGGCGCAATCGCCAACCATGCCTGCCGCGCGCGCCGTCAGAAGGATACCCTGTATGCGCGCTAACGAGAACGAACTTGTCGTGTAGGCTTTGCACGATCCAGGGCCGGGGGTAGTCCTCACGCCCAAGGCGGAAACGCAGAAAGGGCGATCCGGCATAAGTGAACATCTACTTCGACATGGACTACACCCTGATCGCTTACACGGGCGAGTTGAGACCGCTCGCAAGAGAGACCCTAGAGCGCCTGAAAGACGACGGCCACACGCTCTTCATATGGTCCGGGGTGGGAGTGCGAACGGACGAGGTGAAGCGCCTTGGCCTCGCCGACCTGGTGGCGGACGTACTCGAAAAGCCCATTGAACGCTTCGAGGAGCGCCTTCCCGAGCTAGGCGTCGTGGACAGGCCGCACGCCGTGGTTGACGACCACTCCGAGATCGTACGCCACTTTGGGGGAGTGAAGATCAGGCCCTACTTCTGGCCCAATGAATCGGACCGCGAACTGGAAAAGGCCTACGAGGAGCTGACCAGACTGGCCCAGGAGGTCGAACCTCAAACGGATGGCGGCGGCTCAGCCCGCTAGGCGTGACCCGGCGCGCAGATAGGGCTGCGCGTCAGGCCAGGTGAATGGCGCCGCGCCGGGCGTTCCGTTCCCCGCCATTCTCGTGGTCCACGGCGGCGCCGGAGGGCGCGGCCGCGGGCATACCGGGCAGGCCCGGCAACGATCTGACCCGCTCCAGGTTCTTCCAAAGGTACTCGTTGCGTTTCCTGTGAGTTATTGCGGCCCTGAAGAAGACGTAGCGGGAGGTCAACTGCGCGCCAACCAGCATGATGATCGCCGACACGTACACCCACGCCATCAGGATGATGATCGCGCTGACCGCCCCGTAGATTGCGGACGCCGTGTCGAAGCGCTTCAGGTAGAAGACGAAGCAAGCCTTGGTTATTTCGAACGCTATCGCTCCGGCGAGCGCGGTGGGCCACACGTCGCTAAACCTCAACCGCGTGTTGGGAAGCCACCAGTAGAGGATTACGAATACCCAGAAGGTCATCAGCAACGGAACAGGGGTCGCCAGCCGCTGCCACAGGGCCGGATCCGCTATCGGCGCGTCCGGCGCCAGGAAAGCCGACACGTCTTGGAAGTAGTTGACCGTGGCCGTGACGAACACGGAGCCAAACATCAATAGCGCCGCGCCGATCATCAGGGCCAAGTCCATGCCCCGTTCCATGAGAAAGGGCCTCGTTCGGCGGATGCCCCAGATGTTGTTGATGCTCTTGCGAATAGAGCCGAAGACGGCCGTGGAGGACCACATCAGGCCGATTGCGGCAAGGATGCTGCCCAGGGTACGACGCGCCGACAGCGACTCCAGGACCTCCACTATCGCGTCACCGCTCTCCTCCAAGACCGGCACCTGTCTCTGCAGGCCCTCTATCAGCTTCTCCTGAAAGCCGCCTATGCCCAGTAGGAATCCGAATACAGATACGAGCGCCAGCATCAGCGGGAATAGCGAAAACAGGGAGTAGAAGGATATTGCGGCCGCGTTGTACGGGCCGTTCTTGTCCAGGAACTCATTGAAGTTGCTGGCGCAGAACTTTATGAACTGTGAGAACCAGAATGCGGGCCTGAACATAGCCTGCTTTCCTACCGTGACCTCCGCCCGAAGCGGGATCCCCAGCGCCATGGGCCTGTCGTCAGTCCAGCCTGCCGGAACGGAAGGCGTCCAAGTAGTTCATGCAGTAGTCGTCCTCTCCCCGCAGCAGCTCCATGGCTATCCTGACGGGTTCCGAACCGAGGTCGAGCTGCATCACTCTGCCGATTTTCGTCTCTATCGGGTTGATTATTCCACTGTCCACGCCGTGCTCAAGCGCAAGGTGGAGAAACGCATCATTGATGAGCCGGCGCTTCGGCAGACCGAACGAGACGTTACTGATGCCGCCGGTCAGGTGGATCTCCCGCCCGAACTGCCGGCGCACCTCCTCCATGGCCTTCAGGTAATGCATTGCGTATTCCGAAGAAACCGAGATAGGAAAGACCAGGCCGTCGACGAAGATGTCCGATGCGGCCACGCCGCGCGACAGGGCCGCCTCTACGATGGCGCCGGCGTTTTCCACACGCTCCGCGTCGTCGGCAGGCATGCCGTCCATGCTGGCCGCCGACAGGATCACCCGCGCATCGTGCTCGATAGCAAGGTCGAGGGCGTCGAGCCGCTCAAGCGCGACCGAGTTGAGCAGAGGCCGGCCGGCCGAGCCGTCGTAGACCTCAAGGCCCGCGGCGATGATGTCCGAGTTGGAAGAATCGATGCTCAGGGGAATTGGCGACACGGTCTGCGTGTTCTCCACCAGCCATCTCATAGAAGCGATCTGTTCATCCAGCTTGTAAGAGGCCTCGTCCACGTTCAGGTCTAGGTAGTCTGCCCCTGCCTGCGCCTGGCGGCTCACCTCGCGATGTATGTACGAGGTCCCCTCCTCGCTCTCCGCCGCATCGCCGTGCAGCCCCTTCCAGACGGCGATCATGAAGTGCTTCAGATTGCCTTGCTCATAAGGCTGGGTGCGGGTGAAATGCTCCGGCACCGTGAGATGACGCACATCCCCGGCGCCATTGCGGTAGACGACGGCTTCCGTCCCGTCGGGCAGCGTGGTCGCCCGCCTGCCGTTCCTGCGAACGACACGCGTCGTATGGATGTTTTCGCCGATTGTGACGAACTGGCCGGCTGAGGCGATTACTCTTGGCATTTCGTAATGGAGCTGGTCGCGAGACAGGACTTCACGCGGCGCTCAAGGTTGGCTCACGCCGTTACGCACTATTTTACGCCTGAGCGTGAGGTTGTGACGCCAGCAGGCCGTTCCCGCGTCAAGATTGGACAGAACGCCTTTTCCGACTCTGGGCTAGCCGGACGCCTGCGAACCCCCTTGGCTCGACGGGCCGGCGTGGTGGTCGCGACCGAGAAAGGTGTTGGCCCACGCAGAACTGCCGCGCAGCGCAGAGTTGCGGAATATCACCGGCCGCGCCAGCATATCCGCCTCTTCTCCAAGGGGCTTAAGCCGGTCATAGGCCCTCAGCCATATGCAGTCCTTATCCAACACTTCGCACTTTCCGGCGCGCGTTCCGCCGCAGGGGCCGTTGCGCTGGTTCTTCACGCACTGAGACTCGGGGCACAGGTAGGCGATGTCGGGCAGGGAGCAGTCCCCGCAGTCCCGGCAGCCGTACAACGGCATCTTGGCCGCCTGCTCCAGCGTGTGGGCCAGCTTGGAAGCGGCGGCTGACTTGTCGATGAGTGAATAGAGCGCCTTGCCCGCCTTGAAGCCCGGCGAGCCGCGCTCGAATGCGGCCGCGTGAAGCAGCCGCCCCGCGTGGTAGGCCGGAGACTTGACGACCCGGCCCTTGACCCCGGCAAACCGCGAGCGCGACGCCAGGTATTTGCGGTTCACTAGGTCGCTGCTCAAGCCCTTGTTGTCACCCTGCTCGAAGTAGTAGAACTCCCCGGGCTGTGGGAAGCAAATCTCAGCCGCAAATTCCTTCCAGTCATCTTTGCCGAAAGACCTCTCCAGATCCAGGATCCTCTTGATCCTGGCCGCCCCCGGCCGGCCGCTGACGTATGCCCCGCGATAGCCCATTCCCCGAAGGACCGCTATCTGCTTGGCCGCCAACTCCTCGAAGAACGCCCTGCCGCGGTCCTTTGACTGCGCCTGCCGCTTGGCCAGGTCCCTCAGCCGGTCCGTCACCGCGACGCCCGGAATGCCCCAGCGGTTGAAGAAGGAGGCGACCGGTGAAGACAGCACGAATATGGAACCCAGCATCGGAAGATCGGAGCCGCTCATTCCTACGTAACGTCTCAGCTCGTCCAGCTTGCGCGAGTCAAAGCCGATTTGAGTGACGGCGAACCGCGCACCCGCCTTCATCTTCACGTCCAGCTTGAAGTACTGCGTCATCAGCTCGCCTTCAAGCTTCTTGAACGGGTTGACGACTGCGCCCGGATAGAAGCGGGTCGGCAGCAGGCTGGACTCGCCTGACTTGGAGCGCGGTCTTGGGGCGGGCAGTCCGGCGTTGATCTGCCGGATCATCTCGAGTAGGCCAACCGAATCGGTGTCGAAGACCGGCGCTGCGCTGCCCTCGAATCCGTCCACCGGGTAGTCGCCGCTCAGCGCGAGGACGTTGTTGAGTCCGGCGCTGCCCAGCGCCCATAGCCGACTCTCAAGACCGTTGCGGTTGTAGTCCTTGCACGAAACGTTGATGACCACCTCAAGGTCGGCGCCGCTCAGCTCGTGCCCCAGCGTCTCGGGCCGAAGGTGAGGGTTCCCCCCGGGGTTGTCGGTCACGAAAACCGCCTGCACGTACCCCGACGCGGCCAGATCGCGCGCCATCTTGGAGGCGCTGCGGGCCTTCTCCTCCATCGCCAGCCCGCGGGTCGTCTCCAGCTCCAGGGCCACCATGAAGCTGCCGTCCTCTTCCAGGCGGCTCCGGAGGTTTGCGCGTTCGACTGTAGCGGTCATAGCCTGTCCAAAAGGATGAAATGCAGTAATGAATAGAAGCTTAGCAGGCGCGGGAAACGCTAGACTTACTTGCGCCGCGTACGTGCGGCCCGTACAACTGTCCGGCGGGTAAGCTCCGCACAGTTTCTTCCGGCTTTCCGACAGGCTCCAGATCTTTGAACCAAGACTTCCAGCCACTGCCAGGCGATACCGTCATCCGGCGGCCGAGCGCACCCGAAATCGCTCCGGTACGGGTACACGTCGAGTCGCGCGCCGTTTCGACGAGGGGCCCGGCCTCTCCCATGCTGTTGGTATACGGGTTCCTGGGGCTGGTCGCGTTGGGCGCATCGCTGCTCATGCTGCCCATGTCCACTGCGGACAATACAAGCCCGCCAATCACCCAAGCCCTGTTCACCTGCGTCTCCGCAGTCACGGTGACCGGCCTGATCGTGGTCGACACCGCAGAGGCTTGGAGCCGTTTCGGGCAGGTGGTGATCCTGGGACTGCTGTTCCTGGGCGGACTGGGATTCATGACCGGCGTGGCGTTCCTAGCCGTAATCGTCGGCCAGCGGCTCAGCATCGCCAACCAGCTCATCATCAGGGAAGGCATGGGCGGCGGACAGCTGGGATCGATCACCTCGGTGGTCAGGGGCTTCGTGATCGTCGCGATCTTCATACAGCTGGTGGGCGCAACGATGCTGTTCCTGCGCTGGTACGTGTTCGGCTCACTGTGGGAAGGGATCAGCCTGCCCGACGCCATCTGGCACAGCGTCTACCACGCAGTATCCGCCTTCAACAACGCCGGCATAGAGGTGCTGCCCGACGAAAAGCTGGGCGGCGGCTCCAGCCTCATACCCTTCCGAGACGACATACCCGTCCTGGCGATCATGGGCGGCCTGATCGTATTGGGCAGCCTGGGATTCGCAGTCCTGAGGGACTTGGTGGTGGTGCGCAGGTACCGCAATCTGCGCCTCGAGACGAAGTTGATCCTGGTTGGAACCCTAGCCCTGATACCGGTGGGCGTGGGACTCTTCTTTCTGAGCGAGCGCAACAACGAAGAACTGACGAGGGGCCTCAGCTCGGGCGCTTGGGTGGGAGACGCTATATTCCACTCCGTCGCGGCGCGCACCGCAGGCTTCGCCACCTTCGACTACGCGCTCATAAATCCCAGTTCCGACGTTTCGACCGAGACCCTGATGTTCATCGGCGGAGCGTCGGCCTCGACGGCGGGAGGCGTCAAGATAAACACCTTCATGGTCGTCATATTCGCAATCTTCGCCACCATTCGAGGCCGCCGACACGTGGCAGCATTCGGCCGGGAAATATCGCTGGGCATCGTTCAGCGGGCAATGGTCATCTCAGCCATGACGGCCCTCAGCCTGCTGGGTTGCGCCTACCTGCTCGTGACGGTGCAAGATACCCTGCCGTTTCGAGAGGCGTTTTTCGAGGCAGTGTCCGCGTCGGTCACCGTGGGACTGTCCATGGGCATCACCGCCGACCTGAATGAACCGGCCCGCATCGTCCTGATCTTCGCGATGTTCCTGGGCAGGCTTGGCCCGGTGACGCTCGCCCTACTGATGGCCGGAAGAACAGCCCCGGAAAGAGTACGCATGGCGCAGGAGAACGTTAGAATCGGGTGAGCGCCGGGCCTGCCGACGCAGTCCGGCTCAAAGACGGACTCAGAGCACGACCGGAAAAGGTGGTTGCCATCTATGAAACAGCAGGTGATGATTATCGGACTCGGAAGGTTCGGTTCCAACCTCGCACGCACGTTGTACCAGTTGGGCCATGACGTAATGGCCATAGACGAGGACGAAGAGCGGGTGCAGATGATGATGGGCCGCGTCACCCACGCAATCAGGGGAGACGCAACCCAGGAATCCGTCCTCCTAGAAATGGGGGTGCAGAACTTCGACATCGGCATTGTCGCAATCGGCGCGAACATGGAGGCGAGCATCATGGTTAGCGTGCTGCTCAAGACCTTCAACGTGCCCCAGATCGTCGCCCGCGCACACAGCGAACTGCACGGAAACACTCTCAGGCGAATCGGATGCGACAGGGTGATCCACCCCGAAGAGGAAGCGGGAAGAAGGCTCGCGCACAACCTCTTCAACCCGGACGTGGACGAGTACATGGGGCTGGCAAGCTCATTCGGACTCAGCAGGCTGACTGCGCCGGACCGGTTCGCCAACATGACGTTGCGGGAGGCCGGTTTCGCAGGACCGAGGGACAGGTACAGGATTGCCGTCCTTGCCATGCGAAGAGGCGAGAACGTAACGCTAATCCCCGACTCCGACGAACAGATAAGACTTGGCGACCAGCTGATAATCGCAGGCGACGCAGGCCAGGTCCAGCAGATTACCGGCTGAGCGAATACCGGAAACGGCACATGGCGCTTTCTAACGTAATGGCCCTCGCCACGGGGGAACCGTCGGACTCCGGAGTGGTTTCCCACGCCGCAGACATCGTGCGCGCGGCCAGGGGAAAGCTGCTCATCGTCTACGTGATAAGGGTGAGCCGATCATATAACGTAGACGCCGAACTGGAAGACCAGATCGCCCTTGGAGAGCAGGCCCTCCGGCGAGCGGAGCAACTGTCGAAACTAACCAGGGGCGCGCTGGAAACGCAACTGTTGCAGGCAAGAGAGGTCGGCCCCGCAGTGATGCAGGAACTGCAACTGCGCGACGTGGACGCGATAGTGATCGGCACATCGTACCAGATGAAGAACGGCCGCTATTCACTGGGCGAGCACGTCCCCTACATACTGGCGCGTTGCCCCATGCCGGTCATCCTCTATCGCGAGCAGCCCAAGGGGCATATCGCGCAGTCGGCATGGTTCAGGTCGAGCCGCAATGGAGCGCAGGCCGTATGACCGGCGAACGGTGGAGGCATCACCGGTGAACGTCATAATCGCAGGAGGCGGTAAGACGGGCGCGGCCCTCGCCGGGACGCTGGGCGACCAGGGCAACCAGGTGACCGTCATCGAGATCGACCCGGAGAACATGGAGTCCTTGCCCGCATCCAGGGTCGAGTCCGGCGCCATCTCCATAGTAGTTGGCGACGGCTCCGAACCCCAAGTCCTCGAGGCGTGCGGGATTCGCGAGGCGGACGTCTTCATCGCCGTCACCGGCAGCGACACCGTGAACGGCCTCGCCGCACAGCGGGCGCTCTACGAGTACAGGGTCACCAAGACCGTGCTGAAAGTCAGGGACGAGAACCTACGGAGCCTCTACGACTCCCTCGGACTTGCCGCCGTGAACTCGGTGCAGCTCACCGTGCAGAACATCATGTCGGCCCTGAGCGGTTGAACAGGAGTAATCAGCCTTGTACATCGTCGTCGTCGGAGGGGGCCGGGTCGGTTCCAGCATCGCATCCGCACTCATATCCGGCGGGCACGAGGCTTTCCTGCTCGACCGGGACCCCGACCGGGTGGAAGCCTTCCGCTCCGAGATGGGAGGAGTCGCCGGCGTGGGAGACGGAACGTCTCTTCAATTCCTGAACGAGGCCGGCGTGTCGCGGGCATCGGTGCTGGTCGCAGCGACAGGCAGCGACGCAGACAACCTTGCCGTATGCCAACTGGCAAAGTGGAGCTTTCAGACGCCGAAGACCGTGGCGCTGACGCAAACCCCTGAAAACGCGCTCCTGCTGAAAACCTGTGGCGTAGACGTCGCCCTCAGCATTTCCGATCTGATAATCGCAAACGTGGCGGCCTCGCTCCCTGCCGTCCCGCTCACCAGGCTGATGCCGGTACAAGAAAGGGGCTTGGAGGTGGTCGGCCTGAAGGTCCCCGCAGGCGCCGAGGTGGCCGGAAAGACGCTGGGTGAACTACAGCTGCCATACGGAGCGTCCATCGTCTTCATCATTCGGCAAGACGGCCTGTACTCGACACCCTCTACTGACACGACGCTCGAAGCCGAAGACATGGCGCTCGCGCTGTGCCCCGTAGAGTCCACAAACGCTCTGTGGGAACTGCTCACCGAGCTAAAATAGGCAGCCGATCAGATGAGACTGGCGTTTCTCGGCCCGGTGGGCGCGTTCGGGGAAGAGGTGGCGGCCAGCTACGCACCGGACGCCGACCGCATTCCCTACCCGTCACACCTCCACGTTATCGATGCGGTTGAGCAAGGCGAGGCCGATGAAGCCGTCGCCGCCATCGAAAACAGCATCTACGGAACGGTCGCAGACGTGGTCGACTTCCTTATCGGGTCGAAGCGGGTGATGATCCGCGGAGAACTGCTCCTCCCGGTAAGACACTGCCTCCTCGTCCAGCCCGGTGTGCGGGTGGAAGACGTCAGGATGGTGCAGTCTCACCCTCAAGCGCTCGGCCAGTGCAGGAATTACCTCAACGGACGGCTGCCCGGCGTCCGGCTCGCTCCTACGAAGAGCACCGCCGCCGCAGTCGTGGAAGTGAGCCGGGGAGACCGAACCTCAGCCGCAATCGCATCCCGCAGGGCCGGCGAACTGTACGGACTGGAGGCCGCAGCCGAGGACATACAGGACGAATCATCCAACATGACGAGGTTCGCCGTACTGTCCAATCAAGACCATCCACGTACCGGAGACGATAAGACCTCATTGGCCTTCAACTTCCGTGAAGACGCGCCGGGCCTCGTATACGCAGCCCTCAGGCCATTCGCGGAAAGGAGCATAAACCTGACCAAGATCGAGTCGAGGCCGACCGGTTCCCGGCTGGGGCGCTACATCTTCCTAGTGGACTTCCAGGGCCACCGCACAGAGCCGCACGTTGCCGAGACGCTCGACGAAATAAGGCCGCACATGTCCATGCTCAAGGTGCTCGGCTCATACCCAAGAGCTCCCTGGCCGTATTGACCTCCGACCTGTCCCTACATCTCCTCTCCGTCGATGTCGAAGTCGTCGAACAGGTTCTCGCCGCGTATCCGTGACGCTGCGCGACGGCCTTCGAACGTGGCCGATGAGACGCGCTCCCTGGTGGCGGCGGCGAGCTCTTCAGCCTTGTCCCGCCACTCCTTACCGCGCTCCGAAAGCAGCGCCCTCGTCTCCTCACCGGACCTTGGCGCCAAGAAGATGCCGGCGGCGAATCCCACCAACCCTCCGATGACCATCCCCAAGAGAAAGCCGCCGCCCCTCCCGGAACCGCCATTCTCAGCCATTTGTCAGACTCCCGACGAGCGGTCTGCCCGCTCAGCCATTTGGCGTTCTACTTTGACCCGATCCGCCTACGAACCTGCCGATCAGCCGCACAATGCCCGCCAAGCCAAACCCGGATCGCGCCGCCTTGGTGAAATTGGATATCGCCTCGCTGGCAGCCGCCAAGTTGGCGATCGCAGGGTTGAGACGCTCGATAGCCTCCTCCGCCCGCGATATGAGCCGTGAGACGCGCCGGTAGAGCAACAGGCCCAGCGCCAAGAAGAGGGCCAGCGCGAAGATCACGAAGAGGCTTACGAAGATAAGCGCCAAGTCACGGATGACCCCTACTATCTCCGGACCTGTGAGCGCCATTGAATCCGCCATAGCTGATGTCTTCGTGAGTCTCCGGCGGCCGGAGCCGCGCAGGACATACTAACGCACAACTTGGCGTAGGTCTATTTTCATCAAGTATATGCTTAATAATCAAATACTTTATGAAAGCCTAGTTCTTGAACAAAGAACCGGGCTGGCACTTGCGGCAGTAGTTCGTCTCGCGACGGTTGGCCGTAATCGACGTGATCTGCGTACCGCACTCCGGACAAAGGCTGCCGCCGCGCCCGTGGACCGAAAGAAAGTCCCGCACCTTGCGATGAATATCCTCGCCCATCTTCTCCCTGAGCGTCTCGACCGCCCTGGCAGGCGTCTCATAGACGGCGGCGTGCAGGCGCGCAATCTCCGCAGCGTTCAACCTGGTCCGCTTGGTGAACGGATAGATCCTGGCGTCGAACAAAATCTCGTCGGCGTATGCGTTGCCAATCCCGGACACCACCCTGCCCCGCGTGAGCGTTCCCTTTATCTCGCCCCGGAAGGGCTTCAGCCGTTCCGTGAATTCCGCCAGGCTCAGCCTTTCGTCAAGCACGTCCGGCCCCTGCGACTCCATACGGGATACCTCGCCTAGCATCGCAGCGGGCAAGTAGTAGACCTGACCCATCCGCTTCTGGTCGAAGTAACGCAGCTGCATTCCGTCGTCCAGGTCGATCAGGATGATGTCGGACGCCTTCAGCCTGACGCCGGGACGGCAGCGCCGGAGGCCGCCCGCCAGCATGGCGCTCACAATCATCGAGCGGT
Source organism: Dehalococcoidia bacterium (assembly GCA_963663555.2). Lineage (GTDB taxonomy): Bacteria > Chloroflexota > Dehalococcoidia > Lucifugimonadales > Lucifugimonadaceae. Next base: position 83,294 of record CAXXNJ010000011.1, read on the forward strand.
CTCCGCTCAGCTCCATCAGCAACAGCTTCCCCTTGCGGCCCACCGCAGTGATCTCCCGTCCCGCCGCGTCCTGCTCCACCGGAACGCCGGTCATGTTGCGGAGCGTGAGGGGTTTGCGTTCCGTAAAGCCCGCGATCCGCCGTCCCACGATCTTGCGTTGCAGGAACTCCTTGACGATCTGTAGATCAGGCGCTTCCGGCATAGTGCGCTGCAGTCTCTAACGTATAGCCGGTACTTGGCGGGCGGTCTATTCGAGGAAGTCTCTCAGGAAGTCGCTGCGGGTCGGGTGCCGGAGTTTTCTTAGAGCCTTCGCCTCGATCTGCCGTATTCGCTCCCGCGTCACTCCAAACTCGCGCCCAACCTCCTCCAGCGTCCGGCTCCGTCCGTCCTCCAGCCCGTAACGCAACTGGAGCACGCGGCGTTCACGAATGCTCAAGGTCGAAAGTACGTCCCCAACCTGCTCCCTCAGCAGGTGGTGAGAGGCTGCGTCGGCCGGGGCCAGGGTGTTCTTGTCCTCTATGAAGTCCCCCAGGTGGCTGTCCTGCTCCTCGCCAATGGGCGTCTCGAGCGACACCGGCTCCTGCGATATCTTCAGTATCTCCCGCACCTTCTCGCCGGGCATGTCCAGGTCCCGCCCGATCTCTTCGCTGGTCGGCTCCCGCCCGTACTCCTGCACCAGCCTCCTGCTGACCCGCAAAAGCTTGTTGATCGTCTCCACCATGTGCACCGGGATGCGTATCGTGCGGGCCTGGTCGGCGATGGAGCGCGTGATCGCCTGGCGTATCCACCACGTCGCGTAGGTGCTGAACTTGTAGCCCTTCCGGTAGTCGAACTTCTCTACGGCGCGTATCAGCCCGATGTTGCCTTCCTGGATAAGGTCTAGGAGTGACATCCCTCTGCCGATGTACTTCTTGGCGACCGATACCACCAGCCTAAGGTTCGCCTCAGCCAGGTGCCGCTCGGACCGCTCGCCATCGCCCTTGATGCGGGCATAGTGCGTGTCGAAAAGGTACTCGTATACCGACATGCGCGCAGCTATGCCATTTGAGAAGACGACGCTCTCAAACTCCGCCACTGTCGGGTCGGAGCCTATGGCGTTCAGGATTTCTTGCGGTACCAGGGCCGACAGAATAGACAGCTCGACGACCCTGTTCTGGGCCTCCTCGATCTCGCAGTCGAAGGTGTCCGAAAGGTACTTCAGCAGCTCTTCATCGTGCGGGCCGTCGATGAGCGCACGCAGCTCGGCGTGCATCAACAAGGTGGAAAGCGTCATCCCAGGCGGAAGACCAAGGAACCGCCCGACGGCCTCGGCCAGATCGCGGTACGGCGCGACCGCCTGCAGAATGTCGTTGGTGGTCTGACATGGAGACGGCCGGGCGCCTAACTGCTCCTCCATGTCGGTCTGTATCGACTGCAGGCGCCTCTGCAATTCCATGGCGCGCGCCAGCACACGCTCGTCATGGGCCGTCAGCAGGGTCACCCTTCCGATCTCCCGCAGGTACATGCGAACCGGGTCGTCGGTGATTTCCGAGTCTTCTACCGCCGGATCCCAAGTGAAGGCCACGCGCCGCTCTGCCGTTGCGGTAGAGGTGCTCCTATCCCATCCCTCCAGTTCCGACGCGCTCGTGGGAGCGTTTGAGTTGAGCAGAAGCGACGGGCCGCCTCCGACAGAGGAGTCGTCGTCGAAGTCCCGCGTAGTGGGCGTTATGCCCATCCGCATCAGCTGCGCCGCGTCGGCGAGATCGACTACGGTCTGTTCATCTTCTTCGGTGTCGGGGGGGCGTGTAGTTCTGGGCATTAGCTCGGGGATTGTCGCGGGAATAGAAGCTTCAGGTTGGAATCGGTTTCGGCCGCCTGCCGGCGCATCTCGATCAGTTCGTCTTCGCTTGCGCCCGGCGTCATCTGCTCAAACGCCTCCTTCTGCAGCTGTTTGATATGCCGGAGGTGGCGTTCATGCAGGCGCCGTACGCTGTGAGACACGTCCTGGACCTTTATCAGGTGGTCGCTCGGCGGGAACTGCCGCGACCTGAGTCGCTCAATTCTACCCGCCAACTGTTCGTCCGCGGACGTGTCGAACTCTGCGAGTGTATGCGCGCTTCTCCACAGCGTAAAGATAGCGCGGTTCTCAGTATCGAGGAAATGTTGCTCAGGAACCGCCGCCGCGTAGTCTCTCAGATCCTCATTGGCGATTACCAGCGAAAGAAGATGCTCCTCCAGGCCGTCGCCGTTCGAGGCCTCCAGCGCGCTCCCCACCTGCGCCGGGTCGAGACGTTCTTCGCGTGGACGCGACCGGCCGTACGATTGCCGCTGCGGCCTCGCGCTAGAACCGTTGGGCCCGGAGCCGCGCATCATCGAGCGCAGCCGCTCCGGTGAAACCGACATCATCTCCGCCAGGCGCGTCAGGTAGCGGTCCTGCTCGAAGGTGTTGGACGCAGCGAGAATGAGCGGACGTACCTGTTCCAGCAGCCTGCCCTTGCCGTCGCCGCCGGAAAGGTCGAAGCGGTCGGCATACGCAGTCATCAGGTATTCGATCAGCG